>NZ_WITC01000070.1:7500-133019 GCF_009601505.1 Sinorhizobium terangae
GCGCACATCCCGGCCGCACGAAGGCCGAGGAAATCACGCTGTTCAAGTCGGTCGGCGCCGCATTGGAAGATCTGGCAGGCGCGGTGCTTGCCTTCGAAGCGCAGCGTGACATGGCCTGATCGACGCAAGGCGGCCAGGCCTTTCCGCATCCGGCATCCGGCGACCGGTTTCACCGAATCGTGAGAGCGCCGCCCGCTGGCGCGCATTGACGCGGACGGCATGCGGCTTACCTTCGCCCGACACCTACAGCGCCGCGCGTCTTATCAGACGCGCAACGGACGCTGCAGCACTTTGAATTCCTGCATGTTTTTATCCCTAAATCGGCTACGATTTAAGGAAACATGCAGAAGCGAGACGGAGCGGCTCATGATCGGGCGGGCAAGACAGTTCATCACGGCCGCAACCCTGGCGCTCGGTCTCGCCAGCGAAGCGTCCGCGATCGACGTCAGCGACTGGAATTCGGTCGTCGCGGAGGCCAAGGGCCAGACCGTCTATTTCAATGCCTGGGGCGGCGCAGAAAACATCAACGCCTATATCAAATGGGCCGGCGACGAAATGAAAGCGCGCTACGGCGTCTCCGTCGTCCATGTGAAACTCGACGACACCGCAAAGGCGGTCGCGACCGTCGTCGCGGAAAAGGCCGCTGGAAAGGACCATGGCGGCGCTGTCGATCTCGTCTGGATCAACGGCGAAAACTTCGCGGCGATGAAACGCGAGGGCCTGCTTTTTTCTCCCGATTGGGCGACGAAACTGCCGAATTGGGCCTATGTCGATCATGAGAGCAAAGCGACGGTTCTCACCGATTTCACGATAGCGACCGAGGGACTGGAAAGCCCCTGGGGCAGCGCCAAGCTCGTTTTCTTCTACGATTCGGCGCGCACCCCGAGCGGCGAACTGCCCGATTCGGCCGCTGAACTGCTCGAGTGGGCCAAGGCCAATCCCGGCCGTTTCTCCTATCCGCAGCCACCGGACTTCACCGGCTCGTCGTTCCTCAAGCAGGTGCTGACCGAGCTGATCGACGACAAGGCCAAGCTGCAAAAGCCCGTTGACGAGGCGACCTTTGCCGGGGATGCCGCTCCGCTCTTTGCCTATCTCGACAAGCTCACGCCGCTGCTCTGGCGCAAGGGCAAGGCCTATCCGCAGAACTACCCTGACATGAAACAGAAGTTCGCCGACGGCGAGCTCGACATCATTTTCGCCTTCAATCCGGCGGAAGCGTCGGCGGCGATTGCCAATGGAGAACTGCCGGACAGCGTGCGATCCTTCGTCTTTTCGGGCGGCACGCTCGGCAACACGCATTTCGTCGCGATCCCCTACAACGCCTCGGCGAAAGCGGGCGCGCTGCTCTTCGCCAATTTCCTGCTCTCACCCGAGGCCCAGCTGCGCAAGCAGGACCCGAAAATCTGGGGCGACCCGACCGTCCTGTCGCTGGCAAAGCTTCCGGCCGCCGAGCGGCAAGCCTTCAGGGCACTCGATCTCGGCGCCGCGACGCTCGGCCCCGACCAACTTGGACCTGCGCTCGGCGAGCCGCATCCGGACTGGATGACGCGAATTGAGGCGGAATGGACCCGGCGATATGGGGCAGCGAACTAGGCGGCTGGATCAAGACCGAGGGGTCACGTACGTGACCGCCGGCAACGGCCTTCTTGTCATCATCCTTGGACTCCCGGTGCTGGCGGGGGTCGCGGGAACGATCCTGCCGGCATTCGGCTACCTGCCTGCTCTCGGCGGCTTTCGCCCGACGACGGTGTATCTCGCCGAGCTTGCTGGCCAGCCCCACATCCTTCGTTCCGTCCTTATCGCCCTGGCGGCGGGCCTGATCACCACCTTTGCGGCGCTCGCAATCGTCGGAACCTTCACTGCAGGCTTTGCCGGCACGCCGATTTTTGCCCGCATCCATCATCTCGTTTCGCCGCTGCTTGCCGTTCCACACGCCGCCGCGGCCTTTGCTCTCGCCTTCCTCATCGCGCCTTCCGGGCTGCTTCTCCGACTGGTCTCGCCGGAGCTGACCGGCTTCACGCGGCCGCCGGACTGGCTTCTGCCGAACGACCCCCTCGCGCTCTCGATGATCGCGGGGCTTGTCACAAAGGAAGTGCCCTTCCTCTTCCTGGTGACGCTCGCTGGCTTGCCACAACTTCCGCTGCGCAGGGCAAGGCAGCTGATGGCGGCACTTGGCTACGGACGTTTGTCCGGCTTTCTGATCAGCCTCTGGCCGACGCTCTACAGACAGATCCGACTGCCTGTCTTTGCTGTGCTTGTCTATTCCGTCTCCGTTGTCGATATCGCGATGATCCTTGGTCCGCAGCTGCCGGCGACGCTGCCTGTGCGCATTGCTCATTGGGCGGCCGATCACGACCTCAGGATGCGATTTCTTGCCTCCGCCGGCGCATTGTTGCAACTCTTCGTCGTCTTTGCGGCGATCGGAATCTGGCTCGCGCTCGAACGGCTCGGAAAGCTCGCGCTAACCTTCCTGACGTTCGCGGGTACGCGACTGCGGAAAGACATGCTGCCCCGGGCAACATCGGGATTGGCCATGGCGGGCTGCGCCGCCATCATATTTTCGGGACTGGGCGCCCTCTTCATTTGGTCCGTCGCCGGTCTCTGGCCGTTTCCAAAAGCACTGCCCGGAATGATAACCGCCAAGATCTGGCTGCGCACGTTGCCACAGATCTCTGAGCCGCTGCTCACGACTGTCGCCCTCGCCCTTTCCGCCTCGGCGCTGGCATTGCTTATCGCGATTTCATTGCTTCATCGAGACGGCCAGGGCGGCAACGGTGCAAGCTACAAGCTTCTTTACCTGCCGCTCATCGTACCCGAGATCAGTTTTGTCTTCGGCCTGCAGGTCCTGGCGGTCTCGATCGGCTTCACACCCGCTTTCCCAAGCGTGCTGGCGGTCCATTTGCTGTTCGTCCTGCCCTATGTCCTCCTCTCGCTGTCGGCACCCTGGCGCGAACTCGATCCACGTTTCGAACAGGTAGCGGCCGGGCTCGGGAAACCGCCCCTGCGGGTGCTCGTGACGGTCCGGCTGCCGCTTCTGTTTCGAGCCTGCCTCACCGCCTTTGCCGTCGGGTTTTCGGTGTCGGTGAGCCTCTACCTTCCGACGCTGCTGATCGGAGCAGGACGGCTGACAACGATCACCACCGAGGCGGTTGCTCTTTCGGCCGGCGGCGACCGGCGCGTCATCGGTGTCTATGCGCTCGTCCAGGCGGCTCTTCCCTTTCTCGCATTTGTCGTTGCGTCGCTTGGGCCCCAGTTGCTATTCCGCAACCGTCGCGCAATGAGGATGTGAATGCAGGCAGTTGACGACCCGATGCCGCTCACGCTGGCGGATGTGACGATTCGGCTCGCGGAGCGAACGTTGCTGTCCGTATCGGCGACGGTGATGCCCGGCGAGGTTCTGACCGTCATGGGCCCGTCCGGCTCCGGCAAGTCGACACTGCTCGCCTTTGCCGGCGGGTTTGTCGATCCGGCCTTCCGTGTCAGCGGCCGAATTCTGATCGGTGACAGAGACCTGACCGATGTCCCGGCAAATAAGCGCCGCGCCGGCATCCTGTTTCAGGACCCCCTGCTTTTTCCGCATCTCTCCGTCGGCGGCAATATCCTGTTCGCGATGCCGCAGGCGGTGAAAGGACATAAGATGAGACGACAGCTCGCCGAGCGGGCATTGGAGCAGGTCGGGCTCGCCGGCTTCTTCGATCGCGATCCGGAAACGCTCTCCGGCGGCCAGAAGGCGCGCGTGGCGCTGCAGCGTACGCTCGTTTCGGCACCGCGTTACCTCCTTCTCGACGAACCTTTTTCGAAACTCGACGCGGCACTCAGGCAGCAGACCCGCGCGCTGGTCTTCTCGAAGGCGAAGGCGGCAGGCGTGCCGATCATTCTCGTCACCCATGACGGCGCGGACGCGGAAGCGGCCGGCGGCAGAGTGATCGAGATCGGCAGCGAGGCAGAGGCCTGATGCGCGATCTTCCGCCACTGCCGGTTCGTGACATTCTGCCCCGTGTGGGCGAGGTGCTCAAAGAGGCGCCGTCCGTCGTGCTCTCGGCGCCGCCCGGCGCCGGCAAGACGACGCTTGTGCCGCTCTTTCTTCTGGACCAGCCCTGGCTCAACGGCGGCAAGGTGATCCTCCTGGAGCCACGCAGACTCGCCGCCCGTGCCGCCGCCGGACGGATGGCCGAGCTGCTCGAAGAAAAGGTCGGTGAGACCGTCGGCTACCGCATGCGGCTCGACAACAGAATCTCGGCGCGGACGCGAATCGAGGTGGTGACCGAGGGCGTCTTCAGCCGGATGATCCTCGACGACCCCGAACTTTCCGGCGTTTCGGCCGTGCTCTTCGATGAATTCCACGAGCGCTCGCTCGACGCCGATTTCGGTCTGGCGCTGGCGCTCGATGTGCAGTCGGCTTTGCGCGACGACCTGAAGATCGTCGTCATGTCGGCAACGCTCGACGTCGGGCGGGTCGCCAGGCTGCTTGGCGATGCTCCCGTCATCGAAAGCCAGGGCCGCAGCTTTCCGATCGATATTCGCTACGAGGAGAGGAACGCTGGCGAGAGCGCCGAGAATGCGGTTGCGCGGGCGATCGTGGACGCCCACCGATCCGAAGCGGGTTCGATCCTCGCCTTCCTTCCAGGCCAGGGGGAGATCACCCGCACCGCCGAGCGTCTCGCCGGGCGTTTTGATGAGAAAACCGCGGTCGTGCCGCTCTACGGCAATCTGAGCCAGAAGGAGCAGGATGCGGCCATCCGCCCGGCACCCGCCGGCACGCGCAAGATCGTGCTGGCGACGTCGATCGCCGAGACCTCGATCACCATCGACGGCGTCAGGATCGTCGTCGACAGCGGTCTGCAGCGACTGCCGGTGTTCGAAGCCTCGACGGGGATCACCCGGTTGGAGACGGTGCGCGTATCGCGGGCATCCGCCGATCAGCGCGCTGGGCGCGCCGGACGAACCGAGCCCGGGATTGCAATTCGCCTGTGGCACCCGGGCCAGACCGCAGCGCTTGTCGCCTTCACGCCGCCGCAGATCCTCGCGAGCGATCTTTCCGGCCTTCTGCTCGACCTCGCCCACTGGGGCGTTGCCGATCCATCCTCGCTCGCCTTCATCGATCCGCCGCCCGAGACGACGTTGCGTGAGGCGCGCAGCCTGCTCGTCGAGCTTGGAGCGCTCGATGCCAACGGTGCGCTGACACCGCGCGGGCGCAGGATACGCGATCTCGCTTTGCCGGTCCGGCTGGCGGCAATGGCGGTCTCGGCGGCGGAAGAGGGCGAGGCGCAGGAAGCCTGCCTGCTGGCGGTGATGCTGACCGAGCAAGGCCTCGGCGGCAGCAGCCTCGATCTCGAGGAGCGGCTGCGCCGGTTCCGGGCGGACCGCGGCGATCGCGCCGATGCCGCTCGGGGGCTGGCAAGGCGCATGGCGGCCGACCTCAAGGCGCAGATGAGCAATGGCCAAAGCGCGCTGCCCGGTCCATTGCTGATGCACGCCTTTCCTGACCGGATCGCGCTCCAGCGCGGCGGCCGCGGGCGCTTCGTCATGGCGAACGGACGCGGCGCCGAAGTACCGGAAACCGAGCGGCTTGCCGCAGCGGGAATGCTGGTCATTGCCGATCTGACCGGACGGGCTGGCGCCCAGCGCGTGCTCGCGGCAGCAGAAATCACCAGGGCGGATGTCGAGGCACATATGCCGGAGGCAATCCGGCGGGAGGAGCAGATCTTCTTCGATCGTGCGAGCCACCAGGTGCGCGCCCGCCGGGTCACCCGCCTCGGCGCCATCATCTTCGAGGAAACGCCGCTTTCACGCCCGAGCGGCGAAGCGGCGGCGCGCGCGCTCGCCGACGGCGTTCGTCAGTTGGGCCTTGCCGTCCTGCCCTTCTCGAAGGAAACGGCACAATTGCGCGATCGCATCGGCTTTCTCCATAGGTCGATCGGCGAACCCTGGCCGGACGTCTCGGATGAAGCGTTGCTGTCGCGCCTCGACGACTGGTTCGTGCCGTTTCAGCATGACGCCGGCAGCATCGACGGGATCAGGGCCCATGATCTCGCCGAAGGCCTGCTGTCGCTCGTTCCTTACGATCTTCAGCGCGATCTCGGTAAGCTCGCCCCGACGCATTTCGAAGCGCCGACCGGGCACCGCCATTCGATCCACTATGATGGCGACGAGCCCCTGCTTTCGATCCGCGTACAGGAGCTTTTCGGTCTGAAAGAGCATCCAACGATCGGCAATGGGCGGCTGCCGCTGCTCCTGGAACTCATATCGCCCGGCCACCGCCCGATCCAGACGACCCGCGATCTGCCGGGCTTCTGGGCCGGATCGTGGCGGGACGTGAGAGCCGACATGCGCGGGCGCTATCCGAAGCATCCCTGGCCGGAGGACCCGGCGAACGCGATGCCGACGACACGCGCCAAGCCGCGTGGTACATGAAACCACTGTATAATTCCCGGATCAGATGAGTTTGGGGCATTATAGGGGTGCTGCGACTCCCAAATCCGGCGGACGCAGCGGTGGAACGAAAGCGGCAGCATGGCAGCAGCGATGGCACTCGACTACAATGACATGAACAGCAACCGCAGCCTCAGGCTTCAGACGCTCGTTCGTCTGCGTTGGCTGGCCGTGGGCGGCCAGTCGCTTGCGGTCATCATTACCGCGGTGTGGCTGCAGTTTCCCTTGCCGCTCGTTCCCTGCCTGGCGCTGATCGCGAGCCTTGCGCTGCTGAACACCCTCCTGACGATCCGATTTCCACCGACACACCGGCTGACACCGCCGGCTGCCTTCGCGCTGCTCGGCCTTGATCTCGCGCAGTTGACGGCACTGCTCTTCATCACCGGAGGCCTCGCCAATCCCTTCGCGCCGCTCCTTTGCGTGCCGGTCATCATCTCCTCAGCCTCGCAGCCGAAGCCGCACAGCATCGTGCTGGCGGGCTTTGCGGTCATCGGGGTTACCGCACTTGCCTTCTCGCCCTACCCGCTGCCCTGGTATCCCGGAACCGTTCTCCTGATCCCGCGGGTGCTGACGGCCGGTATCTGGTTCGCGATCGTTTCGATGACGGCGTTTGCCGCTTTCTACACTTACCGGGTTTCGCTGGAGGCAAGCGAGCTTTCGGAAGCGCTAACCGCAACCGAGCTCGTGCTTCAGCGCGAAAAACACCTGTCGCAACTCGACGGCCTCGCCGCCGCCGCGGCGCACGAACTCGGAACGCCACTCGCCACCATCAGCGTCGTCGCCAAGGAGATGGAGCGCGAGCTCGGCGACGATCCCCGCTTCGGCGAGGACGTCCACCTCTTGCGCAGCCAGAGCGAACGCTGCCGCGATATCCTGAAGCGGCTCACGACGCTTTCGTCCGAGAGCGAAGAGCATATGCGGCTCCTGCCGCTTTCCTCGCTGATCGAGGAGGTGATGGCGCCGCATCGCGAATTCGGGATCGAGATCGAGCTCAAGGAAAAAGGCGATCGCGCTTCGGAACCGGTCGGCATCCGCAATGCCGGGATCCTCTACGGGCTCGGCAATCTGCTCGAAAACGCGGTCGATTACGCGCGCAAGAAGGTGACGGTCACGGCCGAGCATACGGCCGAACGCGTCAGGGTGACGATCGAGGATGATGGCGATGGTTTCTCGCCGGATATCCTCATGCGCATCGGCGAGCCTTATGTCACCAAACGGCAGAAGGACGACAGCGCCGGCGGCCTGGGTCTCGGCCTCTTCATTGCCAAGACCTTGCTTGAGCGCTCGGGCGCTCGACTGCGCTTCGAGAACGGCAGTCCGGGTGCGCGTGTCAGCGTCGAATGGCCGCGCGCGCTGATGGATACGAAACTGGCGAAATGACTTTTGGCAGTTTATTGAAGACGACAGCGAGAAAACCCACATAATTTCAGCGAAAACGGCATTGTTCGGGCCGTGTTTTGCCTAGGGATCGGAAGAAATGACGGAAAAATCGACAACCGCGCCGAGTGCACAGTCTTCGGATGCCGACCTGATCGGCCCGGACAGGACGCTGCTGATCGTCGATGACGACGGTCCGTTCCTGCGCCGTCTTGCGCGGGCGATGGAAGCGCGGGGCTTCACGGTCGATATTGCCGAGTCGGTCGCCGAAGGCATCGCCAAGGCCAAGGGCAATCCGCCGAAGCACGCCGTCATTGATCTCCGGCTCGGCGACGGCAGCGGCCTCGACGTGATCGAAGCGATCCGCGGGCGCCGGGACGACACGCGAATGATCATGCTGACCGGCTACGGCAACATCGCCACCGCCGTGAATGCGGTCAAACTCGGCGCCGTCGACTACCTCGCAAAGCCGGCCGATGCCGACGACATCTTCGCCGCGCTCGTCCAGCGCCAGGGCGAGAGGGTGGAGCCGCCGGAAAATCCGATGTCCGCGGACCGGGTCCGCTGGGAACACATCCAGCGCGTCTACGAGATGTGCGACCGCAACGTTTCGGAAACCGCCCGCCGACTCAACATGCACCGCAGAACGCTGCAGCGCATTCTGGCGAAGCGCGCCCCGAAATAATCCGATATCAGCTGTTTTTGAAGTGAAGGCGCACGCGGCTGCCTAACCGTCGCGCGTGCCGGCCACGATATCGCGAATCGAGTCACCGAGTTCCCCGTTTCGCTCCGCTGCCCACTCAGCAAGCATCAGTCGCTGGGCGGCTGTCCGGGCGAATGATTGAACGACGGACTTGCGCGTTGCCGGCGCGAGGCGATGTTCCGGTGCCTCTCGCAGCATGTGCGCCCCGTAGCCGTCGGAAAGCAGCAGGCCGCATTCTTCCGGAAAGATGTCCAGCGGCACGGCCGCGTGGGTCGCGAAAAACAGTCGGTCGCAATGCAGCCGGTACTCGGGCCATTTGCGATCTACGCGAAAATCCTCGATCGACGTCTTGATCTCGATGATCCAGATCTCGCCCTTTGCCGAAAGCGAAATGAGGTCGGCGCGCCTGCCGCTTGCGAGCGTCAGTTCGGGCAGGACGGAATGCCGAAATTCCGCAAGCAGCCGCTGAACGCCGCGGCGCACCTTCATCGCCCGTTCGGACTGACGTCCGTCGGAGAGCGGATTGTCTCCATGGATCGATAGAATCGTCATCGGTTCACTCTCGGACTAAAACAATTCCAGCAGAGGCGTGAAGCGGTTTCCGTCCGGAATTGCGTCGTTTCAACACCTTCCACTTCGCCATTTTGTTGCAAAAAAGCAATCGTGACGGAATTTACACTTTTCGGCCAAATTGCGGCGGCGCAGTCCCTTGCGCGGCGCGATGCAATCGAAAATAAGCTGATGACGCTGACGGCCGGGCATCCTCCCTCCCGTATTCCCTTACTTCCTTTCACGAGACCCCCATGCGCTTCCGCAACGCTATCCTCTTGTGCAGCCTGGCCGCCACTGTTGCCCTCGCCGGCTGCTCGCAAACGACGTCCACGACCGGCCCGGCTCCCGAGGGTCAGAAAATCGCGACGAATCAGATCTTTACCGGCACATACGGCGCCGTCGAGGACCACGGCTACGCGCTGCCTGCTATTCCGATCAACCGGGTCGACCAGCGTTTCCACCGCCAGATCGTCGACTACGCGACGAAGGAGCGACCGGGCACGATCATCGTCAACACGCCGAATCGCTTCCTCTACTATGTCCTGCCGGGCGGTAAGGCCGTACGTTACGGCATCGGCGTCGGCAAGGCCGGGTTCGCCTGGGAAGGCGAGGCCTATGTCGCCTGGAAGCAGGAATGGCCGACCTGGCATCCGCCGAAGGAAATGGCCGAGCGTAAGCCGGAAGTCGCCAAATATGTCGAAGACGGCATGGGCCCCGGCATCAGCAATCCACTCGGCGCGCGAGCTCTCTACCTTTTCAATGACGAGGGCAAGGACACGCTCTTCCGCCTGCATGGCACGCCGGAATGGGCCTCGATCGGCACTGCCGCGTCGTCGGGCTGCATCCGCCTGATGAACCAGGACATCATCGATCTCTATTCGCGTGTCCGGCCGGGCAAGGGCGCAAGGGTGGTCGTTCAGCAGTAACGCTGCCGGGTTTTGATAATGAGAGAGCCGTCGGTCGATGCCGGCGGCCTTGTTTATTTTCCAGCCAATTTAGTGTGTCAGCGGCGCCGTTGCTCGCCCCTCACCATAGCCCTCCCCCGCACGCGGAGAGAGGAGACTGAGGCGGTGCGGCATCGTCCCTTCTCCCGCCTGCGGGGAGAAGGTCGCGGCAGCGGGATGAGGGGCTGCTTATGCCCCCAGCTTCGCCTTCAACTCCAGACGACGGCGATGCAGGACCGGCTCGGTGTAGCCGTTCGGCTGTTCGCGTCCCTTGAGGACGAGGTCCAATGCGGCCTGGAAGGCGACCGATTCGTCGAAGCGGTCGGCCATCGTCGTATAGTTCGGATCTTCCGCGTTCTGCTGGTCGACGACCGCCGCCATTCGCTTCATCGTTTCGACGATCTGCATCTCGCTGACAATGCCGTGATGCAGCCAATTCGCCATGTGCTGCGCCGAAATGCGCAGCGTCGCGCGATCTTCCATCAGGCCGATATTGTTGATGTCCGGCACCTTGGAGCAGCCGACGCCCTGGTCGACCCAGCGCACGACATAGCCGAGAATCCCTTGGGCATTGTTGTCGAGCTCTCGCTGGATTTCGGCCTCGGTCCAGTTCGGCCGCGCCGCCACCGGCACCGAGAGGATGTCGCCGAGCTTGGCACGCGGCCGGTTCTTCAGGCCCTCCTGAACTTCCGCGACGTTGATGCGGTGATAGTGCGTCGCATGCAGGGTCGCGGCCGTCGGCGACGGAACCCAGGCGGTGTTCGCGCCCGCCCTCGGATGGGCAATCTTCTGTTCGAGCATCGCCGCCATAAGGTCCGGCATCGCCCACATGCCCTTGCCGATCTGCGCGTGGCCGGAAAGCCCGCACTCGAGGCCGATGTCGACGTTCCAGTTCTCATAGGCCGTGATCCACGCCGCCTGCTTCATGTCGCCCTTGCGAATCATCGGGCCGGCTTCCATCGAGGTGTGGATCTCATCGCCGGTGCGGTCGAGGAAGCCGGTGTTGATGAAGACGACGCGCTCGCGGGCGGCGCGGATGCATTCCTTCAGGTTGACAGTGGTGCGCCGCTCCTCGTCCATGATGCCCATCTTCATGGTGTTTGCCGGCATTCCAAGCGCCGCCTCGACGCGTGCGAAAATCTCGCAGGCAAAGGCAACCTCTTCCGGCCCATGCATCTTGGGCTTGACGACGTACATCGAACCCGCGCGCGAATTCGCCCGGCGGCCGTTGGATCCGATGTCGTGAAGCGCGATCAGGGCCGTGACCATCGCGTCCATGATGCCTTCCGGGATCTCGCGGTCGTCGCGGTCGAGTATCGCCGGGTTGGTCATCAGGTGGCCGACATTGCGCACCAGCATCAGCGAGCGTCCGGGCAGCGTCAGCGCCGTTCCGTTCGGCGTCGTGTAAACCCGATCGGCATTGAGCTTGCGGGTGAATGTCCTGCCGCCCTTGGAAACCTCTTCCTCGAGGTCGCCCTTCATCAGACCCAGCCAGTTGCGGTAGACGACGACCTTGTCTTCGGCATCGACAGCAGCGACGGAATCCTCGCAGTCCATGATCGTCGTGATCGCCGATTCGATGATGATGTCCGACACGTTAGCCGGATCACCCTTGCCGATCGGCGTCGTCGCATCGAGGACTACGACGATATGAAGATTGTTTTGGCGCAGAACGATTTCCGATGGCGCTTCGGCAGGACCGGAATAACCGGCGAAGCGGGACGGATCCGCGAGCGCCGTCTTGGTGCCGTCCGCAAGCGCGATCGCAAGCGCAGAAGCTTCGACCCTCAACCCTGCCACATCGCTCCAGCGACCCTTGGCGAGCGGCGCGCTTGCATCCAGAAAGTCCCGGGCCCAGGCGATGACCTTGGCGCCGCGCTTCGGATTGTAGGTCTTGCCCCGCTCCGCGCCGTCGGCGTCGGGAATTGCGTCGGTGCCATAGAGCGCGTCATAGAGCGAGCCCCAGCGGGCATTGGCGGCGTTCAGCGCATAACGCGCGTTCATCACCGGCACGACGAGCTGTGGGCCGGCGATCGTCGCGATCTCGGGATCGACATTCGCGGTGGAGACGGAGAAGGCTGGGCCTTCCGGCAGAAGGTAGCCGATCTGCCTCAGAAAGGCCTCGTAGACGTCGAGATCGACGGGCGGGCCGTTGTCGCGATACCAGGCATCGAGCTGCGCCTGCATCTCGTCTCGCTTGGCAAGAAGCGCCCGATTCTTCGGCGCGAGATCGTGGACGAGATCAGCGAAAGCGGAAAAGAACCGCTCGGGGTCGACGCCGGTGCCCGGCATCGCCTCCTCAACCAGGAAATCATGGAGACCTGCATTGATCTTCAACCCAAACTTCTCAACGCGGTCCATGCGACAACTCCTGAAATCTCTGTTTCGGTATTCCGATAAGTAGGGCGGGACGCGGATGGGGAAGCGCGCTGACCCGCTCACGCGCGCGGACAGTCTCTCATCAATCCTTTGCCTGTCAATTCCGCAAGGATGTGAAGAATTCTTTCCAAAACGGAAAAGATCGACATGCATTAGTGATGCGCGATACGCGGCCGGCCGCTGGCCGAAGCGATGAACCGCGCCTCGATCAACTTGCGGCCGCCCTCGATCTCCGGCGCGTCGATCTCTTCCCACATCGTCGCCGCCGGTTCCTCGGCGCCATTCGCGCGGGCGGTCTCGAGCGCCATGGACTGTGCGCGGTGCCGGGCGACGCCGAAAGCCTGCTCCTGATCGAGAAAGCGTTCGCTCGCGCCGGCGCCGTTGACAATGAAGATACCCTCTTCCGGTGTCGTCACGAAAACGGTGACGGAGGCCCGGACCTGCCCAACCACCGCTCCGACGGCATTCGCCACGTCCGCCTCGGCCGGTATCGCTGCATCCGTACCGAGCATCTCGGCGATAGCCGGGTAATAAACGGGCGCCGAAGCGCCGAGACCGACAAGAGGCCGATCAAGCCCGAGCGAAAAACGGACGATGCCGGGTTCGCGTTTCAGGGCACGATCGACGGTGAGTGACGTTGCGGGGTCGATGGTGCCGGCGCCATCCTCGCCGAGACAGGCCTGCAGGATCACTTCCGATGATTGCCGCGTCAGCCGGTCGACGATCATCTCAGCCAGTCCTTCGGCGGATGCGGCGATCGGCTGGCCGGAGCCATCCTTCATGCGTGCGGCGATCTCCAGGCCGAGGCGGGCCGCCGCCGCATTCCACTGCGCCTGCCTGCCGAGCACATGCATCGCATCCGACGGCGTGATGCCTGAGATATGCACCAGCCCTCGCGCCACGAGGCGGTCGAGCGTCGCCTTCTGCGGCGTGCTGAGGAGCACGTCCGCGAGCGCCACCGGCACCGGGCCGATCCGCGCGTATAATGCCTGTTCCTGCGGCTGAAGGCCGCTCGCGAGGTGATCCGGCAGACCGGTCCGCACGGCGAGGCGGCCGTCGTGTCGTCCCGCATGCGTCGCGCGCAGTTGCTTTTCGAGCACGGACAGCACGGCGTCGCCGTGCAAAGCGGCCGCGAGGCTCAACGGCAGGAACCGGCGCGGACCAAGATCGATCTTTGCCTTGAGGCCGCGATCGTTGATGCGCACTTCCGAATCGCCGCCGAGCCCATAGGTGCGCATCGCGACCGCCTCGACCATGGTGCGAAAGCCGCCGACGACGGCGCCTTCGGCGTCGAGCCTCGGACGGCCCTTCTCAAGCACGGCAACATCCGTCGTCGTGCCGCCGATATCGGAGACCACCGCGTTTTCGAGGCCGGTCAGATGCCGGGCGCCGACGAGGCTTGCAGCCGGCCCGGAAAGGATCGTCTCGATCGGTCTCAGCCGCGCTTCCGCTGCGGAGATCAATGCGCCATCGCCGCGCACCACCATCATCGGCACGTGAATGCCGCGGACCTTGAGGAAATCCTCGCAGGAGCCGATCAGCCGATCGATCATCGAGACCAGCCGGGCATTGAGAAGTGTCGTCAGCGCGCGGCGCGGGCCGCCGAGCTTCGACGAAAGCTCATGGCTGCATGTTACCGGCAGGTGCGAAACCTCGCGGATGCGTTCGCGCACGCGCTTTTCATGCGCCGGGTTGCGCACGGCGAAATAGCCGGCGATCGCGAACGACGATACCTGGTTTGCGAGTGTCGGCAGCGCCTCGTCGAGCGCGCTCATGTCGAGCGGCGTCTCGCCGCCATGCACATTGTGCCCGCCGGGCAGGAAAAGCACGGGATCGGAGCCCAATGCCTCAAGCAGGCCGTCGCGCTTCAAATCCTCCGGACCGAAGCCGATCATCACCAGGCCCGCTCTGCCGCCCTGCCCCTCGACCAGTGCGTTGGTGGCGAGCGTCGTCGAGAGCGAAACGAGGCTGATCGCCGAAACAGGAACCTTCGCCTTTTCGAGAACGGCTTCCACCGCTCCGGCGATGCCGACCGCCAGATCATGGCGCGTCGTCAGCGCCTTGGCCTTGGCGACGACGCCCGCCGCTTCGCTGAAGAGAACGGCGTCGGTATAGGTTCCGCCGGTGTCGATGCCGAGAAGAAGATGCGAGGTCAATTTTCTGCTCAGTCCAGTTTTTGAGGATCGGGAGGAGTCCCGAAGGTGGAAGGATCGTCTGGTGATAGGACATAATTCCGGGAAAGACCATCGCGTGAGAGCGACCTTTGTGCGTCTGGTTGGTGCGGCGTCCAATCAGATTGCAACGGTACGGTGGCCACTCAGGGACCTACTCAGCCCGCAGCGACACCTTCATCGGCAGGCCGCCCCTCGGTTGCGTCGTCAGCCGCTGCACCGGCCAGGGATGGGTCGCCTCGGTCAGATCGAAGCGGAAACGGTGCATCAACACGCCGAGCGCGATAACCGCCTCCTGCAGGGCGAAGGTCGCGCCGATGCAGACGCGCGGGCCCGCACCGAAGGGCAGATACTGGAACCGGTTGATCTTCTCCCGGTTCTCCGGGAGGAAGCGCTCCGGCATGAACGCGCGCGGCTTCTGCCAATAGAGCGCGTGCCGATGGAGCGTCCAAGGCATGATTAGCACCGTTATGCCTTTTTCGATGCGGACATATTCGCCGGCCGGCGATGTCCACTCATCTTGCTCGATTGCGGCGCGGTTGATGGACGGCGCGGGCGGATAGAGCCGCAACGCCTCCTCGAAGGCGGCAAGCACATGCGGCATGCGATCAAGCCATTCGACGGGGTCAGCGCCGCTTGTCACCACCTCGTCTACCTCGCGCTCCATCACCTCGCGATAGGCCGGCGTATTGGCGATGCAGTAGAGGGTCCAGGCGAGCGCCCGCGCCGTCGTTTCATGCCCGGCGCCGATGAAAGTCAGGATATTGTCTTCGATCTCGGACGTCGAAAGACCCTCGGGCCCTTCGAGCTGCAGCAACAGCGTCAGAAAATCGTTCGGAACGCGTTCGGATTCCTCCGCCATCCGCCGCCGGCGTTGCGCCATTGTGTCGGAAACGATCGACCGGAACCGGTTCAGGACCTTCTTGCCGCCGATGCGGGTCAGCCGCGGCACCCACGGCGGCGCCATCAGGAGATCCACGGGATCGACTCGGCCCATCCGGTGCAGCAACTCCTCGACGTTGCCCGCAAAGCCTTGCTTTTCGACGGCGATCTCGCCGGAAAAGAGGGTTTCGGCGAGGATCTCGAAGGTGAGCTCAGTCATGTCGACGGCAACGTTCGTCACCAATGGCTCTGCGCCGGCGCGCTCGTAGCGCTCAACGAATTCCTCGCAGACGCGGTGCATCTGGCCGGCAAAGCCCTTGGCGTGCCGCGGCGTGAAAACCGGCGCCATCGCCTTGCGGCACCGCTTCCAGATATCGCCTTCCGCCGTCAGCAGGCCGTCGCGAAGGATCGGGCGAAGGATCAGCTGCCGGACGACCGCCATCTCGTAATTGCCGGCATTCTCGACGAGCACATGGCGGATGAGACCGGGATCGTTGACGATCAGGGTGCGCTGATTGATGAATTTCGTCTCGATCCAGGGCAGCGTGTAGGAGGGCTCGCCCCAGAGTTCCAGCGGATTGCGAAAGACCGTGCGGATGATCTGCAGCCGCGAGGGAATGCCGACCCGGGGTTCGGGCGCGGGCGGCTCGAAGGGTTCCGGTCGCGTGTCCATGATGGAGGCCTTTCTCGATCGTCTACCGTTGCAATTATATACGGCGCAATCGAGGAAGATGCTTCACGTGAATCACAAATGAGCGAAGCGGACGAGCCTCACTCGGCTCAAAGCAGGCCTTCCAGTTCGGCGAGCTTGTCGTTGACGAGCCAGCCGTAATAATTCTCCTCCGGCCAATGGACCTCGCCGCCCTGGTTTTTCGCTGCGAGCGCCGCGGCGCGCTGATCCGGATTACCGACATTGTAGAGCGTCGCGGTCAGACCTGGATTGTTGGAGATGTCCATGCCGGCGATCGAGCGATAGGCATCGATCGAGTGGCGGATCGAGGCCGCCATATAGGCGAGCGAGACGTCCGGATCCATGATCGCCTCATAAACGCCCGCGGCGTTGTTCTCATCCAGGCGCTCGTAGCCCGAAACGCGCGAAACCATGTCCGTCAGCATCAGGGCGGTCAATGGATTGATCTGGCCGAGACCGAATGTCTGGCCAGCGAAAAAGGGCTGGAAGAAGACGGCGCTGAAGCGGTTGTTCGGGAAGGATTGCCCGCCGACCGAGCGGCCGCGGAACTCGCTCTCCCACACGCGCTCGCGGCAACTCCACAGCGCATAGGAATTGTCCTTGCCGGCGCAGGCGGAAAACTGCGGTCGCGCGACGAACTCGTCAACGGACTCGCCGTCATAGCCGAACTGGAAGCTGTTGCCGGCATAGGCGGCCGCCTTGACATAATAGGATTGCAGCCGGTCATAGGCATCGACATTGTAGGTATGCTCGCCGACGATGGCGCCGATCATGTGGATCGGCGCGATGCCATAGGCGCCGGCGACCGACTTGATCTTGCCGACGAGCTGGCGATCGCTGGCGAGCAGATCACGCACTTTCTCGTATTTGGCATTGAAGGAGGTTCGGCCCGCTTTCGTGCGGCGAACCGAGGCGCCCGGTATCTTCGGCTGCTCGACGTGGCGGTTGCCCGCGGGAACCATTTCCGCCGCGGCTCCCGGACCGGCGGAGAGGCAAAGCGTGGCGATGACGAGCAAGCAGGCGGTGAGACGCACGATCTGTTCTTCCTATGAAACTCCGGACCCCCGGTCATTCGAGCGCGCGGCCCCTACGGCAAGATCATGTCGGAATAATGCCCGGCCTTCGATCGATCACCGACCGCTGTAGAAAAAATAAATGCGCCTGTCGAGGGACGGGCGCCTCACAATTCGGCGAGTGCCGGAGTTTGCTTCCCTCCGGCACAGCGATTCAAAGTGCCACAGCATCCCTTGCGCCCCTGACAGGATGCGCGGCGCTGTAGCGGGTCACAAAATATAGCGTGACAGGTCCGTGTTGGCGGCGAGATCGCCGACGTGCTCGCGGACATATTCCGCATCGATCATCACCGTCTGGCCGCCACGGTCCGGCGCGTTGAAGGACACGTCGTCGAGAACCCGCTCCATCACCGTCTGCAGGCGGCGCGCACCGATATTCTCGACGTTGGTGTTGAGCTGAACCGCGACCTCGGCGAGTGCGTCGATCGCATCCTCGGTGAAATCGAGCTTTACTTCCTCCGTGTCGAGAAGCGCCTTGTACTGGCGGATGAGGCTTGCCTCGGTCTCGGTCAGGATACGGCGGAAATCCTCCTTGGTAAGCGCGCGCAGCTCTACGCGGATCGGCAGGCGGCCCTGCAGCTCCGGAAGCAGATCCGACGGCTTGGAGACGTGGAATGCGCCGGAGGCGATAAAGAGGATGTGATCCGTCTTCACCGGCCCGTATTTCGTCGCGACCGTCGTGCCCTCGACCAGCGGCAGCAGGTCCCGCTGGACGCCTTCTCGCGATACGCCGGCACCCATGCCGCCGTCGCGGGCGGCGATCTTGTCGATCTCGTCGAGGAATACGATGCCGTCGTTCTCGGCTGCCGACACGGCCTCACGCTGGATCTGCTCGTTGTCGAGCAGCTTATCGGACTCGTCGTTGATCAACAGCTCATAGGAGGCCTTGACGGTCGTCTTGACCTTCTTGGTCCTGCCGCCGCCGAGCGCCTTGCCGAACATTTCGGAAAGATTGAGGACACCGATATTGGCGCCCGGCATGCCCGGAATCTCGAAGGCCCCCGGAGCGCCGGTTTCGGCAACATCGATCTCGATTTCCTTGTCGTCGAGCTCGTTGGCGCGCAATTTCTTGCGGAAGGAATCGCGCGTCGCGGGCGAGGCCGTCGCGCCGACCAGGGCATCGAGCACACGTTCTTCGGCGTTCTGATGGGCCTTCGCCTTGACGTCGGCGCGCTTCTTCTCCCGCACCAATGTGATGCCGACCTCAACGAGATCACGAACGATCTGCTCCACGTCACGGCCGACATAGCCGACCTCGGTGAACTTGGTGGCTTCGACCTTGACGAAGGGGGCGCCAGCAAGCTTCGCCAGCCGCCGGGAGATTTCCGTCTTGCCGACGCCGGTCGGGCCGATCATCAGGATATTTTTCGGCATCACCTCGTCGCGCAGATCGTCGTCAAGCTGCTGGCGCCGCCAGCGGTTGCGCAAGGCAATGGCAACGGCGCGCTTCGCGTCCTTCTGGCCGATGATGTAGCGGTCGAGCTCCGACACGATTTCTCTGGGTGAAAAGTTGCTCATGAATTCCTCTCAAACTCCGTGCGCGTCAGCTCCATCAGGAGCGTGCGGCCGGACTCGTCTATCCATTCGCCAAAGGGCACGAAGCCTGCCTTCGAATAGGCCCGGACCGCGCGGCGGTTGCCGGCGTCAGGGTCGATCACGATGCGGACGGCGCCGTTTTCGAACAGTCTTTCGGCAAAGGCCTTGAGCGCCAGGGCAGCGATGCCTTTTCCAGTCATTTCAGGCGGGCCTACGAAGATATCCACGCCGGGCGTGTCGGACGGCAGATCCTTCGCCCAGGGCTCGTCATACTGGGACGGCGTCCAGGACTGAATGTATCCGGCGGGCTTTCCGTCGACATGAAAAATGAAGCCCTCCACTTCGCCGCTCGCGCAGCCATCGCGGATCGATTCCAGTTCCTTGTCCGGGTCGCCCCACCACTGCCGTACATGCGGCTCTGAAAGCCAGCCATGCAGCATCGACAGGTGGCTGTCGGCTACGGACAGGAAACTGACGTCGATCCCGTCATTCGGCATCCAGCGTCTCCACCACGAGATTGTGGTTGGTGTAGACGCAGATATCACCCGCGATTTCGAGCGCGCGCCGAGCGATCTCTTCCGCGGACTTGTCGCTGTCCATCAGCGCACGCGCGGCCGCCAGGGCATAGTTTCCGCCCGAGCCGATCGCGATCGTGCCGTGTTCGGGTTCGAGCACGTCGCCATTGCCGGTGATTGCCAGCGTAATGGATCTGTCGGCGACGAGCATCATCGCCTCGAGATTGCGCAGGTATTTGTTCGTGCGCCAATCCTTGGCGAGTTCGACGGCGGCACGCATGAGCTGGTCGGGATATTGCTCGAGCTTGGCCTCGAGCCGTTCGAGCAGCGTGAAGGCATCCGCCGTCGCACCGGCAAAGCCGGCCATCACGTCGCCCTTCGACAGGCGCCGGACCTTGCGGGCGTTGCTCTTCATGACGGTCTGGCCGAGACTGACCTGACCGTCGCCCGCCATCACCACCTTGCCATCCTTGCGCACCGTGATGATGGTGGTCGCATGCATCGTTCCGTAGGGATTGTGTTCACTCATCAAGATACCTATCGGGCCCTCGGGGGCGTTGCGGCTCCACTGCACGATCGCCCTGATCGGGATGATTTAAGGGCAAAATCATGCAGCGACTTTAGAGTGCTGCAGCGATTTTTGCGAGACGCGCGCCGCTGCAGGCGAGCCTGGTTGCTTGACGCCTATGTAAGTGCACGCCGCGCGATTGCAATTGGTCGTGCAGTCTGCCGGCGATCTTCCGTGCCGCCGACCGCGATCGGTCGAATTTCCATGACGGTTCTGGATATTTCGCGCCTCCCCTGATATGGAGCGGCTCTGGAACGGTACGGGAAAAGTGTGACGTGATTTTCCTCCCGCACATCCAGCTCTAGTTTTAGTATCGATCCCGCTGATTTCCGGGCGTTTCAGAGCGAAATCATCCGGATCGAACGCGTACAGGAGAGCCTGATGGCAGAAAGCATGCCCAGCCGCAGCGGCCAAGTTTCCAGAAAGACAAATGAAACCGCTGTATCGGTCTCCGTCAACATCGACGGAACGGGAACGTCGAAGATTGCGACCGGCGTCGGCTTCTTCGACCATATGCTGGACCAGCTTTCGCGCCATTCGCTGATCGACATGGAGATCAAGGCGGACGGCGACCTGCACATCGACGACCATCACACCGTCGAGGACACCGGGATTGCGCTCGGCCAGGCACTCGCCAAGGCGCTCGGCGATCGCCGCGGCATCACGCGCTACGCCTCGATCGACCTGGCCATGGACGAAACGATGACGCGCGCCGCCGTCGATGTTTCCGGCCGGCCGTTCCTCGTCTGGAACGTGGCTTTCACCTCGCCGAAGATCGGCAGCTTCGACACGGAACTGGTGCGTGAATTCTTCCAGGCGCTGGCCCAGCATGCAGGCATCACGCTGCATATCCAGAACATCTACGGCGCCAACAATCATCATATCGCCGAGACCTGCTTCAAGTCCGTCGCCCGCGTGCTTCGCACCGCAACCGAAATCGATCCGCGCCAGGCTGGACGCGTGCCCTCGACCAAGGGAACGCTCGCCTGAGCCGGCAATACCCCGGCTGAGACCCATGGCTTCTTATCTGATCATGACCCCGCCCGGCGCACCGGCCGATGACGAAAGGGCGCGGTTCATCGCGGACGGATTTTCCTGGCCCGCATTTTTCTTTCCCGCGCTTTGGCTGATGAGCAAGCGGGCATGGCTTCTTGGAATCGCAGTTGCCGTTCTGCAAATCCTGTTAATCTTCCTGTCCAGCGTACCGGGTGCCTTTGCCCCCTCGCTTTTCATGCAACTGGCGCTCAGCCTGCTGGTATCGCTCGAAGGCCCGCTTCTGGTCGCGCGGAACCTCAAGAAGCGAGACTGGACGCTTCGCTTGATCGTCCCGGCGCGCGATCTGGAAACAGCGGAAGAGATCTATTTTTCCAACATACCGGCCACGGCGGATGGTAAGACGGCAACTCCGTTGCCGTCAGACGAGCGCTCTGCGGCGAAGCGGGCCGACAGCAGCGCCGGCCTTGGCCTCTTTCAACCCTATGGAGAACGCTGATGCGGGTCGCCATCATTGACTATGGGTCGGGCAATCTGCGCTCGGCCACGAAAGCCTTCGAACGGGCGGCACGGGAAGCCGGCATCGCGGCGGAGATCGACCTGACCGACAGGCCGGAACGGGTGGCGTCCGCCGAGCGCATCGTCCTGCCGGGCGTCGGCGCCTATGCCGATTGCCGCCGCGGCCTCGCTGCGGTCGCCGGCATGGAAGACGCGCTGAAACAGGCTGTCGAGAAGGACGGGCGTCCGTTTCTCGGGATCTGCGTCGGCATGCAACTCATGTCGTCGCGCGGGCTCGAAAAGACGATCACAAAGGGCTTCGGCTGGATTCCGGGCGACGTCAAGGAAATGACACCGGCCGATCCGTCGCTGAAAATCCCCCAGATCGGCTGGAACACGCTCAAGCTCAACCGGCCGCACGCGCTTTTTGCAGGAATTCCGACCGGCGAAAACGGCCTGCATGCCTATTTCGTGCATTCCTATCATCTCGCCGCCGAGAAACCCGAGGACGTCATCGCGGAAGCGGACTACGGCGGCCCGGTGACCGCCTTCGTCGCACGCGACAACAAGGCGGGCTCGCAGTTCCACCCGGAAAAGAGCCAGACGCTTGGCCTCGCCCTCATTTCGAATTTCCTGCGTTGGAAGCCTTGAGGCTGCCGGCGTTCATTCTTGATCGGATCAACACATGATTCTCTTCCCCGCGATCGACCTCAAGGACGGACAATGCGTGCGCCTGAAGCTCGGCGACATGGACCAGGCGACCGTCTATAATCCCGATCCGGCCGCCCAGGCGCGCGCCTTCGAGGAGCAGGGCTTCGAGTGGCTGCATGTCGTCGACCTGAACGGTGCCTTTGCCGGTGAGACGGTGAACGGCGCGGCGGTCGACGCGATCCTCGAGGCAACGCGCAATCCGGTGCAGCTTGGCGGGGGCATCCGCACCCTGGCGCACATTGAGAACTGGCTTTCGCGCGGGCTCGCACGTGTCATTCTCGGCACCGTGGCCGTGCGCGATCCGGCGCTCGTCATCGAAGCCTGCCACAAATTCCCCGGCAGGATCGCCGTCGGCATCGACGCCAAGGGCGGCAAGGTGGCGGTCGAGGGCTGGGCAGAGGCCTCCGAGCTCGGCGTCATCGAGCTTGCGAAGAAATTCGAGGGCGCCGGCGTCGCGGCGATCATCTATACGGATATCGACCGCGACGGCATTCTGACCGGCATCAACTGGGCTTCGACGCTGGAGCTTGCCGATGCGGTGTCGATCCCGGTGATCGCCTCAGGTGGCCTCGCCTCGATGGACGACATTCGCCGCATGATCCAGCCGGATGCGCGCAAGCTCGAGGGCGCCATTTCCGGTCGCGCGCTCTACGACGGCCGCATCGACCCGCAGGAAGCGCTGGCATTGATCCGCGCCGCGAGAAAGGGATGATCCGATGACCTTGAAAGCCCGCGTAATCCCCTGCCTCGACGTCAAGGACGGACGTGTCGTCAAGGGCGTCAATTTCGTCGACCTCATCGACGCGGGCGACCCGGTCGAGGCGGCGCGCGCCTATGACGCGGCCGGTGCCGACGAGCTCTGTTTCCTCGACATCACCGCCTCCTCGGACAATCGCGAAACGATCTTCGACGTCGTCGCCCGTACCGCCGAACAATGCTTCATGCCGCTCACCGTCGGCGGCGGCGTGCGGCAGGTTTCCGATATCCGCAAGCTGCTGCTTGCCGGCGCCGACAAGGTGTCGATCAACACGGCGGCGGTGAAGAATCCGGAGTTCGTCGCGGAGGCCGCCGACAAGTTCGGCAACCAGTGCATCGTCGTCGCGATCGATGCCAAGAAGGTATCCGCCGAGGGCGAGGCGGACCGCTGGGAGATCTTCACCCATGGCGGACGCGAGCGGACCGGCATCGACGCCGTCGAATTCGCCCGGAAGGTCGTCGATCTCGGCGCCGGCGAAATCCTGCTGACGTCCATGGATCGCGACGGCACGAAAAGCGGCTACGATGTCGCGCTCACGCGGGCGATTGCCGATGCGGTGCGTGCGCCCGTCATCGCCTCTGGCGGCGTCGGGACGCTCGACCACATGGTGGAAGGCGTGCGCGACGGCCACGCGACGGCGGTGCTCGCAGCGTCGATCTTCCATTTCGGCACTTACAGTATCGGCGAGGCGAAGCGTTATATGGCCGAGCACGGCATCGCCATGCGGCTCGACTGACGACTATGCGAGCATGCAAGGGCCGCGCGATTGCTACCCCCTCTGGCCCGCCGGCCATCTCCTCCACAAGGGGAGAGAACAGATGCGGCACGCTCCGCGCCTCCGTCCGTGCATTCCGCTCGCCGCAGCTTATCGGTCGGACAACAGGGGCAGCCGCTTGTTTTCTCCCCCCTTGTGGAGGAGATGGCCGGCAGGCCAGAGGGGGTTGACCGGGATGCCGCACAAGACCCAAGGGAGCCAACCATGACCACGTTCACTCTTTCCGATCTCGAAAACATCGTGGCCGTGCGGGCAAAGGCGGCACCGGAGGAATCCTGGACCGCCAAGCTCGTCGCGGCCGGCCAGCGCAAGGCGGCAAAGAAGCTCGGCGAGGAGGCGGTCGAAGCCGTGATCGCTGCGATCAGCGACGACCGCAAGAATCTGGTCGATGAGAGTGCCGACCTTCTCTATCATCTTATGGTCGTATTGAACATTGCAGCCATCCCGTTGCAGGATGTAATGGACGAACTTGCCAGGCGGACCAGCCAGTCCGGCCTTGAGGAGAAGGCAAACCGGAAAAATCCATGACTATCGCAGCGAAAGACGTCGACGCCGCGGATCTTCCAGGCAACCTCCAAGGTGGGGACTACTCGCCCTATCATGTGTTCTCAGCCGAGGAATGGTCGCGCTTTCGTGCCGACACACCTTTGACGCTGACGGCCGATGAGGTGCAGCGCCTGCGCTCGCTGAACGACCCGGTCGACCTTGGCGAGGTACGCCGGATCTACCTGTCGCTGTCGCGCCTGCTTTCCGCCCATGTCGAGGCTTCGCAGATCCTGTTCCAGCAGCGCAAGCGCTTCCTCAGCATGTCCGACGAAACGAAGACGCCCTTCGTCATCGGCATCGCCGGTTCGGTCGCCGTCGGCAAATCGACGACGGCGCGCATTCTCGCCGAGCTGTTGGCGCGCTGGCCCTCGAGCCCGAAGGTCGACCTGATCACCACTGACGGCTTTCTCTACCCGAACGCGATCCTGCAGCGGGAAAACATGATGGATCGCAAGGGTTTTCCGGAGAGCTACGACATCGGCGCGCTCCTGCGCTTCCTCTCGGCGATCAAGGCGGGCCAGCCGAACGTCAAGGCACCAACTTATTCGCACCTGACCTACGACGTCATCCCGGACCGGTTCCAGACCATCGACCGGCCGGACATCCTGATCTTCGAAGGAATCAACGTGCTGCAGTCGCGCAATCTGCCGGCCGACGGCAAGATCGTGCCGATGGTATCGGATTTCTTCGATTTCTCGATCTATATCGATGCCGAGGAAAGCCTCATACACAGCTGGTACGTGAGCCGCTTCATGCGGCTGCGCGAAACGGCCTTCAAGAGCCCGCAGTCCTTCTTCCACCGCTATGCGACGATCAGCGAGGACGCGGCACGCGCCATCGCCGAGGGGCTCTGGCACAACATCAATCTGAAAAACCTGCACCAGAACATCCTGCCGACACGGCCGCGCGCGGACCTGATCCTGCAGAAGGGCCCCAACCACCTGACGCAAACGGTGGCGCTCCGGAAGCTTTGAAGCGAGCACGGCGCCCCAGTACGGCCGCGCCCGATTCCTCATCCGACTTCTAAGGATTGACCCGGCGCAAGGTGAGATTCAGGCGGCCGCCGTTCTTCAGGAGCGTCGAGGTGTTCGGATAGATGCGGTCGACGCCGTGGAAGGCTAGCCTGCCTTCGCCGCCGAGCACGACGACGTCGCCGCTTGCAAGCTTGAACGAGATCGTCTGTCCACTGCGTTCCCGGCCCCCAACCCGAAAGAGGCAGGTATCGCCGAGCGATATCGAAACGACGGCGGTCTCGAGGTCCTTCTCGTCCCTGTCCTGATGCAGGCCCATGCGCGCGTCTGCGGAATAGAAGTTGACGAGGCAGGCCTCCGGCTCCTTGTCGCTTGCCGAAACTGCGCGCCAGATGTCGTTGAGTGCGGCCGGCATTGCCGGCCAGGGCTTGCCCGTCACCGGGTGCTTCGCCTGGTAGCGATAGCCCCCTTCCCGATCGGTAACCCAGCCGAGCGGACCGCAATTGGTCATGCGCACCGACATCGGCTTGCCGGTCTTCGGCATTTCCGGCACGAAGAGCGGCGCCTCCGTCACGACCAGGCGAATGGCCTCGACCAATTCCTCCTGACGGGAGCGGTCGAGGAAACCCGGAATATGTCTTATCCCTTTCGGCAGAACCTGCATTGTGTGTGTCCCGTCATCCGCTGCTGCGATCGACGGGCCCCAGTTCGTCAAACCCGAACTCGCCCGCTCTATAGCTATCGCGGAACTCGGTCGCCACCCGAAAAAAACCGCCGCTCAGCCAGCGTCCAGATCCGGAATGCGCAGAACCTGCCCCGGATAGATCTTGTCGGGATCTTTCAGCATCGGCTTATTCGCTTCGAAGATCAGCGGGTGTTTGGCGCCCTTACCCTTGCCGTACTGCGTCTCGGCAATCTTCCAGAGATTGTCGCCCTTCTTAACGGTGTAGAAGACGGGGGCCTTGGCGGGTGCGGGCGCGGCGCCGGCGTCCGCGACCTTAAGATCGGAGGCTTCCACCGCCGACACGCCGAGCGTGTTGCCGACAGCCACGACGGCCTTTTCGAACGTCGACTGATCCTTGACGACGCCCTTGAGGACAACCTTGTCGTCCACGACTTCGACCTGCACGTCCTTGGTGCCGAGGTCATGCGAGGCGAGTTCCTTCTGGACACTGTCGGCATCCGGCGGCGTATCGTCGCTGCCGATCCCAAGCTTCTTGCCGGCATTCTTGATAAAGCTGAACAAACCCATGGTTGCCTCCTCTTCCGCAGATGCCCCTCGATAAAAGAGGGCGGCACCGGCGAAAGTTCAAGAGAGCGGCCGAAAGATTCACTTGGCCCGTACGAGGAGCCGCGGGCGCGGTTTCTTACGCACGCTCGCAGACTTCCTCACTCGCCGCCGGGCCGCCCGCGAAGCTTCTTGATTTCGGCGCGGCCGGATTTCTCCTTCAGCCGCCGCTCGATCGAACTGCGGGTCGGCTTCGTCTTCTTGCGCGGGGGTGGCGGCGGCTCGGCCGCCTTCAGAATGAGCTCCTTCAGCCGCTCGCGGGCATCCTCGCGATTGCGCTCCTGGCTGCGAAAACGACTGGCCTCGATCATCAGCACGCCGTCCTTTGAGGCACGGCGGCCCGCAAGCCTCAATGCATTTGCCTTGACGCGATCCGGCAGCGACGGCGAGGCCTGAATGTCGAAGAAGAGCTGGACCGCCGTCGACACCTTGTTGACGTTCTGTCCGCCCGGTCCTCCGGCCAGCACGAACTGCTCCGTCAATTCCCAGCCGGCAATGACGATGCCGTCGTTGATGTACAGCGGTTCGCTGGCCATGGTTGCTCCGTTTCAGTCGTGCTGATGCCGCGGGCAGGCGGTTCCCCTTCCCCTCTCTAACCCATCAGAATCGATCACGTTCATGATTTTGGATCGAATCGCTCCGAAATCCACTGTGGCCTATAGCGAAGCATTTGAAAACAATCGGGATAAAACGCGAAAACCCGGCCCAACGGACCGGGTTTCACGTGAATCATAGCCGGCGATCTTTATTCGGCGGCGACCTTCGCTCCGGGTGCCGCGTCGCGCACGCTGCCGTCGACATGGCTTTCGAACTTGGCGAAGTTGGCGACGAACATGTCGACCAGGCGGCGCGCCTGGGAGTCATAGGCCACGCCGTCCGCCCATGTCGAACGCGGATCGAGAATGCCGTCGTTGACGCCCGGCACGGATACCGGGACGGCAAAGCCGAAATTCGCGTCGGTGCGGAACGCCGCATCGTTGAGCGAACCGTCAAGGGCTGCCGAAAGCAGCGCACGCGTCACCTTGATCGGCATGCGATGCCCCGTGCCGTAGGCGCCGCCGGTCCAGCCGGTGTTGACTAGCCAGCAGGTGACGCCGTTCTTGGCAATGAGGTCCTTCAGCAGATTGCCGTATTCCGACGGATGGCGCGGCATGAACGGAGCGCCGAAGCAGGTCGAGAAGGTCGCTTCCGGTTCGGTCACGCCCTTTTCCGTTCCGGCGACCTTGGCCGTGTAGCCGGACAGGAAGTGATACATCGCCTGTTCGGGTGTCAGCCTGGCGATCGGCGGCATGACGCCAAAGGCATCCGCCGTCAGCATGATGACGGTGCGCGGCTGCGGCGCCGTGCCCGTTTCGCTGGCATTCGGAATGAAGTCCAGCGGATAGGCGATACGGGTGTTTTCCGTCAGCGAGCCGTCGTCGAAGTCAGGTACGCGGCGCTGATCGAGCACGACGTTCTCCATCACGGTGCCGAAGCGCCGGGTTGTGGCATAGATCTCCGGCTCGGCCGTGGCCGAGAGCTTGATCGCCTTGGCATAGCAGCCGCCCTCGAAATTGAAGACGCCGTCCTCGCCCCATCCGTGCTCGTCATCGCCGATGAGCGTGCGGGCGGGGTCGGCCGAAAGCGTGGTCTTGCCCGTGCCGGAGAGGCCGAAGAAGATGGCAGTGTCTCCCGCGGGACCGACATTGGCCGAGCAATGCATCGGCATGACATCCTTTTTCGGCAGGAGATAGTTGAGCACCGTAAAGACCGACTTCTTCATTTCGCCGGCATAGGAGGTGCCGCCGATCAGGACGAGGCCGTTCGTGAGGTCACAGGCGATTACCGTCTCGCTGCGGCAACCGTGGCGCGCCGGATCCGCCCGGAAGCTCGGCAAGTCGATGATCGTCAGTTTCGGCTCGAAGCCCGCAAGCGCCTCGCGCGCCGGGCGGATCAAGAGATTGCGGATAAAAAGCGAGTGCCAGGCGAGCTCGGTGACGACGCGCGTCGGCAGGGCATGGGCCGGATCGGCGCCGCCGATGAGGTCCTGCACGTAAAGCGACTTGCCCTTGGCATGAGCAAGCATGTCCTGGCGCAGGCGCTCGAAGTTTTCGGCCGACATCGCGTTGTTGTTGTCCCACCAGATCTGGTCAGCGGTCGCCGCGTCGCGGACGACGAACTTGTCCTTGGGGGAGCGGCCCGTGTGCTGCCCGGTCCGAGCGCAGAGTGCGCCGTGTGCGGTCAATTGCGCCTCGCCACGGCGAAGGGCGTCCTCGTAAAGCTCCGCTGCCTCGAAGTTGTAGCGGACGAAAGCCAGGTCCGAAAAGCCTATTGTTTCCAGTCCGTTCGAGGGGTTGCGGCTGCCGAGTTGCTCCATGGTCAAGCTTCCTTTGTCATTGGCCATCGGTGGTGAAGATCGTCGGAACATACCGACAAGGTTGATCGAAGACAAGATATCGACTCCTAAAACAATAATGATATCAGTATATTAATCGATTTAAAGAAAAATGTGTATTTTTTAATCGGTTGAATTATGCTTCACCAAGACACATTTGTCGGCCAGTCCCGAGACGATTGACAGGCGGCGCTTTTCTGCTTCGCCACAATTTGTTCCACCTTTATACTCAAGTAACGCCGATGACTCGCGATTGCCGCGATTCCTGCAGCGGGTCTGGCCAACGGACCAAAATAAGACGGAGTTGAATACGATGCAGACCATCGCGCTTGTCGATGACGACCGCAATATCCTGACATCCGTGTCCATCGCGCTGGAAGCCGAGGGCTACAAGGTCGAAACCTACACCGACGGTGCATCGGCACTCGAGGGCCTGCTGGCGCGTCCGCCGCAGCTCGCAATCTTCGACATCAAGATGCCGCGCATGGATGGCATGGAGCTGTTGCGCCGCCTGCGGCAGAAATCCGACCTGCCGGTGATTTTCCTGACGTCTAAGGACGAGGAGATCGACGAGCTTTTCGGTCTCAAGATGGGTGCCGACGATTTCATCACCAAGCCCTTTTCCCAGCGCCTGCTGGTCGAGCGCGTGAAGGCGATCCTGCGCCGCGCGCCGAATCGCGACCTTGCCGCGGTCGGCGCCATCGGCACGGCAAAGGCTTCCGACGCACCGTCCCGGTCGCTGGAACGCGGCCAGCTCGTGATGGACCAGGAGCGCCACACCTGCACCTGGAAGAACGAGTCGGTCACGCTTACAGTCACCGAATTTCTCATCCTGCACTCGCTGGCGCAGCGTCCGGGCGTGGTGAAGAGCCGCGACGCATTGATGGATGCCGCCTATGATGAGCAGGTCTATGTGGATGACCGCACGATCGACAGCCACATCAAGCGGCTTCGCAAGAAGTTCAAGATGGTCGACAACGACTTCGACATGATCGAAACACTTTACGGCGTCGGCTATCGTTTTCGCGAGACGGCCTGAGGGCCTTAGCACCACGCTTGCCATGGCGGCGATTGTGGATCATGCAGAAATGGCGTAACGGCGACGCGGGAGTGGCAACCCGCGTCGAGCAGGCCGCGTCCGCGGGACAAGAGCCGCCCCGGCGCATGAGCCGGGAACCAGGCGGAGCCCCGGGATCAGGCGGATGCAATGTGCCGGCGCACTGCATTCAAAGAGCTACAGCGTCCTTTGCGCATCTGATTAGACGCGCGGCGCTTTAGGAGAAGAAGGCGACGGAATTTTCGTCGTGGGAGCGGGAGACTTGGTAGAAGTCTTGCAGGGCGATCTCGAGGATATCGAAGGGCGGGCATCGGCGCGCAGCGAGCGCCGATGGGCGCACCCCTTCACGCTGATCCGGCGCCTGTTCGGCAATGCCGTCTTTTCGAGCCTCACCCGGCGCATCGTCTTCTTCAACCTCGTCGCGCTCGTGGTGCTCGTCGGCGGCATCATGTATCTCAACCAGTTCCGCGAGGGCCTGATCGACGCCCGGGTGGAAAGCCTGCTCACCCAGGGCGAGATCATCGCCGGGGCCATTTCGGCCTCCGCCTCGGTCGACACCAACTCGATCACCATCGATCCGGAAAAACTGCTCGAACTGCAGGCCGGTGAAAGCATCACGCCGCTGCCGAACGACGAGGATCTCGAATTCCCGATCATCCAGGAGCGTGTAGCACCGGTCCTCAGACGGCTGATTTCGCCGACGCGGACGCGCGCCCGTCTCTTCGACGCCGATGCCGATCTCCTGCTCGACTCCCGCCACCTCTATAGCGGCGGCCAGGTGCTGCGCTTCGACCTTCCGCCGGTCGACCCGGAAACGACCGGCATCGCCGACAAGCTCAGCATGTGGCTCAACCGGCTGCTGCAGCCGGGCGACCTGCCGCTCTACAAGGAGCCGCCGGGCGGCAACGGCTCGATCTATCCGGAGGTGATGAATGCGCTGACCGGTGTGCGCGGCGCCGTCGTGCGGGTGACGGAGAAGGGCGAGCTCATCGTTTCGGTCGCAGTGCCGGTGCAGCGTTTCCGCGCCGTGCTTGGCGTACTCCTGCTTTCGACGCAGGCGGGCGACATCGACAAGATCGTCCATGCCGAGCGCCTGGCCATCATCCGCGTCTTCGGTGTTGCCGCGCTCGTCAACGTGATCCTGTCGCTGCTTCTGTCGTCGACGATCGCCAATCCGCTGAGAAGGCTGTCGGCTGCCGCGATCCGCGTGCGCCGCGGCGGCGCTAAGGAACGGGAGGAAATCCCGGATTTCTCGTCGCGCCAGGACGAAATCGGTAACCTCTCCGTGGCGCTTCGGGAAATGACGACGGCGCTCTATGACCGCATCGCGGCGATCGAAAACTTTGCCGCCGACGTCAGCCACGAGCTCAAGAACCCGCTCACGTCGCTGCGCAGCGCCGTCGAGACCCTGCCGCTCGCGCGCAACGACGACTCGAAGAAGCGGCTGCTCGACGTCATCCAGCATGACGTACGCCGCCTCGACCGGCTGATCAGCGATATCTCCGACGCCTCGCGGCTCGATGCCGAACTGGCGCGCAGCGACGCCAAGAAGATCGACCTGGAGAAGCTGCTCGGCGATCTCATCGATATTTCCCGACAGATCCGCAGCAAGAAGAAGCCGGTGCTCCTCGACTTCGTCATCGACCGCAAGGACAATCCGCGGGCAAGCTTTGTCGTCAACGGCTACGAGCTGCGCATCGGCCAGATCGTCACGAACCTCATCGAAAATGCCCGCTCCTTCGTGCCCGAGCAGAATGGCCGCATCGTCGTGCGCCTGACCCGGTCGCGGTCCCGCTGCATCGTCTATGTCGAAGACAACGGACCAGGCATCCAGGCCGAAGACATCGATCGCATTTTCGAACGCTTCTATACCGACCGGCCGGAGGGCGAGGACTTTGGCCAGAATTCCGGCCTCGGCCTTTCGATCTCGCGCCAGATCGCCGAAGCGCATGGCGGCACGCTGAAGGCGGAAAACATCGTCGGCCAGGGCGGGCACGTGACCGGCGCCCGCTTCATCCTCGCGCTGCCCGCCGAGCCGCACCAGTGACCGCGCCTACCTGCAATATCCACGCAACGGCCATCGTTCTCGGCTCGACCGGATTTCTGATTACCGGCCCTTCCGGTTCGGGCAAGTCGGCCCTGGCGCTTTCCTGCATTTCCGAGGCGAGGCGGCGCGGACGTTTCGCGGCACTCGTCGCCGACGACCGGGTCGACCTCAGCCTTTTAAACGATCGGATAATCGCCCGGTGCCCCCCATCCATTCGCGGCCTGATCGAGATCCGCGGCGGCGGCATCGTCGCCGCCGAAACGGTTTCGGCCTGCGTTCTCGACTGGGCGATTATGCCGGTCCGACCGTCCGGCGATGAGCGTCTGCCGCCCGAGAACGAAGAGCTGCAGCTAGATATTGGGCGAAGTCTGCCGCTGTTGCGCGTTCCCGTTGAAAACCTCGTTTCGCCTCTCGATGCACTGCACGCGCTGCTACCCAAAAATCTAGCACTTTAGCCTTATCCGAAGGCATAAGGGCTGCTTTTTCGGCATTTTTGGCTTGCACTTCCCCTTTTCCTTGCCAAGATGGCCGCCCCAACAGGTGGACGAAATTGCTGCATTGCGATATCTGACCATCAACGAGTTGCTATGCAGTTGGAGCAAAGATACCCATGATCGGACTTGTGCTTGTCACCCATGGCAAGCTGGCGGAAGAGTTTCGGCATGCTTTGGAGCATGTGGTCGGTCCGCAAAAAGCTATCGAGACCGTGTGCATCGGGCCCGAGGACGACATGGACCAGCGGCGTCAGGATATCCTCGATGCGGTCGCGGGCGCGGACGAGGGCAATGGCGTCATCATCCTGACGGACATGTTCGGCGGCACGCCTTCCAACCTTGCCATCTCGGTGATGCGCAGCGGCAGCGTCGAGGTGATCGCGGGGGTCAATCTGCCGATGCTGATCAAACTTGCCGGGGTTCGCGGCGAGAGTGACATGGACAAGGCCCTCGTCGAGGCCTCCGAGGCGGGGCGCAAATACATCAATGTCGCCAGCCGCGTGCTGAGTGGAAAATGATGGACCATCGCCCGGACATGTCGCTGACTCGGGAGCTGCTGATCATCAACAAACGCGGCTTGCATGCACGCGCTTCGGCGAAATTCGTCCAGACCGTCGAAGCCTATGATGCCGAGATCACCGTCTCCAAGGACGGCATGACGGTCGGCGGCACGTCAATCATGGGGCTGATGATGCTCGCCGCCAGCACGGGCTGCACCGTTTTCGTGACCGCCAGCGGCGTGCAGGCGGAAGAGGCGCTCAACGCCCTCGACGCCTTGGTGCGCGACAAGTTCGGCGAAGAGATCTGACGCGGTTCGTCGCGCGATCAGACCGAGGGTCACTTCCCGCGCATCGCCCGATATAAACATATAAAGACTTCTTTATATCGCGGTTGCCCTACCCGTCGATTCCTGATAGACCGTGGCCACTCTCCCCGCGATCCTGCGCGGGAGGCATTGTTATGCCGCCAGAAGGCCAAGGGGCCGGCGCGGCCGGAAGAGATCAGCCCTGGAGAACTCCATGACCGCAACTCAGGACTATATTGTCGCCGATATCGGGCTCGCCGATTTCGGTCGCAAGGAAATTGCCATCGCCGAAACGGAAATGCCGGGCCTGATGGCCTGCCGCGAGGAATTCGGTGCATCGAAGCCGCTGAAGGGCGCGCGCATCACCGGCTCGCTGCATATGACCATCCAGACCGCCGTGCTGATCGAGACGCTGGTTGCGCTCGGTGCCGAGGTTCGCTGGGCGTCGTGCAACATCTTCTCGACCCAGGATCACGCTGCTGCCGCCATCGCAGCAAGCGGTGTTCCGGTCTTCGCCGTCAAGGGCGAAACGCTTGAGGAATACTGGACCTATACCGACAAGATCTTCCAGTGGGCCGACGGCGGCCTCTCGAACATGATTCTCGACGATGGCGGGGACGCCACCATGTACATCCTGCTCGGCGCACGCGCCGAAGCCGGCGAGAACGTGCTTTCGAACCCGGGTTCGGAAGAGGAGGAAATCCTCTTTGCACAGATCAAGAAGCGTCTCGCCGCCTCCCCGGGCTGGTTCACCAAGCAGCGCGACGCCATCAAGGGCGTCACCGAAGAAACGACCACCGGCGTCAACCGCCTCTACCAGCTCCAGGCCAAGGGTCTGCTTCCCTTCCCGGCGATCAACGTCAACGACAGCGTCACGAAGTCGAAGTTCGACAACAAGTACGGCTGCAAGGAATCGCTCGTCGACGGCATCCGCCGCGGCACCGACGTGATGATGGCCGGCAAGGTCGCCGTCGTTTGCGGATATGGCGACGTCGGCAAGGGCTCGGCTGCCTCGCTGAAGGGCGCGGGCGCCCGCGTAAAGGTCACCGAAGTCGACCCGATCTGCGCGCTGCAGGCCGCCATGGACGGCTACGAAGTGGTCCAGCTCGAGGACGTCGTTTCGACCGCCGATATCTTCATCACGACGACCGGCAACAAGGACGTCATCCGCATGGACCACATGCGCGAGATGAAGGACATGGCGATTGTCGGCAACATCGGCCACTTCGACAACGAAATCCAGGTTTCGGCGCTGCGCAACCTCAAATGGACCAACATCAAGCCGCAGGTAGACATGATCGAGTTCCCGAAGGGCAACCGCATGATCCTGCTTTCGGAAGGCCGCCTGCTCAATCTCGGCAACGCCACCGGCCATCCGTCTTTCGTTATGTCGGCCTCCTTCTCCAACCAGGTGCTGGCGCAGATCGAGCTCTTCACCAAGGGCGGTAACTACAAGAACGAGGTCTACGTGCTGCCGAAGCAGCTCGATGAGAAGGTCGCCCGCCTGCATCTCGCAAAGCTCGGTGCCAAGCTGACCGAGCTCTCGGAAGAGCAGGCCGCCTATATCGGCGTGAAGCCGCAGGGTCCGTTCAAGGCCGAACACTACCGGTACTAATCGTTAGCCGGACAATCCACAAGATGTTGTGGCCGCGATCTTGACAGGAGATCGCGGCCTCTTTTTTGAGCCGCGCACTTTCCGGCGATTCGTCAAACAAGTATGCTTAAGTCATTGATTCGTGACGCTACTGCAGCGTCCTTCGCGCGTCTCAAAAGACGCGCAGCGCTGGAGGGCGGACCTTCGAGTGTCACGGATGGGGATGTCTTGTCGGACATGCGGCAAACAGACGGAGACAGACCGGGGATGCAATCGCAACTGACGCAAACCCCTTTCAGGGGTTTCGGTGCATGGCGGCGTAAGGTCGGCGGCAACTTCCGGACAAACGGGGACGGCGGCGCCATGGAAACTGAACGATCGACGCTTTTCGGCGGGGACCTTGGGGCGCCTACACTGGTGCGGCGGTTGCTCGCAAGCACCGTGTTCTTCGCGGCGACCGACGCAGCGGCCCAGGCGTCGACGCCCGTGGCCAAGGCCATATTCGGCTCCTCCGAAGTCGTCACCTTTTCCGTGCTGATCGGCGTTATTTCCGCCGCCATGATTTCTGCCATCTGGCTCATCCGCCAGCGCGGCAATATCGAGGCCGAGAACCGCGAACTGAGGTCCGGACTTTCCGATGCAAACCAGCGGATTTCCCGTTTCCAGGCCCTCATCGCCGACAAGAACCGGCGCATCGTGATCTGGGACGGTCTGGCCGAACGCCCCGAGTTCCTCGGACAGCTTCCCGTCGAAACCGGCGCTCCGCAGGACGACCGCACTTTTCTCGCCTTCGGACGCTGGCTCAAGGCGCCATCAGCCAGCCAGCTCGAGAAGGCGATCGAGACATTGCGCGCGCAGGCGCAAAGCTTCGACCTCGTGCTCGAAACGCAGCGCAACGAGGTGCTGGAAGCCCAGGGCCGCGTTTCCGGCGGACGGGCATTCGTGCGTTTCATCGCGCTCAACAATCTCCGCGCCGAACTTGCCGAGCTGAAACTGGAACGCGATCGTCTGCACGCATCGCTGTCGACCTTCCGCACGCTGCTCGACGCCATCGACCTGCCTGTCTGGCAACGGACCGCCGACGGCAAGCTCGAATGGGTCAACGAAGCCTATGCCGAGGCAGTCGAGACACAGAGCACGAGCCTCGCCGTCGCCGAAGGGCGCGAATTGCTTTCGACTGCGGCGCGCGAAAAAATCCGCGCCGTTTCAACCCTTGAAACGCCTTTCAGCGACAAAGTTTCGACAGTGGTCAAGGGCAATCGCACTTTCTTTGATGTCGTCGACGCCCGCAGCCCGGTCGGCTCGGCCGGCATCGCCATCGACGTCTCCGGCACCGAGGCCGTGCGCGAGGAGCTTGCCCGCACCTTGAAGAGCCATGCGGAGACGCTCGACCATCTGGCCACGCCCGTAGCGATCTTCGACGGCAATCAGCGCCTGCAGTTCTACAACCAGGCGTTCCAGCGGCTCTGGAACCTCGACATGGGCTTCCTCGAGCGCAAGCCCGACAACGGGGAGGTGCTCGACCGGCTGCGGGCCGGCGGCAAGCTTCCCGAACAGCTCAACTGGAAACAATGGAAGGCCAATGCGCTGTCCGTCTATCAGGCGCTCGATACGCAATCCGACCTCTGGCACCTGCCGAACGGCCAGACGCTCCGCGTCTTCGCCACCGCCCGGCCGCAGGGCGGCGCAACCTGGGTCTTCGAGAACCTGACCGAGAAGGTCGATCTTGAAACCCGTTACAATACCCTGCTCCAGGTCCAGGGCGAAACGATCGACCATCTCGCCGAAGGGGTCGCGGTGTTCGGGCCAGATGGCCGCATCCGGCTTTCCAACCCGGCCTTCCGGGCGATCTGGGGCATCAGCGAGGCGGAGGCCAAGCCCGGTACGCATATTCGCGCCGTCGAACAGGCGTGCCTGCCATCCTACGACCAGCCGGATGGCTGGAAGCGGTTTGCCCATATCATCACCAGCTTCGACGACGAACGGCCGTCGAGCCGCGGCATTCTGGAGTTGCGCACCGGCCTGATCCTCGATTACGCCGTGATCCCGCTGCCGAACGCCCAGACGATGCTGACCTTCGTCAACATCACCGACAGCGTCAGGGTCGAGCGCGCCCTGACCGAGAAAAACGAGGCGCTGCGTAAGGCTGACGCCCTGAAAAACGATTTCGTTCATCACGTCTCCTATGAATTGCGCTCGCCGCTCACAAACATCATCGGCTTCGCCGATCTCCTGAAGACGCCCGCTTTCGGCGAGCTTAACGAGCGCCAGGCGGAATATGTCGACCATATCGCGACGTCCTCGTCGCTGCTGCTGACGATCGTCAACGATATCCTCGACCTGGCGACCGTCGACGCGGGCATCGTCGAGCTCGACATGTCCGAGGTGAACCTCGTCGATTTCCTCGACGACGTCGCGCATCAAATGGCCGACAGGCTTGTCGAAAGCGGCGTCGCCTTGCGGGTGGATGCGCCCGACAACCTCGGCCGCATGGTCGCGGACCAGCAGCGGCTGAAGCAGATCTTCATCAAGCTTCTCACCAACGCTGCCAACTTTGCGCCCGATGGCAGCACCATCGATCTCAAGTGCCGGCGTGAAGGCAGCGATTTCGTCTTCTCCGTCAGCGATTCCGGCCCCGGAATCCCGCAGGATGTACTGAACACCGTCTTCAACCGCTTCGAAAGCTACGGCCAGCACGGCGGCGCCGGTCTCGGACTGTCGATCGTGGAGAGCTTCGTCAGCCTGCACCACGGCACCGTTTCGATCCGCAGCAAGGAAGGCGAAGGCACCGAGGTCACCTGCCGCATTCCGTCGTCCGAAATGCCGAAGATCATCGCGGCCGAATAATGAAGCATCTGCAACGGTTTCTGAAGGACGAGGCCGCCACCATCGAGCTTGGCGAAGACCTGGCGCTGGCGCTGAAGGCCGGCGATTGCGTCGCCCTGTCCGGCGATCTCGGCGCGGGAAAATCGACCTTCGCGCGCGCCCTGCTGCGGGCGATCGCCGACGACGAGACGCTCGAAGTGCCGAGTCCCACCTTCACACTCGTGCAAAACTACGACCTGCGCATCCCCGTCGCGCATTTTGACCTCTATCGCCTCGCCGACGCTTCGGAACTCGACGAACTCGGCTTCGACGAGGCCCTTTCCGACGGAATCTGTCTCGTCGAATGGCCGGAGAAGGCTGAGGAAGCGCTTCCTTCCGAACGCATCACGCTCACCTTCACACATGAGGGCGATGGACGCCGGCTTGCGATCTCCGCGCCCGATATTTCATTCGAGCGAATCTCCCGCTCGCTGGCGATCCGCAGCTTCCTCTCGCAAAGCGGCTACGCGACGGCCCAGCGCCGGCATTTGAGCGGTGACGCGTCGATCAGGGCCTATGAACGGATTGAAACTGACGGTGAGCCGGCGAAGATTCTCATGGATGCGCCGAGGCATAAGCCGGGCCCCATTCTCCAGGACGGAAAATATTACCAGCAGCTCGCGCATCTCGCCGAGGACGTCGTTCCATTCGTCGCGATCTCCGAACTGCTGCGCGGACGCGGCTTCGCCGCGCCGGCGATTTATGCCCGCGACCTCGACAAGGGCATCCTGCTGATCGAGGATCTGGGCTCCGAGGGCATTCTCGACGCGGAGGGAAGACCGGTCGCCGAGCGCTATCTCGAAAGCGTACGCGTGCTCGCCCGCCTTCATGGCGAGCCGCCGAAGCGCGAGATTGCCATTGGCGATGGCCTCATCCACCGCGTTCCCGATTTCGATCGCACGGCGATCAAGATCGAGACGAGCCTGCTGATCGACTGGTACCTGCCATGGAAGCGCGGCGAAGGGGCCTCCGACAGCGAGCGCAAAGAATACTTCGCCATCTGGGACCAGCTCATCGACGTTCTCGAATCGGCCGAAAAGAACCTGCTGCTGCGCGATTTTCACTCGCCGAACATTCTCTGGCGCGCGGAGCGTAAAGGGCTCGACCGCGTCGGCATCATCGATTTCCAGGACGCGATGATCGGCCCGACCGCCTATGATGTCGCATCGCTCACGCAGGATGCGCGCGTGACCATCGGCGAGGATCTTGCCGACCGGCTGATCAATGCCTATCTCGCCGAGCGCAAGGCCTCCGGTCCATTTGACGCGACAAGCTTTCTTCGCGATTGGCACCTGATGTCGGCGCAACGCAACTGCAAGCTCGCCGGCATCTGGGTCCGGCTGATGCAGCGTGACGGCAAGCCGGGTTATATGAAACACATGCCCCGCACCTTCGCTTATCTGAACCGTGCGCTCGGCCATGAGGTGCTGACACCCTTGCGCGATTGGTGCATTAAGGCTGGAATCCTGGCTAGCGAATCAGCCAACTGACAGGAAATCATGCCCATCACCAATGCCATGGTGCTTGCGGCCGGACTGGGCACCCGCCTTCGGCCAATCACCGATACACTGCCGAAGCCACTCGTCCGGATCGCCGGCAAGCCAATGATCGACTACGTGCTGGACATCCTGGCGGCCGCCGGCGTGACCAAGGCGGCGGTGAACGTTCATCACTTTGCCGACCAGATGGAAGAGCATCTCCGTCGCCGTGAGACGCCGCATATCCTGATTTCGGACGAGCGCGGCGCCTTGATGAATTCCGGCGGCGGGCTTGCCAAGGGGCTGAAGCTGCTGGACGACGGGCCGCTGATCGTCATGAATGCCGATCTCTTCTGGATCGGCGAGGAGGCGGGAAAGCCGAGCAATCTTCAAAGGCTTGCCGATTTCTTCGATCCGCAGAAGATGGACATGGCACTCCTCTGCGTGCGCCTCGAGGATACGACCGGGCACAACGGCAAGAAGGATTTTTCGCTCGCCGAGGACGGCAGGCTCGCGCGCTACGAGGACGGCATGGACAGTCCCGTCGTTTATGCCGGCGCGATCGCCATGGAGTCGCGCCTCTTTGCCGATGCGCCGAGCGATGCCTTCAACCTCAACATCTATTTCGATCGCGCGATCGCCAGAGGACGCCTCTTCGGGCTGATGCTCGACGGCCACTGGATGACCGTCGGCACACCGGAAGCGATCGGTGAAGCCGAGGCGGTCGTAAAGCGCTTCCAGCCGGGAGGATAGCTTGCCCGGCCACGCCTCGAACGTCTTCACGATCCCCACTGGTCTGCCCTTCCTCAGGACCTTGGCGCAAAAGCTCTGCGACGGCGGGCTGGTTCCGGATTTCAAGTACGATCCAGCAGACCCGCTGATGCTTGCCGGCGTGACGATCTTCGTTCCCACGCGACGGTCGGCGCGCGTGCTTCGCTCGGAGTTCGTCGATCTGCTTGGTGGCCGCTCGGCAATCCTGCCGACGATCCGGGCGCTCGGCGAGACGGACGACGACAGCGGCTTTTTCGACGCCGAAGTGCCAGCGATCCTCGATCTCGCCCCACCTCTATCCGGCACCGCGCGCCTGATCGAGCTCGGCCGGCTTATTCTCGCCTGGCGCAACCAGCTGCCTCAGGCGGTTCTCGATATCCATGGCGAAAGTCCGCTGATCGCGCCGGCGAGTCCCGCCGATGCCATCTGGCTCGCGCGCAATCTCGCCGACCTGATCGACGCCGTGGAAACCGAGGAACTCGACTGGGAGGCGCTCGACGAGCTCGACGCCGGCGAACATGCGCTCTGGTGGCAGTTGACGCTGGCCTTCCTGAAGATCGCCCGCACCTACTGGCCGGAGCGGCTGGACGAGCTCAAGCAATCCTCTCCTTCGCGCCACCGCAACGCCGTTCTGCAGGCGGAAACACAGCGCATCGCCGCAGGCAAGCTGAGCGGGCCGATCATCATCGCCGGCTCGACCGGGTCGATCCCCGTGACGGCCGCGCTTATTGCAGCCGTGAGCAGGCTGCCGAACGGCACTATCGTTCTGCCGGGCCTCGATCAGACGATGAGCGATACGGAATGGGAGCTGATCGTCGGCGATGCTTCGACTGGCTTCACAAGAGATCCGGCAAGCCGCAGCCACCCGCAATACGGCTTCTACCGCCTGCTGAAACGCATGGGCATCGGGCGGCGTGATGTCCTGACACTCCAGCCGGCCGACGACTTCCTCGACTACCGCAGCATGGTTCTCTCGCGCGCCCTGCTTCCGGCAAAGGCGACCGACAGCTGGACCCGCGCGCGTGACGATTTCGATCAGGCGAAACTTCTCTCGGCCTTCGCAGACGTCGCGCTGATCGAGACGGCCAATGAACGGGAGGAGGCTACGGCCATTGCCATCGCACTCCGGCTCGCGCTTGCCGACAGCGATGAAAGCCAGGCGGCGTTGATCACCCCGGACCGCGGCCTTGCGCGGCGAGTCGGGGCGGAGCTTGCCCGCTTCGGCATCGAGGCCGACGATTCCGCCGGCACGCCGCTCTCCGCCACAGCCGCCGGCGCCATCGTCCGTTTGCTGCTGGAGGCGGCGTTGCGGCCGGGCGATCCCGTGCCGCTGGTCGCTCTCTTGAAGCACCCGCTCGCCCGCTTCGGCGGGGCGACCGAGGATGTCCGGCGCGCCGCCGATGCGCTGGAACTTCTGGCGCTGCGCGGCGGTACCAGCAATGCCGACATTTCGGCGCTTGTCCCCCTCGTCGAGCAGGCACTCGAAAAGCGAAAGCAGGATCGTCATCCGCCTCCGTGGCAGAGTCGCCTCAACGAGGAGGACATAACCGCCGCCCGCATGCTTGCCGAACGCATTGCGTTGGCCGCCGAACCCTTGACGAGCGCGTCCGCGATCGGCATCGACGGCCGGCTTCGGTCCAAGGTGCTCACCCTTGCCGACTGGGCGGAGCGAACGGGCCGCGCACTGGAAGCCGTCTGCGTCGACGAGCGTGGCAGCCTTGGCGACCTCTGGTCGACGGAAGCCGGCGAAGCATTGGCAACGCTTCTCAAAGGCATCATCGAGACCGAAGGTCAAATGAGCGCCGACGGGCCGCAATGGTGCGACATCGTCGAAGCGCTCGCGGCGAGCGAAGCGGTCAAGCCGCGATCGATGCGGCATCCCCGCGTCTTCATTTTCGGGGCGCTGGAATCGCGCCTGCAAAGCATGGATCTCGTGGTGCTCGGCGGCATGAACGAGGGTACCTGGCCGGGACAGACGTCAAACGATCCCTTCCTGTCACGAACGATGAAATCCGGAATCGGCCTTGAGCCGCCGGAACGGCGTATCGGTCAGCTTGCCCACGATTTCCAGATGGCCTGTGGCACGCGTCGGTTGATCCTTTCGCGCTCAATGCGCCAGGGTTCGGCGCCAACGGTCGCTTCGAGGTGGCTGCAGCGCCTGCAGGCACTCGGCGGCGAAGGCCTGACGCGACTCATCAAGTCCAACGGCGCGGATTATCTGCACTGGGCGCGCATTCTCGATGAAGGCGAAACCCAGCCGCTCGCCACAAGACCGGAACCGAAGCCGCCCGCAGAACTGCAGCCGCGCAAATATTCCTTCAGCGAAGTCACCCGCCTCCGCCGTGATCCCTATGCCGTCTACGCGCGGCGGATCCTGCGGCTGCAGCCGATCGACCCGTTCAATCGTGATCCGGGGGCGGCCGAGCGTGGAACGCTCTACCATCGAATCGTCGATCGCTTCGTCAGGGGGGGCTTCGATCCGGCCTCGCCCGAGGCCGAAGCGGTGATGACCAGGTTACTCAACCAGGCTTTCGACGAGGAAGGGCTTCCGCCGCATATCGACACGATCTGGCGTCCGCGTTTTGCCGCCGTCGGAAGGGCGTTCCTTAAATGGGAGCGCGAACGCCGGAAGAGCATCACGAAATCTTTCACCGAGGTTCCGGCATCCATGGATATCGGCCTTGCGGATATCCGGCTGACCGGCGTCGCCGATCGCCTTGATCGGCGCCCCGACGGCACCATCGACATCATCGACTACAAGACCGGCTCCAGCCCCTCGCCCAGGGAAGCGCGCAGTCTGCTCGATCCGCAGCTTTCGCTCGAGGCCGCCGCGCTCAAGGCGGGAGCCTTCGGCGCGACGGGACGCGCCGAGCCGAATGCGCTTCTCTACGTCCGCCTGAAACCCGGCAGCCGCTTCAGCGTCGATCCCGTCAACAACGAGGGCGGTAGGCAAAAAGAAACGAAATCCGCCGACCAGCTGGCGGAAGAAGCGCTTATCGAGCTGAGAAAGCTGCTCGCGGCTCTGATGAGCGGCAGGCACGGTTTCGCATCACGCCTGATTGTTCAGAAGGAGCGCGACTACGGAGGCGAATACGATCATCTGGCGCGGGTCGCCGAGTGGGCGACAGCCGAAGGCGAGGATGATGCCGATGAGGGATGACGCTTTCGGACCTCGGGAAACGACCCCCAGGGCTTGGCTCGACTGGACGACGGAGCGGCAATCGCTTGCTTCCGATCCGGCGCGCTCGGCCTGGGTTTCCGCCAACGCCGGATCGGGCAAGACGCATGTCCTGACGCAGCGCGTCATCCGCTTGCTGCTCGCCGGCTGCCGCCCTTCCGCGATCCTGTGTCTCACCTATACGAAGGCCGCCGCTTCGGAAATGTCGAACCGGGTGTTCGAGCGCCTGGCCGAATGGGCGACGCTTGACGACACCACCCTTGAGAAACGCATCGAAGCGATCGAAGGCGTCCGGCCCTCGGCCGTGAAAATCCAGGAGGCACGGCGGTTGTTCGCCGCCGCCCTTGAGACGCCCGGCGGCCTGAAGATCCAGACGATCCACGCCTTCTGCGAAGCGCTGCTGCATCAGTTTCCGCTCGAAGCCAATGTCGCCGGGCATTTTTCCGTGCTCGACGACAGCGCCGCCGCCGTCCTGCTCGCCGATGCCCGGCGCGCGTTGCTGGCGGCCACGGCGGGCGACGACAGAGAGCTAGCCGACGCCTTCGCCACGGTTCTCGATCTCGCCGACGATACCGGTCTTGAACGGCTGCTGGCGACGATCGTCGCCAACCGTACGCCTATCCAAGCCTTTCTCGATCGCGCCTCGGCACGGGGCGGACTGGACACGCACCTGCGCGCAGCGCTCGCGATTGCGCCGGGCGAGTCCACCGAAAGCGTGCTCGGTAAGGTCTGGCCACTGGCCGGGCTGAATGGGGCGGTCCTGGAGCAATATCTCGACCTCGCAGCACGCAAGGGCGGCGCCAAGCCTTCCGAGTTTGCGGAAGGCTTGAAGGCGGTCGCAAGGCTCAGCGATCCCGAGGAACGCTACCGAAGCCTGCTTGGGCTCTTCTTCAACGGCGGGGGCAAGCCGAGGGCCGACTCGACCTTTCTCAATGCGGCGATGCGGCGCGAGGCGCCTGAGCTCGCACCTCTGGTAGAACAGGCGCGCGATCATGTCGTGGCGTACGTGGATCGGCTCAGCATCGTCCGGATGTACGAGGCGACACGTGCCGCTCTCACCCTCGCTGAAAGGCTCAACCGCGATTACGAGGAAATCAAGAAGGCGCGCAGCCAACTCGACTTCGAGGATCTGATCAACCGCACGGCAGCGCTTCTCTCGCGCGGCGATGTCGGCGCCTGGGTCCACTACAAGCTCGACCAGGGCATCGACCATATTCTCGTCGACGAGGCACAGGACACGAGCCCTGCGCAATGGACGATCATCCAGGCGCTTGCCGCCGATTTCTTCGCCGGCGAGACGGCGAGAGCCGACGAGCGGACGATCTTCGCAGTCGGCGACGAGAAGCAGTCGATCTATTCGTTCCAGGGTGCGCGGCCGGAGCGCTTCTCCCGCGAGAGCATCGTGACGGAGCGGCGGGTACGCGCTGGCGGAAAATACTTCAGCCCGATCCGCCTGCAGCTTTCCTTCCGGTCGACGATCGACGTCCTGTCGGCCGTCGACACGGTCTTTGCCAACAAGGGAAATGCCAAGGGGCTCAGCGCGAAGGACGAGGCGATCGTCCATGCCTCGAACCGGATCGGGCACCCCGGCGCGGTCGACATATGGGACGTGATTGCGCCCGAACCGGTGCCTGCGGAAGAGGAGTGGACAGCAGCGTTCGATGCGACGCCCGAGCGCGCGCCGGCCAACATTCTGGCTCGACGCATCGCCTCGGTTCTCGAGGACTGGATCGGCAAGGAGACGGTCATCGAGAAGGGCGTTCGCCGACCGATGCGGCCGGGTGACGTCATCGTCCTTGTTCGCAAGCGTGACGCCTTCGTCAACGCTTTGACGCGGGCCCTGAAGCGCAGAAACAACATACCGGTGGCGGGTGCCGACCGCCTGGTATTGACCAGCCACATTGCGATCCAGGATCTGATGGCGCTCGGCCGCTTTGCGCTGCTGCCCGACGACGACCTTTCTCTCGCCGCGCTGTTGAAAAGCCCGCTCATCAATCTCGGTGAGGACGATCTTTTCGAGCTTGCGGCGGGAAGGGCGGAAACCGAGAGCCTCTGGCAGCGCCTGCAAAGCCTCGGCGTCGACGAGACGAGCCGATACCGCCCGGTCGCAGGCAGGCTCTCGCAATATTCCGATCTCGCCCGCCAGATGCTGCCGCACGACTTCTACGCCCGCATCCTCGGCGTTCTCGGCGGCAGGGCGGCTTTCCTCGCCCGGCTGGGCAGCGAAGTCAGCGACATTCTCGATGAATTCCTGACCTTTGCACTCGATCACGAAAGGGCCGGTTTGCCCGGGCTGCAGGCCTTCATCTCGACGCTCGAGATCGAAGCGCCGACGGTCAAGCGCGAACAGGACAAGGAGCGGGACGAAGTGCGCGTCATGACCGTGCACGCGGCAAAGGGCCTGGAGGCGCCGGTCGTCTTCCTCGTCGACGGCGGTGGCAAGGCCTTCAACAGCCAGCATGTTCCCGATCTCCGCCTTTTCGAAAAGCAACGGCCCGACGGTTCCACCGTCACCGTGCCTGTCTGGCGGGCGCCCGGCTCCGGAACGAATTCCCTGCTCAACGCCGACAATGCGCGCCTGAAGGCGCTGGCGGAAGAGGAATACCGACGTCTGCTCTATGTCGGCATGACGCGCGCCGCAGACCGGCTCGTCATTTGCGGCTATCGCGGGCAGAGGGAGAACACCGATACCTGGCACGCCATGGTCCAGGGGACGTTGGCGCAGGACCTTAAGGGACGCGGAATGCCGATGGTGTTCCGCGCGGGTGGTGAAGAATGGACGGGCCACGCGTGGCGCGAGACGCATCCCCATATCGACACCCCTGTTGCAGATGGCAATGAAGCCGAGGGAGAGCGCATGGTGCCGGGCCTGCCCGCCACGCTTTCCGCCCCGTTGCCGCCGCCGCGTCGGCTGCCGCGGCCGCTAACCCCATCGGGCACCGGCATTGTCTTCGACGAGCCGGACAGCGAATCGATCGTCGGATCGGCGCTCTTCGCGGAAAAGGCGGCGCCCAATCGCTCGCTGCTGCGTGGCGCGATCCTTCATCGCCTGCTGCAGGTTCTCCCGTCGGTCGATGCCGCTGAACGCCGCGCGGCGGCGGACCGCTATCTGCTGCGGTCGGTCCCACGCTGGTCCGAGCCGGAGCGCCGGGCTCTTGCCGATGCCGTGATGGATGTGCTGGACCACCCCGACCTCACGACGCTTTTTGCCGCGCACAGCCGGCCGGAAGTCTCCGTCATGGGAACGCTCACCCTCGGCGGGCGCGAGTTCGCGGTGTCGGGCCGCGTCGACCGACTATCCGTTTCCGGAGACATGGTGACGATTGCGGACTTCAAGACGAATCGCGAGGTGCCGAAGTCGCTCGCGGAGGTGCCGCCTGTCTACAGCACACAGCTTGCCATCTACAGGGAACTGCTCAAGCCGCTCTATCCGGGGCGACGCTTCCGTTGCGCGCTGATCTTCACCGAGGGACCGACGATCCAGGTGCTTCCCGACGCGATGCTGGACAGGAGCCTTGAAGAGCTCGCGACAAAGTGAGATACACGATATTGAAAATCCGGTGGCGACGCCTCACATGAGGCACAACATCTGGACATGCCGCGCCGGCCCGGTTCAACCCGCAAAGGCGCGGTAACATTTTTAAGTACCGCACGACCCAGGTCGTACGGTCGCCATTTCCGAAAGCAAGGAGCAGCAGATGGCCACTGTGAAAGTCGATACCTCCAATTTTCAGCAGGAAGTCCTGAACTCGGCCGAGCCGGTCGTCGTCGATTTCTGGGCGGAATGGTGCGGTCCGTGCAAGATGATCGCGCCGAGCCTTGAGGAAATCGCCACCGAGCTCGCCGGCAAGGTCAAGGTTGCCAAGCTCAACATCGACGAAAATCCCGAGCTTGCCGCTCAATACGGCGTGCGCTCGATCCCGACACTCGCAATGTTCAAGGCCGGCGAAGTGGCGGACATCAAGGTTGGCGCCGCTCCGAAGACCGCGCTGACTTCCTGGATTTCGACTGCCGCAGCCTGAAACGGCCAAGTCCCAGAACTCGAAAAGCCCGGCTCGCCGGGCTTTTTTCTTGCCGCCGGGAACGTGTTGTCCGCCAAATGCCGCCTACCGCGGCGGCGTGCCGTTTTCGGCGAGCACGTCGCCGACGAGATAAAGCGATCCGCCGATCAGGATGCGCGGCGGAACGGGATCCTCATCGACAAGCTCGGCAATGATCCCGAGCGCTTCCGCAACGGATGAAGTCGCGGTGGTCTCGAAGCCGACGGCGGCGGCATCCTCGGCCAGGGCTACCGGATCGAGGCCGGCATCGGACCCGTGGATCGGCACCGTGAAGACCTGTTCCGCAAGATCGAGGAAGGCCTTGAAATAGCCGACCGGGTCCTTAGTGTTGATCATGCCGATGATGAGGAACAGGGGCCGCGGCTCGCGCTCCTCGAAACTCGCCATCGCCTCGGCGATCACCTGGCCCGCACCCGGGTTGTGTCCGCCGTCGATCCAGATCTCGGCACCTGGAGGACCGTGATGCGAAAGCTTGCCGCCGGCAAGGCGCTGCAGACGCCCGGGCCATTCGACGCCAGACAACCCCTTTTCGATGGCGGCCTCCGGAACCTCGAAACCGGCCGCCCTGACGGCGCGGATCGCCGCGGCGGCGTTGGCGTATTGGTGTCGACCGGGCAGCCGCGGCAGCGGCAGGTCCGCCAGTCCGCGTTCATCCTGAAAGACGAGCCGGCCAAACTCCTCATGCGCCATGAAGTCCTGTCCATAGACGGACATCGGGCAACCAAGGCGCTCGGCTGTCGACACGAGCACATCGCGCACGCCCTCCTCCTCCTGATGGCCAATCACCACCGGGCAGCCGCGCTTCATGATCCCGGCCTTTTCGGCGGCGATCAGTTCCACGCGATCGCCGAGATAGGACTGGTGATCGAGCGAAATCGGCATGATGACGGACACCGCCGGGCGCGCGATCACGTTCGTCGCATCGAACCGGCCGCCGAGACCGACCTCGATGATCGCAACGTCGGCAGGATGCTCGGCAAAGAGAAGGAAGGTCACGGCCGTCAGGATTTCGAAGACCGTGATCTCCTGGCCGGCATTGGCTTCCGCGACGCGCCGCACCGCTTCGGCAAGCACGCGATCGCCAGCCAGCGCGCCCTTGCCGCCCTTGACGCCGAGGCGATAGCGCTCGTGCCAGTTCACGAGATGCGGTGACGTGTGGACGTGGACGCTGAGACCCGCAGCCTCGAGGATAGCCCGCGAGAAGGCGGTGACAGAACCCTTTCCGTTGGTGCCGGCGACATGAATGACGGGCGGCAGCCGCTCCTCAGGGTTTCCGAGGGCCGCCAAAAGCCGGGTGATCCTGTCGAGCGACAGGTCGTACCCCTTGGGATGCAGGGCAAGAAGCTTCTCGATCTCCTGCGCCGCCTCGCTGACCTGTGTCGCCGTCATGTCCATCGCCTCGAAAAATCCGGGTGCCACACCAAGTCCACCGAAACCGAGCAGGCGCGACGTCTAGGCCCGCGCCGCGACCGGCAAGGCCGTCGCTTGCGATCCGCCCTCGCGCTTGGCAGCTTCGACCGGTTTCTTCATTAGAATCTTCAGCACACGTGCAAGGGTCGCCGGCAGGTCATGCCGCTTGACCACCATGTCGATCATGCCGTGCTCCAGCAGGTATTCGGACGTCTGGAAGCCTTCCGGCAGCTTCTCGCGCAGGGTCTGCTCGATCACCCGCTTTCCGGCGAAGCCGATTTCTGCGCCCGGCTCAGCCATGTGGATGTCACCGAGCATGGCGTAGGACGCTGTCACGCCACCCGTCGTCGGGTTGGTCAGGACTACGATGTAGGGAAGCCCTGCTTCCTTGAGCATGTTCACCGCCACGGTCGTGCGCGGAAGCTGCATCAGCGACAGGATACCTTCCTGCATGCGGGCGCCACCGGAGGCGGGAAAGATGACGAGTGGGCATTTTTCCGCAATGGCCCGCTCGAACGCCTTCACGATCGCCTCGCCGGCCGCCATGCCGAGCGATCCGCCAATGAAGTTGAACTCGTGGACGACGGCGACGAGCTTGACGCCCTGAACAAGGCCAAGACCTGCGACGATGGTATCCTCAAGCTCGGTCTTCGCGCGGCTGTCGCGCAAGCGATCGGTGTATTTCTTCGAATCGCGGAACTTGAGCGGGTCCTGCGCCACCTTCGGCTGCGGCAACGCTTCATAGATCCCGCCGTCGAAGAGATCCTTCAGTCGAGCCTTCGCCGGCATCTTCATGTGATGGCCGGACTGTGGAATGACCCACTTGTTCTCTTCGAGATCGCGATGAAATACCATCTCGCCCGTTTCAGGGCACTTGATCCAGAGATTTTCCGGAACTTCCCTGCGGCCCAGCATCGAATTGATCTTCGGCCGAACGTAGTTTGTGATCCAGTTCACTTATAAACTCCTGAAGATTTCCTTCGGGTTGTGCGCGTTAATCTGGGCGATTATTCGGCTGCAGCGAGCCTTGCCGCCCGCACACCAGCCGAGAGGCCCTTGACCAGCGCTTCGACACCCGGCACCGTCGCCTCGGTGGCACGTCCCTCCTCCGTAAGGCTGGAGGCGATCTGATTGACGATCGCGGTGCCGACGACGACACCATCGGCCGATGCGCCGATCGCCCGCGCGTGCTCAGCCGTCTTGACGCCGAAGCCGACACAGACGGGCAGCTCAGTGTGCGACTTGATCCGCTGAACGGCGCCCACAATCAGCGACGGATCCGGCAGAGCCGAACCGGTGATGCCGGTCATCGAGACGTAATATACGAAACCCGACGTGTTTTCGAGCACCTTCGGCAGGCGGCGGTCATCGGTCGTCGGCGTCGCCAGGCGAATGAAGTTGATATCCCTCTTCAGCGCGGGGATGCAGAGCTCGTCGTCCATCTCCGGCGGCAGGTCGACCACGATCAGGCCATCGATCCCCGCAGCCAGTGCGTCCGTCAGGAAACGATCGACGCCATAGATGTAGATAGGATTGTAATAGCCCATCAGCACGATGGGCGTGTGCTGGTCCTCTGCGCGGAAGAGGCGCGCAAGCTCAAGCGTCTTGGCAAGCGTCTGGCCGCCCTTCAGCGAGCGTTGCCCCGCGAGTTGGATCGCCGGCCCGTCGGCCATCGGATCGGAAAATGGCATGCCAAGCTCGATCACGTCGGCCCCTGCCTTGGGCAGCGCCTTCATGATCGCCAGCGACGTATCGAAATCCGGGTCGCCGCCCATGAAATAGGTGACGAGGACCGGACGACCCTCCGCCGCCACGTCGGCAAACCTTTTCTCCATGCGTGCGGTCATGATCGTTATTGCCCCATACCCAGAATTTTGCCGACCGTGAAAATGTCCTTGTCGCCGCGACCGGAAAGATTCATCAAGATGATCTCGTCCTTGCCCATCTTCGGCGCCCGCTTGATGACCTCAGCCAGCGCATGCGACGGTTCGAGCGCCGGAATGATGCCCTCAAGCTTTGTCAGGATCTGGAAGGCTTCAAGCGCCTCATGGTCCATGATCGGGACATATTCGACGCGGCCGATGTCGTTCAGCCACGCGTGCTCCGGACCGATGCCCGGATAATCGAGACCGGCCGAGATCGAATGGCCTTCCTTGATCTGGCCGTCGCCGTCCTGAAGCAGATAGGTGCGGTTGCCGTGCAAGACGCCCGGCGAGCCGGCTGTGATCGAGGCGCAATGCTCGTCACCTTCAAGGCCCTTGCCACCCGCCTCGACGCCGACAATCTTGACGCCTTCGTCGTCGAGGAACGGATGGAAGATGCCGATTGCGTTGGAGCCGCCACCGACCGCCGCGATAACGAGATCGGGAAGCCGGCCCTCCGCCGCGAGAATCTGTTCCTTGGCCTCCTGGCCGATGACCGACTGGAAGTCGCGCACCATTTCCGGATAGGGATGCGGGCCGGCGGCGGTGCCAATCAGATAATAGGTGCTGTCGACGTTCGTCACCCAGTCGCGCAGCGCCTCGTTCATCGCATCCTTGAGCGTGCCGTGACCGGCCGTAACCGGCTTCACCTCGGCCCCGAGGAGCTTCATGCGGAAGACGTTCGGCGCCTGACGCTCGACGTCGGTCGCGCCCATATAGACGACGCACGGCAGGCCGAAGCGGGCAGCGACGGTTGCGGAGGCAACGCCGTGCTGGCCCGCGCCGGTCTCGGCGATGATGCGCGTCTTGCCCATGCGCTTGGCGAGCAGGATCTGGCCGATGCAGTTGTTGATCTTGTGGGAGCCCGTGTGGTTCAGCTCCTCGCGCTTGAAATAGATTTTTGCGCCGCCGAGTTCGGCCGTCAGGCGCTCGGCGAAATAAAGCGGGCTCGGGCGACCGATGTAGTGCGCCCCAAGCTTTTCTAGTTCGGCCTTGAAGCTCGGATCCGACTTTGCCTTGTTCCATTCATCCTGAAGGTCGAGGATCAGCGGCATCAGCGTTTCGGCGACGAAACGGCCACCAAAGATACCGAAGCGGCCTTCCTCGTCGGGTCCGGCTCTGAAGGAGTTCAGTTTAGGCGCCTCGTTCACGTCTTGCTCCCTGCTCGTGCCCGCTCGTCGTCCGCCCGGCGAACGGCATCGAAAAATGCTTCCATGAGCTTCAAATCCTTGATGCCCGGCGCGCTCTCGACGCCGGAGGATGTGTCGATGGCCCGCGCGCCGGTCAGCGCAAGGGCCTCGCCGATGTTGCTTGCATTCAATCCACCGGAAAGCATGTAATCGACGCTGCCGTCAAGCGCATCGAGCAGCCGCCAGTCGAACGAAACGCCGTTGCCGCCCGGCAGGTCGGAGCCCGCCGGCGGCTTGGCGTCGAACAGGAAACGATCTGCAATGCCGACATAGGGTTCCATCCGGTCGAGATCGGATGCCTCGCGGATCGACAGGGCCTTCATGACGGGAAGGCCGTAGACCGCCTTGACCGTCAGCACGCGGTCCGGGCTTTCCGAGCCGTGAAGCTGCAGCATATCCGGCTTGAGAGCCGAAACGATCTCGTCGAGGTCGTCATTGTCGGCATCGACCGTAACTGCCACGATCTTCGCCCGCCCGCGAATACGGTCGGCAAGACGGCCGGCGTCGTCCGGTTCGATATTGCGCGGGCTTTTCGGAAAGAAGATGAACCCGGTGTGCGAGGCGCCCAGCGCGGCAGCGCGCTCCACTGCCTCGGCGGTCTTCAACCCGCATATTTTCACGTCAGTTTTCATGGGAAGCGACCTTGCACGAAATGTCGCCCGAGTCGAGCCAAAACGTTGCGTCGCCTTAACCGCGGCCGGCGCAACGTTGCGGGACGGCCAGCTTCTCACCATATGCATTATACCACAACGGAGAAGGAACCATGCGTCTGCTGATTGCTCTTATCTTGCCCTGGCTGCAGTTCTTCACGATCGGCCGGCCCTTTGCCGGCATCATCCGCCGCATTCTGCAGCTTACACTGATCGGCTGGATTCCGGCGGCGATCTGGTCGGTCTACGCGCTCAGCCAGTACAAGACGGACCAAAAGATCAAGGCAGCGCTCGACGCCCGATATCGCGCCTGACCCTTCGAAACAGCAGACGGAAACGGTGACGCCGCTCTCCTGGAATTACTTCAGCCAAAATCTATGGCGTGCAGCATCGTGCCGTTGCGCTTCAGCCAGTGCTTGGCGTCGCGCGTGTCGGGGCACAGTTTTTCGCAGAGCGCCCAGAAATCCGGGCCGTGGTTCATCTCCTGAAGATGGGCGACCTCGTGCGCCGCGAGATAGGCGATGACTTTTGGCGGCGCCATGGCAATCCGCCAGGAAAAGCTCAAGTCGCCATCGACGGAACAGGAGCCCCAGCGGCTGCGCGTGTCCTTGAGGCTCAAGGAACGCGCCCGGCGCCCTATCCTGCCGGTATAGACCGCCACGAGCCGTTCGAGATCGCTGCGCGCTTCCTTCTTCAAAAAGTCGGCAACCCGTCGGCGCAAATGTTCTTCGCCGCCGCTCACCCGCAAGATGCTCTCCTCGCCGAGCACTACGGCCTCGGTCAGGCCGCGGATCCGACCCGTTCGCTCGATGCGGTGGGCAACGCCGCGGATCAGGATCGAGCCGCCCTCCTCGAGTTCGCTTTCACCGGAAAACCGCGCCAGTTTGGTCATCAGCCAACCCTGATGACGGTTCAGAAAGGACTGGACTTCGCGCTCCGGCAGGCCTTCTGGCACGGTCAGCTTCAGCGCCCGGCCGCCCGGCTCGATACGAAGCGTCATGCGTGTTGCACGGGCGTTCTGTCGAATGGTCAGCGGCAGGAGCTTGCCGGCAACCTCGATATCGCGCGTAATATCGGCAGGGGTTCCATTGTGGCGGCGCCGCTTGAGAGAGGGAAACATGGCGCCTTTCTATCCGATTCGCGGATCATTCGCGACATAGGCATGCATATCCGGCGTTTCACATGAAACGCCGGATAGGTACTTTCGGTTCAGTTCGTCTCAGGACCGGCGGACGGCGAAGGGCCGCCGTTCTTGCGCTCGCGCATGAAGCGGTCGAACTCTTCCTGATCCTTGGCGCGGCGAAGTTCACGCACATAGGCGTCGAATTCCTCGCGCATTTCGTCCAGTTTGCGGCGCTCTTCGTCGAGGCGGGCAAGCTCCGCCTCGCGCCAGTCGTCAAACGCGACGTTGCCGGTGCGATGATGCGCCCAGTGCTGGCGATGGTTGCGCCGGAAGCCGGCGCACATGCGATCCACACTGCCGTTGGCGTCCCTCTTGAACGCCCTCAGCTTTTCGCCGAAGAGGATATAAGCGAGCATTGCCAGGCCAAGCGGCCAGAACACAACGAAGCCGAGCACCATCAATGCAATGGTCGCGGGCGTCCAGTCCGGACGGATCAATGCAGATTGGTTCATCTTCACGATTCCTCGCAATCAGCGGGCCGCGACAATCGCGACCCGATGAAAACGATGTGGGAAAGGCCCGCCGCCTCTGCAAGACTTTCCATGTCGGAATCGAACAAAGTCTTGACTCTGCTCAGTCAAAACGACCGCTTCAATCGAGCCTTTCCTGTCAGGCTGACTTTCCGCCCTTGATGAGCTGCTTGACCGGCGAGGCGCGACGCGCATGCTCGCGCTGGAAAGCGACGATGCGCGGCGCGATCTCGCGGCGGAAACGCGATCCGTTGAAGACGCCGTAATGGCCGACATCCGGTTGCATGTAATGCTGACGCATGTGTTCCGGGATGTTGGTGCAGATCGTCTGCGCGGCCTTCGTCTGGCCGACGCCGGAAATGTCGTCGTTTTCGCCCTCGACGGTCAGGAGCGCCACCTTGCGGATCGCCGAAGGGTCGACGCGCCGCCCGCGGTGCATCATCTCGCCCTTCGGCAAGGCATGCTGCATGAACACGACCTGCACCGTCTGCAGGTAGAATTCTGCCGTCAGATCCATGACCGCCAGGTATTCGTCATAGAAATCGCGGTGTTTGTCGGCCGCATCACCGTCGTTCTTGACGAGATGGGCGAAGAATTCCTTGTGGGCGATCAGGTGCCGATCGAGATTCATCGACATGAAGCCGGAGAGCTGCAGGAAACCCGGATAGACCATGCGCATGAAACCCGGCTGCGGCCACGGCACGGGCATGATGACATTGTCACGGAACCATTCGATCGGCCGCTCTTTCGCCAGTTGATTGACGGCCGTGGGATTGATGCGCGTGTCGATCGGCCCGCCCATCAGCGTCATCGACGCCGGTGCGAGCGGATCTTCCGCCGCTTCCATCAGCGAGACCGCAGCCAGGACCGGCACCGCCGGCTGACAGACGCCGATCACATGGGTATCGGGGCCGAGGAAGTGCACCATCTGGACGACGTAGTCGATGTAGTCGTCGAGATCGAACGTACCTTCGGCGAGAGGCACCATCCGCGCGTCGATCCAATCGGTGATGTAGACATCGGCATGCGGCAGCAGCGCCTCGACGGTGCCGCGCAGCAGCGTCGCGTAGTGCCCGGACATCGGCGCCACCATCAGCACCTTGTGATCCGGCGCTCTTCCTTTCGGAAGGGAGCGCTCGAAGTGGATGAGATTGCAGAAAGGCTCACGCCAGACGATCTTCTCCCGCACGGCCACCGTCTCACCGTCGACGATGGTTTCGGCAAGGCCGAATTCCGGCTTGCCGTAACGGCGTGTGGCGCGCTCGAAAACCTCCAATCCCGCAGCGGTGGCACGACCGAAATAGGTGTGCGAGACCGGATTCATCGGATTGTTGAAGGCAAGCCGCAGGGCATCCGCGGCGGTGCGCCACGGCGCCATCATGGCATGGTTCAATTCGTAAAGCTGGTAGAACATGGGACGCGTACCCCTTGTTTCAAATCAACGACAACGCCGCTCCCAGTCGGACGCAAGCTTGCGATTGTTTGTCTTGGTGTCCGCAATCGCTGGCAGACTACCATGTTTCTTGTGCGGTGCAACAATGATGTCCTTTCCGCCCCGGTACAAGGTCTCTCCGTAAAATGTTACTGGATTTCCGAACGCTGCGCCCGTTCGCTTGCGCAATGCCATCCTTGTCTGCTTCCTGATTTCAGGACAAAAGCATGAAGCAATTCAAAGTACTACAGCGACTTTCGGCGCATCCGGCCGGACGCACGGCAGTGAAGTAAGCCGGGCAAGGCAAATCCTTAGCCGGAAATTCCGTAAAAGCGGGCGGCCGTCCGCGAGAAAACATTCTCCCGTTCCAGGGATGTGAGATGCGCCGTCAGTTCCTGTGCTGCAGCAAACCATGCGCCATAGTCGGCGTCGAGCAAGACGACCGGCCAGTCGCTGCCGAACATCACACGATCTGCTCCAAAGACATCGAGGAGATGCGCGGCGTAAGGCTTGAGCCTCTCGACCGACCAGCCGCCGCCCGCCTCGGTCACAAGCCCGGAGAGCTTGACGTGGACGTTCGGGCGGCGGGCGAGTGCGGCCATGTCGGACCGCCACGGCTCCAGCTTTCCGGCCGCGATGAAAGGCTTGGCACCATGGTCGACGACGATCGCCAGCTCCGGCACCTGATCGGCAAGGGCGGCAATGACCGGCAGATGCCGCGGCTGGATCAGGGCGTCGAACCGCATATCGAGTCCAGGCAGGGCCTGCAGCGTGGCGATCGCCGGCGGCTGCAGGATCCAGGCGGTTTCCGCAATGGCCTGCAGCATCGGGCGGATGCCCTTGAGTTTGGGGTTGGTCTTCAGGCGCCTGATTTCTGAAACGGCATCGGTCGCCAATATATTGACCCAGCCGACCACCGCCGCCACACTCTTCTCCCGCTCGGCGACCGAAAGCAGGAACTCGGTTTCCCTCACGTTCGGAGCGGCCTGGACGAGAACGGTCCGCGAAATTCCTGAGGCTGCCAGATTAGGCTTGAGGTCCTCCGGCCCGAAATCGCGGTAGATCGGCGCGAGATCCGGCTCCGGCCAGTCGTTATGGCCAAGGCCGAGCGTCCAATAGTGCTGGTGAGCATCGATGAGGGTCATGCGGCACCCACTGTGATTACGGCCTTGACGAGGCCGCCTTTTTCGTGCGCCCAGCGTGGCAGGTCGTTCACCGCCTCAGCGAGTGTCGTGCGATGGGTGATCAGCGCGTCGACCGGAACCAGACCGTCACGGATCGACGCGATGACATGATCGAAATCAGCCCGTGTCGCATTGCGGCTGGCGACCAGCGTCATCTCGCGCTTGTGGAATTCCGGATCGGAGAAACGGATATCGTCCTTGACCACGCTGACGAAGACCAGCGTTCCGCCATGGGCGACGTAGGCGAACGACCGCTCCATCGACGTTGTGTTGCCCGTCGCGTCGAAGACGACATCAAAGCCATCGCCATTCGTCGCCTCAGCGATTGCACGTTCCGTGTCGCGATCGGCCACGACGCCGTGCGGGAAGCCGAGCCTGTCGCGGGCAAAGGCCAGTCGTTCCGCGCTCGTGTCGAGGAGGGTCACGTCGTGCCCGGCAATGCGGGAAAAAAGCGCCGTCCCGAGGCCGATCGGGCCGGCACCGATGACCAGCGAACGGGCACCGGGCGCCGCCGTCGACCGGCGGACGGCATGGGCGCCGATCGCCAGGAACTCGACCGTAGCGGCGGCTTCGGGCGAGAGATCCTGAGCCGGATAGAGATTTCCTTCCGGCATGGTGATCTCCTCGCAGAAAGCACCGTCGGTGTGCACGCCGAGGACACGGATCGCCGTGCAGCAATTCGGCTTTCCGCTTCGGCAGGCGACACAGCTTCCGCAGGAGAGATAGGGATTGACCACCACCAGCGTCCCGGGCGCGAGCGACGTTTCAGGTCCCGCTTCGATCACCTTTGCCGAGATTTCGTGCCCCATCACGCGGGGATATTCCAGGAAGGGATGCTTGCCTTCGAAGATATGATAGTCGGTGCCGCAGATCCCGACATGGCTGACGGCAAGGCGCACCCAGCCGGCGGCCGGCGCCGCGGGCCGGCTGCGGTCGACGATCTCGAGGCGGCCCGGCTCCGGGCAGAGGACGGCCTTCATACCGTCAACCCCGGTCATCGCTCGCCCCGCCGCCGGAGCTGGTCGAAGTAGACGATGACGATGATGAGCAGCCCGGTGATGATGCGTTGCCAGAAGGAATTGACGTTCAAAAGATTGGCGCCGTTGTTGATGGTCGCCAGAATGAAGGCGCCGAGCAGCGGACCGTGGACCGAACCGACGGCACCGAACAGGCTCGTGCCGCCGATCACCGACGAGGCGATCGCTTGCAGTTCCCAGCCTTCTGCCTGCGTGGCGTTGCCGATGCCGATGCGCGAGGCAAGCAGCAGGCCGACAAAGGCGGCGCAGGTCGATGACAGGATGTAGGCGAGATAGGTCGTCCGGTTGACGTTGACGCCGGAAAGGCGCGCCGCCTCGGCGTTCGAGCCGACGGCAAACAGATAGCGGCCGAAACGGCTCAAGTGCAGGAAGATATAGGCCGGCACGGCGACGACGATCACCATCCAGAACAGGCTCGGCACACCGAGGAAATCGGCCCGCGAGAAATTGGTGAAAGCCTCGTTGCTGATCGATATCGTCGAACCGTTGGTGATGAGCAGACCGATGCCGCGCAGTGAGGTCAGCGTCGCCAGCGTGATGATGAAGGCCGGCAGGCCCATGCGGACGATACCGAAGGCGTGAAAGGCGCCGATCAGGACGCCGATCGCCAAGGTCGCGATGAGGGCGAGCCATAGCGGAACGCCGGCGGCGAGCAGCCATGCCACGATGACGCTGGTGAAGCCGACCACCGCGCCAACCGAGAGATCGATGCCCGCGGTGATGATCACGAAGGTCTGGCCGACGGCGAGGATCGCCGTCATCGCGCCCTGGCGCAAGAGGTTGCTGATGTTGTTCGGCGTCCAGAAGCTGTTGGTCGCGAAGCCGAGGAGCAGCCAGAGGAAGAGCAGGAGCCCGAGCAGCGTCAGGCCGAACAGGATGCTGATCCCTTTCCTCGGCGTCGGCCCCGTGCTGCTTTCAACCGTTTCCACACTCATGTCGTTCCTCCCTGCAGTCCCTTATGCCTTGTTTCTTGCGGTCACGCGCCGATCGCCTGCGCCAGCACCTCTTCATGGCTGGCCGTGCGGTAGCCGTGGCTTCCCACAAGCCGCCCCTGCCGGAAGACGTGCAGCCGGTCCGACAGTTCGTAGACCTCCGGCAAGTAGGACGAAATCAGGATGATGCCCGCCCCCTTCTCCAGGAGCCGCGCGAAAAGCCGGTAGATTTCGGCCTTGGTGCCGACATCGACGCCGACGGTCGGTTCATCGAAGATGAACAGTTTCGCCCCGTGGCTCAGCCACTTTCCGATGACGATCTTCTGCTGGTTGCCGCCGGACATGGCGGACGCAAGCACCCGGCGCGACGGCGTCTTGATCTTCAGATCGCGGATCTGGCGGTCGGCGTTCGCCGCCTCCTCGGCACGGTTGATCGTCAGTCCGCGCGTCAGCTTGCGGAAAACCGGCAAGTTGATGTTAAGGCCGATCGGCAGGTTGAGGCAGAGCCCCTGATCGCGGCGGCTCTCCGGCGCAAGCGCGATCCCGAGCTCCATCGCCTTTCGCTCGCTGTCGATCTCGACCTTGCTCCCCTGCCAGAAGACCTCCCCGGCGCTCAGCCGATGGCGGCCGTAAAGGCCGAGTGCAAATTCGCTGCGGCCGGCGCCGATCAGGCCATAGAGGCCGACGATCTCGCCGGCCCGGACCGTCAGCGACACGTCGGCAAAGCCCGGACCGCTCAGCCCGCGCGTTTCAACGAGCGTCTCGCCGGCGGTAAAGTGCTCCTTGTGATAGATCTGTTCGATCGTGCGATTGATCATCAGCGCGATCAGCTCGGCCTCGTTCGTCTCGTCGATCGCGCGGGTGCCGACGTGGGTGCCGTCGCGCAGGACGGAGACCCGGTCGGCAAGCTCGAACACCTCCTCCAGGCGGTGGCTGATATAGACGATCGTGACGCCTTCGCCCTGCAGCCGGCGAATGAGGCGGAACAGTTGCTCGGATTCCTGGCGCGTGAGATAGGCCGTGGGCTCGTCGAAGATCAGGAACTGGGTGCCGCGCATCGCCGCCCGCGCCGTGGCGACCAGCTGCTGCTGGCCGATCGTCAGGCTTCCGAGCACCGCGCTTGCGGGCAGGTTGAAACCGAGATCGTCGAGCACGCCTTGCGCCGCATCGGTCATTGCGCGCTTGCGCATCAGGCCGCGCTTGTTCATCTCATCACCGAGGAACATGTTGGCCGCGACGGAAAGATGCGGGCAGAGCACGACTTCCTGATGGACGGCGTTGATGCCGCGCGAAATCGCCTCGTTGGGGGTCGCGAGCTGAACCGGCTCGCCGCACCAGAGGATATCGCCCGCGGTTCGGGTGATCACCCCCGTCAGCAATTTGATCAGCGTAGATTTGCCGGCGCCGTTTTCGCCGACGATTGCATGCACCTCGCCCGAGAGGAATGTCATGGTCGCGGGCTTCAGCGCTTCCACGGCGCCGTAGTTCTTCCGCAGACTGTGCAACTCGAGGATCGGCTCACCCTTGGGAACGGGGTGGCCGACGGGCGTTCTGAGCTCGTGTCTATGGCCGACCTCTTGAAGTCCAATCATGAGAATGCCCTCCTCAGGCAGCACCTTCGCGTCAAGGTCCGCGCTCCGCAGCAACGCCCATCCGCGCATAACCCCGAAAATCGCTTCCCGGGGTTATGCGCCAACCCGGACGGCGACGGCGCCCCTCGAACCCGCCGTCGCCTGCCCCGGGTCTAGTTTACCTTCGGGTTCAGGAGCGCATCGATTTTCGGCTCGGCCATGTTCGCCTTGGTGACGAGGTTCGCGCCGGTATCGACATTCGCTTCGACCTTCTCGCCCTTCGAGACCGCAAGCGCCGTCTTCACGCCATCATAACCCATGCGGTAGGGGTCCTGCACGACGAGCCCGGCCAAAACGCCTTCCTTGAGGAAGCCGACGGTCTTTTCGTCGCTGTCGAAGCCGATCACCTTGATCTTGTCGCCGAGCTTGTTTTCGGCAATCGCCTGGCCGACGCCCTGCGCCATGATCAGGTTGGAGGCGAAGACGCCGACGAGGTTCGGGTTGGCGGTGATGAGGTCAGTCATCATGTTGAGACCGGTGGTCGCCTGACCATCGGCATATTTGTCGGCAACGACCTTGAAGCCCGGATACTTGGTCTTGATCTGGTCAAGGAAGCCGTCACGGCGCTGGTCGAGCGAGCCGACGCCCGGCAGGCTGGTGATGATGGCGATTTCGCCTTCCTCCTTACCGGTCGCCTCCTTGATTGCGGCAGCAAGGCCATCAGCGGCAATGCGACCGCCCTGGACGTTGTCGGTCGTCAGGAACGAGGTGAAGGCCTTTGAGTCAGCGGCCGAGTCGATGCCGATGATCGGAACAGCTTTTGCGGCCTCGTCGATCGGCTTGCCGAGGGCTTTGAACTCCGTCGGCGAGATCACGACTGCAGCCGGCGAGCCGGCAACGGCATTTTCGAGAATGCTGATCTGGCCGTTGATGTCCGATTCAGACTGGGCGCCAAGCTCCGGCACATTCACGCCGAGGTCCTTACCGGCCGCGCGCGCACCCGCGAGAACGATCTGCCAATAGAAGGACGTGGTATCCTTGACGATGATCGGGATCGTGACGTCCTGCGCGAATGACGCGACGGGCGCCATCGTTGCAAGGAAAGCGGCACCGGCAAGTGCCGTAAAGGCACGGCGGGATAGAATGTGCTTTGTGATGCTCATTGGGTTTCTCCTCTCAAATACACCTGTTCCGTTATTGGATGCGATCCGCAAGGTGCCTACGGATCGATCTTTTATCTATAAAAAACAGATTGTACGCTAGCGCAGTGAATTTGAAATGGCAAGCCGTAACGCCGGGTTCCATTCATTGCGTTCCTCCCAGACGCAACAACATGTTTTCATAGGCATTCTTAGACGGGCCACCGGCGTGCCGCTGTCCCTTCTTGGCCGCCGCGCCGACATCCAGCCAACGCGGCGTCACACATCAGGCCCTCACCGCCTCGAGCCCGAGTTCGGGCGCGACGAGGGTGTAGGGTTCGAAAGCAGCAAAGTCTTCCGTAGCGATCTTCCGTCGGGTGAGTTCCATATTGCGCTCGAGGCTCGAAGGCTTCGCCGTACCGAGCAGGACCGAGGCAACCTGGCGGTTGGCAAGCGGGAACTGGAGCGCGGGAGCGGCAAGCGGCATCCCGCGGTCGCGCGCGATCTTTTCCATCGCCGCAACCCGCGTCCGCACGTCTTCGCTCGCCGGCATGTAGTCGAAATGGGCTCCCTCCACCGGGCCGGTGGCGAGAATGCCGGAATTGAACACGCCGCCAACGACGAGCGATGTCCCCTTCTTCTCGCAAAGGGGAAGTAACTCGGCGACCGCCGAGCGGTCGAGAAGCGTGTAGCGCCCGGCCAAGAGGATGCAGTCGATATCGGCCCGCCGCATGACCTCGAGGCAGACCGGCACTTCATTGATGCCGAGGCCGTAGGCCGAAATGACACCGGCCGTTTTCAGCTCCTCCAGCGCCTTCAGGCCGGAATCCATCAGTTGCCGCAAGAGCACGGCATTCTTCGCGGCACCGTGGGTGTAGACGCCGATGTCGTGGACATAAAGGATGTCGATGCGATTGAGGCCGAGCCGTGCGTAGCTGAATTCGACCGACCGCATGATCGCGTCATAGCTGTAGTCGAAGGTGACGTCGAAATTCAGCGGTTTGACATAGGAATAGTCGGGAACCGCGCCTTCCGGCACCGGGCGGAGCAGGCGGCCAACCTTTGTCGAGAGCACGAAGCTGTCGCGCGGCTTGTCCTGCAGGAAATCGCCGACGCGCCGCTCGGCCAGTCCCAACCCGTAATAGGGCGCCACGTCGAAATAGCGGATGCCTGCGGCCCAGGCAGCATCCAGCGTCCCCATTGCGGCTTCGCGCGTGCATTCGCGATAGAGGCCGCCAAGCGCGGCCGCGCCGAAGCTGTACTCGGTCACCGCAAGGTCGGTCCGACCGATCTTTCTGGTCTGCATTCCTTGTTTCCTCCTCCAAGGATGCGCGTTTCTAAACTCAGAGGGGTTTGCCCCTCACCTTGGCCCTCTCCCCGCTTGCGGGGAGAGGGGACTTTAGCGGCTGCGGCATCGTCCCTTCTCCCTGCATGCGGGAAGAAGGTGCCGGCAGGCGGATGAGGGTCTGTCCCTCTAAAGCGTAGCCCCCAGATGCCAGGGAACGAATTCATTGTCGCCGTACCCGAACAGTTCGCTCTTGGTCTTGCGACCGGAAGCGGTATCGATGATCAGGTCGAAGATTTCACGGCCAAGCCCTGCGATGGTCGCCTCTCCCGAAGCGATCACACCGCAATCGATGTCCATGTCTTCCTCCATGGCGCGATAAAGCGGCGTGTTGCTGGTGAGCTTGATCGATGGCGCGGGGCGACAGCCGAAGCAGCTGCCGCGCCCGGTGGTAAACGCGATGACGTTGGCGCCACCGGCGACCTGGCCGGTTGCCGAAACCGGGTCGTAGCCCGGCGTATCCATGAACACGAGCCCATGCTCGGTTACGCGTTCGGCGTAATTGTAGACAGCCGTCAACGGTGACCGTCCGCCCTTCGCGACTGCACCGAGCGACTTTTCGAGGATCGTCGTAAGGCCGCCGCGCTTGTTGCCCGGCGACGGATTGTTGTCGAGCGAGGCGCCGTGCAGCGCAACGTAGTTTTCCCACCAGGAAATCAGGCCATCGAGCTTTGCCGCGACGTCTTCGTTGACCGCGCGGCTGCGCAACAGATGTTCGGCCCCGTATATCTCCGAGGTTTCCGAGAGGATCGCGGTGCCGCCGGCACCGGCGAGAATGTCGACCGCGGCACCGAGTGCGGGATTCGCCGTGACCCCCGAAAGCCCGTCGGAGCCGCCGCATTGCAGACCGACGATGATCTCGCTGACCGGTATTGGCACGCGCCGCGCCGTTGCGACTTCCTGGGCGATTTCATCGAGCACGCCCAGCGCGCGCTCGACCGAGCGGCGGGACCCGCCCGCCTCTTGGATGTTGAAGTGGCGTTTTTCCGCGCCGGAGCCGCTCTGGCCGTAAAGCGTCAACTGGTTGACTTCGCAACCGAGCCCGACCATCAGCACGCCGCCGAAATTGACGTGGCGGGCATAGCCGGCAAGCGTCCGGTGCAGGTTCTTCATCCCATCGCCGGTGGACGACATGCCGCAGCCCTGGTCGTGCACGATCGGTACGAAGCCATCGATGCCCTCATATCGTGGCAGAATTCGCCGGTTGGCCTCGTCGGCGATGGCGCGACAGACCGTGGTGGAACAGTTCACGCTGGCGACGATGCCGATATAGTTGCGGGTGGCCGCCCGTCCGTCGGCCCGGCGATAGCCAAGGAAGGTCCGCGCCTTGTCGGCGGCGCTCGCGGATTCGGGCGCAACTGCGGCGCCGATCGCAAGACGGTCCTGGTCGAAGGCGAGATTGTGCGAATGCACGTGGTCCCCGGCGCCGATGTCGCTGGTCGCGCGGCCGATCGCCTGGGCGTATTTGATCACCGGCTCTCCGCTTCCAATCGCCTGCACCGCGACCTTGTGGCCGGGCTCGATCCGTACTTTGGCCGTGGCGCCGCCCGGAAGCGGCTGCCCTGCCTCGATCGGAAAGGTTGCTACGGCGACATTGTCCTCCGGCGAGAGAAGGATTGAAGACGGGGCGGACAAAGCGGCACTCCTGATTTCGTTTCATGTGCGAATGGTCGCACAAGCAATTTGTCTTTTATCCACAATAGACAGAAACACGTCAACAGGTATTATGATCGAAAAAGGCGTCGACGGTCGAAGCGGGCGCGCGGAAATTGGAGCGACCAGTGTCGAAATACCCCGCGACGGCCAAGACAAATCAGCGCTGCCGCGCTACAGCGTGATTCCTTCGGACGGTTACCGATGAAGGGATAACAGGGCAAATTCAAAGTGCTACAGCGCCTGCCTGGCAATAGGCACTGCGCGATGGAGCAGCAACGAATTCCGGGCCGACGCCCGCAGCAACAGAGGACCAGCCGGACCTTCCATGGCGAAGCAGAACACCGTTTTCAAGGATGCCTTCAATCGCTGCCTGAAGCTCTTGGCGGAGACCTCCACGCTGCCGTCCGAGCCCGAACTCGGACAGGTGCTCGGGGTGAGCCGCACGACCGTTCGCGCCATTCTCACCCGCTGCGAGGAGCTCAAGCTGATCATCTGGGACAAGCGCCGGAAAATCGTGCTGCGCCGCCCCGAACCATCGGATTATTTTCCGACGGAAGAGACCAGCTCACTTGCAGAAATCATCGAGCGCAGTTTCATGCGCCGGATTCTGGCCGGCGGTGCCGAGCCCGGCATGCAGATCAACGAGCTTGAACTCGCGCGCGAGATCGGTACCGGCACGACGAGCGTACGCGAATTCCTGATCCGCTTCAGCCGCTTCGGCCTGATCGAGAAGCGACCGAACAGCCATTGGGTGCTGAAAGGTTTTACCCGAGAATTCGCGCTTGAGCTGACGGAAGTGCGCGAAATGTTCGAGCTCCGCTCCGCGGCGAGTTTCGTCGGCCTGCCGAAGGACCATCCCGCCTGGGACGAGCTGAAAAAGATCGAGGCCGTGCACCGCGAGATCCTTGCCGACATCGACAACCGCTACAAGGAATTTTCCGAGCTTGACGAGCGCTTCCACCTGCTGGTGCATAAATCGTCAAGCAACCGCTTCATCATCGATTTCTACGACATCATCGCGATCGTCTTCCACTATCACTATCAGTGGAACAAGGCCAACTCCCGGGAACGCAATGCGCGCGCGCTTGAAGAGCATCTCGCCTATATCGCCGCACTCCGGTCGCGCGATCCAAAGCAGGTGGACCAGGCTTGCCGGCGGCATCTGAAATCGGCGCGGGAGACCTTGCTGCAGTCGATTCCGTAGCCGGCTATGAACTCTCCCGATTAGACCGCTCAGTAGCCGGATTCCGGCCTTGAGGTCTGCTTCTCACCTGTAAATTCCTGCCGCAAGCGTTGCGTCGCGCTGACGAGGAGCGTGACATCGGTGCCGATGGCCATGAAATCGGCGCCGAGATCGCGATAGTCGCGCGCCTGGGCGAGGTCGAGAGTCATGATCCCGCGCGCCTTCCCGGCACGGCCGATGCGCGCAAAGGCATCGACGATCACCGCACGCACCTCCGGATGGCCCGGCTTGCCGAGGTGGCCCATGTCGGCGGCCAGGTCCGACGGGCCTATGAACAGGCCGTCGACGCCATCGAGCGCAGCGATGTCATCGATCGCATCCAATCCCTTCCGGCTCTCGATCTGCAAGAGGAGGCAAATCTCGTCGTTGGCGGTCGTGAGATAGTCGCCGATCCGCCCGAAATTCGAGGCGCGGCCAAGCGTGGCGCCGACGCCGCGGACACCGTGCGGCGGGTAGCGAACGGCGCGCACCAATTGCTGCGCCTCTTCGACGCTATCGACCATCGGGATAAGCAGCGTCTGAACGCCGGTGTCGAGCGTCTGTTTGATAAGCGCCGTATCGCCGACAGGGAGACGAACGATCGGATGGCTGCCGCGCCCGGAGATCGCGCGGAACTGCGCCGAAAGAAGCGGCAGATCGTTCGGCGCGTGCTCACCGTCGATCAAAAGCCAGTCGTAACCGCTGTCGGCCACGACTTCGGCGGCGTAGGGGCTCGCCAGCGCCACCCACAGGCCAAGCTGGAACCGGTTTTCGCGGATCGCCGCTTTAAAGGGGTTTTTCGGGGCGGGCATCAATCGCTCTCCTCTCACTTCCGGATCTGTTCGCCGCAATCTGCCCCTCATACGGCTGCTCCCACCTTCTCCCCGCACGCGGGGAGAAGGGACAAGCGGCAGCGCCTTCGCCTCAAGACCCCTCTCCCCGCGCGCGGGGAGAGGGCCGGGGTGAGGGGCAGTTCGCATTCCTCTCATTAATGTCGAGTCGGTAAGTTATTACCCGCAAAAGAAAAAACCGGCCAGAACTTTCCGGCCGGTTCGATTGACAAGTGAGATCGCCGTCACCTCAGGCGATGCCGCCGAGGCAGACGTATTTGATCTCCATGAACTCCTCGATGCCATATTTCGAGCCCTCGCGGCCGAGGCCGGAAAGCTTGACGCCGCCGAAGGGGGCCTCCGCCGTGGAGATCAGGCCGGTATTGACGCCGACCATGCCGTATTCGAGTGCTTCCGCGACCCGGAAGACCCGGGCGAGGTCCTTGGCGTAGAAATAGGAGGCGAGACCGAACTCGGTATCGTTGGCCTGGGCGATCACATCGGCTTCGTCCTTGAAGCGGAAGAGCGGCGCCACCGGCCCAAAAGTCTCTTCGCGTGCGACCGACATGGACTGCGTGACATCGGCGAGCACCGTCGCCTCGTAGAACGTGCCGCCGAGCGCGTGGCGTCGGCCGCCGTGGACGACGCGGGCGCCCTTGGCAAGTGCATCGGCGACATGCTCCTCGACCTTGGCGAGCGCCGGCTGGTCGATCAGCGGGCCGAGAATGACGCCTTCCTCCATGCCGTTGCCGGTCTTCAGCTTGGCGACTGCGACGGCAAGCTTCTCGGAGAAGGCCTCGTAGACGCCATCCTGGACATAGATGCGGTTGGCGCAGACACAGGTCTGGCCGTTGTTGCGGAACTTGGCAATCAACGCCCCCTCGACGGCGGCATCAAGATCGGCGTCATCGAAAACGATGAAGGGCGCGTTGCCGCCAAGCTCAAGGCCGAGCTTCTTGATCGTGGTCGCGCTCTGGCGATAGAGCTCGGCGCCGACTTCCGTCGATCCGGTGAAGGTCAGCTTGCGCACGGTCGGGTTCGAGGTCATCTCGGCGCCGATCTCGCGGGCCGAGCCGGTGATGACGGAGAAGAGGCCCTTCGGCATGCCGGCGCGTTCCGCAAGCACCGCGATGGCAATCGCCGAGAACGGCGTCTGCCCGGCTGGCTTCAGCACCATGGCGCAACCGGCGGCAAAGGCGGGACCGGCCTTGCGGGTGATCATCGCGTTCGGGAAGTTCCAGGGCGTGATCGCGGCGACGACGCCGACCGGCTGCTTCATTACCAGGATGCGCTTGTCCTTCTGGTGTCCGGGCACGAGGTCGCCATAGACGCGGCGCGCCTCTTCCGCGAACCACTCGATGAAGCTTGCACCATAGACGATTTCGCCGGTTGCTTCCGCGAGCGGCTTGCCTTGCTCGATGGTCAGGATCTGGCCGAGGTCGTCCTTGTTCTCGATCATCAGTTCGAACCAGCGGCGCAGAACGCCCGCGCGCTCCTTGGCGGTCTTCGCCGCCCATTCCTTCTGCACCCGCGCCGCGGTCTCGATCGCGGCCCGTGTCTCGGCGGCACCGAGCTTCGGCACCCGGCCGATGATCTCGCCCGTCGCCGGGTTGTTCACCTCGATCGCGTTTTTCGGGTCGGCTTCGATCCAGTTTTCGCCCACGAGAGCGGCCTGGCGAAACAGCGACGGATCCTTCAAATTCATGGCGCGTCCTTCCTCGGATAAAATCTACAGAACTTATACAACTTTTTTCGCGAGCTCGACAATGGTCCTGAACGCCGTTTCTGCGTCCTCCTCGGCCATGCTGAATTGCCCCGCCTGGAACCGGATGGCGATGCGTCGGTCGACACGTGTCTGCGTCAGGTAGATGCGGCCGTCGTCGTTGATCGCCTTCACCAGAGCGAGGTTATGGGCGTCGGCATCGGAGCCGCCGGCATGTCGAAACGAAAAGAGAGACAGAACCGGTTCAGTAACGATTTCGAAGCCCGGTTCGTTCCGCAGCCGCTCGGCAAGTTCGCGCGACCAGCGGACATGATTGCGGATCATCTCCCTCAAGCCCGAAAGGCCGTGGAAGCGCAGCAGGAACCACAGCTTGAGAGCCCGAAAGCGCCGCCCGAGCGGCACGGACCATTCGGAGTAATTGATGATCCCGTCCTGCCCGTGCGTCTTCAGATATTCCGGCTGGATTGCCAGCGTGCGGACGAGATCGTCGGGGTTGCGAACGAAATGGGCAGAACAGTCGAACTGGGCGCCGAGCCATTTGTGCGGATTGAAGACGACTGAGTCGGCGCCCTCGACGCCCCGCCAGAGCTCACGGAATTCCTCGCAGATCATGGCAGCACCTGCCCAGGCGGCGTCGACATGGACGTATAGCCCATGCTCGCGGGCGACGCGGACGACTTCGGCAATGTCATCACAGGCGCCAGTGCTGGTGCCTCCGGTGCAGGCGACAATGCCTGCCGGGAGATGGCCCGCCTTGCGATCCGCCTTGATTGCACTGGCAAGAGCGGTGCAGTCCATCGCTCGACGCTCGCCGATGGTCGGTATCCGGACAAGATTCTCTTCCCCTATGCCGCTCACCCAGATCGCGCGGTCAATCGAGGTATGGACCTGGTTGGAGGAATAGATGCGGACACGGGGATTGCCGGCCAATCCTGCGCGATTGCCGTTCCAGTCGAGCGCCTTTTCGCGCATCACCAGCACCGCCGCGAGCGTGGCGGAGGACGCGGAATCCTGGATGACGCCGGAAAAGTCCGCCGGCAGGCCGATCGCCTGCCGCAGCCAGTCGAGCATCTTCGTCTCCAGTTCGGTCGCCGCCGGCGAGGTCTGCCAGAGCATGCATTGCGCCGCAACGGCGGTGACCAGATATTCGGCGATGACGGAGACGGGCGCGGCGTTGGCAGGGAAATAGGCAAAGAAACGGGGGTGCTGCCAATGGGTCATTGCCCGGCATGATGATTGTCTGGAAATCCTCGAAGATCCGCTCCATCGCTTCACCGGCTTCCGGAGGAGATAGAGCGATTTGGCCCGCTATCTCACCGGCAGCCGTCTGCGCCCGGACGGGCCGGTCCCGAAGTGACTGCCGGTAATCCACACCCCAATCCGCGGCCTTGGCCGACCAATGCCTGAACGTTGCTTCGTCCATCGCTCCCTCCCATACTCATGTTGCGGTTCCATCGATGCTGGAACTTTTGTAGCGTCGCCGAATCCGCTCTCCTGGCCGAGACGCTACAGCGCCGCGCGTCAAATCGGACGCGCAAAGGTCGCTGTAGCACTTTGATTTGCTGCATGATTTTGTCCTTAAATCGATTCCGATTTAAGGAATCATGCAGTAGGACCTCCCAAGAGGATTCACGCGCAAATAAGGATGTTCGTTCGTGACAGAAATCAACCATAGAAGAGCCGACCACCCGATCCACTCGATCTTCCTGGAGCGCTGGTCGCCGCGCGCCTTTACCGGCGACGAAATCAGCGAAAAGGATCTGCTCGCCCTTTTCGAGGCCGCGCGCTGGGCGCCTTCGGCGAGCAACAACCAGCCCTGGCGCTTCGTCTATGCCCGCCGCGGCACCGAACACTTTGCGTCGCTCCTGGAGATTCTCGATGAAGGCAACCAGCGCTGGGCGAAAAAAGCCTCGGCGATCGTGATCATTCTATCGAAAACCCACAGGCTCACGTCGACCGGCGAGATGCGACCGGCCTACACCCATGCCTTCGATACCGGTGCCGCGTGGTTCGCGCTTGCGCTGCAGACGCGCCTTGCCGGTTTTTACGCGCATGCGATGGCGGGGATCGACCGGGACAAGGCCATGCGCGTACTCGGTGTACCGGAGCACTATCGGGTCGAAGCCGCGGTCGCGATCGGCAAACTTGCCGATCCGTCGACGCTGCCGGAGGATCTGCGCGAGCGGGAAAAGCCGAGCCAGCGCAAGCCGCTTGGCGATTTCGTTTTCGAAGGCCGGTTCAAGGCCGACTGATCGGGCAAAAGAAAACCGGCGCCTTTCGGCGCCGGCGATTTTCTGCCAGACGACCACATCAGATGTCGAGATTGGCGACGCTCAGCGCGTTTTCCTGGATGAAATCGCGCCGCGGTTCCACCTCGTCGCCCATCAGTCGCGAGAACAGACCGTCCGCGTCGGTCGCATCGGAAACCTTGACCTGCAGCAGCGAACGGACGTTCGGATCGAGTGTCGTTTCCCAGAGTTGCTCGGCGTTCATCTCGCCGAGACCCTTGTAGCGCTGCATCGAGAGGCCCTTGCGGCCGGCCGCGAAGATCGCGTCGAGCAGAGCGCGCGGTCCGCTGATGTCCTGGGTGCCGTCACGGCGGCGCAGCACCGGCGGCTCGGCATAGACTTCCTTCAGTTTTGCCGTCAGCTGATCGATATGGCGGGCATCGGAGGAGCCGATCAGCGCCATGTCGAGTATCGACACTTCCTTGACGCCGCGAACCATGCGCTCTAGCTTCAGGCCGCCTTCCGCGGTCACCGTTCCGGTCCAGCCGCGCTCGGTCTCCTCGGCGATGACGTCGAGGCGGCGCGCCACTTCCGCCGCCACGTCCTGATATTCATCGCGCCGGCCATTCAGTTCGACGTTGAGCGCGCCGGCGATGGCGGCCTGCTCGACGATCGCCCGGTTGTAGCGGGAATGCAGCCCGTCCATCAGCGAGCGCAGGCGCAGCGCATCATTGATGACTTCACGCAGGTCCTGCCCGGCTCTCACCTCGCCGGACGCGAGCGCCAGCGACGCTTCCTCGAGGCCCATGCTGATCAGGTAATCCTCGAGCGCCTTCTCGTCCTTCAGGTATTGCGTCGACTTGCCGCGCGTCACCTTGTAGAGCGGCGGCTGGGCGATATAGAGGTGGCCGCGCTCGATCAGCTCCGGCATCTGCCGGAAAAAGAATGTCAGCAGCAGCGTGCGGATGTGGGCGCCGTCGACGTCAGCATCCGTCATGATGATAATCTTGTGATAGCGCAGCTTGTCGGCATTGAATTCGTCCTTGCCGATCGAGGTGCCGAGCGCCGTGATCAGCGTGCCGATTTCCTGGCTCGACAGCATCTTGTCGAAGCGCGCACGCTCGACGTTCAAGATCTTGCCGCGCAGCGGCAGGATTGCCTGGCTTTCCCGTGAACGGCCCTGCTTGGCCGAACCGCCTGCCGAGTCGCCCTCGACCAGGAACAGTTCCGACTTGGCCGGATCGCGTTCGGAACAGTCGGCGAGCTTGCCGGGCAGCGACGAAATGTCGAGCGCTCCCTTACGACGGGTAAGCTCGCGTGCCTTGCGCGCCGCCTCGCGGGCCGCCGCCGCCTCGACGACCTTGCCGACGAGGACCTTGGCTTCGCTTGGATGCTCCTCAAACCAGGAATTCAATGCTTCGTTGACCAGGCTCTCGACCACAGGCCGGACTTCGGACGAAACGAGCTTGTCCTTGGTTTGCGAAGAAAACTTCGGATCGGGCACCTTGACGGACAGGACGGCGGTCAGTCCCTCGCGGCAATCCTCGCCCTGGAGCGTAACCTTTTCCTTCTTGGTTATCCCGGACGATTCCGCATAGGAGGTCACCTGGCGCGTCAGCGCGCCGCGGAAGCCGGCCATATGGGTGCCGCCGTCACGCTGCGGAATGTTGTTGGTGAAGCAAAGCACGTTTTCGTGGTAGCTGTCGTTCCACCACATCGCCACTTCAACCGTGATGCCGTCCTTTTCGCCACGGATCGAGACGGGACTGTGCACAAGCGGCTTCTTGGCGCGATCGAGATAGGCGACGAACGCCTCCAGCCCGCCTTCATACATCATCTCGTCGCGGCGGATGTCCGAATGACGCTTATCGGTGAGCACGATGCGGACGCCGGAATTCAGGAAGGCGAGCTCGCGCAGGCGGTGCTCGAGCGTCGTGTATTCGAATTCGACGTTCGAGAAGGTTTGCTCGCTGGGCAGGAAGGTGACCTCCGTGCCGGTATCGGTGCCGGCGTCACCCGTCACTTGGAGCGGGCCGTCGGCAACTCCGTGCGTGAAGCTCATCTCGTGGATCTTGCCGCTGCGGCGGATCTTGAGCTTCAAGGATGTGGAGAGCGCGTTGACGACCGAAACGCCTACGCCATGCAGGCCGCCCGAGACCTTGTAGGAATTCTGGTCGAACTTTCCGCCGGCGTGAAGCTGGGTCATGATGACCTCGGCGGCGGACACGCCTTCCTCCTTGTGAATGTCGGTCGGGATGCCGCGGCCGTTGTCGGTCACCGTCACCGAACCATCGGGATTGAGGGTTACCGTGACGATATCCGCATGGCCGGCCAGCGCCTCGTCGATCGCATTGTCGACGACCTCATAGACCATGTGGTGCAGACCGGAACCATCGTCGGTGTCGCCGATATACATGCCCGGCCGCTTGCGGACGGCATCGAGCCCTTTCAACACCTTGATGGAATCGGCACCATATTCGGCGATGGCGCCGGCTTCGGTCTCAGGAAAATCGGTCATTCGGCTTCAGGTCTTTCCAGGTTGCGGACGTCGTGATTCGGTGCGAATCACAGCGCGGAGGCCTTACGGACTATAGGAAATTTGTCCACGGCTTCCAAATCCCGGACCGCGCTCGGCGGTCGGGAACAGGCTTTCATCCCCTGTCATTATCAGGAATTGTGGCTTTTTCCAAAATATCTTCCAAAGCCCGGATCGTCTCCTCCGACAAACCGCGTATCTGCCCTCTCAGCCGGTTGGCAAATGCGGTGTGACCGGGCGGCAGGCCGGACGTATCGAGCACCACCTTCGGGTCGGAAATATCGGCGATCCGGAAGAGCTCGTCCGCCTCGTCCCAGATCACATTGAAATAGCCGGCGACGCGCTGCAAAAAATCGAAGCTCGGCTGCCCGCGCTTGCCATGCTCCAGCGCCGACAGGTAGGCGGCCGAAACACCGATCGCCGCCGCCATCTGCTTTTGTGACACACCCTTTCTGCGCCGCAGCTCGCGCATCGCTTCGCCGAACGGCGTCATGACGCACTTCCCTTGGCGCGCGCCAGGCGGACATAGAGCGCGCCCTCGCCACCGTGGTTGCGCGCCGCCGGCTCATAGGACGAGATCAGCGGACGAAACTCCGGGAGCGAAAACCAGAGCGGCACCGCCCGTTTCAACGCCCCATCGCTTCCGAGCGACGTGCCCTTGCCGGTGATGACCAGGACGTGACGAAGGCCGCGCTCGTGCGCCTTCAGGAGAAACTGCAGGAGCAGGCCATGGGCTTCGCTCTGGATCATGCCGTGCAGGTCGATCCGCGCTTCGAGCGCCACGCGGCCTTTCGCGAGCTTGCGCTTCACCGGCCTTTCAAGCGGATGGTGACGTCGCTCGGCCTTGCCTTTGCTGAGCGTGAAGCCCGGCTCAGCCTTTTCTTGCGGTGTTGCCGCGACCTTCGGCGAATCCGGCGCTGCGGGCGCAACCTCTTCGCTCTCGCCAAGCAGGTCCGCGAGACTTTCGATACGGCCAGGTATTGGCCGGGTCGAGCGTGCGACCTTCCCCCAAAGAATGCGATCCTCCGGCGAAAGCTTCTTTTCGCTAGCCATGGTGGTATCTGGACGCGGCCGCCCGAGGGACGAAGATGTAGAAGTCCGCGGCATTGCGGACGGATCCCGCCAGATTGCCCGCGTCGTCACCGGAACCGGTGAAGATGTCTCCGCGCGCGGGACCGACGATTGCCGAACCAGTGTCGAGCGCCAGCATCAGGCGCGCAAACGGCCGTCCGCCGTCGAGATGGGTAAGGGTGTCGCTCGCAACATAGAAGGGGACGCCGAAGGTATGGATCAGCCGATCGACGGCGAGCGATCGCCCGGGCTCCAGTGGTACCTTGGCCGCAGCAACCGGCCCCAGGCCGTCATCGTCTACCGAGGCCTCGCGGAAAAAGATGAAAGACCGATTATGCCACAGGATCTCGTCCACCTTTTCGGGATGCGCTGCAAGCCAGGCGCGGATGCTCGCCATCGACACGGTCGCTGCATCGATCTCGCCGCGATCGATCAGCAGCTTACCGATTGCGGAAAAGCGGTGCCCGGTCTTTGCCGCATAGGTGATGCGCCGCCTCGATCCGTCCGGATAGAGGAGCCCGGCCGCACCCTGGACATGAACGAAAAAGACGTCGACCTTCGACCGGGCATAGGCAATCTCAAGCCCGCGTCCCGCGAGGAAGCCCCGCTCGATCGCCTCCCGGTCCGGATATTCCTCGATCTCATCACCACGAAGGCGCCCGAAGGCGAAATACGGATCCATGCCTTGTGGCCGGCTCGCATCGTCGATGTCGATCAGATCGGCCGGCCGACGGTAGAAGGGGAAGCGAAAAATCTCGTCCGGTTCGGCACGAACCTCGATCTCCGGCTCATAAAAAGCGGTAACGAACCCCCTACCGCCCTCGCCGGTCCGAATCCTGAACGGAAGAAACTGCTCTTCGAAAAAGGAGCGCGCCGCTGCCGCGTCGGAAACGTGCGAGCGGGCGGCCTCGAAAGCGGGCAAGAGATCGGCCACGGAAATGCCGAGCGATCCTGTCTTGTAGGGTTTCGCCGTGGTGACGTGGTGATGGCAGCGGAGAAGGGCGGCAATAACGGCTGTCGGATCATCCGCCTGCCAGCCGGGCAGTTCGGAAAAGGCGACCGGCTCCAAATGAAAGGCCATGCTCGCCTCAGTTTTCCGATTCCGTAGCGATCAGTTTCCAGTTCGGATCGCGCGACCGGATATCACGCGAGAAGGTCCAGAGGTCGTTGACTTCGGCAACAGAGTCGGCGTCGCCGTCGATCAGTTTGCCCTGCTTGTCATAGGTAGCCGAGATGAGCTGGCTGATGATCCGGACGGTGATGTTTTCCTCGTTGTCCTTGATCTCCGCGTGGGTGATGTCGGCCTTCTCGATGCCGACGAAGGTCGACTTGACGACCTCGCCCTTCCCCTCCCGGTCGGAAATGGCGGAATCGAAGCCCTCATAGACTTCGCGCGACAGCAGTCCCTTCAGCGTCTTGCGGTCGCCGTCGGCGAAGGCCATCACGATCATCTCGTAGGCCATCTTGGCGCCGCTGACGAAATCCTCCGGATTGAAGCTGCGGTCGGCGTCGCTCAAGGCCCTGAGTTGGCCGTTCAAAGGCGTGCCGGCCTTGGCAACGGCATCGATGGCTGCGTAACGAGACTCGTCTTCGACGGTGCTTTCGCGGCGCGGGAGTTGCACGACCTTGCCATTGTCGGCGCTCTCCGGGCCCTTGCTCATCTCACGCGGCGAATAGGGATCGAAAGGCGGTCGTTCATTGCCGGTACGGCGCCCCAGAACACTGCGCAACTGCAGAAAGATGACCACGGCGGCGATCAGGAAAAAAAACGTGATGAAGTCGAAAGAGCCCATTTCCACCCGGAACCGCTGTTAGATTTTCTCTTACTATCCCATATAGTCCGCAAGGATAACCCATTCAAATGGCGATGTCGCACCCTTAAACCGGAGGCCAACCAATTGCACGAAACTTCTGGCGAGTGCCGTCGATGCGTTCCCTGATCATTCCGCTCGTCATCCTCGGGCTGCCGCTCGCGGAAATTGCCGGCTTCGTCATCGTTGGTCGCGAAGCCGGACTCCTGATGACGCTGCTCCTCGTGTTCCTGAGCGGTGCGGTCGGTATTGCGCTGCTGCGCGTCCAGGGATTCGAGGTGTTTCGCCGCGTGCAGGAATCCGCTCGGGCGGGACGTGACCCGGGCCGCGAGGTTCTCGAAGGCGCGCTGGTCTTCGTCGCAGCAATCCTCCTGATCGTGCCGGGCTTCTTCAGCGACATCATCGGCCTCGTCTTGTTCCTGCCACCGATAAGGCGTGCCGTCGCCACATTCCTGCAGACAAGAATGACTATAGTGACGGCAGGAACTGGTTTCTACCGCTGGGGTCCCGGCGGACGCGAAGAACGCACGGGTCCCCGCGTCATCGACCTGAACGAGGACGAATTCTCCCGCGAGAAGAAGGATGACGACGGGTCCTCGCCGCCGAACCGGATCTCCCGGTAGAAATCGAAAACGATGGCAAGCGGGAAAGCGCCTCGCGCTTTTTAGCCAGTCGACGCGGCATCAGGTCTATTCTGTCTGCGGTCGGCTACGGGAAAGCGCGAAAATCGCTTGCCCAGCTCCCCAAAGAGGCCCGGTTGGCAAGGGTTGTAAGCCCGAGTCCGAAATGATAGATGGCCTCACTGATTTGAAGTCCGAGGAAACTCTTATGACGACTGATACCGCAACAAATGGCAACGGCGGCGCGCAGCAAAGCCCCGCGCTCAACATCCTGGCCCAGTATGTCAAGGATCTTTCCTTCGAGAATCCCGGTGCGCCGCGTTCTCTGCAGGCTCGCGAGCGTGCGCCGTCGATCAACATCAATGTCAACGTCAACGCCAATCCGCTCGCCGAGAACGATTTCGACGTCGTTCTGTCCTTGAACGCGGAGGCGAAGGACGGCGACAAGGTCCTGTTCAACGTCGAACTGGCCTATGGCGGCGTGTTCCGCGTTTCGGGTTTCCCGCAGGAACACATGCTGCCGCTGCTCTTCATCGAGTGCCCGCGGCTGCTCTTCCCGTTTGCGCGCCAGATCGTCGCCGACGCGACCCGCAACGGCGGCTTCCCGCCGCTGATGATCGACCCGATCGACTTCGCTCAGATGTTCGCGCAGCGCATGGCTGAAGAAAAGGTCCGCGCCCAGGTCGCCAACAGCAACGATACGGCCAACTGATCGGCCATCGAACTTTTGGACGACGCAATTCCGGACGGAAAACCGCAACACACTTTTCCTGGAATTGCTTTGCCTCTTGAGGAAAAGGCCCGGTTTTCGCCGGGCTTTTCATTTCAGCACTGGTATTTCGACCAGATTGCCTTTGTGCCCATCTTGGCAACAAGGGCCGCATGTGCCGCGATCTCGACCTCCGTCAGCCGGGCGGGCAAGGCTCTCGGTCGCTCAAGCACGATGATCGGCCCGTCCTCGGCTTCGATCGCCCGGCCACCGGCCACGCTGGTCACAAGCCCCAGCGCCGCCTGCCGGCCGCCGATCATCTCGATGTAGACTTCCGCGAGCAGCTCCGAGTCGAGCAGCGCGCCGTGTTTTGCGCGATGGGAATTGTCGATGCCATACCGGCGGCAGAGGGCATCGAGCGAATTCGGCCCCATCGGATGTTTGCGCCTGGCGAGCGCCAGCGTGTCCGTGACCAGTTCGCCGGCCACCGCTGGAAGGCCCAACCGGGCAAATTCCGCATTGATGAAACTGATGTCGAAGGTGGCGTTGTGCGCCACCCAGCGGGCGCCGCCGAAGAAATCCAGGATCTGGTCGGCGACATCGGCAAAGCTCGGCTTGTCCCTCAGGAACTCGTCGGTGATGCCGTGAACGGCCAAGGCATCCGGATGAACCTTGCGGTCGCCCGGATTGATGTAGAGATGCAGCGTGCGTCCCGTCGGAAACTGGTTCTCGAGCTCGACGCCGCCGATTTCGATTACGCGGTCGTCGCGGCTGTCGAGGCCGGTTGTTTCCGTATCGAAGATGATTTCACGCATGCGGCGTTCCCTTGGGACGACGTTTCGGAGCGAATCGATCCGAAGCTGATGTCCATTCTTAACGGCATTTCTTCTGCAGTTGAAGCGGTGGCGCAGGGGTTTGCACCGGATCGGAAGGTGCATTGAATTGGCGATTGCCCCCTCATCCGCCTGGAGGCGCCTTCTCCCCGCTCCCCCGAGCGAAGGGACAAGCCATCACCCATCTGTCCCCCTCTCCCCGCCTATGCGTACTGGAGACATGGGTAACATGTGTTCGGGGACATGGGTGACGGTTTGCTATCCACTACAGCGCCGCGCGTCCAATCGGACGCGCAAAGGTCGCTGTAGCACTTTGAATTGCTGCATGATTTTGTCCTTAAATCGATTCCGATTTAAGGAATCATACAGTAGCCCTTCCGTAGCTGCTCTACGATTGCCCTGATCTGCTCTCGGGTGACGTCGAAACTGTCGCTGGTGTCGATGATGTGGTCTGCCCGCGCGCGCTTTTCGCTGTCGGGAACCTGGCGCGCGAGGATCATCGCGAATTTTTCCGCTGTCATTCCCGGCCGCTTCATCACCCGTTCCCGCTGTATCTCGGGCGCACAGGTGACGACGACGACCTGGTCGACGCGTCCTTCCGCCTTCGTCTCGAAAAGCAACGGTATGTCGAGGACCACGAAGGGGGCACCGGCGCCGCGGTGCACGGCAATAAATTCCCTCTCCTTCGCACGAACGAGCGGATGGACGATCTGCTCCAGTTCGCCAAGCCGCTCCGGCGCTGCGAGAAGCTGGCGCGAAAGCTCTGCCCGGTCGATGACGCCGTCCTTTACCACGCCGGGAAAAGCCGCCTCGACCGGCGCCACTGCCTCGCCGCGATAAAGCTCGTGAACGGCTTCGTCGGCATCGTTCACCGGCACGCCGAACTCGCGGAACATTTGGGCCGCGGTCGACTTGCCCATTCCAATCGATCCCGTGAGGCCGACAATGATCATTTGTGGCTGTCCATATCGCGAATGATGAGCTGCCTAAGCGTGTCGTCGACGACCGGCCGACGGCCGAACCATCTTTCGAATCCAGGCACCGCCTGATGCAACAGCATGCCAAGTCCATCGACGATCGCAAAGCCCTGCGCTTCGGCCTGGCGCAGCAGCGGCGTTTTCAGCGGCACATAGACAATGTCCGTGACGACGGCATCCTTCGCCATCATCGAGAAATCGATCTCGGGCGCCGGTTCGCCATCCATGCCAAGCGAGGTCGTGTTGATGAAAAGCCCGGCACCGGTCATCACTTCGGACAGGCCCCCTAGCGGGTGAGCGTGAACCGCGGCGCCAAAACGGTCCGCCAGTTCCTGCGCCCTGGCCGGCGTCCGGTTGACCACGTGGATTGCCTTGATGCCGCGATCGCGAACCGCCTGGATGACGGCGCGGCTGGCGCCGCCGGCGCCGAGAACGACGGCGGTCGAAATCCGGTCCCATCCTTGCGCGCGCTCGTCGAGGTTGGCGACGAAGCCTTGCCCATCGGTATTCGTCGCGCAAATCTCTCCGTCTTCAACCCAGAGAGTATTGGCGGCGCCGAGTTCGGCGCTCAGTTCGTCCGGGTGATCGGAAAGACGGAATGCGGCTTCCTTGTGCGGAATGGTGACATTGCCGCCGCAGAAACCGGAAGCGCCGCTCCTCAATTGGCGCAAGAAATCCGGAAAATTTTCCGGCGGGACCTCATAGGCCCGGTAGCTGCCGGCGATCCCCAGCTGTTTCAGCCAGTAACCGTGGATCAGCGGTGAGCGCGAATGCTTGACCGGATATCCGGTAACGAAGGCATGGTTAACAAATGTTTCACGTGAATCACGCATCGATCGAGCCCAGGTCACGGAGTTTGGAAAGCAGCGGCAGCAGCGGCAAACCGAGAATCGTAAAATAGTCGCCTTCGATCTTTTCGAAGAGCTGGATGCCCTCGCCTTCGAGCTGATAGGCGCCGACGCTCGCAAGCGCTTTCTCGCCGACCCTTGAAAGGTGTCTTTCGACAAAGCCCCGACTGAGCGGGCGCACGGTCATGTGGGCCGAGGAAACATGGCGCCAGACGACCTCACCGCCACGGACAAGAACGATGGCGCTGTTCAGACTGTGCGTCTGGCCGGACAGCGAGAGGAGGTGGTCGGCGGCCTCCGACATATCCTTGGGCTTGTGATAGACGCGCGAGCCGAGCGACATCGTCTGGTCCGAACCGATGACGAGCGCTCCGCTGAAATGCCGGGCGACATCCTTTGCCTTCGCCTCTGCCAAGGCCAGCGCCACGTTCACCGGCGAAGCGCCCGCTTTTTCTAGCGGTTCCTCCAGTGCCCGTTCATCGATCTCTGCGGCCCTCGCCTGAAACGCAAGCCCCGCGTTTTCCAACAGGGCGCGGCGAAATGGACTGGCGGAGGCCAACACAAGGGTCGTCGTCATCGTTCTATCCCGGATCCTTCGCTTCGCTCTATCTGAGCCGCGGACGCAGGGCAACGATCGCCGCGGCGGTTTCCTCGATCGAGCGGCGCGTAACGTCGATCATTGGCCAATTGTTGCGCGCACAGAGCGAGCGGGCATATTTCAGCTCTTCGGCGATCGAGGCCCGGTCGGTATAGTCTGCGCCGTGGAAGGTCTGGGTTGTCCCGAGCAGCCGGTGCTGGCGCACCTGGGCGATCCTGTCCGCTGTCGCGATGAGCCCGACGACCAGCGGCTTTGTCGCGCTGAGAAGACCGTCCGGCAGCGGCACGCCAGGCACGATCGGGATGTTTGCCGTCTTGATGCCGCGATTGGCTAGATAGATGCTCGTCGGAGTCTTCGATGTCCGACTTATGCCGACGAGCACGACGTCGGCCTCATCGAAATCCGCGGGCATCTGGCCGTCGTCATGGTCCATGCTGAAGTTCAGGGCCTCGATCCGGGCGAAGTATTCCGCGTCCATGACGTGCTGCGCGCCCGACCGGCGGCGGGAGGGTGAGCCGAGATAGGATTGAAACAGGTCTATGATCGGATCGAGGACCGAGACACAGGGGACACCGATCTCGCGGCAGCGCTGATCGATGACATCGGCGAGCTCGCGGTCGACGATCGTATAGAGGACGATGCCCGGAGCGCCGTCGATCGCTTCCAGCACCTGCATGAGCTGCTTACGGTTTCGGATCAGCGGATAGACGTGCTCCAGCGCATGCGACGACTGGAATTGCGCCGCGGCAGCACGTCCCGCCGCAATCAGCGTCTCGCCCGTCGAATCGGAGACGAGGTGCAGGTGGAAATAGTTTTTTCGGTTCTCCACGCAATTCTCCGGGGGCTGTTGATAGGCCGGGACAGAAACAGGTAACGGCGCGGCGGCTCTCCAGGCAAGTGGAAAAGCGCCGACTTATTCACATCCCTGACCCGTCCGGAGAAAGTCGGGCGCTGCATGTGGATAAGACTCATGGTGACGACAAAATGTCACGCGTTTCTACAGCTTGTCCACAAGAAGCGGAAAACCGGAATTGAACGTAACGCGCGGATTTTCCAGTGTTTTTTATCCATCCCCCATTCTGCGCTGCAAGGTCGGGTTGTTTCTCCAGGTGTCTTGCGGCGGCGGCACGGCCTTTGGATGAATTGCGGATTGATTTTAATCCTTGATAGCCACCGACTCTAAGAAATAGAAACCTTTTAAATATCAGTTTTCTTATAGTTTAGGAGAAGCCGCGGGTGAGCGAGACACGTCGCAAAGTTCTCGAGGTGCTGGACGGGAAATGTCTGACGCCACCACCGATCTGGCTCATGCGCCAGGCCGGACGCTACCTCCCGGAATACCGTGAGACGCGGTTGAAGGCTGGAAGCTTCCTTGATCTCTGCTACACACCCGATCTTGCTGTGGAAGTGACCTTGCAGCCGATCCGTCGCTATGCCTTCGATGCGGCGATCCTCTTTTCCGACATCCTGGTCATCCCGGACGCTCTGCACAGGAATGTTCGCTTCGAGGAAGGCCATGGGCCAAAGATGGATCCGATCGATGCGGATGGCATCGCGCGGCTCAGCGCCGTCGGCGTCTCCGGGCACCTGCGGCCCGTCATCGAGACGGTTTCGCGGCTGCGGCGGGAGTTGCCGACGGAGACGACGCTGCTTGGTTTCTGCGGCGCCCCATGGACAGTCGCGACTTACATGATTGCGGGTCACGGAACGCCGGATCAGGCCCCTGCCCGCCTCTTTGCCTATCGCCATCCAAAGGAGTTCGACGATCTGCTTGCTTTCCTCGCTGATATCTCCGCCGACTATCTGGTGGAGCAGATCGACGCGGGTGCCGATGCGGTGCAGATTTTCGACTCCTGGGCAGGTGTGCTCGGCGAGGAGGAATTTGCCCGCTTTGCCGCCGAACCGGTGCGCCGGATGATCGCCTCTGTTCGTGCACGGCGGCCGTCAGCGAAGGTGATTGCCTTCGCGAAGGGCGCGGGGCTCTTGCTCAAGGACTACCGGCATTCAACGGGTGCCGATGCGATCGGGCTCGATTGGTCGGTGCCGTTGTCCTTTGCGGCCGAGCTGCAGAAGGATGGCCCGGTGCAGGGCAACCTGGATCCGATGCGGGTCGTGGCCGGCGGCGCGGCGTTGGAGAGCGGTATCGATCGGATCCTCGACGTGCTTGGCAACGGACCCCTGATTTTCAATCTCGGACACGGGATTACACCGCAGGCGGACCCGGCGAACGTGACGGCATTGGTGTCGCGAGTGCGCGGGAGGCGATGATGGCGGAGCGCCAGACCGATAGCGGGCCGGGGAACAGGGCGCGTCTCCGCGCATGGATCGCCATTTCGGCGTTCTTCCTGCTGCTGGCTGGCCTCTTCGTCTGGCAGCCGGACGATCTCTATCTCTGGATCAAGGCGCTGCACGTCATTGCCGTGATCTCCTGGATGGCGGCACTTCTCTATATGCCGCGTCTCTTCATCTATCACACGGATGCGGCGCCGGGGTCGGCGCAGTCGGAAACGTTCAAGATGATGGAGCAGCGCCTGCTGAAGGTCATCATGAACCCGGCGATGATGATCTCCTGGGCGCTCGGCCTCTACCTTGCATGGAGCATCTACCGCTTTCAGGGTGGCTGGCTGCACGCCAAGCTCTTTTTCGTCGTGCTGTTGACCGTCGTGCACGTACATTTCAGCCGTGCGGTGAAAGCCTTCCAGCGTGACGAGAATCGCCGTGACGCGCGCTACTGGCGGCTGATGAACGAGGCGCCGACGCTGCTGATGATCCTCATCGTCATCATGGCGGTGGTGAAACCGTTTTGAATTCAATCGATTTTTAGCTGCAATAGTTGTCGCTAATTTGCCCGAGGCCCTTGCGGCGTTTCACGTGAATCGCTATTTTCAAACATCTCCTTCTTCCTGTGGCCTGACCAAGTTTAGAGCCTGCCTCTTCCTTCTCGCAGCTCCCTTACAAAAATCACGCCAACTTCCATTCCCATACGAGACGTGGACCCTTCATGGCTGAAATGAAGCTTCAAGAACTTAAGAACAAGACGCCGACCGATCTTCTGGCCTTTGCCGAAGAGCTCGAGGTTGAGAACGCCAGCACGATGCGCAAGCAGGAGCTGATGTTCGCAATCCTCAAGATGCTCGCGACGCAAGAGATCGAGATCATCGGTGAAGGCGTTGTTGAGGTGCTGCAGGACGGATTCGGCTTCCTGCGCTCCGCCAATGCCAACTATCTGCCGGGCCCTGACGACATCTACATTTCGCCCTCGCAGATCCGCCGCTTCTCGTTGAAAACCGGTGATACCGTAGAGGGGCCGATCCGCGGTCCGAAGGAAGGCGAGCGCTATTTCGCGCTGCTGAAGGTCAACACCATCAATTTCGATGATCCGGAAAAGATCCGGCACAAGGTGCACTTCGACAACCTGACGCCGCTCTACCCGAACGAGCGCTTCAAGATGGAGCTCGAGGTTCCGACGTCGAAGGACCTTTCGGCCCGCGTCATCGATCTGGTGGCGCCGCTCGGCAAGGGCCAGCGCGGGCTGATCGTGGCGCCGCCGCGCACCGGTAAGACGGTGCTTCTTCAGAACATCGCCCATTCGATCACCGCAAACCATCCGGAATGCTATCTGATCGTTCTGTTGATCGACGAACGTCCGGAAGAAGTGACCGATATGCAGCGCTCGGTGAAGGGCGAAGTCGTGTCCTCCACATTCGACGAGCCGGCGACACGCCACGTCCAGGTGGCGGAAATGGTCATCGAGAAGGCGAAGCGCCTCGTCGAGCATGGCAGGGACGTTGTCATCCTGCTCGATTCGATCACCCGTCTCGGCCGCGCCTACAACACCGTGGTGCCGTCATCCGGCAAGGTTCTGACCGGTGGTGTCGATGCCAACGCGCTTCAGCGCCCGAAGCGTTTCTTCGGCGCGGCGCGCAACATCGAGGAAGGCGGCTCGCTGACCATCATCGCGACGGCGCTGATCGATACCGGCAGCCGCATGGATGAAGTGATCTTCGAAGAGTTCAAGGGCACCGGCAACTCCGAAATCGTGCTCGACCGCAAGGTCGCCGACAAGCGCATCTTCCCAGCCATGGACATCCTGAAGTCCGGCACACGCAAGGAGGATCTCCTGGTGCCGCGGCAGGATCTGCAGAAGATCTTCGTTCTGCGCCGCATCCTCGCTCCTATGGGCACGACGGATGCGATCGAGTTCCTGATCGACAAGCTGAAGCAGACGAAGACCAACGGCGACTTCTTCGAATCGATGAACACCTGATAGCCTTTCAGGCTTTTCAAAAGATGGCCGGGACGGTTCGCGTCCCGGTTTTTTTTGCATTTGTGCCACTGGATGACTCGTCGATTTGGGGAGGAAGTCATGCGTGCCTCCAAGGCCGACTGCGGCCTCGATGCTTCCGATAGCGGCACGACACGGCGGTTCAATTTATTAGCCGGATTCTCCGCGGCCTACGCGGAGGGCTTCGAAGTGCGCGTCAGTTCCACGATGATTCACGTGAAACACCGCATTGCCCGCGTGCATGATCGAGAGCGCTTGAGCGACATGCTTGATTTCCGTCGCCGGTCGGTGCATAAGTCGCCGCGCTCTGCACCCTGCGCAGAAATGGCGAGGTTTGCTCGGCGGAAGATGATGGCCGTTCGAAGATGCAACCCGGCCCTAGCCCTAAAAGACAGCAATGAACCCGAGCTCGCGGCAAGCGCATTGTGCTCGGGGACGCGCGGTAGCCCGATGCCATTTACGGATACGATATATGCACTTTCGAGCGGCGCCCTGCCCGCCGGCGTTGCCGTTATCCGCATCAGCGGGCCGGCCACGACGGAGGCTATTACGCGGCTTTGCGGACCGCTGCCGCGAGCCCGCAGCGCGACGTTGAGAACGATTCGGACTCGAAACGGTGAGCCGCTCGATAGCGGGCTGGTGCTCTACTTCCCGGGGCCGGCATCGTTCACGGGCGAGGACTGCTGTGAGCTGCAGGTGCATGGCGGGCGAGCCGTTGTCCATGCGATATTGGAAGAGCTTGCAGGGGTCGATGGTCTACGTCACGCCGAGGCGGGTGAGTTTTCGAGACGCGCGTTTCAAAACGGTAAGATGGATCTTGTGGAGGTCGAGGGCCTTGCGGACCTGATCGTGGCCGAGACCGAGATGCAGCGCCGTTTGGCGCTCGAGCATTCCGGCGGCGGGCAGTCCGCGCTTTACGAAGGTTGGGCGCGGCGCCTGACGCATGCGCGCGCCATGATCGAGGCCGAACTCGATTTTGCCGACGAGGATGATGTGCCGGGATCGGTGAGCGCTTCGGTCTGGAAGGACATGGCGAAGCTCCGCGGCGAAATCGAAGAGCATATCGGCCAGGCGGGGCTGGCGGAGATCATCCGCGATGGCCTGAAAATTGTCATTGCCGGCGAGCCGAATGCGGGCAAGTCGAGTCTCCTGAATGCGTTGGCAAAGCGCGATGTCGCGATCGTGACGGAGATAGCCGGCACCACTCGCGATATCATCTCGGTCGATCTTTCGTTAGCCGGATTCTCCGTGAAGCTATTTGACACGGCGGGGTTGCGGGAAACCGACGAAGTCGTCGAACGCGAGGGCATTCGCCGTGCACGCGAAACCATCGGACGAGCCGATCTCGTGCTGCTGCTATCGGATAATCCGGCACGTTTCTTCACGGGTGAAGCTATTCCGGAAAACGTCCCCATCATAAAGGTTGCGACGAAGATTGACCGGGACGATGTTTCGTGGCTGCCGAGCGACGCGGATATATTTCTATCGACGAAGACTGGAGCCGGTGTTGCCGACCTGTTGGAGGCGCTCGGATCTTACCTTCCGGACTTGGCAGGCAAGACGTCCTTGTCGATGCCATCGCGGAAACGCCACGTCGACTGCCTCCGTCAGGCAAGCGCTGCGCTGGAGCGTAGCCTGTCGGCGGAGGCGTTGGGGTTGGATATCCAGGCGGAGCAATTGCGCGTCGCGGGCGACGCGCTCGGCCGCATCACGGGGCGCGTCGATGTCGAGAACTTGCTCGATGTGATATTTTCAGAGTTCTGTATCGGCAAATAAGCGGCCGATGCAACGATAGCGAGTCATCCGCAGCGTTTCACGTGAAACCACTTGACTCACCCATGTGAAATTCAGAATCAGGCTGGTGTAACTGGAGCATTGGAATGTCGAGTTATGATGTCATCGTGATTGGCGGCGGACATGCCGGCTGCGAGGCGGCCTCGGCCTCGGCGCGGCTTGGTGCCCGCACGGCCCTCATCACGCATAGGCGCGACACAATCGGGGTGATGTCCTGCAATCCGGCCATCGGCGGCCTGGGCAAGGGACATCTCGTTCGGGAGATCGACGCTCTGGACGGCCTGATGGGGCGCGTCGCCGATGCCGCCGGCATCCAGTTTCGCCTGCTTAACCGCCGTAAGGGACCGGCTGTGCGCGGTCCCCGTACGCAGGCGGATCGCAAGCTCTATCGCGAGGCGATGCAGAATGCGATCGGCGCGGTGGATAATCTGTCGGTTATCGAGGGTGACGCCTTCGACTTGCTAACTGAAAGCGGCGCGGTCTGCGGGGTTGTCATGAAGGACGGCCGTAGCTTTCGGGCGGCTGCGGTTGTGCTCACGACCGGGACCTTCCTGAAAGGTCTGATTCATATTGGTGATCGCAAGATCCCGGCTGGCCGGGTCGGAGAGGAACCGTCGGTCGGCCTTTCGGAGACCTTGGCGCGCTTCGGGCTTAATCTCGGACGATTGAAGACGGGTACACCGGCTCGGCTCGATGGCCGGACGATCGATTGGGACCGTGTCGGTCGCCAGGGCCCGGATGAGGATCCGGTGCCCTTCTCGTTCTTGACCGACGAAATCGTGAACCGGCAGATCGACTGCGGCGTGACGCGCACGACGGAAGCTACGCACAAGCTCATCGCCGACAACATCCATCGCTCCGCAATGTATTCCGGTCAGATCGAAGGCGTTGGCCCTCGCTACTGCCCGTCGATCGAGGACAAGATCGTTCGCTTCGGTGAGCGCGACGGCCACCAGATTTTCCTGGAGCCGGAAGGGCTGGATGACGATACAGTCTACCCCAATGGCATTTCGACCTCCCTGCCCGAGGAGGTCCAGGATGCCTTTATCCGGACCATCCCGGGGTTGGAGGAGGTGACCATCCTGCAGCCCGGTTACGCAATCGAATATGATCACGTCGATCCGCGGGAACTGGAATTGTCCCTGGCGGTGAGGAAGGCGCCCGGTCTGTTCCTTGCCGGCCAGATCAACGGCACGACGGGCTATGAAGAGGCAGGCGCTCAGGGTTTGGTCGCCGGATTGAATGCCGCGCTCGCCGCGTTGGGCCGCACACCGTTCCATTTCAGCCGCACCGATTCCTATATCGGGGTGATGATCGATGATCTGACGTCACGCGGCATCACCGAACCGTATCGGATGTTTACCTCGCGCGCCGAATATCGGCTGTCGCTTCGGGCCGATAATGCCGACATGCGGCTGACGCCGCTCGGCATCGAGCTCGGCTTCGTGGGCGGGACGCGACAGCAGCGCTTCAAAGACTGGAAAGACAGCTATGAGCGCGGGCGTGCGCTGTTGCAGTCCCTTTCTGTTACGCCGACAGAGGGCAAGCGGTTCGGCCTGAAACTCAATCAGGATGGCCAGCGGCGATCGGCCTTTGAGATCTTGTCCTACCCCGAGCAATCGATCGCCGGGCTAAAACCCCTCTGGCCGGAACTCGAGGCGGTTGACGGGCGCGTGGTCGAGGCGCTGGAAATCGACGCTGCCTATGCGGTCTACATGGAAAGGCAGGCGGCGGATATTGCCGGCGTTCGCCGCGAAGAGAGCACCAGCATCCCCGAGGACTTCGACTACGGCCTGCTGCCGGGATTGTCGAACGAATTGAAGCAGAAGCTGATGCAACAAAGACCGCGCAATCTGGCGCAGGCCATGAAGGTCGACGGGATGACACCGGCCGCAGTGTCGCTGATCCTCACTTGGCTGAAGCGCCAGAATCGCGAAGAGTTGCGTGTGGCGAGGCAAGCCATACAATGAAAACGAGTCTGATCGGAAGCTTGAACGGATTGCGTGTTTCACGTGAAACGGTCGAGAAGCTCGAGCACTTTGGTGCCCTGTTCCAAAAATGGGCGAAGTCGATAAACCTGGTAGCACCGTCGACACTTGATGACTTGTGGCGGCGGCATATCGTCGACAGCCTGCAGATCTTCCAATTGGCGCCGACGCCGAAGATCTGGGTCGATCTCGGCAGTGGGGGTGGATTCCCCGGCGTGATAACGGCGATTTGCCTGTCGGAGCTTGGGGACGGCTGGGTACACTTGGTTGAAAGCAACAACAAGAAATGCGCCTTTCTGCGCGTGGCGCTGAATGAAACCGGCGCCAGAGGCTCCGTGCACCCGATTCGAATCGAAAACGCGAGTGCAACCATCCCCCGTTGCGATGCCATTTCGGCGCGTGCACTCGCCGATTTGAGCCAATTGCTGGATTATTGCGCGCCTTGGATGACCGGCGATGGCGCCAATGCGGTCGCATATTTTCATAAAGGGCGGGATTACCAGCAGGAAATCGACAAAGCCGTTAGCCGGTTTCAATTCGATCTGGTAAAACATGCGAGTGTCGTCGAGCGAGATTCGGTCGTGCTCGAGATTGCAAATCTTTCACGTCGGACGAAGTGATAGGCGAGCGAAAACATGTTTGGCCTCAGAAATCGGATTATCACCATTGCTAATCAGAAGGGCGGGGTCGGAAAAACGACGACCGCAATCAATCTCGCGACCGCTCTCGCCGCAATTGGCGAGAAAGTTCTGATTGTCGATCTCGATCCGCAGGGGAATGCCAGCACGGGTCTCGGGATTCAGCGTCGTGACCGGCATCTTTCCTCCTATGAACTGATGATCGGAAGCCATTCGATCGGCGATATCGCGCAAAGCACGGCGGTCCCGAATCTCTCGATCGTGCCTTCGACCATGGATCTGCTCGGTATCGAGATGGAAATCGCCCGGGAATCCGACCGGGTCTTTCGCCTCCGAAAGGCGCTCGCAGCTCACGAGGCCCTCGCCTATTCCTATGTTCTGGTCGATTGCCCGCCGTCCTTCAATCTGCTGACGATGAATGCGATGGCCGCCGCGCATTCCGTGCTCGTGCCACTACAGTGCGAATTCTTTGCGCTGGAAGGCCTCAGCCAGTTGCTCGAAACCGTCGACCAAGTGCGGCGGACGGTCAATCCGAGCCTGGACATCCAGGGGATCGTCCTGACAATGTTCGATTCCCGCAACAATCTGGCGCAGCAGGTCGTGAGCGATGTTCGCACCCATCTCGGGGACAAGGTCTATCACACCCTGATTCCGCGGAATGTCCGGGTTTCGGAGGCACCCTCCTATGGCAAGCCGGCGATTCTCTACGATTTGAAATGCGCCGGCAGCCAGGCGTATCTGCAATTGGCGTCCGAAGTGATCCAGCGCGAACGGCAACGCAAGGCTGCATAATCGTTTCGGAATCGTAATAAGATTGGATGACAGATGAACGACGACAGCTCCAAAAGGCGTCTGGGCCGCGGTCTTGCGGCGTTGATCGGCGAAATGGATCAGCCGTTGCAGGGCGGCGCCGCGCCCCAGACGCCCTTCAATCCGGATCGGCGCGTGCCGATCGAGTTTGTTTCGCGCAATCCCCGCAACCCGCGCCGCCAGTTTGACGAAGCGGAACTGCAGGATCTCGCGAGTTCGATCCGCCAGCATGGCATCGTGCAACCGGTCGTCGTGCGCACCGTCGGTCACGATCGTTACGAGATCATTGCCGGCGAGCGACGTTGGCGGGCAGCCCAACTTGCCGGTTTTACCGAAATCCCCGTGATCGTGCGGGACGTGGACGACCGCACCGCGCTGGAGATCGCGATCGTCGAGAACGTCCAGCGATCCGACCTCAACCCGCTCGAAGAGGCGCTGGGGTATGAGCAGCTGATTGCCGAACACGGCTATACGCAAAATGACCTCGGCGACATCATCGGCAAGAGCCGCAGCCATGTGGCCAACAGCCTGCGACTGCTGAAGCTGCCTGAGCCGGTACGCGACATGCTGTCGGACGGCAGCCTGTCGGCCGGCCATGCTCGGGCACTGATCCCGACCTCGGATCCGGTGGCCCTGGCGCGCAATATCGTCGCGAAGGGGCTTTCGGTGCGGGAGGCGGAGCGCATAGCCCAGAACGACATCCGGGCGCAGAACGACCCCAATTTCGCCAAGGCGCCGCGCCGCGAGGAAAAGGATGCCGATACGCTGGCTCTCGAGCGCACGCTTTCGGACAGCCTCGGATTGGAAGTGACTGTCAGCCACAAGGCCTCCGGCGGGCACCTGCGCATCGCTTACAAGACCCTGGACCAGCTCGAAGAGATCTGCCGGCTGCTTGAGCGGCGGTAACGTGCGAACCACACCGCGCGTCCAATCGGACGCGTGTGTCACGGTAGCACGTTGAATTGCTGCGTGGTTTTGTCCTTAAACGATTCCGCTTTAGGAATCATGAAGCAGCAGCATAACCCTTTGATGGATCAATGTTTTTCCGGCGTCGCGCTAGCACCAGGAAGGCGCGGCGCCGCCTGTTACTGGGCAACGCTGGGCCTGTGGACGCGGACGGACGCGAAGTGGCATTTCCGCAAGGCTGACAAAGCGCGCCGTGCGCCCCGCCGCGTCGCGACCAACCGATCAGGCGTTCAATAAAGTTTGAATCGGCAGCGCTATTTTACAGCGCCGTGCGTCCTTTACAGCGCCGTGCGTCCTTTACAGCGCCGCGCGTCCAATCGGACGCGCTAAGCTCGCTGTAACAATTTGAATGGCTGCATGATTTTGTCCTTAAATCGATTCCGATTTAAGGAAGCATGCAGCAGGACGCACAAAACACGCTGTAACTCTTTGATTCCACGCATCGTGCTTTCCGAAAATCGAGTCCGATTTTCGGGCCGATGCGCTAGCGCCGCGCAGATTGAACGGTTATCGCCAGGAGGTTTTGCAGCACGAGACTATCTTCCAGGCTCGGCCGTGTGCGGCTTTGGTAGATCGTCGCCTGCAGCCGGCTCATTTCCCGTCGGATTGCCGGTCCGGTCCAGTGCCGGAGTGCTGCTTCGACAATCGGTTTGCGCCGAAAATGCAGGCCTCGCCCGAGGCTCGCGATCACCTGGCTCGATGATTGGCGACTGGCGTCCATTTCAGCGCGCATGGCGTCCAATTGCTGAAACTGTCGCAAGCAAGCCTGCAGCACGAGAAACGGCGGCGTCTTCGATGTCGTGATCTTCCTCATGGCATGGAGCAGCGCGTCCACGTCGCCCTTCAGCACCGCATCGACCGCATCGTCGACGGAAATCGCGCTGGCATCGCCGACGATATCGAGCACATCGCCCTCGTCGACCATCTCCTTGCCGCGGCAGTAGAGCGCCAGTTTTCTAACCTCATTGCGCGAGGCAAGGCGATCGCCGCCAAGCGATTCGAGCAGGCGCTCGCGCGCGGCCGGGCTCAGTCGAAGCCCCGCTTCGGCGAGTTCCTGATCGATCAGCGCGTGCAGGCTGCGGGTATCGTCGCTGTAGCAGGCGATGGAGGCGATGGAACGGGCCGATTCGCCTGCCTTTCGAAGGGCAGCTCCCTTCTTGAGGTCGCCAGCCTCTATGATGAGATAGCTGCCCGTCGGCGGCTCGCCGGCGAGGATCTGCAGCGCTTCGGAAAGTGCCTTCTCGGTGGAGGCGCCGCGGATCCAGACGAGCTTCTCGCCGCCAAAAAGGCCAATGGCATTGACCTCGTCAAGCAATCGTCCGGGATCCTGCTGAATGTCGCTGGCGTCGAGCTTGACGACGGCAAATGGGTCATCGAGCGGGATGCCGAATTTTGAAGCAAGCAGTGCGGCGCGTTCGGAAACGAGACCGCGATCGGGGCCGTAGAGCAGGAAAAGCCGGTAACTTCCAGCCGCCTTCTGCAGGAAGCCGTCGAACTCATGCGACTTGATCTCGCTCATCCGAACCCCGGATCAGCGGCCGAGGGCCGCTGCGATGTCGGCGCCGATGATCTCCGCCAGTTCCTTTGCCGCGCGGTTCTCACCGTCGCGAATGGCGCGAACCTTGGCGAATTCCTGTTGGGGGAAGTCGACCAGTGCGACGGCCGATCTGTTGCCCGCCCTCACCGTTTCGCCGGTGGCGGTCCTGGTCAGGTTGTAGTCCGCCTTCACGACGATGCGGCCGGCTCCCGCGTCGTCGTCATCATCGTCATTGTCCGTCGTGTCGAACAACACACCCACCGTCCGGTGCGACACGTTGAGTGCGAGATGGTACTGCGGGTTGACCGGCTCGCCCGCCCCGCGCGCGGTGAGGAAGACGAGGGCGTTGCGCACCTCCTGCTCGACACGATTATCGGCCTCCGAAATCTCGATCGAGGCGAGTGCCACCGATGTCGAGCCGGTGGGGCCGTCGGAGTAAAGCGGCCTCACCTGGCAACCCGCCAAAGCGGTCAGCAGCAGGCTGCCCGCCACTATCGGAAACGACCGGAGGCGAAAGGCAGCTTTATCAGACAACGACATTGACGATCCTCTGCGGCACGACGATGATCTTTTTCGGGTTGCTGCCGCCGAGCGCCGCCTTGACGGCGTCGAGAGCGAGCACGGCGCTTTCGATCGCACTCTGATCTGCGTCGCGCGCAATTGTCAAATCGGCGCGCTTCTTGCCGTTGATCTGGACCGGCAGGGTGATCTCGTTTTCGACGACAAGGACCGGATCGAAGCTCGGCCAGCCGCGCTCGGCGATCAGGCCATCGCCGCCGATTTCCCGCCAGCATTCTTCCGCGAGGTGCGGCATCATCGGTGCAATCAGATTGATCAGGATCGCAACGGCGTCCTTGACCGCCGCGGTGACGACCGGATCGCTCTTGCCGTCGGCCACCTGGGTCAGCGGAGCGGCCAGAACGTTGACGAGTTCGTAGATCCGCGCGACCGCCTTGTTGAAGGCGAGCTTGTCGTAGTCGGCTTCGACGGCGCGCAGCGTCCGGTGCGCGGCCTGGGAGATGGCCAGGCCATCGCCTTCCTTCGCCGGCGAAGCGTTGCTCGCGCGCAGGGCTTCCGCTGCCTCGGCGATGAGCCTCCAGACGCGCTGGACGAAACGATGAGCACCCTCGACGCCCGCTTCGGACCAGATCACGTCGCGGTCCGGCGGCGAATCGGAGAGAACGAAGAAGCGGGCGGTGTCGGCGCCGTAGGAGCCGATGATGTCGTCCGGATCGACGACATTTTTCTTCGACTTCGACATCTTCTCGATCGAGCCGATGGCGATCTCCTCGCCGGTCTCGATCAGAAGTGCGCGCCGCTCACCGTCGATTTCCTCGACGCGAACCTCGGCCGGCGTGATCCATTCGCGCTGCGCACCCTCGCCGCGGCTGTAGGTTTCGTGCACCACCATGCCCTGGGTGAACAGGCCCTTGAATGGCTCGTCCAGCGCCACATGGCCGGTCGCCTTCATTGCGCGGGTGAAGAAGCGGGAATAGAGCAGGTGCAGGATCGCGTGCTCGATGCCGCCGATATATTGGTCGACTGGAAGCCAGTGGTTGGCGACCTTCGGGTCGGTCGGATTGTCCTCCCAGGGCGCGGTAAAGCGCGCGAAGTACCAGGAGGAATCGACGAACGTGTCCATCGTGTCGGTTTCGCGCCGGGCGTCCTTGCCGCACTGCGGACACGCTACATGCCGCCAGGTCGGATGCCGGTCGAGCGGATTGCCGGGCTTGTCGAAGGTCACGTCCGGCGGCAGCGTCACGGGCAGGTCCGCCTTTGGCACCGGCACCACGCCGCAGTCGCCGCAATGGATAACCGGGATCGGGCAGCCCCAATAACGCTGGCGCGAGATGCCCCAGTCGCGGAGGCGGAAGTTGACCTTCCGCTCCGCGCGCGGCGTGGCGCCCAGCATTTCCTTCTCGAGCCGCGAGGCGACCGTCTCGAAGGCTTCCTCGGTCGAAAGACCGTCGAGGAAGCGCGAATTGATCATCACCCCGTCGCCGACATAGGCTTCGTTCTCGATCGTGAAGCTTGCCGCGTCGGCTTCCTTCGGCATCACTACGGGGACGACCGGCAGGCCGTATTTGCGGGCGAAGTCCAGGTCGCGCTGGTCGCCGGAAGGGCAGCCGAAGATGGCGCCGGTGCCATAATCCATCAGCACGAAATTGGCGACGTAGACCGGCAGCTCCCAGGTCGAATCGAGCGGGTGTTTGGCGCGAATGCCGGTGTCGATGCCCTTCTTCTCGGCCGTTTCGAGCGCTGCGAGCGAGGTGCCGGCGCGCCGGCATTCCTCGCAGAAGGCTTCGATTTCAGCATTCTTGGCCGCGGCTTCCTTGGCGAGCGGATGGTCCGCCGAAATCGCCAGGAACGAGGCGCCGAAGAGCGTGTCGGGGCGTGTCGTATAGACGGTCAGTTCCGTCGTGCCGTCCGGAACGGTCGAAGCATCGAGCTCCCATCGCACCAGCAGGCCCTCGGAGCGGCCGATCCAGTTCTTCTGCATCAGCCGGACCTTTTCCGGCCACTGGTCGAGCCTGTCGAGCGCGTCGAGCAGGTCCTGGCTGAAATCGGTGATCCGGAAGAACCACTGGGTCAGCTCGCGCTGCTCCACCAAAGCGCCGGAACGCCAGCCGCGGCCGTCGATCACCTGCTCGTTGGCGAGCACGGTGTTGTCGACCGGGTCCCAATTGACCTTCGATTGCTTGCGGTAGACGAGACCCTTCTCGAGGAAATCGAGGAAGAGATGCTGTTGACGCTGGTAATAGGCCGGGTCGCAGGTGGCGAACTCCCGGTTCCAGTCGAGCGACAGGCCCATCACCTTCAGTTGCGCCTTCATCGAGGCGATGTTCTGATAGGTCCAGCTCGCCGGATGCACGCCGCGTTCCATGGCGGCGTTTTCCGCCGGCATGCCGAACGCATCCCAGCCCATCGGATGCAGCACGTTGAAGCCGCGGGCGCGCTTGTAGCGGGCAACGACGTCGCCCATGGTGTAGTTGCGCACGTGCCCCATGTGGATGCGGCCCGAGGGATAGGGGAACATCTCGAGCACGTAGTATTTTTCGCGCGGATCGTCGTTGCTGGTCTCGAAGACCTTGCCCGCTTCCCATTCCTGCTGCCAGCGCGGTTCGGCATCGCGCGGATTATATCGTTCGGTGGCCATGTCTTTTTCGATGTTCCGGAAATTCTGGGGGGCGCCCAGGCACCCTCATGATAGCTGGCGTGACCTTCATCACGAAACCGCCTGAGCGTCAAGTTTTGAAGGGGTTGGCAGAGCACTTTGGCCATGTTTAGGCCTTGGCAAGCATCGCAAGTTTCACTAAGCCGCAGAGCAGGTTTATCGTGATCTTCGGACGTGGGAGCACAAGGATGGAAGTGCAGGAGCGGTTGAACGATGTCGTGAGCCGGATTCGCGCCAGCGAACAAGCGGCAAAACGCGCCGAAAATGCCGTCACCCTTGTTGCCGTTTCGAAAACCTTCGATGCTGACGCGATCCGTCCGGCCATTGCTGCCGGCCAGCGTGTGTTCGGCGAAAATCGCGTCCAGGAGGCAGAGCTCAAATGGCCAGCGCTCCGTCTTGAGACGCCGGATGTCGAACTGCATCTGATCGGGCCGCTGCAGTCGAACAAGGCGGCCGACGCCGTCGCCCTCTTCGATGTCATCGAGACGATCGATCGCGAGAAGATTGCCCGGGCGGTCTCCGCCGAGATGAAGCGGCAGGGCCGCATCCTTCGCCTCTATGTCCAGGTCAACACCGGTCTGGAACCGCAGAAGGCCGGCGTCGCGCCGGAAGATACTGCCGCTTTCGTCGAACTCTGCCGCGGCGAGCTGGCAATGAGGATCGAGGGCCTGATGTGCATTCCTCCGGTCGACGAGAACCCCGGCCCGCATTTCGCGCTGCTTCAAAAGCTTGCCGGCGAATGCGGTCTCGACAAGCTCTCGATGGGCATGTCCGGCGATTTCGAAACGGCAATCGCCTTCGGCGCCACCAGCGTCCGGGTAGGCTCGGCGATCTTCGGGGCGCGCTGAGGCTGCCTGCCGGCGGCCCATCCTATCTGCCTGGGATACACTCTACGTAGGTAGATCCTTCATCCAATCGGCATACTTGCGCTTACAGCCGGGCCTGCGACTATCTTGCATGACACGAACGGATCTGGCGGCGACCGGAGGCCGCGGGAGGTCAACGTACGCTCGCGGCGCCCCTATGCGGAGTAGACCGGTTGAAAGGCAGCTTTTCTTGCAAGATTCCGAATTTACAGCGCGCCGGGCAGACCGTCTCCGCGGCCGCTGTTCTGTTCCTAGCAGGCGGTTCCATTTCTACCAGTAGCCAGACGGCGGACACACTTCCGGCGCCCGACCGCACGAATTGCGCTGCGGCGCCATCGCTCTGTGGCTTGCCCGATGCGACAAATACGGGCCCTTCGCCAGGTACTATGCTCAGACGTGTTCCGGAGGATCTCACTTCCGGTGCAGGTTGGGTCTGGGAGCCTGATTTCGGAAGGCTGCGTGCTGTCGACGCTGGCGCCACGATCGCCGCGGTGGAAGTTCACGGACCCGTTGTCATCGATGCCCCGGACGTCACGCTGCGCGACAGCAAGGTTCTCGCCTGCAAGGCGGATGCGATTGTCGCGATCCGGGCCGGACGCCCTGAGGACGGATACCGCGCCGATCGAGCGCGCGTGGAAAACAATCTTCTCGGATGCAGCGGTCTTCCTGAGGAACGAGCCGACCGGGGTATCAGCGACGTCTATGGCAGTGCCAAGGGGCTCGTCATTCGACGAAACAACATCTGGAACGTGTCGAATGGCATCACCGTCGAGAACGACGCATTGGTGCAGGGCAATTTCATTCACGATCTTGGCCATCGTCCCGGCGACCACCACTCCGGGCTCTCGACGCATGGAGGTGCATCGAACGTGGTGTTCGATATGAATACCGTACTTCTTTCGCAGGAGGCCGTATCGGCACCGATCGTCGTCTATTCCGATTTCGCGTCCGCCAGGAACGTTTCGGTCTCGCGCAATCTGCTCTCCGGCGGGTCCTATTGTTTCTATGGCGGAGATACTGGCGCATTCGCACCCGCCGAAGGGCACATTCGTTTTGTCAGCAATCGTCTGTCCCTTGTGTACGGAAGGGAGGGGCATTGCGGCATTTATGGCGAAATGACCGCCTTCTCGCCGGATCACCCGGGTGAATTCGGGAATAACGTCTGGGACCACGATCTGCGTTCCCCTTTTCCTTGACCGAAAGGCCTGGCACGCATGCCGATGAAGAAGCGACGGAAGGATGATGTGTGGTTGCCCTCAGACTTCAAAGGGCAGTTTCGAGTCACGCGCGACGATCGCCCCCCCTTGCCGATCGCGGTCCGGCACGAACTGACCAGTATTCGCGTCGATGCGTTCGAGGAACTGGAGGTGGTCGCGGTCCTCGATCGGACGGATTGCTGCGTCGGTTTCCTTCTCGGGATGGCAATCGATCCCGAAACGCAACAGATCGTCACGGGAACGCATAAGCTCGATGCCGAATTCGATCGGGCCCGCGATCTCGATCTACTGATCGAGGATCATATCTATCGCCTGGCGGGCAGCTTCTTATTCGTTCTCGATGCCTGTGACGTCCGCCGTATCTATCTCGATGCCAATGGCAGCAAATCCCTTGTCTACGAGCCGCGGTCGGGCGTTGCTGCCGCCACCACCCCTTTGCTTCTCACGGCAGCCGAATATGACGAGCGGTTTGACCTCGATCTTTATCGCGGACTTCTCCTCGATCAACATGGGTGGTTTCCCGCAGGAATGACCGCCCATCGCGGCGTTCGTCGCCTAATGTGCAACCACTATCTCGATCTCGATACGATGGCGCCGATACGGCACTGGCCGCGTGGCGAGATCGAGGAAGTCGCGGATGTCGATGCGGCCATCGCCACGATTATCGACGAGACGCGGCGCATCATCCAGCCTCTGCAGGCGTCAGGGCGCGCAAGCATGGCGTTGACGTCTGGCAACGAAACGCGGCTGATGCTCGCTTGCTGCAGAGCATTTCACGGGGAAATTGATTTCGTCACCGTCGATGCTCCCGGCGCCAAGCTGGATGTCACACGCGCCAGCGAGCTGGCCAAACGGTTCAAGCTGAGACATCGGCTGCTGCCGTACAGGCAAGCTGACGATCGGGGGGCGCGTGCCTGGCAGATGCGCGTCGGCCACTGTGTCACAGGCTCGAACATGACGATGCATCCGAGCGTGGAATCCCTCAACGGGCGGATCTTCCTCGGCGGCCTGGGGGGCGAGATCGGCCGTGGGTTCCTGTGGCTGGATTCGCAAGAGGACACAGGTATCGACGAGACGGGAATCGTCTCGCGCCTGAAACTGCCGCAGCATCCGCGGCTGCTTGCAGAGGTTCGGGAGTGGCTCGAGCCCTTGCAGCATCACCGTAGCCTTTTCCTGCTCGACCTTGCCTATATGGAACTGCGCATGAGCTGCTGGGCCTTTTGCCAGTCCTACGCGATGCCCTCGCAGGCCGAGGTAAATCCGCTGATATGCCGGAAGATCTATGCGGCGATGCTATCGCTTCCGCCTTCGGTCCGGCGCAATAACGGCATGATCTTTCGCGCCATTCAGCAGACCTGGCCGGAATTACTGGCGCTGCCGATCAATAGGTACGGCGATTGGCGCGACCGTGCGAGGATTGCCGGTGAGGCAATCTCCGATCCCCGCCGCGCGATACGAAAGATCAGGCAAGTCGGTGCCGTTCGACTGGGCGCACTGTTCAGCGGGCGCGGCTCGCGTTGACGAGCCTCCGCAGCCGTTCGACGGGACGATCTCATCAACGGGTGAAAAGATAGCGGAACGGGTGCGCCGGTTGGGACGCGCGGCGCTGTAGGAAACCGTCTTACCCTTTCGTCGGGGTTCTCGTTTGCCCTCGTTAGCCTATTTTCTCTGATCGAGGAGCCGGGCTTTGTCCGGGAAAGGTCAGTGGGAGGAGAACGGATATGGCGAGCCGCTATTCCGAAGTGTATGCCGCGTGGAAGGCCGATCCGCAAGGGTTTTGGGCCGATGCAGCCGTATCGATCGACTGGTTCCAGCCACCCGAGCGCATTTTCGAGCCTGAACTCGGAACCTATGGGCACTGGTTTCCCGATGGCGTGACGAACACCTGCTACAACTGTCTCGACCGACACGTGGAAGGCGGCCGGGCGGCGCAGCCCGCCTTCATCTATGACAGCCCCGTCACGGGCCGGACCGAAAAGATCTCCTATGCCGATTTGCTCGCCGACGTGAAGGCGATGGCGGCAGTCTACCGCAATCTCGGGATCGGCAAGGGCGACCGGATCATCATCTATATGCCGATGATCCCTCAGGCGGCAGTGGCAATGCTCGCCGCCGCGCGCATCGGCGCGGTGCATTCGGTCGTCTTTGGCGGTTTTGCCGCAAACGAGCTGGCCGTGCGCATCGACGATTGCCAGGCGAAGCTGGTCGTCTCCGCGAGCTGCGGTCTCGAACCTGGACGCACGGTCGCCTACAAGCCGCTTCTCGATGCGGCCATCGAGATCGCCGCCAACAAGCCGGCCTATTGCCTGATCTTTCAGCGCGAGATGCTGGCCGCCGACATGGTTCCGGGTCGGGACATCGACTTTGCCGAGGCGCTCGCAGCGGCGAAGGAGGCCGGCGAAGAGGTGCCCTGCACCCCGGTCGCGTCGACCGATCCGCTTTACGTGCTCTATACCTCCGGCACCACCGGCCAGCCTAAGGGAGTCGTACGCGACAATGGCGGCCACATGGTCGCGTTGAAATGGTCGATGGAGCATTTCTTCGGCGTGCGGCCCGGCGAGGTCTTCTGGGCTGCGTCCGACATCGGTTGGGTGGTCGGGCATTCTTACATCGTCTACGGACCGCTTCTCAACGGCAACACCTCCGTCCTCTTCGAAGGCAAGCCGGTCGGCACGCCAGATCCCGGCACCTATTGGCGTATCATCGCCGAGCACGGCGTCGCGGTCATGTTCACGGCGCCGACGGCCTTGCGCGCGATCCGCAAGGAGGATCCAGAAGCCGCTCATGTGTTCCGCTACGACCTCTCGCGTTTCCGGGCGCTTTATCTTGCGGGCGAGCGGGCGGATCCAGACACGATCCAATGGGCCGAGCGGGCGCTTGGCGTTCCGGTCATCGATCACTGGTGGCAGACGGAAACCGGCTGGCCGGTTGCCGGCAATCCGTTGGGCCTAGGGCTGCTGCCGGTGAAATACGGCTCCCCGGCCGTTCCCCTGCCCGGCTACGACGTTCAGGTGCTCGATGATGCCGGGCACCCCGTGGGGCCGGGCACGCTGGGCAATGTCGTGGTCAAGCTACCGCTCCCACCCGGCTGCCTGCCGACGCTGTGGAACGCCGACGACCGCTTCCACGCGGCCTATCTCGACGAATATCCCGGCTTCTACAAGACGGCGGACGCCGGCTATGTCGATGACGAAGGCTACATTTTCATCATGGCGCGCACCGACGACATCATCAACGTTGCCGGCCATCGGCTGTCGACCGGAGCGATGGAGGAGGTCTGCGCCAGCCACCCGGACGTGGCGGAATGCGCGGTGATCGGCATCGCCGATTCGCTCAAGGGTCAGGTTCCGGCCGGCTTCCTGGTGATCAATTCCAATGTTTCCCGTGAAACGTCGGAAATCGAAAGGGAAGTCGTCTCGCTCGTGCGCGAGCGGATCGGACCCGTTGCCGCGTTCAGGACGGCGATCTGCGTCAAGCGTTTGCCGAAGACGCGTTCCGGCAAGATCCTGCGGGCGACGATCCAGAAGATTGCCGACCGCCAGCCCTGGAAGATGCCGGCGACGATCGATGATCCGGCGATCCTCGACGAGATCACCGAAGCGCTGCACGCGAAAGGCATCGGCATATAAAGTTTTGGATTCAAAGCTTTATCGCAGGGGTTGCGCATTTGCCCCTCATCTGGCTGCCGCCACCTTCTCCCCGCAAGCGGGGCGAAGGGAAATGACGCGGGGCAGATCGCGCGGCCGCACCTTCAATTAATGCGACTGCCAACAAAAAACCCGGACAGCAGGTCCGGGTTTCTGCATCGTATCGCCGAAGTGGCGATCAATAATCGTCGTCTTCGTCGTCCTTGCGATCCGACTTCAGCGACTTCAGCTTGGCGAAGACGGCGTCGGCGTCGATTTCCTTCTCTTCCTCGCGGTCGAAGTTGTAGCCGAGCTTTTCGGTCTCCTGTGCTGCCTCCAGTGTCGCACCCGCCTCGGCTGCTGTCGGCAGCGGACGGCCCTTGGAGGCGCGTTCGACTTCGAGATCGAGGTCGATCTGTGAGCAGAGGCCGAGCGTCACCGGATCCATAGGCGTCAGATTGGCCGAGTTCCAATGGGTGCGCTCGCGAATCTGCTCGATCGTCGTCTTCGTCGTGCCAACAAGCCGCGAAATCTGCGCGTCCTTCAGCTCGGGATGGTTGCGCACAAGCCAGAGGATGGCGTTCGGACGGTCCTGGCGCTTGGAGACCGGCGTGTAGCGCGGGCCCTTGCGCTTGGAGTCCGGAACGCGAACCTTCGGTTCGGAGAGCTTGAGCTTGTGGTTCGGGTTTGCCTCGCCGCGCGCGATCTCGTCGCGAGAAAGCTGACCGGTGGCGATCGGATCGAGGCCCTTGATGCCCTGCGCCGATTCACCGTCGGCGATCGCTTTCACTTCGAGTGGGTGCAGCTTGCAGAACTGCGCGATCTGGTCGAATGACAGCGCTGTGTTGTCAACAAGCCAGACGGCGGTTGCCTTGGGCATAAGCAGTTGCTGAGCCATGGATATAGTCCTTTTGTCCGTCCGCGCCGGTGTCGCGGGCCGTGGAGTCTACCACTGATTTCCGGGAATTGAGCGCCTCTATACCGTCACTGTCGCGAAATTGCAATTCTTTCAGTGGCGATGTCCTTTTGTCTAATTGCGGGCGGGTTTTGACCTGCTATGAATTGTGACGGAACCATGGGCGGCTAGGAGTGTCGTCCCGGAGGGGGAAAAGTGTGTGCGGTTTTCCGCCGGCCCCCGCTGTCATTAAGAAACGATCACAAACGTGATCTGGCGAGGAATGCTCAGGGAGGAAACACATGTCCGTAAAGACCTATCCGGTTCCGAAATCCGCCAAGAGCCGGACGCTGCTCGACAACGCTGACTATCTGAAGTGGTACGAGGAGAGCGTTGCCGATCCGGACAAGTTCTGGGGCAAGCATGGCAGGCGGATCGATTGGTTCAAGCCCTACACCAAGGTCAAGAACACGTCCTTCAAGGGCAAAGTCTCGATCAAGTGGTACGAGGACGGCATTACCAACGTCTCCTACAACTGCATCGACCGCCATCTGAAGACCCATGGCGAGAAGACCGCGATCATCTGGGAGGGGGACAATCCCTACATCGACAAGAAGATCACCTATAACCAGCTTTACGATCAGGTCTGCCGTCTCGCCAACGTGCTGAAGAAGCATGGTGTCAAGAAGGGCGATCGCGTCACCATCTACATGCCGATGATTCCGGAAGCGGCCTATGCGATGCTCGCCTGTGCCCGTATCGGCGCCATCCATTCGGTCGTCTTCGGCGGCTTCTCACCGGACGCGCTCGCCGGCCGCATCGTCGACTGCGAATCCACTTTCGTCATCACCTGCGATGAAGGCGTGCGTGGCGGCAAACCGGTTCCGCTCAAGGAAAACACCGACACGGCGATCGATATTGCGGCCAAGCAGCACGTGATCGTCAACAAGGTACTGGTCGTGCGCCGCACCGGCGGGAAGACGGGCTGGGCACCAGGGCGCGACCTCTGGTACCACCAGGAAATCGCGACCGTGAAGCCGGACTGCCCGCCGGTGAAGATGAAGGCCGAGGATCCGCTGTTCATCCTCTACACCTCGGGCTCGACCGGCAAACCCAAGGGCGTGCTGCACACGACCGGCGGCTATCTCGTCTATGCGTCGATGACGCATGAATATGTCTTCGACTACCGCGACGGCGATATCTACTGGTGCACGGCCGATGTCGGCTGGGTCACCGGCCATTCCTACATTGTCTACGGCCCGCTCGCCAATGCGGCGACGACGCTGATGTTCGAAGGCGTGCCCAACTTCCCGGATGCCGGCCGCTTCTGGGAGGTCATCGACAAGCACAAGGTCAACGTCTTCTACACGGCGCCGACGGCGATCCGCTCGCTGATGGGTGCCGGCGACGAGTTCGTCAAGCGCTCCTCGCGTTCGTCCGTGCGCCTGCTTGGCACCGTCGGCGAACCGATCAATCCGGAAGCCTGGGAATGGTACTACAATGTCGTCGGCGAACAGCGCTCGCCGATCGTCGATACCTGGTGGCAGACGGAAACGGGCGGCATCCTGATCACCCCGCTGCCGGGCGCGACCGATCTCAAGCCCGGTTCGGCGACCCGGCCCTTCTTCGGCGTCCAGCCGCAACTCGTCGACAACGAGGGCAATGTGCTCGAGGGTCCGGCCGACGGCAATCTCTGCATCACCGACAGCTGGCCCGGCCAGATGCGGACGGTCTATGGCGACCATGCCCGCTTCATTCAGACCTATTTCTCCACCTACAAGGGCAAGTATTTCACCGGCGACGGCTGCCGGCGCGACGAGGACGGCTACTACTGGATCACCGGCCGCGTCGATGACGTGCTCAATGTTTCCGGCCACCGCCTCGGCACGGCCGAGGTCGAGTCGGCGCTCGTCTCGCACCATCTCGTCTCGGAAGCGGCGGTCGTCGGCTATCCGCACCCGATCAAGGGACAGGGCATTTACTGCTATGTCTCATTGATGGCCGGCGAGACCGGCAACGACGATCTTCGCCAGGCCCTCGTCAAGCATGTCCGCTCGGAAATCGGACCGATCGCCACGCCGGACAAGATCCAGTTCGCACCCGGGCTGCCGAAGACTCGATCCGGCAAGATCATGCGGCGCATTCTCCGCAAGATCGCCGAGGACGACTTTGGTTCTCTGGGCGACACTTCGACGCTTGCCGATCCCGCGGTGGTCGACGACCTGATTGCCAACCGCCAGAATCGGGCGTGATTTGAGTATAAGGGGTACGGCTGCCCCTCATCCGGCCTGCCGGCCACCTTCTCCCGCTCACGGGGCGAAGGAGACTCGAGGCACCGCCCGGCGCCAAAATCCCTCTCCCCGCATGCGGGGAGAGGGCTAGGGCGAGGAGCCGCCTCGGATAATTTGAGCAGTGACGATCCGAAACGTCGGGCACCGCTTCATTAGCCGGAGTCGTATAGATATTTGACGTGCCGAGAGGCGACTCCAGCAAGCTACGATCTCCGCAGCGTCATCGAATCGCCGATGAAATGATGATTCACTCTATCGAGACATGGCGCCTCAGAAATCGATCGCCCGACCCTTGATCTCCCAATCGCCGAAGCGCGCCGGATCAAGGCCCCCGCGGCCGCCAAGCTCGGTCGGCATGACTTGTGGTTCCGCAGCGCGTCTTCTCTCCTCCGCCTCCTTCAGCGCACGAAGGGCGGCAGGCGGCAGCGGGCGCTTGGGGCGGTCGGGCGAATTGTCGTTGTCGTTCTGCATGGGATCCCGGATTTCCGTGATATTGAAGAGCGTCGGGTTTATACCCATCATATAAGCGGTTCCGTGCGAACGGAAACCCTGATTCACGTGAAACGTTCGTGAGAAACGGGCGGAACAGCCTGGATTCCATCGCCGAACGGATGACGAGACAAATATGCCTGGAGCTCATCCATGAACCTCATGCGCACCGCAATGCTGCTTGCCGTCATGACCGTCCTCTTCATGGCCGTCGGCTACGCCATCGGCGGCCGAGGCGGCATGATGATCGCCCTTGTCATTGCCGCAGGCATGAACTTCTTCTCCTACTGGAATTCCGACCGCATGGTCTTGAGCATGTACCGGGCCCAGGAGGTCGATGAACGCACCGCGCCCGAATACTACGGGATCGTCCGCGGCCTGGCGCAGAATGCCGGTTTGCCGATGCCGCGTGTCTATGTCATCGACAGTCCGCAGCCGAACGCCTTTGCCACCGGCCGCAACCCTGAGAACGCCGCGGTCGCCGCCTCCACCGGCCTCTTGCAGTCGCTTTCCTACGAGGAAGTCGCCGGCGTCATGGCGCATGAGCTTGCGCATATCCAATATCGCGACACCTTGACGATGACGCTGACGGCGACGCTTGCCGGCGCGATTTCGATGCTCGGCAACTTTGCCTTTTTCTTCGGCGGTAACCGCGACAACAACAATCCGCTCGGCTTCATCGGCGTCCTTGTCGCGATGATCGTCGCGCCGCTCGCGGCGATGCTGGTGCAGATGGCGATCAGCCGTACCCGCGAATATTCCGCTGACCGGCGCGGCGCAGAAATCTGCGGCAATCCGCTCTGGCTGTCCTCGGCACTGCAGAAAATCGCCGGTGCCGCTCACGTGATCCACAATGACGACGCCGAGCGCAACCCGGCGACCGCGCATATGTTCATCATCAATCCGCTTTCCGGCGAACGGATGGACAATCTCTTTTCGACCCATCCGAATACCGAAAATCGCGTGGCGGCGCTGGAGGAGATGGCACGTGGGATGTCGACGGGCTCGACGCCGGCGGTCCGCACTGATAATCCCGTGCGCAAATCGCGCTCTGTCCCGAAAACTGGCTGGGGTCGCGGTGGTTCCGAACCGCCCAAAGGTCCCTGGTCCTGATGCCCGAGAAAAACGATTCACGCCCGAAACGAACCCGAGCTCAGAAGGCAGCGCCGAGCCGCACCGGTGCCGCGATGGCGGAGAAGCCGGGGTTGAAGAGCCGCCAGGCGGCGGCGAAGATCCTGGCGGCCGTCGTCGACCGCAAGACCTCTCTCGACGGCATGCTCGACCAGGAGCACGGCAATCCGGTCTATCGCGAACTCAATGACGCCGATCGGGCGCTGGTGCGCGCCATCCTCAATTCGGCGCTCCGGCATCTGCCACGCATTCGGGCGGCAATCGATTCTCTGCTGCAGACGCCGCTGCCGGAAGGGGCGCGTGCGCTCGATCACGTACTGACGGTTGCCGCGGCGCAGATTCTCTATCTCGACATTCCGGATCATTCCGCCGTCGACCTTGCCGTGGAGCAGGCGCAGGGCGATCCGCGCAATCGCCGTTTCGCGAGTCTCGTCAATGCCGTTCTTCGCCGGCTCTCGCGCGAAAAGGACGCCATTCTCGACAAGATGAAAACCATTCCGGCAATGCCGGACTGGTTTTACGAAAGGCTCGTGGTACATTACGGCCGGGACGAGGCCGAGCGCATATCGGCGGCGCAAGAGATTTCGGCCGCAATCGATCTGTCGGTGAAGTCAGACCCCGACGCCTGGGCCGAGCGTCTCGCGGGCACGGTTCTTCCGACCGGTTCGGTCCGGCTTGGAACCTTCTCGGGCACCATTCCGGCTTTGCCGGGATTTTCGGAAGGGGAGTGGTGGGTCCAGGACGCGGCTGCCTCGATTCCGGCGCGCCTCTTCGGCGATCTGGCCGGCAAGAGCGTCGTCGACCTCTGCGCGGCTCCGGGCGGCAAGACGGCACAGCTGATCCTCGCCGGAGCAAACGTGACGGCGCTCGATCAGTCGTCAAGCCGCTTGCGGCGCCTGAAGACCAACCTCGCGCGGCTTGGGCTTGAGGCCCGGACGAAGGAAGTCAACATGGCTGACTTCCAACCGGAGGAACTCTTCGATGCGGCGCTGCTCGACGCTCCCTGCTCCTCTACTGGAACGACGCGCCGTCATCCGGATGTGCTCTGGACGAAGGGGCCGGAGGACGTCGAGAAGCTTGCCGGGCTGCAGGAGCGGTTGCTGCGCCACGCGCTGACCGTGGTGAAGCCCGGCGGGCTGGTGGTCTTTTCCAATTGCTCGCTCGATCCGCGCGAAGGCGAGGAGGTTGTCGCGCGCGTCGTCGGCGACGGCGAGGATTGTGAACGCGTGCCCATTGCTGCTGCCGATTGGCCGGGTCTCGGCGAGGCGATCACAGAACTCGGCGAGTTTCGCACGACGCCCGCCATGCTGCCGCTTGCAGCACCATTCGCCGGCGGGCTCGACGGTTTCTATGCCGCGGTGCTTCGCCGCAAGCGTGCCTAAAGATCAACCGATGTCGACGCAATGGCCGCCGTCAACAGGCTGTTTTGCCGCGACAATTGACGCTATCGGGCCGTCGGCCTATCAATATTTACAGGATTGATAAAAGTTTAATGGTCTTTCCGGCACCATCTGCTGGAAAGGGATTCTGGCGCGAGCCGGGCATGCGCTGCAGCGCCGCGCGTCTTTCTGGGCGCCAAGGTCGCTGTAGCACTTGGAATTGCTGCATGTCCCCTGAATCGGAGTAGATTTTAGGACGTGCAGCAGCCTCAGGCGCTTCGAAAGGGTCCGTTGCAGGCATAAGGAAACCGACGGGCGCTGATGGTGTTTTCCGGTAAGCAAAGGCTTCTTTACCTGTATCTGCGGGAGGGCTGGCGCCGATTTTCGCGCCGCATCGCGCTCGGCCGCTCGACGGCGATGCGCTTTGCCGGATCAACGCCCGATCGGCTGATCGTTGCGCCGACCGACTTGAGGGCGATCGATCCCTTCGTTGCCGAAGAGATCCTTGCGGGCCGCTTTCCGCTCGCCGGCCGCGTGCTCGATACTGAAGGTGAATCCCCCTTCGAGATCGATTTGCCGTCGCACGAGTTTGCGGTCCGGCTCCATTCCTTCGGCTGGCTCAGGCATCTGCGCGCGATCCGCGACGATGCCGGCTATGTCAGGCTCCGACAGATCGTCGACGACTGGATCGGCAGCCACGGCCGCACCATCGGCGGCATCTCCTGGGAAGCCGACGTAATCGCCCAGCGCATCATCGCCTGGCTGTCGCATTCGCCGGTGGTGCTCAGAAACGCCGAACACGGGTTCTACCGCCGCTTCCTTAAAAGCCTGGCTTTCCAGGTTCGCTACCTTCGGCACATTGCGGATACGGTCTGCGACGGCGAGGCGCGCCTGCGCGTGCGCATGGCGCTCGCCATGGCATCCGTGTCGATGCCGGCGTCCGCTTCCGCCATCCGTAAGGCCTCCCGCAATCTCGATTTGGAACTCGATCGCCAGATCCTGCCGGACGGAGCGCATTCTTCGCGCAGCCCCAGAGCGGGGCTCGAGCTTCTGCTAGATCTGCTGCCGCTCAGGCAAACCTATGTCAATCTTGGCCACGATGTGCCCTCGCGGCTTATTCCCTGCATCGACCGGATGTATCCGGCCTTGCGTTTCTTCCGCCACCAGGGCGGCGAACTCGCGCTTTTCAATGGCGCGACCTCCGTTCTGGCGCACGAACTCGCCTCGGTGCTGCGATATGACGAAACGGCCGGCGAGCCGTTTCACTCGCTGCCCCATGCAAATTATGAGCGGCTGTCGCTCGGCGAAACCGTCGTCATCATGGATACCGGGCGCCCGCTTTCGATCGACCTTTCGCGCAGTGCCCATGCGGGCTGCCTCTCCTTCGAGATGTCATCGGGCAGGAACCGCTTCGTCATCAACTCCGGCGCACCGAAGTTTGCCGGCGAGCGATTCCGCCAGATGGCCCGGGCGACCGCCGCGCATTCCACGGTGACGGTCAACGATACGTCCTCGTGCCGCTTTTCCCATTCGCGTTTCCTCGGGCCGATCATGACGTCCGGGCTCTCGGCGGTGCTGGTCGAGCGAAAGGACGAGCCGGGCCGCATCCAGTCCATCTGGGCCAGTCACGACGGCTATCTCGCCTCTTTCGGCCTGCTTCATGAACGCGATATCAGCGTCTTGAACGGAGGCCGGCTGCTTCGTGGCCGCGATCGCCTTTCGCGAGGGGATGGCGGCGATCCGGATGCCGCCAGCGCCGCCATTGCAGTCGCCCGCTTTCATATCCACCCCGCGATCGCGATGCGGCGGGCGAGCGACAGCGAGGTCTATCTCGCCGCGCCCGATGGTGAAGCCTGGCTCTTCGCCTGCCGGGATGGGGAACTGGCGATCGAGGAGGATATCTTCTTCGCCGACCCCTCGGGTGTGCGCGCCTCCTCGCAGATAACCGTCACCTTTGCCGTCGCTGCACAGCCCGAAATCCAGTGGACCCTTACCCGCGAGAGCTAGGTCCTGAGCCTAGGGCGTCGCCTATTTTCCGCTGTTGGCCGTGGCGAAGGTTTCTTCACGGGGCAAGCTATGCTAACGGGCAGCCATCCCAATCGCCGGCACCTTTCCTCCCCAAGCGTCCGGCGCCGCCAAAGGAGCATGGTTGATGGCTGTCGCCTCCAAGAAAATCCCCGCCCCGGACGAAGTCCGGATCCGCACCGCCCTCCTCTCGGTTTCCGACAAGACCGGCATCGTCGAGCTCGCGCGTGCTCTTCATGACAAGGGCGTACGCCTTGTTTCCACCGGCGGCACGCACAAGGCACTGTCGGACGCCGGGCTTCCGGTCAGCGACGTTTCTGAACTGACCGGCTTTCCGGAGGTCATGGATGGCCGCGTCAAGACGCTTCACCCCGATGTTCATGGCGGCCTGCTCGCCATTCGCGATGATGCCGAGCACGTCGCGGCGATGGGCAAGCACGGCATCACCGCCATCGATCTCGCCGTCATCAATCTCTATCCGTTCGAGGAGGTTCGCGCCAAGGGCGGCGATTATCCGACGACGGTCGAGAACATCGACATCGGCGGTCCGGCGATGATCCGGGCTTCGGCGAAGAACCATGCCTATGTGACGATCGTCACCGATCCTGCCGACTATGCGCCGCTGCTCGAAGAAATCGCCGGCGGCACGACGCGCTATGCCTTCCGCCAGAAAATGGCCGCAAAGGCTTATGCCCGCACGGCCGCCTACGATGCCGCGATCTCCAACTGGTTCGCCGACGTTCTCGATACGCCGATGCCGCGGCATCGCGTGATTGGCGGCGTGCTCAAGGAGGAGATGCGCTACGGCGAAAACCCGCATCAGAAGGCAGGCTTCTACGTGACCGGCGAAAACCGGCCGGGGGTCGCGACCGCCACGCTGCTGCAGGGCAAGCAGCTTTCCTACAACAACATCAACGACACCGACGCCGCCTTCGAGCTCGTGGCCGAGTTCCTGCCGGAGAAGGCGCCGGCCTGCGCCATCATCAAGCACGCCAACCCCTGCGGCGTCGCGACGGCGCCGTCGCTTGCGGAAGCCTACCGCCGGGCGCTTGCCTGCGATTCCACCTCCGCCTTCGGCGGTATCATCGCGCTCAACCAGGAGCTCGATGCCGAGACGGCGGACGAGATCGTCAAGCTCTTCACGGAAGTCATCATTGCACCGTCGGTCAGCGACGAGGCGAAGGCGATCATCGCGCGCAAGCCGAACCTTCGGCTGCTCGCGACCGGCGGCTTGCCGGATCCGCGCGTGCCGGGTCTTTCCGCAAAGACGGTCGCAGGCGGCCTGCTCGTCCAGACGCGCGACAACGGCATGGTCGAGGATCTCGAACTCAAGGTCGTGACCAAGCGCGCACCGACCGCGCAGGAGCTCGAAGACATGAAATTCGCCTTCAAGGTGGCGAAGCACGTCAAGTCGAACGCCATCGTCTATGCCAAGGACGGCCAGACGGCCGGCATCGGTGCCGGTCAGATGAGCCGCGTCGATTCGGCCCGGATTGCCGCCATCAAGGCGGAGGAAGCCGCCAAGGCGCTGGGACTCGCCGAACCGCTGACCCGCGGCTCGGCTGTCGCATCGGAGGCCTTCCTGCCCTTCGCCGACGGCCTCCTGTCGGCAATCGCCGCCGGCGCCACGGCCGTCATCCAGCCGGGCGGCTCGATGCGTGACGAAGAGGTGATCGCCGCGGCAAACGAGCACAACGTTGCCATGGTCTTCACCGGCATGCGCCATTTCCGGCATTGAGTGGCTCAAGCGTCACTACGCAAGCGGGCGCAGCGCTGTAACAGTTGAGCACCCCCGCTCGCCTCTCGTCATCCTCGGGACAAGCCCGAGAATGACGGCCGAGTGGTGCGCGGACACTATTCACGCCGTTCACCCTTCGAGGTGGCAACGCCCCCGCGCCTGCCGCGCAACGGGCCTTTTTTATGCCGGGCGATGCGCCGGATAGGGTGTGCGCAGAAGGATGAAGAGACCCATGGCGAGGAAAGCGACCAGCGCCATCATGCCGATGCGCGCGGAATCGGTCATCACCGTGATCGTTGCGACGGAGGCGGGAGCGAGAAACGAAGTCGCGCGCCCGGAAAGGGCATAGAGGCCGAAATAGCGGCCGGCTTCCTCGACCGCGACGCTTCGGGCGAGGTAGGAACGGGACGAGGCCTGAACTGGCCCGAAGGCGATGCCGACCAGGAGGCCGTAGAGAATATATGCCTTCTCCGCCGCCGTGCCGAAGAGGCCGCCGGAGTCTTCTGTCGGAAGCGTCAGCAGCCCGAACAGCGTAAAGCCTGGCCCGGTCGAGACGATGCCGAGCGTGGCGATGGTGAGACAGACGAGGCTGGCAACGACAATCGTTTTCGAGCCGAGCCGTGCGTCAAGCCGACTCGCATAGAGGCAGCCTGCAATCGCAACAACGTTGAGAATCATTCCATAGAGGCCGAGTTCTATCGTCTGCCAGCCGAACATTCCGGCTGCGAAGGTGCCGCCAAGCGCGAGCAAGCCGTTAACACCGTCCTGGAAGATCATCCGCGCGATCAGAAAACGCAGGATACCTGCTCTCTCCTTTAGTTCCCGGAGTGTGCCCTCAAGTTCCTTGAGTCCACTGGCCGTCGCGTTCCACAGCGACATCGTCGCCTTCTCCGCATCCGGGGTGAACAGGAACATCGGCAGAATGAATATCAAGTACCAGACGGCCGAGATCGGTCCGGTGATGCGGGCGTCTTCCCCCTTGGACGGATCGAGGCCGAAGATCGGGTCGAGGCCCAGTGCCGTCTTGCCCGTCGCGGGATTTCCGGCAATGAGCGCTACGACGGCAATCAAGACGATCATGCCGCCGAGATAGCCGAGCCCCCAGGCAATGTTCGAGACGCGGCCCACTTCTTTTTCGCTCACCAGCCGCGTCATCATCGAATCATTGAAGACGATCGAAAATTCGGCAGCGACGGTCGCCAGAGCGAGAAAGATCGCGGGATAGAGGATGGGCGAGCCCGGGGCGGCGAACCACAGCATTGCGAGCGAGGCGATCTTGATGACGGCGAAAAAGCCGATCCAGGGCTTGCGTGGTCCGGTCGCGTCGGCGATCGCGCCAAGCACCGGCGAAAGAACCGCGATGATGATGCCGGAGACGGTAAGCGTATAGCCCCAGATCGCCTGCCCTTGCACATGGTCGGCCGTGAGCCGGGATACGAAATAGGGCGCGAAGATGAAGGTGGTGATGACGGTGAAGAAAGGCTGCGCGGCCCAGTCGAACAGCATCCAGCCGATGATGCCGAGGCGTGACGCCCCGGGCTGCTCTCTCGCTTCGGCCGTAACGTCCAATTTCCCCTCCCGGAATTTATCGGCCCTCGTCGACTGTTTGGCGAGGGCCGATAACGCGTTGAAATCGCGATTAAACCCGAAGCGGAATCAGTCCTCCGGGCGGATTGCCCGGACGGACTGTGTCATTTCGCCTTGGCGCGTGCAAGGTCGTTGAGCAGGCCGGCGGCGACAGTAATCTTGGCGAGTGTCGTCTCGCCCTTTTCGGTGAGCAGCTTCAACTGGTCGCCGACGCGAGAGACACGTTGGCGATCGCTTTCGTGCCAGGCGAGCACGGGATTGCGTTCGCCCTTCTGCTCGACGAGAGCCGCGATCGTGATGTCGCGCCTTGCGACGCCAATATCGGTGACGGCGCGCGAAAGCGCCATCGCTTCGAACTGCTCCGTGGCCGGAACCCGGTCGGCGGCGGCGAGCAGCCGGTTGATTCCGAGGTTCTCCGTCACCGTGAAATAGCTCTGCGCGGTACGGCTCAGCGTTTCCTTGGTTTCGGTGGCGATTTGCATGATCTCCGGCACCAGGGTCATCAGCGACAGTTCGGCAATTTCCTCCGCGAGCTTTGCCGGTACGCCGCTTTCGATGAAGGCCGCGGCCTTCAATCGCGCTTCTTCGGAAATCGCGGCGCGCATCGTGCCGCGCAGCTTCTGCAGGCCGTCACGCAGGCGCGAAACCGCATCCGAAACCGGGCCGCTTGCGGCGCGCGTGCGCAATGCCCTCTCGGTGACGAGGGTGAAGATGTGGCCCACTTCCTGGTAAAGCGCGTTCTGGACCGCGCCGCTGATCTTGTTGTCGAGCGCGTCGATCTCTGCGTAAATCCGCTGCAGGTCGAAGCCGTCGAGCGCCAGCACGGCCGCCTTGACGACATCGCTGGAAAGGAAGCCGGTCGCGTCCGTCAAAGTCGAAACGAAGGCGGGACCGCCGCGGTTGATCGTTTCGTTGCCGAGGACAGTCGCGATGATCTCACGGCGCAGCCGGTGCCCGCGGATGTCGCCGGCATAGGTCTTACGCATCTTTGCCGGGAAATAGCGCTCGAGCGTCGCAGTGAAATAGGGATCGTCCGGCAGATCGCCGACGATCAGCTCATCGAACAGCACCAGCTTCGCATAGGAGAGCAAAACGCCGATCTCGGGCCGTGTCAGCGGCTTGCCCGCCTGGTAACGCTCGCTCATGGCGAGCTCCGTCGGCAGCGTCTCGACCTTGCGGTTGAGATGGCCGTCGGCCTCGAGCCGCGCCATCAGCCGTGCAAGCGACGTGCGGTTCGCGAGCCCTTGCATTTCCGTGAGCGAGATCGCCAGCGATTGCTGGTAGTTGTTGCGCAGCACGAGATGCGCCACCTCGTCGGTCATCGACGCCAGAAGCGTGTTGCGCTTCGCCCTCGTCAGACGATCGTCCCGCATGGCCGAGGCAAGCGCGATCTTGATGTTGACCTCGACGTCGGAGGAGTTGACGCCGGCCGAGTTGTCGATCGCATCGGAATTGCAGCGCCCGCCAGCGAGCGAGAAGCCGATGCGCCCCTTCTGGGTGACGCCGAGATTGGCGCCCTCGCCGATGACGCGGGCACGCACTTCTTCCGCCGTGACGCGGATCGCGTCGTTGGTGCGGTCGCCGACCTCGGCGTCCGTTTCATTGCTGCCGCGCACATAGGTGCCGATGCCGCCGAACCAGAGCAGGTCGACCTGGCTCTTCAGGATGGCGTTCATGATCTCGAAGGGGGTTGCCTTCGGCTTGTCGATGCCGATTATCGCCATCGCTTCCGGCGTCAGCGTCACGGACTTCTCGGCGCGCGAGATGATCATCGCGCCCTGCGACAGCGCCTTGCGGTCATAGTCCTGCCAGCTCGAGCGCGGCAAGGCGAACATGCGCTTGCGCTCGGCGAAGGAAAGGTCGGTATCCGGATTCGGATCGATGAAGATGTCGCGATGGTCGAAGGCGGCGATCAGCCGGATCTTCTCCGAAAGCAGCATGCCGTTGCCGAAAACGTCGCCGGACATGTCGCCGACGCCGGCGACGGTAAAGGGCGTCGTCTGGATGTCGATGTCCATTTCGCGGAAATGACGCTTGACGGCTTCCCAGGCGCCGCGGGCGGTAATTCCCATCTTCTTATGGTCGTAGCCCGCCGAGCCGCCGGACGCGAAGGCATCGTCGAGCCAGAAGCCGGCTTCCTGGGCGAGCCCGTTGGCCGTGTCCGAGAACGTTGCGGTGCCCTTGTCTGCCGCGACGACGAAGTAGGGATCGTCGCCATCGAGCCTCAGCGTATCGGCCGGCGGCACGACGTCCTGGCCGACGATGTTGTCCGTTACTGACAGCAGCGTGCGGATATAGGTCTTGTAAGCCTCGGTACCGGCCTTGAAAATTTCATCGCGCGTGCCGCCGACCGGCAGCTGCTTCGGATAGAAGCCGCCCTTGGCGCCAACCGGGACGATGACAGCATTCTTGACCTGCTGCGCCTTGACGAGACCAAGCACCTCGGTGCGGTAGTCCTGCGCCCGGTCGGACCAGCGAAGGCCGCCGCGCGCCACCTTGCCGAAGCGCAGGTGCACGCCTTCGACCTCGGTGCCATAGACGAAGATCTCGCGGAAAGGTCGAGGTTCGGGCAGGCCGTCGAGCTGCTTCGGATCGAGCTTGAAAGCAAGGACAGCGCGTGGATTTCCGTCCGCGTCCCTCTGGAAATAGTTCGTCCGGAGCGTCGACTGGACAACGTTGACGTAGCGGCGCAGGATCTGATCATCGTCGAGGCTCGGCACGGCCGAGAGCGCATCCTCGATCGCCGAAAGCAAGGCATTGCTTTTCTTCGTGCGCGCCTTCACCTCGGTCTTCGGATCCATGCGCGTCGCAAACAGCCGGAAGATATCGGCAGCGATCGCCGGGTATTTGTTCAGCGTGTCGGCGATATAGCCCTGCGAATAGGTGATGCCGGCCTGGCGCAGATAGCGCGCATAGGCGCGCAGCACCGTGACCTCGCGCGCGGTGAGTCCCGCAAGCAGGATCAGCCGGTTGAAGGTGTCGTCCTCGGTCGTGCCATTCCAGGAGGCGAGGAACGCCTCTTCGAGCGCCGCACCCGTTTTGGCGAGGTTGAGCGCATGCCCGTCCCGGTGGACGAGTTCCATGTCGTGCAGAACGACGAGCCTCGGCTCTTCTGCATGTGCGCTGACGCCGATGTCGTAGGTCTGCTCGCTGATGACGCGGAATCCGAGATTTTCGAGGAGCGGCACGCGACGCGAGAGCGAAACCGGATCCTGTGCGTGAAAGATCTTGAGTTCCAGCGTGTCCGGCCGCTCTTTCTGCTTGTGATAGAACGAGATGCGGATCGGGTCGTCGAGCTTGCAGGCGGCGATGTCGTGGAGGTCGTCATAGGCCTCCGCCGGTGTGAAGGCGGCCTGATAGGCTTCGCCAACCGCAATTTCGATGCCGTCCTTGCGAGCAAGCAGATTGAAGCGATCGGTCCAGCGGGTAACGATGCTGCGAACCGCCTCCTCGAGTTTCGCCTGAGGAACGCGCGGTGTCTTGCCGGCGTAGCGGCCAATGATGAAATGGACGCGTGCCAGCCCGCCTTCGGGGAAGGCAGGGTAATAGGCGGAAACGCGCCCGTCATAGGCGGTCTTCAGATAGTTGCCGATCTTCTCGCGCACATCCGAGTCATATTGTTCGCGCGGCACGAAGACGAGGACCGAGACGAAGCGGTCGAAATGGTCGATGCGCGGCAACACCCTGATGCGCGGCCGGTCGCTTAGTTCGTTGATCTGCTCGCAGAAGGCGGCGAGCAGGCCGACGTCGATCTGGAAAAGGTCATCGCGCGGATAGGATTCCAGCGTGTTTGCCAGCATCTTGCCGGAATGGCTCTGGGGATCGTAGCCGAAATAGTCGATGATCTTTTCGATCTTGTGCCTGAGCAACGGTATTTCCGAAGCCTGGCGGGTGTAGGCCGTCGAGGTGAAGAGGCCGACGATGCGGAGTTCCCCGACCACGTTGCCGGAGGCGTCGAAGCGCTTGACGCCGATGTAGTCCATATAGGCACGGCGGTGGACGACGGATTTCACATTGGCCTTGGTCACGATCAGGAAGTCGGGGCCGTCGAGGAAGGCGAGGATTTCCGGCGTCGTCAGCACGGCGTCCTTGCCTTGACGCAGCACGCGGACGTCGGGATTGGAGAGAAGGCCGAGGCCCCTGCCCTTGCCGCGTTCGACCTTCGCCTTCTCGCCCTTGCCGGAATAGGTATATTCTCGCATTCCGAGGAAGGTGAAATTGTTGTCCCTTAGCCAGCGAAGGAAAGCGAGCGCTTCGTCACGATCGCTCTTCTTGCGCGACGCATTATACTCTCCCAGCTCCCGCATGGCCTGGTTGAGCAGCGCCGTCATCGCCGGCCAGTCGTGGACCGCCTGGTGGACCTGATCCAGCACCTCGGCAATGCGCTTGCTTAGCGAACGCGCTTCGAGCGGTGCGAGCTTGCTCAAGTGGATCTGGATATGGCTCACCCGGTGCGCCGGATCGCTTTGCTCGTCCGGATCGAACGGCTTGATGGGCTTGCCCGGTTCCATGACCAGAATGGGATGGATCGCGAGGTGGATGTCGCGGTGCGTGCTCGTCACCTCGCCCATGATCGAATCATAGAGGAATGGCATGTTGCGTTCGGTGATGGCGATGATCGTGACGTCTATGCCACCCGGCGCAACCCCCGGCACGGCCTCGACCGAAACCTGCGGCTTGCCGCCGTCCCAGCGCGCCAGTTCCTTGCGCGCATGCGCCGCGGTCAGCGCCAGCATGTCGGCAGTGTAGAGATCGAGGTCGTCGTTGCTTGCCCCGCCGAAGAGGATCTCGGGCGCCAGCGCGTCGGCGCCGATCTTCTCCGCAGCCGCCTTGGCCGCATCGATATGCCTGTCCCGTTTTGGATTGTATTTCACGCCCATGAACTCTCTCCCCATTCGTGATAGACGAGCCTATCAGAACCATGGCCAATGGCGACCGTTTTATGCCCGATTTCGGCAAAATCGAGCCGCATTTTGGAGAAATTCACGCAGTTTCGACCTAAATCCATTTAAATCGAAGGCAATTTTACGAATATTGCTCAAAAAACCTTAGAAACGCACGAAAACGCCGAAGGCCTGTCTCGTCCCTGTCTGGCAGGCCCTGTTGACAGGCCTGTGACAGTCGGGCGATCACACTTTTGATTCGAGGAAATGGAACTGCCCGATGCCCGAAATGCCCGCACCCGGCGCCGTCATCGTCATTTCAAGCCATGTGGTTCGCGGCACGGTCGGCAACCGGGCCGCGGTCTTCGCACTGGAGACGCTCGGGCATCGCGTATGGGCCGTGCCGACGGTGATCCTGCCATGGCATCCGGGTCACGGCCGCTCGACACGGGTGACGATCGCCGACACGGACTTCCATTCGATCGTGAACGACCTCGTCAATGCACGCTGGGCTGGTGAAGTGCGCGCCGTTCTGTCGGGCTATCTCTGCTCGCCGGCCCAGGTTGACGGTGTTGCGCAACTGGTGACGGCGTTGCGCGAGCGCAGTCCCGAGCTGCTATACGCCTGCGATCCCGTCATCGGTGATGGCAACGGCCTTTATGTTTCGGCGGAGATCGCGGCCGCGGTGCGCGACCGGCTGCTGCCATTGGCGACACTTGCGACTCCCAACCGGTTCGAACTCTCGTGGCTCGTCGGGGCAGCACTTGAAACGAATACGGCGATCCTCGACGCGGCGCTCGGTCTCGGACCTTCTCGCATGCTGGTGACGTCGGCGATCCCGATGATGACGGGTGGCACGGGCAATCTTTACCTCTCCGGCAGTCATGCGCTGCTGGCCGAGCATCGACTGGTCGACAATCCGCCGAACGGCACCGGCGATCTGCTTGCCGCCGTGTTTCTGGCGCGGCTGCTCCAGGGGCTCTCCGAAGAGCGGGCGCTGCAGATGGCGACTGCCAGCGTGTTCGAGATCATCGCGCGCAGCGCCCGGCGCGGCGCCGACGAACTGACGCTCGAGCAGGACGCGTCGAGCCTGGCGACGCCCATGGCCATGGTGCAGATGCGGCGCCTCTTGCACCCGAGCCAGGTGCGGAAGAAATAGGCGCGGATATAAAAGAAACGGCTCATAAGCGCGCTTCGCCCTTCCAGGCGCGCCACGGTCGCTGTAACACTTCGACGCTTCGTTGATCCTGCAGCGCCGCGCGTCTCACTCAGACGCGCAAAGGTCGCGGTAGCACTTTGGATTGCTGCATGATTTAAGGAATCATGCAGCAGGGGCGATGGAGCAATGAACGAGTGAGTGACGCGGGGTTATCGATGGATATGCAGGGTTTTCCGGAACATCTTCTAACCGGCTACCGCAACTTCATGAGCGGTCGCTTCAGCGAGCAGCAGCAACGCTACAAGACGCTTGCCGAGAGCGGCCAGAAGCCGAAGACGATGATTATCGCCTGTTGCGATTCTCGGGCCGCACCCGAAACGATCTTCGACAGCGGTCCCGGAGAACTCTTCGTCATCCGCAACGTCGCCAACATGATGCCGCCATACGAGCCGGATGGGCACTATCACTCGACCTCCGCCGCGCTCGAATTCGCGGTTCAGTCCCTGCGCGTCAGCAACATCGTCGTCATGGGACATGGGCGCTGCGGCGGCATCAAGGCGGCGCTCGATCCCGATGCCGAACCTTTGTCTCCCGGCGATTTCATCGGGCGATGGATGAACCTGTTGAAGCCGGCCGCCGAACAGATCCAGAGCAACGATTTCATGACCCAGGCGGAGCGCCAGCGCGCGCTCGAACGTGTGTCGATCCGCAATTCGCTCGCCAACCTGCGCACCTTCCCTTGCGTCCAGATTCTGGAGGCAAAGGGCAAGCTGCAGCTGCATGGCGCCTGGTTCGACATCTCAACCGGGGAGCTCTGGGTGATGGACGCCAAGACCGGCGATTTTGCGCGGCCGGGCATGTGAATTTTCGCCCCTCATCCGGCCTGCCGGCCACCTTCTCCCCGCAAGCGGGGCGAAGGGACTTTGCCGCGTCCTCTCAATCCACTCTCCCGCTTCAAAGGGGGACGAGAGCGCTCAGTTGAACAAGCGAACGCGGCGCCGCGCGTCCCTTCTCTCCGCACGCGGGGAGAAGGTACCGGCAGGCGGATGAGGGGTAAATCGTCGTGACCTGAGGGTCTTCTCAGTAGCCGTCGATCTCGGCGCCGATGATGGCGATTGCCTGCTGATAGACGCTGGCAGCGTTCCATCCCTGGATCGCGGCATAATTGACTTCGCCGGGCTGATAGCCGCCTCCCGGCTGCCAACCATGGCCGCGCAGGAAGTTTGCCGTCGAGGCGAGTGCATCCGCCTTGGAGCGGACCATGTCGATATGGCCGTCGCCATCGCCGTCCACGCCAAATCTCAGGACGTTGACTGGCAGGAACTGGGTCTGTCCGATCTCGCCATGGGCCGCACCCCGCGCAGCCGGGCTCAGGTCGCCGCGCTCGACGAGCTGCAGGGCCGCGTAGAGCTGGTTGGTGAAGTAGTCCGAACGCCGGCAGTCATAGGCAAGCGTCGAGACGGCCGAGAGCGTGTGTTCCTTGCCCATGAACGAGCCGAAGCCGGTCTCCATGCCCCAGATCGCGATCAGCGGACCGGCCGGCACGCCGAAGCGCTGCTCGATGTTGTCGAAGAGCCTGGCGTTCTGCGCCCGCATCTTCTTGCCGCGCGAGATGATCGTCTGGCCGCCACGCTTCTGCATGAACTGATCGAGCGAGAGCTTGAAGCTCTTCTGGCCGCGGTCGGCGCGAATCGTCGCCCTGTTATAGGCAACGCCGGAGAGCGCCTGGTCGATGACCGCGGGGCTGATGCCGTTGCCGGCGGCTTGCTGCTTGAACTCGGCCACCCAGGCCTGAAAGCCGCTGCCGTCATTGCCGCATTGGGCCGCCGCCGCGGTCGAGGAAAGGATCGTCGTTGAAACGAGGGCCGCAAGCCCCGCCACTACGCACTTTGCCCTGTGCATGAAATACCCCATCTGCCCGAACTATCGCTTGTCTTCAAAAAAACGCGCCCGCTTCTGCCGGCCATATTGTTGGCCCCCGCGTCACGGGATGTCCTGTTTCACGTGAATCCGCCCAACACCGGCGGAAGAACCAATGCCAAGCCCCGCGGGGTCCGCTTGCGGACCGGGCGGGGCTTCATTCAATGCTTAAGCGGGGCCGGTCAAGCGGCCTGCTTGCGTGGCTTGACCAGGCCGCGGTTGACGAGCAATTCGGCGATCTGGATGGCGTTGAGCGCGGCGCCCTTGCGCAGGTTGTCGGAGACGACCCACAGATTGAGGCCGTTCTCGACCGTCGCGTCCTCGCGGATGCGCGAAATATAGGTCGCATCCTCACCGGCGCATTCATAGGGCGTCACGTAGCCGCCGTTCTCATGCTTGTCGACAACCAGGCAACCCGGCGCCTCGCGCAGGATCTCGCGCGCTTCGTCAGCGGTAATTTCGTTCTCAAATTCGATATTGACCGATTCCGAATGACCGATGAAGACGGGAACGCGCACGGCAGTGCAGGTCACCTTGATCTTCGGATCGAGCATCTTCTTGGTTTCGGCCAGGACCTTCCACTCTTCCTTGGTGTAGCCGTCCTCCATGAACACGTCGATGTGCGGGATGACGTTGAAGGCGATGCGCTTCGTGAACTTCTTGCTCTCGATCGGGTCGGCAACAAAGACGGCGCGGGTCTGGTTGAAGAGCTCGTCCATGCCATCCTTGCCGGCGCCGGACACCGACTGATAGGTGGAAACGACGACGCGCTTGATCGTGGCGCGGTCATGCAGCGGCTTCAACGCGACGACGAGCTGGGCCGTCGAGCAATTCGGGTTGGCGATGATATTCTTCTTCGAGAAAAGCGTGATCGCATCGGGGTTGACTTCCGGGACGATCAGCGGGACTTCGGCGTCGTAGCGCCAGGCGGAGGAATTGTCGATGACGACGCAGCCCTGCTGGCCGATCTTCGGCGAATACTTCTGCGAAACCGCGCCGCCGGCCGACATCAGGCAGATATCGGTGTCGGAAAAATCATAGGTTTCGAGGTTGGAGACCTTCAGCGTCTTGTCGCCATAGGAAACTTCGGTACCGATGGAGCGCGACGAGGCGAGCGCCACGACTTCGTCCGCGGGAAAACCGCGTTCCGAAAGGATGTTCAGCATCTCCCGGCCGACATTGCCGGTGGCGCCTGCGACTGCAATCTTGAAACCCATGATCTAAGCTCTCTTTCTGTCTCTCCTCGTCTGGTGGAGGGGGAAGCCGCGCGGAACGCCCGCGAGGTTTCCTGTCCCCGGCCGGACCGGGGAGAGAGCGGAGGGCCAGAGACGTCAGACGGTTTTCGTCGTCGTTTTGGCCGTTGTTTTGCTAGCGAGCGAGAAATGGCGAGCCTCTCCGGCAGGTACCGGCAAGATCAGCGCAGCGATGGACGGACCGTTCGGTCGCATGGCAGTTTCCTCGTTCGCCGCTGCTCATACGCGGTTTTCGGCAAGAGTCAAGCCGCGGCCCTTGTCCGCCACCATAGCTTCCCGGCCATCAGCGCCGAAAGTGCGGGAGCCGCGCCGCACTTTTGCGTGATCCCCCCCGGCGGCGCGCCCGATCGCCGCATTAGACCAAAGTCATAAGCCGAAAGCATCGCTGCCTCGCGCACTACTTTTCTGACATCTTCATACAAGGCGCACCACGTCCGGATGTTCAGGGAGGAACGTCGGATCGGGGAATGGGCGCTCCAATATGCCAATTTGGAGTGGAGGATCATCAAAATGGCAAATGTCGCAACCGTGGACGGCGCAAAAGCCGGCCCCATGACCGGTGAGGAGAGGAAAGTTATCCTCGCTTCGTCGCTCGGTACCGTCTTCGAATGGTACGATTTCTACCTTTATGGTTCGCTTGCTCTTTATATCGGCGCGACCTTCTTCAGCCAGTATCCGTCCACAACGCAGTCCATCTTCGCGTTGCTCGCTTTTGCGGCCGGCTTCCTGGTGCGCCCGTTCGGCGCGCTTGTTTTCGGCCGTCTCGGCGACCTCGTCGGCCGCAAATATACGTTCCTTGTCACCATCCTGATCATGGGTCTGTCGACCTTCCTGGTCGGTGTCCTGCCGGGTTCGGCCTCCATCGGCATCAGCGCGCCGATCATCCTGATCGGTCTGCGCCTGCTGCAGGGCCTGGCGCTTGGCGGCGAATATGGCGGTGCCGCGACCTACGTTGCTGAACACGCACCGCACGGGCGCCGTGGCTACTTCACCTCGTGGATCCAGACGACGGCAACGCTCGGTCTCTTCCTGTCGCTGGTGGTGATCCTGCTCGTGCAGTTCGCGGTCGGCAAGGAAGCCTTCGCCGAGTGGGGCTGGCGCGTGCCGTTCCTGCTTTCCTGCGTGCTTCTCGGCGTTTCCGTCTGGATCCGCCTGAAGATGAACGAATCGCCCGCCTTCAAGAAGATGAAGGAAGAGGGCAAGGGCTCGAAAGCGCCTCTGACGGAAGCCTTCGGCCAGTGGAAGAATGCCAAGATTGCCATTCTGGCACTCTTCGGTGCGGTGGTCGGCCAGGCGGTCGTCTGGTACTCGGGCCAGTTTTACGCGCTTTTCTTCCTCACGGGCGTCCTGAAGGTGGACGGCCAGTCGGCCAACCTGATGGTGGCCGCATCGCTGCTCATCGGCACTGGTTTCTTCGTCGTCTTCGGCTGGCTGTCGGACAAGATCGGTCGCAAGCCGATCATCATGGCGGGCCTGCTGCTTGCCATGCTCACCTACTTCCCGCTGTTCAAGGCGCTGACCTGGGCCGGAAACCCGGCGCTTGCCGAGGCCCAGGAGAATGTCCGCGCCACGGTTACGGCGGCTCCCGGCAACTGCAATTTCCAGTTCAACCCGACAGGCGTGCAGAAGTTCACGAGCTCGTGCGACATCGCGACTGCTTTCCTGACCAAGAACTCCGTTCCCTATGACGTCGTGAGCACTGCGGCGGCGGGAACACCGGCGACCGTCAAGATCGGCGAAACGACGATCACCAGCTACGATGCGATTGCCGCCGGCGACAAGGCGAAGGCCGAGGACGCGGCCTTCAGCAAGCAGGTCAACATGGCGCTGCAGGCCGCCGGCTACCCGCTCGTGCGCGGTGTCGCCAAGGTGCCGGATTCCAAGCTCGACGCCTTCGTCGCGGCCAATCCGGAACTGGCGCTTGACGCCGCTGCTGTCCGCGCTGGCGAAAAGGCCATGGTACCGGCCGACAAGCTGGTTGCCGACAAGCTGCTGACGAAGGAAGAAGTCGGCGGCGCCAAGGAAATGGCGGTCTATGCGATCGACAAGGGCGGCGCCTTCACGATGGTGGCCGATCCGGCCCGCGTCAACTGGACGACGATCATCGCCGTGCTGAGCGTCCTCGTCATCTATGTGACGATGGTCTACGGCCCGATCGCGGCTCTGCTGGTCGAGCTCTTCCCGACCCGTATCCGCTACACCGGCATGTCGTTGCCCTACCATATCGGCAACGGCTGGTTCGGTGGGCTGCTGCCGGCAACGGCCTTCGCGATGAGCGCGGCCCGGGGCGACATCTATTACGGCCTCTGGTATCCGATCGTCTTCGCCGGCATCACACTGGTCATCGGCCTGTTGTTCCTGCCCGAGACCAAGGACCGCGATATCCACGCCATGGACTAAATCACGATGCGGGATGCGGGCGGAGAGCCCGTTCCTCATCCCGCCGGCGAACTCTCCTGACTCCGGCGCGGTCTTCCGCGCCGGCTTTTTTATTTTTCCTTTTGCTGGGAAGTCGCTCTTTTCGGCGCCGGCCAGCCGCCTGCGTCCAGCCGGAAGAGCCAGCCTTGCCGGGCAAAAACGAAGGCGACCATAATCGCGACCCAAAGACCGAGCAGCAGGCCGGCGGCGACATCGCTCGGATAGTGCGCGCCGACGATCACCCGCGAGACGCCGATCGCCAGCGCCAGGATCAGAAACACGGGCCTCAACTGCGGCATCAGCATCGCGAAGGCACCGAACAGGGCGCCGGCGGCCGTTGAATGACCCGAAGGGAAGCTTTCAAACAGCCGGTCGCTCGTGAAGGGCGTGAGGCTGTAGGCGCCGTATTCAGCGAAAAGTTCCGGGCGTGCGCGGCCGATCAGGAATTTCAGTCCATGCACCACCGTGCTTGCCGTGCCGATCGTCAGAAGAAAATAGGCGGACAGATTGCGCGCGGTTCGAGCCTTGTGCCGAAGCGCGTCCTGATGCGCCGTACGTCGGACAATGAAGGCGACGAGCAGAAGCAGGGCCGACGTGTAGATCATCCAGGCCGCGCTGCCGATATCGGTGATCTCCCGGTTGAACTCGACGATCTCGTCCGGCAGGTTCTGAGCCCAATGCGACAATTGCGGATCGAAGGGGACGAATGCGAGCACGAGCAGCAGCGTCGTCAGGAAGATCCAGGCTGTGGAAGCAAGCGGTTGATTCATATCCGACCTGTTCGGCATCCTCCTGCATGTGAAGCCGATCGCGACGAAATCAAGACCCGAATGAAAAACACCTCCGGAAGCGTCTCCGGAGGTGTTTTTGTCGAACCTCATCGGCGTGAGCCGAAGGAAGAACGTCAGGCGTCGTTGTGCCGGATCAGGCCGAAAGCGCCTTGAACTCGGCGAGGATCGCGTCGCCCATCTCGGTGGTGCCGACCTGGCGAGCGCCTTCCGCCATAATGTCGCCGGTGCGGATGCCCTTGTCGAGCACGTTGGCGATCGCCTTTTCGAGGTTGTCGGCTTCCTTCACGAGGTTGAAGGAATAGCGCAGGCACATGGCGAAGGAGGCGATCATGGCGATCGGGTTGGCAATGCCCTTGCCGGCAATGTCCGGTGCCGAGCCGTGCACGGGCTCGTAGAGCGCCTTGCGCTTGCCGGTCTTCGGATCCGGCGCGCCGAGCGAGGCGGA
>NZ_WITC01000071.1:0-2500 GCF_009601505.1 Sinorhizobium terangae
GCGGGGGAACGGCAAAACCCCCGGGGCGTTTGGGCACCGGGGGTTTTTGTTGGTTGCGGGGGCAGGATTTGAACCTGCGGCCTTCAGGTTATGAGCCTGACGAGCTACCGGGCTGCTCCACCCCGCGTCAACTTTCGTTTTTGTTTTGTGTTGTTTTCGCCGTTTGCCGGCGTTTGTGAGAGAAGATGTTTTATCTTGCGATTTGCAGACCTGGCAGCGACCTACTCTCCCGCGTCTTAAGACGAAGTACCATCGGCGCTGGGGCGTTTCACGGCCGTGTTCGGAATGGGAACGGGTGCAGCCACCCCGCCAGAACCACCAGGTCGGCAAAGCGCAAGCGTTGCTCCCCGGAGGGGAGCAAATTGTCGAGAAGCTGGTGAAGCGATTGCTTCGTTTTGAACACGTCATGCGTCTTATCCGGACAACTCCAGCAGCCGGCAGAGCCGAGCCGCCAGTCGTCTGGCGCGCCGTCCGCAGCGTCGGCCGAAGGCCGACAGCGTGAGGACAAAGAATTGCGATGCGCATCCATGATGAGCATAAGCAATGGGAACGATCAAGCCGATCGAACGATTAGTACCGGTAAGCTTCATGCGTTGCCGCACTTCCACACCCGGCCTATCAACGTGGTCGTCTTCCACGGTTCTCAAGGGAATACTCGTTTTCAGGTGGGTTTCCCGCTTAGATGCCTTCAGCGGTTATCCCTTCCATATATAGCTACCCTGCTATGCCCTTGGCAGGACAACAGGTCCACCAGAGATATGTCCATCCCGGTCCTCTCGTACTAGGGACAGATCCTGTCAATATTCCTACACCCACGGCAGATAGGGACCGAACTGTCTCACGACGTTCTGAACCCAGCTCACGTACCGCTTTAATTGGCGAACAGCCAAACCCTTGGGACCTGCTCCAGCCCCAGGATGCGATGAGCCGACATCGAGGTGCCAAACAACCCCGTCGATATGGACTCTTGGGGGTCATCAGCCTGTTATCCCCGGCGTACCTTTTATCCGTTGAGCGATGGCCCTTCCACGCGGGACCACCGGATCACTATGACCGACTTTCGTCTCTGCTCGACTTGTCAGTCTCGCAGTCAGGCGGGCTTATGCCATTGCACTCGACGAGCGATTTCCGACCGCTCTGAGCCCACCATCGCGCGCCTCCGTTACTCTTTCGGAGGCGACCGCCCCAGTCAAACTACCCACCATACACTGTCCCGGATCCGGATGACGGACCGCGGTTAGACATCCATGACGATAAGGGTGGTATTTCAAGGACGGCTCCACAGGAACTGGCGTCCCTGCTTCAAAGCCTACCACCTATCCTACACATGCCGACACGAATGCCAGTGTAAAGCTATAGTAAAGGTGCACGGGGTCTTTCCGTCTGACCGCAGGAACCCCGCATCTTCACGGGGAATTCAATTTCACTGAGTCTGCGTTGGAGACAGCGGGGAAGTCGTTACGCCATTCGTGCAGGTCGGAACTTACCCGACAAGGAATTTCGCTACCTTAGGACCGTTATAGTTACGGCCGCCGTTTACTGGGGCTTCGATTCAGAGCTTGCACCCCTCCTCTTAACCTTCCAGCACCGGGCAGGCGTCAGACCCTATACGTCGTCTTGCGACTTCGCAGAGCCCTGTGTTTTTGATAAACAGTCGCTACCCCCTGGTCTGTGCCACCCCATCATACTTGCGTACAAAAGGGTCACGCTTCTTCCGAAGTTACGCGTGCAATTTGCCGAGTTCCTTCAACGCAGTTCTCTCAAGCGCCTTGGTATACTCTACCTGACCACCTGTGTCGGTTTCGGGTACGGTCTATACGGTGGAGCTATTTCCCGGGACCGCGTCCAGGCCTGGACAATCCAATAAGTCCAGACAAGTTAAGCGATCCGTCACTACCACCAGGCCCACGAATATTAACGTGGTTCCCATCGACTACGCGTGTCCGCCTCGTCTTAGGGGCCGGCTAACCCTGCTCAGATTAACTTTAAGCAGGAACCCTTGGTCTTTCGGCGAGAGGGTCTCTCACCCTCTTTATCGTTACTCATGTCAACATTCGCACTTCCGATACCTCCAGGACCCCTCACGGGTATCCCTTCACAGGCTTACGGAACGCTCCGCTACCACGTGCCTTGCGGCACATCCTCAGCTTCGGTGCATGGCTTTAGCCCCGTTACATTTTCGGCGCAAAGACCCTTATTTAGACCAGTGAGCTGTTACGCTTTCTTTAAATGATGGCTGCTTCTAAGCCAACATCCTGGTTGTTTTGGGATCCTCACATCCTTTCCCACTTAGCCATGACTTGGGGACCTTAGCTGGAGGTCAGGGTTGTTGCCCTTTTCACGACGGACGTTAGCACCCGCCGTGTGTCTGCCGACTAGTACTCCCCGGTATTCGGAGTTTGGTTAGGATCAGTAAGACGGTGAGTCCCCATAGCCCATCCAGTGCTCTACCCCCGGGGGTATTCGGTCGACGCTCTACCTAAATAGATTTCGCGGAGAA
>NZ_WITC01000071.1:7500-38506 GCF_009601505.1 Sinorhizobium terangae
GAAGAATTGCAGGTCATCCCAGGTGAAGTTCGGATTCATATTCGCCCCCTCTGTTCGAAAATGAACAGACCCTGTTTATAATTTACGGATCTGGCCGCTTGCATCCAAGCAAAAATTTCGGGATTGTAAGCATTGAGCCGACATTTGAGGAGCATGTCTGGCCAATTTTGAACAAAGAGAAGCGGATCGAATTCCTTGCCGATGTCGCCGAAAGGCGTATCGGAGCCGTCGCGCGTTTTCGCGACAATTCGCCCGCCGCTGCTGACAGTCCTGGGAGGAGACATGATGCACAAGAAACTGATCGCCACGCTTGCGATGGTGCTCGCAAGCAGCACCGCGGCACTCGCCGACGCTTCCGACGGTAAGGTCAAGATCGGCATTCTCAACGACCAATCCGGCGTCTACGCCGATTTCGGCGGCAAATCTTCCTACGAGGCGGCGCTGATGGCAGTCGAGGATTTCGGCGGCAAGGTGCTCGGTGTGCCGGTCGAAGTGGTGACAGCCGACCATCAGAACAAGCCTGACATCGCCTCCAATATCGCCCGGCAATGGTACGATACCGAGCAGGTCGACAGCATCATGGAACTGACCACGTCGTCCGTGGCGCTCGCGGTTCAGGCGATCTCCAAGGAAAAGAAGAAGATCGACATCGTTACCGGAGCGGCGACGACCGAGCTCACCGGCAAGCAATGCAGCCCCTATGGCTTCCATTGGGCCTATGACACCCATTCGCTTGCCGTGGGTACGGGCGGCGCGCTCGTAAAGCAAGGCGGCGACAGCTGGTTCTTCCTGACGGCCGATTACGCCTTCGGCTATTCGCTCGAAGAAAACACCGCGAACTATGTCAAGGAAAACGGCGGCTCGGTCGTCGGCGCCGTCCGGCATCCGCTGGCGACCACCGATTTCTCCTCATTCCTGCTGCAGGCGCAGTCCTCCGGCGCCAAGGTGATCGGGCTTGCCAATGCCGGCCTCGATACCTCGAATGCTATCAAGCAGGCCGCCGAGTTCGGCATCGTCCAGGGCGGCCAGCGCCTCGCCGCCCTGCTCTTCACGCTCGCCGAGGTCCACGGCCTCGGGCTTGAAGCCGCTCAAGGGCTGACGCTCACCGAGGGCTTCTACTGGAACCGCGACGAGGAGAGCGCGAAATTCGGCAAGCGCTTCATGGAGCGCACAGGCAAAATGCCGAACATGGTGCATGCCGGCACCTATTCGGCCGTGCTGCAATATCTGAAGGCGATCGAAAAGGCCGGCACTGACGATGCCGACGCGGTCTCCAAGGAACTGCATGCGCTCCCCATAGACGACATCTTCGCCAAGAACGGTACGGTTGCGCCGAACGGCCGGATGATACACGACATGTACCTGCTCGAGGTCAAGAAGCCCGACGAGAGCAAGGAGCCCTGGGACTACTTCAAGGTTCTCGCGACCATCCCCGGCAAGGACGCCTTCATTGACCCGGCCAAAAGCGGCTGCGATCTCGTGAAGTCCTGATCGGCCGGATCGATGACCGCGACCATGCCTTTGCAGAATGGAGCGCCGCGGGTGGTATTGTCCGCCCGCGGTCTCCGCCGTGACTTCGGCGGCTTTACCGCCGTCAAGGATGTCGATCTCGATGTTCATCATGCCCGCGTGCATGCGCTGATCGGCCCGAACGGGGCCGGCAAGACCACCGTGTTCAACCTGCTGACCAAGTTCCTGCAGCCGACGCACGGCACGATCACGCTGCTCGGGGAAGACATCACCAACACTGCCCCGGACAAGGTCGCACGCATGGGCCTCGTCCGCTCGTTCCAGATCTCGGCGGTATTCCCTCACCTGACGGTGCTCGACAATGTGCGCGTGGCCCTGCAGCGGCCGAACAACCTTGCGACACAATTCTGGAAGCCGCTTTCCGCACTCGAGGCCTTGAACGCCAAGGCCGACCAGTTGATCCGCTCCGTCGGCCTCGAAAAGGAGCGCAACGCCATCGCCGCCGATCTTTCCTATGGCCGCAAACGCGTGCTCGAGATCGCGACGACGCTGGCGCTCGATCCGAAGGTGCTCTTGCTGGACGAACCGATGGCCGGAATGGGCCACGAGGACGTCGGCATGGTCGCCGAGATCATCCGCGAAGTGGCGCGCGAACGCGCGGTTCTGATGGTCGAGCACAATCTCTCCGTCGTCGCTACACTCTGCCATCATGTCACCGTGCTGCAGCGCGGCGAAATTCTCGCCGAGGGCGATTATGCCGCCGTGTCGGAGGATCCACGCGTGCGCACCGCCTATATGGGCACGGAGGAAGCCTGACATGAAACCGCTCCTCAAGGTCTCGGGCCTCAATGCCTGGTACGGCGAAAGCCATATTCTGCACGGCGTCGACATGACTGTCGGCGAGGGTGAGATGGTCACGCTGCTCGGCCGCAACGGCGTCGGCAAGACAACGACGCTGCGTGCCATCATGGGGATCGTGCGCGAACGAAAAGGCGAGATCAGCTTCGCCGGCGAGGATCTGATCCGCGTGCCCCTCCACCGCGTCGCCCATCGCGGCCTCGGTTTCATTCCCGAAGAGCGCGGCATTTTCTCAACCCTGTCCGTCTACGAAAACCTGCTGCTGCCGCCGGCGGTCGCCAGGGGCGGCATGACCATGGACGAGATTTTCGAGCTTTTCCCGAACCTCTACGAGCGTCGCAACAGCCAGGGAACCAAGCTTTCCGGCGGCGAACAGCAGATGCTGGCGATTGCCCGTATCCTTAGAACCGGAGTCCGGATGATGCTGCTCGATGAGCCGACCGAAGGGCTTGCCCCGGTGATCGTCCAGCGGATCGGCGAGGTCTTGAAGAAGCTGAAGGAGCGCGGCATGACCGTCCTCATCGTCGAGCAGAATTTCCGCTTCGCCAGCAAGGTCGCCGACCGCTTCTACCTCATGGACCATGGCCGCGTCGCCGGCGAGTTCCCGGTTTCGGAACTTTCCCAACGCATGGACATGCTGCATGATGTGCTCGGAGTCTAAGCGATGACCATGATTTTCGGAATTCCGCTGCAGGCCTTTCTCGGGCAGCTCCTGATCGGGCTCATCAACGGCTCCTTCTATGCATTGTTGAGCCTCGGCCTTGCGATCATCTTCGGCCTGTTGCGCGTCATCAACTTCGCCCATGGCGCGCAATACATGCTGGGCGCCTTTGCCGCCTGGATGCTCTTGTCGCATTTCGGCATCGGCTATTGGCCGGCGCTAATTCTCGCGCCGCTTCTCGTTGGTCTTCTGGGCGCCGCGATGGAGCGCACCATGCTGAGGCGCCTTTATTCGCTCGACCCGCTCTACGGTCTGCTCTTCACCTTCGGCCTGGCTTTGACCGTCGAGGGAACGTTTCGCTATCTTTACGGCGCCTCCGGTCAGCCCTATGCGACGCCGGCACTGCTTGTGGGCGGCACTAATCTCGGCTTCATGTTCCTGCCCATCTATCGCGGCTGGGTCATCGTCTTTTCGCTCGCCGTGTGCCTCGGCACGTGGCTGGTCATCGAGAAGACCAAGCTCGGCTCCTACCTGCGCGCGGCAACGGAGAATCCGGTGCTGGTGCAGTCCTTCGGCATCAACGTGCCGTTCTTGCTGACACTGACCTACGGTCTCGGGGCGGCGCTCGCGGCGCTTGCCGGCGTGCTGGCCGCACCGATCTACCAGGTCTCACCGCTGATGGGATCGAACATCATCATCATCGTCTTTGCCGTCGTGGTCGTTGGTGGCATGGGCTCGATCATGGGGGCGATCATCACCGGCTACATGCTCGGCGTTGCCGAGGGGCTGACCAAAGTCTTCTATCCGGAAGCCTCCAATATCGTGATCTTCGTGATCATGGCCATTGTTCTCCTGCTGAGACCCGCGGGCCTCTTCGGCCGGGATGCTTGATATGACGCTGACACTTGAACTTGAGAAGCAGAAGGAACGCTCGCCGGTCGTCGCGCAGACGATCTTTCTCGGCGCCGGGCTCGCGCTTCTGCTGCTCGCCCCCTTGTTCTTCTACCCCGTCTTCCTGATGAAGCTTCTGTGCTTCGCGCTCTTTGCCTGCGCCTTCAATCTGTTGCTCGGCTATACGGGGCTGCTCTCGTTCGGCCATGCCGCCTTCTTCGGCGGCGCGGCCTATTTCACCGCCCACGTCGTCAAGGAATGGGGCGTGCCGCCGGAACTCGGCATCCTTGCCGGTGTCGCTGGCGCAGCGCTCCTCGGCGCGATCATCGGCTTCTTCGCCATTCGCCGCCAGGGCATCTATTTCGCGATGATCACGCTGGCGCTGGCGCAGATGTTCTACTTCTTTTGCCTGCAGGCCGAGTTCACGCATGGCGAAGACGGGATCCAGTCGGTACCGCGCGGCCATCTTTTGGGCTTCATCGATCTCTCCCAGTCGACGAACATGTACTACTTCGTGCTCGCTGTATTTGTCATCAGCATCGCTGTCATCTGGCGGATCATCAACTCGCCCTTCGGCATGATCCTGAAGTCGATCCGCGAGAACGAAACGCGTGCCATCTCGCTCGGCTATTCCGTCGCGAACTATAAGCTCGCCGCCTTCGTTATGTCGGCGGCGCTTACTGGGCTTGCCGGCGGCTTGAAGGCGATCGTATTCCAGTTCGCGACGCTGACCGATGTCGGCTGGCAGATGTCGGGCGAAGTCATCCTGATGACGCTTCTCGGCGGCATCGGCACGCTGATCGGGCCGCTCTTCGGCGCGGGTCTCGTCGTCACGCTTCAGAACTACCTGGCAACGTCGGAATTCCCGGTCACGATCATCACCGGCCTTGTCTTCATGGCCTGCGTGCTGCTTTTCCGCCGCGGCATTGTCGGAGAGTTCTATAACTCGCGCCTCGGCCGCAAGCTCGGCTTCGAGTATCGCCACAAGCATTGACGCCTATCGCCCGGCGCCGAGCGCTGGGCCGGGAAATTAGAGAAAGCTCATGGACACGTTCGACTACATCGTCGTCGGAGCGGGTAGCGCCGGCTGCGTGCTTGCAAACCGTCTCTCGGAGAATCCGGATCGCCGCGTTCTGCTGCTCGAAGCCGGCGGCAGCGACAACTATCACTGGATTCATATTCCGGTCGGCTATCTCTACTGCATCAACAATCCCCGCACGGACTGGTGCTTCACGACCGCCGCGGAAGAGGGCCTCAACGGTCGTTCGCTCTTCTACCCACGCGGCAAGGTGCTCGGCGGCTGCTCCTCGATCAACGGCATGATCTACATGCGCGGCCAGGCGCGCGACTATGATCTCTGGCGGCAGCTCGGCTGTGCCGGCTGGAGCTGGGAGGACGTGCTGCCGCTTTTCAGGAAATCCGAGGACCACTATCGCGGCGCCGACGACATGCATGGCGCGGGCGGCGAATGGCGGGTCGAAAAGGCGCGCGTCCGCTGGGCGGTGCTCGATGCCTTTCAGAAGGCGGCGAGTGAAGCGGGCATTCCCGAAACGGAGGATTTCAATCGCGGCAGCAACGAAGGCTCCGGCTATTTCGACGTCAACCAGCGCTCCGGTGTCCGGTGGAACACGGCCAAGGCATTCCTCAAGCCTGCCCGATATCGGCGCAATCTCGTGATCCTCACAAAGGCGCATGTGAAGAGGCTGATCCTTGAGGAAGGCCGCGTTGCCGGCGTCGAGTTCCAGCATGACGGCGTCACCAAGCGCGCGCTGGCGGGGCGTGAAACCGTGCTTTCGGCCGGTTCGATCGGCTCGCCGCATATTCTCGAACTCTCCGGCATCGGCCGACCCGATATCCTGCACCAAAACGGCATCGAAGTGCGCCACGAACTGCCCAGCGTCGGCGAGAACCTGCAGGACCACCTGCAACTGCGCCTCGCCTACAAGGTCACCGGCGTTCCGACGCTCAACGAAAAGGCAAGCTCGCTTCTCGGCAAGGCGGCGATCGGCCTCGAATACCTCGTCCGCCGTTCCGGTCCGATGGCGATGGCGCCGAGCCAGCTCGGCATCTTTACCCGCTCGGGCCCGGAGAAGGAGACCCCGGATCTGGAGTACCACGTCCAGCCGGTCACGCTCGAAAAATTCGGCGAACCGGTGCACCCCTTCCCGGCGATCACCGCCAGCGTCTGCAATCTGAGGCCGGAAAGTCGCGGCTCGGTGCATCTGAAGGGACCGGATTTCGCAGCCGCACCCGACATCCGTCCCCGCTATCTGACTGCCGAAGCCGACCGCGACGTGGCGGTCAAGGCGATCCGTCTCACCCGCCGCATCGTCTCGCAGCCCGCCTTTGCCTGCTTCAATCCGATCGAGTTCAAGCCAGGTCCGGCTTACGAAACGGACGAGGATCTGACGCGCGCTGCCGGCGATATCGGCACGACGATCTTCCACCCGGTCGGCACCTGCCGCATGGGCGCCGACTCAGAGAGCGTCGTCGACCCCGAACTGCGCCTGCGCGGGCTCAAGGGATTGCGTGTTGCCGATGCCTCGATCATGCCGACGATCACGTCCGGCAACACCAATTCGCCGACGATCATGATCGCGGAAAAGGCTGCGGAGATGATTGTTGCGGCCAACCGATGAGGCCCGCAACAACCCTGTGACGCGGGCAGAGCCATTCGACGCGCCTCGTGACCACGCGCGTCCACCTCGAAGAATGGCGCGGCGCAGAACTCCGGTGCACAGAGGCCGCTGTAGCACTTTGAATTGCTGCATGTTTTCGTCGCTTAAATCGGCTCCGATTTAAGGGAAACATGCTGTAGCATGCTACGAATGGGGAATGGGCATGCAGGATAAGCTTTTCATCGACGGAAAATGGGAAAAACCGCGCAAGGGCGGTACGATCGACGTCATCAATCCGGCGACGGAAGAGGTGATCTGCAAGGCGGCGGCGGGGACCTCCAACGACATCGATCACGCTGTGAAGGCGGCTCGCATCGCGTTCGACAGCGGTCCCTGGCCGAAGCTGACGGGCGCTGAACGAGCCCGCTATCTTCGGGCGATCGCCCAAAAGATCGACGAGCGACGCCACGCGCTCGCAAGGCTCGAAGTCGCAAACAACGGCAAGCCGCTGTCGGAAGCGCTCTGGGATATCGACGACGCGGCCGGCTGCTTCAACTACTATGCGGGCCTCGCCGAAGAGCTCGACACCAATGCCGAGGAATCGATCGCCATCGCAGATACCCGGTTCTCGTCGAAAGCCGTTCGCGAACCGGTCGGCGTCGTTGGCGCCATCACGCCCTGGAACTACCCGCTGCTGATGGTCGCCTGGAAGGTCGCCCCCGCGCTTGCCGCCGCCTGCACCATCGTGCTGAAACCATCCGAACTCACCCCGCTGACGGCACTCGAGCTCGGCAGGATCGCCGAAGAAATCGAGCTGCCGCCCGGGGTTCTCAACATCGTTACCGGCACCGGACCGGATGCCGGCGAGCCGCTGACCGAACATCCGCTCGTCGACAAGCTTGCCTTTACCGGCTCGGTCCCGACCGGCCGCAAGGTCATGATGGCGGGGGCGCAGGACATCAAGAACATCAGCCTCGAGCTCGGCGGCAAATCGCCCTTCGTCGTCTTCGCCGACAGTGATATCGAGAAGGCGGTCGAATGGATCATGTTCGGCATCTTCTGGAACCAGGGGCAAGTCTGCTCCGCGACGTCGCGCGTCCTGGTGGAAGAGCCGATCTACGATGCTGTTCTAAAAAGGCTGACCGAGGAAGCGGCGAAGATCAGGATTGGCAACGGCCTCGACGAGGGCACGTTGCTCGGCCCGATCGTCTCCAAGGGGCAATATGACAAGATCCTCGCCGCGATCGAGCGGGCGCGACTGGACGGCGCAACCGTGGCCACCGGCGGCCGCCGCCCGGCCGGCTTCGACAGCGGCTATTTCATCGAACCGACGGTGCTGACGGACATGACCGCGGACAGCTTCGTCTGGCGCGAGGAAATCTTCGGACCGGTCGTCTGCGTCATGCCGTTCAGCGACGAAGAGGAGGCGATCCGCCTTGCCAATGACAGCCGCTTCGGCCTCGCCGCCGCGGTCATGTCCGAGGACAGGGCGCGCTGCGAACGCGTCGCCCGCGCCTTCCGCGCCGGCGTCGTCTGGGTCAACTGCTCGCAGCCGACCTTCACCGAAGCACCATGGGGCGGCTACAAGCAATCCGGCATCGGCCGCGAACTCGGCCGCTGGGGGCTCGCCAATTATCTGGAGGTGAAGCAGATCACCAGCTTCGACGCCGACGAACCCTGGGGCTGGTATATCAAGGGGTGAGCGCGGCGCTGTGCTCGTTGCGGCGACAGCGGGTACCGCGCGGAGTAGAGCGGCACCCGAACGAGATCGGTTCGGCCCACTACTCCGCCGCCTCAGCCTCCGGTATCGGCACGTAGTTGAGGATCGGCGACAGCCAGCGTTCGACTTCGCGAACACTCATCGCCTTGCGCTCGGCATAGTCCTCGACCTGGTCGCGCTCGATCTTGGCGACGCCGAAATAATAGGCGTCCGGATGGCCAACGTAGAGGCCGGAAACCGACGAGCCCGGCCACATCGCATAGTTCTCCGTGAGCCGGACGCCGATCGACGCCTCGGCGTCGAGGAGACGGAAAAGCGTTTCCTTTTCCGTGTGATCGGGCTGCGCCGGATAGCCGGGCGCGGGGCGGATGCCGGCATAGGGCTCGCCGATCAGTTCCTCTGGCGTGAAGGTTTCATCGGCGGCATAACCCCAGAGCTCCTTGCGCACATATTCGTGCATGCGCTCGGCAAACGCCTCGGCGAAACGGTCGGCAAGCGCCTTGACCAGGATCGAGGAATAATCGTCGTTGGCGCGCTCGAAACGCTCGGCGATCGCCACCTCCTCGATGCCGGCGGTCACCACGAAGCCGCCGAGATAGTCTCTTGCGCCGCTGTCGACAGGCGCCACGAAGTCGGCAAGGGCAAGATTCGGCCGCCCGTCACGCTTCACCAATTGCTGTCGCAGGGTGAAGAACGTCGCGAGTTCCGCGTCGCGCGTCTCATCCGTGAACAGGCGGATGTCGTCACCAACCGCGCCCGCTGGCCAGAACCCGACCACGGCCTTCGGCGCGAACCATTTTTCGGCGACGATCTGCCGGAGCATCGCTTGCGCGTCGTCGAAGAGCTGGCGCGCCGCCGGCCCCTGGTTCTCGTCGTCGAGGATCTTCGGATAGACGCCCTTAAGCTCCCAGGTCTGGAAGAACGGCGTCCAGTCGATGTAGCCCGCAAGCTCCGCGAGGTCCCAGTTCTCGAAAACGCGGGCTCCGAGGAAGGAGGGCGCCTTCGGTCGATAGGTTGCCCAATCGAGCTTCTGCGCATTGGCCCGTGCCTGCGACAGCGGCAGACGGCGCTTCTCCGCCTCGTTGCGTGCGTGCGTATCGGCCACCTTGTGATATTCGGCGCGCACGGTCTCCATGTAACCATTGCGCGCGTCCGGAGAGAGCAGACTGGAAACGACCCCGACCGCGCGGCTGGCGTCGTTGACATGAACCGTCTGGCCCAGGTTGTAGCGCGGATTGATCTTCACGGCGGTGTGCACGCGGCTCGTCGTCGCCCCGCCGATCAGAAGCGGGATGTCGAACCCCTCGCGCTCGAGTTCGGAGGCGACGTGGACCATTTCATCGAGCGAAGGCGTAATGAGGCCGGAAAGCCCGATGATGTCGACCTTCTGCTCCTTCGCCACCTCAAGGATCTTCGCAGACGGCACCATGACGCCGAGGTCGATGATCTCGTAATTGTTGCAGGCGAGCACGACGCCGACGATGTTCTTGCCGATGTCGTGCACGTCGCCCTTGACGGTCGCCATCAGGATCTTGCCGGCGCTCTCGCGCGCGCCGTCACCGCCATTGGCGCGCTTCTCCGCCTCCATGTACGGCAACAGCACGGCGACCGCCTGCTTCATCACACGCGCCGACTTCACCACCTGCGGCAGGAACATCTTGCCCGAGCCGAAGAGGTCGCCGACGACGTTCATGCCGGCCATCAGCGGCCCCTCGATGACATGCAGCGGCCGCTCGGCGCCAAGCCGAGCCTCATCGGTGTCGACCTCGATAAATTCGTTGATACCGTTGACGAGCGCATGCTCCAGCCGCTTTTCGACCGGCCATTCGCGCCAGGAGAGATCCTTCTCGCGGCCCTGCGCGCCGCCCTGCCCGCGATAGCGCTCTGCAATCTCCAGCATGCGCTCGGTCGCATCGGCCCGGCGGTTCAGGACCACATCCTCGCAGGCTTCGCGCAGCTCCGGATCGATCGTGTCATAGACGGCGAGCTGGCCGGCATTGACGATACCCATGTCCATGCCCGCCTGGATCGCGTGGTAGAGGAACACGGCGTGCATTGCCTCGCGCACCGGTTCGTTGCCGCGGAAGGAGAAGGAAAGGTTCGACACGCCGCCCGAGACATGGACATGCGGCAGCGTCGCGATGATCTCGCCCGTCGCCTCGATGAAATCGACACCGTAGTTGTTATGTTCTTCGATGCCTGTCGCGACCGCAAAGATGTTCGGATCGAAGATGATGTCCTCAGGCGGGAAGCCCACCTTTTCGGTGAGCAGCCGATAGGCCCGCTTGCAGATCTCCACCTTGCGTGTCCTGGTATCGGCCTGACCGCTCTCGTCGAAGGCCATCACCACGACCGCCGCGCCATAGGCGCGCACCAGACGCGCATGATGCAGGAACGCCTCCTCGCCTTCCTTGAGCGAGATGGAGTTCACCAGCGCCTTGCCCTGCACGCATTTGAGGCCCGCCTCGATGACTTCCCATTTGGACGAATCGATCATCACCGGAACACGGGCGATATCGGGCTCGGAGGCAACGAGGTTCAGGAAGTCGACCATCGCCTGGGTCGAATCGATCAGGCCCTCATCCATGTTGATGTCGATGATCTGGGCGCCATTCGCGACCTGATCGCGCGCGACATCGAGTGCCGCCGCGTAGTCGCCGACGGTGATGAGCTTCCGGAACTTGGCAGAGCCGGTCACGTTGGTGCGTTCGCCGACATTGACGAAGGGAATGTCCTCGGTAAGCGTGAACGGCTCCAGGCCGGAAAGCCGCATATGCCGTTCGATTTCCGGGACCTGACGCGGCGGGTATTTGCCGGCGGCCTCGGCAATCGCTCGGATATGAGCCGGCGTCGAACCGCAGCAGCCGCCGACGATGTTGACGAGCCCGTCACGGGCGAAGCCCTCGATCTCAGCCGCCATCGCTTCGGGAGTTTCGTCATAGCGGCCGAATTCATTTGGCAGGCCGGCATTCGGATAGGCGCAGACGAGCGTATCGGCAACCGAGGAAAGCTCGTCGATATGGGCGCGCATGGCGCTTGCGCCGAGCGCACAGTTTAGCCCAATGGTGAAGGGGACGGCGTGCCGGACCGAGTGCCAGAAGGCGGTCGGCGTCTGGCCGGAAAGCGTGCGGCCGGAAAGGTCGGTGATCGTGCCGGAGATCATCACCGGCAGGTGAATCCTCTTCTCGGCGAAGACCTCCTGTGTGGCAAAAATCGCCGCCTTGGCGTTCAGCGTGTCGAAGATCGTCTCGATCAGAATAATGTCGGCGCCGCCGTCGATCAGGCCGCGGACCTGTTCGCCATAGGCAAGCCTCAGATCATCAAAGGTGACGGCGCGGTAGCCGGGATTGTTGACATCAGGGGAAATCGACGCCGTGCGGTTGGTGGGTCCGAGCGCGCCGGCGACGAAACGCCGCTTGCCGTCTTCCGCCTGCGCACGCTTCGCCGCGCGCCGCGCCAGCCGTGCCCCGTCGCGGTTGAGCTCGTAGACCATATCCTCCATGCCGTAGTCAGCCTGGGCGATGCGGGTCGAGGAGAAGGTGTTGGTTTCGAGAATATCGGCGCCGGCAATCGCGTAGCTGTAATGGATGTCCTCGATCGCCTTCGGCTGCGTCAGCGTCAGGAGGTCGTTGTTGCCCTGCTGGTGACAGGAGCAGCCGCCGAAGCGCTCGCCGCGGAAATGATCCTCCGCGAAGCCGAGCTGCTGGATCTCGGTGCCCATGGCGCCATCCATGATCAGGATGCGTTCGCTAGCCGCTTTTCTCAGCGCCAAAAGGATCTCCGAACCATCAGGCCTGGGCGAAACATCTCCGAAGAGGGAGTCGATGGCGGGCATGGAAAATCCCCCGTTCTGAAAACGACAATATTCGATTTACTCACATAAACATATCTTTATGTCAACATACGCGCCAATCACAATTTCACCGTCGGCAAATAAAAATGGCCCGCCGCGGTTGCGGCAGGCCCGATGAAAGCAGTTGTGCGGGTTTGAATTGTGCGACCTGGCGAAACTTGCTCACATCCGCTTCAGACAATCCTGCAGCTCGTAGATCGCGCAGACAATGTGATAGAAGCTGCTCGCCGGCGCGGGCTCCTCGACAAATGCACCATCCGCCTGCTGCTTGTCGCGCCAGAGGCCGCGGATCGGCGTCCCGAGGAAGCGGCCAAGAGCGGCTGACGCCCGCGTCGCCGAGGCGAGGTAGCGTTCGCGCTCCTTCCCCTCGGTCAGGGCGGCGAAACGGATCGCCGCCTTCAGCCACTCAGTCTGCGGCCAGAGCCGCGCCACCGGGTCGGCGACCGAGAAATCATCGAGAAGAGTCATGACCGCGACGTCGCGCTTGTGGCAGATGCCGTGTTCCTCACCGATCTCGAACAGCCGCCGCGCCTTGACGATGGCTTCGGCATTGCCGCGCCGCTCGGCCCAGCGAAGCAGGAGCCACGCCCATTCGAACTGGTGGCCCGGCTCGACGATGCGGCCCTTCTCGCCGGGAAAAGGCTTCCAATCATCGTCAAAGAATTCGCGCAGCGCACCGGTTTCGGCATCGATGAAACGATCCATCGCCAGCTGCGCGATTTCGTCGACAAGGTTGGCCCAGGTCACCCGGTCGAAACCTTCGACCGTCTCGCATGCGAGGCACGCCTCGAAGAGGTGCATGTGCGGATTGGAACCGAGCGGCAGACGGGACGGATTGTCTTCCTCGAACCCGGCGATCGGATGCTTGCAATAGGTCTCGAGCTTCTGCCTGAGATCGTTGCTGCGCTCGGCCATTTCGCCGCTCCGCTCCGGGAAGACCTGCGCCAGATAGGCGAAGGCAAGCAGCGCGAAGGCTTGGTTGTAAAGGTCGAAAGATGGATCGATCAACTGGCCGCCTGCGTCGGCGAGCGCGCCATAAAAGCCGCTTGGCAGCCGGTAGACACGATCGAAATAGGCGAGCCCTCCTTCGGCCACAGTGGACCAGTCACCCGCCCAGCCGCGCCGTCCGGCCTCCGCGAAGCAGTAAACCTGCCGCGGCTGCACGCGCGATCGCCGATCGGCCCGCGTCGGTTCACCTTCCATGTCGATGGTCTCCACGAAGCCGCCGCCGGCTGCGTCGAAACCCTTTTGCCGCCAAAGCGGCAAGGCGGCATTAGCAAGCCAGTCGGCAAGTTCGCGCGCCTCAGAATGAATGTCCATCCTTGTCCGTTCCTGTCAGTCTTCGAGCTTCAGCGCGGCGTGGTCGGCCTTGAACAGTTCCGCCAGCGCCTCGACGACGAGATTATGGTCTTCACGCTGCGGCAGGCCCGAAACGGTAACGGCGCCGATGCAGCCGGTACCCTTGACGACGATCGGGAAACTGCCGCCATGCGCCGCGTATTCGGCGTCCGGCAGGCCGAGTTTCGCCTGCAGGTTCGTCTGTTGCTTCAAGAGGCTGAGGCCGGTCGCGTAACTGCTCTTGAACAGCCGGAAGACCGTGTTGCGCTTGCGCCGGACCCAGTTCGGATTGTCCGGCGTCGCGCCCTCGAGCGCAGCGTAGAAGACCTGCATGGAAAAAAGCGTGATGTCGATGACCACGCCGAGCTTGCGCTCGGCCGCCATGCGCCGAAGCGTCGAGCCGAGCTCCCAGGCCGTATCGAGATTGAACTGCTCGAACTGCAGTTCCCGCTCCTGCAGCGCGATGCGGCGCAGATCGTTGTCGATGTTCATGATATCTCCTCGCTCTCGGGTCAGGGATCAGCTCTTCCAGAGCCAGGCGGCGCCGCGCACGCCGGAACTATCGCCGTGCACCGCTTTGCGGATCGGCGTCTCGAAACTGTCGCCGAAGATGTATTTGGTAATCAGCGCAGGCAGTTCGCCGTAGATTTCATCGACATTGGACATGCCGCCGCCGAGCACGAAGACGTCCGGGTCGACCACATTGGTGAGTAGCGCCAGGCTGCGGGCAAGACGATCGACGAAGCGTTGATAGACACCGATCGCCGCCGGATCGCCCGCGCGCTTGGCCTCGATGATATCCCTGCCCCGGCGGTCGACCCCCGTCGTCGTACGATAGTCGAGTTCCAGCCCGGTGCCGCAGGCATACATGTCGAGACAGCCGAGCTTGCCGCACCAGCACTTGTGGCCGGGATATTCGGCTCGCGTCATCCAGGGCAGCGGATAGTGGCCGATCTCGGCGGCAACCCCCTGGTAGCCCGCATGAACCTTCTTCTCGATCGCAAGCCCGCCGCCGTGTCCCGTGCCGACGATCACGCCGAAGACGACGCGGGCATCCTTGCCCGCCCCGTCGACCGCCTCGGAAACGGCAAGGCAATTGGCGTCGTTGGCAAGCCGCACCTCGCGGCCGAGGGCGGCCTCGAGATCGCGGCCGAGCGGCTTGCCGTTGATGAGAACGGCATTGGAGTTGCGCACGATGCCGGTGCGCGGATTGGGGCTGCCGGGAATGCCGATGCCGATCGTTCCCCGAGCGCCGGCCGTCTGTTCGGCTGCGGCCACGAGGTCGACCACGGCGCGAATGCAGTCGTCATAGCCGCTGGTCGGCGTTGCGACACGGTGCCGGGCGCGCGTTTCGCCATCGCGATCAAGCGCGATGACTTCCATTTTCGTGCCGCCCCAATCAATTCCGATGAACATGTGTGGATCAGATCTCAGGATGGATGTCGAGGAAACGGCAGGACGCTCCTCCGACCGCCGCCGGCCTTGCTTAGCATCTGCAATGTCGGAGATGCTAGAGTGGGACGCGGAAAAGTGTGAGGCGGCTCATCGCAAATCGGCAGGACGCCCTGCAAAAACACTTGGCGAAAGAGCCTCGCTTTTGTATGGGTCTATACCGAGTGGTCCCGTAGCTCAGCAGGATAGAGCATCAGATTCCTAATCTGGGGGTCGCGCGTTCGAATCGCGCCGGGATCACCATTTTCCGCTTTTGTAGATTGCCATGACTACGCTCGCCGCTCGATAGGCGGTCGGATCAAGACAGCGAAAGGCCCGCGTCGAGCGGGCCTTCTGTTGCCTAAACCATGCGCCTACGCCGCTTGTGGCACCATGGTCGCGGAGCCCGGCTTCCTCAACAGCAGAACCGAGATCGCGGCGATCGTGCACATGACGCCGGCAATCTGCAGGGCCGGCATGTAGGTATCGAAGTCGCTCTTGAAGTAACCGGCACCGAAAGCGGCGGTCGCCGCGCCGAGCTGGTGGCCGGCAAACACCCAGCCGAAAACGAGGCCAGCTTTTTCACGGCCGAATTGCTCGGCTGCGATCTTGACGGTCGGCGGCACGGTCGCCACCCAGTCGAGGCCGTAGAAGATCGCAAAGACCGACAGTTCCACGAAGCTGAAGCCCGAAACGGATAGATAGATCAACGACAAGCCGCGCAGGCCGTAGAACCAGAAGAGCAGCCAGCGGTTGTCGTAGCGGTCGGAGAGCCAGCCGGCGAAGATCGTCCCAAAGAAGTCGAAGATACCGATCACAGCCAGCGTGCTCGCCGCTGCCACCGCGGCCATGCCAAAATCGCCGCAGATCGAGATCCAGTGCGTCTGGATGAGCCCATTCGTCGAAAGCCCGCAGACGAAGAAGGTTCCGAACAGGACCCAGAAGGTGGCACTGCCGGTTGCATCGCGGAGCGCGAGGAGCGGAGAGACAAGCGTCGCCAGCAGCTTGTAGTCCTGTTTCGGCGGCTTCGACACCGTAGCGTCGCCGTAGGCAGGCAAGCCGACATCGGCGGGATAATCACGCATCAGGAGGAGCACCAGCAACATGGCTGCCGCAATGACCGCAACGGTGACAGTCAGCGCTGCGCGCCAGCCATAGGCTTCGGTCATTGCCGCGAGAAGAGGAAGAAAGACCAGCTGACCGGTTGCGTTGCTAGCGGTCATCAGTCCGACGACCAGGCCCCGACGCTTGGAGAACCAGCGGGTTGCAACGGTCGCGCCGAGCACGAGCGCCGTCATGCCCGTGCCGACCCCGATTACCACACCCCAGAGTGCCACGAGTTGCCAGACTTCGGACATGAACAGCGAAACGACGAGGCCGCCCATGATGAGCGCCAGTGCCGTCGTGACCACTTGCCGCACGCCGAAATGGTTCATGAATGCGGCTGCGAAGGGCCCAAGCAGACCGAAGAGCACGAGGCGGACGGCCATGGCCGAGGAAATATCGGCAATGTCCCAGCCAAACTCCTCGTGCAGCGGCTGGATCATTACGCCGGCCGAGCCCATGGCGCCGGCGGTGGCCAGCATGGTGAGGAAGGTGGTGGCCGCAACCACCCATCCATAGTGAAGGTTTCTGTCGGACATCCAGCGGGCGGCGCCATTGGAGATCATCTTACCATCCCTTTCCTGATCGTTGCCGCAGCTGCAGCGGATATTGCGGGTATATGCCCGCTTTTGCATAAAAGAATCAGAGCTCCCTGAGCAGCTCCAGCAGTTGTTTCGTCTTCTCCGGTCCGAGACGGACCTCAATATTCTCCTGGACACTATCCCAGAGAGGGGCGCCTTCCTCCAGCAGGCGGCGGCCCTTCTTCGTCAAGGTCACCATGGCTTCGCGCTGGTCTTCCCCGTGACCGATCGCAACCAGTCCCATGCGTTCCAGCACTTTCGTATTGCGGCCCACCGTCGAGCGGTCGAGCTCTACCTTGCCAGCAAGCTCCGTAAGCGAGATCGGCTCGAGCCGGTTAATGCTCCGAAGCAGGCTGAACTGGCCGATATTCACGCCGAGCGGCGCCAGCGCCTCGTCATAGTAGGACGAGACCTTTCGGGAGGCTTGGCGCAGCACGATACAGTGACATGTTTCGCTTGGCATAGCACGGGTATATACCCGCGATTTCGTTTGCGCAAGAGGACGGATCCGGGATTCCGCTGACGCAATCTCCCTTTCGGTCCCCCAAACCCGGCGGAGACGGCAAACGCCTATGGCTGTGACTATCCAGTCTTACGGCATGCGATGCCGGGATCGTCTTCGCCCTTCGCGACATCAAAGAGTGTCGCCTCCTCGCCCTCGGTCCACCAGATATATCGCCCGCCGGCGTATCTGGCGCCCGATCCGGAGATGACCGCCGAAGCAACGATGTAGGTGCCGCGGATCGAGAAGGTCACCAGCGAGACGGGGCCGGCATTGATATATTCGGCCTCGACCGTCTCGCAGCCACAATCATAACGAACCTTCTGTCGATCGACCGCGCCGGCATCGGGGATGCTGAGCGTGATTTCGGCGATGCCGGCGGCCGCAGCCTCCATTGAGGCGAGCCGCATGACCGGCGCACCGTCCGGCTTCGTCAGCGTGAGTCTTCCGCCGTCGATCCGCCAGGTGAGCCCGTCGCGGAGCGTGTCGAAGAACTTCTGTTCCTGATCCATGATCGCGGGTGCGCACATCTTGCGCGCTGCGGCGGTGGGACCGAAGGTGATCGTCGTGCCCAAGGGGCTGACGGCACCGGTGAAATTATTGCAACCAGCCATGCCGCCATAGGTACCATCCTCGCGTATCTCGAGCACGCTATGGAGGTCTTCGATCACGCCGCCGCCGCCGATGTCTTCGACAAGCCACGAGCCGACCAGTTCTTCCGGCACCTTTTCGGCGGCAACTATCTCGGTGGAAGCAAGCTCTATCAACACGCAGGCGCAGGAAGCGGCAGTCAGAGCCTTGAGCATCTGGAACTCCTCCACGAAGCGGCACGTTTGGCCACCCATTCCGATGCTAATAAGTCATGACACAGGATGCGAGCGGAAAACGTATCGCCCGTTCTTTGCCCGCTGCCGTCGAGCCGAGATGGAGTGACGCCAACTCCACCCTTGTTGCCCGAGGCTTTCGGCTGTAGAGCCTAAAGCAAAGCTTACAAACGAGAAGAACACGGGATTTGGCAATGGAATCCGGCGACAGCACGAAGCGCCGTCTGACGATATTGGGCTCGACCGGCTCGATTGGCACGAATACGCTCGACGTCATCGACCGGCTGGGTGGACGAGATCGTTTCGAGGTCGCCGCGCTGACCGGTAACGGCAATATCCCGCTTCTTGCCGAACAGGCGCGCCGGCTCGGCGCCGAACTTGCGGTGACCGCGGACGACAACCTTTATCAGGACCTGAAATCGGCGCTCGCCGGCAGCGGGATCGCGGTCGCCGCAGGTCGCAGCGGCCTGACCGAGGCGGCCGAACGCGACGCCGGCTGGGTGATGGCGGCAATCGTCGGCAATGCCGGGCTTGCCCCGACGCTTGCCGCGGCCCGGCGCGGCGCCGATATCGCCCTTGCCAACAAGGAGTGTCTCGTCTCGGCCGGCAGCCTCTTCGTCGACGCGGTCAAGACGGGCGGCGGCCGGCTGCTCCCCGTCGACAGCGAACATAATGCGATCTTCCAAGTGCTGGAGAACGATCAGCGCCACGCCGTCGAACGAATCATCCTGACGGCCTCCGGCGGCCCGTTCCGCACCAAGTCGCTCGACGAGATGCGCCACGTGACGGCCGAGACGGCGCGCGCCCATCCGAACTGGTCGATGGGGCTGAAGATCTCGATCGACAGCGCCTCGATGTTCAACAAGGCGCTGGAAATGATCGAGGCGCGCCATCTCTTCGGGCTCAATCCCGAGCAGATCGAGGTCATCGTGCATCCGCAGTCCGTTATCCATTCGATGGTTGGCTACAGCGACGGATCGGTGCTGGCGCAGCTCGGTTGTCCCGATATGCGCACCGCCATCGGCTATGCGCTTTCCTATCCAAGCCGGTGCGATCTGCCGGTCGAGCGGCTCGATTTCGCGAAACTCTCGCGACTCGACTTCGAAGCGCCGGACGAAGTCCGCTTTCCGGCGCTCCGCCTCGCGCGGCGCGCCATGGAGGCAGGCGGTGTCCAGGGCGCCGTGTTGAACGGCGCCAAGGAAACGGCGCTCGAGGCCTTCATCAAGGGACGTACCGGCTTCCTCGCCATGGCCGAAATCGTCGAAAAGGTTATGGACGACCTTGCGGACCTGCCTCCGGCCGCCACCATGGACGACGTCTTCGCCGCGGACGAAAAAGCCCGGCAGATGGCTGCCGGGCTCATTGGGTAGAATATTCGTCAGGCCGCGCTTACGCGACCGCCCTGGCGAGTGCGCAGCGCGACCAGAGCGAATGCAGCGCGCCGACCAGATGGTCGATATCGGCATCCGAATGCAGCGGCGTCGGCGTGATGCGCAGGCGCTCGGTCTTCTTCGGCACCGTCGGATAGTTGATCGGCTGGACGTAGACGCCGAAATTGTCGAGCAGCAGGTCGGAGATCCACTTGCACTTGGCGGCATCGCCGACCATCACCGGCACGATATGGCTTGGATTGACCATGTGCGGAATGCCGCGCTGGTCGAGCAGCAAACGCAGCCGCCGCACGCGCTCCTGATGCGCGAAACGTTCGAGCTGGCTTTCCTTCAGGTGACGGATGGAGGCGAGTGCACCTGCGGCAAGCGCCGGCGGCAAGGCCGTGGTGAAGATGAAGCCGGAAGCGAAGGAGCGGATGAAATCGCAAAGTGCCGCCGAACCGGTGATATAGCCGCCCATGACGCCGAAGGCCTTGCCGAGGGTTCCCTCAATCACCGTCAGCCGGTGCATCAGTCCCTCGCGTTCGGCAATGCCGCCGCCGCGCGGGCCGTACATGCCGACCGCGTGCACTTCGTCGAGATAGGTCATCGCGCCATACTTGTCGGCAAGATCGCAGAATTCCTTGATCGGCGCGATGTCGCCATCCATCGAGTAGACGGATTCAAAGGCGATGATTTTGGGCGCACGCGGATCGGCCGCCGCAAGCTTGGCTTCGAGATCGGCGACAGAATTGTGCTTGAAGATCACGCGTTCGCATTTCGAATGGCGGATCCCCTCGATCATCGAAGCGTGATTGCCGGCGTCCGAGAAGACGATGATGCCGGGAATCTTGGAACAGAGCGTCCCAAGCGCGGCCCAGTTCGACACATAGCCGGAGGTGAACAGGAGGGCGGATTCCTTGCCGTGCAGATCGGCGAGCTCACGCTCGAGCAGGACGTGGTAGTGATTGGTGCCGGAGATGTTGCGCGTGCCGCCGGCGCCGGCGCCGCATTCGTCAATGGCGCGCTTCATCGCTTCGGTGACGATCGGAGACTGACCCATGCCGAGATAATCGTTCGAGCACCATACGGTCACTTCCTGGGTGCCATCGGCCGTGTGGCGCGTTGCCCTCGGGAAGTCACCGCGATGGCGGGCGAGATCCGCGAAAACCCGATAGCGGCCTTCCTGATGCAACCCGTCCAGCTCGTTTTTGAAGAAACTCTCGAAATCCATCATCATCTCCAGTGCCCTGACGCCTTTCATTCATTCAAAGCGGTCAGGGGTCAACCCCGGAAGGGCCCCTGCTCCTGCGGCAAAAGGCCCCTACTTTTGAACTATTCCAAAACAGGTAGTGCAACTCCATCCGCCTAACTTTGATCGAAGTCAAGCTTTTGCAAAAAAGGACGGCCGAGGCCGCCCTTATTTCGATACTTAAGTTCCATCAAGCCGCGGCCACTGCGCGCTTGGTCATAACCTTGATCAGGTTGGCGCGATAGGCAGCGCTGGCATGAAGATCTGTCAGCAAATCCGATGCATCCACGGAGACGTTGCCGACTGCATCCGGTGACCAGTTGCCGGCAAGTGCCGCCTCCATGCCCTGATGGCGGAAGACGCCGTTCGAGCCCGCGCCGGTCACCGCGACGCGCACGTCGCCGTTGTCGCGGCGCGCGACAAAGACGCCAGCCATCGCGTAGCGCGAGGCGGGGTTCGGGAACTTCTGGTAGGCCGCCTTCGCCGGCGCATCGAAGGTGATGGCGGTAATGATCTCGCCATCGTCCAACGCCGTTTCGAACAGTCCGGTGAAGAAGTCCGCCGCCGCGATCTCGCGATTGTTGGTCACGATCGTTGCATCAAGTGCCAGCAACGCTGCCGGATAGTCCGCCGCCGGATCATTGTTGGCGATGGAGCCGCCGATCGTTCCCATGTGGCGGACATGCGGGTCGCCGATATGACTGGCCAGCGTGCAAATCGCCGGACAGACCGCCTTGAGTTCGGCCGACGACGCGACTTCGTGATGGGTTGTCGCCGCGCCGATCCGCACCGACCGTCCGTCGACAGTAATCCCTTTCATTTCGGCGATGTGCCGAAGGTCCACGAGATCGCTCGGCGCCGCCAGCCGCTGCTTCATCGTCGCAATGAGCGTCATGCCGCCGGCGAGTAATTTGCCTTCGGCGGCCCCGCTGATCAGCTTCACGGCCTCTTGAACAGAGCACGCTCTGTGATAGTTCGTCTCATACATCTCTCGTCCTCCGTCTCAATTGGCGGCATGGGCCGCGGCCCAGACCTTCTCGGGCGTCGCGGGCATGGTAAGGGTATTGTTGCCGATCGCGTCGGTGATCGCATTGATCAGCGCCGGCGGCGAGCCGATCGCACCCGCTTCCCCGCAACCCTTGACGCCGAGCGGATTGTTCGGACAGGGCGTGTTCGACGTCGACACCTTGAATGACGGCAGGTCGTCGGCGCGCGGCATGGCGTAATCCTGATAGCTCGCCGTCAGGAGCTGGCCGGTATCCGGATCGTAATGGACGCTTTCGAGCAGCGCCTGGCCGATGCCCTGTGCCAATCCGCCATGCACCTGTCCCTCGACGATCATCGGATTGACGATATTGCCGAAATCGTCCGCTGCCACGAACTGGACGATCTCCGTCTTCCCGGTATCCGGATCGACCTCCACCTCGCAGATGTAGCAGCCTGCCGGGAAGGTGAAATTCGACGGATCGTAGAAGGCGCCCTCCTTCAGGCCAGGCTCCATTCCGGCCGGGAGGTTATGGGCGGTGTAGGCGGCAAGCGCCATCTGGAACCAGGGCACCGACTTGTCGGTACCGGCAACCTTCAGCTCGCCATTTTCAATGACGATGTCGCTCTCGTCCGCCTCCATGAGATGGGCGGCGATCTTCTTGGCCTTGGCCTCGACCTTGTCCAGCGCCTTGACGACCGCCGACATGCCGACGGCGCCCGATCGGGAGCCATAGGTTCCCATGCCCATCTGTACCTTGTCCGTGTCGCCATGGACGATATTGACGCTGTCGATCGGCACGCCGAAGCGGTCTGCGACGAGCTGGGCAAAGGTCGTCTCATGCCCCTGGCCGTGGCTGTGCGAGCCGGTCATCACTTCGATGGTGCCGACCGCATTGACCCTGACCTCCGCCGATTCCCAAAGGCCGACGCCGGCACCGAGCGAGCCGACGGCGGACGAGGGCGCAAGCCCGCAGGCCTCGATATAGCAGCTCATGCCGATGCCGCGCTTCATGCCGCGCCGCTCCGCTTCCGCTTTCCGGGCGGCAAACCCGTCCCAGTCGGCCGCGGCCATCGCCGCTTTCAACGACGCTTCATAGTCGCCGGCGTCGTAGTTCATGATCACTGGCGTCTGATGGGGGAAGGAGCGGATGAAGTTGATGCGCCGCAGCTCGGCGGGCGAAAGACCGAGCTCCCGTGCCGCGGTCTCCATCGTCCGCTCGAGGAGATAGGTGGCCTCCGGCCGCCCAGCGCCGCGATAGGCATCGACCGGGGCGGTATTGGTATAGACCGTGCGGACATTGGCATGGATCGCCGGGATATCGTACTGCCCGGAAAGCAGGGTGGCATAAAGATAGGTCGGCACGCACGAGGAGAAGAGCGACATATAGGCGCCAAGATTGGCGATAGTGTCGACCTTCAGCGCGGTGATTTTGTTGGAGCTGTCGAACGCCATTTTCACGGTCGACACGTGATCGCGGCCGTGGGCGTCGGTCATGAAGGCTTCGGTACGATCGCACGTCCACTTCACCGGTACGCCGGTCCGCTTCGAGGCCCAGAGACAGACGATCTCCTCCGGGTAGATGTAGATCTTCGAGCCGAAGCCGCCGCCGACGTCGGGGGCAATCACCCGCAACTTGTTTTCCGGCGCGACGTTGTAGAAGGCGCTCATCACCAGCCGCGCCACATGCGGATTCTGACTGGTCGTGTAGCAGGTATAGTGATCGTCGCCCGAGTCGTAGATGCCGAGGGCCGCGCGCGGCTCCATCGCATTCGGCGACAGGCGATTGTTGAGGATTTTCAGCTCCGTCACATGCGCCGCGGCCGCGATCGCCGCGTCGGTCGCGGCTGCATCGCCGAGCTCCCAGTCGAAGATGAGATTGTTCGGTGCTTCCGGATGAAGCTGGGGCTGGCCGTCGGCCAGCGCCTTGACCGGATCGGTGATGACCGGCAGCGGGTCATAATCGACGACCACGGCCTCGGCCGCATCGCGCGCTTCGTTCACGCTGTCGGCGACGACCACCGCGACCGCATCGCCGACATAGCGCACGGTCTCGTCGGCCAGCGGCCGCCAGGCGCCCATCTTCATCGGCGAACCGTCCTTCGAGTGGATCATCCAGCCGCAAATCAGGTTCCCGATGCCGTCTGCCGTGAGCTGCTTGCCGTCGAGCACGTCGATGACGCCGGGCATCGCTTTCGCCGCCGCGGCATCGATGCTCCTGATCTTCGCATGCGCGTGGGGGCTGCGCACGAAAACCGCGTATTTCATGCCCGGCACGCTCATGTCGTCCGTGTAGCGGCCCTTTCCGGTCAGGAACCGCTTGTCTTCCTTGCGCGCCACCCGCGCGCCAATTCCTTCAACGCCCATTGCCTATCTCCTCCCGAGACATTCAGCGAAAGTCCTGCGATGAAATCCGTCGGGGACGCTTTCGTCCCTCAGAAAGCGCCTCATTCGGCCGCTTGGCGCACGCTGCCCATCTCGGCCGCGGCGGCGAGGATCGCCTTGACGATGTTGTGGTAGCCGGTGCAGCGACAGATGTTGCCCTCGAGCTCGGCGCGCACCGTCGCCTCGTCGAGGTTGCTGCCGTGCCGGGCGATCATGTCGACGGCGGTCATCACCATGCCCGGCGTGCAGAAACCGCATTGCAGCCCGTGATGCGCCTTGAACGCCGCCTGGACCGGATGAAGCTCGCCGTCCTTGGCCAACCCTTCGATGGTGGTGATCGACGAGCCTGCCGCCTGCACCGCGAGGATGGAACAGCTCTTGACCGACAGTCCGTCCATATGGATGACGCAGGCGCCGCACTGCGACGTGTCGCAGCCGACATGCGTGCCGGTCAGTCCAAGATTTTCGCGGATAAAGTGCACCAGCAGCGTCCGGTCATCGCACGTGCCGCTGACCTGGCGGCCGTTGACCGTCATCGTTATTTTCGCCATTTCGCTCCTCCGGGGTCGGTCGTGCCAACTCGAGCGCGGCTTCAAATCGGGTGACATGCGTCCACGCGACTGAAGTACGCGCAACTGATATCAATGCCCTTTGCCCGCGGGCCCGCTCCTCCCGGACTGACGCGGCGCTTTGTATCATTTGTCTTTTTTTGGAATGCCGCAACCGTTTCGGCCAGTGCGCGACAAAAAAATTCCGCGGGGGCTGTGACTGCGGGAACAGCGCCTTCATGTTCCGTTCAGGAAACATCCCATTATCTTGCGGCGGGAACATTTCGCTGGATCCCGTGGACTTTCACGGGCGACCGTTTATTTTCCCGATTGCAAGTTCAAGTGGCGGAGACGTTCGTCGACCCGCCTTCAATCCAGGGACGGACGAAGCGACAGGCTGAGATCCGTAGAGATCGGAGAGGACAACATGAAGAAAGCCATCGCATTGGTGCTGGTCGCCTTGTCGGTCGCAAGCTGCACGCAGACAGAAAAGGGCGCCGGCATCGGTGCTGCATCGGGCGCGATCATCGGTGGCGCGATCACCGGTAACGTACGTGGTGCTGCGGTCGGCGCAGCCATTGGCGGCGTATCCGGCGCGTTGATCGGCCATGTGAGCGAACAGCCGGGCCAGTGCTACTACCGCGACCGCTACGGCCGCCGCTACATCGACCGTTGCTGATTGCCGCAGCGATCCGCAAGCACACGGCCCCGGAGCGATCCGGGGCTTTTTCTCTGGAGGCCAGCGTTGTCCGTTCGCATGCGGCGTTGTGGCCACTTGAAACCGTGTCCCGCTCCTCCACCTTCTTGAGCAGTATCAACTCCACGAATGTGGGAGGGCCAGGAGCGACCTTGCTGGCCACCGATATTCAACAGGGCACCTCGCTCTCTGTTCGTCCGCATTGACCGGCAGTCTTGAAAGACCGTGGCCTTCCTCTTCGTCTTCAAAGGGAGATGGAAATGGCAAAGGTCGTTTGCGTCCTCTATGATGATCCGGTCGACGGCTACCCGACGGCTTACGCGCGGGATGGCCTGCCGAAACTGGAACACTATCCCGGCGGCCAGACGCTTCCCACCCCGAAGGCTATTGATTTTCAGCCGGGCATCCTCTTGGGAAGCGTGTCCGGCGAACTCGGCCTAAGGAAGTTTCTCGAAAACCAGGCGCACAGCCTGGTGGTGACCTCGGACAAGGACGGTCCCGACAGCGTGTTCGAAAGGGAACTTGTCGACGCCGAGGTTGTGATCTCGCAGCCCTTCTGGCCGGCCTATCTGACTGCGGAACGGTTCGCCAAGGCGGCCAAGCTCAAACTCGCGATCACCGCCGGCATCGGCTCGGACCATGTCGACCTGCAGGCCGCGATGGACCGCAGCGTGACGGTCGCCGAAGTGACCTATTGCAATTCGATCAGCGTATCCGAGCACGTGGTCATGGTGATCCTTAGCCTTGCGCGGAACTACATACCCTCCTACCAGTGGGTCGTGAAAGGGGGCTGGAACATCGCCGACTGCGTCGCGCGCTCCTACGATATCGAGGGCATGGAGATCGGCACGGTGGGTGCCGGGCGGATCGGCACCGCGGTGCTGCGCCGGCTGAAGCCATTCGACGTCAGACTCCACTACACCGACCGACACCGGCTGCCGGACGCGGTCGAGAAGGAGCTTGGCGTTACCTTCCATCAGACCGCGGCGGAAATGGTGCCCGTCTGCGATGTCGTGACTATCAACGCGCCGCTCCATCCGGAGACGGAAAACCTCTTCGACGAGGCCATGATCGCCAAGATGAAACGTGGCGCCTATCTCGTGAACACCGCACGCGGCAAGATCTGCAATCGCGATGCCGTCGCGCGGGCGCTTGAGAGCGGCCAGCTCGCCGGCTATGCGGGCGATGTGTGGTTCCCGCAGCCGGCACCCAAGGACCATCCGTGGCGATCGATGCCCTATCACGGCATGACGCCGCATATTTCGGGCTCGTCACTGTCCGCCCAGGCGCGCTATGCCGCCGGCACACGCGAGATTCTCGAATGCTGGTTCGAAGGCAAGCCGATCCGCGAGGAATATCTGATCGTCGCCGGCGGCAAGCTCGCCGGAGCCGGCGCGCACTCCTACAGCGCCGGAGACGCGACGCGCGGGTCCGAGGAGGCGGCACGCTTCAAGACCTGAATGCGCCGGATCTGCGGATCGCCTGACAGTTGCAACGTGGGGGAGCCCCCGAACGGCGTATTGTCCGTCGAGCTGCAATTTTGTGCCTCAAGCACAACATAACGAGGCCCTTTTGCCGAAAATCTGCCCCGAATCGTCGCTTCGGGGTGGATGCGGCAGCCCGTCATCGTTAACAGATAGAAAACTTTGTTCTGCTAAAGTGGCCGATGCCGCATATGCAGGCAGTTTGTTGTGAGTCGCCTGAAACGGGATGCGGAGGGGATGTCTCCAGCACGATCGAGCATTGCGCACTGGAAGGCAGCGACCGCTCTCGCAGTTGTGGCTTCGGCGGTGCTCGGCCCGTTTTCCATCGACCAGGCCCATGCGTTCAGGCTCTTCGGCATGCGCTTCTTCGAAAGCGACGAGGAAGAAGTCCAGGTCATCAACCCGGTCAACTATGCCCTGACATTTGACGCCGGGACCGATGACAAGGAGCTACGGGAGGCAATCGAGAACAGTTCGCTGCTCTACCAGGACCGGGAAAATCCGGTCTCCGGCGATCTCGGCCTTGCGATCAAGGCACGCGACGACCGCGATCGCATCCTCGCGGGCCTTTATGAAAAGGCCCGCTACGGCGGAACCATAACCATTCTGGTCAACGGACAGAATATCGACAGCCTGCCGCCCGATCCGACCTTCCCGAAAGGCAAACCCGTGCCGGTTTCGGTCACTGTCGTGCCGGGGCCGGCGTTTACCTTGGACTCGGTCAGGTTCGAAGGCGATGCCGCCGGGTTCGATCCGGCCGCTTACGATCTGAAGCGCGGCGGCCGCGCCGACTCGACCTTGATAATCAAGGCGGGCGAGCAGATCGTGGACGATCTGAAGGAACAGAGCCGACCGCTCGCGAAGCTGACGGAGCGCAGCGTCGTCGCCGACCATGCCACATCCACCGTCGACGTGACGATCAGCGCCTCCGGCGGCCCCGTCGCGCCGGTTGGACAGCTCACGGTCACCGGCACGAAGACCGTCGATCCTGATTTTGTCAGGGATTATTCCCGCCTCAACAACGGCCGCCCCTATTCGCCGGAAAACATCCGCAAGGCCGCCGAACGCCTGCGTCAGTTGAACGTTTTTTCGAGCGTCACGATCAAGGAAGCCGATGCGCTGACGCCCGACGGCAAGATCCCGATGAACATCGAGGTTTCCGAAGGCAAGCACCGCTATTTCGGTTTTGGCGGCCAGGTCTCGACCACAGACGGCCTCGGTGTGCAGGGCTATTGGGGCCATCGCAATCTGTTCGGCCGCGCGGAATCCTTGCGAATAGAAGGCTCGGTCAACCGGATTGGCGAGACCACGGACGTCGGCAGCCTCGACTATTCCGCCGGTATCCTGTTCGCCAAGCCTGGCGCCTTCGGCCCGGCATCGACCTTCACTGCCAGCCTTCAGGCAAGCCTGGTCGACCCGGACGCCTACCGCGCAAAGATAATCACCGCGGCAGCCGGCGCAACCTTCGAGCTTTCGCCGCAGGATACGTTCTCGGGCGGGGCGGAATTGAGCTGGGCGGACGTCGACGACGCCTTCGGCAAGAACTCCTATCTTACCGCCGCCCTCCCGTTCGAATATGTTCGCGACACGCGCGACGACAAGCTGAACGCAACGGAAGGCTATCGCGCGCTGATCAACGCCAAACCGAGCTACGAGATCGAGGGGAAGACCTTCTTCAGCTCGTTCGAGGCCTCCGCCTCCGGCTATTACGCGCTGGGCGAGGAAAAGCGCTTCGTGCTTGCTGGCAAGCTCGGCGCCGGCATACTCGTCGGCGGTGACGAACTCGCCGACATACCGGCGCCCCGTCGCTTCTTCCTCGGCGGGGGCGGGTCGGTACGCGGCTATTCCTTCCAGGAGATCAGCCCGCGCGACGAAGACAACGATATGACCGGTGGCCGCTCCTATGTCAGCGCCTCGCTCGAAGCGCGCATCGCGATAACCGAAACGATCGGCATCGTCCCCTTCCTTGACGCCGGTACCGTTTCAGAAGCGACGACCCCCGATTTCTCCGATATCCGCGCCGGTGCCGGCATCGGCCTGCGCTATGCAACCTCTTTCGGACCGATCCGGTTGGATTTCGCCGTACCGCTCAACAAATACCCCGACGGGACCGACTACGGCATCTACGCCGGCATCGGCCAGTCTTTCTGAATTGCGCCTGATTTTGTTGATAGTTCAGGCAGATAGTTTACGCAGGCGACAACCCGCTGCCGATTCCGAAACGGCGTAAGTTGGTCTATGGGTAGGATATGAATCAGGTCATCCGCTTCCTTCGGTCCGCGCTGCGCTTTATCCTTGCCGGCCTCGGCACTCTCGTGGTCCTGCTCCTCCTCGTCATCGCCCTGGTCGGCTTCACGACGCCCGGCGCGCGGCTCGTCGCCTGGGCAATCGAGAAATACGCCGCAACGCCCGACCAGATCGTCCGCATCTCGGATCCGAGCGCCCTGCTGACCGGTGATTTCAAGGCCGGCTCGGTCACGCTTTTCGACGGAAAGGGGATCTATGCGGAGATCCGCGATCTGTCGGTCAACTGGTCGCCGGTCGAGCTATTGTCCATGCGGTTCAATGCGAACCATATTTCGGCGGGCTCGATCCGCGTCGAACGCACGCCCATTCCCTCGACCGAGACAAGGGAGGTGCGGAGGAGTTTCGCACTGCCGGTCGAGGTCAAGATCGACGCCTTCGATCTCAAGGAGATCATGATCGGCAAGGCGATCGCCGGCGAGGATCAGTTCCTGACCGCGCGCGGCAACGTGAACGCCACGAATTCGAGCATCGCCCTTGCGTTCGATGCCACCGAACGCGATCGCCCCGAGGCGCACGCCGTCGCTGATATTCTCTTCAATCCGGCCGGCAATCAACTGAAGCTGGAAGCGAAGGTCGCCGAACCGAAGGGCGGACTGCTCGCCAAACTGCTCCGCTTGCCGGGCGAACCGGCTGTCGACATCACCTTGACCGGAGAAGGCCCGCTTTCCGATTGGGCCGGATCGGGCACAGCTTCGCTCGACGGCAACGAGACCCTCCGGCTCGATGGGCGCCATGTGCAGGCCGCGGACGGCATGCACCGGTTGACCCTCGCCGGTGGTGGTGCCCTCGTGCCGCTCGTGCCGGCGGTGTTCAAACCGCTGTTCGAGGGGACGACGAAGATCGACGTGACGGCCGCCTTCGATGGATCGAGCAAGGTGAAGATCGAGGCCGGCAGGGTTTCGACCGGCGCACTGACTCTTGACGCATCCGGCATCGTCAACAGCAAAGGCGAAAACAATCTTCAGGCAAGCCTTGCAGGCACCAGCGGCGCCATCGACTTCCGCTGGCCGCTGCGGGAAGGCGAGTTGCGCGCGCTGATCAACACCGCCAATCTCTCGCTGATCGGCGACGGACAATCGGCGATCCTCGACATCGCTGGCGATATCCCTTCGCTCTCCCTGCCGGAGATGAGCCTTGGCGCCGTTCGGCTTTCGGCGCAAAGCGACGCCTTCAATCTGCAAACACAGTCCGGATCGCTGAAGACGACGGTCGAGGTCGGCGAGAGCCGTTTTGAAAGCGCCGATCTCGACCGGGCGATCAAGGCGCCCGTGAAGCTCGACGGAACGATCGACGTCGGGCCGGAGAACATTCGTTTCGATCCGCTGACGATCGAAAGCGCAAGCATCGGCGGCAGCATTACCGGCAACCTGAGCCGCGCCGATACGACGGTCGAGGCGGCCTTCAAGCTGTTTGCGGTGCCCGGTGTTCTGCCGCCCGGCATCGCCGCAAAATTCGACAACACGATCGCGGTGACGGGAAGCGTCGCGACCGGGGAGGACGGCAGCGTCCGGCTGAGCGGCCTCGAAGTCAAATCCGGTCCCCTCGATGCCTCGGGCACCATGACGCTCGCCGACGGCGCACTGACCGCCGATATCGAGGGCAATCTGCCCGATCTCGGAAGGCTTATCGCCGACGCCCGGGGTGCGGCGGCGTTCCGCGCTTCGCTCTCGGGTCCGCTCAACGGACTCGGCATCAAGGCGGAAATGACCTCCAGCGGCGCAACGCTGGCCGGCCGCACGCTGGAAGATCTCAGAATCAACGCCGATGCGACGGCGGCGCCGAGCAACCCACAAGCCAAGCTGACCGCGACCGGCACGCTTGGCGGCCAAGCGATCAATGCCCGGGCCGATGTGGTCTCCGAGAACGGCCGCACCTCGATCCCGGCCCTGGAAGCGACGATCGGCGACAACCGGCTGACCGGCGCGCTCAACCTGACGCCCGACTTCAAGCCGGACGGCACGATCGACTTCACCCTGCCCGATCTCGGCCTGCTGGCCGCCATGGCCGGCCAGACCGCGTCCGGCGATCTCGCCGGTTCCGCAACAGTCCGCACCGTCAATGGCATTACGTCGATCGCGCTCAAGGCGAGCGGCGGCAGCATCAGCCGCGATGCGCTGACGATTGCCA
>NZ_WITC01000072.1 GCF_009601505.1 Sinorhizobium terangae
TACCCCATCCGTCGTCCTGCGAAGGACATCTTTCCACCGGCGGCGGAATCTTCTTGTCTCCTCTGATTCTCGTTACCCTGATTGCCAATTACGCAGCGACAGGCAAGCTCTCCCGTGTCCAGCAGAATTCGGTTCCGTCACTCCACATGCGATGCATGATCACCGCAAGCCGTCGGGCCAAGGCGACAACCGCCTTTTGCCTGCCGCGGCGTTTGGCGATATTCATCGCCCAGGCTCTTAGCCACGACCATTTCTTAACATTTGCCAGCAGGACTTGCGCTGCTTCGTAAAGCAGGGATCGCATCATCGCGTCACCACAACAGGATACTCGCCCGACCCGTTTGCTTTCACCAGACTCGTTCAGTCTCGGCGTCAGGCCGAGCACAGAACCGACCGCTTTTGAATGTGCAAACCGCGCAGGAATATCGATGGTTGCCGTATAGGTGAGTGCGACAACGGGGCCGACGCCGGGGATCGTCGTCAACCGGCGGCAGACTTCATCTTCACGGACCAAATCCAAAACCTTCTTGTGCAGCCTGGTGAACTCTTCACGCAGCAGTTTGCGTGCAGTCAACAAAGGCTGCATGATTTCGCGAAGCTCAGGTCTGTCTTCGACGAGCTCTTTGATCCGCTCCTCGAATTTGACCTTGCCGACCAATCCGACTTTCAGGCCGAAGTTTCGCAACAATCCGCGAATGTCATTCTCGATGGCGATGGCTTTTTCCTGCAAGAGTTTGCGCGCGGTCAGCAATGCCCGGTGCTTCTGGCTCGTCAGTGTCTTCACATGCACAGGCCGATAGAGATTGACGCGCATCATCTGGGCTATGCCACGCGCGTCGTTGCGGTCCGTCTTGTTCGGTTGAGCTTTCAAAAATGCCTTGGCATGCCTGGTCTCGATGCAGATCACGGGCAATCCTGCCTTCGCAAGTCCTTCATAAAGCCATTGCGACAGTGGTCCGGCTTCAAGACCGATCCGCTCAATCTGCCACTTCGGGTCCTTCATCACCAAGATCAAATCATCAGGGTGAGTGGCAACCTTCGTCTCCCGGCAAATCTTGCCTGTTTCATCAACAATGCAAACCGCGGTCTCTTTCACCGACACATCCAGTGCACAATAGTGTTTCATGTTGCGCTTCTCCCTTTGATGTTTGAGGCTGTTGAAAGACATGACCTCGTTTTACCATCAGCCAGAAGCGCAGCACCGCAATCCACCATGGTCAACGATGAGGCGCAAAGCCGAATATCCCATCTAATCG
>NZ_WITC01000073.1 GCF_009601505.1 Sinorhizobium terangae
AGAGTTACAGCGTCCTTTGTGCGTCCTAAAGGACGCACGGCGCTGTAAGAGGCTTTGCCTCCAATCAAGACCGCGAGTCTAAATTGCAAACGATAAACGCCGCTGTTAATCTGCAAGCATAAGTGCAACCACCGGGGGACGGAAGTTTGCATATCGACGATGACCGGCTGCGGGTTGCGACCCTCGAGTTACTGGTGAAAATCCTAGTAACCAGTAAGGTCAGGGACAACTCTTTTGCAGAACTGAAGCACGAAGTTCTCAATGCTCTTGAGCGTATATCGCCGCAATGCGCCTCCAATGAAGTTGAGGCGGCCGAGATCAGAGCAAGGATGCATGCCGAAGCGGATGCAATTCTGAGATGGGCAGTGGGTGGGCGGACGAACACGATTTCACCGATTGAGGGTAGGCCATTGTCTGGCGCCCACTATCGCCAATGGCGATAGTGGGCGAAAAGCGATGGCACCGGCCTTGACGACGCAGCGTCTGCTGAGGTCGGGCGTCATCATCGAAAATCTTGCCTTGACCAGACCTCACGGCGTCCGGCGACTCCCAGGCGTCGCCGCTCTCATATGGGAGAGTTGTCAGTGAGAGAGGGACGACAGGCGAGAGAATTCATCGGACCCTTCGACTTCCGAGCATGGCGCGGCTCAACAATAGGCGCCTTTCAGGAAACGAAGATATTTATCCGCCATATCTGTTTCGCGATGGTACTGGGACACGCCATCCCTCAGTGTAACGGCTGCCGCCGCGAGATCTGTGTGCGGATGCACAAGTTTTATCAGAGATGAGTATTGCTCTAGCCATTGGTTTTTGTGCGTTTTGACGTCGAAGAGGAGAGAAGGGACGCCACAGAGGAGACTGAATATCGCCATGTGGTAGCGGCCACCAATATGCAGGCGGCATTTTGAAATCGTCCCGGCGGCATGTTCTATGCCGGCTGTCTCAGCAAAAACGCCGCCCCGAGCAATGATCTCGGCCTCATGAGCGTTGAAGCGCTCAACCGCATGCGTAAGAACAACAGGCCGAAGCCTCAACGCTTCGCAAGCTCTCAGTGCAGCCTTGAGGATTCCAACATCTTCCTCGGCATTGTTTCTGGCCCCGGTGGTTATCAGGCAACCATCGCGTTCGGCCGAGGGCCCTGGCGATATCCGAAGGAATGCAGCATCCGCCAGAAATTCGATTCCGTAAAATTCCGCTGAGATTTCGTCGCGGGCGGCGACATGCCCGAGTTCGTGGAAGAGCGTTCTGAGATAGCCGGATCGTTCATCGTCGTAGATCGGTATCGTTCCGTTCAATACCGCGAATGGTTTCCCCAGCTTTCTCGCGGTAAGGACAGGAGTGAAGAACGTCGCAAGTCCTTCTGCCGTTGTCCTGTGGTCCAACGATCCCTCTGGCTGAAGAATTACGAAATCGGCGGCCGTTATATGATCTATGGCGTCTTTGCCATACGCAGCTGAAAGTCGGTTTCCGATGTCCGGGAGCTCAAACGGTTCAGTGGATGTGTTCCTCTCGAATTCCTGTCTGAAGGCTGCGAAGTTGAAACTGATGGGCGTTATCTCGGCCTCCGGGAACGCATGCAGAATCTGTCGCTTCAGACCCTGGCTCGTCAGCCGGCATCCGATATTCACTCTGAAGTCTGTATCGTTGAACAGGGCAACCTTGATTTTCGAGCGGGACCCTTTCTGGTGTCGGAAAGAGCTTCCGAGCTCTTCGACAAAGGTCTCGTAATGTCGCCAAAAGCCGGACGGATCGCCTCGAGAAATATGCTCTCGGCAAATAGTGCGAGCGTCCGAGTACCTTTTGTCTGCAACCAGAAATCCAACGGCCCGCCTGGCTTTGGAAACGTCGGCGCCGCGTGCCGTTGCTGCCAGCAACAGGTGCCGTGCAGCCTTGTCAGGATCCGATTTCCTCAGGTCCTTCGCCAGCCGCCAATGTATGGCGGACTTTATCCCCTCGAACAATTTTCTTGCTTTCAAAGAGTTGAGGATGATTGCTGTCTTATAGAGTGCATAAAATATGGTCCGACATCAAGAAATTGCGGAAAGGATCCTTCAAATCCTTCCCTCTCGGCAGAATCGACGCGACGAAAGCATGGGAAGACACAAATTATTGGCAAAGCGAAAGCCTCTTCGACCTTTCCCGCGCCGAGAGATTGCGGGAGTGGCGCCAGTGCAAGCTGCGCGGTTGGGCTCTGCCAAGACTCGCCAAAATGGTATCAAGGCACTATAGAGACGCGGAGCGCGGCGCCAGTGCACAGAACGCAATGGATGGTGGCAGGGACGGCTTTTTGAACGTCAAGGATCGAAAACAGCGCGAGATCGATTCCGAAACGACCACCGGGATCCTGAAGCGCGTCATTGCCGAAAACGGCCGCGACCATATCCGCGGCTACGCTTTTGCGGTCGCCTGCCTGATAGTCGTGGCTGCAACGACGGGCTTCATCGCCTGGATCAGCGAAACGGTGATCAACGAAGCTTTCGCCAACAGGCGGGGCGACACCGTTATTCTTATCTGCTTCTCGATTTTTGCTGCCTTCGTGCTGCGAGGCTTGGCGACTTACGGACAAGCCGTCGCTCTATCAAAAATCGGCAACAGCATTGTCGCACGCTACAAGCGCCGTCTCTATGTGCACCTGATGGCGCTGAGCGTCGGCTACTTCCAGGAGAAGCGCTCGGCACAGCTCACCGCCAAGATCAACCAAAACGTCGCCGGCATCCGCGACGTGCTCAACATGACGGTCACGTCGATCGCTCGCGATCTCCTGACGTTGATCGGTCTCGTCGCCGTCATGGTCAGCAAGGACTGGCTGCTGTCGCTTATCATCGTTCTTGTGGCCCCGCCGTTGCTCTTCGGTCTTCGCTACATTTCCAGGCGGCTGCGTCTGGCGACGCGCGAAGCGGTCGAGGCCAACAGCCGCGTGCTAGGCGCGTTGCAGGAAACCATTCAAGGTATTTCCATCGTCAAAGCCTTTACGATGGAGGACGAGTTGCGCCGCAAGGTCGACGGGATCATCGGGCGCGCGGAAGGACGCGCCAACCGCATCGCGCGCTTGAGCGAGCGGACAGCGCCATTGACCGAGACCTTCGCAGGACTGGCGATCTCGAGTGTGCTTGCTTATGCCGCGCTCCGCACAATCTACGGCGGCGTGGCCCCGGGTGCCTTGTTTGCCTTTGTGACCGCTCTTCTCATGGCCTACGATCCGGCCCGGCGCCTGGCTCGCCTGCAGCTGTCCCTGGAGCGCGCCGCCGTCAACGCGCGCATGCTTTATGAAATTCTGGACACGGTGCCGCATCAGCGAGACCTGCCCGGCGCCAACGAACTGACCTTCAGCAAGGCGACCGTCGAGTTTCGCGACGTGCGGTTCTCCTATGGCAATGGCGAGGAAATCCTGAAGGGGGTCAGCTTCCATGCGGAAGGTGGCAAGACGACCGCGCTTGTCGGCCCGTCCGGCGCCGGCAAGTCGACGATCATCAGCCTCATTCCGCGCTTCTACGATCCGCAGTCGGGCGCGATCCTGATCGACGGGCAAGACATAGCAACCGTCACCAAGCAGTCGCTACGCAGCGGACTCGCCTATGTCTCGCAACAAGCTTACCTTTTTGAAGGTTCTATCCGCGACAACATCCGCTACGGCCGACCGGAAGCAACGGACGCAGAAGTCGAAGAAGCGGCGCGACTTGCCTATGCGCATGATTTCATTCTCGCGCAGCCACAGGGCTACGATACGCCGGTCGGTGAACAAGGCATGACTCTTTCCGGTGGCCAGCGCCAGCGCCTGTCGATCGCCCGTGCGCTCCTTCGCGACGCGCCCATTCTGCTTCTGGACGAGGCAACCTCGGCCCTTGATACCGAGTCGGAAGCAACGGTCCAGAAGGCACTCGATGAGGCGATGAGCGGCCGCACTGTCATCGTCATCGCCCACCGGCTTTCCACCGTCGTTAATGCTGACAAGATCGTCGTGATGAAGGAGGGCATGGTCGTTGAGGAGGGGACGCACGAGGAACTTTCGCACCGTCCGGGCGGTCTCTACGCTCGCCTCCACAATCTGCAAGGTAGCGCTTTGGAATTGTCCGTGAGGGCCGATGTCACCTAGCTCGAACGCTTAAACCAAAAGGTGGTGTGGGCATGGGGGAGAAAAGTTTCCATTGGCGCTCAAGCAGAAATCTAGGGTGGGGCGGCCGCCCCGCGGCTTACGGAACCGAGACAATGCACAGGATGCGGATACGGAGCATTGGTGTCAGCTTGCTGCCGTCGCCGCTTTTCATAACCACCAGCGGGTTCAACGTTCCGGGCTAAGGAGTTGGCCAGGTAATGATCATATCCCATCGCCATAAGTTCATTTTCATCCACGTACCAAAAACCGCCGGCAGCACGATCTCTGCGTATCTCGCTCGTGAATTCGGGCCTTGGGACCTGCAACTGGGGTCCTGGAAGGATGCGCTCGGCAATGGAGCGAGTCCCAATCGGCTGGCGATGATCGCAATCTTCCGCCATCTCTCTCCATTCAGGATCGCGCAAACGCTCGTCCGCAATGGCAAAGTCGATTCATTGGCGGGTGCTGCTCTCAGCCAGCGCTTTGCAGGCAAGCTCGCGGATCATTCGGGCGCGAGTGAAATCGAGGCCTTCGATCCTTCTGCCTGGAAACAGTATTTTAAGTTCTGCTTCGTGCGCAATCCGTTCGAGCGCGCCGTTTCTCTTTACAATTGGCACTACAGGAAATCGGAAACCCGACCCAGCTTCTCGCAAATGCTCCGCTTGATCGAAGAAGGCGCCGCCGAGAGGGAGCGTATCAACTGGAAGTCCTGGCAGCTTTACACCAAGAACGACGAGATCGTCGTGGATTTCGTAGGCCGGCAAGAGTGCCTGTCGGATGATCTACGCAGCGTATGCGACAGACTCGGCTTGCCGTTTGATGATCGCTTTCTGGTCAGAGCGAAGGCGAGCGCAACGAGGCCCGATATCCGCAGCTACTATAAACCGGGTGATCGTGAACGCATCGAACGGCTTTTCGGCCCGGAGATCGAGCATTTTAAATACCGCTTCCCCGATTAGCGTCTGCATCCTTGGAGAGGATGGGTGCGCGGCTACATTGCCTGTGCGGCGCTTCAGTTGCACCGGAAATGCCTGAGCTCGCGGCCAAAAGCCGATGCCGGCACATCTCTAAGTTTTTGATAAATAAAGACAGTGGCACGCCCAACGGGACTCGAACCCGTGTTTCCGCCGTGAAAGGGCGGCGTCCTAGACCGCTAGACGATGGGCGCCCAAGACGAGCTGGCTTATAGAGAAGCCTTTTCATTCCCGCAAGGGATCAGTTGTCGCCAAATCGATTTTTCTTGCGGAAAAGCTCTTGAAAGTTTCCTGTCTTCTTCGGGCAAGCATAAACGCGATGCGAAATCGCAACACCAAAGTATCCAGCAACTATATCGAAGAAGGAATGGCACGCCCAACGGGACTCGAACCCGTGTTTCCGCCGTGAAAGGGCG
>NZ_WITC01000074.1 GCF_009601505.1 Sinorhizobium terangae
GCGGGGAGATGGGGATCAAGCGATACGAACTGAGCGAGGGGCAGTGGGCGCGGATAGCGGCGTAGTTGCCGGGCAAGGCTGGTGACCCTGGCCGGACGGGCGGCGATAACCGGCTGTTCGTCAACGGCTGTTTGTGGGTGTTGCGCTCCGGGGCACACTGGCGCGACCTGCCAGAACGTTATGGCAAGTGGAAGACCGTGCATCGCCGTTTCAGCCGTTGGTGCCATGCCGGCGTGTGGGAGCGGGTGTTCGCAGAACTGACCGCCGACCACGACAACCAATATCTGATGCTCGACAGCACCATCGTGCGCGCCCATCAACAGGCGGCGAGCGGAAAAGGGGGGCCAAGGATCAGGCGCTGGGGCGTTCTCCTCGTCCCGACCCGAGTCCCTGCTGTCGCCCCTTGAGGCGTAGACGACCACTACCACCTCGAATTTCCGGCGCTGGCGCAAACCAGACCTGCACACCTAGCTAGTGCCCGTCCATAAACGTTAAGCTGCTGAAATTATTGTATTAATCGCGATATCTCCGCGGGCAAAGCCCGGCGGCTTCAGGTATACTTTAGATCAAGCTACTGATTCTAAAGATAAACCCGTAACCGCCGGAGCCGACAATGCGCCAAGAACGCACCGTCCAGGCGAGCATATTCGATCTTTTCGCCGAACACGAGATCGGTCGTGAACTGAAGGTGATGTCGCAATGGCTGGATGAGCATCGCGATCTGCTCGGGCTGGTGACACGGGACCTGCGCCGGCATGGTCTCAAGGAGACCGGCCGCGAGGGGCTGCCGGCCGAGGCTGTGCTGCGCTGCGCGCTGCTCAAGCAGCATCGCCAGTTGAGTTATCAGGAACTGGCCTTCCATCTCGAAGACTCCGCCTCGTTCCGGGCCTTTGCCCGCTTGCCGTGGGGGTGGAACCCGAAGAAGTCGGTCTTGCACAAGACAATCAGCGCGATCCGGGCGCAAACCTTTGAAGAGATCAACCGGGTGCTGCTGGCGAGCGCCCGGCAGGAGAAACTGGAAAGCGGCAAGGTCGTGCGTGTGGACAGCACCGTCACCGCCGCACCGATCCATGAACCGAGCGACAGCAGCCTGTTATGGGACGCTGTCCGGGTGATGGTGCGACTGTTGCAGCAGGCTGATGCACTGGGTCGCGCCATCCCATGGCACGACCATCGTCGCGCGGCGAAGAAGCGGGCTCGAGCGATCGAATATACCCGCGGTCGCCCGAAACGGGTGAAGCACTACCGCGAACTGCTCAGGATCGCGCGCACCACCTTGAGCTATCTGCAGCAGGCGAGTGGACAGTTGCTCCTCACGGTGGGCCCGGCGGTCGAACTCTGGCAGGCGCAAGTCTGCCGCTACAAGCCGCTGATCGAGCGGATCATTGCCCAGACCGAGCGGCGGGTCCTGGCCGGCGAGGCGGTGCCGGCTGGCGAGAAGCTGGCGAGCCTGTTCGAGCCGCATGTCGACATCATCGTCAAGGGCAGCCGCGACGTCGACTACGGCCACAAACTCAATCTGACCACCGGCACAAGCGGACTGATCCTCGACCTTGTCATCGAAGCGGGCAACCCGGCCGACAGTGAGCGCTTGCTGCCGATG
>NZ_WITC01000075.1 GCF_009601505.1 Sinorhizobium terangae
GCGGGGAGATGGGGATCAAGCGATACGAACTGAGCGAGGGGCAGTGGGCGCGGATAGCGGCGTAGTTGCCGGGCAAGGCTGGTGACCCTGGCCGGACGGGCGGCGATAACCGGCTGTTCGTCAACGGCTGTTTGTGGGTGTTGCGCTCCGGGGCACACTGGCGCGACCTGCCAGAACGTTATGGCAAGTGGAAGACCGTGCATCGCCGTTTCAGCCGTTGGTGCCATGCCGGCGTGTGGGAGCGGGTGTTCGCAGAACTGACCGCCGACCACGACAACCAATATCTGATGCTCGACAGCACCATCGTGCGCGCCCATCAACAGGCGGCGAGCGGAAAAGATTCCATGATGAGCGGTGGACAGCGGCCTGTGAGAGATCAGAGTCGGTTTGCTACCAACCACTCTGAAGGGACTTGCCATGACAGCAGAACCAGCTTCGCCACCTGCCGCTATCCGGGTTGATCTTGGCGCAGTTTTCGTTTCATTGGAACTGTCGAAGTCGATCTGGCTAGTGACGTCGCTATCGCCTGGCAGCGAGAAGATGTCGCGTCATTCGGTAGCCGGCGGTGACTTGCCTGCCTTGGTGGCATGCTTGAACCTCTTGGCGAGAAGGCAGCGGCGCGCGAGGGCAGCCTCTATCCCGTGATTGTCATCCAGGAAGCGGGGCTCGATGGTTTCTGGGTCCACCGCGCGCTTGAGGCGGAAGACTGGATCACGAGCCACGTCGTGGATGCGGCCTCGATTGCGGTGTCGCGCCGGCACCGCCGGGCGAAGATCGACCGCATCGACGGAGAGACGTTGGTTCGCACGCTGATGGCGTGGATGCGGAGCGAACCGCGGGTTTGTTCGATGGTCCGAGTCCCGGCGGTTGACGATGAGGATCGTCGCAGGATCGGGCGAGAGCGCAAAGCGCTGATCGAGGAGCGCAAAAGACACGTCAACCGGATCAAAGGACTGCTCTTCAGCGTTGGCGTCCATGGCTTCTATCGCCGCCTAAAAGAATGGTCCCGTTCTCCCGAGCCCACCCCCGAATGCGGGATTATGGTGCAGCCGTCTTAAGCGGCGACCGAATATGAGGTGGTACAGGTGAGGCATGGCCTCCAGGACTTGGAATGGGCGCAGCTGGATACCGTCGACGACAGAAAGGCCTGCAAAATGGTGCCACGACCCTCTTGACCTTCAACTCATCATATGAGGGGGCCAAGATCAGGCGCTGGGGCGTTCCCGAGGTGGACTGACCACCAAGATCCACATGCTGGCCGACGCCCTCGGACGTCCGTCGCGCCTGATCGTCACCGCCGGCCAGATCGGCGACGTCACCCAGGCAGAAGCCTTGCTGGAGGGGCGGTCCGGCGCCGCCGCCCTCGCCGACAAAGCCTATGACAGCAACGCCCTGCGCGACACGATCGCCGGCATGAAGGCCGAGGCCGTCATCCCCTCAAACCGCTCGCGCAAGGTCATCATCCCGCATGACGCCGAAGCATATCGCACCGCAACCGTATCGAGCGCTGCTTCAACCGCCTCAAACACTTTCGCCGCTTCTCCACCCGCTATGATCGGCGGACGATCCACTTTAACGGCTTTGCCTCACTCGCCGCCGCAATGATCTGGCTCAGGCGAATGTCGATTCATCCTAGTGTCCTGATCGATAAATTTGTGCGATCATTTTCCTTGTTTGAGAAGGGGATGATCGATGGGCAAAGCGGCGGTTGCGATTGTCTTGACGGGTGAGGAGCGCGGTGAGCTGGAGGCATTGGTTCGCCGCCGCGGCACGGCGCAGGGCCTGGCGCGGCGGGCCCAGATCGTGCTGATGGCCGCGGACGGCGTTGAGAACAAGGAGATTGCCGCGCGGCTTGGCACGATGCCGAACACGGTGGCCAAATGGCGACGGCGCTTCGCCGAGCTGCGGCTCGATGGGCTTTACGACGAGCCGCGTCCCGGCGCGCCGCGCCAGATCGGCGACGAAGAGATCGCCGAGACGATCCGGTTGACGCTGGAGACGACACCGCCGGACGCCACCCACTGGAGCCTGCGTTCGATGGCACGGGCGGTCGGACATGCGCCCTCGACGATCCATCGCATCTGGACGGCCTTCGGTCTGCAACCGCATCGCGCCGAGAGTTTCAAGCTGTCTTCGGATGCGCTGTTCGTCGAGAAGGTGCGCGACATTGTCGGCCTTTATCTCAATCCGCCCGAGCGGGCGCTGGTGCTCTGCGTCGATGAGAAGAGCCAGATCCAGGCACTCGATCGCAGCCAGCCGGTGTTGCCGATGCGGCCCGGCCAGATCGAGCGGCGCAGCCACGACTACACCCGGCATGGAACACTTTCGCTCTTCGCCGCGCTCGACGCTGCCACCGGCAAGATCATCGGTCGCTGCTTCAAGCGTCACCGCGCGCAGGAATTCCTGAGATTCCTGCGCGAAATCGAAGCCAACGTGCCGCCAGACCTCGACATCCACATCGTCATGGACAACTACGCCACCCACAAGACCAGCGCCATCCGCAGCTTCTTTCTCAAGCGGCCCCGCTGGCACATTCATTTCACCCCGACGGCGGCGTCATGGCTCAACCAGGTCGAGCGCTTCTTTGCCAACCTGACCGAAAAGCAAATCCGGCGCGGCGTGCACCGCTCCACCGCTGAATTGGAGGCGGCAATCACCGCCTATATCGACGCCGTCAACACCGATCCCAAACCGTTCCGATGGACCAAATCGGCAGACGACATCCTCGCCACCATCAAACGCTTTTGCCTGGCAACCCTGCAAATCGCCGATGTGCAAAACAAATCGGCAGAAACTTCTGAATCAGGACACTAG
>NZ_WITC01000076.1 GCF_009601505.1 Sinorhizobium terangae
CTTTTCCGCTCGCCGCCTGTTGATGGGCGCGCACGATGGTGCTGTCGAGCATCAGATATTGGTTGTCGTGGTCGGCGGTCAGTTCTGCGAACACCCGCTCCCACACGCCGGCATGGCACCAACGGCTGAAACGGCGATGCACGGTCTTCCACTTGCCATAACGTTCTGGCAGGTCGCGCCAGTGTGCCCCGGAGCGCAACACCCACAAACAGCCGTTGACGAACAGCCGGTTATCGCCGCCCGTCCGGCCAGGGTCACCAGCCTTGCCCGGCAACTACGCCGCTATCCGCGCCCACTGCCCCTCGCTCAGTTCGTATCGCTTGATCCCCATCTCCCCGCTCCGCTTGCAAAATGCGGAACCCTATGAATCACAGCAAAGGACCGATGGGAATCCTGAATGTCGATTGCACCTAGAGTTCTTCCGGCTCACATCAGGTGGCATCCTGCAATCGGCATCCAGGTCTGTTCGTGGTGGCTTACGCTATTCCTTATCTAGCGCCACCACCCGCAGAGCAAGCGTACGTACCTTCCGTACAAGTTCGCTACGGTTGATCGGCTTGGCTCCGAACAAGGCGTCATCCACCGCCCCATGAAGCCCCGAGAACAAAAACGTGGCGGTGAAATGGGGGTCATCTATCGACCAGGCGCCCTCGGATGAACCGGCGCGAAGCAACTCTCCTAACGGTGTCACGAGGGTTTTATGCCTATTCCAGTCGACCGGTCGCTGGTGGGCGTGGAATAAGATTTCGGCGAGAGCTCCAGCGTCGAGTAAGCCAGTGACGCCTGTCTTCGCCCAAGCAGCAATCTTTCCCTTCCAATCGCGCGCCGGCCTCTCTTCAATGCTACTCCGTAACATAGCTGCGTATTGGATGGTGAAGCGGTCGGACAATGCCGCCAGCACGGCCTCCTTCGAAGAAAAGTACAGATAAAAGGTCCCCTTCGCCACATCGGCTGCCGAGGTGATCTGCTCGATGGTGGTCGCGGCCAGCCCATTCTCAAGAAAAAGCCTTTGTGCGGCATTCATGAGATCGTCCCGGCGTTCCTTCGGAGGCTTGGTTCGCGGCCTTGTCGGCGACCTTTGTGGCATATGGCGAAATATCCCCGCATTGACTGAATCGCAGTCACTGACCGCAACGTCTTTTTTAAGCTAAAGACAGGCCTTATGCTACCAGATTGCGGTTGGTTTTGATGTCTCCCTTTCCGGGAGTATGCAGACGTGAAGGCTGCGAGCACTCAAGCACCAAGCTGTGGCGGCTCACTGGCCTTGCCGTAGGGCAGGAGTTCACAAAGCGGGAGAACGACGCCCTCAGCCACGAGGACGCGGGTATGCCAGTTGGCGGGATCAACCTGTCGGATCAATTCGCGGCAACGGCCGCAGGGAGGGAAGATGGTTCCGTGACAGCTTACGGCGACGATCCCGGCGATCCGTGTTTCGCGGTGCTTCAGCATGTCCGCAATTGCTGCATGCTCTGCGCAAAATCCAAGGCTGGAGCTAGTGTCGATGCATAGTCCAGTATAAACAGCGCCGGTGTGCGACACTAACGCAGAGCCAACCCCGCCAGCTTTACAATCCTCTGAACACGGCATTTCATCGGCAACCGCCCCGGCGGCAACCGTGAGTGCTCGAAAATCTATCTCTATTTCTGTCATTGTATCCCATCTCCCGCGGTTGCAAGCCAGGCCGGTCTTGGAACGGATGAAGGCGTCCGGATCATCCGGGCGACGAACGCCGTGATGCGCCGTTCTGTTTCCACCTCAATTGCAAGACCGTCGCGTCTCCAGCGCCATGACCCGCATTACACGCATCTTCCGAACGAGCCGCTACGGTTGATCGGCTCGGCTCCGAACAAGGCAGTATCCACCGCTCCATGAAGCCCCGAAAACATGGCGGCGAAATGGGGTCATCTATCCACCAGGCACCTTCGGATGACCCGGCGCGAAGCAACTCCTTTAACCGAGCCACCAAGGTAGTATGCTTCATCCAGTCCACCGGCTGCTGATGGGTGTGAAACAAGATTCCGCGAGAGGGCCCGCGTGCCCGTAACGCCTGACTACTCCCAAGCAGCAATCTTGCCCTTCCAATCGCCACACCGGTCCCGCGGCAAATAGAGGGCCGCTTCGATAGAGGCTTGACACATGACCGCACCCGATCCTACGTTCGAACCGTCCGAAAAGCCCTTGTATCGCCCGGGATATCCACACATGCCTGGTCTTTCGGTGGTCCGAACAAGCGCTCAGGTTTGGGCGAAACGCCCATAGCCGTTCGACTGACCATTGGTGCTCATCAGCAGGACCTCATCGAGCTCTCCATCGGTGAAGCGCCGAGCGAACATCCTTTCATATGCGCTCTTCATTCGCCCACGCATCGATTTGTCCATACGCTCCGGATAGAAAAGCTCGGCCATCCAGGTATGGACGAGGGGATCCTCAGGCCCGAGAGAGCCCCAGCTATGACTGCCAATCGGCAAGACATAGACACGACGGGCTCGAGCGGCCTTGGTCACGCTCAGTATCGGATCGGCATAGATGCGCTCAAGGCTGGCGCCCTCCGAATTGAAAACGAACACCACATCGGGATTCCAATTGGCGATCTGCTCGGAGCTGACCGCGCTGAAGTCCGGGAGGGCGGACGCGACATTGATGCCGCCGGCCCGGTAGAGGTGATACGAGTAGGTACCATGGCCATCACCGCCAGACGCTGAGAGGGCCGATCCGGTAACGGTCACAATGAGTGCGCGCGTCCGCCACTCTTGCGGAATTGCATGCAAGGCGCCGCTGAGATGCGTCCGGACCTGATCACCGAGTTTGCGCAGATAGTTTGAGCGCGAATTGTCCCCTATCATGTCGCCCAGCATCTTCGCAAAAGCGTACAGCGTTTCCTCCGCACTACCGGGAAGCGCGCGATAGCTCGCGACCGTAAGACCGGCGTTGCGAAGCGGCGTCGCCGTCGCCTCGCCATAGTCGCCCCAGTGAATGACGATGTCCGGATTGAGCCTCGCGATCCGCTCGACATTCGCAGTGTAGCTGCCGGTCACGACATCGCTCGGGATCTGCAACACCTCGGGAAAGATGCGGCTTATGAAGCTTTTCTCCAACATTGGGCGGGTGAATGGATGAATGCCCGCCAGACGCGAAGGCGAGCCATGGACAGCGATGGCCAACGCGGCCGCCGATCCCACGGTGTCTACTATTCGTTCCGCTGGCCTATCGAGGATGATTTCATGACCGGTGAGATCATTGAATCTAATCTCGCCACTTGTGGATGCTCCATCAGACCGCTCATCGCACCCGACAAGCCAGGGGCCGACGGACGACAGGCAAAGCCCTCTACACAAGGCGGAAACGAAGTTACGTCTGCTATAGTCAGTATGCATGGTTGCGGTCTCCCCGGCAGCAGCCGGCGGGCAATACGGGCTTGGGCGAGTCGAGCAGAGGTACGATGGCGTCAGCGTTGCCTGACATGGGCACACGCCGAATGGGCACACCGTAAAGCTCCTCGAGATTCGGCTCAGACAAAATCTTGGCGGACTGGCTACGAATGATCCGTCCGGACGGCATCATCATCATTGTCTCGTCCGCAAGATGTAATGCGTGCTGCGGAAGATGCGTGCTGAACACAATCGTGTAGGCTCCGTCACTCTGTAGTTCCCTCAGAATTCCCAGCAGCCGGCTTTGGTTGGCCAAATCAAGGGCTGAAGCCGGTTCATCGAGAACGATGGTGCAAGCGCCGGTCGAAAGCGCGCGCGCCAGCATGATAAGCTGGCGCTCACCACCGGAGGTGCGATTATAAGGACGCTCGCTCAGATCCTCGAGACCAACGGTGCTCAATGCCTGGTGCGCGGCACGATAGTCCTCGCCGGACGGTGAGCCGAACACGCCAAGCTGCCGCGCTCTACCCATCACGACCATATCCAAAACAGTGTAACGGACTGGCTCGCCGGTTGCCTGGGGCACATACCCTATCAGGCTCGGCGCGTTCCTGTTCCCTTCGCTAAGGGGAATCAACCCGACGATCGACCGAATGAGCGTCGTCTTGCCGCGACCGTTCGGACCGAGCAGCGCCAAGGTCGTTCCAGAAGCAACGGAAAGATCCAACCCGCGGAAGATCCAGCGCGCGCCGAACCGCACACCAGCGTTTGCAAATCGAATCATGCCGGTTCACCGCCGCGGACCATCCGCCCGAGCAACACAGCGATGATGGGCGCCCCGATGATCGCCGTCAGAATACCCAACGGCAGTTCCGCGGCCGTGAGGCTGCGAGCACAGGTGTCGATCAGACTGAGGTAGATCGCACCGAGCAGACACGAGGTGGGCAAAACATCGCGATTATCGTGCCCCACCAACAGACGCGCCGCGTGCGGGACGATGATGCCGACCCAGCCCACGATGCCAGCCACCGCGACGGCAGCGCCGACTGTCAGCGATGCGGCGGCACATACCAACCATCGATCGCGCTCTACCGGAATGCCAAGTGATCCGGCTTCTTCCTCCCCCAGTGAGAGGACATTGATACGAAACCGCATCGCCCAAAGCACAAGCGTTCCAGCGACGATTGCCGGAGCGGCGATGAGCAAACGATCCCACGATGAGGTGGCAAAGCTGCCCATCAGCCAGAAGACGATCGCAGGCAGGGAATTCTGCGGGTCGGAGAAAAGCTGAACCGCTGAAACAAGCGCAGTGAAGAACGCGCCGACAATCACGCCCGCAAGAATCGTGGTCGTGATGTCGGATCTTCCGCCAGCGCGCGCGATCGCGCCGACGATGAGCAATGCCAGCATGCCCGAAATGAAGGCTGCTCCGATCAGGACGAAGCCGGACGCGCCCAGCAATATGGCGATTGCGCCGCCGAAACCTGCCCCCGAGGAAACCCCGAGGAGCTCAGGCGAGGCAAGCGGATTACGAAATACTCCCTGCAGCGCCGCGCCGCACATTGCGAGCCCTGCGCCACATAATGCCGCCAGGAGCACTCGCGGCCCTCGCAAGAGGGTGACGATCCGCTCGTCCATGATCGTCCAGTCGGACGTGGACAAGCCGAGCGGGCTTGTCACGATGCCCCATACTGTTGTCGGCGTCACTGAGTATTGGCCCAGGCAGACGCCGAGGAGCAGCGACCCTGTCAGCACCAGTCCCAGGACGGCATAGATCAGTCTCCGAGAGCCAAAGAGAGACCAAGATGCGGGCGGTTGAGTTTCTAAGCGCAGACTTTCCATTCCGGACCCTCAGAACTTGAACGCCGCCCCGACGCCGATCGTACGACCGACTCCGGGCCGCACGATATTCCCGCTGGTGACCATTTCGCGACCGCGCTTGTTTGATGTTTCGGTCACGCGTGCCCCCGTGGTTGACTGCCGTCAGATGTAAGCGGATTGAGAAGCTGCTTTGCTGGCCCCGTCGCGGCGATGCGCCAGCCGCGAGTCTGCTCGTACTGGCGGTAGAGCGCGCCAAAGGCGCCGCCGCTCTGGCGAAGCTGCTCTGGTGAACCGATCTCGGCCACGGCGCCATCGCGCAGCGCAATTACCAGATCGGCACGGTCCAACGTCGCGGGACGATGGGCGATCACGACCACCGTGCGCCGGCGATCCGACGCGAGCTGGGCGATGGCCTGGCTGATGGCCGCTTCATTTTCCGGATCGAGAGCGGAACTCGCTTCATCGATCAGCACGATGCGGGCGCGCTTCAGGAACGCGCGTGCGATCGAAACACGTTGCCGTTCGCCGCCGGAAAGCTGCGCTCCGCCCTCACCGACACGGGTTGCCCATCCTTCCGGCAGTCGGTGGATGACCTCGTCGAGGCGCGCGGCCTTGGCGGCAGCCGCCAACTCCTCGCTGGTCGCGTCGGGCTTTGCCAGGCGCAGGTTCTGCTCGATCGTGTCATCGAAGAGGAAGACGTCCTGGAAGATGATCGCGACGTCGTTCATCAAGGTGGCCTGGTCGATTGCTCTGACGTCGATGCCCCCGACGCGGACGGCGCCCTCTGCGACGTCGAAGAAGCGCGCGATCAGACGAATGACCGTTGTTTTGCCCGACCCAGATGGACCGACGAGCGCAGTCATTGTTCCGGGCAGGCAGCGGAAAGAGACCTCGCGCAAAGCCGGCTTGTCGGAATAAGCGAAGCTCACATCGGCGAATTCGATCTCGGCGGTCGCGATCTGGCGTGCGGCGTCCTCGGCCTGCAGCAATGGAGGCGTCGAAAGGATCGACTGCAGACGCGCGACAGCATTGTCCATGGCGCGCAGAGCGCCGACGAGTTCGATCAACGTCCCCAAGGGTTCAAGGAACCGAACCGCCAGCACGAGAAGAGCTACGGTCTCCGCAATGGGGACTTCTCCGTCGAACAACAGCTTCGCGCCGAGGCAGAGGACCGCGACGAAACCGGCCATGACGACACCGGTGAACGTGAGGTCGGGGACCAATGAGCGCCCAAGCCCCCGGCGGTAGGTCGCGCGATGCTCGTCCAGGGCAGCGCGCATGCGAACGCTTCCCGCGCTCTGTCCTGCGGCACGCAGCACCGGCTGTGCCTGTCCCAACTCGATCGCGCGCCCTGCAATCTCCGTGACTGCCGCTTCGAGTTCGATTTCGGTTGCTGCCGCGACGCGGCTCGAACGCCGAAGCGCCAGGAACGAAAGAGGTGCGATAGCCGCAAACAGTAACGCCATTCGCCAGTCGACGAACGATGTGAGGGCAAAAATGGTCGCCGGTACGAGCGTAGAGGTGATCGCAGGTGCGCCGACCGTCACTGTCAGGGTGGCAGCATGGCTACAATCGGCGGTAATAGCACGTGCGAGCCGCGCTTTGCGATCCCCCGTAAACCAACCCAAGGGCAACGTGGTGACGTGGCTCATGAGGTGATGCCGGAGCTGCGCGGCGAGCTCCATGCTGGCCGCAAAGCTCAAAGGCGTCGCGATGACGTTCAGAACCCAGTAGAGGGCGAGGCCAACGGCGCCCGCGAGCAGCCAAGGCATTGCCTCAGCAAAATCAGGCCTCGGCTGAAGCAATGCACGCAGTATCGGGACCAGGCACCCCAACAGAAGTCCCTGCAAGACAGCCTGAATGGCCGTCAGCGCGACGAGACGGATCAGCAGCTTCGGGTGCGGCCAAAGTCTGTAAAGATTGCCGATCATTGCTGTGCTCCTGAGTGTTGGGCAGCCCACAGGCGCGCGTAGAGCCCGCCCTTGCCGAGGAGCGCCTCGTGCGTCCCCCGTTCGATCACGCGTCCATGGTCGAGAACCAGGATCTGGTCGGCGCCCATGACCGTGTGAAGACGATGCGCGATGACGATTACGGTCTTTCCGCGCGTCAACTCGGCCAACGCTTCCTGGACCGCGACCTCGCTGTCCGGGTCCAGGGAGGCCGTCGCCTCGTCGAGCACGACGATCGGCGCGCGGGAGAGAATGGCACGCGCAATGGTCAGGCGCTGCCGCTCGCCTCCGGAAAGGCCCGTGCCTTGCGCTCCCAGTAGTGTGTCGAAGCCCTGCGGCAATCGCTCGATGACGTCCTCGATCCGCGCCGCCCGAGCGGCCGCGCGGACTTCCTTATCACTAGCGTTCGGGCGGCCGATCCGGATATTTTCCGTGACGGTGTCACGCAGGAGCACGATGTCCTGGAATACGAGCGACATCGAAGACAGCAACGTCGCCGCATCCATCGAGCGCAGGTCAACGCCGCCGATCCGGATTGCTCCGCCCGTTACATCGTAAAAGCGGGGCAGCAGGCTCGCGATCGTCGTCTTGCCCGCACCGGAAGGACCGACGATCGCCGTGACCGTCCCGGGCTCGCAGATCGCCGAAAACTCCGCGATGGCATCGGCTTTCCCATCATACGAGAAACGAACTTCGTCAAACTCGATGTGGTGGCCATGCGGGCGGAGCGGTTCGTCAGCTTCCGGCAATGGCGCACGGGACAGCAGGCTCTCGATGTGAGCAGCAGAGACGCGCCCCTTGCGCAACCCTTGCGAGCCTTGGACCGCGGGGGTGATTGAGGTCGGCAGGCCAATGCCGACGATCAGGAATGGAAGAAGCGAGCTTGTGTTCAGGTGGCCGGCGGCAATGAGGGGAAGGCCCACGATCATCACCGCGCCGAGGACCGTCATTTCCGATGCGAGAAGCCGCGAAGCAGCCGAGCTGAACCGCGTCTCCAACACCCAGTCGCGCATCGCAAGCTTGTATTCGAGGACCGCTTCGGCAAACCGATCGAGCACCTTGCCGCTGGTGCCGAACGCCTTCACGACGCTGATCCCGTCGGCATATTCGACGCTTGCCGCGCTGATCTTCTCTTCCGCGGCAATCAGGCGGAGTATATGGTGGGTCATCGACCGCATCGCGATGCGATAGAAGACGCACATCGAGGCCAGCACCGCGGCCGTTACGACCGTCATGCGCCAGTCAACGAAGGCGAGGTATCCAAGACCTGCAATGATCGCGACCGACGCGCCGATCATTTCTCCGAGCGCATGTGCGATAAGCTGATGCATCTCTTCGAGATCATCGGTCATTGCCTTTTTGACAGCGCCCGATCCTCGAGCGCGAAACCAGCCCAGGGGCAATTGACCGAGATGCCGGATGAGCCTGCTGCGGATGTGGTGCAGCATTTCGGCGTCGGCATAGTGCCCGATCCGCGAGGACAGAAAGACAAGCACCAGGCGGAGTGCTGCGCCTGCAGCACCTATTCCCACCGATGCCCATGCGACGTTTGCAACCGACGCGGGACTATTCGGCGGAAGAACGGCGCGAGCCAATTCCGCCACAGCGATATACGGCACGAGCCCGGCGCCGGCCGCAGCCGCGGACAGTGCCGCACAAATGAAGAGATGACGGTGAACCGGCCTCAGCAGCCGTGCAAGCGGCGCCAATCCCGGAAGCCGCGGCTTCTCTGACGCCTGGCGGCCCGCTGAAAGCGAGCTTTCCTCGATCTGAACAGAGCCCATTCCTTATTTGCCTTCTGCGCGCATGTCCCCTCTCTCCAGCCGCGCACATCCATCGATGTTGACAGGCTCCGCGATCAGCGGAGCGGTGCACAATCAGAGAGCGAAATCCGAAAACATGAGTTTGCCATTCATCTTCACCTGCATAATTCAATGACCATTGGTCAGTCAAGTGGCTGCCGGTCAGTCATTTGCTTTACCTATGCGCGAAGTTCCATCATGCGGTGACTTTATGCAGACCGCGAAGGCGGCCCTGCTCCCGCCAACGACAGCCCTGACGCCCAATATAAGACTGGGCGATATTGGTCTGTCTGCGCACGAGCCTGGAACTGGGTTCAACCCGTTGTTCGGGTGGCGTCCAAGTCTTCGCCACCCTTCATTGAAGCTGCCAACGCGCTGCACCTATCTAAGGCCTATGATCTTGCGCCTAGAGGGCTGGGAACCTTCCCGATCCGTATTCCCCCGTCGGTATCTCCGGGTGATGATAGCCTAGGAATAGTAGGAGATTGGCTGAACGAGCCTGTGTAGCAGACCCGACAAAACCGGACAGAAAGTGTCGCATGCCGTACCTCGAAATGCACGCACCTTTTGGAAAGGGGTCGAAGCCCTGGATTGCGAGCCTCGCGGGCTCACCCTCGACCGCGACCGTAGCCGCCTTCTTGAACGTGAAGCGGCGGCGCAGGAATTCCGTTAGGGGGAGAAACTCCGCTGGTGGTATGATGGTCGGCGCTCCGCCGCCGAAATGCACGTCGTCCGCGGACGCGCCTGCTCCAACCGGATTTCCTCATATGGCACCGCCCTCTACGCGACGCATTCGCACCACGGTCCTCGAAACGCCTGACTAGCGCATCCACTCCGTGGATGCGGGCGATCCAAAGAATCAATTTCTCCAGTCTGTTGCATACTATTAGAAAGCGCTGATCTAGCCAAATTAAGTGTATCGCGGCTCGTCGATGCTCAGCACGAATTTCGACCAGCAGGTGATGCGCACCGGAGAAATCATTGCCTGGCTAAGACGATACGGGAGCTACTGATGTGGCCTTGCTCAGGTGCCGCGCTTTGAGTGCGCCGCGACGGGCATGGAAGGAGCGGGGAGAGGGACATGTGCGGTATCGTTGGCATTGTGGGTAATCAGCCGGTATCGGAGCGGTTGGTCGATGCGCTGAAGCGGCTGGAATATCGTGGTTATGATTCGGCCGGCGTCGCAACCATCGACGGAGGCCGGTTGAGGCGCCGCCGTGCCGAGGGGAAGCTGTTCAACCTTGAGGCGAAGTTGAAAGAGGAGCCCCTGGCCGGCAGCATCGGCATTGCCCACACGCGTTGGGCGACGCATGGCGCGCCGACGGAGCGCAACGCACATCCCCATTTCACCGATGGTGTTGCGGTAGTCCACAACGGCATTATCGAGAACTTCGCCGAACTGAAGGATGAACTTGCTGCGTCGAGTGTCGAGTTCCGCACTGATACCGATACGGAAGTCGTGGCACATCTTCCGATGCCATCGATTTCGCCAAGGTGCCGAGCCTCGCGCTTTCGGCTTGCGGCACCGCCTATCTCGCCGGGCTGATCGGCAAGTACTGGTTCGAGCGTTATGCCCGGCTGCCGGTCGAAATCGATGTCGCTTCAGAGTTCCGCTATCGCGAGATCCCGCTCTCGCCGCAATCGGCCGCTCTCTTCATTTCGCAGTCTGGCGAAACGGCCGATGCGCTGGCATCGCTCCGGTACTGCAAGGAACACGGCCTGAAGATCGGCGCCGTCGTCAATACCCGCGAATCGACGATCGCGCGGGAGTCCGACGCCGTCTTCCCGATCCTCGCCGGTCCGGAGATCGGCGTCGCATCGACCAAGGCCTTCACCT
>NZ_WITC01000077.1 GCF_009601505.1 Sinorhizobium terangae
CTAGGGCTTCTGAACCGAATTTGTCGGTACCGACACCCGCTAGCAATTTGCATCTGGCGCCAAGTCGCGCAGCTCCGATAGCCTGATTGGAGCCCTTCCCGCCATTTCCGAAGGCGAATCCCGATCCTAACAGGGTCTCACCTGGCGCCGGGACTTCACCCACAATCCAAAACGCGACTCCGTAAGAGCCAACAACATAAACTTCACAGTTGGGCATCATCTACTCCGGCCGATCAAGCGGCGAGGTTGGGTGCCAGCGAGGGTATTGCGCTCGATCCAGCAGCTGTAAATGTAGCGATCCGCGCGATAGGAAGAGGACGAAAAGTAGATAACCCGATCGGCCGCATCGAAGGCAGTACGGTCGATTTGCAGCACCCTCGTGCCGCTCGACACGTCGAGTGCTTTTGCCAGTTTTGCACGCGCGATGCCGGCCCGTATCTCTTGCTTTGCTCGGGCCAGCGGCACACCAAGTTGCTGCTCGAGAAGCTCGGTGAAAGAGGTGTCGGCAAGGTCGAGTTTTTCCATGAGGCGGCCGATTGCTGGCACGAACGAAACCGTCTCAACCGCCACGACCTCGTCGTCGATCGTTCGTACGCGCTCTATGGTGAAGATACTCTCATTGGTCGGCACGTTAAGTGCGGTTGCAAGCACGGCGTCGGCGGGACGCCAGTGAGCCGTCATATGCCTGGTACCAGGCCGGAATCCGCGCGCGATAGCTTCTTCCGAAAACCCTGAAAAGGTAAGCAGATCCCGGCCGATGTGGCGCTTGGCGACGAACGTCCCTTTTCCAGCGCGTCGATAAAGCAAGCCTTCGCCCACAAGGGTCAGCACCGCTTGCCGCACAGTGCTGCTGCTGAGCTCGTGCTGCTTCATCAACTCCATCTCAGTGGGGAGTTGATCGCCAGGATTGAAGACGCCGCTCTCAATCTGAGACCGAATGATATCGGCGAGCTGAATATGAAGTGGAGTTCTACCGGGTTGTATCATGCGGCCTCCTTACGTGAATCATTGTTACCATATGGCGTTTGCGTTTGGCAATATAAGATTATTGCATTCTTGCAAGAAACGTGGGAAAACGCTGCCGAGTTGATGCTAGGCGGGCAGGCCCTTGAGGTTCTTCATTGGGGACGCCAGCCAAAGAGCTGCGACGGGTGAATGCCGACCCGATGCGCGATCGTCGAGACGCTCGCGCCTGGCTGCAATGCTCCGCCACCGCCCGTGCCTTGAACCATCCGACCAGCGCCGGCGAAGCTGCCGCGGCGCACCCTCAAGGCGGTCGGCGACAGCTTCGATCATATGGAAGGTTCTAGTTCCATATGTGGACGGCTCCCGCTTGCAAGTGTTTTGGCAGATTTGTTTGATCGGATCACTTGCCTCCATATGTGCGGCCTGTCTGTGTGGCCGCACAGGACCACTGGCCAAGATGGTTTCCGCAGCGCGATTTCCAAACAGAACACCGACCTGACAAAGGCCACTGGAACTAACGGAATCTTTCGCGACTCGGACCGACCGATCAGACCATTTGCCTCCTTCACGCGTCAACCCAACTCGGTGGCATCGAGCGTATGCTCACCTGGCGGCCGGGCTTTATCTTGTCGGCATTGCGACAACGGGATCTCCTTTTTGCCCACGATAACTCTCTCCACTCACCATAAGCTTCCACGCGATCCTTGCGATCTTGTTGGCAATTGCCACGGCGACCAGCTTCGGTTTCTTGCGTTGAAGCAATTCGACAATCCATCGAGAAGCGTACTTGCTGCGCCCTCGTCGGATATGCTGAAGAAGAGCCGTCGCCCCGGCCACTAGCACGCTGCGCAACATCTCATCGCCGGCACGGGTGATTACGCCTAGCCGGACCTTGCCCGCAGTCGAATGATCTTTCGGCGTCAGGCCCATCCAGGCGGCAAAATCACGGCCCGATTTAAACATCTTCGGATCTGGGGTCTTCATCATCAGCAGCGAAGCGCTGATTGGACCGACGCCAGGGATCTCGGCTAGACGGCGGCTGCACTCGTCAGAACGATGCCAAGCCATGAGCTTCTCCTCAATCAGCTTGATCTTCGCAAGTAGCTCTCGATACTCCCGACCGTGCATGGCGAACAGCTCACGCGCCAACTCCGGCAGAGATACATCGGCTGCAATACGCTCCAGTAGGGGTTCAATCCTGCATATACCCTTGGCCGCTATTACACCGAATTCCATCGCATAACCGCGGATGATATTGGAAAGCTGCGTGCGATTTCGGATCAATCTCTCGCGTACACCAAGCAGCATAAGTGCTGCCTGCTGGTCCGCGGTCTTAACCGGCACGAAGCGCATTGTCGGCCGGCTCATAGCCTCGCACAGTGCCTCCGCATCTGCCGCATCGTTCTTGCCGCGCTTGACATAGGGCTTGGCGAGTTGCGGCGCGATCAGCTTCACCTCGTGGCCAAATGAGCCCAACAGCCTCGCCCAGTGATGGGAACCGCCGCAAGCTTCAAGCGCAATAGTGGTTGGCGGCGCGTTCTCGAAGAATCTCACCATTTCCTTTCGCGAAAGCTTCTTGCGAAGAACCGTCTCTTCGCTTGCGTTCACGCCATGTAATTGAAAAACGCGTTTTGACGTATCTATTCCAATACGAATAATCTGTTTCACGGGCGGCTTCCCTCGATTGAGTACTCCAACGAACTCATTCTGGCACACTTGATGCCGTAGGGAGCCGTCCACACCAACAGAACTAGGCGCAGACATAGAAGCTCACAGCAGTTCATTGTGTCCGCTACCAATATCCGACCGCTCACCCCCTCCGCCAGACGGGGTCTGCTTGCCGCTTACCTTTTTATGAACATCAGTCCACGTCAGCCACCGTCCTGAGAATGATTATTGCCACCTGTCGCCACCTCGACCTTCGGCTCTCGGACGCGCAACGAGGAGTATCTCGCGGCTCCGGCTCCAAACGTTCTGCCAAACGGCGAAGGAACTCTTGAACGGTTCTCTTCAAACTCCTGCGAGGAATTCGACAAAGATAGCGACACCGCCTAGCCGCAAGCTCCCGAATTGCTTGAAATCTAAGTCGTTGCCTGCACATGGCATGATTGTTGCTTCGCATCTTGTGACGTTCACCACGGGGCAATACAGGCAGGGCATAACGCTAGGAAGTCTTTAGGCAGTCCCCCTTTGAAAGGGGCGAGAAGCAAAATTAGGTCTGCATGTGCGAAATGCCGAAAAGTGTCGCGCGAGCCCGGCATCGACCCTGTCGGTCTGAATCGGGGTACCCTGTCGCAACCTGCTTGTGCCTCGACGGCGCGCCGCGCGATCGCGAAACCGATCTTCTGGTCCAAGCGACGTCGAACGCCATTGCTGCCCTGAGCAGGGCCGCGCCGCCGCCCGGCAGTACGCGATCGACTCCCCCAAGGCTCTGTCAAAGGCGCACGTCAAATTTCATGCATAAATGCAATAACCTAATATTGCCAGCCATCATTGCCGAGTGATAGCAATGACTCGGCTTGAGGAGGCCGCATGATACAACCCGGTAGAACTCCACTTCATATTCAGCTCGCCGATATCATTCGGTCTCAGATTGAGAGCGGCGTCTTCAATCCTGGCGATCAACTCCCCACTGAGATGGAGTTGATGAAGCAGCACGAGCTCAGCAGCAGCACTGTGCGGCAAGCGGTGCTGACCCTTGTGGGCGAAGGCTTGCTTTATCGACGCGCTGGAAAAGGGACGTTCGTCGCCAAGCGCCACATCGGCCGGGATCTGCTTACCTTTTCAGGGTTTTCGGAAGAAGCTATCGCGCGCGGATTCCGGCCTGGTACCAGGCATATGACGGCTCACTGGCGTCCCGCCGACGCCGTGCTTGCAACCGCACTTAACGTGCCGACCAATGAGAGTATCTTCACCATAGAGCGCGTACGAACGATCGACGACGAGGTCGTGGCGGTTGAGACGGTTTCGTTCGTGCCAGCAATCGGCCGCCTCATGGAAAAACTCGACCTTGCCGACACCTCTTTCACCGAGCTTCTCGAGCAGCAACTTGGTGTGCCGCTGGCCCGAGCAAAGCAAGAGATACGGGCCGGCATCGCGCGTGCAAAACTGGCAAAAGCACTCGACGTGTCGAGCGGCACGAGGGTGCTGCAAATCGACCGTACTGCCTTCGATGCGGCCGATCGGGTTATCTACTTTTCGTCCTCTTCCTATCGCGCGGATCGCTACATTTACAGCTGCTGGATCGAGCGCAATACCCTCGCTGGCACCCAACCTCGCCGCTTGATCGGCCGGAGTAGATGATGCCCAACTGTGAAGTTTATGTTGTTGGCTCTTACGGAGTCGCGTTTTGGATTGTGGGTGAAGTCCCGGCGCCAGGTGAGACCCTGTTAGGATCGGGATTCGCCTTCGGAAATGGCGGGAAGGGCTCCAATCAGGCTATCGGAGCTGCGCGACTTGGCGCCAGATGCAAATTGCTAGCGGGTGTCGGTACCGACAAATTCGGTTCAGAAGCCCTAGTGTCCTGATTCAGAAGTTTCTGCCGATTTGTTTTGCACATCGGCGATTTGCAGGGTTGCCAGGCAAAAGCGTTTGATGGTGGCGAGGATGTCGTCTGCCGATTTGGTCCATCGGAACGGTTTGGGATCGGTGTTGACGGCGTCGATATAGGCGGTGATTGCCGCCTCCAATTCAGCGGTGGAGCGGTGCACGCCGCGCCGGATTTGCTTTTCGGTCAGGTTGGCAAAGAAGCGCTCGACCTGGTTGAGCCATGACGCCGCCGTCGGGGTGAAATGAATGTGCCAGCGGGGCCGCTTGAGAAAGAAGCTGCGGATGGCGCTGGTCTTGTGGGTGGCGTAGTTGTCCATGACGATGTGGATGTCGAGGTCTGGCGGCACGTTGGCTTCGATTTCGCGCAGGAATCTCAGGAATTCCTGCGCGCGGTGACGCTTGAAGCAGCGACCGATGATCTTGCCGGTGGCAGCGTCGAGCGCGGCGAAGAGCGAAAGTGTTCCATGCCGGGTGTAGTCGTGGCTGCGCCGCTCGATCTGGCCGGGCCGCATCGGCAACACCGGCTGGCTGCGATCGAGTGCCTGGATCTGGCTCTTCTCATCGACGCAGAGCACCAGCGCCCGCTCGGGCGGATTGAGATAAAGGCCGACAATGTCGCGCACCTTCTCGACGAACAGCGCATCCGAAGACAGCTTGAAACTCTCGGCGCGATGCGGTTGCAGACCGAAGGCCGTCCAGATGCGATGGATCGTCGAGGGCGCATGTCCGACCGCCCGTGCCATCGAACGCAGGCTCCAGTGGGTGGCGTCCGGCGGTGTCGTCTCCAGCGTCAACCGGATCGTCTCGGCGATCTCTTCGTCGCCGATCTGGCGCGGCGCGCCGGGACGCGGCTCGTCGTAAAGCCCATCGAGCCGCAGCTCGGCGAAGCGCCGTCGCCATTTGGCCACCGTGTTCGGCATCGTGCCAAGCCGCGCGGCAATCTCCTTGTTCTCAACGCCGTCCGCGGCCATCAGCACGATCTGGGCCCGCCGCGCCAGGCCCTGCGCCGTGCCGCGGCGGCGAACCAATGCCTCCAGCTCACCGCGCTCCTCACCCGTCAAGACAATCGCAACCGCCGCTTTGCCCATCGATCATCCCCTTCTCAAACAAGGAAAATGATCGCACAAATTTATCGATCAGGACACTAGG
>NZ_WITC01000078.1 GCF_009601505.1 Sinorhizobium terangae
TAAAAACATGCAGCAATTCAAAGTGCTACAGCGTCCTTTGCGCGTCTGACGCGCGGCGCTGTAGTGGCGGTCCTTCGGGACTGCACCAAAAAGGACGCCCACGGCGGTCCCCGCTGCGGGCGTCTCTTTTATGTTGTGTGTCCCGAGAAGACCGGCGCTGGCTTTGGCATACCTATCGTGTCGTTCAGCCCGAACAGCACCTGCCGAGCAGCATTACCGCGGCGGGCTGGCGAAGGCGGCGAGCTCAAGAGTTGCCGCAGACGCCCTATTGGTTTGCCATCGTCAGATGCTCGAGGCGTCCGACATGCGGCGGCTGACTGTGAATATCTTCTCGATCTCGGGATGAAGTTCCATGCCGAGGCCCGGACCGGGGGGAACCGTGATCATCCCGTTCGTCACCTCCGGCAGCGCGGTTACAAGATCGCGATACCAGGTGTTGTAGAAGGCCCGCACGCTTTCCTGGACCAGCGCATTCGGTGCATTGAGCGACAGATGGGTCGAGGCGCAGAGCACCACCGGGCCGGTGCAGTCGTGGGGGGCGACCGGCAGGTGCCAGGCTTCGGCCATCGACGCGATCTTGCGGGCTTCCGAGAGCCCGCCGCACCAGGATATGTCGAGCATGACGACGCCGGCAGCGCCGGTTTCAAGATAGTCGCGGAAACCCCACCGGGTGGCGAGCGTTTCGGAAGCCGAGATCGGGGCCGGGGAGACTTCGGCATAGCGCTTCAGGCTCGAAAGGCTGTCCATCTTGATCGGATCTTCATGCCAGAAGGTGTTGAAAGGGGCGAGCGCTTTGGCGATCTGCATGGCCGGCAGCAACTGCCACATGGAGTGGAACTCGACCATGATGTCCATCTTGTCGCCGACGGCCGCGCGGATCTTTTCGAAGGGAACGAGCGCCCGCTTGAGGTCGGGAACCGAGATGTACTGCCCGCGCGTCTTTTCGGCGGCCGCGTCGAACGGCCAGATCTTCATGGCGGTGATGCCGTCTTCGAGCAGCGAGAGCGCCAGTTCGTCGGCGCGGTGCAGGAAGCCGTTCAGGTCGTCATAGTCCTTGCCGGTCGAAAGGCCGTAGTTGGCGGTCGTCTGGCCGGTCGCCTTCTTGATGTATTCGGTGCCGGCGCAGGTGTTATAGGTGCGGATCTCGCGGCGCGTGAAGCCGCCGAGAAGCTGGGCGATCGGCTGCCCCGTCGCCTTTCCGAAAATGTCCCAGAGCGCGATGTCGAAGGCGGAGTTGCCGCGCACTTCGGCGCCGGAGGAACGGAAGCCGATATAGCCGACGAGATCGGCCGCGAGGCGGTCGATCTCCAGCGGATCACGGCCGATCACGCGGGGCGCGATGTACTCGTGGATGTAGGCTTCGACGGTCTCCGCGCCGAAGAAGGTTTCCCCGAGGCCGGTTATGCCTTCGTCGGTATGCACGAGCAGCCAGAGGAGATTGGCGCGCTCGGCGACGCGCACGGTTTCGAGACCTGTGATTTTCATGGGAACTCCAGTTTCTTGGTTCAGGTCAGGCCGGCACGGGCGAGAGCCCTGAGGCTCTCGTCGAAATGCCGGTCCATGATGGTCGAGGCCGCCTGAGGGTCGGAGGCGGCGATCGCCTCGGCGAGGTCGAGGTGCAGGTGGTTCATGGCTTCGCGTTCGTCGTCGGTGGCACGCGCCTTCCAGCCGATCGGCCAACTCTCGACGATCACGCCCTGAAAGGCGCCGATGATGAGGGCGAAGACGGGGTTCTTCGAGGCGCGCGCGATCGCCAGATGAAGGGCGAGGTCGTTTTCCATGACGACGGCCGGCTGGTCGAGGCGGTTCTGCATGGCGCGGGCGAAACCGAGAATCGCGTCCGCCTCCTTGTCTGTGCGCAGCAGGGCGGCGAGCGTTGCCGTACGCCCCTCGATGGTGCGGCGCGCGTCATAGATCTGGCGGATGTCGATCTGGTCGGTGAACAGGCCGTGCCGGAAGGTCATGGCGATGGAACTGTCGTCGAGTTCGGCGACGGTGGGCCGCTTGCCGGCACCGAGGTCGATCAGTCGCATCGCGGCGAGCGAACGAAGGGCCTCGCGAACAACGGTGCGGGACACGTTGAGGCTTTCCGTCAGGGCTGATTCGGAGGGCAGGCGATCCCCCGGCTTCAACTGGCTTTCGCGAATGAAGGCGGAAATCTGCGAGACCGCGCCTGCGACGAGGTCGCCGGAAGATGGAGTGGCCGGGTCCGTTTCGCTCATTCTCTATCCTATGGCTTTTGAAAACCTGTATTATAGGTTTGTGCAAATGCCAAGGGCGAAAGGATAAGGCGAACGTAAAAAGAGGTCAGCCGTCGGCGAAGCCCGCTTGTGGACGTCGCCTGAAAGGTTAGCCCTCAGGTTCGTGGCAAACCGCCTCGATGTTGTGCCCGTCCGGGCCAATGACGAAAGCGGCATAGTAGTTGGCATGGTAGTGCGGGCGCAGACCAGGCGCACCATTGTCCTTGCCGCCCGCCTCCAGAGCCGCGCGATAGAACGCTTCGACTTGCTGGCGGTTCTCGGCCGTGAAGGCCAAGTGAAGATGCGCCGGCTTCTCCTCGGTTTGGTAGAGGCACAATGAAGCCTTGCCCTTTGGGCTAAGCTCGACGCCGTACGAAGGCGGCCCCTCCGCGACAACGGCTACGCCGAGCGGTTCGAGTGCCTTGAGGAAGAACGCTTTGCTCGCTGCATAGTCGCTCACTCCGAATTTGACGTGGTCAAACATGAGGTCTCCTGAAGGATGTGGCCTGCCCGACGGCATGCTCCCCGCTGCGCACCTTATAATGTCTGCTTGCGTGACATAATCCAAGAAATCCTCCCTTGTTTGATCGCCGTAGCCAATTCGCCCCTTTTCAAAGGAACAAGCATGGTGACCTCACCGTTAGACGACAAAGGCCTGCAGCGAGGCACGACCGATGAACATACGCTCCCAAGTCGTTTCGCGAATCTCGCTCTCCCAACTGCCACCGCAGATCTACTACGTGCATCCTTTGGTGTTGAAGGGGCTCGACGCGTGGAGAGAGGTTTTCACGCATGCCAAGGGCCTCGGTTTTGATACAGTGCTGACGGCACCCCTTTTTGAACGCGGCCAATATGCCAGTGTCTTCGTCACCCGGCATTTCGATCGGCTCGATCCTGAGCTGGAACTGGGTCAGTCTGTCGAGGATGGCGTCAGGGCGTTGGTTGAGGCAGCTCGGGAGAACGATCTCAAACTCATGCTCGACCTCGTCGCGGATCGGGTGGCCGCCGACGACAAGCTTGCGGGCGCCATCATCGCCGATCCGCGCGTGGCACCGCAGGAAAGCCGCAGCCGGCGCGTCGAATTCATGGGTGAAGCCAGGTACATCGAGGACTGGCGCCGCCGTATGACCTGGCTCACGGGCCTCGGCATTGCGGGCTATCGCTGCCTGGGGATCGGTCGCCTGGCGCCGGAGGCCTGGTACGATCTTATCGCCTCAGTCCGCAACCTGGCGCCAGAAACAATCTTTCTTGCCTGGACGCCCGGCACCGCGTTCGCAGACCGCAAGGCTCTCGACGGGGCGGGCTTCGACGGCAGCTTCTCGTCGCTTGCCTGGTGGAACCTGGAGGAACGCTGGATCACAGACGAATATCAGATTCAGAGGCAGATCGGGTATCAGGTCACCTTCCCGGAGGCGCCGTTCGGCAGGCGGATCGCCCATGGCAGCGACGGTTGTGAAGTGCTGCAGCGCAAGGCCGTCCGCGCGCTGAAGCTGGCTTCCACATTTGCCAGCGGCCTGATGATTCCGATGGGGTTCGAATATGGTGCTGTCACGCCGCTCGATCCGATGCATGGCGATGGAACCGGCCTGCTCGGCCTTCGCAAGCAGGGCTCGTTCGATCTTTCCGACGATATCCGCACCGTAAACGGCTGGCCCAACAAGACGGCCGCCGGCTTCGCGCGGCAGCCACTCAAGCTGATCTCCGCCAGCCAAACGCCGGCCGTCGCTCTGATGCAGACGGACGAGGCCGACATTCGCTCCTCGCAGAAAGTCCGCGTCGTTGTGCTCAACCGCGACCTCAGGCGCGTCGTCAATGCACCGTTCAACGTGTTGCGGGAGGCAGCGTCCCTGTTCCTCCCGCTCTCCGACCCGCAGGCCAAAGACGAGGTTCTCGATGCCAATCTCAAGCTGAAGCCGGGTGAACTGCGCATTTTCGAAGGACAATCATCCGTTCCGATCATCGATGCGGTTCAAGTAACCAGTGCCGACGAGGCCGCCGCGTCTTCGAGATTGGCAATCGAGAAGATCACGCCAGCGGTCGATGACGGCCGTTTCGTCGTCAAGCGCGTTGTCGGCGAGACGGTGAAGGTCGAGGCAGATATTTTCGGCGATGGCCACGACCCGCTTTCGGCCGCCCTGCTCTGGCGAGCCGTCGACGAAAGCGGCTGGAACGAAGTTCACATGGAGCTGATCGAAAATGATCGCTGGCATGCGGAGTTCACGCCCAGGCGCCTGGGAAGGCACGAATTCGTGATTGAAGCCTGGCGCAGTCAGTTTCAGATCTTCCGCTACGAGTTCACCAAGAAGCACGAGGCGCGGCTCGACCTCCGGCTCGAAATCCAGGAGGGCATCAACCTCGTGGTAGACGCGCTCGACTACGCGCAAGGCCAGCTCAAGAGGCAGCTCAAAACCCTGTTCGACAGGCTGACGGCGGCGCAGGATATCCAGCGCATCGAAATCCTGCTGGCGGCAGAAACCGCCGAGCTGATGGCGGCGGCGGATCGACGCCCCCATCGCCTCAGGTCGCAGACCATCCCTCTTGATGCAGAGCGTCCGGCCGCCGCCTTCGCAAGCTGGTACCAGGTATTTCCACGCTCACAGAGCGGCGATCCGACCCGCCACGGCACATTCGACGACGTCATCAAGCGGTTGCCGGCCATCCGCGCCATGGGTTTCGACGTGCTCTATTTCCCGCCGATTCATCCTATCGGCAAGACCAATCGCAAGGGTCGGAACAACAGCCTGCGCGCGGCGCCGGAGGATCCGGGCAGCCCCTATGCCATCGGCTCGCCGGACGGCGGTCACGACGCGATCCATCCTGAGCTCGGCACGTTCGAGGACTTCCGTCGTCTGGTGGACGCCGGCAGGCACGAGGGCCTGGAGATTGCGCTCGATCTCGCCATCCAGTGCTCGCCCGACCACCCGTGGCTGACACAGCATCCGGGCTGGTTCGACTGGCGACCGGACGGAACCATTCGTTATGCGGAAAATCCACCCAAGAAGTACGAAGACATCGTCAATGTGGATTTCTATAGCTGGGACGCGATCCCGTCGCTCTGGATCGAGCTGCGCGATATCGTGCAGAAGTGGATCGACACCGGCGTCAAACTCTTTCGCGTCGACAATCCGCACACCAAGCCCTTCCCGTTCTGGGAGTGGCTGATCGCCGATATCAGGTCGCGGCATCCGGATGTCGTCTTCCTGTCGGAAGCTTTCACCAAGCCGAAGGTGATGTATCGGCTCGCCAAGATCGGCTTTTCTCAATCGTACACCTACTTCACCTGGCGCAACACGAAGTGGGAGCTCGAGCAATACATGCGCGAGATCACCACGCAGGAACCGAAGGAGTTCTTCCGCCCGCACTTCTTCGTCAACACGCACGACATCAACCCCGACTTCCTGCAGAACGCACCGCGTCCGGCCTATCTGGTCCGGGCGGCACTTGCCGCGACACTCTCAGGACTTTGGGGTGTCTACAATGGCTTCGAGCTCTGCGAGGGTCGGCCGGACGCCAAGCGCAAGGAATATGCCGACTCCGAAAAGTATGAGATCCGCGCCTGGGACTACGATCGGCCGGGCAACATCAAATCCGAGATCACAATGCTCAACCGGATCCGAAAGGAAAACCCGGCCCTGCATTCGCATCTCGGCCTTGAGCTTCTCACCGCCTGGAACGACAACATCATGTTCTACGAGAGGATGAGTCCCGGGCGCGAGAACGCTTTGCTCATCGCCGTCAACCTCGATCCCTACAATGCGCAGGAAGCGGACGTGGAAATCCCGCTCCGGTCGTGGAACCTCCCGGACCATGGCACGCTCGACCTCGAAGACCTGATCACAGGTCGCACGTTCAGCTGGACCGGCAGGGTCCAGCACCTTCGGCTCGATCCGCATGCCGGTCTGCCGTTTGCGATCTGGCGCGTGAGATAAGGCAGGAGAAAGAAAATGGACATGGTGATCACAAGCCGCGACCAGGGGCAGGATCAGACCAGCCCGCAAGAACCCGATCCCCTGTGGTATAAGGACGCGCTCATCTACCAACTTCATATCAAGTCGTTCTTCGATGCCAATAACGACGGTATCGGGGACTTCAAGGGCCTTCACGAGAAGCTCGACCATATCGCTTCGCTTGGCGCCAATACCATCTGGCTCTTGCCCTTCTTTCCGTCCCCGCGTCGCGACGACGGATACGATATCGCCGACTACACCAATGTCAGCACGGACTACGGCACGGTGGAGGAGTTCACGGCTTTCGTGGAAGCCGCGCATCGACGCGGGCTCCGGGTGATCATCGAGCTCGTCATCAACCATACGTCCGACCAGCATCCATGGTTCCAGCGGGCGCGGCGCGCGCCCCCCGGCTCGCCGGAGCGGGACTTCTATGTCTGGTCGGATACCGATCAGAAGTTCCCCGAAACCCGGATCATCTTCCTCGACACCGAAAAGTCCAACTGGACATGGGATCCGGTCGCCGGCGCTTATTATTGGCACCGGTTCTATTCCCACCAGCCCGACCTCAATTTCGACAATCCGTTGGTGCTGGAGGAGCTTTTGGGTGTGATGCGCTTCTGGTTGGAGACCGGCATCGACGGCTTCCGGCTCGACGCGATCCCTTACCTGGTGGAACGAGAGGGCACGATCAACGAGAATCTGCCCGAGACGCATGCGATCCTGAAGAAGATCCGTGCGGCCCTTGATTCCACCCATCCCGGCAAGATGTTGCTTGCCGAGGCCAATCAATGGCCGGAGGACACGCGCGACTATTTCGGCGACGGCGATGAATGCCACATGGCCTTCCACTTCCCGCTCATGCCGCGCATGTACATGGCGATCGCCAAGGAAGACCGCTTCCCGATCACCGATATCATGCGGCAGACGCCGGAAATCCCTGAGACGTGCCAATGGGCGATCTTCTTGCGGAACCATGACGAGCTGACGCTGGAGATGGTGACCGATGAAGAGCGCGATTATCTCTGGAACATCTATGCCACCGACCGTCGAGCCCGCATCAATCTCGGGATCCGGCGCCGTCTTTCGCCGCTCATGGAGCGCGATCGCCGTCGCGTCGAGTTGATGAACGCACTCTTATTTTCCATGCCCGGCACGCCTGTGATCTATTACGGCGACGAGATCGGCATGGGTGACAATATCTATCTCGGCGACCGCGACGGTGTGCGCACGCCCATGCAATGGTCGCCGGACCGCAACGGCGGTTTTTCCAAGACGGATCCGGCACGGCTTGTGCTTCCGCCCATCATGGACCCGCTTTACGGCTTTGAGGCAGTCAATGTCGAGGCACAGGGCGCCGATGCTCATTCGCTGCTCAACTGGACACGGCGCATGCTGGCGCTGCGCAGCAAGCATTCGGCATTCGGGCGCGGTTCCCTAAGGTTCCTCTCGCCCGGCAACAGGAAGATTCTTGCCTATCTCCGCGAATATCGCGAGGACACGATCCTCTGCGTCGCCAACTTGTCGCGCCTGCCCCAGGCCGTCGAACTCGACCTTGCGAACTTTGCCGGCCGCACCCCCATCGAGTTGACCGGCATGTCGCCGTTCCCGCCGATCGGGCAGCTCACCTACATGCTCACTCTGCCCCCCTATGGCTTCTTCTGGTTCCTGCTCGCGAAGGAGGCGGACGGCCCCGCCTGGCGCGCCGAACCACCGGAACAGATGCAGGACATGGTGACTATGGTGGTACGCCGCAACCTGCAGGAACTGGTCGATGAGCCGCGGCTATCAGGCACGCTCTCGAACGAGATACTGCCAGCCTATCTTGGCAGGCGGCGTTGGTTCGGCGCCAAGGGCGAGAAGCTGAGGCATGCCTCGCTCGTCGTCGCCACGCCAATTCCCTTCGCCCGTGACCTCTCGCTTGGAGAGGTGGAAGCCGAACTCGACGGCCGCAAGGACACCTATTTGCTGCCACTTGCGGTGTCGTGGGATGACGGGCAGCCAACGGCGCTTGCGCAACAACTCGCGCTTGCCCGCCTCCGCCAGGGCCGCCGCGTCGGATTTTTGACCGACGGCTTTGCGATAGAGGCGTTGGCACGCAGCGTCATCCGCGGACTGCGCGAACGAGCGGTGATCTCCGACCGGGCGGGCACGCTCGAATTCCTCGGCACGGATCTGCTCGACCGCATGAGCATGAACGACGACCTGCCGGTGCGTTGGCTCTCAGCCGAGCAATCCAACAGTTCGCTCATCATCGGCGAGATCGCGATGGTGAAGCTCATCCGCCACGTCCTGCCGGGTGTCCATCCGGAGGTGGAGATGACGCGCCATCTGACGGAAATCGGATATGGGAACACCGCACAGTTGCTCGGCGAAGTGGGGCACACGACGCCGGACGGCTGCCGTTGCACATTGATCATCGTACAAGGAGCGATCCGCAATCAAGGCGATGCCTGGAACTGGATGCTCAGCAACCTGCGCCGCGCGATCGACGAGGTGATGGTGACCGGTGTCGAGGCAGACATGGCAGATGAGTACTTCAGGCCGCTCGTGGATTTCGCCGCGACGATTGGCAGGCGGCTCGGCGAATTGCATGTGGCGCTGGCACAACCGACCGAAAACGAGGATTTCAAACCGGTCCGCATGTCCAAGGAGGATGCCGGACGGTGGGGCGATGCCGTGAAGAAGCAAATTCAGGAAAGCCTCGCCCTCCTCGAGGAGATCCAGGAAAGCCTCGCTCCAGAAGTTGCCCAGCAGATCGGACCGCTCGTCGCACGACGCGAGGAGCTTTTGAAGTTGGCCGGGCACCTGTCAAAGGCCGCGGCAGGCACGCTGATGACCCGCAATCACGGCGACTTCCATCTGGGCCAGGTTCTGGTTGCGGAAGGTGACGCCTATATCATCGATTTCGAGGGCGAACCCGCCCGCGATCTCGCTGAGCGCCGCGCCAAGACCAATCCGCTGCGGGATGTTGCGGGGCTACTGAGATCGCTGAGCTATCTTGCAGCGGCCGCCAATCTCGAGCGGGAGCTGGTGAGCGAGGTGGACGATCGAAGACATGCCGCGCTCGTGGCGCGCTTCGTCGAAATGGCGGAACCTGCCTTCCTCGAAGGTTATCTCGACGCCATCGGCAAGACGCGAGAACTCAGCTTACGTCCGGTTTCGCGCGGTCGCATCCTCGACCTCTTCCTGCTGGAGAAGGCGGCCTACGAGATCGCCTATGAAGCGCGCAATCGCCCCACCTGGCTGCCGCTGCCGCTTGCCGGCTTCTCGGCTATCGCATCGAGACTCTTGGAGACGTCGCATGAGATATGAGCGCGCAGACCTGATGATCGGCACCGTCGCTGAAGGCCTCCAGGCTCTCGTCGAAGGCCGGCATGGCGATCCTTTCTCCATCCTCGGTCGTCATCGATATGACGATCTCAACGTCGTAAGGGCCTTGCTGCCCGGCGCCGTCTCCGTGGACGTGGTCGAGTCCGATACCAACCGCGCGCTGACGCGGCTGGAGCTGATTCATGAGGGCGGCCTTTTCGCCGGTGCGATCGGCAGCGTGGCCAGTTACCGCCTTCGCATCCACTGGCCTGATGCCGTGCAGGAGACGGAGGATCCTTATTCATTCGGCCTTTTGCTCGGCGACCTCGATCTGCACCTGATCTCTCAGGGCACCCACTACGATCTTGGCCGCACACTTGGCGCCATTCCGATGGACGTCGATGGTGTGCAGGGCGTGCGCTTTTCCGTATGGGCACCGAATGCGCGGCGGGTTTCCGTCGTCGGCGATTTCAACAGTTGGGATGGCCGCCGACATCCGATGCGACTGCGGCCGTCAGCGGGCATATGGGAAATCTTCATTCCGCGCCTCACGCATGGAGAGCGCTATAAATACGAGCTGCTCGACGCTCACGGCAATCTCCTGCCTCAGAAAGCAGACCCGGTTGCCCGCGCCAGCGAAGCCGCACCCTCGACGGCTTCGATCGTCGCGTCGTCCAAACCTTTCCGCTGGAGCGACGAGGACTGGATGCGCGCCCGCCGCGCCGAGCGATCGATCAACGGAGCAATCTCGGTCTATGAGGTGCATCCCGGGTCCTGGCTGAGGATCACCGAGGAGGGAAACCGGCCGCTCGACTGGGTCGAGCTCAGCCAGCGGCTGATTCCCTATGCGCGGGATCTCGGCTTCACCCACATCGAATTCCTGCCGATCATGGAACATCCCTTCGGCGGCTCCTGGGGCTACCAGCCGCTCGGCCTCTTCGCTCCCACCGGTCGTTACGGCACGCCGGAGGATTTTGCCTACTTCGTCGACCGCTGCCATGCCGCGGACATCGGCGTCATCCTCGACTGGGTGCCGGCCCATTTTCCCACCGATGTCTGGGGGCTCGCCCGTTTCGACGGCACCGCGCTCTACGAGCATGAGGATCCGCGTGAGGGCTTCCACCGCGACTGGAACACGCTGATTTACAATCTTGGCCGCAACGAGGTGAAAGGATTCCTGATTGCCAGCGCGCTGGAATGGCTGGAGCATTATCACGTGGATGCGTTGCGCGTGGACGCAGTCGCCTCGATGCTCTACCGGGACTACAGCCGTGAGGAGGGTCAATGGATACCAAATCAATACGGCGGTCGCGAGAGCCTCGAAGCAGTGGAGTTCTTGAAGCACCTGAACAGCATCATCCATCAGCGCTTCCCCCATGCCTTCACCGCCGCGGAAGAGTCGACCGCCTGGCCGGATGTGACCAAGGCGCCCGAGGAGGGCGGCCTCGGCTTTGATTTCAAGTGGAACATGGGTTGGATGCACGACACGCTGCACTACATGCAGGAGGATCCAGTCTACCGCAAATACCACCACGGCGCGATGACCTTCGGCATGATCTACGCCTATTCCGAACGGTTCATGCTGCCGCTCTCCCATGACGAGGTCGTGCACGGCAAAGGTTCCTTGCTCGGGAAGATGCCCGGCGACCAGTGGCAGAGGCTGGCGAACCTGCGCGCCTATTACGCCTTCATGTGGGGTCATCCAGGCAAGAAACTGCTCTTCATGGGCGGCGAGCTTGCCCAGGAAGCCGAATGGAGCCATGACGGCTCCGTTCATTGGGACCTGCTCGACCGGCCCGATCATGCGGGCATTCAGCAACTGATCCGCGATCTTAATGGGCTTTATGTGCGAGAACCTGCGCTTCAGTTCGGCGACCTTGACCCGGCTGGCTTCGAATGGGCGGTTGCCGACGACGCGGAAAACTCCATCTACGGCATGCTCCGCAGCTCACAGGACCGCTCCTCGCATATCCTCATCATGTCCAACTTCACGCCGGTGCCGCGGCATGATTATCGCGTTGGCGTGCCGATAGAAGGACGCTTTGAGGTGGTGCTCAACACCGATGCCGCGATCTATGGAGGATCCAATCTCGGCCAGGCTGAAGCCTGGGCTGAACGCCATCCGGCGCATGGCAGGGACTTCTCCATCCTTCTTACACTGCCGCCGCTCGCGACGATCTTCCTGCGGTGGAAGCGGTAGGAGGTCCGACCGGATGGGCTTGCGAAAGTCATCACGCACTTCAGCGAGGGATCGTCAAACGCGCGTTCGGCGCATCACGCCTTGCTCCTGCACATCATCCCGTATTGGCGAATCGTCTACCTGAATTCGATCGCGGCCGCCCCGCTGGAACGGGCGGTGGGGGCAGCGGTCCCGTCGTCAGCGCTCGCGTGCTTTTTCAGTTCGCTCATGAGATCCCGCACAATCTTCGAAGGCCGCCCGTTTGGCGGCAACAGCAGGAGTGTACGAAAATAGACGGCCCGTTCAAACGGGCGAATGACGATATTTTTGCCGAGAAATGGTTCGGCCGTGATCGGGTTCACTACGCCGCAACCCAGCCCCGCATTCACCATCGCGCATATCGTCGTCGAGTAGGGCGTCTCAAGCACGATCTTCGGCTTCACCGCCTCAGCCTCGAAGATCGCGTCAATCTGCCTCCGGGTGGTGTCCTCCGGGGCGAGTGCGATGAAGGCTTCGCCATGCAGGTCCTGGGGACATATGACCGTCCGCTCCGTCAGGTGGTGATTGGCTGGCAATGCAATGGCCGTGCGATAGTTCGCGAAAGGCTGAGCGTCGACACCGGCCAAATCGATCTCATCGGCCGCCAGGCCGATATCGAATTGCCCGGAGCTAACGAGATCCTTCACCATCGAGGACATTCGGGCCTGGAATGTAATCGCCACTTCGGGGTGCCGTTTTTGAAACGCGTAGAGCGCCTTTGGAACAACATTGGTGCTGAGTGCCGAAAGACTGGCCAGTCGAATTTCCCCGGAGCCGAAATCGCGAATGCGTGCCGCTGCGCTGCGCAGATGAATAAGTCCCGTGAAGGACTGCTCGACCTCGCGAAAGAAAAGCTGCGCCTCCGAAGTCGGCACCAGCCGTCCATTGATCCGATGGAAGAGTGCAAGCCCGGTGCCGCGCTCGAGTTCCTGGATGGCTTTGCTGACAGCCGGCTGCGAAATCCTCAGGACTTCGGCGGCGCGTGAGGCTGTGCCATTGGTCATCACTGCATGGAAAACTTCGATCTGACGCAGATTCATGGATTTCCCTATAACCCACAAGAATAGACGGCATCGATCTTAATATTAGACGGAATAGATAGCCAACTGCTTAAATCCTCCTTGCAACGAAGAGGAGCAGACAGGAATGAAGGATCACACGACGTGTGTGGTGACGCCGAAGGTAAAGACCGATGGCTTCGATCCGCTCGGGGTCGCAGTCCATCGCGGCTCGACGATCACGTTCAGGTCCGCCGAGGAATACGCCAACCGCGCTGCGCGCGGCATGGACGGTTATTCCTACGGCCTGTACGGAACACCAACGACACGCACGCTGGAGCGAAAGATTACTCAATTGGAGCAGGGCGCCAGGACGTTCCTGACACCCTCCGGACAAGCTTCAAATGCAATCTCGATGGTCGCGTTTGTTGGGGCAGGGGACAAGGTTCTCATTGCAGACAACTGCTACCCTCCAGTTCGCGATTTCGCGACCAATGACCTGAAACGTCTCGGGGTGACTGCAGGCTTCTATGATCCCTCCTCGCCGCGCGATCTTGAGCGTCGCATCGACGATCGGACACGAATGGTCTGGTGCGAGTCTCCCGGCTCGACCACAATGGAAATCCAGGACCTGCCAGCAATCGTCGAGATCGCCCATGGTGCAGGTGCGCTTGTCGGATGCGACAACACGTGGGCGACGCCGCTCAACTACAAGCCGCTGTGTCATGGCGTTGATATCGTCACGGAGGCTTTGACGAAATACGTGTCCGGCCACTCCGACGTCCTCATGGGATCCATCACAGTGTCCACAGAGGCCCTCGCCGGTTCGATACGCGGGGTGCTGGGACGATACGGGATCGGGGTGTCACCGGACGACGCGGCGTTGGTGCTGCGCGGCATGGAAACCCTCCCTGTCAGGCTTGCTTATGCATTCGAGTCTGCGTTGGAACTGGCAGCGATTTTCCGTGACCATCCGCTCGTCGATCGTGTCCTGTTCCCGCCGATGCCTGGCTGCCCGGGACATGAACTCTGGAAGCGTGACTTTCTTGGCGCAAGCGGCGTTTTCAGCGTGGTGTTCAAGCCTGAAGTATCCGCCCACGTCGCCGCAACGCTAGACACACTGCAGGTCTTCGCGATTGGGGCATCCTGGGGCGGCACGCGCAGTCTTGTTGCGCCGATGCAGGTGCGGGCAAATCGAAGCGCAACCGAATGGACGGATGACGACCTGCTTCTGCGCGTCAGTGCAGGCCTTGAGGCGCGCGAGGACTTGCGCGCTGACATCGAGCGGATGCTTGCCGCCTTGGAGGAGAAAGCCGCCGTGCGCGGCGCCTGGTAACCGCGCTGGAGAGAGCGCAATACACACTCAACAACAAAAGAGGGGAATGAAGATGAGTAAGAGGATTTCGTCGTTCACAATAAACCGACGCCATTTCCTGGGCGGATTGTCAGGGATTGTCTGTGTCACGGCGGGTGCAAGCTTGCTTCCCCGCATCGCATCGGCAGCAGTGGAGGAGGGCACACTAAAGGTGGCCATCGCCAAGGCTGCCGGCGATCTCAATCCGCACAAATACACCGGCCTCTTTGCCGTGCAGGATCTCCTGTTCGAGCCGCTGTTCAAATACGCTCATGACGGGAGCATCGAGCCCGGCCTGGCGACGGAATGGTCGGTGGAAGACGGCGGCAAGTTGCTGAACATTACGCTTCGCGAGGGCGTGACTTTCCACGACGGGGCGCCTTTTGATGCCGCGGCGCTCAAATGGAATCTCGACCGTTGGATCGGAATCGAAGCCAACAACTGGATGAACTCGTCGCGTCTTTTCGCCGGCCTTGACATCGTCGACGACCATCATGTGCGAATTCTGTTCCGCGAACCGGTGCTTGGTCTCCTGCAGGAGTTTTCCTATGTTCGGCCCGTCCGCTTCCTGAGCCCGCATTCGGTCGGCGAAGATGGAAGCTACAAGGAGCCCATTGGAACCGGTCCATGGCGCCAGGGCAGCAGTAGCAACGAGGCAAGCCTCTTCGAGCGCTACGAAGACTATTGGGGTGACAAGCCCGCCTTCCCGAAACTCGAAGTTAGAGTTCTGCCGGACTCCCGCGGTCGCATGGCAGCGCTCAGAGCTGGTGATATCGACCTGATCGGGGGTGCGTTCGCGTCGCCGCTCACCGCTACGGAGGCGCAAACCCTGAGTGCAGCGGGCGTCCAAGTCGTGATCGATCCGGGCACCACGACGATGGTGATGGCTTTCAATCCCGATCGTGTAGACGCTTTGAAGGATCCCACGGTACGCAAGGCTATCAATATCGGCATCGATCGAACGGCGATCTCCCAGGTTCTTTATCGCGGCCTTGCGGCTTCTACTGGAAACCTGTTCTCGCCGAACGTGCCGATGTCGGGCAACCGCTACGAAACGCCGGTCCGCGACATCGAGGCAGCGAAGGCCCTCCTTGAGGAAGCAGGCTGGACCGGTGAACCGGTGCGTTCGAAGAACGGCCAGCAACTGGCGCTCGAACTCGTCGTCAGCGAGGAGCAGATTCCGGGCTCTCGGTCCGTGGCCGAGGTCATCCAGTCAGAGTTGATGGAGCTTGGCATCCAGGTGACGATCCGCTCGGTCGATCACGCGTCACGGCACAGCGATATCCCCGAACGCAAATTCGATCTCGCCTTCTTTCAGACCTTCGGCGCTCCTTACGAGCCGTTCGGTACGATCGTCGGGCTGTTCCTTTCGACTTACGACAATGGCGTCGACGGAAAGCTGTTCATCGATGCGGAGCATCTTGACCCGCTGGTGACGGCCGCAATGTCTGCGTCGGAAGACGAAATGGGTGCAGCGCTTCAGAAAGTCTACGACTGGCTGCACGATAATGACGCGATCGCACCGCTCCTGCTTGTACCGGGCATCTGGGCCCATTCGGACCGCGTCAGCGGCTTCGAGGGTCCAGCGACCGAATACGACATGCCCTACGAGCACATTTCGCTGGTGGAATGAGGAGGAGACGGTGATCCGCTTTATCGTCAAAAGAGCACGCAATGCCGTCATCCTTTTGTTTCTGGCATCGCTGCTCTGCTTTACGCTGGTGGTTTCAGCGCCAGGCAATGTGGCAATCCTGATTGCCGAGTTGAGGACGCCGACGGCCACCAAGGAGGACATCGCCAAGGTGGCAGAGGAGATCGGCCTCAACAAGCCGCTTCTTATCCGCTACGCCGACTGGCTGACGGGCGCGGCGCAGGGAGATTTCGGGATCTCTTATAAAACCGGCGAGGAGGTCGGTGCGTCGCTCAGAAGCCGGCTATCGGTGACAGCGACGCTCGTCGCCGGAGGGGCGGCCGTCGCCTTCGTGCTCAGTCTCGTCCTCGGATTTGCTGGCGCGCTCGCTGCCCACCGGCTTCCCGACCACCTGACGCGGGGGCTGGCGCTTCTCGGCGCCTCCACGCCCTCCTTCTTCGTGGGAGCGTTGCTGGTCTATGCCTTCTCGGTGTCGCTGCGGCTCTTTCCTACTTTCGGCTACGACGGGTTTGCAAGCTTCATTCTTCCATGGCTCACGTTGGGGTTTCTGCCGGCCGCGGTGCTCAGCCGCGTAATCCGCGTCGGGCTGGAAGAAGTCATGGCGCGTCCTTTTGTCCAGACGGCCATGAGCAAAGGCTTCAGCCGCCCTCGTATTCTCATTCGAGACGCGCTTCCCAACATCGCCCCCACCTACCTTAACGCGCTTGGCACCCAAGTGGGCGTTATGGTGGTCGGAGCAGTGGTTGTTGAGCCGCTCTTTGCCTGGCAGGGGATCGCGGACCTGTTTCTCACCGGTGTGCGTTTCCGCGACTTCATGGTGGTGCAGGCCTGTCTGCTGATCTTCATCACCTTCTTCATCATTTTGAACGTGATCGTCGACATTGCGATGATGCTTACCGATCCTCGTCAGCGTCGTCAGAGGACCTAATCATGAATATTGCTTCCACGTTCCTCGGAGCGCTGAAACGGATGCCGCGCGCAGCGGTAGTGGCCATCGGCTTCTTCGTTTTTGCAGGCGCTTTCGCGCCGTTCCTTGCGCCACACGACCCGAACGCTCAAAACCTGCTGATTGCGGGAGAGGGCCCGTCAACGGCGCATTGGCTCGGCGTCGACCACCTCGGACGCGATACCCTGAGCCGCCTCATAATGGCTGCTCGCACTTCGCTCGTCGGCGTGTGCCTGGTGCTGGCCCTGGCCCATTCGATCGGCATCGCCATCGGCACGATTGCGGGTTATCGGCGCGGCTGGACGGATGAGGTCCTGATGCGCATCGTCGACGTCGGTCTCGCCATCCCCAGCTTGATTGTTTCGCTGGCGGTGATTGGCATCTTCGGGGCGAGCTATTGGAATATGATCCTCGCGCTGGCGCTCGCGTGGTGGCCGGGCAGTGCGCGCATCAGTCGAGCAGTTGCCGTGAACGCCATGAACAGGCCGCACATGGAAGCGCTGCGAGTTCTCGGTGCCAGCCCTTTGCGTATCTATTTCGTTCATTTGCTGCCGGCGACCCTCGGTGCTGTGCTTGTCTATGCCACGGCTGATGCCGGCGCCGTTGCGCTCGCCATTGCCACCTTGAGCTTCCTCGGACTCGGCATCCAGCCACCGACTCCGGAATGGGGACAGATGCTGGTCGACGCGCTTCCGTATCTGGAGGCCGATCCAAGACAAGTGATGCTGCCCGGAATTGCGCTGACCTTGGCGGTGATCGGGTTCAACATTCTCGGCGAAGCCGTTGCTCTGAACCGTGTGCCGAAACCGCTTGGCTCCGCTCTGCTCGCCAGCCGCCGCCGTGTAACGGCACTCTGGACAAAGGAAACTGCCGTATGACCAAGCAACCGCTTCTCGAGGTCACGAACCTTACCGTCGATCTTTTGACAGCACAGACAGCCGTGCGTCCCGTCGATGGTGTCAGCTACAGTCTCAATCGCCGCGAAACCTTGGCAGTCGTGGGGGAGAGCGGCAGCGGCAAGACCGTGATGAATTTCGCCCCGCTCGGCCTTGCGCCTATCGGTGTGGTGGCGGATGTATCGGGTTCGATCCGATTTGATGGAATGGAACTCGTCGGTGCTGGCGAGGACAGCCTTCGAGCCTTGCGAGGCAAATCGGTCGGTTTCATCTTTCAGGATCCGATGAGTGCGCTCAATCCCGCTCGTGCCATCGGAAGGCAGATTGCCGAGATGGCGGAATATCATCTCGGCATGACCGCAAGGGCGGCCGAAGCGCGGGCGCTCGACCTCATTCGCTTGGTCGGAATTTCAGATCCGTCCGCGCGACTGAGGCAATATCCGCACGAACTATCCGGCGGTCTGCGTCAGCGCGTCATGATCGCGATTGCCGTTGCCGCGGAACCCAAGCTTCTGATCGCCGACGAGCCGACGACCGCACTCGATGTGACCGTCCAGGCCCAGATCCTGAAGCTTCTCAAGGAGATCCAGGCAAAACTGGAAATGGCGATGGTGCTGATCACCCATGACATGGGCGTGGTCGCAAGTGCGGCCGACCGCGTCGTGGTGATGTATGCCGGACGCAACGTCGAAACAGGGCCTGTCGAAAAGGTTCTGGTGAGCCCACGGCATCCCTATACGATGGGTCTGATCGACGCGATTCCAAGTCGGTCGGATCCGGTCGGAGCGCCGTTCCGCGGCTTGCCCGGAATGCCGCCGGTGCTTTCTGCGCCCATTCCAGGCTGCGCTTTCGAACCACGCTGTCCACATTCAGTGCCGGCGTGCCGCACACATCGTCCCAAACTCGAACGCACCGTTGATGCGGCCATATTAGCTGCCTGTCCGGTGCTCAACACAAGCTGCAAGGAACGCATCGGATGAAACCTGTTCTGGAAGTTGACCATCTTGTTACGAGTTTCACCGGAACCGTCAGGGGTAAGCCGGTAAAGGCGGTCGATGATGTATCGATCGCTCTTCATCCGGGCGAGATCGTTGGACTGGTCGGCGAATCGGGATGCGGAAAGTCGACGTTGGGGCGCTCTATCGTCGGTCTTGAAACGCCAAGATCGGGAAAGGTCGTCCTGGATGGCGTCGATCTTGGTTCCCTGTCCGGCAAGCGATTACGCGAAGCACGTCGTGCGATCCAATATGTGTTTCAGGACCCCTATGCCTCCCTCAATGACCGCCAGACCATCGGTGAAGCCATTGAAGAAGCACTCATCATCGGCGGGATGACCTCTGCGGAGAAGCGCATAGCACGTACAGCGGAACTGCTCGATCAAGTCGGACTCGCTGCAGCGGTGCGTGACCGGTTCACACGCGAGCTTTCCGGTGGGCAGCGGCAGCGCGTCGCAATTGCCCGTGCGCTCGCGGTAGAGCCGCGAGTGCTGATCTGCGACGAGCCGGTCAGCGCGCTCGATCTGTCAATCCGTGCGCAAGTTATGAACCTGTTCTTGAGTTTGCGGCAGGACCTCGGCGTGGCCTGCCTGTTTATCGCGCATGATCTGGCGCTCGTCCGGCAGGCGGCCACGCGCGTCTATGTGATGTACCTCGGCAAGATCGTCGAGCTTGGTCCCTCGGCAGAACTTTATGAGCGGCCGAGTCATCCGTACACACAGCTCCTTTTGGCGTCGGTACCAGACGCGAACCCGATCGTGGAACGACAGCGCAAGGTTCCACTGATAGCGGGCGAAATTCCAAGCCCGACTAACCCGCCGTCCGGCTGCCGTTTCCGGACACGGTGCCCGCTCGCGGTTGATGCTTGCGCGCAAACGCCGCCACTGCACACGACCGTGTCGCCGGCGCATACTGCCGCCTGCATTTTTGCCAAGGAACTTTACGCCGGCCAAGTGAGTGCGATTCAACTGCCCGCGTGACGGGGATTGGCGAAAAACAGTGCCGGCCTCGCGGGGCCGGCGCTTTTTTCGCTCCTCTGCGTCAGCGCCTGCGTGCGGACGCGTGCGAGAGCATCGCGGTCGTCCCCCGTTGGACCAGCGGCCCATCGACCTTGATCGTCATGGGACGCGGCCTTTTTCCATGGATCGCCATATCGATCAGGATTTCCGCCGCCTTCTGGCCCATTTCATAGTTCGGCAGCACCAGCGTCGAGAGTGGCGGATGCGTGTAGCGCGCAAGTTCCTGATCGTCGTAGCCCATCACCGACAGGTCCTCTGGCACGCGCAGCCCGCGCTCGGAAGCTGCCTCCAGCACGCCGATCGCCATCAGATCGTTGCCGCAGAAGATCGCGGTCGGGGGATTTTCCATGGCGAGCAGATCGAGGCCCGCCTCGTAGCCGCGTAGCGGCAGCCAGTCGCCGTCGCGCACCAATGCCTCGTCGAAGGCGACGTCGGCCGTGGCGAGCGCCTGCTTGTAGCCCTTGAGGCGGTCGACCGCGGCGTCCATCCACGGTTCGCCGTTGATGAAGCCGATGCGTCGATGTCCGAGCGAGGTCAGATGCGCCGTTGCCGCGAAGCCGCCGGCGACCTCCCCCGGCACGATTGCCATATGCTGGCGCGGCTCGGCATAGCAGTTCAACAGCACAGTCGGAATGTTCGCGAGTTCGGGCGGGACGCTCACCTTGCGGGTGAAGATGGTCGCGTAGATGACGCCGGCGATCGCCGGGTCACGCAAAACGGCGCGCAGCACCGCGCTCTCCAGGTCAGGGTTGGAACGGGTCGCGTGGGCGGAGACGAGCAGGCCCTGCTCGAATGCATAGTCGCGAATCCCGTCGAGGCTGACGACCGGATGCGGGCTCGTGGAGATCTCGTCGACGACGAAAGCGATCGTATCCTTCTCGATCGCGGGCGCTTGGGCGAGATCCTGTCTTGTGTTGGGCAGCCTGTAGCCGATCTTTTGCGCTGCCTCGCGCACGCGCGCCCTGGTTTCAGCCGAAATGCGGGCGCCGGACATTTCGTTGAGAACGAGGGACACGCTCGACTGCGACACGCCGGCGATGCGCGCCACGTCCGTCATCGTCGGCCGGCCACCGCTCGCTTCCTTCCGTGTCACGTTGCGCCCGTTGTCTTTTGCCATTTCGGCCCCCTGCCGGCGCTGCAGCGCCGCATTGATTTTTTGCAAGTGCTAATAACTTTAGCCTTGACTGCTAATATTATTAGCGCAAGGTTTGCCCATGTGAAGCACAAAGTGCTCGCATCCGGTAGAGGAGTACCGGCAAACCGGGAGGAGAACTCACGATGAACAGGATTTCACGTCGCGCCTTCATGCTTGCCGCTACGGCGGCCGGCGCAATCGCCGTTGCCGGCACGGTCGCCTTCGCTGAGCTGCCGACGCTGGCACAGAAGGAAACATACAAGGTCGGCTTCGCACAGACGGAGTCCAACAATCCCTGGCGCATCGCCCAGACCAACAGCATGAAAGCCGAAGCTGAAAAGCTCGGCCATCAGCTGGTCTACACCGATGCCGCGGGATCCGCCGCCAAGCAGGTGGCCGACGTCAACTCGATGATCGCACAGGGCGTCGATCTGATCTTCCTCGCACCGCGCGAAGAAAAGCCCCTGATCCCGGCGGTCATGGCCGCCAAGAAGGCCGGCATTCCCGTCATCCTGCTCGACCGTAGCGTCGACCCGGCGCTTGCAAAGGCCGGGGAGGACTATGTCACATTCATCGGCTCGGATTTCATCGAGGAAGGAAAGCGCGTTGCCGAGTGGCTGGTCAAGAATGCCAACGGCAAATCCAAGATCATCGAGCTTGAAGGGACAACCGGCTCATCACCCGCCAATGACCGCAAGAAAGGCTTCGACGAGGCCATCAAGGCGGCAGGTGGTTTCGAGATTGTTGCCTCGCAGACGGGCGATTTCGCACGCGACAAGGGCAGGCAGGTCGCCGAAGCCCTGCTGCAGGCACACCCGGACGCCGATATCGTCTATGCGCACAACGACGAAATGGCGATCGGCGCCATTGCCGCCATCGAAGCGGCCGGCAAGGTTCCGGGCAAGGACGTGCTGGTCCTGTCGATCGACGGCGGCAAGGAGGCGGTTCAGGCCGTGATCGATGGAAAGATCGCGGCGGTCGTCGAATGCAACCCGCGCTTCGGGCCTAAGGCTTTTGAGACGATGCTGCGCTATGCCAAGGGTGAGAAGATCGATCCCTGGGTCATAAATGAGGACAAGTTCTACGACTCGTCCAACGCGGCGGCCGAACTCGCCAACGCTTACTGACACCTGCCTTATCCCGGCCGGCGCGGCAATGCCGCTCCGGCCATTGGCGCGATGCAACGAAAGCTCGGCGTGATACAATCAGCTATGCCCAGGCGGCAATTGTCGGCGGTCGGCGGCAGAAGACAGATCGGCATCCGGAGGGACTAATGCTTCTGTCCATGCAGGGCATTTCCAAGTCGTTCAATGGCATTCCCGCGCTGCGCTCGGCGTCGCTCGAAGTGGGCGAAGCCGAGGTGATGGCGCTTGTCGGGCAGAACGGCGCCGGCAAGTCGACACTGATCAAGATTCTCACCGGCGCCTACCGGCGGGACGAGGGGTCGATCGTCTTTGGCGGAAACGAGGTCTCTTTCTCCATGCCCGCGGAGAGCCAGGCCCAGGGTATCGCGACCATCTACCAGGAGATCAACCTCGCGCCGCAACGTTCCGTTGCCGAAAACATCTATCTGTCGCGCGAGCCGCGCCGGTACGGCTTGATCGATCGCCGGGCAATGCGAGAGGGTGCCACTGCGGTCCTTAGAACCTTCAACCTGGAGATCGATGTCGAGGCGCCGGTCGCGCGCTTCAGCGCCGCCACCCGTCAGATGGTGGCGATCGCCCGGGCCGTCACGCAAAACGCGCGGCTGGTCATCATGGACGAACCGACCTCGTCTCTCGATGAACGGGAAGTGGCCATTCTTTTCGAGACGATCCGAACGCTGAAGCGCCGCGGCGTCTCGGTCATCTTCATCGGCCATCGTCTCGACGAGCTCTACCGGATCTGCGACCGCGTCACTATCATGCGTGACGGGAAGACCGTCGCCACGAGCGCAATGGCGGACATGCCCAAGCTGGCCCTGGTGCGGCACATGCTGGGAAAGGAGCTTGCGGCTTTCGAGGCGATCGCGAAGGACGCCGACGAGAGCACGCAGAGATCCGTGCGATTGTCGGTAGAGAATGCCGGCTCCGGCGTCCGTGTCCGCGATGTCAGCCTTACGGTTCGCGAAGGGGAAATCTCAGGCCTTGCCGGCTTGCTCGGCTCCGGCCGAACAGAAACCGCGAACCTGATCTTCGGCGCCGATCGGATGGAACGCGGCGAAATCCGCTACGATGGCGAACCGCGCTCGTATCGCCAGCCCGCGGACGCCATCGCCGACGGCATTGGGTTCGTTTCCGAAGACCGGAAGGTCGACGGCATCATCCCCGACATGAGCATCCGCGAAAACATGACGCTCGCGCTTTTGCCGAAACTGAACCGCGCCGGCATCATCGACCATGCACGCCAGGACGAAATCGTCGAGCGCTATATCTTGGCGCTCGGGATCAAATGCGCCTCGCCCGACCAGCCGATCAAGGAACTTTCCGGCGGCAACCAGCAGAAGGTCCTGCTGGGCCGATGGCTCTGCACGGATCCGAAGCTCTTGATCGTCGACGAGCCGACCCGCGGCATCGACATCGGCGCGAAATCGGAAATCCTCCGCCTCTTGCGTCGGCTCGCCGATGAAGGTCTGGGGGTCCTGATGATTTCGTCGGAACTCGAGGAACTGTTGGCCGCAGCCGACCAGGTTACCGTCCTCAGCGACGGAACCTCGGTTGCCGTCCTCCCGCGCAAGGACTTGAGCGAGGCGGCGCTTTTCGCCGCCATGGCGCACCAGGTGGAATAGCATGACGACGATCGAAACGCAGGCCGGCGCAAACACCGTCCCCTCGGGCAAACGTTTCTTCAGTTTGGCCGGGCGCTACGGCACATTCGCCGCCTTCCTTGCGCTGATCCTGTTCAACGTCGTCTTCACGCCGAACTTCCTGTCGCTGCAGACGCTCAACGTCAATCTCACCCAGGTTGCGACCATCGTGATCGTCGCGATCGGCATGACGTTGGTGATCGCCACCGGCGGCATCGATCTCTCCGTCGGCTCGCTGATGGCGATTGCCGGCGCCCTTGCACCGATGATCTTCATGGGAACGCTCTTTCCGATTGCCAACATGCCGGTCGCGGTGGCGCTTGCGCTCGTTATGCCGGTCGCCGTCACCGGACTGCTCGGTCTGTTCAACGGCTTTCTGGTCACCCGCTTTGCGATCCAGCCGATCATCGCGACGCTCGTGCTCTTTATCGCCGGCCGCGGCATCGCGCAGGTCATGACCAACGGCAACCTGCAGGTTTTCAGGAACGAAGGTTTCCAGTTCATCGCGATGGGACGCGTCGCCGGCATTCCCGCGCAGGTGATCCTGATGGCGGTGATCGCGGCGATAGCCTGGGCGGCGATCCGCTACACGGTCTTCGGGCGGCAGATCATCGCGGTCGGCGGCAACGAGAAGGCAGCCCGGCTAACCGGCATTCCCGTGCACCGCGTCAAGCTCTTCGTCTACATGATCAGCGGCGCGCTTGCGGGGGTTGCCGGCCTGATCGTCGTCGCGCGCAATTCCGCGAGCGACGCCAACCTCGTCGGTCTCGGCATGGAGCTCGATGCGATCGCCGCAGTCGCCGTCGGCGGCACGCTGCTGACCGGAGGCCGGGCGAATATCATCGGCACGGTGATCGGCGCGCTGGTCATCCAGCTCGTGCGCTACACCCTGCTTGCCAACGGTGTCCCCGACGCCGCCGCGCTGATCGTCAAGGCGGCTCTGATCGTGCTTGCGGTGTTCATCCAGCAGCGCGCCGGAAAGTCGTGAAGGAGGTATCGATGAACGCGTTGCTCAAGGCTCTTGCGCTCAGATCTCCCGGCGACATGGCTCGTCTCGGCGTCATCCTGGCGCTGCTCGGCCTGATCCTGTTCGGAGCGCTGCGCTACGACAATTTCCTGTCTCAATACAACATCCTGAGCTTCCTGCGTTACAACTCGATGTTCGCCCTGATCGCGCTCGGCATGGCCTTCGTCATCATGACCGGCGGCATCGATCTCTCCGTCGGCGGCGCGGCGGCCATGGCGAGCGTTATCGCGGCGCTGTTGTCGCCCCATCACTGGGCGGCAGGTCTTTTCGGCGGTATCGCGGCGGGCCTTGCCGTCGGCGCGCTCAACGGCTTCATCGTCACCGCCATGCGCATCCAGCCCTTTATCGCGACGCTCGCGACCATGCTTGCGGCCTACGGGACCGCCTTGCTGCTTGCCGGCAATCAGTCGGTTTCGGTTTCCTACGACAGCGGCTTCACGGAGATTGGCCAGGGCGATTTTTTGGGCTTTCCCATCCCGGCCTGGATTGGCCTTCTCGCCTATATCGCCGGATGGCTGGTGCTGGAGCGCCTGCCCATCGGCCGTCACATGCTGGCGATCGGCGGCGGCGAGGCGACGGCTGCGCTGATGGGTCTCAAGGTCAGGCGAACGCTCATCGCCGTCTATCTCGGCTCCGGCGCGCTGGCGGGGCTTGCCGGAGTCATACTTGCTTCGCAGTTCGGCGCCGGTCAGCCTACCGAAGGTGTCGGCTGGGAACTCTTTGCGATCGCCTCCGTGGTGGTCGGCGGCACGCTTTTGACCGGCGGCTCCGGCTCCGTCGGCGCGACGCTGGCGGGCGCGCTGCTGCTGGCGATGGTGTTCAACATCCTGAATTTCGAGAACGGCCTCGGGTGGATTTCGCTTTCCGCCTATTGGCAATCCGTCATCCGGGGCGGCTTTCTACTCATCGTCGTTGTCCTTCAGGCACGATTAATGTCGCGCCGAGAGGAAAAGGCATGAGGCGTGGTCGAGACCGACGCTCCGCGCCGGGGAGACCCGAAACGAAGAGGAGATGCAATGCAAACGGCAAATACACACGAAGCCGACTTTGATTTCGCTGCGGCCGTCGAAACCCTGCAGCGGGACGGCGTCACCGGGCTGAAAGGTGCCTTCTCGCGTGAATGGGCGGAGGCGATGCGCGAGGACATGATGACAGCGTTCTGGTCCGCCATTCAGCGGCCGGGCGGCGCCGTCGGTCGTGGCCCGCGGCGTTGGTATGTCGAGATACATCCGCAGGATTTTTCCGGCTTCGTCGATCTCGTTACCCACCCCTTTGTCGTCGGCATGTGCGAGGCGGTTCTCGGCCCCGACTACCAGATCGTCGAAATCGGTTTCGACGTGCCGTTTCAAGGCGCCAAATACCAGCCGTGGCATCGCGACTTCCCTTCGCCGCCCGACACCTATGTCGAGCATCGCATCACTTCGCTTGCCTTCAACCTGACGGGCGTCGACGTCACCGAGGACATGGGCCCGTTCGAGGTCGCTCCGGGCACACAATGGCTCGACGGTCGCGAATGGAAACACGAGATGTTTCCGCCCAAGGAAGAGTGGCCCGAGTTTCAGAAGCTCGCGACCCGCAAATATCCGAAGCTCGGCGATATTTCGTGCCGCTCCGCGCTCACCATCCATCGCGGGACGGAGCACGGCTCCCCGATCGCCCGCCCCGTCATGGTTCTCGGCGCCGACGCACCCGGCGCAGGCCACGCGGAATTGCACGACATGATGGTGACCAAGGACTATTACGACGCCCTGCCGGAGGCGGTGAAGAAACATCTGGTGTGCAGGGTTGTCGAAGAGTTGATCCCGGTCACTCAGAAGCATGATATCGAAGGTTTGGTGATGGGTTCGACACCGACCTGATCGCCTTGCAACACGCAGCGCCGCGCGCCTTATCAGACGAGCGCCTTGAGGGCTTGGCGACTTCAACGGGCGATCGCGTGGTGCCCGTTTACGGACGCTGCGCGCCGTTCGTCTTCACATAGATCGAATAGAGCGACTGGGTGGCGGTGATGAAGAGGCGGTTCTTCTTCGGGCCGCCGAAGGTGAGGTTCGATACCGTCTGCGGCACCAGGATCTTGCCGAGCAGCTTGCCATCCGGTGCAAAGCAATGGACTCCGTCGGCCGCGCTGCACCACAGGTTCCCGACAACGTCAAAGCGGAAGCCGTCCGGATTGCCGCTGTCGATGGAGCAGAAATAGCTGCCGTTGCCCAGTGTGCCATCTCCGGCCACATCGAAAACTCGGATATGGCTCGGGACCTCATGCTCGGCCGATCCGGAGTCGGCGATATAGAGCCGCTTTTCATCTGGCGAGAAGGCGAGGCCGTTCGGCTGGATGAAATCGGTGACCACGGCGACGATTGCGCCCGACACGGGGTCGATGCGATAGACGTTACGCGTCTCCTGTTCGGGCTCTGCCTTGTGGCCTTCATAGTCCGAGATGATGCCGTAGGTCGGGTCGGTGAACCAGATCGAGCCGTCGGAGCGCACGACAACGTCATTTGGCGAGTTCAGCCGCTTGCCCAGGTAGCTGTCGGCGAGCACGGTAATGCGGCCGTCATATTCGGTGCGCGTCACGCGCCGCCCTCCGTGTTCACAGGAGATCAGCCGGCCCTGAAGGTCACGCGTATTGCCATTCACATAATTGGAGGGTGAGCGGAAGACCGAGGCGTGCCCTTCCGGCGACCAGCGCATCATCCGGTCGTTTGGAATATCGCTCCAGATCAGACAATTGAGGTCGGAAAACCAGACCGGCCCTTCCGCCCAACGGCAGCCGCGATAGAGCTCTTCCAGCGCGGCGCTGCCAACGATCAGGGAAATAAAACGTTCGTCGCGGATGTCGTAAAGCGGGTTTTCGGCCAAAGCGCTATTCCTCCCACGTCCTGCTGCCATTTCGCAGCGTCAAATCACACGGGGCCCACCGGCCCGGCTGCGCACAGCGATTGTGTCTGAGGAGTATCAATCTCATTGCTGACACTCAAGCAAGCGCGCGTGCGCCGCGCTCACTCATGGATATCTTTTTCCCCAGATGGTCGTCATGACTTCGAAGCCAGAGCAGTCGCCTCCTGTCTGATGAGCCGCCAGCGTTCCAACTCGAGCATGGCATCGGGGAGGGCGCGGTGGGGCCTTGTCGCTGGCTGCGTACGCGCCGTGACCGCTGACACGATTTCAGCAACGACCGTCTCGGCTACGTCGCGACCAAGCACAGCTCTCGCGGCGTCGGCAAAGGCGTCATCGGACACGTTGAGCCGAAGAGCATGCCGCGGAAAACCCGCGGCTCGCAGGAGCACGCTGAGCCACTTGCCATCCCAGGACGGCGCGCTCGCATACAACCGGTGGCCGGACAGGCTCTCCACCATTTCGGCCGCGATGATGTCGACGGATACACCCTCCGTCTCGAGTTGGCTTCTCGATATCCCGTGCACGGCTTCAGGCTCCGCGGCCCAATCGTCCCATGCGGCAGCCGGGCGGATAAGGCTCGTCCGCGCGTCGCCATTCTCGAACACCCAGGCGACTTCAATCGGAAAGCTGTTTTTCGCAAGCGACGATGCTTCGAAGTCCAGGAACACGATCATTCAAGCTACCTAGAGCCGTCTTGGCGCATGCATCCCCGCATTAAGCCCAACCGGCGCGGCTCGGTCAGGGCACGCAACTGAGCACATCGCTTTCCGGTTCGATCAACCATTTCCGCAAATGATGGTGGCGAGGGAACCCAAGAGGCCATCAAATGGAAATGTGCTTCACGCCGGCTGTTGCAAGCGCTTGATCATCGACAGCATAGTCAAAGTAGTGCGCAGGATACACGGCGAGCTGGGGAAGCACCTCCCGCCAGTCCCGGTCTTGCGTCGCTGCGATCAGCCAGCGCACGGCGCGCCCGACTCCTTCTGCATAGGTTGCTTTGCTCGGAACAGAAGAGGCGCAGACGATCGGCTTTTCGACCGACCACGGCGTTACGCCGCGGGTCGGAGGATAGGGCACGTCGGGAAGCCCCAGAAGATCGGCATGCCGGTCCATGGAATCCATGATCGCGCGAGCAATTTCAGCGACCGTCGGCGCGTCGGCGTCCACGACGTTCAGCACCTGCGACTGGTCGGAGTTCAGCGAGAAACACACCGCCTCAGCGATCGCCTGCGTCGAGGTCGTCTGAAACCGGCTACGGCCGCCATAGGCAAGCGGGATGCGCCTGCGACCATCGAGCAGACGCTTTACGAACCACCATTCCCTCGCGTGCTTGCTGTAAGGGCCGTGGATCGCGCAGGGTCGCAAGATCGTGACCGTAGCGCTCGCTCCATCCAGGATACGACGTTCGATCGCGGCTTTTCTCGTTGAATAGGTCTGTGGTCCCGGTTCCACCGTGCGGTGATTCTCGTGGATCGGCACCGGGAAGGCGGGAAAGCCGCACTGACTTGCCTCGTCAAGCGTCCGGCCCTGCGCATCGCAGTAAACGCTGGCGCTGGAGATCACAGCCAGGCGTCCGACATCATCCTGTAGCTCCAGCAACTGATCAGCATGTCGTTGATCAAAGGCGATGCAGTCGAGTAGCAAATCCGCTCCGCCCGCAAGCGCTTTGCGAAATGCATCGCGGTCCTCGCGATCTACGCCAACGTGCTGCCACGGACCAGAGATTGGCGGCGGCGCTCGACTGACCAGCCGAACCTCCCAACCGTCGCGGGCGAGGCGCTCCGCCACGGCAAGGCCGATCTGACCGGTCCCTCCGATGATAGAAGCAGTGGACATGGCCATATGGTTTCATACTGCGGCATTGCCGTCCATGCATGCTGGTTCTGATTGTCGTTACCATGCGGAAGCGGTCGTGAGCTTACGCCGTGTTATCCTTGGACACGGCGCAGCACCCGCTCGAGCGCATCAGTCAGCACCCGTGTTCCGCCGTGGTCGAAATCTTCGAAAACCTGCTCATTCAAGCCGCCTGGCGTCGAAAACTCACGCCTCAAAATGTCCAGTGGCGTTTGATCGGCGCGGACCGCTGTCTGCGCCAGGCTCGCAAAGAGCGGCGCCAGATAGCTACGTGCCTTCTCGCGGGCCATACCTTTCTCGGCCAGCCAATCGGTCGTGCGATCGAGGATGCCGAAGTAGGTTCCCATCAGGGAACTGGCGACGGCGAGCAGGTCATATTCGTCCTTCGTCTCGCATTCCACTGCACGGCCGATCGCGGCGAAGATCGCGGCAATCCGGGCGTTGGGCGGGTAAATCGCGGTAACGCCTTGCCGGTCGGCGACGAAGGGGAGCGGGATCGCCTGGGTGAGTTCGACCTCTTCCCCGATCCAGGTCATGAGCTTCGAACGATCCGTTGCCGCGATGACGCTGACGATGGTCTGGCCCTGCCGGAACGCCAGTCCGCCGATAACCTCTTCCGCGATCTGCGGCCGGACGGCGAGAAACAGAATGTCGGTCTTATCGACGACTTCCTGATTGTTCTTGGCGATCCGCACCGACGGAAACCGGCCCGCGAGCCGCGCGGCGGTCTCGCGGTTGCGCGGCGAGACGAGGATCTCCGCGACATCAAGATCGGAGCCGGCGATGCCCGTTACCATCGCCTCGGTAATCGCACCTGTGCCAACGAAACCGATACGCATCTATTCCGCTGCCTTTCGCCGCCCGAGAGAGACGTCCGTCGTGTAGTTCTCGCGCATGAAGTCGATGAAGTTCTGCTGGAATTGGCGCGTGTGGGCGTGGGCCAGCTCGTCGGCGAGGTCGACGTTCTTCGCCCGGATCGCCTCGAGCATCTGGTTGTGCTCGTCGGTCAGGAGATAGCCTTCATGCGTTCGTTCCAGATATTCGAAATGCAAGTGCAGCATGCGCTGGCCCTGGTTCAACAGCCGCTCGTAGAACGAAGCAAGGTAGAGATTCTTGCCGGCATGGGCGATCGCCAGGTGGAATTGCTTGTTCGCTTCCGACATCTGCAGGTGGTTGCCGGTTTTCACGGCCGCCTCGAATTCCTTCTGCCGCCTGGCGATCGCCTTCAGATCGGCGTCGGTCCTGAGCTCCGCTGCAAGCCGCGTGTTCATACGCTGCGCGATGTCGAGCGCCTCCACATATTTCGGGAAGGTTGCGACCTCGATCGGGGCCACGATCGTGCTGCGGTTCGACAGCGTGACGACCAGCTCTTCGCCGGCGAGCCTGATCAATGCTTCGCGGACGGGCGAGCGGGACATGTCGAACCGTTCGGCGAGCGTATTCTCGTCAAGGAGCTGGCCGGGGGGCAGCGTGAGCGCCAGGATCTCGTTTCTCAGCGTCTCGTAGACGCTTTTCCAGCCCGTACCCTTGGCCCGCTTGGTTTCCGCTTCGTCAGACACTTAGGTCCCTTTCCCATCATCCGGATTCATAAGGCCAGATTGGTCCTGCGCTGACAATGTAATTTTTCCGCTTGACTTTGTCGACACAAAGACGACATCATCTCGTGTCGACTTAGAGACGACACCAAATCGACGAAGATCGGCTGAAGCCGACGAGAGGAACCGCGCGTTACGCGCACGTCAAACAGAGGAACTGACGATGCTGTCGAAGATGCTTTCGCCCGTCCTGCGGGCGCTGCCTGCGCTTGCCCTGATCACTGGTCTTTCAACCACCACTGCTTCCGCCCAAACGGCCGATGGCTATTGGCAAGGCGTGCAGAAGGCAGGCGTCCTTCGTTGCGGCGCGGCCGTTGCCCCGCCCTATGTCATGCGCGACCCGGCGAGCGGCGAATATTCCGGCTTCTTCGCCGATCTCTGCCGCGAATTCGCGGACGCCTTGAAGGTCAAGCCGGAGTTCGTCGATACGACCTGGGACAACATCGTCGCCGGCCTGCAGGCGGGAAAATGGGATGTGTCGCTCGCGCTGAACAGGACGCCCGCCCGCGCGATGGCCGTGCAGTTCTCGATTCCCGCGATGGAGTACCAGATCTCGCTTGCCTACAATAAGGGGAACCCGAAGATCCCGGCCGGAGCGACCGCGGTTGCCGATATCGACAAGAAGGACGTGACGCTGGCGGTGATGTCGGGGACCGCCCAGGACAAGGCGATCACGGCCGCGGTTAAGAACGCAACGATCCTCCGGTTGCCGGGCAATGACGAAACGCGTCTCGCCGTCGTCTCGCGGCGTGCTGACATCCTCGTCGATGCCTCCGACACCAATCAGCTTTTCACCCAGTCCAACCCTGACTGGGCAGTAGCGCTCAATCCGAAACCGGCGCTGGCAAAGCAAGGCGTCGCCTTCGGCTTGCCGCATCAGTTGTCGGCCGCCGATGTCGAGGTGGTGAACATTTTCCTCGAGGAAAAGGTCGCAACCGGTCACGTGGACGAACTGATCCGCAAGGCTGTCGATCAGGTGTTGAAGAGCACGCAGTGACGACAGCCCGGCCGGGCGCGGGCACCGTGCCCGGCCACGTTCACCCCTTCTTTTGACCAGTGAGATCGGCAATGACCATGTCCTTCAGTGCCCCCCTTGTCAAAATCCAGTCGCTTCACAAGAGCTACGGACCGCACATCCAGGTTCTCAAGGGCCTCGACATCGAAATGAAGCCCGGCGAAAGGGTGGTCGTCATCGGCCCGAGCGGCGGCGGCAAGAGCACGCTGCTGCGCGTGATGATGGGCCTCGAGAAGATCGACCGCGGCTCGATCAGCTTCGGCGGCAAGCCCTATATCTCGTCTCAGGGGACCGACAAGAAAACCGTGATCGACACCGAGGTGCGGCGCTCGATCGGCATGGTGTTCCAGCACTACACGCTGTTCCCGCATCTCACCGTCATCCAGAACCTGATCCTTGCGCCTTGCAAGGTCAGGGGTGAAAACAAGGGCAGTGCCACCAGGCGCGCTGAGGCGCTGCTCGAGCGTTTCGGGCTTGGTGCGAAAGCGGGTGGTTACCCGGCGCAGCTTTCCGGCGGGCAGAAACAACGCGTGGCGATCGCCCGCGCCCTGATGCTCGATCCGAAACTGATGCTGTTCGATGAAGTGACCTCGGCCCTCGATCCCGAACTGGTTGCCGAGGTCGAGCAGGTCATCCTGCAGCTTGCCCGCCAGGACATGCCGATGATGATCGTCACCCACGACATGTGGTTTGCGAAGAACATCGCCTCGCGGGTGATCTTCTGCGCCGGCGGCGTGGTCGTCGAGGATGGGCCGCCGGAGCAGGTGCTCGGCTCGCCCAAGGAAGAGCGCACCCGCGAGTTCATCGATCGCGTCTTCCATATCCGGCACTAGGAGGGCGAGATGGGTTACTCCTTCGACTTCCAGTCCATCTCCTTCGCGCCGCTCTGGGAGGGACTGATCGTCACTCTTGAGCTGACGGTTGCCGCCAATCTGATCGGCGTGGTGCTCGGCTTTCCGCTGGCGCGTCTCATCATGAGCCGCCTCGCGCCGATCCGGCTTCCGGCGATGCTTTTCGTCGAATTCTTTCGCTGCACGCCGGCGATCGTGCAGATCGTCTGGTTCTTCTACTGCGTGCCGATGCTGTTCAACGTCTTTCTCGGTTCGATGACGATGGGCATCCTGGCGCTCGGCCTCAACCTGATGGCTTTCAATGCCGAGGCCTATCGCGCCGCGATCCAGGCCGTTCCGCGCGAACAGCTCGATGCCGGCATTGCACTCGGTCTCAATCCGCTCCAGCGCACGCTCTATATCGTGCTGCCGACGGCGGTTCGCGCCTCTGTCCCCGTGCTGCTCACCAACGGCATCGGCATCTTTCAGCAGACCGCCCTGGTCGCAATCGTCGCCGTGCAGGACCTCATGTACCAGGCGAAGACGCTTGCGACCGAGACCTATCGGCCGATCGAGACCTTCACCATCGTCGCGCTCGTCTACTTCGCCGTCTCGTTCCCCGTCTCCCAGATCGTCGGCTACCTCGAGCGCCGCCGCCAGCTGATGATGAGCTGAGGAGAAGACCCATGGCTCTCGACTTCTCCATCGTCCTTCGCTTCCAGAATGCGCTCGCGCTCGGTCTCTGGATGACGATCAAGCTGACGCTGATCTGTGTCGTTCTCGGCTGCAGCCTCGGTTTCTTCATCGGCCTCGCCCGGACATCGCGCAGCGCCATTCTGCGCGCGGTTTCCAGCGTCTATGTCGAGTTCTTCCGCGGCACGCCGGTGCTCGTCCAGCTCTTCTGGATCTTCTTCTGCCTGCCGCTGATCCTCGGCGTCGAGCTCTCCAATCTAACCTCCGGCGTGATCGCACTCACCCTCTATATGGGTGCGATTACCAGCGAGACCTTTCGGGCGTCGTTGAAATCAATCGGGCCGGAGCAGCTCGATGCCTCTGTCGCGCTGGGCCTTTCGCGCCGCGTCCAGGTAACGAGCGTCATCCTGCCCCAGGCGGTGCTGCGCGCCGTCCCGACGCTTCTCTCCAACTGCGTCAGCCTGTTCAAGGAAAGCGCGCTCGTCTCCGCCGTCGGCATGGCCGACCTGATGTTCGTCGGCCAGAACATTTCCAACAACACGGCGCGCCCGATCGAGGTGCTGACGGTGGTCGCCCTGATCTACTTCGTCATCGCTTTTCCTCTGACCCGTGCCGTCACGCTCGTCGAGCGGCGCGTGCTTGCCAAACTCGCGATCTGATCGCGGCCGAATTTGAAAAGGAGACCTTCGATGAAACTCTCTGGCGTTATGCCCGCCCTCATCACCCCGTTCGACGCGAACAATAGGGTCGACTTCAAGGCTTTTGAAAAGCTTCTGGCACATCTGCGGGAGGCCGGTGTCACCGGCTGGGTTCCGAACGGCTCGACCGGGGAGTATTTCAGCCAGTCCACGGAAGAGCGACGCGATGTGCTGCAATTCGTCAAGGATTTTGCCAGGCCGGGCGAAACTCTGATCGCCGGCACAAATGCGCCCGCCACCCGCGAGGTTATTGAGCAGACCGCGATCGCCAATGAGATCGGCTATAACACTGTGCTACTCGCGCCGCCATTCTACACCCGGCCGACGCAAGCCGAACTGATCCGGCATTATGAAACCGTCCTCGACGCCGTCGACGTGAACCTGGTCCTCTATTCCTATCCGGCCAAGGATGGCTCGGACATCAGTTTCGAGCTGATGGACCATTTCGCCGACAATCCGCGGGTGATCGGGATCAAGGAAAGCTCGGGCGTTTTGCAGCGCGCGATCGACATCGCCAGCCGCTACGAAGGCCGCATTCAACTGGTTTCCGGCTCGGACGACATCGCGCTCGACTTCATGTTCTGGGGAGCAGAAAGCTGGATCTGCGGGCCGGCGAACTGCATGGCCAAAGCCTGCTGCGATCTTGATAGCATCTTCAGATCCGGCGATCTCTCCAAGGCGCGGGCGCAGATGAAAACGCTCTACCGGGCGATGAACATCCTCGAAAGCGGTAAGTTCGTGCAGAAGATCAAATATGGCTGCGAGCTTCAGGGCCTGCCCATGGGCGAGTGCCGCGCGCCGCTCGGACCGCTGACCGACGATGAAAAGGCCGAGTTCCGGGCAGCCATGGAGCCGATCCTGAACTGGTAATCGCCGCCGGAGGGTGTGGAAATTGCCCTCCAGCTCTCCAACCTGTTTTGTCGAGGACAGCTCGTGTCTCCTATCGCAGTCGTCGGCGCCGGTGTGATCGGCGCGACCATCGCTTTCGAGCTTCAGCGTCGCGGACGGAGCGTCGTGCTGATCGACCGGGAAGGCCCCGGCAAGGGCGCTTCCTACGGCAACATGGCCTCGATCGCCGTCACTGAGTTCATGCCCGCATCGCGGCCGGGAATCTGGGCGCAGATGCCGACGTGGCTCCTCGATCCGGAGGGGCCGGTGCGCATCCGGCCGTCCTACCTGCCGAAACTCATGCCCTGGTTCCTGCGCTTCCTGGCGGCGAGCCGGCCGTCGCGCGTGCGAAAATTGGAAGCAGCAGGCGCGGTGCTTTGCCGCCGTGTCCACGAAGACCTCGATTTCCTTCTCAAGGCGGCCAGTCTGTCCGACATGCTGACGGCGGAGGGATGTCTGAGCCTCTATGCGAACGAGGCCGAGTTCAGGGCGGATCGCGAGCATATCGAAGTCCTGGAGCGCTTCGGCTTCCGCCACGAAGTCTTGAGCGGGAACGCGATCCGCGACCTTGAGCCTGCAGTGACGTCAAAAATCGAAAAAGCGGTGCTCTTTCCCGACAACCGTTCGATCCGCGACCCGTACCAACTGGTCGTCAAGCTTAGCGAAAAGTTTCTCTCGTCGGGCGGAAGGATCGAGCAGGGCGAGGTTATCGGCTTCGATCACGGCGGCGGCGTCAAGGCTGTCCGCCTCAAGGATGGCCGCTCGATAGCTGCTTCGGAAATCGTGCTTGCAGCCGGTGCCTTTACCTGCAAGCTGTCGCGGCTGCTCGGCGAGCCGATCCCGCTCGAAACCGAGCGCGGCTACCACACCCAGATCATGGCTCCGGGCATTTCGATGCGCCACTCGATCATCTGGCCGGCGCGCGCCTTCATGGTGACGCCGACGGCCGGCGGCATTCGCGTCGGCGGCACGGTGGAGATGGCTGGGCTCGACGCCGCGCCGGACTATCGGCGGGCGAAAGTGCTCGTCAAGCGCGCGAAGGGGGCCCTGCCGGATCTGCGGGTCGAAAAGGCGACGGAATGGATGGGCCATCGCCCGGCGCTTCCCGATACGGTGCCGATCATCAGCCCTTCGGCAAAGCACCGTGGCGTCTTTTATGCCACCGGCCACGGCCATCTGGGCCTCACCTACGCGGCGACGACCGCGCGGCTGGTCAGCGATCTCGTGACCGGTGCGCCGCCGCCGATCGATCTCAAACCATATCGCGTCGACCGGTTCTGACGTCAGGCCCGCCAGCGAGGAATCAAGGAGTGAACCATGCGCAGTGAACTCTACATCGATGGAAAATGGACAGCGGCATCAAGCGGCGCGATGTTCGATGTCGTCAATCCGGCGACGGAAGAAGTGATCCACGAGGTCGCCGCGGCCACGGCGAAGGACGTAGATCTCGCCGTGAAGGCGGCGCGTCGCGCCTTCGACAAGGATGGCTGGCCGAAGCTGTCGGGCGCGCAACGGGCAAAATATTTGCGCGCCATCGCTGACGGCATCCGGGCGCGACAGGCGGAAATCGCCCGTCTCGAAGTCATCGACAACGGCAAGCCGTTTCCGGAGGCCGATTGGGATGTCGCCGATGCGGCCGGCTGCTTCGATTTCTATGCGGGGCTTGCCGAGCAGTTCGACAACAATCCGGAAGAGCCGATCGCGCTTGCCGATGCTCGCTTTACCTCCAAGGCGGTCAAGGAGCCGATCGGCGTCGCCGGTGCGATCATCCCCTGGAACTACCCGCTTCTCATGGCGGCCTGGAAGGTGGCGCCGGCGCTTGCCGCCGGCTGCACGGTCGTGCTGAAGCCGGCCGAAGTGACGTCGCTGACGGCGCTCGAACTCGCGGCGATCGCCGACGAGACGGGCTTGCCGCCGGGCGTGCTCAATATCGTCACCGGGTCCGGCTCGGTCGCCGGACAGGCGATCATCGACCACAGGCAAGTCGACAAGCTCGCCTTCACCGGCTCCGGCCCGGTCGGCTCGAAGATCATGGCGGCCGCAGCTCGCGACATCAAGCGCGTCAGCCTCGAACTCGGTGGCAAGTCGCCCTTCGTCGTCTTCGACGATGCCGATATCGACGAGGCGGTCGAATGGATCATGTTCGGCATCTTCTGGAACCAGGGGCAGGTCTGCTCCGCCACATCGCGCGTCCTCGTGCAGCAGGGCATCTACGACCGCCTGCTGGCGCGACTTGTCGAAGAAACGAAGAAGATCAGGATCGGCAATGGTCTCGAAGAGGGCGTGCTGCTCGGGCCGCTGGTCTCCAGGCGCCAGCACGAGCAGGTGGTCGCTGCGATCGAAGCGGCGAAAGCTGCCGGGGCGACTGTCGCCTGCGGCGGGAAGCGCCCGGAAGGCTTCGAGAAAGGCTACTATCTCGAGCCGACGATCCTGACCGAAGCGCCGTTGGAGAGTGATGCCTGGCGCGAGGAGATTTTCGGCCCGGTCGTCTGCATCCGTCCGTTCGCAACCGAAGAGGAGGCGATCGAGCTTGCCAACGATTCCCGCTTCGGCCTCGCCGCAGCGGTGATGTCGAAGGACGATGTCCGCGCCGAACGGGTCGCGAGCGCCTTCCGCGCCGGCATCGTCTGGATCAACTGCTCGCAGCCGACGTTCACTGAGGCACCCTGGGGCGGCTACAAGGAATCGGGCATCGGCCGCGAACTCGGCCGCTGGGGCCTCGAAAACTATCTCGAGACGAAACAGATCACCCGTTTTGCCACCGGCGAGAAGTGGGGGTGGTACCTCAAATGAATGGCTCCGTCTCCATGAACTGGACCCGCTCCCTTGACCTGCTGTTGGTCCATTGCCAGGGCGAGATCGGCAAGGTGATCGTCGGTGGTGCGCCGGAAATTCCGGGCGCGACCATGCTCGACAAGATGAACCACATCAACGCGGTCGACGACAGCCTGCGCCGCTTCGTCACGTTCGAACCGCGCGCGAGCGTCGCCATGTCGATCAATCTGCTCGTCGCGCCGACGCGGCCCGGTACCGATGCAGGCGTCATCGTGCTGCAGGCCGACCGTGCCCATCCGATGTCTGGCAGCAATTGCATATGCGTCGTGACCGCTCTGCTCGAAAGCGGCCAAGTTGCTATGCAGGAACCGGAAACGATCGTCCGGCTCGACACGCCGGCCGGCTTGATCGTCGCCCGCGCCGCCTGCCGCGATGGCCGCTGTCTGTCCGTCAGCCTCGACAATGTGCCGAGTTTCGCCGAGGCGCTGGACCGGGAGGTCGAGACGCCGCGATGGGGTCGCATCAAGGCCGATATCGCCTTTGGCGGCGTCTACTACGCGATCGTCGATGTCGACCAGATCGGCGTCGAGATCGCGCCGGCGCATGCGCGCTATCTGGCGGAGGCGGGGATAGAGCTGAAGTCGCTTCTCGCCGAGCAGATGACCGTGCGCCATCCAGAACTTACGGGTATCGACGAGATCGCCTATGTGATGTTCCGCGCACGGGACCCGGACGGCGCCGTGCGCACCTGCACGACGTTGAAGCCGGGGCGCGTCGACCGGTCGCCCTGTGGCACGGGAAGCTCCGCAAACCTGGCGACGCTCCATGCCCGCGGCGAGGTCGCCATTGGAGATCGGCGGATATCGCGCTCGATCATCGGCGGCGAATTCATTGCCGAGGCGATCGGTACGGCGGAGGTCGGCGGCCGACCTGCAGTGCTGCCGCGGATCACCGGGCGCGGCTGGATCTATGGTCGGGAGCAGCTCCGCATCTCCAGCGACGACCCGTTCAGAAGCGGCTTTGCGCTCTCCGACAGCTGGGGACCGCAGGTCGATATGCTGGGCTGAAGGAGAAATGGCGATGTCTGCAAAATCTCTCGCGGGCCAACACGTGCTTGTCACGGGCGCTTCCGGTGGGATCGGGGCTGCGATCGTCGAGCGGCTGGCGAAGGAGGGCGCACGCCCGATCATCCATTACGGCCGCGACAGGGCGGCGGCCGAGGCGCTGCTCGCGCGGATTTCCGGCAATGGGCGGATCGTCCAGGCCGACCTTTCCAACACCGACGGGGCCTTCGAGCTCTGGCGGAAGGCGGAGGTCGAGGCAGGCCGCATCCACGCGCTGGTCAACAATGCCGGCATCCGCACCGAGGTTTCGATCGACGCGGGCTGCGACGCCTGGAGGGACGCCTGGCGACAAGAGTTCCAGGTGAATTTCTTCGCCGCCGCCGATCTCTGCAAGGAGGCACTCAGGCACTTCAAGGCGCATGCCGGCGGCCGCATCGTCAATATGGCCAGCCGCGCGGGCCAGCGCGGCTATGCGGCCGATGCGATGCCCTATGGCGCGACCAAGGCGGCACTGATCAATCTCACGAAATCGATCGCGCGCAGCTTCGGCGGGGACGGCGTCGTTGCGGTGGCGATCGCGCCCGGCTGGGTGAAGACGGAGATGGCCGAGGACTTTGTCGCGAAATTCGGCAAGCAGGCCGCTGTCGCCGACATACCGATCGGCGAGATGGCAGATGTCTCGGAAATCGCCGAGCTCGTTGCCTTCGCGCTCAGGCCATCGCAGCGTTCGCTGAATGGCGCAACGCTCGACGTCAATGGCGGCAGCTACATTCGTTAGATCTCAAGGAGCGGAACATGATGAGATTAGAGGGCAGGGTCGCGGTCGTTACCGGCGGGGGCGGAGGAATCGGTTCCGCCATATCGCGGCGGCTGGCGGAAGAGGGCGCGTTGGTGGTGGTCTCCGACGTCAACGCCGATGCGGGGAGGACCGTCGCCGCCGAAATCGTCGCGGCTGGTGGCTCCGCCGTCGCCATCGCCGCTGACATTTCTCATAAGGAGCCCTGCTTCGGGCTGATCGCCGAGACATTTGCGCTGAAGAAACGCATCGACATTCTCGTCAACAACGCCGGTATAAATCGGCGCGGCAACCTGTTGTCACTGACCGACGACGACTGGCACGCGAGCTTCGCGGTCAATCTCGATTCGATGTTCCATCTCTGCCGCGCCGCCATCCCGCACATGATCGAGGCAGGCGGCGGCGCGATCGTCAACACCGCCTCGCAATGGGGCCTCTACCCGGCGCCGAACCACATCGCCTACAACACCACAAAGGCCGCGGTTGCGGCTTTCACGCAGAACCTCGCCCGCGACTATGCCCCGCACAAGGTCCGCGTCAACGCGGTCTGCCCCGGCGAAATCCACACGCCCATGCTCGAGGCGGGGGTTAAGCGCTCGGGGCGCACTATCGCCGACCTCGACAAGCTTGTGCCGTTCGGCCGGATCGGCAAGCCGGAGGAAGTTGCCGCGCTTGTCGCCTTTCTCGCATCCGATGAGGCAGCCTTCATGTGCGGCTCGCTCGTCGAGATAACGGGTGCTCAGGCGGTTGCTTGAAGTGGCGAGCGGCAGCAACGGGCCGATCATTCAGGTTCCGTCTATCGCAGTCGGCTGGAAGAGACCATCGCTATTCAAGGTCCTCTTGCACAAATTTGCTCGCGACATGGAGATCCGTCGTCTCCAGGCGACCGGGACCCAGGTTGACAAATTTGTGTGGCGTGTTCGCAGGCCCGAAGACGATCTGCCCCGAAGTGGCTTCTAGCTGCTGGTCGCCAACGGTAAACAGAGCCCGGCCTTGGCGAACGATAAAAACTTCATCATACGGATGCTTGTGGAGTTTGGGGCCTCGGCCGATTTCATCAGTTGTGTAGAAGATAACGGAGATGTCGGTGCCAAACACGTTACCTTCGAATCCACCTTTCCAAACGTCCTCCTTTTCAGCCCATTGAGCACGGTTCAGGAGTGCCGGTTTCTTTTGCATGCATGTTCCTCTTGATGTCTCAACACCTCTTCAACATGACAATGCTTCCTCAAGTTACGTTGAGGTCAACGGTTGATTTCAACGTTCCGGTCACTTGGTCGGAATTCCAGTCGCTGCGTGCCTCCGCCGCCAATTTGAGGCTTCTGAGGTAAAGCCGAGTCCCACAGGAGCCGTCACCTGAGGGGAAGGTCCACATCGGGGCCTGGCTGCCGAGCGGTTGACAGAGCCATGCAGGTGGGCGTGAGATGGCTTGAGAACTGTGGCTCCGCGGCGACCGCAAGATTTTATCAGGAAAGAGATCGGGTCGGGCGGAGCTCTTCACATCTTGATGAGGACAAGGCCATCGCAGCTTCCAAGAGGCACCTGACGGCCTCTCAGGCGGGAAGTATCGCCGCAGCCGCAGGCGTCTCAAGATGCGTTCCCATGCATTTCTCGCCCCGCTATCTCGGTCGAGAGCAATTGTTGTTGGACGAGTTTCGGAGGGGACTTACCACAGGACTCGCCACCCTCTGACTACAGCGCCGCGCGTCTTTTCAGACGCACAAAGGACGCTGTAGCCCTTTGAGAAATCATGCTGTCTCATGCATGTCACCCAAAAGTGTGCAGCCGTATCGGGACAGCGACATGCAAGAAAGCCATGGCCTAACGCGTCGCATCAGTCCGATTGAACGCGACGCGCTTCAAGCATGCGACTGTGGGTGGCGATAGTCCCAGACAGCCCAGGCCGACAATGCTGCGACGAGCACGCCGAGGATGACGTGTGTCCACATCGCGTTCATGTTTGCCATGAAGCCGAGCAGCCAGGGAGAAACGATCAGCCAGAGGCCGATCACCATGTTCACCCATTCCTCCCATTCTGCGAAGGCTGAAAGCGCAGCAATCGCCAGCGCGCCGAGCACGATGCCGGCGATCCAGGCATTCCAGGTCGGCACGGCGTCAACCGCAAAACCGATGACCCAGGGAGAGAGGAACAAGCACACCCCAAGGACCAGGTTGGCCCAGTCCTGAGCCCTTTTTCCCGCAATGAGAGTGTTTGGCATGACAACCTCCACGTATGAAGTTTGGCCAAAGCGTCACCCTCGCGTGCGCCTGACGTTTCAGCTCCGCTGCATCGGTCGCACGGTCGCTGTAACGCTTTGAATTGCTAGGTTAATTTTACGCTCAAATCGAGCTCAATTCAAGAATCCCGCAACCCACGAATTTTATGGATTGTTCACCCGAAATCCGCGGCTCAGTTCCCTGATACCGTGGTTGACGTGTTTGTCCCGGCGGATAACCATCGCCAGTGAGCACAGCGGCCACACCGTTCAGAGACCCGCCAACTTGCTCAGGTCGTCGATCGCGCCCGGTGCCGCGGCGAGAACGGCGGCGCCCTTGGTCAGGCGCTCGCCCTCGACGGGGACGGACAGGTACCAGCCGCCCGCTGATGATGGCAATGCCGAAGGCGATTGACGACGTTCGCCCAGCCGGTAGAGGCGATCGCCCGGGAGGCGGTGACATGGTTCGGCAAGGAGAGCGCGGAAGATCCTTCCGCGCCAAATCATCGGTTTGACTGAACGCCGATCTCGCCTGGCGCTCCTCCGTCTGTGGCGGGTAGGCCCCGCAAATTCCGGACGCGCCGGCTGGCAATCGCGATCCAACGGGCGCATGCTGGCCGCTATCGCCCTCGATGATTGGCGATGCGAGCGCGCCGTCGCACTCTTCGCTGCTCGAGGGCGGTCTTCGGAATACTGCATGTTTAAATCGGAGCCGATTTAAACATGCAGCAATTCAGAGTGCTGCAGCGACCGTTCTGCGCCTGAAAAGCGCACGGCGCTGCAGGATCAATCAGAACCCGAGGAGGTTGCTGTGAGCGGGCACGTCTACAAGAAGATAGAGTTGATCGGAAGTTCAGAGGCCTCGGTTACCGACGCCATCGAAACGGCGATTTCACGGGCCTCGAAAACCATGCGCAATCTCGACTGGTTCGAGGTCGACCAGATTCGGGGGCAGATCGTCAACGGGGAGGTGGCGCATTATCAGGTCGTCATGAAGGTGGGCTTCCGCCTCGATGATTGATGCGCGCGGCCGATGGCATCCGGTGCCGGCGACCCTTGCTTAAAAGAGAGCCCTCCCCAACCCAACAAGGGGGAGGGGCTTACGATGCAGCGCCCGCTCCGTCTCGGCCCCGACGGTTCCATGGTTTGAGGGTGCTGGAGATTGGCACCTGCGTTGGCCGCGCGTGCCAAACTCCTCCCCCTTGTGAGGACGGTTGGGGAGGGGTCTTGATTTCGGACGCACCGTAGCCGGTCCCCTTCCTTTACATTTCGGCTTCCCATGCGCACACTCGCGCCCCAGGAAGGCGTTCCGTTGGGAGGCGGTCATGTTTTCACATTCCGACCATATCCGCGAAATCGAGCGCGTCGGCCGTGGCCTTCCGAGCAGTCGCGACGATATGGTCGTCAAATCCTGGCGACGCTGCCTGGAGCATCACCGCCTCGACCCGGCGCAGGCTTGCGAGGCCTATATCGTACCGGAGACGCGGCTCAAGGAGCATCGCCAGCAATCGGAAGACCTGATCACCATCGCCCGCTCCGGTCTCGAGCATCTGTTCCGGCAGGTGGCGGGCCAGAACTATGTGCTCCTGCTCTCCGACCGGCAGGGCGTGACTGTCGAGTTCCTTGGCGACCCGCTCTTCAACAACAGCCTTCGCAAGGCGGGCCTCTATCTCGGTTCCGAATGGTCCGAATGGCGCGCCGGAACCTGCGCTGTCGGCGCCTGCATCGAGACGGGCGAGGCGTTGACGATCCACCAGACCGACCACTTCGACAACACGCACACGCCGCTCTCCTGCACGGCGGCGCCGATCTACGACATCCACGGCGAACTTTCGGCCGTCCTCGACATCTCGCTGTTGAGCTCACCGATCCTGAAGGCAAGCCAGAACCTGGCGCTTCATCTCGTCACCGCCAGCGCAAGGCGGATCGAGCTCGCCAATCTCATGGCTCAGGCTCGGCACCAATGGGTGCTGCGTTTCTCGCGCTCGCCGGAATTCCTCGACGTCGATCCGGAGGCGGCGATCTCGATCGATGGTCTTGGGCGGATTGCCGGCATGACCCATGGCGGGGCGAAGATCCTCGCCCGATCGACCGGGCTTGACTGGCGTGATCCGCGCCAACTCATCGGCGAGCCGGTATCGCGCTTCCTCGACCTGGAGATCGACGACCTTCCCGAGCTCACGCGCCGTCGGCCGACGCAGGAGCGGCTCGTTTTCGCCCGCGACGGCAATGCGCTCTTTGCCCATGCCATCGAGCCGCATTCCGGCATCCGCGCGCCGGGCGTCTCGCGCGCTCAGATCCCGCCGCCGCTGCGCCGGCTCGGCGGCGATGCGCCCGAAATCGTCGCATTGCAGGCAAAGGCCGCGAAACTCGCCCGCACGGGGCTGCCGATCCTCATCCAGGGCGAGACCGGGACTGGCAAGGAATACCTGGCGCGCGCCATCCACGAGGGCAGCGGCCTCAACGGCCGATTCGTCGCCATCAATTGCGCGGCAATCCCCGAGCAACTGATCGAGAGCGAGCTCTTCGGCTATCTGCCGGGCGCCTTCACCGGCGCGTCCGCCAAAGGCCGCAAGGGCCTGATCGAGCAGGCGGACGGCGGCACGCTTTTTCTTGACGAGATCGGCGACATGCCTCTTGGACTGCAAAGCCGCCTGCTCCGGGTGCTGGCCGAGCGCGAAGTGCTTCCGGTCGGAGGCACGGTGCCGCGACCGGTCCAGATCAGGATCGTTTCGGCCTCGCATCGGCCGTTGCAGGCGCTGGTCTCGCAAGGCGCCTTTCGAGAGGATCTCTATTACCGGCTGAACGCTGCAACGCTCTCGGTCCCGCCGCTGAGAGACAGACGGGATTTCGACTGGGTGCTGGAGCAGATCCTGAAGCGGCATTCCGGTGCTCAAGGTGATCTGGCGTTCTCTCCGGCCGCGCTGGTCGCCCTCAAGGCGCATGATTGGCCGGGAAACATTCGCGAACTCGACAACGCCGTCGCGGTTGCGGCGGCGCTAGCCGATGGCTCTGTCATCGAAGTTTGCGATCTTCCGGACTATCTCGTAGCGAAGATCGAGCCGGACGAGGCGGGCAATGCGGGGACGGCGTTAAGCCTGATGCTCGACGCCTGCAACTGGAACATTTCCGAGGCGGCCCGCCGTCTAGGCCTCGACCGCTCGACGGTGCATCGGCAGATCAGGCGCTATCACCTGAAGCCGCATCGGTAAGAGTGGCGTCACCCGATTCTGGAGGGCACCTGCAACAGGTCGGGCGCCTCACTTGTGGCGACCGCATCGAGGCGTGCAACAGTCCTAATTCCTCCTGTTCCTGAAAACATTGCGGTTTTCCTGGCTGCGACGCTTGGCACGGCCATTGCACATCGCTGTTCGACCGCAGCGGCAGCGCTGCGCAGAAATACCCTCGCCGGCGGATGAGGAGTCGCCCGCGAGCCAGGCCCAACGAAGAGGAGGAGATCTCATGCTTGAAGAAAGTCCCAGCACCCGCGTTGACAGCGCGCTCGCCAAGCTCGGCAGGGCGCTCGAACAGGGCGATATCGAGGCCGCCGTCAACCTGTTCCAGGCGGACTGTTACTGGCGCGACCTCGTCACGTTTACCTGGAACATCAGGACGATGGAGGGGCGGGACCAGATCCGCGACATGCTGACGAGCCAGCTCGCAGTGGTGAAGCCGGCGCAGTTTCGTCACGACCCGAACGAACAGGCGAGCGGCGCAGACGGCGTAACCGACGGATGGTTCGAATTCGAGACGGACGTGGCGCGGGGCTACGGCCATATCCGGTTAAAGAACGGTCTGATCTGGACGCTTCTCACGACGATGACCGAGCTTAAAGGGCACGAGGAGCCGAAAGGCCTCAGGCGACCACTCGGCGCCGAGCACGGTCACGACCCCAATCGCCGGACGTGGACGGAAAAGCGCGAGCGGGAGGCGGCCGACCTCGGCTACGCGACGCAACCCTACGTCGTCATCATCGGCGGCGGCCAGGGCGGCATCGCGCTCGGCGCGCGCCTGCGTCAACTGAACGTGCCGGCGATCATCATCGAGAAGAACGAACGCCCGGGCGACAGCTGGCGCAAGCGCTACAAGTCGCTCTGCCTGCACGATCCGGTCTGGTACGACCATCTGCCTTATATTCCCTTCCCGGAGAACTGGCCGGTCTTCGCGCCGAAGGACAAGATCGGCGACTGGCTGGAGATGTATACCAGGGTGATGGAGCTCAACTACTGGGGCTCGACCACCTGCAAATCCGCCAAGTACGACGAGCAGGCGAAGGAGTGGTCGGTGGTCGTCGAGCGCAACGGCGAGGAAGTCGTGCTTCGGCCGAAGCAGCTCGTGCTCGCGACCGGCATGTCGGGCAAGCCGAACATTCCGAAACTCAAGGGCCAGGACGTCTTCAAAGGCGAACAGCAGCATTCGTCTGAGCATCCGGGTCCGGACGCCTATAGCGACAAAAAGGTGGTCGTGATCGGCTCCAACAATTCCGCGCATGATATCTGCGCGGCGCTTTGGGAAGGCGGTGCCGACGTGACGATGGTGCAGCGTTCGTCGACGCACATCGTGCGTTCGGACACGCTGATGGATATCGGGCTCGGGGAGCTCTATTCCGAGCGGGCGGTTGCCGCCGGCATGACGACGCGCAAGGCGGACCTGATCTTCGCATCGCTGCCCTATCGGATCATGCACGAGTTCCAGATTCCGCTTTACGAGAAGATGCGCGAGCGCGACGCCAAGTTCTATGCCGATCTGGAAAAGGCCGGCTTCATGCTCGACTGGGGCGCCGACGGTTCCGGCCTGTTCATGAAATATCTGCGCCGTGGGTCCGGCTACTACATCGACGTCGGCGCCTGCGATCTCGTCATCGACGGCAGCATCAAGCTGAAATCGGGCTCCGACGTCAGCCACCTGACGGAAGATGCCGTCGTCCTGAAGGACGGCACCGAGATTCCGGCCGACCTCGTTGTCTACGCCACCGGTTATGGCTCGATGAACGGTTGGGCGGCCGACCTCATCTCCAAGGAGGTCGCCGACAAGGTCGGCAAGGTCTGGGGCCTCGGCTCCGATACGCCGAAGGATCCGGGTCCCTGGGAGGGCGAGCAGCGCAACATGTGGAAGCCGACGCAGCAGGAGGCGCTCTGGTTCCACGGCGGCAACCTGCATCAGTCACGACATTATTCGCAGTATCTTTCACTGCAGCTGAAGGCCCGCTGCGAAGGCATTCCGACGCCGGTCTACGGTCTCCAGGAGCGTCATCACCTCGGTTGATTGGCGATGCACAGCCTAACTGTCCAGATTGAGCGAAAGCTGTGCGCCGCCACGCTTCAGCACGGGCAGGGGCGGGGTCAATTGAATCCGCCCGAAGATCTGTCTGCGCCGTTCTTCCTCGCGCTCTCGCCGGACGCGAGAAGCAGCAACGACGGCCATGGCGCGGTTTATGACTTCTTCGGCATGGGTCATGATAGCTCTCCGAATGTTCACGTTATGTTCTCATTTGGGAACCGCGTTGTCAACCGCCGTCCACAAGCCTCGTGTGCGTGCTTGGCCATCGTAAGCTGGCACTTGAGAATGCCTATTGAGTGGAGCTTTGGTTCAACTTTTCTGGGCTGATTCACAACCCGAATTGTGGGTCCCGGCAAGTTGCCGGGACCCGTCTCTCATATTTATGCACCGACCCGTACACCGGTACGGCCGATTCGACCCGGATCAGACGAGGTCGAAGCGATCGGCGTTCATCACCTTGTTCCAGGCTGCCACGAAATCGCGCACGAACTTCTTGGGCGAATCCTGCTGTGCGTAGACTTCCGCGATCGCGCGAAGCACGGAGTTCGAACCGAAGACGAGGTCGACGCGGGTGCCGGTCCACTTCACCTCGCCGCTCTTGCGGTCGCGTCCCTCGTACACGCCCTGGGCTTCCGCAGACGCCTTCCACTCCGTGCCCATGTCGAGCAGGTTCACGAAGAAGTCGTTGGTGAGCGTCCCGGGGCGTTTGGTGAAGACGCCGTGCTGGGACTGTCCGATATTCGCGTTCAGCACACGCAATCCGCCGACGAGAACCGTCATCTCCGGCGCCGTCAGCGTCAGCAGCTGTGCCTTGTCGACCAGCAGCTCCTCTGCCGAAACGGCATATTGAGCCTTCTGGTAGTTGCGGAAACCGTCGGCGATCGGTTCGAGAACGGTGAAGGATTCCACATCGGTCTGCTCCTGCGATGCATCCGTGCGGCCCGGCGCGAAGGGAACTTCCACATCATGTCCGGCGGCTTTGGCTGCCTCCTCGATCGCGGCGGCGCCACCGAGGACGATCAGGTCGGCGAGCGAAATCTTCTTGCCGCCGGACTGCGCCTCGTTGAAGGTCTTCTGGATGCCTTCGAGAATCTCCAGCACTTTTGCGAGTTGGACGGGCTGGTTGACTTCCCATTCCTTCTGGGGCTCAAGGCGGATGCGCGCGCCGTTCGCACCACCACGCTTGTCGGAGCCGCGGAAGGTCGAGGCCGACGCCCAGGCTGTCGAGACCAGTTCGGAGACGGAAAGGCCCGACGCGAGGATCCTGGCCTTCAGGCCGGCTATGTCCGCCGCGTCGACCAGGGCATGATCGACGGCGGGAACCGGATCCTGCCAGATCAGTTCCTCTGCCGGGACCTCCGGGCCGAGATAGCGCGAGCGCGGACCCATGTCGCGATGCGTCAGCTTGAACCACGCCCGGGCAAAGGCGTCAGCGAACTGATCCGGATTCTCGTAGAAGCGCCTTGCGATCTTTTCGTAGGCAGGGTCGACCCTGAGCGCAATGTCGGTGGTCAGCATGGATGGCGCGCGACGCTTCGACGGGTCGTGCGCATCGGGTATGGAGCCGGCGCCCGCACCATGCTTCGGTTGCCACTGATGCGCGCCGGCCGGGCTCTTGGTCAGTTCCCACTCGTAGCCGAACAGGTTCCAGAAGAAATTGTTGCTCCACTTCGTCGGCGTCGAAGTCCAGGTGACTTCAAGGCCGCTGGTGATGGTGTCGCCGCCTTTGCCGCTGCCGTAACCGCTCCTCCAGCCGAGGCCCTGCTCTTCGATACCGGCGCCTTCGGGTTCCGGGCCGACAAGCGTGGCATCGCCCGCGCCGTGGGTCTTGCCGAAGGTGTGGCCGCCGGCGATGAGGGCTACGGTCTCCTCGTCGTTCATGGCCATGCGGGAGAAGGTCTCGCGGATGTCGCGGGCGGCCGCGATCGGATCGGGGTTACCGTTCGGTCCTTCCGGGTTGACGTAGATCAGCCCCATCTGCACGGCAGCAAGGGGATTTTCGAGCTCGCGGTCACCCGTGTAGCGCTTGTCACCGAGCCACTCGGTCTCCAAGCCCCAATAGATGTCTTCCTCCGGCTCCCAGACGTCGGCACGGCCGCCGCCGAAGCCGAAGGTCTTGAAGCCCATCGATTCCAGCGCACAGTTCCCGGCAAGGATCATGAGGTCGGCCCAGGAGATGCTGTTGCCGTATTTCTGCTTGATCGGCCAGAGCAGCCGCCGCGCCTTGTCGAGGTTGGCGTTGTCCGGCCAGCTGTTGAGCGGCGCAAAGCGCTGCGTGCCGGAGGACGCGCCGCCGCGGCCATCGCCGGTGCGGTAGGTGCCCGCGCTATGCCAGGCCATGCGGATGAGAAGCGGACCGTAATGACCAAAGTCGGCCGGCCACCAGTCCTGGCTGTCCGTCATCAGCGCGTAGAGATCCTGCTTGACGGCGTTCAGGTCGAGCTTCTTGAACTCCTCGGCGTAGTTGAACGCCTCGTCCATCGGATCGGAGAGCGTCGAATTCTGGTGAAGAATTTTGAGGTTCAACTGGTTGGGCCACCAGTCGCGGTTCGACGTGCCGTGCACGACTGGGCAGCGGCCCGTTTTTTCGGCTTTTGCGTCCATTTTTGTCTCCCATTGCGATTGCGCGAATTTCGCTGGTTCGGTTTCATGGCCAGCGCGAGCGCCAGGCACATGGAATGTTCTTTGCTTGAGGTCCTTCTGGGAAAAGGCCCTCTGACAAAACAGCCTCGGGTACCTACGTTCTGAATGGTCAGGACGCCGATAACTTTCCCGCCGTCGGAATTCGAGGCGGTGATGCGGCTGCAGCTCCTCTGCAGCTTAATCACTCTAGCAAAAGGGTTCCATTAATTTAAGTTGGATTTCCTGATCGCTGCGATAAGATGAAGTTATGATCAATTTCACACTCAAGCAGCTTCGCTATTTCGAGGCATTGGCCCGATACGGCCATTTCGGGCGCGCGGCGGATGCCTGCGCAATCTCTCAACCCGCATTGTCGGTGCAGATCAAGGAACTGGAGGAAGCACTGGGCACGGAGCTCTTTGAACGAGGCGCGCGCCAGGTTCGGCTCAGCAGTTTCGGAGAGGTGCTTGCCCAGCGCGTGCGCGACATCCTGCGCTCGGTCGATGAACTTGCCGATCTGGCGCGCGCTTCGCAGAACCGGCTGGCGGGACGGCTGCGGATCGGCGTCATTCCGACGGTGGCTCCCTACCTGCTGCCCAGGATTATAGGCAATCTCACCCGCATGTATGATGGGCTCGATATCAACGTGCGCGAGACGCTGACGTCGAAGCTGGTTCAGGACCTGTTGGAGGGCCGGCTCGACACGGCCATCGTGGCACTGCCGATCTCCGAACCGTCCTTGACCGAGGTTGCGCTCTTCGAGGAGAATTTTGTGCTCGTTCGGCCGGATGACGACGAGGGAAAGCCGGTGCCCAGTCGCGAAAGCTTGCGTGAAATGCGGCTGCTTCTGCTTGAGGAGGGCCATTGCTTTCGCGACCAGGCCCTGTCCTTCTGCAATATGCGCTCGGCGCTGCCGCGGGAATTGCTGGACGGCAGCTCCCTGTCCACGCTGGTCCAGATGGTCAGCGCCGGCATCGGTGTCACGCTGATCCCGGAGATGGCCGTACCGGTGGAAACGCGCTCGGCATCGGTGTCTGTTGCCCGCTTCGAGAGCCCCCAGCCCTCGCGCACGATCGGCATGATCTGGCGCAAGACGAGCCCCTTGGCCAAGCAACTGCTGCAGATTTCAGAAGTCGTTCGCCAATGCGCGGATAAGATGCCGGCGAGATCCGGATCGGCGGTGAGAGCAGGGTCTGATTGAATCATTGTTACAACTGCCGAGCACCGGACGGCACCCCCCTCTGCCCGGCAGGGCAGAGGGGGGTGTCAACGCCGCCGCGTTCCAAATTTCCGCCGCTGCAGCATGATCCGATTGCGTTTGGATTGCGCTGATGCCCGGCCGGAGTGGCGGCCGGGCATCGGAGACTATGCGTTGAGCGATTTTGAGAACGGCATGACGCGGATCCGCTTGCCGAGCGCCTTGTAGGCGGCATTGGCAACGGCCGGGCCGATCGGCGGAACCCCAGGTTCGCCGATGCCGGAGGGCGGATTGGCCGAGGGCACGATGTGGACTTCGACCTTCGGCATGGAGTCGATCCTGAGCGGCGTATAGACGTCGAAATTGCCCTGATCGACCTTGCCGTCCGTCAGCGTGATTTCCTCGCCCAGAATGGCGCCGAGCCCGAAGCCGATGCCGCCCTCGACCTGGGCGCGGACCTGGTCCGGGTTGATCGCCAGACCGCAATCAACGGCGGCGACCACGCGTTCGACCTTGATGCCGCCATTCCCGTCCGTCGATACCTCGGCGATCTGTGCCACCACGGAGCCGAAGCTTTCTGCGAGGGCGACACCGCGAAAGCGGCCTTCGGGCAACGGCTTCTGCCATTCCGCCTTGTCCGCCGCCAGCTTGAGCACGGTTGCGTGGCGCGACTCTGGCTCGAGCAAGGACAGACGGAATTCCACCGGATCGCGTCCCGCCGCTTCGGCTACCTCGTCGAGGAAGGTTTCGGCGGCAAAGGCGGTATGCGTCGAGCCGACCGAACGCCACCAGAGAACGGGAACACCGACGTCGGTGGTGGTGAGGCCGACTGTCTGGTTGGGGATGCCATAGGGCAGGTTGCTCGCCCCTTCGACCGACGTCGGGTCGACCCCGTTTTTGACCATCCCCTCGAACGCCGTCTTCGCCATGATGGACTGGCCGACGATGTGATTGTTCCAGGCGACGAGCTTTCCGTCCGCATCGATGCCAGCCTTGAGGGTGTGCACATAGGCGGGGCGATAGCGGCCCGCGCGCATGTCGTCCTCGCGCGTCCACTGCACCTTTACCGGGGCACGGAACCCGATCGCCTTCGCCGCATGCACGGCCTCGACGACGACATCGCCGTCGAAGACGGCCCGCCGGCCGAAGCTGCCGCCCGACTTCATGACGTTCAGGCGGACCTTGTCGGGGGCGATTCCGGCGATCTCGCCGGCAAGCTTCTGGTAGACGTCCGGGAACTGGTGTCCGCCCCAGACCTCGAGCGTGCCGTCCTCATTCATGCGCGCGACGGCATTCAGCGGCTCCAGGGCGGCGTGCGCGAGATAGGGGAACTCGAAGCTCGCTTCGATGACCTTCGCCGCCTGCGCAAAGGCGGCATCGGCGTCGCCCTCCTTGCGGGCAACCGCCGCCGGGGTCTTTTTCGCGAGATCGCGGTACGTGGACATGACCGCCTGCGTGCCGCGCTTTTCCGCCGCCGCGTCGTCCCACTCCACCTTGACTGCCTCGCGCCCCTTGATCGCCGCCCACATGTGTTCGCCAATCACCGCAATTCCCCGCGGAGTTTCGACGACGTCGACTACGCCCTTGATGCCGCGGGCGGCAGAGGGGTCGAAGGACTTCGCCTTCGCGCCGAAGAGGGGCGGGTGGATCATCACGGCCGTCAGCATGCCGGGCAGCTTGACGTCGATCGTATATTGCTCCGTCCCGTTCGTTTTGCGGGCGCTGTCGAAACGCTTCAGGCCGGCATTGCCGATCAGCTTCCAGTCGCCCGGCTGTTTGAGCTTCACATCTGTCGGCGCCGGCATCGCCGCCGCCCTGGCGGCAAAGACGCCGAAGCCGCCGCTCTTGCCCGAGGGATGAGCAAGAATGCCGTTCTCGACGGTGATTTCCGCCGCATCGACGCCCCACTCGGAGGCCGCCGCAGCGACAAGCATGGCGCGGGCCGCGGCACCCGCCTTGCGATAGCGCTCCCACGAGGACGCCATCGAGGTCGAACCTCCGGTTGCCTGGATTGCACCGCCGAAGGCGAGATTGCCGTAGGCCTTGATATTGCCGGCGGCACCCTTCACGTCGATCGCCGACCAGTCTGCATCGAGTTCTTCCGCCACCAGCGTGGCGAGGCCGTTATAGGAGCCTTGCCCCATTTCGAACTGCGATGAAAGGACGGTCACCTTTCCATCGCCGTCGATTATCAGATAGGGCGAAAAGGAATGCGCGCCTTCTGCCGATGTCGTCTCGGCGGCCGCCGCCGGCGATGCATGCAGGAGGTGGAAGCCGACGGCGATGCCGGTGCCGGCAGCGAGCGCGCCAATGAGGAACTGCCGCCGCGACGCCTCAACCCGTGCAGCGGGGAGGGTAACCGATTGCATCAGTCTCGGGATCATGGCTCAGCCCTCCAGGCGCTTTGCGGCTTCATGAATGCCGGCTCGGATTCGATGATAGGTCGCGCAGCGACAGAGATTGCCCGCCATTGCGGCGTCAATGTCCTCGTCGCTGGGCTTCGGATTGCTGGTCAGAAGATCTGTCGCCGACATGATTTGTCCCTACTGACAGTAGCCGCACTGCGGCACGTCGAGATCGGCCCAGACGGCCTGGACCGCTTCCGCGACCTTGCCCTTGAGCCCCTCGATGGTGGTTACCTCAGCTCCTTCGATGTCGCCGATGAGCGTCTGGCAGGACCGGACCGGCGCGCCATCGACATAGACCGTGCAGGCGCCGCATTGCGCCATGCCGCAACCGAACTTCGTACCTGTCAGTCCCACAAGATCGCGGATCACCCAGAGAAGCGGCATATCCGCCTCGGCTTCGACCGAGTGCTTGACGCCGTTGATCGTCACAATTGCCATGGTGGTCTCCTCGCGTTGGGCGCAGCTCTCGGCTTGGGAGATGCCGGTTCGTGCGCCGCAGCCATTCGCCAGGCTGCGGCCAGAGCTTAGAAGACCATACCGCGGCCCGGTAGAGTCGATCCTGTCGGATTGTTGCCTATTCCTGTCGACTTGACGCAATTGTGATCATGGTGACGCCGCCACGTCGAGCCAAGCGAATCGATTTGAGTGCCGCACCGCGCCGTTTCTAGTCGATCGAGTCGCGCCTGTTCGGCTCGCTGGAGTTCAGGATCGACCTGATGTCCCTTATCGGCGGATGGCCGAAAGCACGTCGATATTCCCGGCTGAATTGCGTCGGGCTCTCGTAACCGACGCGTGCGGCGGCCGTCGCTGCGTCGAGCGACTGCGACAGCATCAGGTCCCGTGCGTGATGCAGGCGCAGGTGCTTCTGGAACTGCAGCGGGCTCATTGCGGTCATCGCGCGGAAATGGTGGTGGAGCGTCGAAACGCCCATGTTCGCAACCTCTGCCAACTCCTCGACGCGCAACGGCCGGGCATAATTTTCCTTCAACCATGCCACCGCCTTTGCGACGCGGTTGCTGTTGGTGCCGGCGAGCGCGAAGCGCCGAAGCCGCGTCCCTTGCTCGCCGGTAAGCAACCGGTAGAGGATCTCATTGTGAATATGATTGGCAAGGAAAGGGATGTCCGCCGGCGAGTTCACCAGCGAAATCAGTCGCAACAGCGCGTCGAACAATTCCGGTGTCGCGGCGCCGACGACGACGCCGAGGTCGCGTTCGGGCATGTCCGCTGGCTGTATGTCGTGATCGGTGATGATCCTGCGCAGTTTCTCCAGATCAAGGCGCAGGGTCGCGGCCACATAAGGCTCGCCCTCGCTCGCCTCGCAGATCTGGCCGGTCATGGGCAAGCCGATGGCGGTCACGAAGAAGCAGGACTCGTCGTAGACGAGCGTTTCGTTGCCGACCTTGACGCGCTTGCTACCCTTGACGATCAGCGACAGGCTCGGTTCCGAGACACCGGAAAACGGCCCGGCCGGCTCGATGACGCGGTAGAGGACGAGCCCCGGGATCGGATGGCTGTAGCGAACCCCGTCCCACGGCAGTTGCGAGAGCTTGTCGAGAATTCGCGTGCGAAGGGGCGCTGTTTCTTCGCGCAGGTCGCGCTTCTGCATGCTTGCCTCGCTCATTGCCGTATCTTTATTGGGCCGTCTCTTCATTGGCGTTCGACCGCTAAGCTTATCACAATATTTTGATCTCGACACGATTAGGCAACCGCCAACCAGCAATGCTGCCCGATATCTCTTCCCAATTTCAGGCTCGATTGTCCGACGGCGCAGCCCGCTCTGCATAGTCCGCCCGGTTGATGCCGTGGCGTTGCAGCTTGTCATAGAAGGTCTTGCGCGGAATGCCGAGCGCTTCCAGCGTTTCCTTGACGTCACCCCGATGCGCCGTCAGGGCTTCCTTCAGGATCTCGGCCTCGTAGCGCTCCAGCCGCTCCGGAAGCGATGCCCCGGCATCGGCCGCAGGCGGGAGCGGGTTGCCGAGGTTTCCTTCAACACCAAGCGCCACACGCTCCGCAAAATGCGACAGCTCGCGCACATTGCCGGGCCAGGAATGCGACATCAGGTGTTGCTGGACAGCCAGAGACACCGACGGAACGTCACGCTCGAAACGTTCCGCCGCCCGGCTCAGGAAATGCGAGAAGAGCAGCGGAATATCCTCGCGCCGCTCGCGCAGCGGCGGGATCGAAAGCGTCACGACATTCAGCCGGTAGTAGAGGTCTTCACGAAAGTCGCCGCGCTCCGCGGGATCGCCGAGGTCGACCTTGGCGGCGGCAACGACCCGGATGTCGACCGGCCGCGTCTCGTTGGTGCCGAGCGGAGTGATCTCCCGCGCTTCGAGCACGCGCAGCATCTTTACCTGGGTTGCCGGCGGCATCGCCTCGATCTCGTCGAGAAACAGCGTGCCGCCGCTTGCATGCTCGATCCGGCCGATCCGCTTTTTCACGGCTCCGGTGAAGGCGCCCGGCTCGTGACCAAAGAGCTCGCTTTCGATGACCGTTTCGGGGAGCGCGCCGCAGTTGAGGGCTACGAAATTGCCGTTCCTGCGTCGGCTCCACTGGTGAAGCAGGGTCGCGACCACCTCCTTGCCGCTGCCGGTCTCACCGGCGACAAGCACGTCGACGTCGGTGTCGGCAATGTGTTTCAGCGTCTGTCGCAACCGTTCCATCACCGCTGTCTGGCCGATCAGCGGCAGGCTGTCGGAGGCGGCTTCCGCCGCGCGGCGCAGCGCCCGGTTCTCCATCACCAGGCGGCGCTTCTCCTCGGCGCGGCGCGCGCTCTGGACCAGCCGATCGGCGGCAAAGGGCTTGGCGATAAAATCATAGACCCCATCCTGAATGGCCTGCACGGCCATCGGAATGTCGCCGTGTCCAGTGACCAGAATGACGGGAAGATCCGGGTCGAGGGCCGCCACCTTCTGGAAGAAAGCGAGCCCGTCGAGGCCCGGCATGCGGATATCGCTGATGACGACCCCGTCGAATTCGGGGTTGAGCGCGTCAAGCGCCTCGATGGCGCTGGCAAAGGGCGAGACCGTGAATCCGGCGAGCTCCAGGGTCTGCTGCATCGCCTTGCGCAGGTCGCGGTCGTCGTCGATCAGGAACACGGATGCGGCGTCGCTCATTGTGCTTGAGCCTTCTTCAAATGGACTGTGAATGTGGTTCCGGAGGCGCTCGTCTCGACCGCGATGTCGCCGCCATAGTCGGCGACGATCTCCTTGGAGATCGCGAGCCCGAGACCGAGTCCGTCGTCCTTCGAGGTATTGAAGGGCGTGAAAAGCTCATCGCGGATATCCTCCGGAATGCCGGGACCATTGTCCGCGACCGTCAGTTCGATGCCACGCCCGGTTTCCGCGCACCGCACGCTGATCTCGCCGTTTTCGGCGCCGCCGAGCGCTTCCAGCGCATTCTGGAGAAGGTTGATCAGCACCTGTTCCAGGCGAATGCGATTGCCCATGGCTTTGAGCCCATTCGGGGGAAGAGAGATCCTGATCGTGTCCATGCGACCGGCAAAGCGGCTGCGAAGCAGAAGCATCGCCCCTTCGACGACGTCGCGCATCTCGGTCGGCTCGGCGACGAAGTTTCCCTTGCGGGCGAACCGGCGCAACTCGTCGGTGATTGTTCCGACGCGCTCGGTAAGCTCGGCGATGCTGGTGAGGTTTTCCGCCGCGGTCGCGCTTTGGCCGCGATCGAGAAAGGTGCGGGCGTTGTCGGCATAGGCGCGGATCGTGGCGACGGGCTGGTTGATTTCGTGCGCGACGCCGGCGGCGACCTGCCCGAGGATCGCCAGCCGGTTGGCCTGCACGAGATCCTGCTGAACGGCCTGCAGCTTTTCAGTCGTCTGGCGATGGTCGGCGATTTCCGTTTCGAGGCGGTCGCGGGCCATGGTGAGGTCACGCGTCCGCTCCTCGACGCGCGCCTCCAGCTCGTTGCGTGCTGCGCGTTCCGTCGCCGAACGCAGAGCGATCGTCTGGCGCCGGCGCATGAGAAAGGCCGCAAGCGCAAGCAGGGGAACCAGGATCGCGAGCATCTCAAGCCTTGCATCGCGTGCGCCGGCCGACAGTGCCGGGGTAAGCGGCGACAATTGCTCCAGCCGCCAGTTCGTCGACGGCACCAGCGTTTCGACGCGCAGGAACGTCTCGGCGCGGCTGCCTGGAAGCAGGGCATCGAGGGTGGAGGAGCCATCGGCCTTCGCTTCGATCTGGCTGAAGGGCAGCGGCAGCAAGGGCGCGTCGCCGAATTGCAGGCTTTCACGGATCGACGCCAGACGGTCCTCGGGAATTTGCTTCGTCGTCATGAAGCGCCAGGAGGGGATGCTGGTGATGATGACGATGCCCCGTCGGTCGGTGACATAGACGGGCTTGCCCGTGCTCGCCCAGTCGGCTTCGACGCCGTCGAACTCGAGTTTGGCGACGATCACTCCGATCGGCCCCGACGGCCCGTCGATCCGCCGGGAAATGTAGAGGCCCGGCCGCTTGCTGACCGTCCCCATGGCGAAATGCTCCGCCTGGCCATCGCGGATCGCCAGCCGGAAATAGTCGCGAAAACCATAATTGCTTCCGACGAAACTCGTCGGCTCCCGCCAATTGCTCGCGGCGATAGCGACGCCGTCCAGCCCGATCAGATAGACGACCGCTGCGCCGGCACTTGCGGCAAGCTCTTCGAGCTTGCGGTTGATCTGGTCGAGTGAGCGCGCGTCCGGCGTCAGAAGCGACTGGCGGATCGCCGTGTCGTCGGCGAGCACCAGCGGCAGCGCGCGCTGTTTTTCGACGACGGCACGCAGCAGCGATGCCTTGAGGCTGGCATCGATACGGCTTTGTTCAGCGAGCGCGCCGAGCGCATTTGTCCGGCCATATTCGCCTGCGGCGAGGAAGCCGAACGCAAGTAGCGCGACCGCGACGAGCGCGAAGATCGACCACGACCGCCGGGCGCGGCGCTGGAGATCGCCCAGATCATTTTTGAGGGGAATGGTCATGGCGACATTGTGCATCTTTTCGCCCAGCCTGCCAATTCATCTGTGCGGATTTCCGCCCAACTTGGCGTGAATTATGAGGCGCTGAAAACTAAAGAGATTAAGAATCAACGGTTTGTGCGCGCGCCTCTGATCTGGCACGCCTGTTGCAATTCCCTCCGCATGACAGCGGGTGCTGTCGTTCTTCGGAAAAGTGGCCTGGGAGGCCCGGCACATTGCCGGACTAGGCCCCGCGTGGAGGATTATCATGATCGCAGAACATTCCGCGGAGGTCCGCGGCAAGACACCCCTTTATCGGCATCTCTATGTCCAGGTCCTCGCGGCGATCGCTGCGGGAATCCTGCTCGGGCATTTCTATCCGGACATTGGCACCGAGCTCAAACCGCTCGGCGACGCCTTCATCAAGCTCGTCAAGATGATCATCGCGCCGGTCATCTTCCTGACGGTCGCGACCGGCATTGCCGGCATGACCGATCTCGCCAAGGTCGGGCGCGTCGCCGGCAAGGCGATGATCTACTTCCTGACCTTCTCGACCCTCGCGCTCATTGTCGGTCTCATCGTCGCGAATGTAGTTCAGCCCGGCTCCGGCATGCATATCGATCCGGCTTCGCTCGATATGAAGGCGGTCACCACCTATACCGAGAAGGCGCATGAGCAGTCGGTCACCGGCTTTCTCATGAACATCATTCCGACGACGCTGATCAGCGCTTTCGCCGAGGGCGACATCCTGCAGGTGCTGTTCATCTCGGTCCTCTTCGGCATCGCCCTTGCGATGGTCGGCGAAAAAGCCCAGCCGGTTGTCGATTTCCTGCATGCGCTGACGTTGCCGATTTTCCGCCTGGTGGCGATCCTGATGAAGGCCGCCCCGATCGGCGCCTTCGGTGCGATGGCCTTCACCATCGGCAAGTACGGCGTGGCGTCGATCGCAAATCTCGCGATGCTGATCGGCACCTTCTATCTCACGTCGTTCCTCTTCGTCTTCATCGTGCTTGGCGCCGTGGCGCGCTACAACGGCTTCTCGATCGTCGCGCTCATCCGCTACATCAAGGAAGAACTGCTGCTCGTGCTCGGCACGTCCTCCTCGGAGGCGGCACTGCCGGGCCTGATGAACAAGATGGAGAAGGCAGGCTGCAAGCGCTCGGTCGTCGGCCTTGTCATCCCGACCGGCTATTCCTTCAACCTCGACGGCACCAACATCTACATGACGCTTGCCGCGCTCTTTATCGCGCAGGCGACCGATATTCCGCTCTCCTTCGGTGATCAGATCCTCCTGCTGCTCGTCGCCATGCTGAGCTCGAAGGGCGCTGCCGGCATCACCGGCGCGGGTTTCATCACGCTGGCCGCGACGCTTTCGGTCGTCCCCTCCGTACCGGTCGCCGGCATGGCGCTGATCCTCGGTATCGACCGCTTCATGTCGGAATGCCGCGCGCTCACCAACTTCGTCGGCAATGCGGTCGCAACGGTCGTCGTGGCGAAATGGGAAGGCGAATTGGATCAGGCGCAGCTTTCCGCCGCACTCGGCGGTGAGACGGCAACTGACACCATTCCGGCGGTCATCCAGCCCGCCGAATAAGTTGCCTCCCAGGGCAACGCACGACAAGTGCGGCTTGGCGCGGTCTGGTTTCCCAGGCCGCGCTCTTTTTTGCGCAAGGGGACTATTGGCGGCAAGCGACCGCCTCTGGAACGACCCCTCCAAAGGGTCCGTGCAGCTTCCTCAAATCCCGTGCAGCACCTGCGTCGCCTTGACGGCGGCTGACGCGCGGTTTTCGACGCCGAGCTTCACGTAGATCTGTTCGAGATGCTTCGTCACCGTGCGGGCGCTTAAGCCGAGGATCTCGCCGATATCGCGGTTGGACTTGCCCTTGGCTATCCACGAGAGCACCTCGGACTCGCGCTGCGTCAGCAGGAAATGCTGGCGCAGCATCTCGTCGTCGCTGATGCCGTGCTCGGCGGTCAGGCGGAAGAGATATTCGTTCGCGCCGATGGCGCCGAGATAGGAAATCTGCAGGCCCGTCTGGCCCGCCTGCTGCAGCGTGAAACTACCCTGACCGGAGCCTTGCTTTTCCCGTTGCCGCATCCATTCGGCGATGCGGGCGGTCACGACCGCAAGCCCGTCGTCGCTTCCCGTTGCGGCATTGACGAGTCGCGTCGCCTGCGGCGTCGACCAGCGGACGCCGCCGTCGCCGCGCACGGCAAGCAGGTGCCGCCCGGCCGCATCGAGCGCAACCCGTGCGCTCTGGGCGGAACGGGCATTGGAGAGATGGACGCGAATGCGGGCTCTCAGTTCGTCGATGTTGATCGGCTTGGTGAGATAGTCGACGCCACCGGCTTCGAGCGCGCGCACCACGTGCTCCGTCTCGGTCAGCCCGGTCATGAACACCACCGGAACCTGGGTGACGGAGGCGTTTGCCTTCAGCCGGACGCAGGTATCGAAACCGTCCATCCCGGGCATCACGGCATCGAGCAGGATGATGTCGGGGGTGATGCGGTCGGCAATATTCAGGGCGGCGTTGCCGGATGTGGCGATCAGCACCGAAAAGCCGGACTGTTCCAGGGCTTCGGTCAGGAAGCCGAGTGCCTCAGGCGAATCGTCGACCAGGAGGACGATGTCGCGCGGATTGGCGGGTTCAGCCACGGGTCTCGGCCTCCCCTGCCGTCATCTGCCTCAGGAAGGCATCGTAGCCGGAAAGGTCGAAGGCACGGACATAGGCGCGCACCGCTTCCGCAAAAGCCTGGTTCTCGGGGTTCAGGGCAATCTCCGTCAGCTTCGCCTCAATGCCCCGGACGTAGCCGATTTCCCCGAGCCGGATCAATTCCTCCACATGGTGGTGTCCGGGACTGGTCACGGGATCGGCCTTGCCGCCGGCGTGCCTGCCATCGTCCTCATGAATCCATTCGAGGCCGAGATGGATCGCCAGCTTGTCGACGAGCTGGCGGACGCCAAATGGCTTAGCAAGCGTGTCGTTGTGGCCGCTTGCGGCACCGGCGGACGATCCGTCACCGATATTGGCCGACAGCATGATCGCCGGCGCGGTCTGGCCGCTTTCGCGCAATCGCGTCACCAGTTCCCAGCCGTTCATGCCAGGCATGGAGATGTCGATCAGGAACAGGTCGGGCTTGATGTCCTCGATCAGCGCCAGGCAGTCCCGGCCGCTCGCTGCCGTCAGCACGACGAAATCGAGCGGGGTAAGCACCTCGCGCATCAGACCGCGGTGATCCTCGTTGTCATCGACCACGACGACAGTGCGGCGCGCGCCCTTGTAGGAGCGGATCCGGCGCACCGGGTCGTTGAGCGCCGCCGGCCGGTCGACGGCGGAGAGCATCAGGCGGACGCGGAAGGCGGTGCCCTTCTCCCTTTCGCTGGTGACGGAGATCTCGCCACCGAGCGTCTGGGTGAGCAGGCGCGTGATGGTCAGGCCAAGCCCCAGCCCGGGCATGCGATGTTCCGCCTCGCCGCGCTGGAACGGATCGAAGATCCGCGGGAGGTCCTTGTCGCTGATGCCGCGGCCGCTGTCCTCGATCGTGAAGGTGGCGACCTGATTGCGATAGCCGACGTCGAGGTGGATGCGGCCGCGTTCGGTAAACTTCAGCGCATTCGAGAGGAGATTGACGAGGATCTGTCTCAGCCGCTTCTCGTCCGTCCGCACATATTGCGGTAGCGACGCTGCCCGGTCGTGTTCGAAGGCGATGCCCTTGGCCTGGGCTTGCGGGCGGAACATGTCGACGATCTGGTCGAGGAAATCGTGAATGTTGATCTCGTTTGAGTAGACCTGCAGCTTGCCGGCTTCGATCTTGGATATGTCGAGCAGGCCGTCGATGAGGCCCGAAAGGTGATCGGCGCTGCGCTTGATCACCTTGATCGCCCCCTGTCGTGAGGGCGGTATGGTCTCGTCGCGTTCGAGGATCTGCGCATAGCCGAGCACGGCGTTGAGCGGCGTGCGCAGTTCGTGGCTCAAGCCCACGACATAGCGGCTCTTTGCCCGGTTCGCCGCCTCCGCCGCTTCCTTCGCGTTCTGAAGCGCCGCGTCGGTCTTCTTGTGGGCGGCGATTTCCTTCAGAAGCAGTGTGTTCTGGCGCGAGGACTCTTCCTCCGCAACGACGCGGCTGTCATGGGCGAGCACGTAGAACCAGCAGACGACGCCAGTCACGATCGCGAAGACGAAGAAGACGACCGCAATCGTGCGTTCGACGACGGCCGCAGTCTCGGGCGAGGCGGCGGTCGTCTGATGCGCGATCATCGCGAGAATGAGGCCGATGCCGGCGATCGAGAGAATGGCGGAGATCGCGTAGCGGCCGAGCCTCGTGGCGAGCTTTGCGGTCACCGCCTCCGGCAGAATCGTCTTTGCGATCGTCGCGATCTGCGTGTTCAGCCGCGCTTTCGGCTTGCACATGTCGTGGCAGCGGCTATCGAGCGAGCAGCAGAGCGAGCAGATTGGCGCGGCATAGGCCGGACACCAGGCCATGTCCTCCGGCTCGAACGGATGTTCGCAGATCGAGCAGGTGATCTCGCTCTCCCGGAACCAGCTCTTGCGCGGCTTGCGGGCGAGATAGAACTTTCCGTCCGTTGCCCAGGCAATCAGCGGCGAGGCGATGAAGGCCGTGACGAGCGCGATATAGGGGGCGAGGGAGGCGGCGATATCGCCGAAGGCACCGAAATGTGCCGTCAGTGCGAGGATTACCGAGATCCCCATGGTGCCGAGACCGACGGGATTGATGTCGTAAAGATGCGCGCGCTTGAACTCAATGCCGGGCGGTGACAAGGCCAGCGGCTTGTTGACGAAGAGATCGGCCGAGATGGTGCAGAGCCAGGCCATGGCGATGATCGAGAAGATGCCGAGCGTCTCCTCGAGCATCCGGTAGATGCCGAGCTCCATCAGGAGGAGTGCGATCGTCACGTTGAAGACCAGCCAGATGACGCGGCCGGGGTGGCTGTGGGTGAGCCGTGAGAAGAAATTCGACCAGGCAAGCGAGCCGGCATAGGCGTTCATCACGTTGATCTTAAGCTGCGAGATGACCACGAAGGCGACCATCAGAAGCAGTACTGCCGTATCCGACGGAAAAATGTAGCCGAAGGCGGTGTAGTACATCTGTGCCGGGTCGGCGGCGCGTGTCGAAGGCACGCCGGCACTGAGCGCCAGCACGACAAGAAACGACCCCGCCAGCAGCTTCGGTGCACCGACGATCACCCAGCCGGAACCGGCGAGAAAGACCGCGATACGGTGGTGCAGTCTCCTTTGGCCGTCCGGCGGCAGGAAGCGGAGGAAGTCCACCTGCTCGCCGATCTGCGCCATCAGCGCGAAGATCACCGCGGAGGCCGCTCCGAATTCAATGAGATCGAAGGGCGCAATGGTGCCGGCAGGACCGGAGGCATGGTGGATGCCGGAATAGGCAAGCCACAGCCCAACCTTGTCCCAGTCGGCGAGCGCGATGAAGGCGAAGGGCAGGATGTTGAGCACGATCCAGAAAGGCTGCGTCATCAGTTGGAACTTGCTGATGAGGCGCACACCGTGGGTAACGAGCGGGATCACCGCGACGGCGCTGATGATGTAGCCGATCCAGAGCGGCACGCCGAGGGCAAGCTCCAGCGCCCCGGACATGATCGACGCCTCGATCGCAAAGAGGATGAAGGTGAAGCTGGCATAGATCAGCGAGGTGATCGTCGAGCCGATGTAGCCGAAGCTCGCGCCGCGCGTCAGAAGGTCGATGTCGACGCCGTGGCGGATCGCGTAGCGACTGATCGGCAGGCCGACAACAAGGATCATGACGCTTGCCACCAGGATCGCGACGATCGCATTGGTGGTGCCGTAGGACATCGTTATGGCGCCGCCGATTGCCTCCAGCGCCAGGAAGGAGATGGCGCCGATCGCCGTTTGCGAGATGCGCTCGGAGGAAAAGCGCCGCGCGCTCTTGGCGGTAAACCGCAGCGCATAATCCTCGAGCGTCTGGTTGGCGACCCAGCGATTGTATTCTCGTCGAACGGGAATGATGCGCTGGCGTGCGGCCATGTTGCCTCGTCGTCTCTCACATTGCCGGCAGGCGTATGCCTCTTTTCACGGCACATTCAGCCAGTGCGTGAAATTTATGCAATGGGGAAAGGGCGAAAGCAAGCGTCAAACGGTCACCCGCTCTGGGCGGCCGTGTCGATGACGACAAAATCATGCGTGATCGTCGCGGTCTTGGCGAGCATCGCCGACGCCGAGCAGTATTTTTCGAGTGACAGGGCGATCGCCCGCTCCACCTTTTTCTCCGCGAGGCCGCGCCCCTTCACCACGAAGTGCATGTGGATGCGGGTAAAGACCCTTGGGTCGGTCTCGGCTCGTTCCGCTTCGAGCTCGACGGTGCAGTCCTCGACTGCCTCGCGGCCTTTTTCGAGGATGTGAACGACGTCATAGGTCGAGCAACCGCCTGCCCCGATCAACACCAGTTCCATCGGGCTCGGTCCGGGTGTCCTCCCCTCCGAGCCGGAAGCCGTTCCGAATACCAGCTTGTGACCGCTTCCGGACTCGCCGACGAACGTCCGTTCTTCAACCCATTTGATTCGTGCTTTCATGATTTTTCCCTTTTGTTGATGTGCCCATCATAGCCGCCGGCGCTCACGGATTTCCAATAACCGGAAAAATCATGCTGCGGCCAGACGGAATGTCTGATTCGCCGTCAATCGTCTTCGCGAGGCGCGACCTTGACCGCTGCTTCCTCTCTCCGCCGTTCGTCCTGGTCCGCGGGCGGAACTAACGCCTGTGGGTCGAGGTTTTGTGTCCGTTGCTACTCGACCAAAGGAGTGCTGCGATGGCCAGGAAAGCTGCCAGGCCCAATAACGAAAGACCTGCCACCATTTCCGACCATAACGCCGGTTGCGGCAAAGCAGGCATCGCGGAATCCCTCGACCAGGAAACGACTGACTTCGCCGACCTTGCCAGCCGCGGCCTTCCTCTGGCAGCTTGGCAAGTCTCACGGCTGGGCGAAGGAACGCGGCGTCAGGCTGAACCAGCGGGGCTGGACAATGGCGCTGCGCACGCGTGAAAGACCAGCGAAGCGGGCCAGGGCATCGCGGCCAGCCCGAAAAGTAAGCGCCACCGGCGCAGTGTCACCTGCCGGCGGCTTCGTGTTGCCCGTCAGCACAGCGCCGATGGAGGCGCGCTCGGCTCAGGAGCTCCCGGCTGATGGTGCATGGCAGTACGAGCCGAAATGGGACGGGTTTCGCTGCCTTGCCTTCAAGTCAGGTGAAGAGGTCGATCTCCGCGCGAAATCCGGAAAGCCGCTCGGGCGCTTCTTCCCGGAAGTCGTCGCCGTGCTGAGGCAACTGGGCGCCGCGCAATTCGTGGTCGACGGCGAACTGGTAATCGAGGTCGATGGACGGCTTTCCTTCGACGCGCTGCAGATGCGCCTGCATCCGGCGGCGAGCCGCGTTCGTAAGCTGTCGCAGCAGACGCCCGCCAAGCTCATCCTCTTCGACGTCCTGGTCGGCACAGATGGCGCAATCCTCACCGGCGAGCCGCTCGCTGTCCGGCGAGCGGCGCTCGAAACCTTCGCCAGGGAGAACGCCATCACGGACAAGCTCGAGCTTTCGCCATTCACGCTTGACAGGCGTGAAGCCGAGCGCTGGCTCACCGGGTGGGAAGCAGGCGCCACCGATGGCGTTGTCGCAAAAAACCGTGACGGCCCTTACGAATGCGGAGAGCGGGCAATGTTGAAGGTCAAACGCCTGAAGACGGCCGATTGCGTCGTCGGCGGCTTCCGGTACGAAAGCGACAGTGCGAAGATCGGCTCGCTCTTGCTCGGCCTGTACGACGCAGACGGAACGCTGAACCATGTTGGCTTCACCGCGACGATCTCCGACAAAGAACGGCCTGCGCTGACGCGCCGGCTCGAGGCCTTGCGCGAACCACCGGGCTTTACCGGCAAGACTCCGGGCGGCCCCAGCCGTTGGAACAGCGAGCGGAGCGGCGAATGGGAGCCGGTGCGTCCGGAACTCGTCGTCGAGGTAAGATTCGACCATGTCAGCAACCGGCGCTTTCGTCACGGCACAAAGTTGATGCGCTGGAGGCCGGATAAGGATCCGCGCCAGTGCACCTATGAACAGATCCTGCCGCGGTGAGGCGGTGAAGCGGCGCTGTCCCGTGTCATCGCCTGAAGATGTGAACCGCTCCTCCGGCATCGTCGGATACGAGGATGGAACCGTCGGGCGCCTCCTTGACGTCCACTGGCCGGCCGACGTCTCTAAGGAAAGTCGTTGCCGAGACCGGCCGGCCGCCACGGAAGCGCACCCGCACCACCTGATACCCGACCGGAACCGATCTGTCCCAGCTGCCGTGCTGGGCCACCAGAGCGTCGCCGCCGAGGCTGCGGAAGAAATGGATGCCGAGGGCCGCGACGTGCGCCTGAAAGTCGAAGACGGGCGGAATCTGGCGCTCGGGCGGCGATGCGTCCTCAAACCCTTCGAGCCGCGTCTGGCCTCCGAAATACGGAAAGCCGTAAAAGCCGCCCGGCCGAAGCCCGTTGAGCTCATCGGGCGGGATATCGTCGCCCATTCCGTCGGCGCCGTTGTCGGTAAAGTACATGGTGCCGCCGCGCCAGTCGAAGCCGACCGAGTTGCGCACACCCCAGGCGACGCGCCGAAGGTCGGACCCGTCCTGGTTCATGCTGACGATCGTGCCCTGCAGCCCGCGCGGCCGGCAAATGTTGCAAGGCGAGCCGAACGAGACATAGAGCCGGGAATCGGGGCCAACGGCGATATAGCGATAACTATGGGCCCCCGAATTCGGCAGGCCGCGGCGAATATCGCGCCTGCCGGTCAGAGCGCCCCCGCGTCCGATGTCGAACGCGGTTACGCTGTCCCTCGATGCGACGAACAATCGATCGCCAGTGCATGCGACACCGTTCGCAGCGGAGAACCCGCGGGCGACTCGTCGGGCGCCGCCGCCGGACAACGGCACGGCATAGACCGAGGACCCCTTGGTTCCGACGAACACTGTGTCGCCGCAGACCGCCATTTCGCGCGCCGCGGGAACGCGGGCGAGAACGTCCGCGCGTGCCGGGCCGAGAGCGACGCCCGAGGCGAGCGCCGCCAGCGCGAGAAACCGCATTCGACCAGAGAAAAATCCGGCTTTTGAGGAAAAGACGTCCATCGGCGCCCTCCGGATGCAGGCTGAACTTGCTGGAGGGAATTGGAGCGGCTTGCTCTCGATTCAAGCCGGAGCCTGCCGCACGGTTCCTTAGATCCAAGCCGATTTGAGGATAAAACATGCAGCAATTCAAAGTGCTACAGCACGTCTCGTTAGGCGCGCGGCGCCGTAGGCCTCACGGCGAAGTGATCCGGTGATGCTAGGCCCCCCAATGATGCTAGACCCATTGTCGGATCAGCTGTCTACAGCGCCGTGCGTCCTTTGGGACGCACAAAGGACGCTCTAACTCTTTGATTCCACGCATCGTGCTTTCCGAAAATCGGGTCCGATTTTCGGGCCGATGCGCTAGGAGGAGCAATGTGATGCCTGTCCCCTCGATAAGATCGATACTCGGATTAGAGGCCATACTGTTTGCAGCCGCCTCACTCGTCCACGCCGGCATTCTGTATCAAGGCTACGAGCATTCGCGCGCCGCGACCGCGGAGGGCGTGATTGCGGCAGTCCTGATCCTTGGCCTGCTGGCTTGCATCGTCGCGCCAAGGCGGACGCGCCTCATCGCCCTCGCGGTTCAGGGATTTGCGCTTCTCGGGACGTTGGTCGGCGCTTTCACCATCGCCGTGGGGATCGGCCCGCAGACCACGGCTGACAAGACATTTCACATCATCCTGCTCGTGGTTCTGGTCGTCGGTCTTGTTGTGATTTTCAGATCTCCACGCTCTGAACAGGGAGCTTCCTGAATTACTCGGGCAAATCTTCCTTCTTCCCCCCGCCACCTACGTAGAATGGCGTATGTGCAGCGCAGCACGAACATCGGATGATCGGTAAAGCAACGGCCAAGAACAAGCACCGCCCCGTTGCGGCGACCAGAACTAGAGGGGTTCAATCCGATGACTATCAGGGCACGCGTTTGCGGCGCATTCCTCGCTGCCGCCCTTGCGACGACCGCGTTTAATGGCGCCTTCGCCGCCGAGGACACGATCAAGGTCGGCATTCTTCATTCGCTTTCCGGCACTATGGCAATCTCCGAAACGACGCTGAAAGACGCCATGCTCATGCTGATCGATGAGCAGAACAAGAAGGGCGGCCTGCTCGGCAAGAAGCTGGAGGCCGTCGTCGTCGATCCGGCTTCCGACTGGCCGCTCTTTGCCGAAAAGGCGCGTGAGCTCATTTCTGTCGACAAGGTCTCGGCCGTCTTCGGTTGCTGGACTTCGGTCTCGCGCAAATCCGTGCTGCCGGTTTTCGAGGAATTGAACTCGATCCTCTTCTATCCCGTCCAGTACGAGGGTGAGGAAAGCCAGCGCAACGTCTTCTATACCGGTGCCGCGCCGAACCAGCAGGCGATCCCGGCCGTCGACTATCTGATGGAGAACGAAGAGGTCGAGCGCTGGGTGCTCGCCGGCACGGACTACGTCTATCCGCGCACCACCAACAAGATCCTCGAAGCCTATCTGATCTCCAAGGGCGTGAAGCCCGAGGACATCATGGTCAACTACACGCCCTTCGGCCATTCCGACTGGCAGACGATCGTTTCCGACATCAAGAAGTTCGGCTCGGCCGGCAAGAAGACCGCCGTCGTCTCGACGATCAACGGCGACGCGAACGTGCCGTTCTACAAGGAACTCGCCAACCAGGGCGTCAAGGCCGAGGATATCCCGGTCGTCGCCTTCTCGGTCGGCGAGGAGGAACTTGCCGGCCTCGACACCGGGCCGCTCGTCGGTCACCTCGCCGCCTGGAACTACTTCCAGTCGGTCGACAATCCAGCCAATGCCGAATTCATCAAGACCTGGAAGGCCTACACCAAGAACGACAAGCGGGTGACCAACGACCCGATGGAAGCCCACTATATCGGCTTCAACATGTGGCTGAAGGCGGTCGAAAAGGCCGGCACCACCGATACCGACGCCGTGCTCGATGCGATGGTCGGCATCTCCGTGCCGAACCTCTCCGGCGGCTATTCCACGATGATGCCGAACCATCACATCACCAAGCCGGTGCTGATCGGCGAGATCCAGGCGGATGGCCAGTTTGAGACGGTCTGGGAGACCCCCGGCCTCGTGGTCGGCGACGAATGGTCGGATTACCTGCCGGATTCGAAGGACCTGATCGCCGACTGGCGGGCGCCGATGTCCTGCGGCAACTTCAACATCGCCACGGGAAAATGCGGCGGCAAAGGCTCCTGATTTCATGACGAAGAACTTGTTCTCGGAAAGGACCATATCGGCCTTCTTCGACAACGTCGTTTCATGACGAACCGATAGATCGAAATACCCTCCGTCCGGAAGCGTCCATCCGGACGGAGGGGCATTTTCACCGATGCCGCGCTGCAAACCGACGCGAAACCATGCGAGGGGCGAATGTACCGCATCTTACAAACCGTGCTTGTGGCCCTGATCTTTTTGATCGTGATCCCGGCTGCGGGGCTGAGGGCTGAGGAGCAGCTGCGCGATCTCGTGAACGCGCTCGGCACGGCGAAGCTCTCCGACATGGACGAACATATCGCGGCACTCGCGAAGAGCGGCGATCCCAAGATCGTGCCGGTCCTCGAAGCGCTCGGCGACGGCAATCTTTATGCCCGCAAGGCCGATGGCCAGGTGTTCGTGACGCATGAAAGCGCGGCGGACCTGGTGCTAACGGATCCGCTTTCCGGCGAGAGCGTCGGCGAGGCGCCGAAGAGCGCGCTGCAGAAGATCAAGGTCAACAACAGCGTGCGCCGTGCCGTGCGCACGGCGCTCGGCGGTTTGACGCTGCTGAGCCCCGATCGCAGTCAACGCTTCAAGGCCGCGCAATCGGTATTGCAGTCGCCCAATGCGGACGCGCTCCCGACCATCGAGAACGCGCTCGCTGCCGAGAAGGATGCGGCTATCCGCGGATTGCTCGAACGAGCGCGCGCGACGGCGGTCCTCGCTTCCGAGCGGTCCAGCGAGGAGAAGCGGCAGGCCGTTCAAACCCTGAAGCAAAGCGGTGGCCGTGAGGCGCTCTCGATTCTGTCGGCCGCTCTCGGCACCGCCGACAAGACCCTGAAGCCGGAGATCGAGGCGGCGCTTGCGAGCATCGAACAAGTCCAGGCGCTTTGGGCGGCCGGCCAGAACGTTTGGTACGGGCTCTCGCTCGGCTCGGTGCTGCTGCTTGCCGCAATCGGCCTTGCCATCACCTTCGGCGTCATGGGCATCATCAACATGGCGCATGGCGAAATGGTCATGCTTGGTGCCTATACGACCTTCCTCGTCCAGGACGTCGTGCGCACATCCTTTCCGTCCCTTTTCGACTGGTCGCTTGCGATCGCGCTGCCGCTTGCCTTCCTGCTCACCGGCGCCGTCGGTCTGGCGATCGAGCGGGGCGTCATCCGCTTCCTGTACGGCCGCCCGCTCGAGACGCTGCTAGCCACCTGGGGCATATCGCTGATCCTGCAGCAGGCGGTGCGTTCGATCTTCGGTCCGACAAACCAGGAGGTCGGCAATCCCTCCTGGATGTCCGGCGCCTTCGAGCTTGGCGGGCTGACGATCACCTGGAACCGTCTCTGGATCATCCTTTTTGCGCTCACCGTCTTTGCCGGCTTGCTCTTCCTCCTGAAGAAGACGCCGATGGGCCTTCAGATGCGGGCCGTGACGCAGAACCGGCGCATGGCATCTTCGATGGGCATCCGCACGCCCGTTGTCGATGCGCTCACTTTCGCGCTCGGCTCCGGCATTGCCGGCATGGCGGGTGTCGCGCTCTCGCAGATCGACAACGTCTCGCCGAACCTCGGCCAGGGTTACATCATCGACAGCTTCATGGTGGTGGTCTTCGGCGGCGTCGGCAATCTCTGGGGCACGCTGGTCGGCGCCTTCTCGCTCGGCATCCTCAACAAGTTCCTCGAGCCCTATGCCGGCGCCGTGCTCGGCAAGATCCTCGTGCTCGTGCTGATCATCCTCTTCATCCAGAAGCGGCCGCGCGGGCTGTTTGCACTTAAAGGTCGGGCGGTGGAAGCATGATCACCTCGTTCCTCGTCAAGTCGCTCGACCGCACCATCGTCATCGCCGTGGCGATCCTGTTGGCGCTGGCCGTTCTTGTCCCGGCGCTCAATCTGCTAACGGCGCCCAACCATCCGCTGCACGTGCCGACCTATCTGGTCTCGCTCTTCGGCAAGTACCTGACCTATGCGCTGCTCGCGCTAGCGCTCGATCTCGTCTGGGGCTTCTGCGGCATTCTCTCGCTCGGCCACGCCGCCTTTTTCGCGCTTGGCGGTTATGCCATGGGCATGTACCTGATGCGCCAGATCGGCGCGCGCGGCTCCTACGGCAATCCGCTGCTGCCGGATTTCATGGTGTTCCTCAACTGGAAGGAACTGCCCTGGTTCTGGTACGGCTTCGACATGTTCTGGTTCGCGGCGCCGATGGTGGTGCTCGTGCCGGGGCTCATTGCCTTCGTCTTCGGCTGGTTCGCCTTCCGCTCGCGGGTCAACGGCGTCTATCTGTCGATCATCACCCAGGCCATGACCTATGCCCTGCTGCTCGCCTTCTTCAGGAACGACATGGGCTTCGGCGGCAACAACGGCCTCACCGACTTCAAGGACATTCTCGGCTTCAACATCCAGGCGGACGGCACGCGCGCCGCCCTCTTTGCCGCCTCCGCCCTGGCGCTCGCCATCTCGCTCGTCATTACCTCGGGCATCGTGCGCTCCAAGTTCGGCAAGGTGCTTGTGGCGCTGCGCGACGCGGAAAGCCGCACCCGCTTTCTCGGCTATCGCGTCGAACACATGAAGCTCTTCGCGTTCACTGTTTCGGCGATGATGGCCGGCGTCGCCGGCGCGCTCTACGTGCCGCAGGTGGGCATCATCAATCCCGGCGAGTTCGAGCCCGGCAATTCGATAGAGGTGGTGATCTGGACGGCGGTCGGCGGCCGCGGCACGCTGATCGGCCCGATCATCGGTGCAATCCTCGTCAACGGCGGAAAGAGTATCTTCACCGCGGCCTTCCCGGAATTCTGGCTGTTTGCGCTCGGCGGGCTGTTCGTGCTCGTCACGCTCTTTCTGCCGAAGGGCGTGGTCGGCACCGCACAGCAATATCTTGCCCGCCGAAAGGCCTATCGCGAGGCCGCCCGAAAGGAAGGCGAGAACGACAAAGTGGCGAGCCTTGCCGCCGCCGAACCTATGGCCGCGGAGTGATTGTCATGACCGAGAAGAAGCCCAGGAGCCTCCTCTATCTCGACGGCGTCTCCGTCTCCTTCGACGGCTTCAAGGCGTTGAATTCGCTCTCCTTTGTCATCGAACCCGGCGAACTCAGGGCGATCATCGGTCCGAACGGTGCCGGCAAGACGACCATGATGGACATCATCACCGGCAAGACCCGGCCGGACGAGGGCGAGGTCTTCTTCAAGGGCGATATCGATCTGACACGCAAGGACGAGGCGGAGATTGCGCAGCTCGGCATCGGGCGGAAGTTCCAGAAGCCGACCGTCTTTGAGAACCACACGGTCTGGGACAATCTGGAACTGGCGCTGAACCGCAGCCGCGGCGTCTTCGCGACGCTGTTCTATCGCCTGACCGGCGAGGACAGGACCCGCATCGAGGAGATCCTTTCGACCGTGCGGCTCGCGGCGCGCCTCGACGACCTTGCCGCTAACCTCTCACATGGCCAGAAACAATGGCTGGAGATCGGCATGCTGCTCGCGCAGGAACCGGAGCTCTTGCTCGTCGACGAGCCGGTGGCCGGCATGACCGATGCGGAGACGGTAGAGACGGCCGTGCTGCTTAAGGAAATCGCCAGGACCCGCTCGGTCGTCGTCGTTGAGCACGACATGGGCTTCATCCGTGAACTCGGCGTCAAGGTGACCTGCCTTGCGGAGGGCTCGGTGCTGGCGGAGGGCTCGATCGAATTCGTCAGCAGCGATCCGAAGGTGATCGAAAACTATCTCGGCCGATGATCGAGAGCACGTGGAAGGAACAACCCATGTTGAGCGTTGAAAACGTCAGCCTTCACTACGGCGCAGCACAAGCCCTGCGCAACGTCTCGATCAGGGCGGAGATGCGAAAGATCACCTGCGTGCTCGGGCGCAATGGCGTCGGCAAGTCGAGCCTACTCAGGGCGATCACCGGCCAGCATCCGGTGACGAGCGGCACGATCTCCTTCAGCGGCACGCGGCTTGACGGCCTGGCGCCGTTTCACCGGGCAAAGCTCGGCGTCGGTTACGTGCCGCAGGGCCGCGAGATTTTCCCCTTGCTCAGCGTCCGGGAGAATCTCGAAACCGGCTATGCGCCGCTGAAGCGGGCCGAGCGCTCGATACCCGATGACATCTTCAACCTGTTTCCGGTGCTGAAATCCATGCTCAGCCGGCGCGGTGGGGATCTTTCCGGAGGCCAGCAACAGCAGCTTGCCATCGGTCGCGCGCTCGTCACCCGCCCCAAGATCCTGGTGCTCGACGAGCCGACTGAGGGCATCCAGCCATCGATCATCAAGGATATTGGCCGCGCGATCAGATACTTGCGGGATTCGACCGGCATGGCGATCCTGCTCGTCGAGCAATATCTCGACTTCTGCCGCGAGCTTGCCGATCACGTCTACATCATGGACCGCGGTGCTTTCGTGCACGAGGGACCAGCCGAGACGCTGGATACGCCGGAGGCGCGGCGACATCTGACCGTGTGACTGTTTTCCACAGGGTAAATTATTCCAAAAAATTCAGCTCCTTGTCCGTTCTTGAAGCATGCCTTGCCTTCGGAGACCGGGAAAAAATACAGTGTTTCAATCGATTGTGTTTGCGCTACCCGTTGCTTTGAACCATACTGCCGCTGCACTTTTTGTGAAGGCCCATCACAATCCGTTACTGCTGACAGAATTGGCCATTTCGCGTTTCCGGCCTATCCAATCGGAGGAGACCCTAATGACGAATTTCCTGCCCGCCCTTTACGAAGGGCACGCCCCCATCACCCTGCAGAATCTGTTTCGAGATGCACTCGAGGCCTATGACGACTGGGATGAGGGGATGCCTGAACCGACCGTACGCTTCGAAGGCAAGGTCCTGTCCATCAGCGAGATTTTCGACTGGATGAAACCTTGCACCGATATCATGCCCGCCAACATGATCGGTATCGTCACCGATCGGCTTAGCAAGCCCTGGAGCGGCGATGGCCCGCTCGACGAGATGACCTTTTCCACCGCCGCCCGCGTCATGTCCGTTCTGGTCAGGCGCCGGCTGAGGCGCTTCGGGCGCGGTTCGATCGAAGCGTTTGCTGGTCGCTTCAAACCGTCACTTCACGCTGAGTGACAGTACCGACATTGGATCGCACAAACAGCGCGGCCGTCGTGCCGCGCTGTTTCGTTGTCCGGCTGTCGCTGCTTGACCAATGCCTACCGGCAAGGCGGTCGCCGCACGCCAGAGAGTTCTTTCTTTTGATGCCAAGCCGTAAGATAGTCGGATGAGGGGAGCGCTAGGCCATGCGCAATTCTCCCGCGCGGCAAGCATCGCCGATAGGCCAGATTGAGGCGGGGTGTGGCGTCGTCCAACGACAGCGAAGTCAGGAACCGATCGCGGCGTGGCAGCGGCCGTCCGACGCTCGCAGATGTTGCGGGTCTGGCCGGCGTCGGCAGCATCACGGTTTCGCGCGCGCTGCGCGATCCCGAGCGCGTATCGCCGGAACTGCGCCAGCGCATCGCCGCGGCCGTCAATGAACTGGGCTACGTGCCGAACCCGAGCGCGCGTGCGCTGGCCTCGGCGCGCGCCGATGTCATCGGTGTACTCGTTCCGTCGCTGACGAACAATGTCTTTTCCGAAGTCTTGCGCGGCATCCACGATGGTCTGGGGAATTGCCCGCTGCAGATCCAGTTTGGCAACACGCATTATTCCGATGAGGAGGAGGAGCGATTGCTGAGGGTCTTCCTCGGCCAGCGTCCGTCGGCGCTGATCGTTTCCGGCATCGATCAGGGGCCGACGACACGGCAGATGCTGCAAGAGGCCGGCTGCCCGGTTGTGCAGATCATGGAAATTGGGCCGGATCCGGTCGACATGATGATCGGCTTTTCCCACCTGGAGGCCGGTAAGGTGGTGGCGCGACACCTGATCGATGTCGGCTGCAAGCGGATAGGATTTCTCGGCGCCCGCATGGACCCGCGTTCGCGGCGGCGCCTCGCTGGCTACGAAGCGGTGATGCGCGAGGCCGAACGCTTCGACGTGGCGCTCGTGACAACAACCATTTCGCCCTCGAGCGTGTCGATGGGCGTAAGTCTGTTCCACAAGGCGCTCGAAAAGACCCCTGATCTCGACGGCGTCATTTGCAACAATGACGATCTGGCGCTCGGCGTACTCTTCGCCTGCCATCGCGCAGGCTTGAAGGTTCCGGCGCAAATCAGCATCGCCGGCTTCAACGATCTGGAAATGATGGAGGTCGCGTCGCCTTCCATCACCAGCGTGCGCACCCCTCGATACGAGATCGGGCAGCGCGCCATCGCCATGGCGCGGGCCGCCATTGACGGCGAGCGGCCACGGCGAGCAGTCGTAGACCTCGGCTTTGAGTTGAAGATTCGCGAGAGCACCATGCGCGCGGCTGTACCTGCATTCTGACCGCCATGCGCCCAGAATGCGCCGCTTTACAACGCCTGTTGGTAGCGCTACCATCCCCGCTTGTGACGTTTCGGGAGGAGACCTGTCTGACGTCACTGGACTCGCGTATCGACATGTCGTGCCGGATTGGCAACGAGCGTAGGCGCTGTCTGCGGCGAATGCTCGACGTCTCGAGCCTTGTGCGTTCTACTCCATGTTTCCTTAAATCCTAGCCGATTTAAGGGTAAAAACATGCAGCACTTCAAAGGGCTACAGCGTCCTTTGTGCGTCCGGTAAGGCGCGCGGCGCTGTAGTGAACGTACCAGGACGCTTTTCGTGATTCCACCCAAAGCGGGATGTTCTAACGGCCCCTGTTTCGATGCCCTGTCCCGCATAACCACAAATGGGAGGGAATTCGATGACCAGAACATTCGTCAGCGGCATCCTCACGGCCGCTGCGCTCACGCTTCTATCGACGACAGCATATGCCGAACCCGAAATCGTCAGCGGTCCGGCGGCCGAACCGGATTGTTTCGTGCCCTGGACGCCCGAAACGAAGTTCTTCAAGTTCCCGAAGAAAGACGGTCCTTATCGGATCGCGCTCGCCAACGGCTTCATCGCCAATACGTGGCGCATCCAGATGATCCAGACGGCCAAGGCCTATGCCGCGCAACCGGACGTCGCGGCGAAGCTCAAGGAGTTCAAGGTCGTTTCCACCGGTGAGGACGTACCGGCGCAGATATCGGCGATCAACAACTTCATCGACTCCGGCTATGACGCGGTCATCGTCAACGCCCAGAACCCGACCGCCTTCGGACCGGTCATCAAGCGCGCCAAGCAAGCGGGCGTCGTGCTGGTCGCCTTCGACAACATTCTCGATACGCAGGACGCCATTAACGTCAATGTCGACCAGAAGGGCCTAGGCGTGCTCTGGGCAAACTGGCTCGCCAAACATCTTCCGGAGGGCGGCAAAATCCTTGAGGTGCGCGGCGTCGCCGGCACGTCGGTCGATACCGACCGCCACAACGGCATTCACGAAACCTTCGCGGCGACCGGCAAGAAATGGGACGTCGTCGAGGTGATCGGCAAGTGGGACGACCCGACGGCGCAGAAGGCGACCGCCGATGCGATCGCCGTGCACAAGAAATTCGACGGTATCACCGCACAGGGCGGCGACACCGGCGTGGTGCAGGCGATGATCGATGCCGGCCATCCCTTCGTCCCCTTCGGCGGCGAGACGGAGAACGGCTTCCGCAAGTTCTGCGCCAAGCATGCCGGAGAGGGGCTGAAGTGCTCGTCGGCCGGCACCGGCCCGGCTCAGGTGGCCGTTGCCATCAAGACGGCGATCGCCGCACTCGAGGGACAGGTGGTGCCGCAATCGATCAAGCTGCCGCTGGCGATCGTCGAGGATCCGAACTTCAAGGAAGGCCAGGATTTCTATCCCGACCAGTCGGACAACTTCTTCGTCGGCAACGCCTTCCCGACCTGCGGCATCAACTTCACTGCCCAGGAGATCATGGGACAGACGAAGGAAAACCAATAGAGGCCCTTCCTGATCCGCATGCCGCGCTCGGGCGCGGCATGCGCGAAAATTGCGGCAGCCGAGGCGACGGATGACAACGGCAGAGACACAGGCGACGTCCCCGCTCTTCCGGATGGAAGGGGTATCCAAGCGTTATGGCGGGGTGCGTGCCCTCGACAATGCCAAGCTCGACGTCGAAGCGGGCCATATCCACGCGATCCTCGGCGAAAACGGCGCGGGCAAGTCGACGCTGATCAAGATCATGGCAGGCGTGGTGGCAGCGGATGAGGGGCGTATGCTGCTCGATGGCCACGACATCACCTTCCGTTCGCCGGCGGCAGCCTCGGCCGCGGGCATCGCCTGCGTCTTCCAGGAGCTGTCCCTGATCCCCGACCTTAGCGTCGCCGATAATATCGCCATTGCCAATCCGCCGCGCCGCTTCGGCCTGATCGACCGGCGGGCTCAGCGCGCGATCGCGGAAGAGGCACTGGCGCGCGCCGGCGCCGAGGACATTCACCCGCGTGCGGCGGTGAAGGACCTGCCGCTCTCCCGCCGGCAGATGGTCGAGATCGCCAAGGCGCTGGCATCAAAGCCACGCATCCTGATTCTCGACGAGGCGACTTCGGCGCTGACGGCCGGCGATGTCGCCAAGGTGTTTGCGGTGCTGAAGCGCCTGCGCTCCGAGGGTCTGGCGCTCCTCTATATCTCGCACCGCATGCATGAGATCGCCGAACTCGCCGACACCTGCACCGTGTTCCGCAACGGCCGCAATGTCGCAAGCTTTCGCGCCGGCACCCGCAGCAACAGCGAAGTCGTCGAGATGATGATCGGGCGTGAATACAGCAACGTCTTTCCGCCGAAGCCGCAGCGTGCGGCCATCGCCAAGCCGCCCCGCCTCGAATGCCGGAATCTCGGCTGGGGCGACCGGCTGCGCGACATTTCGCTCTCGGTCGCCGAAGGGGAGGTGGTGGGCCTGGGAGGGCTCGACGGCCAGGGCCAGCGCGACCTGCTGCTCGCTCTCTTCGGCGTATTGCGCGGCACCACGGGCTCGGTGCTCATCGACGGCGCACCGATGACGATCGCCAGCCCCGCAGTCGCCCGCACCTCGCGCAGCGCCATGGCGCTTATTCCGGAAGATCGCAAGACTGAGGGACTGATGCTGCCGATGACCGTGCGGGAGAACCTCTCCTTCGCCGCACTCGACCATGTTTCGCGCGGCGGGATTATCGACCGCACTGCAGAAGAACAACTGATCGATGAAATGGTGCGGCTGCTGGTGATCAAGACGGCCGGGCTCGACATCCCGGTTGGCGCGCTATCGGGCGGCAACCAGCAGAAAGTGGTGATTGCCAAGTGGCTGATGCGCAAGCCGCGCATCGTTCTGCTCAATGACCCGACACGCGGTATCGATGTCGGCACCAAGCAGGAGATGTACCAGCTTCTGCGCCGGCTCGCCGACGCCGGCGCGGCGATCCTGTTCTATTCGACCGACTATGACGAGTTGATCGGCTGCTGCGACCGGGTCCTCGTTCTCTATGACGGCCGCATCGTCCGCGAGCTTGAAGGCCGGGATATCACCGAGCATGCGCTGATCGCGAGCGCTCTCAACGTCGACGACGGCGACCGGGAAGGAACGGCGGCATGAGCGAGTGGCGCTACTGGTTGAACGAGCAACGCGGGACACTCATGGGGCTCGCGATCTTTCTTCTGATGTTTGCCGTCTACATCGCGAACCACCCGGCCGGGCTGACGGCCAACGTGGCTCAGACCGCGGCCAACAAGGGCGTGCTGTTCGCCTTCGTCGCCATGGCCCAGACGCTGGTGGTGATCACGGCGGGCATCGATCTGTCGGTCGGCATGATCTTCATCCTGACCAATTGCCTGGCATCATGGATCGTCGTCGGCGAACCGCTGCCGACCGCCTTGGGTGTCCTTGCCGTCCTGGCAGTGGGCATGATTTGCGGCGCCATCAACGGGCTGTTGGTGATCTATGGACGACTGCAGCCGATCGTCGCGACGATCGCGACCGGGGCGGTCTATTTTGGCCTGGCGCTGCTGCTGAGACCCTTTCCCGGCGGCTCCGTCAACGAGGACCTCGCGGATGCGCTGACCGGCCGCCTCTTCGGGGTGATCCCCTCGAGCCTGGTGGCGCTGGCGGCGGCCGTTGCGCTGGTCTGGCTGCCCTTCCGGCGATCGAGGCTTGGCAGGGCCGCCTATGCCGCCGGTTCGTCCGAGCAGGCGGCCTTCATGTCCGGCGTGCCGATCCGGCGCGGCAAGTTTGCAGCCTATACGCTCGCCGGATTGCTCGCGGCGATGGGCGGACTGTTCCTGACCTTCTTCACCTATACCGGCGAGGCGGCCTATGCCAGCGGCAGCGGCTACACGCTCTGGTCGATCGCGGCCGTCGTGCTCGGCGGCGTCTCGCTCTATGGTGGCCGCGGTAGCGCCGTCGGCGCGATCTTCGGTGCCTTCGCCGCCCGCACGACCGGTGATATGCTCTTTGTCTTCGACGTCGATCCGCTGTGGCAGCCGCTTCTCCAGGGTGTCGTCCTGATGATCGCGGTCAGCATCGGCTCCATCGCTCTGCTGCGGGTGCGCAACCGTCTGGACTGGTTCCAATGAGCGACACATCCGAGGACCGTATCTCGATCAGGACGCGCCTGCCGGCATTCCTCCGCCGCGCCGATCCGGCCGTGCTCACCGCCTTCGGCTGCATCCTCCTGCTGCTCTTCCTGAGCAGCCTTTATTCCAGCAATTTTCTGTCACTCGGCTACCTCCTGCAACAGCTCAAGGTCGCTTCATTTCTCGGGGTCGTGGCCGCCGGCGTCATGGTGGTGATTCTTCTCGGCCACATCGATCTCTCCATCCCCTGGGTGATGACGACCGGCGCGATGATGGCCTGTGCCGCCGCCAGCTTCGGAGGCATCGGACCGGTGATCGCCATTCCTTTCGGGATCCTCTGCGGAGCGGCCTTCGGCCTGCTGAATGGCTTTGGCGTCGCCTATCTGCGCATCCCATCGATGATCGTCACGCTTGCGAGCAATGTCGTCGCGCAAGGATTGATGGTCGTCTACACCGGCGGCTTCTCGCCGCAAGACTCCGCGCCGCCGGCGGTGCGCTGGCTCGCGACAGGGTTCGTCATCCCAGGCCTGCCGAATGCCATCCTCGTCTGGATCGCGATCAGCGCCATGATGGTGTTCCTGTTTACACGCACCTCCTTCGGCCGAGCGGTTTATGGTATCGGCAACAGCGAACGCGCGGCCTACCTTTCGGGGATCGACACGCGGCGCGTCGTCATGATCGCCTTTGCGATTTCGGGAGCGCTGAGCGCGTTCGGCGGCGTGCTGCTCGCCGGCTATTCCTCGAAGGCGGCACAGGCGATGGGCGACGCCTATCTTCTGCCGGCGATCGCCGCCGTCGTGCTCGGCGGCACCTCGATCCTCGGCGGTCGTGGCTCTTATCTGGGCACGGTCGCCGGCGTGATCCTGATCACGCTCCTGCAATCGATCCTCTCGGTGATGCAGATGCCGGAAGCCGGCCGCCAGATCGTCTACGGTGTGGTCATCATCCTCATGCTGCTCCTTTACGGCCGCACGCCGCCGAACCGGTGAAGCAACAGCAATTCCAGGAAAGCGCGTAGCGGCTTCCCGTCCGGCATTTTCCGAAATGGCTTGACGCGAATCAGACGATGAATCACCTTCTAACGGAATTGATCGCATATCCCGCATTTCAGCGTAGTTCAGCGACGGGTCTGTAAGGAAATGTTGCGGCCGCATTTGCGCTGCCGCAAGACGGACACCGTTGATCGCCGCCGCAAATGCGATGCGAAACGCGAGAGGGTATTTGGGAATGGACATGGCGGGATCAACGGCGGCGATCGGAGAAGCAGGGGGCTTGAGCGGGGGCTATCGACGACCGGCGGATGAGGCGATCGCGGCGGATGCGCGGGCGCTTTCCGAGCAGTTGAAGGCGATGCGCGAGCGCCTGTTCGCGCCGACGGCGATGAAGACGCTCAGAAGCTTCACCTCCGGCGAGGCCGCCAAGCTGATTGGGGTTTCCGACGGTTATCTTCGGCAACTGTCGCTGGCGGGCGAGGGGCCCCAACCCGACACCGGGTCCGGCGGGCGGCGCTCCTATTCGCTCTCCGATATTAATGCCCTTCGTCGCCATCTCGCCGACCAGGCACTCGCCAAGGGCAATGGTGCCAAGGCGCGCAGCTACCTGAAATGGCGCGACAGTGCCAAGGGCGAACACCTGCAGGTCATCTCCGTCACCAACTTCAAGGGCGGCTCCGGCAAGACGACGTCGTCGGTCCATCTCGCCCAATATCTCGCCCTGACCGGCCACCGGGTGCTGGCGGTCGACCTCGACCCGCAGGCCTCGCTTTCGGCGCTGTTCGGCTATCAGCCGGAACTGGACCTGACCGGCAACGATACGCTTTATGGCGCCATCCGCTACGATGCCGAGGCGCGACCGCTGAAGGACATCATTCGCAAGACCTATTTCGACGGCCTCGATCTGGTGCCGGGCAATCTCGAACTGCAGGAGTTCGAGCACACGACGCCGCAGGCACTGAGCGCCCGCCAGAGCGGCGCGGATGCCGGTCCGCTGTTCTTCGCCCGCGTGCAGTCGGCGCTTGCGACCGTCGCCGACGAGTACGACGTCGTCGTCATCGACTGCCCGCCACAGCTCGGCTATCTGACGCTTTCGGCGCTCTGCGCCTCCACCTCGGTCATCGTGACGGTGCATCCGCAGATGCTCGACGTCGCGTCGATGAACCAGTTTCTCTACATGACCTCGGACCTCCTCGGCGTCGTGCGCGAGGCCGGCGGCGAGCTCAACTTTGACTTTCTGCGTTACCTCGTCACCCGCTTCGAGCCCAATGACGGACCGCAGGCGCAGATCGTCGGCTTCATGCGCTCGCTCTTCGGCGATCGCGTGCTGACGTCGGCGATGGTGAAATCGACGGCGATCTCGGATGCCGGCCTGACGAAACAGACGCTCTACGAGGTCGGCCGGGAGAATTTCACCCGCGCGACCTACGACCGGGCGATCGAGTCGCTGAACGCCGTCAACGGCGAAGTCGAGGCCCTCATTCATGCGGCCTGGGGGCGCTAAGACATGGCTGGCAACAACCGGAAGAACGAATTGCGGGCGCTGTTTGCGGGCGGTGCTCCTGCGGCGGAACAGAAGACCGAGAGCGAGTTGACACCTGTCAACGGGCGGCCGGCCTCCACCCCGGATGCGCCGCGTGCCGCATCAGGAGCGGTCCGGGCGATGGGGCTTTCGCTCGGCAACATCACCCGCGAGGCGGAAGAGGCACGCGTGCTCAGGGAAGCTCTAACGCAGGGTGAGCGCGTCGTGGCTCTCGATCCGGCGTTGATCGAGGGCTCCTTCGTCGAGGACCGACTGACCGACGGCGAGGTGGACGATCCCGATTTTCTGGCGCTGGTCGAAAGCATCCGCGAGAACGGCCAGCAATCGCCGATCCTCGTGCGTCCGCATCCGGAAAAGCAGGGTCACTACCAGACAGCCTATGGCCATCGGCGACTAAAGGCCGTGCGCCGGCTCGAGCTGCAGGTGAAGGCGATCGTCCGGCCGCTTTCCGACAACGAGCTGGTGCTCGCCCAGGGCAAGGAAAATGCGGAACGGCGTAACCTATCCTTTATCGAGCGGGCGCTGTTTGCCGCCACACTCGCAGCCCGCGGCTTCGATCGCAAGGTGATCGGCGATGCGCTTGCCGTGCAGAAAAGCGAGCTCTCGCGCCTTCTCCAGGTGGCCGACAGCGTGCCGCACCATCTCGCCCGCGCTATCGGTCCGGCGCCGAAGGCAGGGCGGGAACGGTGGCTGGCGATCGCCGCGCTGCTCGAAAGGGAAGAGGCGCGCGGACTGGCGGATGAGGAAATCGGTTCGCCGCGGTTCCGCGCCGCAGACACCGACCAGCGCTTCCAGCTTGTCTTCAATCGCCTGTCCGAGGGCGACAAGCCGGAGCCGGAGAAGCCCGAGGAACTGAGAGACGAGGCGGGCCGTGTCTTCGCGCGGCTGCGGCTCGACGGAAAAGCCCCGAGAATCGAGTTCCTGCCCGGCACCCATCCAGCCTTCCTCAAGGAGGCGGTATCGATGCTGGCAAAATGGCACGCGACGTTTGTGAAGAACCAGAAGTTTTAGTTTCTCGACCGGCTTCCCCCGAAAATGCCCCTCGCCAACCCCTCCCCACAGGTGGGAGGGGCTTGGCGCGCGCTGCGATCGCGGCCTTCTTTTTCAGCCTTTGCGCTCGTGGAGGGGCTAAGACAGAGGCGGAAACGGTGCGACAGTTTAAGCCCCTCCCACCTGTGCGGAGAGGTTGGGGAGGGGCTTCCCACCGTACCGTCAGCCGCGTTTTATCACCCAGGACGAATACGGGCCGACACCAAACTCCGCGTCCGGAGCGTCGTCGAGCGTGGAAAGCATCTCAAGGTTATGCCCATCGGGATCCTTGAAATAGACGGAAATGGCAGGCACCCATCCAAGCACCACGGGCTCCACAATCGGTTCCCCATTGAAACCGAGCGGTTGGATGCCGGCCGCGCGCAGGGTTTCGCAGGAAGAGACGATCGTCGCCGCGGGCGCTCGAAACGCGAAGTGCAATTTCATCTGCAGTGGTGCCGTGCCCGTCTCCCAGAGCCCCAGCATTCCTTCCGCTTTTGTGCCGACCCAGAAAAAGGCGCCCCTCCGTTCCGAGAAATCTTTCGCAAATTCGAGCCCCAGTTGGTCGCGATAGAATGCTACCGAGCGGCGCAGATCCCGTACCGGCAGGTGGGTCTCGTAAATGCCTGTTATCGCTGCGCCGATGCTCTCACCTGGATGAAGTTTCGTAGCCATGATGGTCGTTCCGCCCTCTTATTCGTTCGAACAGCATGACAGTGCTTCCTCAAGTATGGTTGAGGTCAAGGGCGATTTTGCCGGAGTTTTCGTCTGCCGATCAGGCGCTTGGCGGGCCTCTCACCAGGTCGCTCTCGAGCCGCAAAGCCGACCCTTAAGGGCTCTACGCTTTGGGGTCGTTGAGGCTCGGAACATTTAGCCTTCGATGATGTTGTGCGTTAATTGGCCCGCATGATGGAGGTGCCAAAACAGACGCCGGGCGGGCTTCAAGGAGAAAGCCATGATACGTCCGCTTCCTTCACTCTTTCTTCCGCGCCGTCGCGTCTTGCAGCTAGGCCTTGGAGCAACGCTTGCCTCGAGCGCAGGCCTCGTGCCAGTTTCTCGTGCCGACGAGCCGACCGACATTATGGACGAGGATATTTTCCAGTTCGCGCTCAACCTGGAGTACATGGAGGCCGAGTATTATCTGCGCGGTACGACCGGAAAAGGGATCGATGATTCTGATGCGGGCGCGGAAGCTGGCCCGGTAACGGGCGGCAAGCAAGTTTCCTTCGATACACCCGCGATCAGCGAGTTCATGCGCGAGGTGGCGGAAAACGAACTGGCGCATGTCCGATTCTATCGCAAGACTCTCGGAGATCAGGCGGTGCCCAGACCAGCCATCGATTTCGATGCGGGCTTTACGGCGGTCGCAAAAGCGGCGGGCCTCGGCGAGAACTTTGATCCATTCGGGAACGAGATGAACTTTGTGCTTGGCGGGATGCTGTTCGAAGACGTCGGCGTAACCGCCTATGCGGGTGCCGCCACAGTATTGAAGAACAAGGATTTTCTGGCCGCTGCCGCCGGCATCCTGGCTGTGGAGGCCTATCACATGGGGATGGCTCGATCCACGCTCTACAGAATGGGCGAGCAAGCCTGGGAGGCGGCGAATGCGGTTTCCGATGCTCGTGACAAAATCGATGGATCGGAAGATAAGGACCAAGGCATCCAGATGGACGGAAAGGCCAACTTCGTTCCTTCGACGCCGGATGCGATAGCCTTCACCCGGACTCCGCAAGAAGTGTTGCGTATCGTGTATCTCACCGACCAGGAAGGCGCGAGCAAGGGTGGCTTCTACCCGAACGGGATGAACGGAATGATCAAAAGCACCTGAACCGGTGCCGCTCAGGCACGAGCAAGATGGCTCCTGCCGTAGCGGCCTCTCGGTCCGGCTTCTGACGATTACGCCTGAGAACCTATCACGGCTCTCCTCCGGCGGTTATGCCCCGGCCGGTTGCAGTTTTCCTCGGTTGATAAAGCGTTTGGCGAGCCTCTGCCCAGGTTTTTCGACCGCAAAAAACGTCATGCAGGCAGCCGCGTAGACCAAAGGCACCAGGATGGCGGTCACCACGGCAAACCGTGCAGCCGGTGTGAGAGTGTCGCCGAAAGCGGTGATGAAATAGGCCGCGATCGGTTGCAGGAAGATCAAGTGCCAGAGATAAGCCCCGAATGAAAGTTCGCCGAGCCAATGGAAGAACCTGTTGCCGAGCGACGAGGAAAACGCGCGAAGCCTAACGCCCACGGTGCTGCCGATCAGGCGATGATAGAGCAGCGCGAAGAAGACGGCGACGAGCGTGACGCGCATCACCATTTTAGTGATGGTCATATCGCCGCCGATCGGCAGAAGAGCAAGCGCCATGGCGGCCCCGCCATGGAGGAAAGCTTTCGACCTGTCCGCGTGAAGGCCAAGAGCCAGCAGCATTCCGCAAAGAAAGATATGCATCTTCAGCGGCAGGAACGCCGGCATTGGGAAGTGGACTCCCAGCACGCTCGACGTCGACACGATCGCGAGGGCGATAATGGCTGTATAGAGCGCGCCCTTCAGCCACCCGCCTTTCTTGAGCAAGAGCATGATGAAGGGAAAGGCCGCATAGAATTGCATTTCGAGCCCTATGCTCCAGTCCGGGAGCGGTGTCCGGTAGGCGTAGTCAGGAGAGAGGCCGAAAAGAAAGCTCGCGTGCATCAGCCCGTTGGTCAATCCGTTGTCGAGATAGCGTTGCGGCGATTGCGGCGCTCTTCCGAGGAATTGGTCGATGACCATTCTCGAATCGAACAGCCAGGCGCCGAGCGCGAAGGCGACGGCCAGAAGAACGTAGTAGAGCGGTGCAATTCTGAGAAAACGACGGATCCAGAAGCGTCCCCAGGTCGAGGTCAGGTCCCACGGCTCCTTGGCGGCACGCAGCTGATAGTGAAACACCATCAGGAAGCCGGAAAGCATGATGAAGAGGTCAACACCGAGATCGGGTTCCGACAGTACCGGCAAGCGCCAACCCGTCAGCAACAGCGCATGGCCGATCATTACCCAGAGCGATGCGAGCCCTCGAAGTCCATCCAGGCAATCGATTCGGATTTTGCGGGGATCATAGTCAGCCATCAGCAATCTTCGTCCTTTTAGCAACTAAAGGTTACTGCCTGCGTGCTATGTTGCGACGCACAAGGGACTGCCTAGAGGCTGACTAAGGCGAGAGTAAGTAATCGGCGAGCGTTGAAAGACCGCCGCAGGCCGCCTGGCCCTGCTTCTGCTCAGACGCGGCTGGCGCGTCTGTCGAGGCTGAAGGCACCCGCGCCAAAGGCGGCGATCTGCAGGAACCCGCCGGTGATGGCGAGATTTTTCATGAAGTGGATCATCTGGTTCTGGTCTGCGAAATTGGTGTGAAATCCGAGAGCCGATGCCAGGGTGAAGACCGCCATGGCGAGTGCCGCCAAGCGGGTCTGATAGCCGAGGACGAGAAGGATGCTGCCGCCGAGTTCCACCACGAGAGCGATTGCATAGGCTACCGTGGGCAGGGGCAGATTGGCTGCCCTTATATATTCGATCGTTCCCGCGGGATCCGCCAACTTTTCGAAGCCGGAAGAGAGGAAGATGGCGGCGAGAAGCAGACGACCGATGAAGGCGAGGGCGCTCTGGAGTGCGAGGTTGTCGGTCATGTCGGGTGCCTTTCTAAGATCAAGAGACCGGCATGCGGGCGGAACACCGCGCACACCTTTCCTCATTCGGCTCTATCGGCGGCAGCGGGTCGGGCGGCGGAAGGATTTGCAACTGCCGCGCGTCACCGCCGTCCGCCGATCCTAGCAATCTGCGTTTGCAAAGATAGCGCGGACGCTTCGAAAATCTTCCCGGTCTGAAACAGAATTTGAACGCTGGCAAAACCCGCCGCGGAAGCCCTGAAAAGCCTCGGTTGCGGTCGGCTTGAAGGGCTCTCGCGGAGCTCCTCGGAGGGTGTGCGGCTCTTCCGGCGACGTGCCTGGAAGGGAGTTGTTAACCTTCATTTCCTATTCGCTTAAGGCAGCCCCTTCGATAATGAATTTCGAGTTTTCAGGCCATGCGTATTCCCCGGACAAATTTCTCGACGGCAGTTTTGTATGATGCAAACCAGGCGGACGAATTCGAGGCTCCGCATCCGGGTGCCCTGAGCAGTGCTCATGGCCACGCGGCAGGGCCAAGCGAACAGGACCACCTGTTCGAGGCGCCGGTAGCGCCGCGGCGGGCGGTGAGCCAGGAAGCCCATGACACAGGCTATGCCGGGCGCGCGGCGCGGCTCTATGGGCAGGGCTCGGCCTATGCCCCGGCCCAGGTCACGGCCTCCACGCGCGATCCGCTGCCAACGCTTGCCGAAATCACCGGTCATGACGGTGATACGACCTGGGAAAGCCATTTCTTCCTGTCGCCCAATGTGCGTTTTACCCGCACGCCCGAGCGCGAATTCATCAAGCGCCGCGCCCCGGCGATCGAGGAGGGCGAAGCGGAAGCAGAGGTGGCGACCGAGGTCGCCTTGACGGATGTCGGGGCCATGGAGCAGGTCAGCGAGGCGGCGGTCGAAACGACCGCGGCGAACGATGTGCCCGCGGTCGAACCCGAGACGCCAAACCACAGTCCGTCCGAACTTCTGCGCGTCCTGATGCAGCAGCTTCCCTCGTGGAGTTCCCGGCAAGTCAACGACCCCGGCGCGCCCGAATCAGCGTTGGCTTCGGTGCCGGCCGCCGCACAGCGACAGACAGTCCCGGCAATGCAACCTGGATCCACACAGGAAGCAGTCGACGTGAAGTTTGGCGACGTACTGCCGGAGGCGCCAGCGGTCACTGTCGGTGCGGCTGCGGAGACAGGCGTTCAGCCCGACTCGCGCCTGGCCTATCTCTCCGATCACGCCTTCTTCGAATTCATGCAGCCCGAGGTCGTGGTCCCCGCCGCTCCCGCGGTTGCCGCGCCCATAGCCGTTGCCCCTGCCGTGGCAACCTCGTCTGAGGTCGCAGTGCAGCCGCAGATATCTGCGCGGCCTGTGGAATTCGCCGCGCTGCCGACGACCGCAATCACCTCGCTGTTCCGGGTCGTCGAATGCCGGCGTCCCGCGCCGGCCGCTGAACTGCCTGCTTCCGCTCCAACGCCTGACGTGATCGACCGGGTCCCGGCCGAGGAAGCTGCGGCGGCAGCCGCACTGGCAGCACAGGCATCCACGCCGGCACCTGCGGAGCCGATCGTGTCGACTGCGGTGCCGGAGACGGTTTCCGAGACGCCGGTGGCAAAAACCATGGTCACCATGCCGGCCGTCGTGCAGCGCTCCTCCCCGTCGCTGCCGCCGATTGGCGCAATCGAGCGGGTCCAGGCAACCGACGCATACGAGTTTCCGTCCGAAGAACTCCTGCAGGAGCCGCCGGAAGGCCGAGGCTTCTTCATGACGCAGGAGCAACTCGAGCAGAACGCCGGGCTCCTCGAAAGCGTGCTCGAAGATTTCGGCGTCAAGGGCGAGATCATCCACGTGCGGCCGGGTCCCGTCGTGACGCTCTATGAATTCGAGCCGGCGCCGGGCGTCAAATCCTCCCGCGTGATCAACCTGGCCGACGATATCGCCCGCTCGATGTCGGCACTGTCGGCCCGCGTCGCGGTCGTGCCCGGGCGCAACGTCATCGGTATCGAACTGCCGAACGCCACGCGAGAGACCGTCTATTTCCGCGAGCTGATCGAGTCCGCCGATTTCCACAAGACCGGTTACAAGCTGGCGCTTTGCCTCGGCAAGACCATCGGCGGCGAACCGGTGATTGCCGAGCTTGCCAAGATGCCGCACCTGCTCGTCGCCGGCACCACCGGTTCGGGCAAGTCGGTGGCGATCAACACGATGATCCTGTCGCTGCTCTACCGGATGAAGCCGGAGGAATGCCGGTTGATCATGGTTGATCCGAAGATGCTCGAACTCTCCGTCTATGACGGCATCCCGCATCTGCTGACCCCGGTCGTCACCGACCCGAAGAAGGCCGTGATGGCGCTCAAATGGGCGGTCCGCGAGATGGAGGACCGCTATCGCAAGATGTCGCGCCTCGGCGTGCGCAACATCGACGGCTACAACCAGCGGGCGGCCGTAGCGCGCGAGAAGGGCGAACCGATCCTCGCGACCGTCCAGACCGGGTTCGAAAAGGGGACCGGCGAGCCGCTTTTCGAACAGCAGGAAATGGACCTGGCGCCGATGCCCTATATCGTCGTCATCGTCGATGAGATGGCCGACCTGATGATGGTCGCCGGCAAGGAGATCGAGGGCGCGATCCAGCGGCTGGCGCAGATGGCGCGCGCGGCCGGCATCCACCTGATCATGGCGACGCAGCGCCCGTCGGTCGATGTCATCACCGGCACGATCAAGGCCAACTTCCCGACGCGCATCTCCTTCCAGGTGACCTCGAAGATCGACAGCCGCACAATCCTCGGCGAGCAGGGCGCCGAGCAACTTCTCGGCCAGGGCGACATGCTGCACATGGCCGGAGGCGGCCGCATCGCCCGCGTCCACGGACCGTTCGTCTCCGACCTCGAGGTCGAGCATGTCGTGGCACATCTGAAGACGCAGGGGCGCCCGGAATACCTCGAAACCGTGACCGCGGACGAAGAGGAAGAAGAGGCCGAAGAGGATCAGGGCACCGTGTTCGACAAGAGCGCGATCGCGTCGGAGGACGGCAACGAGCTCTACGATCAGGCGGTCAAGGTCGTGCTGCGCGACAAGAAGTGCTCGACCTCTTATATCCAACGCCGCCTCGGCATCGGCTACAACCGTGCCGCGTCGCTGGTCGAGCGCATGGAGAAGGAGGGCCTTGTCGGTCCCGCCAACCATGTCGGCAAGCGCGAGATCATCTACGGCCAACGCGACCATTCGGGCACGCCCGACAGCGATGATATGGAGTGAGGTGAAGCGTCGAGGACGTGGCGATCAGAAGTCGTTTGCGAATTAACATCTCGCCGGCCACAGCCTCGAAGCGGGGCATTGCTTGAAATCTGCCCACGGGAGTAATACCTTATTGATAGAGAGTATTACCGAGGTGCCCAGATGACCACGACGGTCACAGCAAAAGGCCAAGTGACGATCCCGAAACCTGTCCGCGATCTGTTGGGGATCGGACCCGGCAGCAAGGTCGACTTTCGCCGCGCCGCCGACGGGAGCATCGTGCTGATGCGTGCCGACAAGGAAAAACCGGCGAGCCGTTTTGCAAAGTTGCGCGGTCACGCAGGCAAGGGGCTCGATACGGACGCCATCATGGCGTTGACGCGCGGTGAGGCATGACGCTCATCGACACCAATGTCTTGTTGGACGTTGTCACAGACGACGCCAAGTGGGCAGATTGGTCGATCGCACAGCTTGAAGCGGCAAGCCTCACTGGGCCCCTGCTGATCAACGATACGATTTACGCCGAGTTGTCGGTTCGATACGACCGGATTGAGGATCTTGATGCGTTTCTCGACGAAGCTGGACTCGAGATGACGCCGATGCCTCGAGCGGCTCTTTTTCTCGCAGCTAAGGTCTTTACGCAGTATCGACGGGCGGGAGGATCAAGGACCGGCGTCTTGCCCGATTTCTTCATTGGCGCACACGCCGCGGTCAGCCAGATCCCGTTGCTGACCCGCGATACCGCACGGTACCGAACCTACTTCCCTTCGCTCGCGCTGATCACACCACGCGCATAAGGCATGCAGGAAACCGCCTCTCGCAGCGTCGAAGATCAGGCCTTTGTTCCTGATACCGCATGCCGTTGCGATCGGCCGGCGCGGCAGCAGCTCTTGAAGGTCTTGCCCGAGCCGCAAGGGCAGGGATCGTTGCCACGCAGCTGCAGGCGGCCGATCAGGGGCAGGAGGACGGCGGACGGCAAAAGTCCGGCGAGCAGGATCGCGAGCCTCGCCGAGATGCCGGGGATCACGAGACGCCGGCCCGCCTTGAAGCCGCGCCAGGCGCGTTCGGCCACGTATTCCGAATCCACTTTGGGCAGGATCTTGAACAGCGCCGCCCTGTTGGCGCCCGATTTTTCGAGGAACTCCGTCGATACCGGCCCCGGGGCGACGCAGGTGACGGTTACGCCGGCCGGGCGCACTTCCTGATGCAGCGCCTCCGAAAAGGAACGGACGAAGCCCTTGCTTGCATAGTACAAGGCCATGAAGGGGCCGGGCGTGAAGCTTGCGACGGAGCCGAGATTGATCACGCCCCCCCTGCCGCGCGCGACCATTGCGGGCAGGAAACGGAGCGTGAGTTCGGTCAAGACGCGGATATTGAGGTCGACCATCCCGATTTGCTCATCGAGCGGCAGCATCGCCGCACCGCCACGCAGGCCGTAGCCGGCGCTGTTGACGAGAACGTCGCATATCAGCCCCTCATTGGAGAGGAAGTCTTCCAGACGCGCCGCGGCATCGCCAGCCATGAGATCCAGAGCGAGCGTGAACGCCTCGCCGCCTGCCTTCCGCACGGAAGCCGCGGTCCCCTGCAGACCTTCTGCCGAACGCGCGACCAGGACGACGGTCGCGCCGTCCTTTGCGGCAGCCTCGGCGATCGCCTTGCCGATGCCGCGCGAGGCGCCGACCACGACGACGGCTGGCCGGAGCTCCTTGCTCGACGTCATGCTGCTGATCCCGATGCGGCCGCATTCGGGGCGGCTCCCCTCTCGGAAAGACCGGCCACTTCATCGGCGACTTCGCCGTTCAGGATCTTCTCGAACCGCTCCAGCGCCCGCGCGACATTGGCGCCGTCCATGACCCGGTGATCATAGTGGATGCGGACGGTCACCAATCCGTCTTCGCTGATCGGACCGTAATTGAAGATCGTCGTGAGCGGCGTCAAGGGATTGAGCGATTCCGCGCCGAGGCCGGAATAGACCGACAGCTGGAAGGTGCCGAAATGGCGTCCGCGCTGGCGGCCGATATTGAGGCCGAGCCACATGAGCAGCCACCGGATCGGCGCTGGTGCGCGGGCGAGTTTTAGAGCACGGCGGAACTGCTTGATCTCCATTACCGGACGTGATCGCGCCGACTGGATCAGCGCCCCCAATTCGCCGATCGAACGGTGCTCGGGAGTCTTGATGGTGGTCAGGAGCACGACCCTTTCGCCTTCATGTTCGCGCTCGTGCGCGATGGAGGCGACGCTTCCCGGATATTCGTAGAGCTGGGGTCTCGGGAATTTGACGTAGGCGCGGCGAAACTCCGGCGTCTCCTTGGAGAGGAGCGCATATCCTTTCAGGAAAAGCACTGTCCAGGACGGCCGGCTTGGCTGTGCCAATCTGGCTTTTTGCAGAGCGCCAAGGTCCATCTGGCGCTGCACCGTGACCCTTGGCACGCCGATCGAAAATCTCATCAGATCCCCGACAAGGCGTCGTGCCGCCGAAAGCTTGAGGGCTCGGCCTCGCATCATGCCACCTCTAATAAAGATAGGGGATAATTCGCTTGGTCCGGTCCATGTAGTCGCGGTACTGAGAGCCGAAAATTTCCAGCATCATGCGCTCCTCCTTTTCCACTCGGAGGACAAAGAGGACGGCAAAGCCCACCAGACCCGCAAGGCCCGCCACCCAGTTCGACAGCAGAAAGGCCTGGCCGACGCCCATCAGCAGGAAGGACGTGTACATCGGGTGACGGACGAGGGCATAGGGTCCGCGGCAAATCAGCTCATGCTTGTCGCGAATCTCCAGAGAAATCGACCAGTTGCGGCCGAGTTCCTTGTGGGTCTTGCGGAAGACCCACATCGCCAAGGCAAAGGTCAAGGCGCCGACGACGACCGCCCATGCGTGCGCTGGATAGTCGGCCGCCTCAGGCTTGCCGGTGGCGACATAAAAGCCGGGCACGATCGCAAGGCCGAACAGCGCCGCTGCAAGGCCGATCGTCTCGGAACGCGAGCGGCGGTTGCTGACGACCCGCACGCGCTTTGCCCGACGCTCATAAGGACGCCGAATGAAGTACCAGGCGATGATGCCGAGGACCCAGATGATTTCGCCGACAGAAGCGACCGTTATGTTCACGCTAGCTCACCACGCTTCGTTGCGATCGCGGCGATCGCAACGGCTGTCAAACATGTGGCCGTACAGTTCCGCTCCGACCGATGAAAGTGCTGCGGCGGCATGATTCCAACCACCGGACGAGCGGCGGAAGGTGCCGGTAGCACTCACCCGCCGTTCATCTGCCGTAGCTTTGTAATGAATTCTTGCGGCCGGAGCCAGATGCCGGGCGTCTTATACCCCATTGAACGCGCAATCTCCGCCACGAAGGCGTTGCAGTTATAGAGGGACGCGTGCCAGAAGCGGGACTTCGCCTTGAGCTTGCGAATGTTCGCGACGACTTCCTGGTACTCGTCCTCCGTCAGCAGAACGCGCCAGCTTGCCGACCGGTATTCTTCTTCCAGGTCGCCGTCGCTCGCTCCGGTCTCGGCTGGGACCGGCAGGAAATGGCCCATGACGTACGGTGCGGTATCGAGCGTCGCCGGGGCGAGTCCCGCAACCTCCGGATTGATCATTGCTCCGGCCTTGTTCGTGCGCCCGAAAATCACATAGGAGTGACCATAACTGAGCGCGTAGCGGGAGCGGAATTCGATGAAGTAGCCGTGCTCGCTCTGCTGAGACTTTCGGGCCAATTTCGCCCCGGTCGCGTCGATACTCGAAACAAAACGCGGTTGGGGAGCCTTGTCTTCGGTTTGACATGCTGCAGTGGCCATTGCGAGCAGGACCACAAGCGATATACGACCTCGTTTAAGCGTCATTACTACGCTCTATCTCCCGAGCTCTGATGAGCGCAAAGTTGAAAGCCAACTCCTGCGAGTCTGTGGCTTCCGCGCTGTAGATCTTAAGCCGGTGTGGCCATGAATAAAAACGTGGGAAGGGTCGCGAGACCCTCCCCGCGCAAAGATCAAATTTACTTATAGACTGGTGCCTGTTCTACCGGCGCTGCCGGTGGCGGGGCCTTCCCCTTGCCTTTGCCAATCGTCCCGCAAGCGCTCAGGCTGGCGACCGAAAACAACGCAATCATCACGATTAGAATTCTGCTCATCAAGAAGTCCTTTCCTCAATACTCGGAATGGGTTATCGAAGGCAACATTTGAAGTAATAGTGGCGATTTGCGACTCGGCCTAGTGCAGAAAGGACACAGTTGCCATCCGGTTTGTCGTTGTCGGACTTTCAACGGTGTCCCAAAAACACACAGCTTCATCATTTATACCGAAAATTGAGGGGAAACACCATCAGATGATCAATACCTCCGTGCCGACGGGCGTGCGGCTGTAAAGATCGACAATATCCTCGTTCGTCATGCGGATGCAGCCGTTCGAAACCGCGTGGCCAATCGTCCACGGCTCGTTCGTTCCGTGCACGCGGAACATGGTGTCCTGCCCGCCGCGGTAGAGATAAAGGGCCGAAGCGCCCAGCGGATTGTGCGGTCCGCCGGAGACGCCGCCTGCATATTGCGCCAGGTGCGGCTTGCGTTTGATCATGCTGGCGGTCGGTGTCCATGAGGGCCACTCCGCCTTGCGGCCGACGACCGCCCTGCCTTTCATCGTCAGGCCCTGTTCTCCGACGCCGATCCCGTAGCGCGTAGCCCAACCGCCCTCTTCGACCGCATAGAGGTAACGCTCGTTCGTGTCGACGACGAGCGTTCCGGGCGCTTCGTATCCCTCGTAGCGGACGTGCCGCCTTCGATAGCGCGGATCGATGCCGGAGGAGTCTCCGAACAGGGATGGAACGGGCACCCCCATTCCTTGCCAGGTTGTACTACATCCAGAGGTCAACAGAGCCAGACCGCTCAAAACGAGCATCCGGCGCGTAATTTGGTCATTGTCCATCTTTACCTGCTGAGCAAATCGGTGCGCCCCGGATTCGTCTTTAACATCGCGGCGCGCGCCGGCCAAGTCTTGCGCATCGATTAAGGCGGCTGGAGAGGATAGAAAGTTGGAAAGGACTACATCTTTGCTTGCGGGCGAAAGCATATGTGGGGCAAGCGTGGTATATCTGTAACGGGGCCCACTGGCTGCTTGCTTAAATCCGAGCCGATTTGAGGATAAAATATGCAGTAATTCAAAGCGCTAGAGCGTGCGTTGCGCGTCTGATTTGAGGCGCCACACTGCTGTTCGGGCGAATGTACGGGAGCGGGATCAACAGGCGTGTCTCGGGAGCTTGCCAGGATTTTCGGGTCGTTGAGGCGGATGCTGCTCTTCAGTGAAACGTCTTGCGGCGCTGTGCCTACTCGATTAGGTCGGGGCAAAACAACAAGGATAGAGAAATGAAACTTGGCTTCGAGGGGAAGGTTGCGGTCGTGACCGGTGCGGGTTCCGGAATTGGCGCGGCTGTTTCCCTGCAACTCGGTAGTGAGGGGGCTGAGGTCGTCGTTGCCGACCTGGATGCTGACGCCGCGCGCCGAACCGCCGCCGAGATTCGTTCGCATGGCGGCAAGGCCCACGACTTCGTCGTCGACGTGGCCGATGCCGAAGCGGTGGAAAACTTGGTGAAGTTCGCCGTCGAGAAATGCGGCGGCCTGCATCTGGCTGTCAACAACGCCGGCATCGATGGCATCCGCAAGGCGACGGGCGACTATCCGCTCGACGAGTGGCACAAGGTGATGAACGTCAACCTGAATGGCGTCTTTTACTGCATGAAGCACGAGATCGCCGCCATGCTGGCTGAGGGCGGCGGCGCGATCGTCAACATGTCTTCCATTCTCGGCTCGGTTGGCCTGCCGACCTCAGCCGCCTATACCGCGGCCAAGCACGGGATCGTCGGACTGACGAAGGTTGCGGCGATCGAATATGCGCGGATGGGCATCCGCATCAATGCTGTCGGTCCCGGTTGGATCGAAACGCCGCTCCTGTCGGAACATGCCGACATCGCGAGCACCCGGCGCATGATGTCGCTGCAGCCGATGGGGAGGCGCGGCAAGCCGGAGGAGGTGGCGTCCCTCGTGTGTTTCCTCCTGTCCGAACAGGCGAGCTTCATCACCGGAAGCATCCATTTGGTGGATGGCGCTTACACCGCGCACTGAGGGGCGGCGCGGTTTCGGCCGTCCCGCGAACTTCTCAGTTGATGCGTACGACGCGAAGCAGCGAAGCGGACCTTGCCTTAATTTGATTGCCGGCTCCTGAGGCGACGGTGCTGACCGCGATTGCCATTCTGCCTTCTGCGAGGGCGACCAAAACGGTGCGGCCACTGTGGGCACATCGCGGTCGTCTCGCCGCCTCGTCATCAATAAAAACGTTTATATTTTCGTTGAAATCGTTTTTATTGCCTGCTAGTGATCATCGAGTTGCCAAGGTCGGGGGAGGAGCATGGCCGCGGACAATCGCACAGCGCGCCATAGTGCGCCGCCGACCATCAAGACGCTCGCCGACATCACCGGCTATTCGATCGCCACCATTTCGAAGGCGCTGCGTGGGTCGCCCGTGGTCGCAGCCGCGACCCGGGAGACAATCTTCAGGGCGGCGCGCGAGGTTGGTTACCAGGCCAATGCGCGCGGCATGGCGCTCAGAACCGGCAGGACCCGCCAGGCGGCGGTGCTAATGCCCGTGACCGCGGCGCAGAACTACGAATGGGACGGCGTCGAATATACCCAGATCCTGAGCGGCATCAGCCAGGCGCTGGAGGGCAGCGATTATCGCATGTCCGTCCATGTCGTACGGGACGCGGCCGATGGCTGCGACGTAGCGCGCCGGGTTATCGACCAGGGCCTTGCCGACGGACTGATCTTTTCAGGCATCCTCGTCGACGATCCGCGCATCGATTTTCTGGTGGAGCGCGGCTTTCCCTTCGTGTCGCTCGGACGTTGTCGCAAGACGCTCGACTATGCCTCTGTCGATATCGACAACGAATGGGCCGCGCACGCCGCGACTGCGAGACTGATTGCCGGGGGGCATCGCCGCATCGCCCTCGTCAATCCCGAGCGGCGCCTTTCCTATGCCCTTGACAGGATAGACGGATTCGCGCGCGCCTTTTGCGAGGCGGGGCTGCGGGCGTCGAGCGACCTTGTTGTCGAAGGGGATCTTTCGACGCATTTCGGCAGGGAAAGCGCCGTTCGTCTTTTGCAGGCGGCGGAGCCGCCGACGGCTTTCGTCTGCATCAACGAATCGACAACGCTCGGCGTGCTCTCGGCGCTCGGCAGTCTCCGGCGGCAGGTCGGCGCCGACATCGACGTCATCGCCTATGACGACATCAATGTCAGCGTCTATTTCACCCCGCCCATCACCACCTTCTACCAGCCGATCGAGGTTCTCGGGCGTACGCTCGGCGAATTCCTGCTGCGGCGCATGGCGGGCGAGGAGCCGAACGCGCTCAGGCAGGTCTTCAGGCCGACGCTGATCGAGCGCCAGCCGGACAATCTCGGCGGGCGTCTCGTCGGGTAGGCAAATCAATTCACAACGGAGGAGAAAGACGTGAAGATATTTGTGATTGCGCTAGCGCTGTCGGCCCTGGCAACCGGCGTGGCTCATGCCGCCGACCTCGGCGGCAAGCTCCTGAAAATCGGCTCGGATACCACATCGCCGCCGATGGAAAGCATCGACCCGGCAACCGGCCAGATCGTCGGCTTTGATGTCGACGTCGTCAACGCGATCTGCGCCAAGATCAACTGTCAGGCGGAATTCGTGACCACGGGCTGGGACGGCATCTTCGCGGCACTCGACCAGGGCAATTTCGACCTCGTCGCCTCCGGCGTCTCGATCACGGACGAGCGCAAGAAGGCTATGGATTTCTCCGAGCCCTACATCGTCAACAGCCAGGCCGTGCTGGTGCGCGTCGAGGATCAGGCCGCGTCCCTCGACGATTTCATGGCCAAGGGCAAAAAGCTTTCCGCCCAGGCCAACACGACCGACGCGCAGGTCGCCGAGGGTGTCGTCGGCAAGGAGAACGTCGTCGCCTATGACAGTTTCAGCGCGGCGATCATCGCGCTCAAAAACAGGGATGTGGACGGCGTCGTCATCAACGGCGCCAATGCGGCGGCCTACGAGCGTGAATTCGCCGGCGAGCTCGTCGTCGGCATCAAGGACCTCGAATCTGACCCGCTCGGCCTCGTCTTCCGCAAGGGCGACACCAATGTCGCCGCCTTCAACGAAGGGCTGAAGATGATCAAGGATGACGGCACGTTGGCTCAACTGGTCGATAAGTACTGGGGCCTCAAGTAAGCAGGCCGCCGACACACCGTCCCGGAGCGCCTTTCCGCTCCGGGACCACCCACAACATCCCCCGGAGGAATGAATGTCGTTCCTGAGAAGCGTGCGGCCCAGCAACCTGATCATTCTGACCGCGCTGCCATTCATCATCTATCTCTTTGCTTCCTCCGGCGACTACCAGCGCTCGCTGAGGGCGATACTCGGCGTCGAGAATGGTTCCTCCGCCTTTGTTCCAGGCTTCCTGGCGTTGATGATTGCGTTTTCGTCCGGCGTCTCCGTCCTGCTCTTTTCGCGGGCGAAGGCGCGTTATGCGCGGCTGGTGACGGCAGCCGCCATTCTCAATCTTGTTGCCGCCATCGTCCTTGTCCTGAGCGGCGCCATTCATCCCTTTATTGCCTCCGTCGCCGCCAATGCCGTCGATCCCTTTACGTCGTCAATCGTGGTCAAGGGCGTCACGCCGCGCCAACTGACGGAGGCGGCCGATCTTGCGGTCCGCAGCGTCGAAGCCATGCTTTTTCCCGCCTATTTCGCGGTGACGCTGCTGGGGCTCGCCCTCTTCTTTGCCGGCATGCGCAAGAGCCTCGCTGCCGATAATCGCCTGCGGCGAGCCGGCGGCTGGATCCTCGGTCTCGTCAACGGCGCGGGTTTGATCTTCGTCCTGTTCTTCGCTCACATCGCCTTTGCCGCCGGCGTCGCGACGACGATCCGCGCAGCCATCACCGCCTATATTCTCGCGGCGATCATAGGGCTCATCTGGGTCGGCTTGCTGCAGCTGCACTATACCGCGCGCACCAGCCTGCTTTTCGCACTCGCGACGCTCGCCCTCGCCCTCGTCTCCGCCTGGTTTCTGCTGCAGCCGCGCCAGGCCTATGTGCTTGCTGGCTCGCTTGACGGCAAGGTAGCGATCGTCAGCAGGACGCCATCCAGCCTGATCACCGCCGTGCGCTTCGGCCAGTACCCGGGCGCACCCGAAAAGGAAAGCGCGGTCAGGACTTTCCTTGGGCCCGCCGAGGCGATCGCGGCGGCGGAAAACAAGGAAGTGACAGCAGCGCTTCTGCCGCGGGCGACGGTTCCGGCCGGCTGGCCCGTTCTCTGGGAGACCGAAACCCTGAACGACAGCGATCGATCGGCGGGCATCACACTTGCGGTGCTCGCGATCATCGTCGGCCTGCTCACCTTCGGCGGCTATCTGCATCGCCGCCACCCGCTGGCGATCGGCTCGGAATTCGTCGTCGACACAATTCGCGGCATACCGATGCTGGTGATCGTGCTCTATGTCGGCCTGCCATTGAGCGGAGCCCTCAAGGACGCCACGCAAGGGGTGCTCGATCCGCCCAACCTGATGCGCGGCATCGTCGCGATGGCGCTTGCCTATTCGGCCTATCTTGCTGAAATCTTCCGCTCGGGCATCAACGCCATTCCCATCGGCCAGATCGAGGCGGCCCGCAGCATCGGCCTCAACCGCTGGCAGACGGCGCGCCTCGTCGTGCTGCCGCAGGCCTTCCGGATCATCATCCCGCCCCTCGGCAACGAATTGATCGCCATTTTGAAGGACACGTCGCTGCTGTCGATTCTGTCGATCCGCGACATCACCCAACGTATGCGCGAGTTCCAGTCAGCGAGCTTTCTGCCGTTTGCGCCCTATAACTCGGCGGCGATCTTTTACATCTTCCTGACGCTTGCCGCGGCAAGCCTCGTCAACGTGATCGAGCGGAAATATGACATCAAGCACCGATAGAGCCGACCGAATCGCTTCGTTTTCGGCCGGATCGCAGATCCGTTACGAACGGAG
>NZ_WITC01000079.1 GCF_009601505.1 Sinorhizobium terangae
CCTAGTGTCCTGATCGATAAATTTGTGCGATCATTTTCCTTGTTTGAGAAGGGGATGATCGATGGGCAAAGCGGCGGTTGCGATTGTCTTGACGGGTGAGGAGCGCGGTGAGCTGGAGGCATTGGTTCGCCGCCGCGGCACGGCGCAGGGCCTGGCGCGGCGGGCCCAGATCGTGCTGATGGCCGCGGACGGCGTTGAGAACAAGGAGATTGCCGCGCGGCTTGGCACGATGCCGAACACGGTGGCCAAATGGCGACGGCGCTTCGCCGAGCTGCGGCTCGATGGGCTTTACGACGAGCCGCGTCCCGGCGCGCCGCGCCAGATCGGCGACGAAGAGATCGCCGAGACGATCCGGTTGACGCTGGAGACGACACCGCCGGACGCCACCCACTGGAGCCTGCGTTCGATGGCACGGGCGGTCGGACATGCGCCCTCGACGATCCATCGCATCTGGACGGCCTTCGGTCTGCAACCGCATCGCGCCGAGAGTTTCAAGCTGTCTTCGGATGCGCTGTTCGTCGAGAAGGTGCGCGACATTGTCGGCCTTTATCTCAATCCGCCCGAGCGGGCGCTGGTGCTCTGCGTCGATGAGAAGAGCCAGATCCAGGCACTCGATCGCAGCCAGCCGGTGTTGCCGATGCGGCCCGGCCAGATCGAGCGGCGCAGCCACGACTACACCCGGCATGGAACACTTTCGCTCTTCGCCGCGCTCGACGCTGCCACCGGCAAGATCATCGGTCGCTGCTTCAAGCGTCACCGCGCGCAGGAATTCCTGAGATTCCTGCGCGAAATCGAAGCCAACGTGCCGCCAGACCTCGACATCCACATCGTCATGGACAACTACGCCACCCACAAGACCAGCGCCATCCGCAGCTTCTTTCTCAAGCGGCCCCGCTGGCACATTCATTTCACCCCGACGGCGGCGTCATGGCTCAACCAGGTCGAGCGCTTCTTTGCCAACCTGACCGAAAAGCAAATCCGGCGCGGCGTGCACCGCTCCACCGCTGAATTGGAGGCGGCAATCACCGCCTATATCGACGCCGTCAACACCGATCCCAAACCGTTCCGATGGACCAAATCGGCAGACGACATCCTCGCCACCATCAAACGCTTTTGCCTGGCAACCCTGCAAATCGCCGATGTGCAAAACAAATCGGCAGAAACTTCTGAATCAGGACACTAGGGCTTCTGAACCGAATTTGTCGGTACCGACACCCGCTAGCAATTTGCATCTGGCGCCAAGTCGCGCAGCTCCGATAGCCTGATTGGAGCCCTTCCCGCCATTTCCGAAGGCGAATCCCGATCCTAACAGGGTCTCACCTGGCGCCGGGACTTCACCCACAATCCAAAACGCGACTCCGTAAGAGCCAACAACATAAACTTCACAGTTGGGCATCATCTACTCCGGCCGATCAAGCGGCGAGGTTGGGTGCCAGCGAGGGTATTGCGCTCGATCCAGCAGCTGTAAATGTAGCGATCCGCGCGATAGGAAGAGGACGAAAAGTAGATAACCCGATCGGCCGCATCGAAGGCAGTACGGTCGATTTGCAGCACCCTCGTGCCGCTCGACACGTCGAGTGCTTTTGCCAGTTTTGCACGCGCGATGCCGGCCCGTATCTCTTGCTTTGCTCGGGCCAGCGGCACACCAAGTTGCTGCTCGAGAAGCTCGGTGAAAGAGGTGTCGGCAAGGTCGAGTTTTTCCATGAGGCGGCCGATTGCTGGCACGAACGAAACCGTCTCAACCGCCACGACCTCGTCGTCGATCGTTCGTACGCGCTCTATGGTGAAGATACTCTCATTGGTCGGCACGTTAAGTGCGGTTGCAAGCACGGCGTCGGCGGGACGCCAGTGAGCCGTCATATGCCTGGTACCAGGCCGGAATCCGCGCGCGATAGCTTCTTCCGAAAACCCTGAAAAGGTAAGCAGATCCCGGCCGATGTGGCGCTTGGCGACGAACGTCCCTTTTCCAGCGCGTCGATAAAGCAAGCCTTCGCCCACAAGGGTCAGCACCGCTTGCCGCACAGTGCTGCTGCTGAGCTCGTGCTGCTTCATCAACTCCATCTCAGTGGGGAGTTGATCGCCAGGATTGAAGACGCCGCTCTCAATCTGAGACCGAATGATATCGGCGAGCTGAATATGAAGTGGAGTTCTACCGGGTTGTATCATGCGGCCTCCTTACGTGAATCATTGTTACCATATGGCGTTTGCGTTTGGCAATATAAGATTATTGCATTCTTGCAAGAAACGTGGGAAAACGCTGCCGAGTTGATGCTAGGCGGGCAGGCCCTTGAGGTTCTTCATTGGGGACGCCAGCCAAAGAGCTGCGACGGGTGAATGCCGACCCGATGCGCGATCGTCGAGACGCTCGCGCCTGGCTGCAATGCTCCGCCACCGCCCGTGCCTTGAACCATCCGACCAGCGCCGGCGAAGCTGCCGCGGCGCACCCTCAAGGCGGTCGGCGACAGCTTCGATCATATGGAAGGTTCTAGTTCCATATGTGGACGGCTCCCGCTTGCAAGTGTTTTGGCAGATTTGTTTGATCGGATCACTTGCCTCCATATGTGCGGCCTGTCTGTGTGGCCGCACAGGACCACTGGCCAAGATGGTTTCCGCAGCGCGATTTCCAAACAGAACACCGACCTGACAAAGGCCACTGGAACTAACGGAATCTTTCGCGACTCGGACCGACCGATCAGACCATTTGCCTCCTTCACGCGTCAACCCAACTCGGTGGCATCGAGCGTATGCTCACCTGGCGGCCGGGCTTTATCTTGTCGGCATTGCGACAACGGGATCTCCTTTTTGCCCACGATAACTCTCTCCACTCACCATAAGCTTCCACGCGATCCTTGCGATCTTGTTGGCAATTGCCACGGCGACCAGCTTCGGTTTCTTGCGTTGAAGCAATTCGACAATCCATCGAGAAGCGTACTTGCTGCGCCCTCGTCGGATATGCTGAAGAAGAGCCGTCGCCCCGGCCACTAGCACGCTGCGCAACATCTCATCGCCGGCACGGGTGATTACGCCTAGCCGGACCTTGCCCGCAGTCGAATGATCTTTCGGCGTCAGGCCCATCCAGGCGGCAAAATCACGGCCCGATTTAAACATCTTCGGATCTGGGGTCTTCATCATCAGCAGCGAAGCGCTGATTGGACCGACGCCAGGGATCTCGGCTAGACGGCGGCTGCACTCGTCAGAACGATGCCAAGCCATGAGCTTCTCCTCAATCAGCTTGATCTTCGCAAGTAGCTCTCGATACTCCCGACCGTGCATGGCGAACAGCTCACGCGCCAACTCCGGCAGAGATACATCGGCTGCAATACGCTCCAGTAGGGGTTCAATCCTGCATATACCCTTGGCCGCTATTACACCGAATTCCATCGCATAACCGCGGATGATATTGGAAAGCTGCGTGCGATTTCGGATCAATCTCTCGCGTACACCAAGCAGCATAAGTGCTGCCTGCTGGTCCGCGGTCTTAACCGGCACGAAGCGCATTGTCGGCCGGCTCATAGCCTCGCACAGTGCCTCCGCATCTGCCGCATCGTTCTTGCCGCGCTTGACATAGGGCTTGGCGAGTTGCGGCGCGATCAGCTTCACCTCGTGGCCAAATGAGCCCAACAGCCTCGCCCAGTGATGGGAACCGCCGCAAGCTTCAAGCGCAATAGTGGTTGGCGGCGCGTTCTCGAAGAATCTCACCATTTCCTTTCGCGAAAGCTTCTTGCGAAGAACCGTCTCTTCGCTTGCGTTCACGCCATGTAATTGAAAAACGCGTTTTGACGTATCTATTCCAATACGAATAATCTGTTTCACGGGCGGCTTCCCTCGATTGAGTACTCCAACGAACTCATTCTGGCACACTTGATGCCGTAGGGAGCCGTCCACACCAACAGAACTAGGCGCAGACATAGAAGCTCACAGCAGTTCATTGTGTCCGCTACCAATATCCGACCGCTCACCCCCTCCGCCAGACGGGGTCTGCTTGCCGCTTACCTTTTTATGAACATCAGTCCACGTCAGCCACCGTCCTGAGAATGATTATTGCCACCTGTCGCCACCTCGACCTTCGGCTCTCGGACGCGCAACGAGGAGTATCTCGCGGCTCCGGCTCCAAACGTTCTGCCAAACGGCGAAGGAACTCTTGAACGGTTCTCTTCAAACTCCTGCGAGGAATTCGACAAAGATAGCGACACCGCCTAGCCGCAAGCTCCCGAATTGCTTGAAATCTAAGTCGTTGCCTGCACATGGCATGATTGTTGCTTCGCATCTTGTGACGTTCACCACGGGGCAATACAGGCAGGGCATAACGCTAGGAAGTCTTTAGGCAGTCCCCCTTTGAAAGGGGCGAGAAGCAAAATTAGGTCTGCATGTGCGAAATGCCGAAAAGTGTCGCGCGAGCCCGGCATCGACCCTGTCGGTCTGAATCGGGGTACCCTGTCGCAACCTGCTTGTGCCTCGACGGCGCGCCGCGCGATCGCGAAACCGATCTTCTGGTCCAAGCGACGTCGAACGCCATTGCTGCCCTGAGCAGGGCCGCGCCGCCGCCCGGCAGTACGCGATCGACTCCCCCAAGGCTCTGTCAAAGGCGCACGTCAAATTTCATGCATAAATGCAATAACCTAATATTGCCAGCCATCATTGCCGAGTGATAGCAATGACTCGGCTTGAGGAGGCCGCATGATACAACCCGGTAGAACTCCACTTCATATTCAGCTCGCCGATATCATTCGGTCTCAGATTGAGAGCGGCGTCTTCAATCCTGGCGATCAACTCCCCACTGAGATGGAGTTGATGAAGCAGCACGAGCTCAGCAGCAGCACTGTGCGGCAAGCGGTGCTGACCCTTGTGGGCGAAGGCTTGCTTTATCGACGCGCTGGAAAAGGGACGTTCGTCGCCAAGCGCCACATCGGCCGGGATCTGCTTACCTTTTCAGGGTTTTCGGAAGAAGCTATCGCGCGCGGATTCCGGCCTGGTACCAGGCATATGACGGCTCACTGGCGTCCCGCCGACGCCGTGCTTGCAACCGCACTTAACGTGCCGACCAATGAGAGTATCTTCACCATAGAGCGCGTACGAACGATCGACGACGAGGTCGTGGCGGTTGAGACGGTTTCGTTCGTGCCAGCAATCGGCCGCCTCATGGAAAAACTCGACCTTGCCGACACCTCTTTCACCGAGCTTCTCGAGCAGCAACTTGGTGTGCCGCTGGCCCGAGCAAAGCAAGAGATACGGGCCGGCATCGCGCGTGCAAAACTGGCAAAAGCACTCGACGTGTCGAGCGGCACGAGGGTGCTGCAAATCGACCGTACTGCCTTCGATGCGGCCGATCGGGTTATCTACTTTTCGTCCTCTTCCTATCGCGCGGATCGCTACATTTACAGCTGCTGGATCGAGCGCAATACCCTCGCTGGCACCCAACCTCGCCGCTTGATCGGCCGGAGTAGATGATGCCCAACTGTGAAGTTTATGTTGTTGGCTCTTACGGAGTCGCGTTTTGGATTGTGGGTGAAGTCCCGGCGCCAGGTGAGACCCTGTTAGGATCGGGATTCGCCTTCGGAAATGGCGGGAAGGGCTCCAATCAGGCTATCGGAGCTGCGCGACTTGGCGCCAGATGCAAATTGCTAGCGGGTGTCGGTACCGACAAATTCGGTTCAGAAGCCCTAG
>NZ_WITC01000008.1 GCF_009601505.1 Sinorhizobium terangae
ATCTCCCCCCTTGTGGGGGAGATGCCCGGCAGGGCAGAGGGGGGTATCACAGCTGCTTTCCGCAACCGGATTCCCCCTCCAGCCCTCTATAGCGCCGTATGGCCGGCAAGGCATACGGTGCAGTAAGAAGGTTCACGCCTTGAGCGAAGCCATGTCGATCACGAAGCGGTAGCGAACGTCGCTCTTGATCACCCGCTCGTAGGCCTCGTTGATCTGCTCCATCTCGATCGTCTCGATTTCGGAAACGATGCCGTGCTCGCCGCAGAAATCCAGCATCTCCTGGGTTTCCTTGATCGAGCCGATCATCGAACCGGAAATGCTGCGCCGCGCCGGAACCAGCGAAAAGGCGTGGACCGGCACCGGGGTCTCAGGAATGCCGACAAGCACCAGGTCGCCGTCGACCTTCAGGAGATTGAGATAGGCGTTCCAGTCGACCTCGGCGGCAACGGTGCAGATGATCAGGTCGAAACTTCCGGCAAGCGCCTGGAACGTCTCCGGATCGTTGGTCGCGTAATAATGATCCGCGCCGAGTTTCAGCCCATCCTCCTTTTTGGAGAGGCTCTGGCTCAGCACGGTAACTTCGGCGCCCATCGCGTGGGCAAGCTTCACGCCCATGTGGCCGAGGCCGCCCATGCCGACGATTGCAACCTTCTTGCCGGGCCCCGCCTTCCAGTGGCGGAGCGGCGAGTAAAGCGTGATACCTGCGCAAAGCAGCGGGGCGGCCGCGTCGAGCGGCAGGTTCTCGCGAATAGAAAGCACATAGCCTTCCTTGACGACGATATGGTCCGAGTAACCCCCCTGGGTCGCGGTCTTGCCGTCGGCCTCGACGCCGTTATAGGTGACGACCAGGCCGGGTAGGTAATGCTCCAGATCGAGGTCGCGGGTGGCGCAGGTCGTGCAGGAATCGACGAAACAGCCGACGCCGGCACGGTCGCCGACCTTGAACTTGGTGACCTTCGATCCGACCGCCGACACAATGCCGACGATCTCGTGGCCCGGCACCATGGGAAAAGTCGAGTTGCCCCATTCGTTGCGGGCCTGATGGATGTCGGAATGGCAGACGCCGCAATATTTGATGTCGATGACCACATCGTCGTCACGCGGTTCGCGGCGCTCGAATGTGAAGGGTACCAGCGGCTTCGATGCATCGGTCGCCGCATATCCTCTAGCTATAGCCATGGGTCTGTCCTTGATGTCTTGGGAAATGATGCGCTCGTGAGGCGTGGACCTCGAGCGACAGGGCGGACTATGCTGTCTCGGAGCGACGAAGCGTTAGTGCGATCCTGCAAAAGTTTTGCACAATTCTGCATGAATGAAGGCGCCGCCGTGGCGAGGCTGCGGCGGGAACCTATCTGAACGGCACGCCGCACAGACCTAAGATATTGGAAAGGCCGCTGAATATGACGACGACAAGACAGACGCCGCGCCAGGAGATGATCGATATCATTGCCCGTATCGCCGACAAGGATGGAGACCACGCCACGATCGTGCCGGGTCTCAGCGTCCACCGGCATTCAAGCACAGCGAAGCCGAATTGCGCAGCTTACAGGCCGAGCCTGGCGATCATCGTGCAAGGCGCCAAGCGCGTGGTAGTTGGCGACGAGACCATCGTCTACGGCGCTTCGGACTACCTGTTGACCTCGATCGACCTGCCGGTCATTTCCCAAATCTCGCATGCGTCGCCGGAAGAGCCGTACATGAGCCTCGCGTTCCAGATCGATACCGGAAAGATACCGGCACTGGTCGATCTGATCGGTAGCCGCCCCGCGAAGGCGTCGGCCTCCGCGCGCGGAATGACGGTCAGCAAGATAACACCAGATCTCGAAGACGCTGCACTCCGCCTGCTGCGGCTGCTCGATCGCCCGGACGACATTGCCGCCCTTCTGCCGTTGATCGAGCGGGAACTCCTCTACCGCCTGCTCGTCGGGCCGCATGGCGTAAGGCTCAGGCAGATGATGACGGCGGAAAGTCAGCCGCACCAGATCGGCCGCGCCGTCGCATGGCTGAAGGAGCACTATACGCACCCCTTGCGCATCGACGATCTCGCGAGCCGGGTCAGCATGAGCGTTTCCTCGCTTCATCATCACTTCAAGGCAATCACGGCGATGAGCCCGCTGCAGTATCAGAAGCAGCTCCGGCTGCAGGAAGCGCGGCGCCTGATGCTGGAAGAGCGTCTCGATGCAGGCGATGCTGGCCATCAGGTCGGCTATGAGAGCCAGTCGCAGTTCAGCCGCGAATATTCCCGCCAGTTCGGCGAACCGCCGGCGCGCCATATCGGCCGCGTTCGCCGCAGCCTCGTCGAGCGTTTAGGTGGCGAGACGGAGATTTTGAGCGAGGGTTAGGAGCCAGACGATTCTTCGCGTATCTTTGGACGCCCGGCGCGGGCGTCTCGTTCACCAGCCCTCTTCCAGCACCCGCCCCAGCATCTCGGCGAAGAAGTCGGCGCTCTCGCGGCTGAGGCAGAGCGGCGGTTTAATCTTCAATACGTTCAGGTGATCGCCGGTCGGCTGCATGATGACGCCGAGTTCAAGGAGCCGGTTGCAGATCGCCGCCGTCTCCTGCGTCGCGGGTTCCAGCGTTTCGCGATCACGGACGAACTCGACGCCGAGATAAAGCCCCATGCCGTGGACCGCGCCGACGAGCGGAAAGCGCTCGCCAAGCGCCTGCAGTCGCGCCTTGAGGTGGTCGCCGACCGTGCGGGCATTTTCCTGCAGCGCCTCGTCGTGGAGAATGTCGAGAACCGTGAGGCCAACGACCGAGCTTACCGGACTGCCGCCGGACGACGAGAAGAAGTAGCCTTCCTTTTCCAGCGCCTCCGCGATCTCGCGCCGCGTGATGACGGCACCGAGCGGATGGCCGTTGCCCATGCCCTTGGCGACCGTGATGATGTCCGGGACGACACCCTGCTCTTCGAACCCCCAGAAGTAATGGCCAAGGCGGCCGTAACCCACCTGCACCTCGTCGGCGATGCAGACGCCGCCCCGCTTCCTGACCATGGCATAAACGGCTTGGAGATATCCGGGCGGCAGCGGGATGCCGCCAGCGTTGCCATAGACCGCTTCACAGATGAAGCCCGCAAGGCCCACCCGGTTCTCGTCGAGTTCCTCCAGTTTCTCGGTCACGGCACGAACATAATCGACCGTCGAACCTTCCCCGCGAAACGGTCCGCGATAGGTGTTCGGGGAGACGACCGGGTGCACCCAATCGGGCCGCGTCGTCAGCGCCTGCGGGTTGTCGGCGATCGAGGTCGAGACCGCATCGCTCGCAACCGTCCAGCCATGATAGGCTTCGAGCAGAGAGAGTATGTGGCGCGCGCCGGAATGGGCCCAGGCGAGCCGGATCGCAAGGTCGTTCGCCTCCGAGCCGCTGTTGACGAGGAAGACCGTGTCAAGTCCATCGGGCGCTAACTCTGCAAGCCTCTCCGAAAATTCCGCGACGGACGCATAATGGAACCGCGAATTGGTGTTGAGCAGCGACCATTGCCGGCCAACCGCCGCCGAGAGGCGCGGATGGCCGTGGCCGACGATCGTGACATTGTTGACCATGTCGAGATAGGCGCGGCCCTCGACATCGAAGAGATGTTCTTTCCAGCCCCGCTCGATCTGCGGCGGCTGCCGGTAATAGTTGTTTTGCGGCCGTGCGAAATGACGTTGCCGGCGCTGAAGCAGCTCGCCTGCCGCCGGCAAAGGCGCATCACAGTCGAAACCGAGCATTTGGGCGGGCGACGGGCAAAGCGCCCGCCAGGCTTCCGCCTGGCTTGCTGTCGCGAAAGGCGGCGGGTCGATCTCCGCTTCCGTCGAGAGCTGGACGCGGATGAAGCCGAGCGCCGGCGGATCGCCGGACACGACGCCGATCGGTGCTCCGGCTTCGATCGCACCTTCGGCGGCCTGTTCGATGCCATGCAGATGAAGATGCAGCCCATCGGTCGACAGAACCATTTTATCGCCGCGCCGCCCGAGGTGCCCCGCGAAGGGCGCATGGACGGCCGTTTGCCCGTGCAGGCAGAGATCGACGTGCAGGGCGAAGGTCGCAGGCGACCTTGCCTGGAGAAGCCGCGTCTCGGTCAAGCGGAATTCGCCGTAGCGCGTGGCGGAGGTGCCGGCCGCCCGCGCCGCCGACTGTAAGAGCAGCGCTTCGGTGTCCTCATAGTGCCAGCGGTCGGCCGGAAGATGAGGCCCAAGAAGCGAAAGATCGACGATCCCGACGCGGGAGGGCTCGATGTCCGGCAGCAGCCGGCCGGCCGTCAGGGGCACGGTCGGTGCCGCCCCCTTCCCCACCGTCCGGCGGATTGCCTGCTCCATCAGAGCGAAAGGCACGGACAGCGCAACATCGAGAATTTCGCGTTCATGGGCAGCGTTTCCACGGACATAGGCGTTGTCGGGATCGATCTCCAACTGCTGTTCCGTGCTTGCGACCAGAATGCCCGCCCGTGCCACGATGAGCGGCCAGAGCGCTTCCAGCTCGACATCCGTCAGCGGGAATGCCGCGTGGAACGCCTGGACCGCCGGCAAGATGAAGAACGGGTCGCCGTCGGCGTGGTGAAGCAGCGACGCACAGGTGACCGCCAGCTCCGCAACGAGCCACCCCTTGAGGACATCACCGAAGTCGATCACGCCCTCGGGCACCAGCCTGCCGCCCTCCACCCTGCTCACGACGTTGTCGTCGGTGACGTCCTGGTGGATCGCCTGCACCCGTAACTCCGGCATCAGCGGCTGCACGCGCCGCATGGCGGCGACCATCGCCTCTGCGACACGCTTGCGCAAATCGACGTCGGTCATGGTCTGCAGCAGTTGCAGGGCGACCGGTCCAGCCCGTTGCAGGTCCCATTGCAGTTCGCGTTCGAGCCCGGGATGATCCAGCCCCTTGAGCGCCGAAGCCAACCTTCCGGCGAGATCGCCCAGTTCCGCCACCGTTTGCGCCGGAAGATGCTTGCGGCGGGTCAAAGGCGTACCGTCGAGATAGGTGAGCAGCCGGAACTGATAGGGCACGTCCCGGACGATGGCGACGACGATGTCCTCGCCATTCCGCGCCGGGATGACGGCCGGCACCTTCGGAGCGCCCGCGGTGGCGCCGAGATGATGCAGCGCTGCATTCTGCGCCTCAAGTTCGACCCGCGCATATTCCATCCGGCAGATTTTCAGGACGAACCGGCCGTCCTCGGTATCCACGCGGTAGTTTCGATCCTGCTGGCTGCCGAGTTCTGTCAGCGCGCCGGAAAGGTCGTACTCAACCGACAGAACGCGTTTCGCCTCCTCGGCCGAAACATCCGGCCTGGCAAGTTGCGTGCGGAGCTTGAGCGCTTCTCCGTCCATCCTTCAATTCCCGTTTGTTCGCGGGACCGCCTCACTGCGAGACGCCCTCAAGGCGATAGCGCGTGCCCGGATAAAGCAGCCGCGCGGTCGTAACACTCGCCGTCTCCGACCAGGTCCGACGGCGGATCATCAGGCACGGTTCGTTGCGGCCGATCGCGAGAAGCTTGCATTCCCAAGGCTTGGGCGATACGGCCTCGACAATCTGCTCGGTGCGGGTGATCGGCGCCACCAGGGTCAGATAGGCGTTTGGGGTGATGGCGCTGAAATCCTGCGCCATGTAGCTCGGGCAGACCGTCGGGTTGACGAACCGATCCTCGATCTGGATCGGCACCTCATCCTCGCAATGGACCATGATCGAATGGAACACCCTTGCCCCCGTCGGGACGCCCAGCGCATCGCCGATCTCGGGGCTCGCCGGCTCCTCCTCTAAAAGGGTCAGCCGCGAAGTGTGCCGATGACCACGCTCGCGGATCTCGTCCGCGATGTTGCGGACCTCGAGGAGCGCCGTGCTGCCCTTGTGGGCCGCGACAAAGGATCCGACCCCCTGCACCCGTGTGATCGCGCCCTCGCTCGCAAGCTCGCGCAAAGCCCTGTTCGCCGTCATCCGGCTGACGCCGAGATCCGCGACGATATCGTTTTCCGACGGTATCCGGTGATTGGCCGGCCACTCGCCGCTCTCAATCCGGCTGCGAATGAACTGCTTCACCGCCTCGTAGCGCGGAACTGACCCTGGCGCGAAGGCTGCCATGTCGTTCGTCCACCCCGGTGCCGTCATCACCTGCTCCCAATTAACGCCTATGAAGGCAACGACCATCTCGGCAATCACTCTTTTCGTCGATTTTAGCCTTGCGCGCCACCACAAAATACCTATAGTTCCATATACAACCACGTACAGGAAAATCGCAGCATGGCCACGTTTCCCGTCCAACGGCTCTTTGCGGAGCGTGCTCTTCTTCCAGGCGGCTGGGCCGAAAACGTGGCCATCACCCTTGACGACGGGGGCGGCATCGCATCGGTCACGCCCGGCCAATCCATTGCGGAAGGCGACGAGCGACTTTCGGGACCGGTGATTCCGGCGATTGCCAACCTTCACTCCCATGCGTTTCAGCGCGCCATGGCCGGCCTCGCGGAAGTAGCAGGCACGGGAGATGACAGTTTCTGGACCTGGCGCGAGGAAATGTATCGCACCGTCGGCCTCGTCGACCCGGACGACGCCGAGGCCATCGCCGCCAAGCTTTACATGGAGATGCTGAAGGGCGGCTTCGGCCGTGTGGTCGAGTTCCATTATCTCCATCACCAGGCAGACGGCACCCCTTATGCCGATCCTGCCGAAATGTCGCTTCGGATCTTGCGCGCGGCCGAGGCGACGGGCATCGGCCTGACCCATCTTCCCGTCTTCTATGCCCATGCCAATTTCGGCGGTGTGGCGCCCAATCCCGGCCAACGCCCGTTCCTGCATGATCCGGATCGCTTTCTCGCCCTTCTCGATCGCCTTGGTCCCGCCTGCGCGAGCGGTGGCGCCAAGCTCGGCTATGCGATTCATTCCTTGCGCGCCGCGACGCCGGACGAGATGCGGACAATTCTCGCTGCGGCTCCGGTCTCCGGCCCCATTCATATTCATGTGGCCGAGCAAACGCGCGAGGTCGACGACTGCCTCGCCTGGAGCGGCCGGCGGCCGGTCGAATGGCTGCTTGATGAAATGCCTGTCGACGCACGCTGGTGCGCCATCCACGCGACGCACATGACGGCCGAGGAAACGAAGCGGCTCGCCGCTTCCGGGGCGGTTGCCGGCCTTTGCCCCGCGACCGAGGCCAATCTCGGTGACGGCATCTTTCCCGCCGTCGAGTTCATCGCCGACGGCGGCCGCATCGGCATCGGCACCGACAGCCATGTCGCAACCAGCGTCGCGGAAGAACTGCGGCTTCTCGAATACGGCCAGCGGCTGCGCGATCGCCGGCGCAACCGGCTTGCCGCCGGTCCAGGCGCGTCCGTCGGGCGATCGGTCTTCGAGGCGGCCCTTGCCGGCGGGTTGCAAGCCGCCGGCCTCGACGCGCCGGGCATCAAGGCGGGCGCACGCGCGGATCTCGTCGTCCTCGACGGCGCCAACCCGTATATCGCCGCCGCCACCGACAACCAGATTCTCGACCGCTGGCTCTTCGCGCTCGGTGGTGAGGCGGTGCGCGACGTGATGGTCGCCGGCCAATGGAAGATCCGCAATGGACGCCATGATCGGGAGGAAGAGATCGACCGCGCCTTCGCACGGGTTCTGACGAAACTGAAATAGTCACCGAAGCAACGATCAAGATCAGACGACCGACGATTGCAGGCCGTGCACAATAGAACGTCGGGTGATATTCTGTGCAATCTGGCTAACCGTATGTCGCGCCTTGTGCGGCGCCGGCCATGTTTCGCGATGCAAGACCCAGACCGGCGACAAGCCTGCGAATGACATCGACCGGATGCGCAACCTGATGCAAGGAGCCACGCCATGAAGATCCTGCGCTCGAACGAATACCGGCGCATGCCGTGGAAAAACGGTGGCGGCGAAACCGTGGAAATTGCCGTCTCCCCGGAGCGCGCGTCGCTTTCCGATTTCGATTGGCGCATCAGCATGGCGACGGTCGCGAGCGACGGCTCCTTCTCCAGCTTCCCCGGCATCGACCGCACGCTCTCGATCCTCGAAGGTGCCGGCATGACGCTTGCAATCGAAGGCCGGCAGCCGAAGCTGCTGACGGTCGCCGATCCTCCCCTCTCCTTCCCCGCCGAGGCGCCGACATCGGCGACGCTTCGCGACGGCCCGGTGATTGACCTTAACGTCATGACGCGGCGCGGCGTGCTGAAGCACCGCGTGCGGCGGCTTCACGTCGAGGGTTCGCAATCGCTCGAATCCCATGCCCGGGAACTCATCGTCTTCTGCCACCGCGGAAGCGTCACGCTGGCGACGGAGGGCGTGACCGCAACGCTTCATGCGCTGGACGCCGCGATCCTCATCCAGCCACTCCCCCTCACGCTGACGGCGGAGATCGCGTCCGGGCTTTTCCTTGTCGAGATCGTGCCCGGCGGCGCGGCCTGACATCGAGCGGTCGACGACCTCCGCGTGGGCGTTGCGGCCTACCTCGTGAAGCAGATCGAGTGCGTGGGCGATAATTTCGGCGGCGATCCGATCGGCGACAGGTATGGTCACGTGGCCGCGACCGGCATGTTGATCGCCCTACTCCCTTTGGGGGGCGCCGCTAATTCTTGACAGCAACCGGCACTGTGAGAGCCTACTGCATGATCGCTCAAATCGGAATCGATTTGAGCGATCATGCCAGCGGTTCAACGTCCTATAGTGATCCCTTGCGCGCCTCAAAAGACGCGCGGCGCTGCAGGACGTCTCGGTTGCAGTCGAGGAAACGGTGCCGCGATGCCCGAAAAAGACAGGAAACGCCGTGCCGCCCAGATTCCCACCGGCAGTTGGCCGCCACGCATGATGGCGGAGATGGCGGCCGGTTACGTTGGTGAAAAGCACGTCGAAGACTTCCTCGAGCGGATCGGAACAATTTACCCGCAGCCGCGCCTCGTCGAAGGCCCCAGGCGCAAGTTCTGGTACCGGGAAGATCTGGACAAGGCCATGAACATGGCCCTGCCGAGGGCGCCGCGGTTCAGCGAAAAACTCCAGGCAAAAATAGCGGAACGGAGGGCCGCACGGCGGGCCCGCGTCAAAACCTGATGATACCGTTCACCCAATATTCCACCCGATCCTGGATCGTGTTTCCTTGCGCTTTTGCTTCGCTCCAGACCGCGCGGCGATACCGGCCCTCGGTTGCGATCTGATCGATCGCCAGGAGGCCACACAGTCCAACAATGACGAGTAGCAAGCCGCGCATTCCTGAATCTTAGCGATAAATGATTTAGCAAATTCTAAATTCTATCGCGCAAATGCAGCAGATCGCCATACTGGCTTTATTTGCAGAAGCGTACCGGAATCGAAGAATCCGACCTTCCTCTCCACTCACTCCATGGATAGCGTCGCACCGTAGTTTCCGCTGGAACTACATCTTTCCCCCGTATCCCTTGAAGGCAACGGGATGCGAAACTTGCCCCGCCCTTGCGCGGGGCTTTTTCTTTTGGGGGGTGTGAAACAAGGCAGCGTCACGCACGCCGCTTTAGTCCGACGATTGAGGATATCCCCATCAGCCGAGCGGCGGCGCGTGCGTGGCGAACTCTCAGGCTGCCCACATAAACCACAACGCACATTTAAAGGCCCTTTGAAGCGATTTTAAGCCTTTGGAGACGATGTGAGTTGAAGATAGGATGCAACTGATTTGCGCAAGGAGATGCGCCATGACCCAGCATCGCAAGCAGCGAGTGGACAGAGAATATGTTTGATGCCCGGATCATCGCTAACGAAATGCTCACTAGGGCGTGGGACGAAGGCCTCGAACTCACGCAGATCGATGTGCAGAAAATCCTCTACTTCCTGCATGGGCATCATCTAACCGAGTATGGGCAAGCTCTCGTAAAGTCTGAGTTTGAGGCTTGGGAGTTTGGACCTGTCCAAAGATCCGTCTACGACGAGTTCAAGAAATATGGCGACGAACCTATTACCGAGCTTGCCCAGAAATTCGACCCGGTGAAGCGGACCACCGCGCCCCTTCCCAAGCTAACTGATAATGCTGCGATCTCCACGATCGAGCAGCATCTCTACAAGTATCTTGAGATTCCGAGCTTCACCTTGGTGGACATCACTCACCGTCCCGGCACCCCTTGGTCTCGAACGATCGAGGCAGCAAAGTCCCGTGTTAACGTTGGTATGCGAATCAAGGATGATCTGATCTTGTCGTACTTCGAGGGGCTACAGACCGCTTAGGGGCGCTTAATTGGGAAAGATGAAACGCAAGGCCATCGGCCTTCTAAATCGCATACAATTTATTGACCTTGCGCAAGCCGTCACCGTTTCCTCGGCCGCGCGAAAGGGCTGGCTCAGAAGATACCTTCATCGTGCGTTGAACGGCGGAAAATTTCCGAGCTACCGATATTTTCGCGCCGCCATTCCCACCATCTATGGTGTTGCCCGGGGCCTGGATCCGTCTCCACCTGTCGGACGAGGCGAGCTGGAGCGATATGTTAAGGCGGCGTGCAAGGGTATAGACGAGGGCATCAATGTCGACGCCGCTTTGACTCTTTTTGATGTAGTCAGGCCGAGAGGCTATGCCGCGTATGACCATCCAGCACGCAATCTGGCGCTCGGCCTTAACAGAACAGCGGCGATTGGGCTTCAACACGAGCTGGTCAAAGACGACGAGCTGATTTTTCAGTTTGCCTATCCTCGGCGAGAGCGTCTTGACGATCACACAATCAAGGTTCTGCTCTCCATCATCCACCACGCATATGCAGTTGGTGACCGTGAAGCGGCAGTTGTGGAGCTAGCCGACTTGAGCTGTGATTTTGAGACCGTCGAGTCCCGCCGCGACCGTTTACCCAAGGTCCGCTCGCCTCGCATCGTGCGGCTATCGAGAGACGACCTTATCTCGTTGGATGACCTAGCCCCAGAGGTCCAAAGCGTTCACGATCTCCTTCTTGAACTCGGAGACGAACCGGATCCGTCGTAGTTGGGTTCGATCCACGAATCAGCTTTCCTGCTGAGAGAGCGCGCCAAGCCCCTGTTAAAAAGCAGGTGGTCTTGGTGGCGCCTTTCAGGAGATTCATGCATGCCGCTAATCCGAGACGCCAAGACGTTATCCAACAAGGCCATTTGCTCGATGCGAATGGCCATGAGCACGTTCAACAGCTACGACGACGAGGGCCGGGTCTGCTCGGTTCTCCTGCACTTGCAGCACGCCTGCGAAATGCTCCTCAAGGCTGTCCTGGTGCAGAACAGAGTGAAGGTCTTCGACGAGGAGAACGGAAAGAGCATCAGCTTCGATCGGGCGCTACACCTGTGCCGACAGGATCACGGTCTCACGGAAGCCGAGGCTGGAACGATGCGCATGATCGACGCGCTCCGCGACGCCGAGCAGCACTGGTTCACGGTCGTCGAGGAAGACGTTCTGTACCTCCAGACGCGGGCGCTGGTCACCGTATTCGACATGTACCTGAAGCGGGCACTCGACCTCGACCTTTCGTCCCGCATCCCCGCCCGTGTGTTGCCCGTGTCGACCAAGCCGCCGGGCGACTTCGACTTTCTCGTAGACCGAGAGTACCGGCTAATCGGCGAGCTACTTAAACCCGGCAAACGGAAACGCGACGAGGCCCGCGCCCGCATACGCGCACTACTCGCGATGGAGGGCCTCGCCGCCGAGGAGGTCCAGATTTCTGAGAAGGACATCAACAGGATCGAGAAAGCGATAAAGGCGGGGAGCGAAATGGGAGAGGTCTTCCCGAGGCTTAACACTATCGCCAGCACGATTGAGGGCGACGGGCCGGCGATCACGGTGCACTTCTCGAAGAAGGAAGGCCCTCCCGTCAAGTTCGTGGCTGGGGACGACCCGCAAGCAGCTGCGGCCGTGCGACAGGTGGACTTGCAGAAGAAATTCCATATGGGCGCTACGGAGCTAGCGAAGGTGCTCAAGCTGAGCCTCCCGCGAGCGTTGGCCCTCCGGCGCTACCTCAAGATCGATGACGACCCTTCGTGTCACCACAGGTTCGAGTTCGGGAGCTCTAAGCACGACCGTTTCTCTGACAATGCCCGGAACAAGATGAAGGCGGCGCTCGAAGAGGGCATCGACATGGATAAGGTCTGGAAAGAACACGGACCCGGCGTTCAAAAGAAGCAGCCCGCAAAGATGGCAGATGCTCCCGCCTGAGATATCGTCGTTACGCCCTGCGGATTCCTACGGGCTCAAAAGGCACTTTCGGGCGGATTTTGACAGAAGGGCCGGAAAATCCAATATTCCGATTTTCGGTGTCAAAATTCCGGAAAATCGCGGCGAGCTACATCCGGAAAAGCGCGGCGAGCTACATCGAGCCTAATCGATTCCACACTGTCGGCTAAATCGTTGGTAGCGGAGGAGGGATTCGAACCCCCGACACAAGGATTATGATTCCTCTGCTCTAACCTACTGAGCTACTCCGCCGCCGGTGCCGTGGAGGCTTCGTGAAGAAGCCCGTCTCGGCTGGACGGGCGGCTTATAAGGTGCTGTTCCGGCTAGTGTCAAGCAAAGTCTGCGGGAAAATGTGAACTTTTCCTGACGTTGCTGATCACGCCTTCTCAAGCCGCCGCCGGCGCCTGCAAAAGCGCCTTGAGCGCCGCTTCCGCGCCGGGCTCGCGCTCGGATTTGCGAATGAAGCCGCCGCCATAGACGCGTGCGTCTTCGCCGGTGCCGGAATAGAGCGCGCAGGCCTGGCCGGGCGCGACGCCCGCCTCCCCTTCGGCAAGCTCGACATAAAGGCCCTCGGCGTCGCTTTTCAGGACCGCCGGCATCGGCTGGCGGGTGGAGCGTACCTTGGCGAAGCAGTCGAAGCCGCGGGCGGCCGCCTGCTCAAGCTCCTCGTCACCCAGCCAGTTGATGTCGCGCAGATAGACGCGGCGCGTCTCCAGCGCTTCCTTCGGGCCGACGATGACGCGGCGCGAGCGGGCGTCGAGATAGACGACGTAGAGCGGCCCGCCGGTGGCGACCCCGATGCCGCGCCGCTGACCGATCGTATAGTGCAGGATGCCGTCATGGCTGCCGAGCACCCTACCGTCGAGATGGACGATCTCGCCGGCAAGCGCCGCATTCGGCTTCAGCTTCGAGACGATGTCGCTGTATTTGCCCTGCGGCACGAAGCAGATGTCCTGGCTGTCGGCCTTCTTGGCGACGATCAGGCCCATGTCTTCGGCAAGCGCCCGCGTCTCGGCCTTGGAAAGGCCGCCCAAGGGAAAGCGCAGATAATCGATCTGTTCCTGCGTGGTCGCGAACAGGAAATAGCTCTGGTCCCGCTCGGCATCCGTCGGCCGGTAGAGCGCGCGCTGCCCCGCGTAACGCGGGTTCGGGCTCCGCCGGGAACGGATGTAGTGGCCGGTGGCGAGCGCGTCGGCACCGAGCTCCTTGGCGGTCGCAAGCAAATCGGCGAACTTGACCGTCTGGTTGCAGGCAACGCAGGGGATCGGCGTCTCGCCGGCAATATAGCTTTCCGCAAAGGGGTTGATCACCGTCTCGCGGAAGCGTGCCTCATAGTCCAGCACATAGTGCGGAATGCCGAGCGTCTCGCAGACGCGCCGCGCATCGTCGATGTCCTGGCCGGCACAGCAGGAGCCGGCGCGGTGCACCGCCGCCCCATGATCATAGAGCTGCAGCGTGATGCCGAGTACGTCGTAGCCCTCGCGTTTGAGCAGCCCCGCCACGACAGAGGAATCGACGCCGCCGGACATGGCGACGACGACGCGCGTATCTTCGGGCTTGCGGTCAAAATCGAGACTGTTCACGGGATCCAATCCGGCATTGCGGCGCGCCGATCGCTTGCGCCGCCCTGTTTCACGCTCTTGCCGTGGGCCTCCCGCAAAGGCGGCGCCGGCCGGCATTTTCAAGGCTTTCTGTGCCGCGACATATAGAAACTTGTCCGCCTTGCGGCAAGAGCGGAGGTTTGGTGGCCGATAGACGTGGTCAGATCAGCTTCATCCGCATCGCCCGGGCGATCGCCTGCATGCGGTTGACCGCGTCGAGCTTGCGGGTCGCGCTCTTGAAATAGCTGCTGACTGTATAGGCGGAAATGCCGAGGATGATGGCGATCTCGTCGCTGCTCTTGCCCGCCGCCGCCCAGCGCAGGCACTCGATCTCGCGGCCGGACAACTTTTCGCGCACGGTGCTGCCCGTATCGAAGGTGCGCTCGAGGCACTCGAAGAGCTGCACGAGCGTCAGATAGAGCATCGCGCATTCCGCGCCGACCGGCTCTTCCCGCGCGCCCGAAAGCAGGACCACGTATGGTTCTCCGTAGGTCGTATGCAAAAGCAAGGCAAAATGACGCGCCATGTCGGGATCGGCGAGGTGACGGACGGAGATATCTCCTCCCTCCGTGCTTGCCGCGTCCAGAAGCTCCGCGCCGCCCGCGAGCGGCAGCTTCGTCTGGCGCAGGCGCTGGACAAGGACGCTCGCATGAAAGGCGCCGGAAGCATCGTATTGGCGAACCAGCTCGGGCGGCCAGTTGCTGAGCACCAGGCTTTCGGAAAACCGCTGCTGTTCGGCGAGCGGCAGCCGCGCGATCAGGAAGCGTTGAAACCGGTAGCGCGCAATCAGTCTGCGCATCAGGTGCAGCAGCTCGTATTCGGTGCGCACCGATGCCGGATCAAATTCGAAATACATGTCCGCCTCAGCCTCGCGCCGCAAGGCCGGTTCACTCGATTCCTTCATACCTTGTCACCACGTTGCCGGCGCTCGTTCGACCGGTCGAGAATGGAATGCTTTCCTACAACCGGGCATCGTCTTCGAGTGCAGCTGAAATACAACCGGCCCCACTCCGCCGGTCGCGCAAGCAACGCGGCCGATCACGAAATAAGTTGTATCCAGGAGACAATTCCGGGAGCGTACACGCGAACGCTCATTCTTTGATGGACGCCTCGCTATCAAAAATTTTAGTTGAAGTGAAATGTGGTAATTGCATGGCTCCCATGTGAAAACCGCGCGAATCCAGGGTTTTCCACGCAAGGCACAGCAATAGCGGAGCAAATTGGATGAAGCATGCTGGCCTGATCTTTTGAACGCGACAGGATCGCTACACCCAGCCGCGAAGTGTCTCAAATTATGAGCAAATTGTTACCTGCCGCTTAGGCAAATGTTAAATGTGGCAGGCTAAGGTCGCGTTCATATGGTCTTGAGTTTGTGTAGAGAGTCCCATGACCGAAATGATGCGACCACGCGTAAAGTATGTCATCGGCCCCGATGGCAGCCCTCTGACGATTGCGGATCTCCCGCCGGCGAACACCCGGCGCTGGGTCATCCGCCGGAAGGCTGAAGTCGTCGCCGCCGTGCGCGGTGGCCTTTTGAGCCTTGAAGAGGCGTGCGAACGGTACACGCTGACCGTCGAGGAGTTCCTTTCCTGGCAGTCCTCCATTAACGACCACGGTCTCGCCGGCCTGCGGACCACGCGCATCCAACAGTATCGCCACTGAGTTCACCCGACAGGGCCATAATTCGACACCGGCGGCTCGGGATCTGCCCGCAGCCGCCGGTGTTGTTTTTGATGGCAGGGTGCTCCTACAGCGCCGCGCGTCTCATCGGACGCGCAAAGGACGCTGTAGCACTTTGAATTGCGGCACGAGATCGCAGTCGATTTCGATCTCGGAAGTTATGCTGTAGCATCCCAGCCGTCAGCAACAGATGCGGAGCACGGAAGATCGATGGAAATCGTCGACGAGGAAATCAATTCGAAGGGCCGCTATTCGGCGACCGTGGAGGGCTATACCGGCGAGATGACCTATTCTCGCTCCTCGCCGACCTTGATCATCATCGATCATACACTGGTGCCGGATGAGTTGCGCGGCAAGGGTGTCGGCCAAGCGCTCGCAAAGCACGCGGTCGAAGAAGCGCGAAAGGGTGGCTGGAAGATCATCCCGCTCTGCCCCTTCATGCGCGCCCAGGCCATGCGCCATCAGGAGTGGCAGGACGTGATCCAGGCCTGATGCATGTCGCCCAAGAGTGTGCAGCGGTTTGGGCCAGCGGCATGCTTAAAAGCAACGACCTAAAGCGCGTCGCATGAGTCCAATTGAACGCGACGCGCTTTAGTCACGCCGGCGCGGGCGGCTTCTGCCATGCCCCTCTTTCCATTTCGACGAACGGCGCGTCCAGGAAACGCCTTAACCCGCCCTGCATCCAGACATGCGAGGCGGGTTCGCTTCAGGCCAGGCTGTCTTCCGGTCAAGCCGGAGACGACTGAAAGTGCTGCAGCGTCCTTTGCGCGTCGGATAGGACGCGCGGCGCTGCAAAGCGCTTCCATCTTATCAGGCGCGCATCCGTGCGCCCGTGTCCCGTTCTTCGAGCGCCGCCGCTTTCGCGTATTCGGCCTGGACCTCCTCGAGGGCAAGTTCGGCGGCATCCTGCTGCGCCTTCAGCTCGCGAATCGATACCTGGAGATTGTCGGCTCTCTGGCGGGCAGCCTTGGCGAAGGTGGGATAGGCAAAATGCGCGGGATCGGAAATTCCCGATTTCTTCTCTTCGAATACAATCTGGCTTTCCAGATCCTTGGTCATTCGCTCGAACTCGGCCATCATCATCTGAAGCTGGTTCAACTGACGCTGCTTCTCCCGGACCTGAAACTCTTTCAGGCGGACAAGGCTCTCACGTGCTTTCATACGCAATACTCCCGTGGATACCGAGACCCCGGTTACTGATCCTGACCCGTCGTGCCGGCCCTGTGGCGGCCGGAAACAAAAAATCGAAGCGGCATTAACAAAGGCCTACCGCTGGTAACCTTTCGTTTACGGGCATCGTTAATCATAGGTGTGATGATTTAAGGCTCCGTAAATGCTGAAGCACGAAATGTGGCACTTCGCCATTACCGAGTCGCAAGAGTCAGTTAACGGCGTTTCCTCATGAACTACGTGAGAAGTGCCATTTGAGATTCACCTTTGGAATCAGGAGACTGCTAAAAATATTTAACAATCTCGATACACCTTGCCAGAGTGAATCAGAATTTGTTAACCATTTGGTGGCAGCCTCCAAATCAGGCAACGACTGGATCCGTATCGCGTAAGGGGGCCACGGACGACCTTGGGCGGCGGAAAAGGGGAAAAAAATGCGGGTTCTACTGATCGAAGACGATAGCGCGACAGCTCAAAGCATTGAGCTCATGCTTAAGTCCGAGAGTTTCAACGTTTACACGACCGATCTCGGTGAAGAAGGCGTCGATCTCGGCAAGCTTTATGATTACGATATCATCCTTCTCGACCTGAACCTTCCGGACATGTCCGGCTACGAGGTCCTGAGGACGCTGCGCCTGTCGAAGGTGAAGACCCCGATCCTCATCCTGTCGGGCATGGCGGGCATCGAAGACAAGGTGCGCGGCCTGGGCTTCGGCGCCGATGACTACATGACCAAGCCTTTCCACAAGGACGAACTGGTCGCACGCATCCATGCGATCGTCCGTCGCTCCAAGGGCCACGCCCAGTCGGTGATCTCGACCGGCGAGCTGATCGTCAATCTCGACGCCAAGACCGTGGAAGTCGGCGGCCAGCGCGTGCATCTGACCGGCAAGGAATATCAGATGCTGGAGCTCCTCTCGCTGCGCAAGGGCACGACGCTCACCAAGGAAATGTTCCTCAACCATCTCTACGGCGGCATGGACGAGCCGGAACTGAAGATCATCGACGTCTTCATCTGCAAGCTGCGCAAGAAGCTCGCAAACGCCGCCGGCGGCGCCAACTATATCGAGACCGTATGGGGGCGCGGCTACGTCCTGCGCGAGCCGGACGGCAACGACTACCTGGAAACGGCTTGATTTCGATAGCAACGCGGTCGGGACCCCGCATTTCCTCGGCCGCTCTAGCAGCTATCATCGGATCGAAGAATCCGCCCCTCCCGGGCGGGTTTTTCTTTTAGGCCAACCTTCATTGCGCTCGCCAACCGAACGAGGGAATGGCGGCGCCGCCGCGTCGGATCGACATTGGGCATGGGCAGGGTGTAAGAAAAACGGCCGCGGAATGCCACGGCCGTGTCGATCATCCAGCAATTCAAGTGCTACGGCGACCTTTGCGCGTCTCAAAAACGCGCGGCGCTGCAAAGGTCCGTCAGGCGGCCATCGACTGGCTGGCGAAAACGCTCGTCAGAATCTTGCGGTCGAAGGGTTTCAGCAGGAAGTCGTCGGCGCCGGCGCGCTTGCCAGCCATCATCTTCTTCAGGTCCGCCTCGACAACGCAATAGTAGATGCGCACCGACGTTCCGTTCGGCAGATGCCGGATATTGGCGATCAGATCGAGCGCACCGTCCAGGGCCGCATCGACGATCAGAATGTTCGGCAACTCGGCTTCGCAGCGCACCAACGCATCAAGGCTACTCGGCGCCTCGAGCACCAGGAATCCCATGCCCGAAAGGATGCGCTTTCCAACTTTCCTGACAGCTTCCGAGCCATCAGCAATCATCAAGCGCCGCATGTCCAAACTCCTTCACACTCTACCTGCACGCGCACCGGCAATCATGCAACAAATCTTATACAGATTTGGCAAAGAAACTGTTACGAGGGTTACTTAATACTTCGTTTCGGCACGGACATCGAAGGTCAACACGTCCCGGTCGCACGTGAGACGAACCCAACCCAGGGGGCCACATACGAAAGACCCTCCGGCAGACTGATGCCGAAGGGTCGGTAACGTGTCGATATTCATCGTCCGGCGAATGGGACGACGAGCCTGTCCCCCGCAGCGCCGCGCGTCCAATCGGACGCGCTACGGTCGCTGTAGCACTTTGATCTGCCGCGTGATTTTGTCCTTAAATCGATTGCGATTTAAGGAATCATGCAGTAGCGGCCTCGGACTTCGCCGTGAATACGATCTCCTCACCGGTCGAAACGACATCGATCGTCATGCCAGCTTCCTCGCCCAACAGGACGGTGTAGTAGGGCTGGATCGAATGTGCGTCGACAGCTTCTTCCGGGCTGCCGGAGAGCAATTCCACCAGCTTCGGGTTGACCCGCATCATTCGCCCCTTGGCGACAAGCCTGAAGGTCGCGTCGAACTCAGGGTTTTCGAGCGTCACATCGATCGAACCGCCGCGCGGGATCGAGCCGTAGGCGATCAGGAAGAGATTGAGGAGAAGCTTGACGCGGTTCTTGGCGATGATCGCGCGTGGGCCGTTCCAACTGATCTCGGTCTTCCTTTCCGCTGCGGCGAAGTCCTTCGCAGCCTTTTCGGCTTCGCCCGTATCGATCGAGGCGCCGACCGACCCGGACGCACCGAATGCAAGACGGGCGAACTTCAGGCGGACGGAGGCATTGAGCGCACTGGTACGGATCAGGTCCATCGCGTCGGCATCGGCTCCGCCCTCGTCCAGGAGTTCGAGGCCGTTGTTGATGGCGCCGACCGGCGAGATGATGTCGTGGCAAACCCGGCTGCAGAGCAGTGCGGCCAGATCGGGTCCCGTCAGTGTCAGGTTCGGATTCTTTGCCATCATTCTTCCTTGTTCGCTATCCGTCTACCGGCGCCGGCGCGCCTTCTTGCCCCACAACACAGCTGCCGCACGACCATGGCACGGGCCATGAATCGCGCGGGCGCGGCCGGTAATCAATAGGTCATAATGACATCACATTTGGTAAACCGATTGTTAAGATGATCGGTTCAAATTGCTGGTGCATCCCGAATTCAGCGCGAATCGCTGGAGGATGCGCGGCCGGAACCGGTTTCCACACTTTTCCGCGCCCGCCCCTGGAAATGGACAAGACCCGCGCCGGACGCGCAACCGATGCAAATACCGGCCATGACAGCCGGCGCAGGTCACTTTCGTGCCTGACGGAGGAAACGATGCAGCCGTTCATGAAGGCAACCACAATGGTTGTCCGCGCTATCCTGACGATGATGCTAATAGCCGGCGCCATGTCTGTCGCCCACGCCCAGTCCCCGAACAACAGCCAGTACACGATGCAGGAAATCGTCGATGCCGGCCACAGCTTCTTCGGCGAAACGTCGGGCGGACTTGCCAAGGTCGTCGAGCGCGCCTTCGAGCGCTACGGCCTGCCGAATGGCTATATTCTCGGACAGGAAGGCTCCGGCGCCTTTATCGCCGGCCTGACCTATGGCGAGGGCGAGCTCTATACCAAAAACGTAGGACGACACTCGGTCTTCTGGCAAGGTCCCTCGCTCGGGCTCGATTGGGGCGGCCAGGGCAGCCGCGCCATGATGCTCGTCTACAACCTCCCCAGCGTTCCGGCGCTCTACAAGCGCTTCGGCGGCGTTTCCGGCTCGGCCTATGTCGTCGCCGGCGTCGGGATGACCGTATTGACGGACGACCAGGTCGTCGTCGTGCCGATCCGCACCGGCATCGGCGCAAGGCTCGGCCTCAACGTCGGCTACCTCAAGCTGACGCAACAGCCGACGTGGAATCCCTTCTGAGGCGCTTCGAAGCGAGGGGCCTGTTCCGGCGCACCGCTGACCGGGCACTCGCGAAGTAAACCTCACCTCTCCGTCTCACCCGATCTTGGCGCGTCTGAAAAGGCGCGCTTTCCTGTTGCAGCACTTGCAGCATTCCAGCCATCATGTTTACTGCAGGAAAAGCACTGGATGGCGCCCGCGCTCCGCCGCGGGCGGTGCATCCGGTCCAGATTGAAACGGCCAGCTCGTGATTGAATATGCGCTCCTCTTTGCCCTGGGCTTTCTGACGGCGGTTGTTATTGGCCTGATGATCGCCCCCGCCATTCAAAGGCGGATCGTTCGCTTTGCAGAAGATCGCCTGAAGGCAACCATGCCCCTCAGCCCCCAGGAGGTGCGTGCGCAGAGGGATGCCGCCCGCGCCACCTATGCTGCCGAAAACGCCAAGGCCCAGCAGGCGCTCCGGCGCGAACGCGACAAGAGCGTCACGCTGATGCTGCAAAACGAAAATACCCTTCGCGAGGCGCGCAGGCTCGCCGGGGAAAATGCCGATCTGCAGGCTCAACTTGCCGATATGAACGTGGAAGCGGCGGACATGCGCTCCACGGTCCGCCAACTCGAACAACGTCTCGAGCAGATGAAGGCAACCTTCGAGACTTCGGAAAAGGACAACGGCACCAAGAGCGATACGATCCGTACGCTCAACGGCAAAATGGACAAACATACGGCCGATATAGACAATCTCCGGATAGACCTCGCCGCACGCGAAACCGAGATCGAGCACCTGAAGAGCCGGCTCGCCGGGCTGCATGACGAGCGCCAGGCGCTGCGCGGCGATCTCAAGGCCGAGAATGCCCGCGCACGGGAAATGGAGTTGCGGCTCGGTAAGGACGAGGCCCGGATACGCCAGCTCGATGCCGCGGTCGCACGCGAAGCCGCCGCCAATGCGCAGCGCGAGAATGCGCTCGCGCGGCGGGCGGACGAGATCGAAAAATTGAAGGCGCGCCTGAAAGAGTTGAATCAGGAGATGCGCGAAGCGGCGAAAGTCCTTCGTGCGGCCGGCCTCGCAATTCCTAAGAAAGCGGTTGCTGCGGACGCCGTGGATGGTGCGAGCGCCGAGCCACACGCAATGGCGAAGCAAGCCCCTGACAAGACCATGTCTGAAGACCTGCGCAATCGCGCCACAGCGCTTTCGGAGCGCCTGATAAACGCCAAGTCCGCCGCCCATGACGAGGCGCTGCGGCAGGAGGTCGCCGACATCGCCGCGGGCATGATTGCGCTGACGGCGGCAAGCGAAGGCAAGGCCTCACCGATCCGCAGCCTGCTCGCCGGGGAGGAGACGGACGCCACGCCGAACCGCAAGAGCCTGGCAAGCCGCGCCAAGGAAATCTTGCCCCCGGAGTGAGCGCCCCGAACGGACCTGCTCCCGAACGGACCAGCTTCAGATTCGCCCGTTGATCAGCGCGACCTGATGCAGCGCTATGCCGGCAGCCATGGCGACGTTCAGGCTATCGAGACCCGGCCGCTGGCGGATGCGCGCGGTCTGGATCCCGGACAGGATAGCCTCCGGCAGCCCTTCGCCTTCGGTGCCGACGAGAAGCGCCGTTCGTGGCGCTGGCGGAATGTCGCTGATGTCGACCGTGCCGCGCGGCGACAGTCCCCAGATCGCAAAGCCCGCGGTCTGAAGTCGTTCGATCAGCGCAGCCCCCGTCCCTTCCCGCGCGAACGGCATCGTCAGCACCGATCCGACCGACACCCGGATCGCCTTGCGGTACATCGGATCGCAGCTCGCTGCATCCATCAGGACGGCATCGACGCCGAAGGCGGCGGCGTTGCGAAACAGCGAGCCCATGTTGTCGTGGTTCGAAATCCCGCAGGCGGCGAGGACGAGGCTTTCTGCCGGAAGGCTGGCGATGAGCGAATCCCGATCAGGCACCGCATCGCGTCGCCCGAGCGCCAGCACGCCGCGATGCATGTTGAAGCCGGCGATCGCATCGAAAACCCGCCCATCCGCCACGTAGACGGGGACATCGGCCGGAAAGTCGGCAAGCAGTTCGGTCAGGCCGGCAACACGGCTCTCGAGCAGCAGGATCGCCTCGGCGACGATGCCACGCCGGGCGCGATGAGCGGCAGCCAGCATGCGGAGCACGACCGTGCCCTCGGCAATGAAACGACCCTGCCGCCCTGTGAGATCCCGCTCCTTGATCGCGACGAAGCCGGCGATGCGGGCATCGGAAGGATCATCGATGCGGACGGGGGCGGGCAGCGTCATGGCGATGCCGTCAATTGGTCCTGACGGTGATGTCGGCGACGATGCGTCCGGCGGGAATGTCGAACACGATCGCGCGCGGCTCGGCGCCGGGCAGGCTGCCGTAGAAAAGCACCTGCGACCCCGAGAGCGCGACATTGCTCACTGAAAACCCGGCCGGCAGCGCAGCGATCGCGCTTACGGGCGCGTCGCCCGGCACGCTCACGGCTGCCATCGGCGCTGCCGCCGCACCGTCATCCGTGCGGGTCAGCTTGTAGACAATCGTCCCAAGGACAGCCATAAGCATGACAAGCATCACGCCGGCCGAGACGAGCTGCAGGCGCACCATCTTGCGACGGACGTTTTCCATCGCGGGATCCAGCGGCTTTTCTTCCTGTTCATCGGGCTCGAATGCAGTCATGGCTGGCTTTCTGTCGGAATTGAAACGGAATGAACGATCCCTTTAAACAAGCCGCCGGCAATAGGAAAGTCCTGAAGGCCAATGAGGACGCGGCGGGAAGGCTGGACGCCTTCCTTACGGCCGCGCTTGCGGGCGAGTTTTCCCGCAATCGCATCAAAAGCCTGATCGAGCAAGGCGCCGTCTCGATCAACGGCAAGACGATCGTCGAGCCGAAGCGTAAGGTGCATCCCGGCGACGTGTTCGAGATCGCCTTGCCTGAGCCCGAGGATCCCGAGCCGAAGGGCGAAGAGATCCCTCTCGACGTGCTTTATGAGGACGACGACCTGATCGTCCTCGTGAAACCTGCCGGCCTGGTCGTCCATCCGGGTGCCGGCAACTGGACGGGCACGCTTGTCAATGCGCTCATCCACCATTGCGGCGACAGCCTCTCCGGCATCGGCGGCGTCAGGCGACCGGGTATCGTTCACCGGCTCGACAAGGAAACGAGCGGCGTCATGGTCGTGGCAAAGAATGATACCGCCCACCGGCATCTCTCCGACCAGTTTGCCGACCACGGGCGCACCGGCCCACTCGAACGCGCCTATCAGGCGGTGGTGTGGGGGCGTCCCCGGCAATTGAAGGGCACGATCAACGCCTCGCTGGGACGGGCCGCTGATCGGACGAAGCGCGCCGTCAAACACGAGGAAAGCGACGACGCGCGCGAAGCCATCACCCATTATGAAGTGGTCGAGCGTTACCATGAAAAGCCGGATGGCACCTGCCTCGCCTCGACCGTGACCTGTCACCTTGAAACGGGCCGTACCCACCAGATTCGCGTCCACATGGCCCATATCGGCCATCCGCTGATCGGCGACCCCGAATATGGCGCGGCTTTCCGGACCAAGGCCAATCTGCTGCCCGAGCTGGCGAAAACCGTCGTCAACCGCTTTCACCGGCAGGCGCTGCACGCCTTCATGCTGCAGTTCGAGCACCCGACGACAGGCGAGACGATGCATTTCGAGGCACCGATGCCCTCTGACATGGAAGCCCTGGTTGCCGCCTTGCGGGCCGGAGATTAATCCTGCAGCACACGCAAACGGCGCTGTATCACTTTGAATTGCTGCGTGATTCCTAAGCCGCGTAGACTTTCAGGAATCATGCCATAGCCCTTGAATTCTTGGTTCCGGATTCCAATCTTATAAGAGCTTCAACTTGCGCCATTCCCTTCCCCGGTCTCACGACAGCGTGAAACCGGAGTCCTTGAATCATGCTTTCGCCGTACTTATCTTCTAGCCTCGTGGGGTCTTGATGAAGACCCACATGTCCGGTCTGCCGTCCCGGAGACCGGAGACGCAAAAAGGGGGTGCTTCATGGCCCGCAATACTTTGCCGACCATTACCGCTGGAGAGGGCGGTCTCAACCGTTATCTCGACGAAATCCGCAAATTTCCGATGCTCGAACCGCAGGAAGAGTACATGCTCGCCAAGCGGTACCAGGAGCATGACGACCGCAACGCTGCGCACAAGCTGGTAACGAGCCATCTTCGCCTCGTCGCCAAGATCGCGATGGGATACCGCGGCTATGGTCTGCCGATCGGCGAAGTCGTATCGGAAGGCAACGTCGGCCTGATGCAGGCCGTCAAGAAATTCGAGCCCGATCGCGGCTTCCGGCTCGCGACCTACGCGATGTGGTGGATCAAGGCAGCGATCCAGGAATACATCCTGCGCTCCTGGTCGCTCGTCAAGATGGGCACGACCGCCAACCAGAAACGGCTGTTCTTCAACCTCCGGCGGCTCAAAGGCCGCATCCAGGCACTCGACGAGGGCGACCTCAAGCCCGAGCAGGTGAAGGAAATCGCGACGACACTGAAGGTCAGCGAGGACGAGGTCGTTTCCATGAACCGCCGCCTCTCGGGCGATGCCTCGCTGAACGCGCCGATCAAGGCAAGCGAGGGCGATTCCGGACAGTGGCAGGATTGGCTTGTCGACGACCACGACAACCAGGAAGAGATCCTGATCGAACAGGACGAACTCGACAATCGCCGGGCCCTGCTCGCCAGCGCCATGAAGGTGCTGAACGATCGCGAGCGTCGGATCTTCGAGGCCCGCCGCTTGGCCGAGGACCCGGTAACGCTGGAAGATCTCTCGACCGAGTTCGACATCAGCCGCGAACGCGTCCGGCAGATCGAAGTCCGGGCGTTCGAGAAAGTGCAGGATGCCGTCCGCAAGGCGGCGCTGGAGCGCTCCAGCGCCTTGCGCGTCGTTGAAGGCGCGTAAAGGGTTAAGCTTCCGCGCGACGCGGGAACAAACGAAAATCCCGGCCAGGTTGCCCCGCCGGGATTTTTTGCATCGGTGTCTCGTTACCCGCTACTGGCTGCTTGCGGCCGTGTTGCCGAGCGTACCCCACGCCTGCATAGCCTTGTTGAAGGCTTCGACGCCGGCCGCACCTTTTTCCAGCGTCAGCAGGGCACGGCGACCGTTCCGGTAGGTAATCGGAATATCGATCCAGCTTCGGCTGCGCAGCAGTTCCGTATTGTTGCTGACCGCTTCGGCGAAGTCGTTGAGTGCGATCATGTGGAAATCGTCGGTGATCTTCGCCGGGACGGCGATCAGCGGATCGCCACGGTCCTGCTCGGTGCGCTTCATCGAAACGCGCTGGACACCGTCGATGGCACCGCCCTCGAAGTTCTCCGGAAGTGAGAACACGAATTCGATCACATGGCTTGCCGGCAGAGACGGGTCGGCATTGCGCTTGATCGTCATCAGCGCGGTAAAGCCTCGATCGGGAACGGTGATCTGCGCCTGGATGGCGGGCTCGGGTTTCGCGTCGCCGCCCGGCGACTCATCCTTGATCGACCAGGCGACGGTGCCCGGGATCGCTGTCGGCGACGACTGGCCGAGACGCTCCTCGTAAAGGAACATCTTCTCCCCATCTGCGACGGAAACCTCCGCCTGAGGCGCCGGCCCTGCATTCTGGCCCTGTGCTGCGTTCTGACCCTGTGCTGCGTTCTGGCCCTGTGCCGTTGCCGCGGCTTGCTCTCCCGCCGGCGGCTGTGGTGCGGTGCCGCCAGGTTGCACATGCCCTGCCTCCGTCTGGGGAGCGACGGACTTGCCTTCCTGGGCAACTTCCGTGCCGTTCACCCCTGCCGGACCATCGTCCACTTCAGACCCGTCGGCAAGCAGCCGCTGGGTGAACTTGGTGGAACTGTCCTGCGGCTGCGCCGTTTGGTCAGGCGCACCAGATTGTCCGCTTGATTGACCGGTAGGCGCGGTCTCACCCGCCGGTGTTTCAGTGCCCTCCGGCGCTGCGGGCATAACCTTCGCAATCAGCCCCGAAAGCCAGGCGTTGCCCGCCTCCCGGTTCTGCCAATAGGCGTAACCGCCACCACCGAGGAGAAGCGCAATAACGGCGCCGATCGCCAGACGCTTGAAGTTGAACCGGGAAGGCTTCGGTGTCGCGCGGTAGGACGCCGGCCGTGCCGGCGCGGAAATCGGAGGCTGCTCGCGGCCGTTCTCCTTGGCCGCTCCGTTCGCTACCGCGGCCCCGTTGCTCTCGCCAAAGCCAAGCAGGTCGTCGATATGGTCCCAGGCCGTGCTGGCACGTTCTTCCTGGCTCGCGGGCACAGGCGCTTTTTCCACCGGCCACGACCATTCGGAAATATCGTCGTCGGCAGGCTTATCCTTTCTGCCTTCCGTTGTGACCGCGAAAGGATCACCTTCGTCGAAGGACCAGGAGCGCGACGGTTCCGCCTCCTTGGCATGTTGTGCCGGCTCGACCTCCTCCGGTTCCACCGGATGAATGCCCAAAAGCTCGGGTGTCGACGAAGACGTGTCCTCGGGCGCCACCTGCGCGTCGGCGGCCTTCGTGGCTGGAGTCGTATCCTCCCACTCTGGCAAAGCCCATTCGGACGTGGCCGATTTCTTCGTCCCCTCCTCGCTCGACGGGGGCTCGGATTCCACCGGCTCCATATGGTCGGGCTGCTCGCCGTGGCGTTCGTCTGCGTGCCGTTCGGGTTCCCGGATATGATCAACCGCCGGCGCCTGCTCGACTTCATGTTCGCGCGCGGCCGGCTGCTCTTCTGTCGAAGAAGGCCATTGCGCCGCTGCTCCCTCAGCAGGCTCTTCGGCCTCTGCCTCACGCGCCGTCTCGGATGGAACGCCGTCGTTATAGGCGGCGTCCTGCGCGACGTGCGGCTGCTCGTCCATAGCCTCGGCGGTAACCGAAGGTGGCGACACCGGTTCCTCGACGCTCGGCCCCTCGCTTGCAGGTTCCTCGAGCTCCTCTTCCGACGGTGCCTGTTCCGGTTCTGGAGCGGCGCTCGCGGCAGTCTCGGGCTCGACAGGGGCATGCGGCTCTTGTGCGACCGGCGTTTCAGCTACGCCAGGCTCGACCGCATCGACTTCCTCGACCGCGGGGAGCGCTTCAACGTGTTCGCTTTCGACCTCGCCGATCGCCTGTTCGAGCTTGTTCAGCTGGCGATTGATCATGTCGTCCGACGGCCGCGGGTTCATGTTTTCGAGTTGCCGGCGCACAGCACTGCGCGCCTTCTCGTAAACCTTGCCTCGCATTTCCGGTGTGTTTTCCGACAGGCCGTCAACGGTCCTGCGAATAACTGCAACAAAATCTGCCATCAGAACTTTCTCATACTCCCAGGCGTGCGCCCGCAATCACGACGCCACTGTCGTTGCGGGACACTAGTCCTCAAAAGGATCCGTCACAAGTATTGTGTCGTCGCGTTCCGGGCTCGTCGAAAGAAGTGCAACCGGTGCGCCGATCAGTTCCTCGACCTGGCGAACATACTTGATCGCCTGTGCCGGAAGATCGGCCCAACTGCGGGCACCAACCGTCGATTCCTTCCAGCCTTCAAGCGTAATGTAGACTGGCTTTACCGAAGCTTGCTGCGCCTGACTTGCCGGAAGGTGGTCGATCTCTTGTCCGTCCAGAGTATAACCGACGCAAATCTTCAACTCGTCGAGGCCATCGAGCACGTCGAGCTTGGTGAGCGCAATGCCGGTGATGCCGTTGGCGGCAACCGACTGACGCACGAGCGTGGCGTCGAACCAGCCGCAGCGGCGCTTGCGCCCTGTGACGGTCCCGAATTCATGGCCGCGTTCGCCGAGGAACTGGCCGACCTCATCGTTAAGCTCGGTCGGAAACGGCCCTTCGCCGACGCGCGTCGTATAGGCCTTGGTGATGCCGAGGATATAGCCGAGCGATCCCGGACCCATGCCGGAACCGGCAGCGGCCTGGCCGGCAACCGTGTTGGACGAGGTGACGAAGGGGTAGGTGCCGTGATCGATATCGAGCAGCGTGCCCTGAGCACCCTCGAAAAGGATACGCGCGCCCTTGCGGCGTTCCTTGTCGAGGAGCAGCCAGACCGTGTCCATGAACGGCAGCACCCGCGCTGCGACGGAGGAGAGTTCGTCCATGATCGCCTGATGGCTGATCTCCGCTTCGCCCAGCCCGCGGCGCAGTGCGTTGTGGTGCGTCAGCAACCGATCGACCTTCGCCGGCAGGGTATCGAGATCGGCAAGGTCCATGACGCGGATGGCGCGGCGACCGACCTTGTCTTCGTAGGCCGGGCCGATGCCGCGGCGTGTCGTGCCGATCTTGGTGCCGCTGTTCGAGGCGGCATCCTCACGGAATCCGTCGAGCTCGCGGTGCAGCGACAGAATGAGCGTCGCATTGTCGGCGATGCGCAGATTGTCGGGCGTGACCTTCACGCCCTGCTTGGCGAGCTTGTCCATTTCCGCAATCAGCGCATGGGGGTCGATCACGACGCCGTTGCCGATGACGGCGAGCTTGCCGGGACGAACGACGCCGGAGGGAAGCAGCGACAGCTTATAGCTGACGCCGTCGATCACCAGGGTATGGCCGGCATTGTGGCCGCCCTGGAATCGCACGACGATGTCCGCGCGCTCCGAGAGCCAGTCCACGATCTTGCCTTTGCCTTCGTCGCCCCACTGGGACCCGACCACCACGACATTCGTCATAATTTTCTTCCTGTTCGCACGCGCAGAAGGGATTGCGCCATCCTGAAACCCGCGCATCTATACTGTGTTGTCCTGCGGAAAGCGACCCCGTTGTGACCCGCGCGGCGCCCTTTTTGCATGACAAGCGATGGATTTAGCGCCTATATCTCTGCTGCTCTCCCGCCTCTCCGGCACTCCATTTCCCGTCCCACATGGATCGCAGCATCGTGAACGCCAGGGCTTATTTCTATCTCGCAATAACTTCGCTTTTTTGGGGCGGCAATTCAGTCGCAGGCAAAATGGCCGTCGGACACGTCAGCCCGATGATGCTGACGACACTGCGCTGGATGGTCGCGCTTGCCGTCATCCTGGCATTGATGACGCCGCAGATCCGTCGCGACTGGGACAAGATCCGTGAGCACTGGCTGCAATTGTTTGCCTATGGTGCCGTCGGCTTCACGATGTTCAATGCGTTCCTCTATTCCGCGGTGAAATATACGAGCGCTATCAACGCAGTGATCCTGCAGGCCGGCATTCCGATGCTGATCTTCCTCTTCAACTTCGCCCTCTTCCGGACGAAAGCTTCAGTCGCGCAGGTCATCGGCTTCACCGTGACGCTGATCGGCGTCCTGATCACCGCCGCGCATGGCGACCTCGCGAGCCTCTTGCAGTTGCAGTTCAATTTCGGCGACGCACTGATGATCCTCGCCTGTATCGTTTATGCCGCCTATACCGTCGCGCTGCGCTGGAAGCCGAACATGCACTGGCAGAGCTTCATCGCGGCACCGGCCTTCGGGGCGCTGGTGAGCGCCGTCCCGCTCCTCATCTGGGAATTCTCAGACGGCAACGCGATCGTGCCCGATGCCAGCGGCTGGGCGATCGTGGTCTATGCCGCGATCTTCCCGTCGCTGATGTCGCAGGTTCTATACGTGCGTGGCGTGGAGATGATCGGCGCCAATCGCGCCGGCCTGTTCATCAACGCCATCCCGGTGTTCGGAACGCTTCTATCCGTGCTTCTTGTGGGCGAGACGTTTCATCCCTTTCACCTGGTAGCATTGCTGCTGGTGCTTGGCGGCATTGCCATCGCGGAACGCGGCCGCCCCAAACTGCCGCGATGACAGGAACGGCGCCGGCAAGGCCGTTGCCCGCCTCCACATAAAAATGCGATAGCGCCGCACATCTGAAAGACGTGCGGCGCTGTGACCGAGTTCCGGAATGCTTCCGTTTAATCGATATTGAACACCAGTTGCTTCGCCTGGCGGATTGCCGCGTTGGCACGCAGCTTGTCGAGCACCGTCTCGGAGACCGGACCGTCGACATAAAGCAGAGCGATGGCGTCGCCGCCTTCCTTCTCACGGCCGAGCTGGAAGTTGGCGATGTTGACACCAGCGTCGCCAAGCGTCGTGCCGATGAAGCCGATCATGCCCGGGACATCCGTGTTGGTCAGATAGACCATGTGCTTGCCGACATCGGCGTCGAGATTGATGCCCTTGATCTGGATGAAGCGCGGCTTGCCGTCGGAGAAGACCGTGCCTGCGACCGAACGGGTCTGGTTCGCCGTCGTCACCGTCAGCTTGATATAGCCGTCGAAGACACCGGACTTGTCGCGCTTCACTTCGGAAAGGATCACGCCCTTTTCCTTGATCATGACCGGCGCGGAAACCATGTTGACGTCGGCTACCTGCGGCCGGATCAGGCCGGCGAGAACCGCGCTCGTCAGTGCCTTGGTGTTCATGCCCGCCGTGGAGCCGTCATAGAGGATTTCGATTTCCTTGATCGCGCTTTCCGTGACCTGGCCGACGAAGGCGCCGAGAACGTCGGCGAGCCGGATGAAGGGCTTCAGGATCGGCGCTTCCTCCGCCGTGATCGACGGCATGTTGATCGCGTTCGAGACGGCGCCATTGACCAGGTAGTCGGCCATCTGCTCGGCAACCTGCAACGCCACGTTCTCCTGCGCTTCCGTCGTGGAGGCACCGAGATGCGGCGTGCAGACGACGTTCGGCAGACCGAAGAGCGGGCTTTCGGTGGCGGGCTCTACCTCGAAGACGTCGAAGCCGGCGCCGGCGACATGGCCGGACTTCAACGCCTCCGCAAGCGCGCTTTCGACGACGAGGCCGCCGCGCGCGCAGTTGATGATGCGCACGCCCGGCTTCATCTTGGCGATTGCTTCTGCATCGATGATGCTACGGGTCTTGTCGGTCAGCGGCACGTGCAGGGTGATGAAATCCGCTCGCGCAAAAAGCTCGTCGAGCTCGACCTTGACGACGCCCATCTCCTCGGCGCGCTCCTTCGACAGGAACGGATCATAGGCAATGACGTGCATCTTCAGGCCGATGGCGCGGGCGCAGACGATCGAGCCGATATTGCCGGCGCCGATGACGCCCAGCACCTTGCCGGTAATCTCGACGCCCATGAACTTCGATTTTTCCCACTTGCCGGCCTGGGTGGAACCGTCGGCTGCGGGAAGTTGCCGGGCGACGGCAAACATCAGCGCGATCGCATGCTCGGCCGTGGTGATCGAGTTGCCGAAGGGCGTGTTCATGACGATGATACCGCGACGCGACGCAGCCGGGATGTCGACATTGTCCACGCCGATGCCGGCACGGCCGACGACCTTGAGATTGGTGGCGGCAGCGATCAGCTTCTCCGTCACCTTGGTGGCGGAGCGGATGGCGAGACCGTCGTAGTTGCCGATGATCTCGGCGAGCTTTTCCTTGTCCTTGCCGAGCTTCGGCTGGAAATCCACTTCGACGCCGCGGTCGCGGAAGATCTGGACGGCGGTTTCCGACAGTTCATCGGATACGAGAACGCGAGGTGCCATGAGAGGCCTCCTTAAGGATCAGTTCTGAAAGGGATGCGGGATTGGCTTCGCTCGTCTGCGAGCGAAGCTTATCGCTTGGATCAGGCGGCGGCCTGCGACAGCGTCGCCTTCTGGGTCTCGAAAGCCCAGGTGAGCCACGGCATCAGCGCTTCCATGTCGGAAGTTTCGATAGTGGCACCAGCCCAGATCCGCAGACCGGAGGGGGCATCGCGATAGTGGCCGACATCGTGGGCCACACCTTCCTTTTCGAGCAGGGCAACGACGCCCTTCGCGAAAGCGGCCTGGCCGTCGGCATCAAGGGCCAATACGTCCTTGTCGACGATCTTGAGGCAGACAGAGGTGTTGGAGCGGGTTTCCGCCTTGATCGCCAGGTTTGCAATCCAGGCATTTGCGTCGACGAACCGATGGATCGCGTCGGCGTTGGCGTCTGCCCTGGCGATCAGTCCCTTGAGGCCGCCAACCGACTTCGCCCAAAGGAGCGCGTCGATATAGTCTTCGACGCAGAGCATCGACGGCGTGTTGATTGTTTCGCCGGCAAAGATGCCCTCGATCAGCTTGCCGCCGCTGGTCAGGCGGAAGATCTTCGGCAACGGCCACGCCGGTGCATAGGTCAGCAGCCGTTCGACTGCGCGCGGCGAAAGGATGAGGATGCCGTGCGCCCCCTCACCGCCGAGCACCTTCTGCCAGGAGAAGGTGACGACGTCGAGCTTGGCGAAATCGAGCTCCTGAGCAAAGGCGGCGGAGGTCGCGTCGCAGATCGTCAGGCCCTTGCGGTCCGCGGGGATGAATTCGGCATTCGGCACGCGCACGCCCGAGGTCGTGCCGTTCCAGGTGAAGACGACATCGCGGTCGAAATCGACCTTGGCGAGATCCGGCAGTTCGCCATAGCCTGCTTCGAACTTGCGAACGTCGGGAAGCTTCAGCTGCTTGACCACGTCGGTCACCCAACCGGCACCGAAGCTTTCCCAGGCAAGCATATCGACGCCACGGGCGCCGAGCAGCGACCAGAGCGCCATTTCCACGGCGCCGGTATCGGAGGCGGGCACGATACCGATGCGGTAGTCGGCCGGCACTTCAAGAATTTCACGGGTAAGGTCAATGGCCTGTTTGAGCTTCGTCTTGCCGATCTTCGCCCGGTGCGAGCGACCGAGTGCGGCATCGGAGAGAGCGTCGAGCGTCCAACCAGGGCGCTTTGCGCAGGGGCCAGAAGAAAAATGGGTATTTGCCGGACGCACGTCCGGCTTGGCAGGCTTCGTCATAATGCTATCCTCTCAGATAGAAGCCCCTCGTTGGGGAGGGGTGTCCCGCCGTCGGGAATATTGTGGGTCCGAGAGGAAGTCAAGCGGCTTGCGTCGCTTTTGAAAAAATATTCGGCGTTCTGGGCAAAGTGCAAAAACCGTCGGTGCGACTGCCGAACGGTCGTCACCAGAGCGAGAAGCGCAGGCCCGCGCGGATCTCATGGCGTGAAAGGCCGTCGTCGTGGCCCTTGGCGCCGCGGGCGCCGGCAAGTGCCTCCGCCCCGAAGTTGAACATATCTCCATCCGCTATGCGGGAATAACGATAGCCGAGATCGAGTTTCAGCCGGTCGGTGATGTCATAGGAGACACCGGCCATGAGCGCATAGGTGAAGCGCCAGCTATCCTCTCCCTCATAGGACGTTCCGCCAGCGCCACCGGCGCAGACGCCGCCGCCAGGGATGCAGGTCGCGGTCTCGCGAACTGTGTTCCAGTTGATGTTGGTGGCACCGATGCCGGCGCCGATATACGGCGTAAATCCGGCGAGCGTCGCCAGGTCGACATAACCGTTCGCCATGAGGCCGAGCGCGGAAAAATTGGCGTCATGCGAAAAAGCACATGACGTTCCGGCGCCCTGGCCCGCGCAGGGAGCGGCTGACAGCGACGAGCCGTCGAACCGCCCCTCGAAATATTCCGCTGTTACGTCTGCACGCACGATATCGTTGAACCGATAGCCAATGCCGATCGTCCCCGAGATCGGCTTGTCGAAGCGGGCATTGTCGAACGGGACGTTGTCGTAGGTGCCCGTTCCAGCGTCGAAAGTGCGATAGGACGGATCGCCCTCGTCGCGCCATGGCGCATAGCCGATGTCGCCGCGCAAATAGACACCACCGACATCGTTTGCTTCGGGGGAAATGGTGATCTCCGGCGCGTCAAGCAATTCATCGTCTGCTGCATGTGCCGCACCGGACGCCAGCAGTCCAGCGCCCAGACCAGCGCCAAGTGCGATCCCGCAGATCCCGTGCCGCCAGTCCATCCGTATGCCCTTTCGTCAATGCCGTCGGACCGACCTTCGTGGTGGCCGGACCTGCGTTAACTATTGGCAGGGACAAGTTAACCAGCGGTTAAGCATGTTGTTTGACGAAAAATTTAGGAAACCAGCATTGTGAAGGCTGGAGCGTTAGGAGGACGATTGCCGCAAAAGTATCTGGAGGGCCGGTTCGAGTGAATCACCGGCCGGCATGCGAAGCGCGCGCTGCCAAGTCTCGCGCATAGGAAAGCATATCGGTCCGCCGCGATGCGGTTCGCACGAGCAAACCGCCTTCGCCCACGATCGCCCTTGCTTCTGTGAAGAAGCGACACCCCTCTCTTTCGATTCCGGTAATCACTTCCGCGACGTCGCCGTCGGCCGCTTTTCGCGATATCGCGCCCACTTTCCCGAATATGGTCGTGCAGAAGGCCTTGTCCCGAGCCGTGGCGACACCGGCGTCATTGAAGAAAAAGATCGCCTGAACGAGATTGTCGCGATCCGGCCCAACGGCCGCGTATGGCTTTCCCCAGTATCTCGCAATCGTCTTCTTCCATTCGTCTGAAGCGAGGCGATCCTTCGGCAGATGAGAGAATTTGACGTCGCGTATAATGCTGTAGACGGTACCACCCGACAGGGGCGAGGTAAAATCGAGCCGATAGACATCGGCAATCGGCGACTGCCCGCGCGACTCCAGCGTTATCGATTCGGTAAAGGTTGCGGATGCCGCGTCCTGCTTCGCTTTTAGCCCTTCGCGATTTTCCGTCTTCTGCCAGTGCGCATATTTCCGCGAAATGATCGCTTCGACCTCTGACCGGGTCATTCCGATTTCAAAATCATGCCAGGGGAGGAAGCGTTGCGCGACGACGTCGCTCGGGTCGGCCAAAGCGAACTTCGGGGCCTATCCGGCATGGGCGAGTGTGGCGAAGAGGAAAAAGAAGCAGGTCGCGAGCGTCTTCATCTGTCCGTGCTTTAACCGCAATCGAAAGGGGCCGCGTGGCGGCCCCGAAAACGAAGGTGTGGCCATGCGCCCCGCGTTATTGCAGCGCGTAGCGCATACCCAATTTGAAGTCGTGCGAGGTGATGTGGTCGAAATTCATCGGGCCCTCGTTCACGGTATTGTCGTAGCTTCGGATTCTGCCAGTCTTGGCATCGCCGAGGTCGACGTAGCTGTAGCCGAAATCGATCGCCAGCCGCTCGGTCGCCTGGTACGCGACGCCGGCATGAAGGGCCCAGGCAAAGTTCCAGGTGGATTCGTCTCCGGCATAGGCAACGCCCTGGGTCGGCACGTTGACGTCGCGGAACCGCGAGATCGTGTTGCGCGACGCACCAATGCCCGCGCCGACATAGGGCTTTACGCCGTACCAGTCGCCGATATCGACATAGGCGTTGGCCATCAGCAGCCATTCCGACTTGGCGCCATCGTAATCATTCGTCGCATCCCAGACAGGACCGCCCGGTGTGGTATGGCCATAGCGGTCGAGCGCCGAATAGTCGGCCTTGCCGCGATATTCGACGATGCCGTCGAGGCGCAGCCAGTCGTTGAACTGATAGCCGACACCGACGCCCGCGAGCGGTGCACTGTCGAAGCTTCCCTCATCGAGGAACTCGTGAAGTTCGACCTGGTCCATCAACGGGTGGTGCATGCTGCCAAGCTTCTGGTTGCTCATGCCGAGATGGCCGCGCAGATACCAGCCGCCCGGCACCACAACCGGCGCAGGATCTTCGACGTAAAGGTCGGCAGCAAAAGCTGGAGCGCCGCCCACCAATGCGGCAATGCATGCAATCAGAGGTCTCTTCATAATATGCCCCGCGAATGTTCTGACCCGCGCCGCGTTGCCTCGGCCGGATACTGCAACTGATGTTGCGTCAGAAATCGCATGCGGGGGTTAATATCGGATTAAGCATAGAAATTTACTATGTTTTTTAACAGTTGCTGATGTTCCTCGACCCTGAACCGATGCCTCGTGACAATAAAAAAGCCGGCAATCGGTGCCGGCCTTTCCAAGCTGTTCAGCGTTGCTGATCATTACTGTTTGTTGAAACAGTGAATGCTTTAATTCCTTGATACTACTTTCTGGAGTAGCTTGAAGGTCAAGCCGCGCTGCGGACACTGCCGATCACGTTGACGAGTTCATCGACGATGCGCTCGACCTGGCTGCGGTCGTCGCCTTCCGCCATGACTCGGATCAGCGGTTCCGTTCCAGACGGACGGATCAGCAGGCGGCCATTCTTGGCAAGACCCGCTTCGGCGTCGGCGATGGCCTGCTGCACGGACGGATGCTCGAGCGGCTTGCCCGCCGACACGCGAACATTCTTCAGGATCTGCGGTACGGGCTCGAAGCGATGGCACACCTCGCTGACCGACTTGCCCTGCCGCTTGACCACCGCGAGAATCTGCAGCGCAGCCACCAGACCGTCGCCGGTCGTCCCGAAATCGGAGAGCACGATGTGGCCGGACTGTTCGCCACCCACGTTCAGGCCATCCTGGCGCATCTGCTCGACGACATAGCGGTCGCCGACCTTGGTGCGGTGCAGTCCGATGCCCCTGCCCTTGAGATAGCGTTCGAGGCCGAGATTCGACATCACCGTCGCGGCTATGGCGCCACCCTTCAGCATCCCGTCCGCAGCCCAGCTGTCGGCGATCACCGCCATGAGTTGGTCGCCATCGACGACGGTTCCGTTTTCGTCAATGATCAGGACGCGGTCCGCGTCGCCGTCGAGTGCGATGCCGATATCGGCCCTGACTTCGTGAACCTTCTTCGACAGGGCGGCCGGGTGCGTCGAGCCGCATTCGAGATTGATGTTGACGCCGTTCGGCTCCGTCCCGATCGTCACCACTTCGGCGCCGAGCTCCCAGAGCGCGGACGGGGCAACCTTGTAGGCGGCGCCGTTGGCGCAGTCGATGGCAATACGCAGTCCCTTCAGCGTGACGTCGCGCGGCAGCGTCCGCTTCGCCTGTTCGATATAGCGGTAGATGTCGCCATCGACGCGCTTGGCCCGGCCGATATCCTCGGGCTTGGCAAGCTGGCCGGACATATCCTGGTCGATGAGTTCCTCGATCTTTTCCTCGATGTCGTCGGAAAGCTTGTAGCCATCGGGTCCGAAGAGCTTGATGCCGTTGTCACGGAATGGATTGTGCGAGGCCGAGATCATCACGCCGATATCGGCGCGCAACGATCGCGTCAGCATGGCGACGCCTGGCGTCGGGATCGGTCCGAGCAGGAAGACGTCGAGTCCGGCGGCGGTGAAGCCGGCGACCATTGCGTTTTCGAGCATATAACCGGAAAGGCGCGTGTCCTTGCCGATCACGACACGGTGGCGGTGCGCTCCATTACGGAAGATCGTTCCGACAGCGATGCCGACACGCATGGCGAGGTCTGGCGTCATCGGGAAAATATTGGACTGGCCGCGAATGCCGTCAGTGCCGAAATATTTACGCTTCATAAGAACTCCATGGTCCTGGTTCGGCAGGATCGACTTTACCGGCCGCGTCTGTCTGCGTGTTCCGCGATTGGGTTTCATATCGCCGGACCTCGTATCCAGAGTTGACGCCCTACAACGCCGCGCGTCCAATCAGACGCGCCAAGGTCGCTGTAGCACTGTGAACTGCTGCATGATGCATCGTGCAGTAGCGGCTCCCTCTATTGCTGCTGCCCGCTCGCGTCCAGCGCAGATCAGGCATATTTGATTCATCTTTGGCATAAAACCGCAGCAAACGGCAGCAATCCTATCATCAGAAATCATTACATCGCGTTACCAAGCGCGCGAAAGACACTTTGGACGAATATGCCCAACAAAAAGCCGCCGCTCCTTTCGGCGCGGCGGCCTCTGATTTCCTTTCCGACCACTCTTATTGCGGCTGCGGTTCGAAGCCGCCTTCCGGCTCCTCGCCCTTGGCACCGGCTTCCTTCTTCGTGCCGGCGGAAGGGACGGCCGAGCCACGATGCGGAGGCGTGTCGTCTCCAAGGTCGCGTGCAGGCTTCTCGCCGCGGATCAGCGCCTTGATTTCGTCGCCGGTCAGAGTTTCGTATTCCAGCAGGCCTTCGGCGAGGGCTACGAATTCGTGGTTCTTCTCCGTCAGGATGTGACGCGCCGTTCCGTAAGCGTCGTCGATCAGCCGGCGGATCTCATTGTCGATCTTCTGTGCGGTCGCTTCCGAAACGTTCTTCTGCTGCGCGACGGAGTGACCGAGGAAGACCTCCTGCTGGTTCTCGCCATAGGCGACCTGTCCGAGCTGATCGGAGAAGCCCCATTGTGTCACCATCGCACGTGCAAGCTTCGTCGCCTGCTCGATGTCGGAGGACGCGCCGGAGGTGATGTTCTCCTTGCCGAAGGTCAGTTCCTCGGCAACGCGACCGCCCATCATGATGGCGAGACGCGAGATCATCCACTTGTAGCTCATCGAGTAGCGGTCGCCCTCGGGCAACTGCATCACCATGCCGAGCGCGCGGCCGCGCGGAATGATGGTCGCCTTGTGCAGCGGATCGGCGGTCGGAACGTTAAGCGCAACGATCGCGTGGCCGGCCTCGTGATAGGCGGTCAGCTTCTTCTCGGCCTCGGTCATGGCGGAGGAGCGACGCTCCGCACCCATCATGATCTTGTCCTTGGCGTCCTCGAATTCCTGCATGGTGACAAGGCGCTTGTTGCGCCGCGCCGCCATCAGCGCAGCCTCGTTGACCAGGTTCATCAGGTCCGCGCCGGAGAAGCCCGGCGTGCCGCGCGCCAGGACCTTGAGGTCGACATTCGGTGCCAGCGGCACGTTGCGGACATGCACCTTGAGGATCCGTTCGCGACCGTTGATGTCCGGGTTCGGCACGACGACCTGGCGGTCGAAGCGGCCCGGGCGCAACAGCGCCGGGTCAAGCACGTCGGGACGGTTGGTCGCGGCGATCAGGATGATCCCCTCATTGGCTTCGAAGCCGTCCATTTCGACGAGCAACTGGTTCAGCGTCTGCTCGCGCTCGTCGTTGCCGCCGCCAAGGCCGGCACCGCGGTGACGGCCGACGGCATCGATCTCGTCGATGAAGATGATGCACGGGGCGTTCTTCTTCGCCTGCTCGAACATGTCGCGGACGCGCGACGCACCGACACCGACGAACATTTCGACGAAGTCGGAGCCGGAGATCGTGAAGAAGGGCACGTTCGCTTCGCCGGCAACCGAGCGGGCAAGCAGCGTCTTACCGGTGCCGGGGGGGCCGACCAGCAGCACGCCGCGCGGGATGCGCCCGCCGAGGCGCTGGAATTTCTGCGGATCGCGCAGGAATTCGACGATTTCCTCGAGGTCCTGCTTGGCCTCGTCGACGCCGGCGACATCGTCAAACGTGACACGGCCATGCGCCTCGGTCAGGAGCTTGGCTTTGGACTTGCCAAAGCCCATGGCCCCACGAGAGCCGCCTTGCATCTGCCGCATGAAGAACAGCCAGACGCCGAGGATCAACAGCATCGGCAGCAGCGTGCCGATATAGCTCAGGAAGCCCGACGATCCGTCGGTTTCCGGACGCACGGTGACCGTAACGTCCTTGGCTTCCAGCCGTTCGGTCAAAGCGGTATCGACGGAAGGCGCATAGGTCTGGAAGGTGGCGCCGCTTTCGGAGTAGCTGCCGATCACCTTCGAGCCGGTGATCACGACTTCCTTGACGCGGCTGGCGTCGACGTCCTTCAGAAACTGCGAGAATGGAATTTCGCGTGAACCGGCGCGCTCCGTCGGCTGCTGGAACATGCTGAACAGCGCAATCAGGAGAAGCGCTATGATTGCCCAGAGGGCAAAATTACGAAAATTAGGGTTCATCGAACTCCCCGGAACCTGTCGCAGCTCGGAGATTTCTCCGAGCTACAGTCTTGTTCCTTAACATAAGGTTCTGGCGTCGCCTTGCCAAGGCAAACCGCCAGGTCCCTCTCCATTTCTGTCAAAATCATCGAATACCGGCGGAGCGGGGTAAGGTTCGCGCCCGAAAAGCATCGCGACCGCATTCGCCATAGTCCGGTCAAAACCGGGCAAAAAGGTGTCGTAAAGGGCAATGCGGCATTCGACTTTAGCCTGGACCAAGCCGGCGGCATCGGCTGGCGCTGGAGCGATGTGTGGCGCTGCACGGGCGGCTCGTTTGGCGATGCCGGGGAGCAGACCGGCATCAATAAGCCTTTGATCCCATTGACTATCCCGGTGCGAGGCAGTCACTATCACCGGGTAGCGCCCGCCGTTCGTCACGCTGAAGCGCCCGTCCCATACGTTCGCTTCGCCGGGACCGACAACGCAATCGGACAGGCTGCGCGCCTCACGGTAGAGATAGAGACCGTTTGGACGCCGGTCGTAGACAACGCCTCCCGCCGTCATGCGTCCCGCGATGCCCGCTTGCACAAAGCCGGCTATGCGCTCGATCGTCGCATGCCCCGGCAAATGATTGCGGCCGCCGAGAACTGCGGCGACGGACAAAAGCGCGCGACGCCAATCGGTATCGCTCATGTTTCCCGCCTGTGCCGCCGCAACCTCAGCCACGACAGTCTCGTGCACGCGGACATGACGTTCGATCAAGGCGGCTGCCCGCGCCGATGACGCGGCCCTTTGCGCGGCGCTCCATGGGGCAACGGGCGCCTCTTGCGAAGCTTTGAGTTCGGTCCGCACACGAACACGCTCGAACAGCGGATTGGCGTTGCTCGGATCATCGAGCCATTCGACACCCCGCGCGGTGAGGAATGCCCGTATGTCGGCACGGCTTAGGCCAAGGAATGGCCTCAACACCCAGATGCGGCGCCCGTATAGCACGGCGCTCGCCATGCCGGCGCTGCCGGGCCCCTCCCCTTCGCCGCGTGCACTGCGCATCGCGACCGTCTCGCGCTGATCATCTCGCGTGTGTGCGGTGGCGATGCAATCGGCGCCGAGCTCGGCGGCAGCATCGGCCAGCAGTTCATAGCGCTTCAGGCGTGCGGCCGCCTGGATCCCGGTTCGCGGCTTGTTGCCTTCCCAACGGCAGACACGATGGGGAATACCTAGCTCGGCGCAGAACGCTGCCACGGCTGCCGCTTCATCCGCGGATTCCGGTCTCAAGGCATGATCGATCGTGCAGGCTGCAAGCGAGAAACCGTCGCGATCCCTGTTTCCGATTACGGAGTGGAGCGCAAGAAGAAGCCCCTTGGAATCGCTGCCTCCGGAGACAGCCACGAGAATCCGGCAAGGTTTGGCGAAGGAACGCAGGAATTGTCTGGCCGCGGCTATGACGGCTCCGGGCACGCCGCGGGCCTCAGCAGCCAAAGCGGCTCTGTTCGCTCGACACCTTGGCCTTCACGGCGGGCGAAGCCTTGGGGTAGCGCTTGTTCACCTCGCGCAGCGTGGCGCAAGCGGTTTCCTTGTTGTCGAGAGCGCCAAGCGACATTCCGAGCTTCAGCAGCATCTCGGGCGCCCTTGGCGATTTGCCATGAGCCTGATGCGCGTTCAGGAAGGTCTTCGCTGCGTCGCTGTACTTGCCTTGCGAATATTGGGCTTCACCCATCCAGAAACTGGCATCGGCCGCCTTGTCGCCATTGGGAAAGACGTCGAGATAGTCACGGAACTCCTGTTCCGCCATGGAGTAATCGCCGGAAAGCACGTGTCCGTAGGCGGACTGGTAGAGATCTCCGGGATTGTCGAGAGAAGCGGTTTGCTGCTCGGTGCCCGGATTGGCGTTGATACCCGCACCGGCGGAGTTCGCCGTCCCGTTGTCGACGCCGGGGAGCGTGGCGTTGGCGCCAGGTTCAGCGTCCGTGGTCGCCGATATCGGATTGCCGCTCTCGTCGAAAATGATCTGCCCCAACGTCGTCGGCGGCGAAGCACCCGTCGAGCCGGGATTGGCGCCCGTTGCCGCCATGTCGTTGCCGCCGGCAGAAGGCGCCGCCGGGGTCTGGCTATCCGTCACCCCGGGGGTGACGGACGCCTGATCACTGGATTTCGGCGTTTCGAGTGCGCCGCTCTTCTTGGAAGAGGACTTGCCGTTTTCGAGATCCTGGAAGCGGAACTCGTTGTCCTCCTGGAACTTCCGGATCTGTTCCTGCATCTGCAAGAGCTGGAAGCTCATTTCCTCGATACGCCCGTTGAGCGAGCGGATCTCTTCCTCGAGTTGACCGATCCGTCCGAGGTCGGCCGACTGCACCTTCACCACCGGCAAGTTCTGTTTGCTGGCGGCATCGGCATGGGTCAAGCGGGCGAAAAGCCCGGAAAGTGGCATGGCATTTGCCGCTGGCCCGAGACCCGAGAGGGCCACAAGACCAATCAGTCCTGCCACGACAAATTTCTTCATTTCATTTGTCCTGTTCGAATACCGAATACTCCCACCCCTGCGATCACGGTCCGCGATACTCGATACTGTCGCCGATTCTAAAGGTGAGTGCCGCACAGTTTTCCAATCGCTGTGAAAAAGCAACGGAGTTCGGCCAAAGTGTGGTAAAAAAGAAAAGGCGGCCCGTGGCCGCCCCTTCAAACCTCCACATCAGTGGCCGGACGATCACATGCCGGCGCCGCCGAGAACGGTAACGGCGCGGCGGTTCTGCGACCAGCAGGAAATGTCGTCGCAGACGGCAACCGGCTTTTCCTTGCCGTAGGAAATCGTGCGCATGCGATTTGCGGGAACGCCGCGGCTGGCGAGATAGTCGCGGGTCGCCGCGGCACGGCGGGCGCCGAGCGCCAGGTTGTACTCGCGGGTGCCGCGCTCGTCGGCGTGGCCTTCGACAGTGATCGCGTAGTTCGGGTACTTCGCCAGCCACTGGGCCTGACGGTCGAGCGTCGCCTGGGCATCGGCGCGGATGGAGCTGGAATCCGTATCGAAGAAGATGCGGTCGCCGACGTTGACGGTGAAGTCCTGCTGCGAACCCGGCGTTGCAGCACCTGCGCCAAGTCCGAGGCCGGCGGCATCGTTCGGCAGGTTCTTTTTGGAAGCGCAGCCGGCAAGAGCGAGCGTCATAACGAGAGCGATCATGACAGGATTGCGGGCGATGGTCTGCATGCGGCTCGCGGCCGGGGTGTCAATTCGGCTCATGGGCCGGGTCTCCTTGGAAGTGTCTGATTCACGGTTGCCAGACTGTAACCGGAAGCGGTTAATTGCTTTTCAACTGTTATGGTTAACAAATCGATAATTTGCGTGGGGCGCCTGCTAGAACAGCACTTTGCGGCGAGAAAGCGGCACATCGGCCACATTTCCCGCCACACCTGTGGACACCCGATCACGATAATTTCGCGCAGATCGTAAATGTGATCGGTTGTGGTCCACGCTATCCGGAGATGCACAGCGGTCCTGCAGCGCCGCGCGTCTTATCAGACGCGCAAAAGTAGCTGTAGCGCTCTGAAGTGCTGCAAGTTCTTATCCTAAATCGGCGACGATTTAAGGAAACATGCCGTAGGCTACGACATGCACCAAACAAAGAAGCGCGCCGCGTGAATCGGCCGCGGCGCGCTTCAGCAAGTAAAGACGCGGGATGCGGGCGGAGAACCGCTCGCGCTCCTCTCGTGCGCTTTATTCCATCAGGGGAGACCAGGCCGGGTCGGATGCAAAGCCTTGGGTCTGGACCGGCTGCTCGTTGTAACCGGTGAGGTCGATCGAATAGAGCTGCGGCCCGCCGGCACCGGCATTCTGGCGGAAGAACATCAGCACGCGGCCATTCGGCGCCCAGGTCGGGCCTTCATTGTGGAAGCCGGTGGTGAGGATGCGCTCGCCCGAACCGTCTGGCTTCATGACGCCGATCGAGAACTTGCCGCCCGACTGTTTGGTGAAGGCGATGAGATCGCCGCGCGGAGACCAGACCGGCGTCGAATAGGCGCCGTCACCGAAGGAAATGCGCGTCTGGCCCGACCCGTCGGCGCCCATGACGTAAAGCTGCTGCTTGCCGCCGCGGTCGCTTTCGAAAACGATCCTGCTGCCGTCCGGCGAATAGGACGGCGACGTGTCGATCGCCGCGGTGTTGGTCAGCCGCGTCGTGGTGCGGGAGCGCAGGTCCATCGTGTAGATGTTCGCGTTGCCTTCCTGCTGCAGGCTCATGATCACCCGCTGGCCGTCCGGCGAGAAACGCGGCGCGAAGGTCATGCCCGGGAAGTTGCCAACCACCTCGCGCTGTCCGGTTTCGAGCTGCAGCAGGTATACGCGCGGCTGCTGGTTCTCGAACGACATGTAGGTGATTTCCTGACGGTTCGGCGAGAAGCGCGGGGTCAGTACGATGTCGTTCGAGTTGGTGAGCGCACGCGCATTGGCGCCATCCTGATCCATGATCGCGAGCTGGCGCTTGCGCGCCGTCTTCGGACCGCTTTCGGCGACATAGACGATGCGGGTGTCGAAATAGCCCTTTTCGCCGGTGATCCTCTCATAGATCGCATCGGCGATGATGTGGGCGACGCGGCGCCAGTTTTCCGGCTGCGTGTAGAATTGCTGGCCCAGCATCTGCTGGCCGGCAAAGGTATCCCAGAGACGGAATTCCGCCTTCAGCCTGCCGTCGCCTTCCTGGGTGACGCGACCGATGACGAGCGCCTGGGCATTGATGACCTTCCAGTCCTCAAATCGCGGGGCAGCATCCGGGTTGGAAACTTTCTCGATGAAGGCGCCCTTGTCGATCGGTGCGAAAAGGCCGGAGCGCTTAAGATCGGCAGCGACGACGTCGGAGATCTTCTGACCGAGTTCCCCCTGCAGGAAGTCGGTCACCGCGATCGGCAGCGGCTCGACGTTGCCCTTGTTGATGTTGAGCTCGACGAGCGCGTTAGCAGGCGAGGCAACGAGCCCGCAGCCTGCGACGAGCACCATCAGGAGGCGAATAAAATTGCGTCTCAGCATTTCCATAAAGCCTTTCAGCCTCTCATTTTTCTAGGCGGGATGAGGAAAAGTGCGCGCGGTTTTCCGCCCGCTCCCGCCCCAACCTGTTTAGAGCATTGAGCTCGGGTCGAAATTGACGACGACCTCGCTCCACGAATCGTATTTGTCGGCCGGCAGTCCCTTGAAGGGTGCGGATTTGAGGATGGCGCGGCGAGCGCCGCCCATGAGCGCCCGGCGCGCCGCATCGGAGCCACCGCTCGCTTCCACTTCGGGCTCGCCGATCAGCTCGCCATTCGGGTCGAGCCGCATCGTTACCTTGATGCGGACATCAGCCGCGTCGGCCATGCCGGGGATGATCGACCAGTTGTTCTGGATCTGCCCGCGAAGCGCGTCCATTTCGCTCTGCGAAAGCGTGTTGCCGCTGGTCGTCTTCTTGCCGCCGAGCGCCGCCTCCTCGGTCGAGCGCTTCGCGCCGCCGCCGGAGGATTCCTGCTTGTTGAGCAGCGCCGCGATCTCGTCGGCATTGAAGTCGCTCTCCTTGGCGGAGGACGCCTTCTTCTGCTCCTTCTTGGTCTCTTCCTTCTTGCGCTCCGGTGTCTTTGCCGTCTGCGCCGGCTTTTCAACCTTGGGCTTGGCCATCGGGGTCGGCACCTTGTCCGGCAATGCCTCGGCCTCCGGGTTTTCGGCCGGCTGCTCTTCGGCCGGGGCCGGTTCCGGCTTGGTCTCGGGCTTTACCTCCTGCTTCGGCTCGGGCAGCGCCGCGACTTCCGTGGCGGGCTCGGAGGCCGGCTCGGGTTCCTCGACCTTCTCGATCTCCTCCTTGACGGGATCCGGTGTCGGCAGCGCCTTCTCGGTCTTCTCCGGCGCGGCCGCCGATTCATTCTGGACCGGCTTCGTGTTGGGCGTCGGCGGTGTCTTTAGGTCCACGTCGTTGTCGCCGACGTTCTCGGCGTTCTCGACCGGCGTCGGCTTCTTGGTCGGAACCGGGGAAGCCTTTTCCTTCGCGGGAGCCTTCTTGTCACCCTGCTGGATCTGCGTGATCGATTCGATCGGGACGATGTCGACGGGCAACGCCTCGACATCCGCGACCTCGAAGTCGGCCGGGCTACCGAGCGAAACCAGCGCCCAGGTCAGTACCAGGGCGTGGAGGACAGCAGATGTTGCGAGACTGCCCTTCATGACCGGGGATCACTTTTCCTGTTCTTGAAGCGTGACAAGGCCGAGGTTCTTGAAACCGGCCGCGGAGATCCGCGCCATGACCTTCATCACCGTGCCGTAGTCGGCATTCGTGTCGCCGCGCACATAGATGCGCTCGTTGTAGCCGGTGGTGGCAATGGCCTCGAGTTTCGGAACGACCTCGTCGATCCCGATCGGCGTTTCCTGCAGGAAGATTTCACCGGCCGGATTGACCGAAACGGTAATCGGCTGGGTATCGGAGTTGAGCGCCTTGGCCTGCGTCTCCGGCAAATCGATCGGCACACCCACCGTCATCATCGGTGCCGCCACCATGAAGATGATGAGCAGCACCAGCATCACGTCCACGAAGGGCGTGACGTTGATTTCGCTCATGATCGCCTTCTTGCCATTGCGCCGACGGCGCCCGCCGCCCGAACCCTTGGCTCCGCCAACTGCCATACCCATCAGCGTGGTCTCCGTGCTCGAGGGTCGTTATTGCGCGGCCTGGCGCGAGGACTGCAGCTTCTCGTCGATCTGCCGCGACAGGATGGCGGAGAACTCGTCGGCAAAGGCTTCCATGCGCGCCGTCAGCTTGCCGGCATCGGCGGAAAACTTGTTGTAGGCGATAACGGCCGGAATAGCGGCGAGCAGGCCGATAGCGGTCGCAAGAAGCGCCTCGGCGATACCGGGCGCGACAACGGCAAGGTTGGTCGATTTCGACCCGGCGATTGCCTGGAACGAGGTCATGATACCAACGACGGTGCCGAAGAGACCGATGAAGGGAGCGGCCGAGCCGATGGTCGCGAGCGAGCCGAGCCTTGCCTCGAGTGTCTCCGATTCACGGGCGAGCGTCACGTCCATGGCGCGGTCGATACGCATCTGCAGGCCGATCGGCGAGCGGGCGCCGCGCTCGAAGCTCTTCTTCCATTCGCGCATCGCGGAGACGAAGATCGCGCCCATGCCGGCCGTCTGCCGGTCGGAGAGCGTGCGATAGAGCTCTTCGAGCGATTGGCCGGACCAGAAAACCTGCTCGAAATTATCGAGCTGACGGCGAACACGGCCGTAGTTCAAAGTCTTGTCGACGACGATACCCCAGGTCCAGACAGAGGCCGCGATCAACCCCAGCATGACCAGCTTCACGACAAAGCCCGCTTCCATGAACAGCGACCAGAGGGTCACATCGCTCGTCGCGGCCAATCCAACCTGTTCCATCGTTTCCAGTCCCCGAATCCAAATACCCGGCAAGAGCGGTTCATGCTCATGACCGGGTCGCCCAAACGTCCTGTTGCAAAAATGCCCCGGCATCGCCGCTGATCGCGGCATTGCGATCTAATGCTTCAGGTTGCCTTCTTGCCGTCAATTTTGGTCAAAGGATGACGTGCACTGCACAAATCCTAATGCACGGATTAAGACACCATTATGGTTAAAGGAATGTTACCGGGCAGACATTCCTGTGGCGGACGCTCTGGAACTTCACCACGCTATCGCACGTTTTCCCCGCATGACGCTCCAGATGTCCGGAAAAGAGAAATCAGCGCCATCGCGGCTCGACCCCCGCGACCGCTTGATCCTTGCGCTCTATGCGCAATTGAAGGCCGAGCGAGAGACACGCTGCGCCTTCGAGGAGGCGATCGCAAACGGTGTGCTTTCGAAGGAAGTGCTCCAGGCACTGCTTGCCGATCCCGTCCCCACCGTCACCGGCGAGCACATCGCTGCCATCGAACGCGTGCTTGCGCGTGACCCTCCTCGCAACGAGCCGGAGCCGCGCCGCAGGCTCGGCCGGTGAATGGAGGAACGATGGCGGCTCGCGCACTTTGGAAAGGTCAACTTCGTCTCTCGCTGGTTTCGATCCCGGTCGAGCTGTTCAGTGCGACCCGCTCGGGCGCCAGCGTCTCATTCCGCCAGATCCATAAACCTTCGGGCAAGCCGATCCACTACCAGAAGGTGGTGGAAGGCGTCGGGCCCGTCGACGTCGACGATATCGTCAAGGGCTACGAATACGAGGACGACAAATACGTTCTCCTCGAACCGAAGGAGGTGGATTCGATCAAGCTCGAGACAAAGAAGACCCTGGAACTGGTTCAATTCGTCGGCGTCGCCGACATCTCGCCCCTCTATTTCGACAAGCCGTACTATCTCGTCCCGGCAGATGAACTTGCGGAGGATGCCTACCGGGTCGTGCGCGACGCGCTCCGGCAATCGGAAAGGATCGGCCTGGGTCAACTGACACTGAGAGGCCGCGAATATCTGGCGGCGGTCAACCCTGCGGCGACGGCCTGCTGCTGGAGACGCTGCGCTATGCCGACGAATTGCGGAAGGCCGACCCGATGTTTTCCGACATCTCCGGCAAGAAAGCTGAAAAGGAGCTGCTGGAGGTCGCCAGCGCCCTTATTGAGAAGAAAACCGCGCCCTTCGACGCCAACGCCTTCAAGGACAACTACACGGCAGCGCTGAAGGAGCTCGTCAAGCGCAAGATGAAATGCAAGTCGACGCGGGTCGCCGTCGAGGAAGGTGAACGGCCGGAGCGGCGTGGGGACAATGTCGTCGACCTGATGGCGGCGCTGAAGAAGAGCCTCGAAGGCGGCGAGGGGAAGAAGCCGCAGCCAAAGGCGCAATCCTCCTCGCGCCGCGGCCGGCGGAAATCGGCGTGAGGACGATCCATGGCTGCTCGCAACGAACCCCTTTCCGAATACAACCGACGCCGCGACTTTGCGAGGACGAGCGAGCCCAAGGGAACCGTCGCCCGGGGACATGCCGGCAGAAAACGCTTTCTGGTCCAGAAACACGATGCCACCCGCTTGCATTACGACTTCCGGCTCGAATGGGAGGGTGTGCTTAAAAGCTGGGCCGTAACGCGCGGCCCTAGCCTCGATCCCGAAGACAAGCGCCTTGCGGTGCGCACCGAGGACCATCCCTTGGCCTATGGCGACTTCGAAGGCACGATACCGGAAGAGGAATATGGCGGCGGCACGGTCATGCTTTGGGATACCGGCTGGTGGGAGCCGGATGACGACCCAACCCAAGGCCTGAAGAAGGGCAAACTCTCGTTTCAATTGCACGGGAAGCGGATGAGCGGCGGCTGGGCGCTGGTGCGCATGCGGCCGCGAGATGATGAGAAGCGCGAAAACTGGCTGCTGATCAAGGAAAAGGACAAGGACGCCTCGGACGATGGAGAACGCCTCGTTGAAGACAACCTGACGAGTGTCCGTACCGGCCGCACCATGGATGAAATTGCTGAAGGCAAGGGCGAAAAGCGGGGGCGGGTCTGGCATTCGAACAAGAGCACGGCCGCCAATCTCAAGGCCGGCGCGGTTGCCAAGAACGACAATCGACGCAAGCCCACGACCCGAAAATCCTCCGGAAAGCTGCCCGCCTTCAAGGCACCGCAGCTTGCAACCCTGGTCACGAAGGTACCCGCCGGAGACGAATGGCTGAACGAAGCCAAGTTCGATGGCTACCGCTTGATGGCTGCTGTTGGCGGCGGCACCGTCCGCTGCTACACGCGCAATGGTCTCGACTGGACCGAGAAGTTTCCGGCCATTGCCTCCGCACTTGCAGAGCTTGATTGCAAGTCCGCCCTGATCGACGGTGAAGTGGTGGCGCTGTCGGATGAAGGCTCGACTTTTTCGGCCCTGCAAAGGGCGATGAGGACCGGCGCCAGCACACGGCTTTACGCTTTCGATCTCGTCGAACTCGACGGCAAGGACCTGAGCCGCAAGCCGCTTATCGAGCGAAAGGAACGGCTGAAAGCCTTGGTCGACACGCTCGGCCCCACCTCGACCGTCCAGTACAGCGAGCATATTCAAGGCAAAGCCGAGCACGTGCTCGCCGCCATTTGCAAGGCCGGACAGGAAGGGATTATCGCGAAGGAGGCGAATGCTCCCTATCGCAGCGGACGCACCCGAAGCTGGCTGAAGGTCAAATGTACGAAACGCCAGGAGTTCGTCATCGGCGGCTACACCCCGTCGACGAAAAAAGGGCGCGCCTTCGCCTCGATCCTTCTCGGCACCTTCGAGGGTGATAAACTGGTCTACCGCGGCGGCGTCGGCACCGGCTTCGGGCAGAAGACCATGGAAGAGCTTGCGGCCGCCTTCGCAAGGCGAAAGCGCAAGACGTCACCGTTCGACAGCGTGCCAAAAGAAAGGAACCGGGATTCCGTCTGGCTGAAGCCCGATCTTGTGGCAGAGGTGGACTTCACCGAGCTTACCCATGACGGACATATCCGCCACGGCTCATTCGAGGGATTGCGCGAGGACAAGGAGGCCAAAGCCGTGAAACTGGAAAGACCGAACCCCACGGACGCCGCGGCGGAGACCGGGAAGGGCAAACGCGCGACGAGGGCACGGACAGTGGCGCCTGCGAAGGGCGATGCCGATATCCTCGGGATCCGCATATCGCATCCGGACCGCGTTCTCTTTGCCGGCCAGGGCGTCACCAAGATCGACCTTGCCCGCTACTATGCAGTCGTTGCGGACAGGATGCTGCCCTTCGCGGCCAACCATCCCGTTTCGCTGGTGCGCTGCCCGCAAGGCGGACAGCGGCAGTGCTTCTATCAGAAACATGCCAGCGACGGTTTTCCGAAGGAGATTCGTGAAGTTCCGATCGAGGAGGCGTCGGGCGAAACCGAGAAATACATGTACGTTCGCGATGCGAAAGGTCTCGTTGCCGCCGTGCAAATGGGTACGCTGGAGTTTCACATCTGGGGTGCAACGATCGACCGGCTGGAAAAGCCCGATCGCCTGGTTTTCGATCTCGACCCGGATCCCAGTGTCGACTTCGCCACCGTCAAGGCGGCTGCCGCCAGCCTGAGGGATGAACTTGCCAATATCGGCCTCAGAACGGTTGCCATGGTAACGGGCGGTAAGGGTGTCCACGTCATTGTGCCGCTTCGACCGCATGCCGAGTGGGACGAGGCCAAGGGGTTCGCCAAGAAGATGGCGCAGCGTTTCGCAGATCGCGATCCGGACAACTTCATCGCCACCATGTCGAAGGCCAAGCGCAAGGGCCGGATCTTCATCGACTGGCTCAGGAACGACCGCGGCGCAACGGCGATTTGCCCCTACTCCACCCGCGCCCGGGAGGGCGGGCCGATTGCGACACCGGTCGACTGGGATGAGCTCGAGGATCTTGAGGCCGCCAACACATTCCACATTCCGGACATTCTTGAACGCATCGAATCCGGCACCGATCCGTGGGCGGATATCGGCGAAATCAGGCAGTCGCTGACGAAGAAAATACTGAGTTCGGTCGGCGACTGATCTTCGACCACTGAGACTTCATGGCCGGGTCACTCGACCCGAGTCGGAATCTTGTGCCCTGCGGCGAGGAACTTTATCGCCAGCGCTTCCGGCAAGCGGCGCGGTCGGCCCTGCCCGTTGATAACGGCGATGATGACCTTGGCGGCGATCAGCAGGGTGCCGTCGCGACGGACCTCCTGCTGCAGCACCATTTTGGCACCACCCGCCTTCTCGGTCGTCGTCTCGATCGTCAGGATGTCGTCCATGCGCGCCGGCAACTTGAAGTCGATCTCCATGCGGTGAACGACGAAGACGAGGCCTTCCGTATCGCCTTCTATGGCAAGCGATGCCTGCTCGACGCCGAGCAGCCGCAGATAGTCGGTTCTGGCCCGCTCCATGAAATGCAGGTAGCGCGCATGATAGACGACGCCGGAAAAATCGGTGTCCTCGTAATAGACCCGCTGCACGAGTCGGTGGCCGTTCTCGGTCAGTTCGCCCGCGAGCGAAATTAGTGACATCGTCTCATTCTCCGGGAGGATTCTTCTTTTCCTGTGCAGGAACAAAAAGCCATTTGCAAGCATTGCAGCTTTGTCACAATCCTATCCTATCACCTCACCATGTCCTTCTTCGCGATCAGGAGAACCGTGCATGAAGATTGCAATCCTCGGCGGTGATGGTTTCGTCGGCTGGCCTACCGCGCTGCATCTATCCGATGCGGGCCACGACATCCATATTCTCGACAACCTTTCCCGCCGCTGGATCGATACGGAGCTCGGCGTGCAGTCGCTGACCCCGATGGACTCCATCCAGGAGCGCACCCGCATCTGGCATGCCGAGACGGGCCGGCGCATCCACTTCAACCTGATCGACCTCGCCCGCGACTACGAACTCCTCAAGAACTGGCTTGCCGAGCACCGGCCGGATGCGATCGTCCATTTCGCCGAGCAGCGCGCCGCGCCCTATTCGATGAAGAGCGACCGGCACAAGAACTACACGGTCAACAACAACGTCAACGCCACCCACAACCTCCTCAATGCGCTGGTGGAATTGAGCCTCGACGCTCACCTCGTGCATCTCGGTACAATGGGCGTCTATGGTTATTCGACCGTCGGCGCGGCGATCCCCGAGGGCTATCTGCCGGTCGGGATCGAAACGACGGATGGCGAGACGGTGAGCCAGGAGATTCTTTATCCGTCCAATCCCGGCTCGATCTACCACATGACCAAGTGCCTCGATCAGCTTCTTTTCCAGTTCTACGCCAAGAACGATGGTCTCCGGATCACCGACCTGCACCAGGGCATCGTCTGGGGCACGCACACCGAACAGACGCGCCGGCATCAGCAGCTCATCAACCGTTTCGACTATGACGGCGATTACGGCACGGTGCTCAACCGCTTCCTGATCCAGGCAGCAATCGGCTACCCACTGACGGTTCACGGCACCGGCGGCCAGACCCGCGCCTTCATCCATATCCAGGATTCGGTCCGCTGCATCGAGCTCGCGCTCAACAATCCGCCTGCGCGCGGCAGCCGTGTCGAGATTTTCAACCAGATGACCGAGACGCATCGCGTCCGTGATCTCGCCGAAATGATCGCCGCCATGACCGACTCCAGAATCGCCTGGCTGCCCAATCCCCGCAAGGAGGCCGCCGAGAACGACCTGGTGGTTCATAACGAGAAATTCCTGGCGCTGGGCCTCGATCCGATCCGCCTTCAGGACGGCCTGCTTTCGGAAATCGTCGATGTGGCAAAGAAATTCGCCTACCGCGTCGATCGTTCGCGTGTCCCGGCTGTCTCCGCCTGGACGAAGGACATTGCACCCTTGATCAATCACGATCCGGAAGGCAAGCGACTGAAATCCGTTTCATGACCCCTGCGACGCCCCAGCCGGGGGGGCTCCGCCCCTCCTCGCCTCCTGCCGCCCGCCACGCCTTCGTGACGCTCGTCACCAATGCCGAGTATGTGCTCGGCGCACGCGCACTGCTGCGGTCGATCCGGCTTACCCGAACGCCCGCAGATATCGTCGTGCTCTACACCGGCGGGGTGGATGCCGCCGCGCTCGAGCCGCTCACGCAATTCGATTGCCGCCTCGTCGAAACGGAGCTCCTGCCCCTTTCCGACGACTTCAACGCCCGCCATGCGCGCCGCAACGTCCACGAGAAGGTGCCCTTCACCAAGGGCCGGAAACCCGAATTCCACTCGCCGCTCGACAATTTCTGCAAGCTCCGGCTCTGGCAGCTCGTCGAATACGAGCGCTGCGTCTTCATCGACGCCGATGCGATCGTCCTGCGTAACATCGACAAGCTCTTCCGCTACCCGGAATTTTCCGCCGCGCCGAACGTCTACGAGAGCCTCGGCGATTTTCACCGACTGAATTCCGGCGTCTTCGTCGCGGAACCGTCGGTCGAGACGTTCGACAGGATGCTTGCGGTTCTGGACGCGCCGGGGGCCTTCTGGCCCCGTACCGACCAGACATTCCTGCAGAGCTACTTTCCCGACTGGCACGGCCTGCCGGTGACGATGAACATGCTGCAATATGTCTGGTTCAATCTGCCGGCGCTCTGGGACTGGCGCTCGATCGGCGTATTGCATTACCAGTATGAGAAGCCGTGGGAGGCGGATCACCCGCGCGCCGACGCTCTTCGGCCGCTGATCGAGCTCTGGCACGCCTACCTGACTGGCGAGAATATTCCGGACCTCCACACGCTCGACAATCCGCCACAACCCGGCGCCCTGACCCCATGACTCGCGTCCTTGTTTCCGGCGGCACCGGCTTCGTCGGCCGGTTCATCGTCGAGCACCTCATCGCCCACGGCTACAAGGCTGCAGTCGGCGGTCGCATGCCTCCGGCCACCGGGTTCTTCTCGCAGCCGGTAGCCTATGTTCCCCTCCGCCTCGACCCGGATGCGAACCAGATCACGGCATTCGACGACATCTATTATTTCGTACACGCCGCCTTCGAGCATGTCGAGGGCAAGTATCGTGGCGGCGAAGGCGCGGATCCGGAGGGCTTCCGGCGCGCCAACCTCGACGGCTCGGTCCGCCTTTTCGATGAGGCACGCGCGGCCGGGGTTCGCCGCTGTGTGTTTCTGTCGAGCCGTGCCGTCTACGGCGAAACGGCGCCGCCCCTTGTCGACGAGACGTCGCCGGCGATGCCCGACACGCTCTACGGCATGGTAAAACTAGCCGGCGAAGACGCCTTGAAATCGATGACCGGCCACAGCTTCGCCACGACCAGCCTGCGCGTGACCGGCGTCTACGGGCCGGCGGGTCCCGGGCGGAAACACAAATGGAGCAGCCTGTTCGCCGACTATCTCGCTGGCAAAGCGGTTCCGCCACGCGCCGGTACGGAAGTGCACGGCGACGACGTAGCTCAGGCTGTGAGGCTTGTGTTGGAGGCGGAGACCACCAAGGTCTCCGGCAAAGTCTTCAACGTCTCAGACGTGCTCACCGACAACCGTGAAATCCTCTCCATTCTGCAGAAGGCAACCGGTTGCTCCCATCCGTTACCGCCCGTGGCGGAGATGGCCGCTTTCAACGCAATGTCCACCGACAATCTGCGCGCGCTCGGCTGGGCGCCCGGCGGAAAGGACCGGCTAGCCGCGACGACCCGGGGGTTGGCGGGATACGGGACCTCGAACGCCGGCGATTGCCCCTCTCGTCGCGTTTAACTCGAGGAATAATCCTCTCCCCGCAAGCGGTGTTAGCGCATCGGCCCGAAAATCGGGCCCGATTTTCGGAAAGCACAATGCGTGGAATCAAAGAGTTACAGCGTCCTTTGTGCGTCCCAAAGGACG
>NZ_WITC01000080.1 GCF_009601505.1 Sinorhizobium terangae
CTAGTGTCCTGATTCAGAAGTTTCTGCCGATTTGTTTTGCACATCGGCGATTTGCAGGGTTGCCAGGCAAAAGCGTTTGATGGTGGCGAGGATGTCGTCTGCCGATTTGGTCCATCGGAACGGTTTGGGATCGGTGTTGACGGCGTCGATATAGGCGGTGATTGCCGCCTCCAATTCAGCGGTGGAGCGGTGCACGCCGCGCCGGATTTGCTTTTCGGTCAGGTTGGCAAAGAAGCGCTCGACCTGGTTGAGCCATGACGCCGCCGTCGGGGTGAAATGAATGTGCCAGCGGGGCCGCTTGAGAAAGAAGCTGCGGATGGCGCTGGTCTTGTGGGTGGCGTAGTTGTCCATGACGATGTGGATGTCGAGGTCTGGCGGCACGTTGGCTTCGATTTCGCGCAGGAATCTCAGGAATTCCTGCGCGCGGTGACGCTTGAAGCAGCGACCGATGATCTTGCCGGTGGCAGCGTCGAGCGCGGCGAAGAGCGAAAGTGTTCCATGCCGGGTGTAGTCGTGGCTGCGCCGCTCGATCTGGCCGGGCCGCATCGGCAACACCGGCTGGCTGCGATCGAGTGCCTGGATCTGGCTCTTCTCATCGACGCAGAGCACCAGCGCCCGCTCGGGCGGATTGAGATAAAGGCCGACAATGTCGCGCACCTTCTCGACGAACAGCGCATCCGAAGACAGCTTGAAACTCTCGGCGCGATGCGGTTGCAGACCGAAGGCCGTCCAGATGCGATGGATCGTCGAGGGCGCATGTCCGACCGCCCGTGCCATCGAACGCAGGCTCCAGTGGGTGGCGTCCGGCGGTGTCGTCTCCAGCGTCAACCGGATCGTCTCGGCGATCTCTTCGTCGCCGATCTGGCGCGGCGCGCCGGGACGCGGCTCGTCGTAAAGCCCATCGAGCCGCAGCTCGGCGAAGCGCCGTCGCCATTTGGCCACCGTGTTCGGCATCGTGCCAAGCCGCGCGGCAATCTCCTTGTTCTCAACGCCGTCCGCGGCCATCAGCACGATCTGGGCCCGCCGCGCCAGGCCCTGCGCCGTGCCGCGGCGGCGAACCAATGCCTCCAGCTCACCGCGCTCCTCACCCGTCAAGACAATCGCAACCGCCGCTTTGCCCATCGATCATCCCCTTCTCAAACAAGGAAAATGATCGCACAAATTTATCGATCAGGACACTAGGTCCAATCGACATTCTGGATTCCCATCGGCCCGTTGCTGTGATTCATAGGGTTCCGCATTTTGCAAGCGGGGCGGGGAGATGGGGATCAAGCGATACGAACTGAGCGAGGGGCAGTGGGCGCGGATAGCGGCGTAGTTGCCGGGCAAGGCTGGTGACCCTGGCCGGACGGGCGGCGATAACCGGCTGTTCGTCAACGGCTGTTTGTGGGTGTTGCGCTCCGGGGCACACTGGCGCGACCTGCCAGAACGTTATGGCAAGTGGAAGACCGTGCATCGCCGTTTCAGCCGTTGGTGCCATGCCGGCGTGTGGGAGCGGGTGTTCGCAGAACTGACCGCCGACCACGACAACCAATATCTGATGCTCGACAGCACCATCGTGCGCGCCCATCAACAGGCGGCGAGCGGAAAAG
>NZ_WITC01000081.1 GCF_009601505.1 Sinorhizobium terangae
CAACCCTCCCCACAAGGGGGAGGGAGTGCGTTCCCGTATGCCGCACTTGCCGTGTGTCACCTTCTCCCCGCCTGCGGGGAGAAGGTGCCGGCAGGCGGATGAGGGGCTAAGACCCGGAGCATCCCTATGACCACCGCCGTCCTCTTCGACAACGTTTCCCGCCATTTCGGCGCCGTCCGTGCCGTCGATCGCGTGAACCTCGACATCGCCGAGGGCGAATTCTTCGCCATGCTCGGGCCCTCGGGCTCAGGAAAGACCACCTGCCTCAGATTGATGGCCGGCTTCGAGCAGCCGACCGGCGGCCACATCGAAATTTTCGGCGAGACGGCCGAAGGCGTGCCGCCCTACCGGCGCAGCGTCAACACCGTGTTCCAGGATTACGCGCTCTTTCCGCATCTCTCGATCCTCGACAATGTCGCCTATGGCCTGATGGTCAAGGGCGCCGGCCGTGAGGAACGCCGCAAGGCCGCCGAGGATGCGCTCGCCATGGTCAAGCTGCCGGGCTACGGCACGCGCCGCCCCGGCCAGCTTTCCGGCGGCCAGCGCCAGCGCGTGGCCCTTGCCCGCGCGCTCGTCAACAAGCCGAAGGTGCTGCTCCTCGACGAGCCGCTTGGAGCACTCGACCTGAAGCTCCGCGAACAGATGCAGGAAGAACTGAAGAGCCTGCAGAAATCGCTCGGCATCACCTTCGTCTTCGTCACCCACGACCAGGGCGAGGCGTTGTCGATGGCCGACCGCATCGCGGTCTTCAATGAGGGCCGGATCCAGCAGCTCGGCAGACCGGAAGAGGTCTACAACCAACCGAAGACCCGCTTCGTCGCCGATTTCGTCGGCTCGTCCAACGTCCTCTCGACCAAGCTCTGTCAGAGGCTGGGCGTAAAGGCATCCTTCGCCAGCCTCCGCCCGGAGGCGATCGCGCTCGCGGCCCCGGGCAACGGCGCTCTGAGCCTCGCCGGCACCGTCGCCGGCCAAAGCTTTCTCGGTGCGACCAACCGCGTCGTCGTCGATGTCGACGGCGCGCGTATCGCCGTTGCATCACCTGCTGCACAAGCGGTACCGGCGATCGGCAGCCCGGTTACGATCAGCTTCGCCGTACGCGACCTTCACCCGATGGAGGACGCATGACCATCGTCGCCGAAAGCATCATCCTTCCGGAACGCCGCAGCACCGCCGGCCGTCTCTCGGACTTCTTCTGGAGGCACCCGCATGTGCTTCTCGCGGTACTGCTAGGGCCGCCGCTCCTCTGGCTCGGCGTCGTCTATCTCGGGTCGCTCTTCGCACTTCTACTGCAGAGCTTCTTCTCGATCGACGATTTCTCCGGTCTCATCAACTACGAGTTCACGCTCGCCACCTATCGCCAGCTTTTGAGCGAAACCAATCTCGACATCATCATCCGTACCGTCACGATGGCGGCGGTGGTAACGCTCGTCTCCGCGCTGATTGCCTTCCCGATCGCCTATTACGCGGCCCGCTACGCGCGCGGAAAATGGAAGGTGCTGTTCTATCTCGGCGTCATGCTGCCGCTCTGGTCGAGCTATCTCGTCAAGATTTACGCGTGGAAGCTGATCCTCGCCAAGGAGGGCATTCTTACCTGGATTTTCGAGAAGCTGAACCTGCTCTGGCTGCTCGATGCGTGGCTCGCGCTTCCGGTCGTTGGCGGCAATTCGCTGTCGGTCAGCTACACCGGCACCTTCATCGTCTTCGTCTATGTCTGGATGCCGTTCATGATCCTGCCGATCCAGGCAGCGCTGGAGCGGGTACCGTCAAACCTGATCGAAGCTTCGTCCGACCTCGGCGGCACGCCGGCTCAGACCTTCCGCTACGTGCTCTTCCCGCTGGCGCTGCCGGGCATCGTCGCCGGATCGATCTTCACCTTCTCGCTGACGCTCGGCGACTACATCATTCCGCAGATCATCGGCTCATCGCGGCTCTTCATCGGCCAGGCGGTCTATGCCCAGCAGGGCACCGCCGGCAACATTCCGCTCGCCGCCGCCTTCACGGTCGTGCCGATCGTCATCATGGGCCTCTATCTCTGGATGGCCAAACGCATGGGGGCCTTCGATGCGCTCTGAAAAATCGAATCGCGCCCCCCTGAGCCTGAAGATCGCGGCAGCAGTCGGCCTCGCCTTCATGCATCTGCCGATCCTGCTGATCTTCCTCTACGCTTTCACGACGGAGGAGAAGAGCTACCAGTTCCCGCCGCCCGGCCTGACGACGCAGTGGTTCGGTGTCGCATGGGACCGGCCGGACGTCTGGGCGGCGCTGGCACTCTCGGTCAAGGTTGCCTCGATCGCAACAGCCACGGCCCTGCTGCTCGGCACGCTCTGTGCCGCCGCTGTTAGCCAGACCCGCTTCTTCGGCCGCGAGACGATCTCACTGCTTGTCATCCTGCCGATCGCGCTCCCCGGCATCATCACCGGCATCGCGCTGCGCTCGGCCTTCTCGATGGCGGACATCCCGTTTTCCTTCTGGACCATCGTTCTCGGCCACGCGACCTTCTGTATCGTCGTCGTCTACAACAATGCGGTCGCCCGCTTCCGGCGCATTTCCGGCTCGCTGATCGAGGCATCGATGGATCTCGGCGCCGACGGCTTCCAGACGTTCCGCTACGTGATCCTGCCGAACATCGGCACGGCGTTGCTTGCCGGCGGCATGCTCGCCTTCGCGCTTTCTTTCGACGAGGTGATCGTCACGACCTTCACTGCCGGGCAGCAATCGACCCTGCCGATCTGGATGCTGGAGGAGTTGATCCGTCCGCGTCAGCGTCCGGTGACCAACGTCGTCGCCATGATCGTGGTCGTAGTCACTTTCCTGCCGATCCTCGGCGCCTATTACCTGACGCGCGACGGCGACCAGATCGCCGGCGCCGGCAAATGACATCGAACATAAAGGGAGAACAGATATGGACACCCAACTCTTGATCGGATCGCGCTTCGAAGCCGGGACCGAGGTCGAGGAGCACATCCTGAATCCAAGGACGGGCGCCAAGATCATCGATGTCGCGGAGGCTTCCCATGCGCAACTCGATGTCGCCGTCGATGCGGCCGAGCGCGCCTTCGTCGCGTGGTCGCAGACGACGCCCGCCGAGCGCTCGAACTATCTCCTGAAGATCGCCGACACGATCGAGAAGAACGCCGACGGCTTCGCCGCGCTGGAAGCGCTGAACTGCGGCAAGCCGATCAATGCGGTGAAGAACGACGAACTGCCGGCGATCATCGACTGCTGGCGCTTCTTCGCCGGCGCGGTGCGCAACCTGCACGCCCCGACGGCGGGTGAATATCTGCCGGGGCATACCTCGATGATTCGCCGCGATCCGATCGGCATCGTCGGCTCGATCGCGCCCTGGAACTACCCGCTGATGATGATGGCCTGGAAGCTCGCGCCCGCGATCGGCGGCGGCAACACGGTGGTCTTCAAGCCTTCGGAACAGACGCCGCTGACGGCGCTGAAGCTCGCGCGGCTGCTCGCGGAGATCCTGCCCGAAGGCGTCGTCAACGTCGTTACCGGCCGCGGAGAAACCGTCGGCAATACGCTCATCAACCATCCGAAGATCGCCATGGTCTCGATCACCGGCGATATCGCGACCGGCAAAAAGGTGCTCGCCGCCGCCGCCAAGACGGTGAAGCGCACCCATCTCGAGCTTGGCGGGAAGGCGCCGGTCATCGTCTATGACGACGCAGATCTGGAAGCGGTGGTGAACGGCATCCGTACCTTCGGCTACTACAATGCCGGCCAGGATTGCACCGCCGCCTGCCGCATCTATGCCGAGGCCGGCATCTACGAGAAGCTCGTTGCCGACCTGACGTCCGCCGTCTCGACGATCCGCTACAACCTCGATGACGACACCGAAAACGAGATCGGCCCGCTGATCTCCAAGCGGCAGCGGGACCGTGTCGCAAGCTTCGTCGAACGGGCGGCGGACCAGAAGCACATCGAGATCACAACCGGTGGCGCTCCGGGCAGCAAGGACGGCTTCTTCTTCAAGCCGACTGTCGTCGCCGGCGCCACGCAAGCAGACGAGATCGTGCGCCGCGAAGTGTTCGGGCCGGTGGTCTCCGTCACCCGCTTCATCGGCAGCGATGATGCCGTCGCCTGGGCGAACGACAGCGACTACGGCCTCGCGTCCTCCGTTTGGACGAAGGACATCACCAAGGCGATGCGGGCGGCGTCCCGCCTGCAATACGGCTGTACCTGGATCAACACGCATTTCATGCTGACCAACGAGATGCCACATGGCGGCGTCAAGCAATCCGGCTACGGCAAGGACATGTCGGTCTATGCGCTCGAGGACTACACGGCCGTTCGCCACATCATGATCAATCATGGCTAATGGGAGGATGCCATCATGTATCGCCGTCAACTACTCGCCGCCGCCGGCGCGCTAGGCCTGAGCACCCTTCTCTCTTCAACGCCGGCCTTCGCGGCTGATGATGCTCCGACTGTGGTTGCGGCCTATCTTGCCGCGTGGAACGCCCATGACTCGAGCAAGGCCGCGTCCTACTTCGCCGACGATGTCACCTATTACGATGCTTCCGTCGGCAAGCCCGTGAACGGCAAGGATGCCGCCAAAATTGGCGTCATCGACAATTTCCTGAATGCCGTTCCCGACGCCGTCTGGACCATGAAGGGCGACCCGATCGCCGCCAGCGACAAGGTGTCGTTCGAGTGGGAATTCTCGGGCACCAATTCGGGCGCCTGGGCCGACGGCACCGCCGCCACCAACAAGACGTTCAAGATTACCGGAGCCTCGGTCTTTACCGTCAAGGACGGCAAGATTTCCACGCAGAGCGACTATTACGACGCGCTCGGCTTCTACAAGCAGCTCGGGTTGATCTAGCCGCCCGCCGGCGCGGTTAGCGCCCGCCCCGACTTCAAGTCGCATCGGCAAAACAAACCCTCCGGTCGATCCCACGTCGACCGGAGGGTTTGTTTATGCGCTTCCATGATGGACTGCGAACATAAACGCGCGGCACGCCGGGCGGAGCAATTGTTGCAAATTTCCCACAAATCCTAAAACATGAGTCTTAGACTCATGAAAAGCCACTTGCATCGACATAAATCATGAGTGAATAGCTCATCTTATAGAATTTCGCTTACCGATCAGAAAGTTGCATCGCATGCCCGCCACCAGAACCCTCTTGCTGCCGCTTGTCCGCGCCACCCTTGCCGGCACCTCCGCCCTCGCTCTCGTGGCAGCCGCCCATGCGCAGGAAGCACAGCAGGAGGACACGACGTCCAGCGGAGATTCGACCGCGCTCGAAACGCTGGTCGTCAACGGCGGAAGCGGCGGCGTCATCACCGCCGATGGTTACGTCGGCATCAGCAGCGCAACTGGAGCCAAGGTCGACACGCCCTTTCTTGAAACGCCGCAGTCGATCTCATCGGTAACGGAACAGCAGTTGAGGGATCGCAACCCGCAGACGCTGCTCGAGACGCTGGCTTATACGCCGGGCACCTGGGTGAACGCCTACGGCTTCGATCCCCGTTTCGACTCCTTCTACGTTCGTGGCTTCGACGTCACTTATACCGGCGTTTTCCGTGACAATCTCCGCCAGCCCGCCGCAGGTTCCTCGCTCTTCAAGAATGAGCCATATGGGCTTGAGGGCGTTTCGATTCTGCGCGGCCCGTCTTCGGCACTCTATGGCGCGACCGGTGCCGGAGGTCTTTACAACCTCATTACCAAACGAGCTACAGAAGAGGCGGTGCGTGAGGTGCAGATTCAAGTGGGAACCCATGATCGCTATCAAGGGCAGTTCGACTTTTCCGGCCCGGTTAATGAAACAGATCCGGTTTACTATCGCCTCACTGGACTTCTACGCGATTCAAACACCGAACAGATCAGCGTGCCGGACGATCGCGCCTACATAGCACCCGCTTTCACCTGGAAGCCGGACGAAGATACGAAGCTGACCATCCTCGGCGAATATACCCGCACCAAGACCGGTGGTACGGCCGCCAATTACAACGATTTCTACTACGGGGGCTTCGGCTCCGTCACCGACATCTTCCTCGGCGATCCGGCCTTCAACGATTCGATCCAGAACCAAGGTCGTATCGGTTACGAGTTCGAGCACAGTGTTAACGAAGCACTAACCTTCCGCCAAAACCTTCGTCTTTCTACGCTGCATATCGATGCGCAATACGTCTACGGATACGGCCCGTTCATCGTCGATCCACTCGATCCGGACAACCCCTACGACGATGTTCTCGATCCGACTCGAATCGGTCGCATGGCCGGCGTTTTCGATGAACGCCTCACGTCGATGGTCGTTGACAACCAGTTGGAATCGAACTTCGCGACCGGCATATTCGACCACACACTGCTTGCAGGAATCGACGTGGCGAAACTCCGCTACAAGGCACTCGGTGGCGAAGCCGAGATCACGCCCATTGTCCTGGCAGACCCGAACTTTGGGGCACCGATCGCAACGCCTGCTTTCACTTCCAACGACAAGCAGGACCAATGGCAGCTCGGCACATATCTGCAGGATCAGATTCGCTACGAAGCCTGGACGCTGACGGTCGGTGGCCGATATGACTGGGTTTGGACCGACAGCAGCATGACGGACCTGACCACGGATACCACAACGGACGTCTCGCAGAATGACAAGGCATTCTCCGGCCGCATCGGCCTAACCTACGAGACCGATTTCGGTCTCGCCCCCTACGCTAGCTACTCGACCGCTTTCTCTCCCAACGTCGGCATCAACGGGGAGACGAACCAACCGTTCAAACCGACAGAAAGCACGCAACAAGAAATCGGCGTCAAGTACCTCCTGTCCGACTACAATGTGCTGCTGACTGCGGCGCTCTTCAACATCGACCAGGAGAATGGTGTCTTCTGGGAAGTCATCGGCACTAAGAACAGGCAGGTCCAGCGTGGTAAGCTTCGTTCGCGCGGCCTTGAGTTGGAAGCCACCACGAGCCTCGACAATGGTCTGTCGCTGACCGCGGCCTATAGCTACACCAATGTGAAAATCCTAGAAGGCGCCGCCGGAACCGTCGGGAATCATGTTTCCAGCACACCCTTTCATCTCGCCTCGATCTGGGCGGACTACACGATGCCCGAGGACAGCGTCGCCGAGGGTCTCGGCTTCGGCTTTGGCGCCCGTTACATCGGCTCAAGTTATGGCGACGACTACAACACACTTAAGAACGATGCACGCGTGCTCTTCGATGCCTCCGTCCATTACGACTTCGCGGCGATCGACAAGAAGTATGAGGGGCTGCAATTGCAAGTGAACGCGACCAACCTCTTCGACCGCCGCGACATCACCTGCACATCGAACTATTGCTACCGCGACCAGGGCCGCACTGTTATCGGCTCGCTGCGTTACAACTGGTAGTGTCATGGCAGCAAGCGGGCATGAAAGCATTGCGGAAGCCGGCGGGGCAAAGCTCCTGTCGGGGGCGTTTGCCGGCCCGCATGCCTGGTGTAACGAGAAGATGATGCTGGCGGAAGACCTTTCCGACGGCATCCCGCTCGCCACGTTCTTCGCCTCGGGCGCCTTCGAACGGGCGCTTTCGACCTATGCCGAGACGTCGAATGGCAGCGACCGGCGTGCTGTCGCCTCCATGTGGTCGCTCTATTATTTCTCCTGTCTCACAATCCCTTATGTCGTCGCCCGGGTGCTCGACCACCAAGCGCTGCCCGTCGCGTTCGACGCGATGACCGTGGCGCTGTCGGCCGACGGTCTCCCCCGCGCCTTCGGCGTCGCCACACCCGGCGACTGGCGGGAGGACGGCGAGAAAGAAATCTTCTCCGTCCTCGCTCCGTTGATGGAAGAACATCTCGCCAAAGTCGTCGGTCACCTGAAGGCTGTCGGCGGAATTTCACCCAAGCTCGCCTGGAACAATGCCGCAGTCTATATCGACTATGCGCTTCGAACGGCCGGAACCGAACCCTTGGGCGATCAAGCGGATGCCATAGTCGGCTGTCGCCTGATGCCGAACGGCGCGCCCAACCCCTTCTTCGATTGCCTGCGCCACGAAGAAGAGGATGGCGCGCCCGTCTGCCGACGCAAGATCTGCTGCCTCAGATACCTTCTCCCCGGCATCCCGAGTTGCGGCAGTCTTTGCGCCCTTCCCAGCCAAAGGAAACAATAATTGTCTCGTCCTAACGTCGGTCTTATGACCATCATCCGGGTCATCGCGCTTCTGTCGATGACACTCTTCTACTTCGCCGCGCGGGCGGAAACCCAATGGCCGATAAGCATCACCGATGCGGTTGGCCGGCAAGTGACAATACCGGCCCCACCCAAGGCGGTTCTGCTCGGCAGCGGTTTCAACCTCGTCGCCGTTTCGCTCATCCATCCGGATCCCGTAAGCCTCCTCGCCGGCTGGTCGGGTGACATGAAGAACGACAATCCGGAAATCTACGAAAGCTTCGTCCGCAAGTTCCCGAGGCTCGCAGAGGTGCCGTTGATCGATGACGGCAGCGGAGCGGGCCTGTCCTTCGAGGCGCTCCTGACGCTGAAGGCCGACCTCGCGATCCTTGCCAACTGGCAGGCCGATACGGAACCGGGCAAGCGTGCGATCGACTATCTCGAAAGCGTCGGCGTGCCGGTGGTCGTGGTCGACTTCAACGGCGATCCCTTGAAGAACACCGCCGCCAACATGCGCCTGCTCGGCAAGATCTTCGGGCGGGAGAAGCAGGCCGAAGATTTCGCCCGCTTCTATGAAGAGCGCCTCGCCCGCATCCGCGAACGGGTTGCGAAGCATCCCGAGCCCGGACCGACCGTGCTTGTGGAAGCGTTCCCCGGCGCAGCCGCCTGTTGCTGGGCTTACGGTGTCGGCGGGCTCGGAGAGTTCGTCAGCATCACAGGCAGCCGCAATATCGTCGAAGGAAGGTTGCCGCGCCCCGGCGGCATGGTCAACGCCGAGGCGATCATGGCCAAAAATCCCGAGGTCTACATCGCGACCTCTTCGCCGGGCGGAAAATACAGCGGCTTCTCCATCGGGCCCGGCGTGAAGGCGGAAGATGCAGAGCGGACCCTGGCGGAAGCGGTCGGAACGCCGGTGATGACGAGCATCGCGGCGGTACGCAACGGACGCGTCTATGGGCTCTGGAATTTCTTCAATGCCGTGCCGCTGAACATCCTCGCGGCGGAAGCCTTCGCCTCCTGGCTGCGCCCAGACCTTTTTCCGGATGTCGATCCAGCGGCGAGCCTTGCCGAAATCAACACGCGCTTCGCCGCGGTTCCTTTCGAGGGCAGTTACTGGATCAGTCTGAAGCGCGGGAAATAGTGCATCGGCGTCCAGAAATGAGCGTGAACGCTGGGGCAGCTAGCACCTTGATTCTTATTCGGTTCACTTCCTCCGGGCACACGCGCATCTGCCAATTGCCAGTCGCGCTCGACCCCATATAAGGTGCCGCGAGGAGGCGCTTCATGCTGTGGTTGATTGTCCTGCTGGTCGCGGTGGCGATCGTCTATCTTGCGGCCCGGTACAGCCGTTTTCGCAGCCAGGCGGAGCTGATCCTGTCAGTTGCCGTCGCGCTCGGCCTGATCGTCGCCTTCGTGATCTGGCTGAGCGACCGTGGCAGCCAACAACCGCCCACGCCTGAGCCAACCCGCCCTGCCGGGCTAACGACCGAGGACGTTGCGCTCGAAGGCGTGACCTTCGAGCGCAACCAGTCCGAGCGGAGCTACCGCGTCCGCGGCACCGTTCACAACAGATCCGCCGCGGCTCTCGAATATTTCCGGCTGACCGTCACGCTCGAAGACTGCCCCGGCGGTGCCTGCGAACAGATCGGCGACGACACGGCGCTCATCCTCGTTCGCGTTCCGGGCGGCCAAAGCCGCCCGTTCGAGACGTTCCTCACCTTTCCGTTCCGCGACGGAGAACCGCCGACCACGCCGAAATGGACCTACGAGGTGAGCCAGGTGAGAGGCGCGGCGACGCGTTAGAACAATTCCATAAAAGTGCGTAGCGATTTCGGTCTGGAATTTGCGAAGTTCAAAGAGCGAGGGAGCGCGAGCCTCAGGCGGCGACCCGCGCCCACCAATCCTCGCAATCACGCCGCCTCGGCGCCGCGGAGCGCCGCAAGGACTTCACCCGTCGTCACGACCGAAGCGAATTCCGCCCTCAGCGTCGCGACGTGCGCGCGATGGACATCCCGCGCGGGAACCACGCCGCTTGCGCCGTCCGCCAGATCGAAACAATCGCAGGCATCCTCCACAAGGATCACTCGGTATCCGATATTTGCGCCCACCCGCACCGATGTCGAAACGCACATGTCCGTCGAGATGCCGAAGAGCACGACGGTCTCGGCGCCGAGACGCCGGAGCCGCAAGTCCAGGTCGGTGCCGATGAAGGCGGCGTTCACGCTCTTGGTGACCAACGGCTCGTCGACTTGCGGCTCGAAACCGGGACGGAAAGCGTTACCCGGCCGGTCCGGACGCAACGTCGATCCTTCCTCGACACTATCGTGCCGCACATGGATGATCGGCCGCTTCGCGGCGCGCCACGCGGCGAGAAGCGTAAGGCCGTTCTCATCGACGCGGTCGTTCCAGCGCGGCGGCCATGGCGCCGCGTCAAAAGCCTGCTGCATGTCGATCGGTATCAGGATGGCATCGTCGGGCAATTTCAAGCTGTTCATGGATATGGCTCCTTCGTTGTTCCTGAACGGTAACTGCCCTATCGTCCGGTTTCACTGAGCATGATGTTGCCTGGTCCGGACATTCGTCCGGCAGCACCGGCAGGGGACGATGATTTGACCGAACTCGATGAAAAGGACCGGCTGTTGATCGCCGCATTGCGCAAGGATTCGCGCCAGAGTCTTGTGGCGCTCGCCCGCCATGCCGGCCTCTCCCGCAGCGCCACGCATGAGCGGCTGCGGCGTCTCGAGGCGAAGGGTGTGGTTGCCGGCTACACGATCCGCCTCGGTCAGGAGGACAAATCGCCGGTCGTGCGTGCGCTTGTCGCCGTCGCCTTCCAGCCCGGCAAGAATTGCGACCACGTGGTGCCGCATCTTTCCGGCATGCCGCATGTCGTCAGTTGTTGGTCGCTTGCAGGCGCAACGGACCTGATGTTGCTCGTCGAATGCGATTCCAACGGCGACCTAGACACGATCCGACGGCAGATCGCCACGATTCCGGGTGTCGCCACTGTTCAGACGCATGTGACGCTCAGGACGCACTTCGACCGCCGAAGCTGACAGCGCGAGCGATTCCGCCTTAAGCGGGAAAGCGGAACCGCCCTTCTATTGTCGTCAGCAATAGATCCTGAATTTATCGCGGATCGCCCGGTCGATCTCGGGTGCGATCACCGAAGGTGCGGCCTCCGCGAGAATGCGGTTCTTCCTCTCGATCGCGCGCGCGACGAGGTCCGGACGGCCGATCTCCACCCATTCCTTCGGGCTCGTGCGATCGGCGACGGCCGGATAGATGTATTCCGTCTGCATCAGCCCGAGAGTCTGCGGGTGGCCGAGATAGTGGCCGGGCCCGTCGAGGCAGACAGAGCGCATGGTTTCGAGCGAAACCGAATCCTCGGTCACGTCGATGCCGCGGATGCAGCGTTGAACCTGGCCAAGCATGTCGTCGCCGAGCACCAGCGATTCCAGGCAGAAGCCGAGAAGCGACGCGTGCATGCCGACCGCCTCGTAGACCATGTTGAGGCCGGAAAGCCCTGCCATCACGTTGGAGATCGCCTGCTCCCAGCCGGCCTGCATGTCCGGCAGCTTGGCGTCCGCGATGCCGGCGGCAGCCCCGCCCGGCAGACGATAGAACTGATGCATCTGCGCGCAGCCGGCCGTCAGCAGCGCCTGCTCGCCCGAGCCGCCGGACATCGCCCCGGTCCTCAAGTCAGAGACGAAGGGCCAGGTGCCAAAGACCGCCGGGTGGCCGGGGGACATGGCGTTGACATAGACGACGCCCGCCAGACATTCGGCGACCGCCTGCACGATCGCCGTCGCAAGTGGCGCCGGCGCGGTTGCGCCCGCCTGCCCGGCGGAAAGCAGGAGGATCGGCATGCCGCCACGGATGCATTTCTCCATGGTCACGCAGCTTTCCTCGGCGAACTTCATCGGCGGTACGACGAAGCAGTTGGAATTGGAGACGAACGGCCGCGCCCGCCATTTCTCCTCTCCATCGGCGATCATGTGGATCAGATCGAAGCAGCCCTCGACATGCGACGGATCGGAAAAGCTGGTGCCGACATGTTTGGTCGTTCCGGCGCAACAGGCATAGAGCGTGTTGATGTCCATGAGGAAATTGTCGGGAATGTCGCGGCAGACCATGGCCCGCTGGAAGAAGTGGACGTTGTCGAGATGGTGCACGAGTTGCGCCGCGTTCAAGAGGTCCTTCGCGGTTGACTCTCGGTACTCCCGCTTCTCGACATCGACAACGTGAACCGCCGCGCCGGCGGTGCCGTAATAGACGCGGGTACCGCTAAGCTCGAGGTCCTGCTTCGGATCACGGGCGTAGAGTGTGATGTCCCGTGCCGCAACGGCCAGCATGTCCTCGACCAGCGCGCGTGGAAACCGGATGCGTCCGTCGTCTCCTAGGATGGCGCCGGCACCGGTCATGATCTCGATGCCTGATTTCGGCGCATTGGCAAGGCCGATCTCTTCCAGCGCATCGAGCGCGGCTTCATGGATTCGTCGGACATTCGTTTCGCTCAGCGGCTTGTACTGCCCACCAGGGAGACCGGGCCGAACCGGCCGGATGTTTTCCGCGAGCGGTGCGGAGCGAAGCGCCACGCGCGCTGCCCGTCCGCCTGCCCGTCTCGAAACCGCAACTGCGCATTCCTCAGCCATCATTCGATCTCCCAATGGCGCCTGTCGCCGTCCAAAGCGTGTCGCTTCAATTGGAGCCGTGCGACGTGCTTAAAGACTTGTTTTCATGTATGTCGTCGGCCCGAAATCGCTGGACACTTTCGGGGCGACATTGCCTGGCTCTTTGCCCCTCACCCTAGCCCTCTCCCCGCACGCGGGGAGAGGGGACGAGCCGACGCTGCGTGTTCCTTCTCCCGAGGGCGAGGTTCGGCTCGCGGCCGCGGCATATCCCTTCTCCCCGTCAAAGCGGGGAGAAGGTGCCGGCAGGCGGATGAGGGGCAATCGTTTTTCGCGTTTACGCCCGCACCCGGTCCGCCTTCGGGTCGTACATCGGCTTCAATGAAGCCTCGGCCTTGACCCGCGTTCCGGCAATCTCGATCTCGTAATTCGACGCCAGCACATCCGCGACGCTCTCCCCTTGGCAGGGCACATAACCAAGGCCGATCGCGCCGCCGAGGTGATGACCGTAATTGCCGGACGTAATCGTGCCGACGATCTCGCCGTCGCGGACGATCGCTTCGTTGTGGAAGAGCAGCGGCTCCGGATCGGAGAGCCGGAATTGCACCAGCCTGCGGGAAAGCCCCTTGTCGCGCTTGGCAAGCACAGCCTCGCGGCCAATGAAATCGCCCTTCTCGGGCTTCACCGCAAAGCCGAGCCCCGCTTCTAGCACATGATCCTCATCGGTGATGTCGTGCCCAAAATGGCGGAACGCCTTCTCGATCCGGCAGCTGTCGAGCGTATGAAGGCCACAGAGCTTGAGCCCAACATCGCCGCCCGCGGCCTCGAGCGTCTCAAACACATGCGCCGCCTGATCGGTGGAGACATAAAGCTCCCAGCCGAGCTCACCGACATAGGTGACGCGGTGGGCACGAGCGAGGCCCATGCCGATTTCGATTTCGCGCGCCGTTCCGAACGGATGCGCCTGATTGGAAAAGTCGTTGGGACTGACCTTCTGCATCAGTTCGCGTGCCTTCGGGCCCATCACGCAAAGCACGCTTTCGGCAGCGGTGACATCGGTGATCACCACGAATTCGTCACGGACATGCTTGCGCAGCCAGGCGAGATCGCGTTGCAGCGTCGCGCCGGGCACCACCAGGAAGAAGGCGCTTTCCGAAAGACGCGTAACCGTCAGGTCGCTCTCGATGCCGCCGCGCGCATTCAGCATCTGCGTGTAGACGATCCGGCCAGGCTCGACATTCATCTCGTTGGCACAGAGCCGCTGCAGGAACAAGAGTGCGTCTCGCCCTTCGACCCGGATCTTGCCGAAGGATGTCATGTCAAAAAGACCGACGCCGCCGCGAACGGCAAGATGCTCCGCACGCTGGTTTTCGAACCAGTTCTCGCGCTTCCAGGAGTAGCGGTATTCGCGCTCCTGTCCATCCCGTGCGAACCAGTTGGCGCGCTCCCAGCCCGCCACCTCACCGAAAACGGCGCCGCGGGCCTTCAGATGTTCATGAAGGGGTGAACGGCGGACGCCGCGCGCAGTCGCCATCTGGCGATAGGGGAAATGGTCGGCATAGAGCAGCCCTAGCGTTTCAGACACGCGCTCCTTGAGATATCTCCGGTTTCTCTGGAACGGCTGCGCGCGACGGATATCGACCTCCCAGAGATCGAAGGGTGGCTCGCCGTCGTTCATCCATTGTGCCAGCGCCATGCCGGCACCGCCGGACGAGACGATGCCGATCGAATTGTAGCCGGCGGCAACCCAGTAGCCCTTCGCCTCCGGCGCCTCGCCGAGATAGTAGCGGTCATCGGGCGTAAAGCTCTCCGGCCCGTTGAAGAAGGTGTGAATGCCCGCCGTTTCCAGCATCGGCATGCGGTTGACCGCCATTTCGAGGATCGGCGCGAAATGATCGAAGTCCTCCGGCAACTGGTCGAAGCAGAAGTCCTCGCGGATGCCCTCCATGCCCCAGGGCTTGGCTTTGAGTTCGAAGGCGCCGACGAGCATCTTGCCGGCATCTTCCTTGTAATAGGTGCACTCGTCCGGCACGCGCAGCACCGGCAGACGGGCGAGGCCGGGGATTGCCTCGGTGACGATATAGAAATGCTCGCAGGCATGGAGCGGCACGGTGACCCCTACTTGCCGGGCAAGCTCTCTGCCCCACATGCCGGCGCAGTTGACGACGTTCTCGGTCTCGATCGTGAAGCTCTCGCCGTCCTGCTCGCAGGTGACCCCGGTAACGCGGCCATTCTTCTTCAGCACCGACGTGACCTTCACGCCTTCGATGATGGTCGCACCGTTCTGGCGGGCGCCCTTGGCAAGCGCCATGGCGATATTGGCCGGATCGCACTGGCCGTCGAGCGGCAGATGCACGGCCGCCTTCACGTCCGAGGTGTTGAGATGGGGATAGAGCTCCTTGACCTCGCTCGGCGTGATCTCGCGAACGTCCACATTGAACGCACGGGCGAGAGATGCCTGGCGGTAGATCTCTTCCTTGCGCTCTTCCGTCAGCGCCACGGTGATCGACCCGTTCTGGCGCATGCCGGTGGCGATGCCGGTCTCGGCTTCGAGCTTGACGTAGAGGTCGGCCGAATATTTCGCGAGCCGGGTCATGTTCTGCGAGGCGCGAAGCTGGCCGATCAAACCGGCCGCATGCCAGGTCGTGCCGGAGGTCAGCTGCTTGCGCTCGAGCAGCACCACGTCCGTCCAGCCGAGTTTCGACAGATGGTAGGCGACCGAGCAACCGGAGACGCCGCCGCCGATGATGACAGCACGGGCTTTTGCAGGAATGGGCTTCGTCATGCTCTCAGTCTTTCATTCGAGGGATCCCAGAGCGGCTGGTCCGGCTGAACCACCGCCTTGAAACGGTCACCGAAAATCTCGACCTCGATTTCCTGGCCGGGTATGGCGAGATCCGCACGCAACATGCCGAGCGCGATCGACTTGCCGACACGATAGCCCCAGTTTCCGGAGGTCGTCTCGCCGACGACCTCGCCGCCCGACCATAGCGTCGACATGTAAGGCGCGTCACAGTCACCCGCCTCGACCGTTAGAGTGACGAAGCGCTTACTGACACCCTGCTGCTTCTCGCGCTCCAGCGCCGCCTTGCCCTTGAAGCTCGGCTTCGACCAGTCGACGAAGCGTTCGAGCCCGCCCTGCAAAATCGTGTAGTCGGTCGAGAGATCGCCCTTCCAGGCGCGATAGCCCTTTTCGATGCGCAGACTGTCGAGCGCCTCCATGCCGAAGGGCTTGAGACCGTGCTTCTGGCCAGCCGCCCAAACCACGTCGAAGATCGCCGCCGTGTCACCCACCTTCGTGTGGATTTCCCAGCCGAGCTCGCCGGCGAAGGAGACCCGAACGAGCTGGCAATACCGTCCGGCGATATGCGCCGTCTGATGCGTGAGCCAGCCTTTCGAAAGGTCGGCGTCGGACACTTCAGCAAGGATGTCGCGCGACTTCGGTCCGGTGAGGATCTGGCAGGAGAAATTCGCTGTCACATCGTCGAGGATGAAGGCGGCGCCGGCCGGGCGGTGTTTCTGCAGCCACTCGAAGTCATGCCATTGCGCCGTTGCTGCGGTGATCAGAAAGAAGAAATCCTCCTCGATCGCCATCACCGACATTTCCGTGACGATGCGGCCCTTGTCGTCGGCGAAATAGGCCAGGCCGATGCGGCCGGGCTTCGGCACGCGGCCGGTGATGAGGCCGGAGAGCCATTCACGCGCGCCCTCGCCCTTCAGCCGGAAGCGCGAGAAGCCCGGCAGGTCGAGGATACCGGCCGCATCGCGGACCGCCAGGCACTCCGCTTCGATGCGTTTTGCCCACGGCCCTTCGCGGTCCCAGGTCTGCGTCGCTTCCTCGGAAGTGTCGTCGCCGGGCTTTGCATACCACATAGCGCGCTCCCAGCCGTTATAGGGCTTGAACTGGGCGCCCAGCGCGGCGATCCGGTCGTGGATCGGCGACAGCTTCTTGTCGCGGCCTGCCGGCCAGTAATGTTTCGGAAAATGCATCGCATATTCGTGGCCGTAGATTTCCATGCCTTTCGCGATGCAATAGTCCTGGTCGGTATAGTCGGTGTAGCGCCGCGGATCGCAGGACCACATGTCCCATTCCGTCTGGCCTTCGGTCACCCATTCTGCGAGCACCTTGCCTGCCCCACCCGCCTGGCAAATGCCGAAGGTGAAGACGCAGGCCTCGAAGGCGTTGGGTACGCCGGGCATCGGCCCGATCAGCGGATTGCCGTCCGGCGCGTAGGGGATCGGCCCGTTGATGACGCGCGAAAGGCCCGCCGTGCCGAGGATCGGCACCCGCTCCACCGCATCGTTCAGATACCATTCCAATCTTTCCAGATCGTCCGGAAAGAGCTGGAAGGAGAAATCCTCCGGCATCGGATCGTCGGGTGTTACCCAGTGTGCGCGGCAATTCTTCTCGTAAGGCCCGAGGTTCATGCCGTATTTCTCCTGCCGGAGATAATAGGAGGAGTCGACATCGCGGAGCAGCGGCAGCTTGTGCCCCGCCTCCTTCGACCAGGCGGCAAGCTCGGGGATTTCATCGAACAGAATATATTGATGGCTCATCACCATCATCGGCACGTCGCGTCCGAACAGCTTGCCGACCTCGCGGGCATAATAGCCGGCGGCGTTGACGACGTATTCGCAGCGAATCTCGCCTTGCTGCGTGGAGATCACCCACTCATCGTTTTCGCGCCGTGCCCCGGTGACGGGACAGAAGCGGATAATCTTCGCACCTAGGTCGCGCGCGCCCTTGGCGAGCGCCTGGGTAAGCTGCGCCGGGTCGATATCACCGTCATGGGGATCATAGAGCGCGCCGGTCAGCTCGTGGGTTTCGAGGAAGGGATAGCGGCTGCGCATCTCGTCGGGCGTCAGGATGTCGAGATCCATGCCCTGGTAGCGCCCCATGCCGACGACGCGCTTGAACTCCTGCAGCCGTTCCTTCGAATGACCGAGGCGGATCGACCCGGTGACGTGATAGTTCATCGGATAGCCGACCAGCGTCCCCAGCTCGCGGTAGAGCGCGGCGGAATAGCGCTGCATGTTCATGATCGACCAGGACGACGAGAAGGTCGGCACATTGCCGGCCGCATGCCAGGTCGAGCCCGCAGTCAACTCGTTCTTTTCCAGAAGCACGCAGTCGGTCCAGCCGGCCTTGGCAAGATGATAGAGCGAGGAGGCGCCAACGGCTCCCCCGCCGATGATCACGACGCGCGCGTGAGACGGCAAATTCGACATGCGTAGTTCCCTCTTTTGAGGGGATATTTGACGAGGAAAATAAGGCCATCAAGCAGCGGAACGAGGTATTATTGATCGAAGATTTCGATTAGGATCGGCTCGTTCTAAAGGCGGCGTGTCGCAAAGATGCAAGTTGAACTGATTGAGACATTTCTGGACCTGATGGAAACGCGAAGCTTCAACCGCACGGCCGAGCGGCTGAACATCACGCAGTCGACCGTTTCCCATCGCGTGAAGGCGCTGGAGGCGCAGTTCAACCGCAAGCTCTTCACCCGCAGCAAGGGCGGCACGGTACCGACTGCTTCGGGCCTGCGCTTTCTCGACTACGCGAAAGCACTTCAAAATCAATGGCATGAAGCAACGCGCGCGGTCGCCAATGCCGGCGCTTTCGAACGTTCGATGCGGCTGGGGATCCAGCACGATCTCGCCGAGACCCTTGCCGGAGACTGGCTGGCCGCCATCCGCCGCGAGCTGCCGCAGACCGAAATTTACATGGAGGCGGATTATTCCAACCAGATGAACCGCGATCTCGCGGCCGGAGAGCTTGACCTGGCGATCCTCTATACGCCCCACTACCTGCCCGATCTTCACTATGAACGGATCGGCGAACTGCATTACATACTCGTCAGCACACAAGCCCGCGACATAGCCGGCGTGAAGCCCGAGACCTATATCCGCTCCAGCTATTCGCCGGCTTTCGACCGCGCCCACCGCCTCGCCTTGCCGCATCTTTCCGCCGCGCCGCTTGCCGCCGGGCAGAATATGGCGATCACCGGGCTGCTTCGCGCCCTCGGCGGTGCCGCCTATGTAACGAAGGCCACCGCCGTGCGCCTCTCCGAAGACGGCGCCGCCGCAACGGTCGCCGACGCGCCGGTCATCCCACAGGCCATCTACGCGGCGACCAGCCTCCGCACCCGCCATGCGCATCAGCACCGCAAGATCATCGGGGCAATGGAGGGGCTGCTGTTTGGTTTTTAGCGCATCGGCCAAACAAAGACTGTTGTGGAAATTGCCCCTCACCCTAACCCTCTCCCCGCACGCGGAGAGAGGGAACCCGGGGCCGGCGCGGCATATCCCTTCTCCCTGCATGCGGGGAGAAGGTGCCGGCAGGTGGATGAGGGGGCGAACGCAGGCGAAGCCGTATAGCGCATCCCCTCATCTCTCCTTGAATTGCGCCTTCAGCCGCGTGACATCCTCGGGTGTGACCGCCGGCGGATCGGTGACCGCCATCCAGGCATCGATATAGTGCTCCGGCGCATAGACATGGCCGTAACCGATCGGCGACGTCGTCGCCAAAGCCATGTCGGCGAGAAGCTGCAGCCCGGTCACCACTGGAAACCAGCTGAACGCCGGCGAGACATCCGGCCCCCGCGGCGCCTCCATCCATTGCGGCTCGCGATAGAAGGAATGGGGATCGAAAAACGTCACTGGATCGCTCGCATATTGCAGATAGACAATCCGCATCGCGCCCCAGCGCGCGCCCGGGATATCAAGCGCATTCTTCTGGTTCGTGAAGCGGATGATCGAACCGTCCCGGTAGCGCGGCAGCCAGGCCGGGGACTTCGGATCGCGATCGGCCGTCACCGATTGCCACAACCCGCTCGTAAAGGGGGGGCCGCTCCAGAGCGCACCCTGAAAGGGATCGCTGATGACGTCGAAGAGATCGACTGAGCCTTGCGAATTCATCGCGCCAAGGCTCAGGCCGTGGAGATAGAGCTTAGGCCGCCGGTCCTTTGGCAGCGTCCGCCAATAGCTGTAGACCTCGTCGAACAACGCGTTGGCAGCGTCGGCCCCGTAGCCCGGCTCGACCAGCAGTGACAGCCAGCTTGTGAGATAGGAATACTGGACTGCGATGCTCGCGACATCGCCGTGCAGCAGGTATTCGACGGTATCGAGCGCTGCCGGATCGATCCAGCCCGTGCCGGTCGGCACGACGACGATCAGCGACTTGCGTTTGAAGCCGCCGGCGCGCTTCAGCTCTTCGAGCGCGAGCTTGGCGCGATCTCTCGCGGTCTCGGCAGAATTCAGCCCCACATAGACCCGTACGGGGTTCTGCGCCTCTCCGCCGAAGAAGGCGCCGATTTCGGCAGCCGTCGGGCCGGAGGCGATAAACTGACGGCCCTGCCTCCCAAGCTCATCCCAGTTGACCAGCGATGCGGCGCTGCCCGTCTTCGTCGGATCCGACGGTGGCGGCACGTCGGCATCGATATAGGCATCGAGGGTCTGGAACGAACTGTCGGCGGCACGCAATGCCAATTTGAAGATCAAGCCATCGGCCACGGACCAGAAAAGTGCAATCGCTGCGAGCCCGCCGATCGCCCTCGCGATGGGGCGGGTCACAAGGCGCTCCAGCATGCGCGAGAGAAAATGGAACGTCAGCCGGAACAGCCGCGCCAGAAAGACGAGCAAGACGAAGACCGACGCGGCGGTGAGACCGAGCTTCAGGGGTTCCGCCGTTTCGATCGGTTCGAGTCCCATGATGTTTCGGACGGTGTTCTGCCATCCCGCGGTCTGCCACAGGAACACCGCAACCGCCGCACCGCAGACGAGGCCCGCCACGATCTTCAGCGTGTGTTGGCGCCGCGGCGAGGCGTCGGGCAGCTCGAAAAAGGACCAGAGCCAGCGCAGGAACACGCCGATCGCATAGCCGGCCGCAAGCGAGAGGCCGGATATCGCTCCCTGGATCAGATAGGGCCGCGGGATAAGGCTCGGAGTCAGCGAGACGGCGAAAAACAGCACGCCAACGAGCAGCCCGGTCGCAGAAAACGGATCCCAGAAGCTTGCGGGATGGCTTGAGAGCTCCGGCCTCGACATGTCCGTCCGTTGAAGGTGTTCCATGCGACCCTCCACTCTACAGGCACTATCACCGGAATGTCCGGCGCGGGCGACACGCGCAGGGAGCAATGTCGCCTCGCACTCTCTTGCAGTCAATTGTTGCGCACGAGCATTTTGCAGTCAGGTGGAATCACCTGACGTCGCACAAATGCGGCAAAAACAAACACTTAGCGCGGCGGCGCGAACGCACGTAAGCGCATCCCGCTCTAAATGCGCCGCTCCTTGATCGTGTTCATCACAAAGCTCGTCTCGATCGAGGCGACACATTTCAACCGGGCGATCTTTTCCTTGATGAAGCGCTCATACTGTTCGAGGCCGGCGCTCATAACCTTCAGCACATAGTCACGCGAGCCTGTGACAAGGTGGCATTCGAGCACCTCGTCCCAGCCGCGGATGGCCTCCTCGAACATCACGATCTCGTCCTCATGCTGACGGCTGAGCCGCACTGTCGCGATCGCCGTCATCGTCCAGCCTTCAATCGCCGGATCGACGAGCGCTGTGTAACCGCGGATGACGCCGCTTTCCTCCAACCGTCGCAGGCGCCTGAGACAGGGCGAGGCCGACAGCCCAACCCTCTCGGCGAGTTCGTTGTTGGTAATCCTGGCGTCGGCCAGCAATTCCTTCAAAATCCGGCGATCCATTTCATCGGCAATTTTCTGCGTCATATCTCTTCGGCTCCGGCAAATATTTGCTCCCATCAAAGCGAAGTGATCGCAAATAGCAAGGATCGGTCCAAGCGTCTGATATAATTTGGCAGTTAGTCGAGTTCCTTCGAGGAGAAAAGCCATGACCGCGCCCCATCCTTCCAAGACCCACATCGGCAACCACAAGCTGCACCCCGAAACCCTCATGCTGAACTATGGTTACGATCCGGAACTCTCGGAGGGCGCAGTCAAGCCGCCGGTATTTCTGACGTCCACGTTCGTTTTCCGCTCGGCCGAGGAAGGCCGCGACTTCTTCGATTTCGTTTCGGGGCGGCGCGAACCGCCGGCGGGCGTTGGCGCAGGGCTCGTCTATTCGCGCTTCAATCATCCAAACAGCGAAATCGTTGAGGACCGGCTGACTGTCTTTGAGCGGGCCGAAAGCGGCGCCGTCTTCTCGTCCGGCATGGCGGCAATCGCGACGACGCTGCTCGCCTTCGTGCGCCCGGGTGACTCCATCCTGCATTCGCAACCGCTTTACGGCGGCACCGAAACGCTGCTCGCCAAGACCTTCCTCAATCTCAACGTCTCGGCGGTCGGTTTTGCCGATGGGGTCGACGAGGCAGCCGTCAGGACAGCGGCAGAAGAGGCGATGACAAAGGGACGCGTCGCCGTCATCCTCGTCGAGACGCCCGCCAACCCCACCAACAGCCTCGTCGATATCGCCATGATACGCCGCGTTGCCGACACGATCGGCGAAAAACAGGGGCATCGGCCGATCGTCGTTTGCGACAACACGCTGCTCGGCCCGGTCTTCCAGCACCCGATCGACCACGGTGCCGACCTCTCTCTTTACTCGCTGACCAAATATATCGGCGGCCATTCCGATCTCATCGCCGGTGCGGTGCTTGGGCCGAAGGACATCATAAAGCAGATCAAGGCGCTGCGCGGCGCGATCGGCACTCAGCTTGATCCGCACTCATGCTGGATGCTCGGCCGCTCGCTGGAAACGCTTGCTGTTCGCATGCACAAGGCGAACGACAATGCCCGCATCGTCGCCGAGTTCCTGCGTGACCATCCGAAGGTCGAGCGGATCCATTACCTCCCCTTCCACGACGAGGCCTCACCTGTCGGGCGCGTCTTTGCCGCCCAGTCGACCGGCGCCGGCTCGACCTTCTCCTTCGACATCGCCGGCGGCCAGGATGCCGCGTTCCGCTTCCTGAACGCGCTGCAGATCTTCAAGCTCGCCGTCAGCCTCGGCGGCACGGAATCGCTTGCAAGCCATCCAGCCGCGATGACGCATTCGGGCGTGCCGATCGAAGTGCGCCAGCGGATCGGCGTGCTCGAGTCGACTATCCGCCTGTCGATCGGCATCGAGCATCCCGACGACCTTGTGGCCGACGTCGCCAACGCCCTGACGACCGTGTGAATGTTCGCCTAGGCGGGGCGCGATTTGAGCTCCGCTGAATGCGAAAGGATATTGACGATGTTGCCGAACGGGTCGCGTAGAAAGAACCGCCGCACACCCCAAGGCTCATCGGTGATATCGTAGACGATCTCCGTACCGGCGTGCTTCGCGCTCCGATAGACCTCGTCCACGTCATCCACTTCGATCGAGAGCGCCGGCACCGGCGTTCCCGAGCCGCCTTCGATGGCGAAGCTCACCTGCGGCATGGCGGAGCCGCCCTTCGCTGCGAAGGTGAGGATCCAGCCATGATCCATCACCACCTCGAGACCGAGCAGATCGGCATAAAAAGCGCGCGCACGCGGCGGATCGGATGTCTGAAAATTGGGCACGATGCGTCGGACTGCCATGCTCTCCTCCATTTGGCCGGCGTCACCGGTTGGACAGCGCGCTTCTGATCAGCGATGCCGCCGCCATTCCCGCTGCCTCCATATAGCTCGGATCGCGATGGAGCAAAACGACGGCAAAGCTGCCGTCGAGGAGCAGTAGAACCTGACGCGCAAGTACGCCTGCGCCGTCTATCCCCTCCACTTCGAGGCTCTGGCGTAGCCAGTTCTCGAATTTCTTCTTATGCGCTGCCCCGATGCGCATCGCGGGATGCCCCGGCATATTCGCCAGTTCGGCGGAGGTGCGCAGGAAGCCGCAGCCCTTCCATTTCGGGTGTCGGGCGGCGCGGGCGAGGTTGCGAAAGATACCCTCCACCTTTGTCGCCACATCGCCCTCGGTCTCGGCAAACCATTTCTGGAAGAGCGTGAGGTTCGGCTGATCGCGGCCGTCGAGATAGGCAGCAATCAGATCGTCCTTGCTGTCGAAATGATAATAGAGCGTGCGCTTCGTCACGCCGGCTGCTTCCGCCAGCGCATCGACGCTGACGGCGCGGATGCCCTCCGCATAGAAAAGCTTGGCTGCGGCGGAAACAATACGGTCGCGGGTGGAGGAAGAGGCTGTCATGGTCATGTATACCGACTAGTGAATATACATCTGTTTATCGCTCGCCTAGCCTGCTTCCGTCAACGCCACGGGAGATCGCCATGTCCGATACAGTGCTTTTCGACGTCACCGACGGCGTCGCGCTGCTCACCCTCAACCGGCCGGATAAACTGAACGCCTTGAACTACGAATTAGTAGACCGGCTCCTTTCCCTCCTCGACCTGATCGAAGTCGACGACACCGTCCAGGCGGTCATCCTCACTGGCGCCGGAGAGAGCGCCTTTTCAGCCGGCGGCGATATCCACGAGTTTTCCCGCAGCGTGGCGCAGGGCGTAAATGCAGCCGTTCGCGATTTCGTGCGGCGCGGACAAAGGCTCACCGCCCGGCTGGAAGGCTTGCCGAAGCCCGTCATTGCGGCCGTCAACGGCCTTGCCTATGGCGCCGGCTGCGAGATCACCGAAGCCGTCCATCTCGCGATCGCCAGCGAGCGCGCACGCTTTGCCAAGCCGGAGATCAAGCTTGCCATGCCCCCAACCTTCGGCGGTACCCAGCGCCTGCCGCGCCTCGCCGGCCGCAAGCGCGCGCTCGAACTGCTTCTCACCGGAGACGAATTTTCCGCGAGCCAGGCGCTCGAACTGGGACTTGTCAACAAGATCGTGCCGCACGAAGACCTCATCGCTTCCGCCCGAGCCTTGGCTCTCCGCATCACACGACACTCGCCCCTTGCGGTGGCGGCGATCATCACCGCGGTCACGCGCGGCCTCAACATGACGATCGGCGAAGGCCTGCTGAACGAGAGCGAACAATTCGGGCGCATGGTGCCGAGCCATGATCTCACCGAGGGGCTGCTAGCCTGGAAAGAACGGCGAGAGGCGCATTACACCGGACGCTGACTCCTTGGAGAGCTAGCTCCGCGCGAAGCCTAGCACGAACAGTGCCAGCGCTCCGATCGAGGCGAATGTCCGGACGTGGTTCCACCAGACCCAATCCGTCAGGTACCGCTTCTGCCAGATCTCTTGAGCGGCCTCCCCTGAGGCTGCCGCAAGCGCATCGTTCAACGGCACATTGAAGACGATCGTCACCAGCAACGTTCCGACGACATAGACAAGGCCGCCGGCCGCAAGCAGCCAGCTACCCTGCCCTCCAGTAAAGAAGGCAGCGCCGACGAGAATCAGCCCGAGAAGTGCCGTTCCCATGAAAGTCGTGAGAAAGAGCGGATTCTGGATCACATCGTTGATGGCGTTCATCGCGGCAATCCCTTGCTCGGGCGGCAACCGCGACAGGGCCTGCATGATGCAGACCGAGAAGATGAAGAACAGACCGGCCATCAGGCCGGAACCGATGACGGCGGCGAAAGCCAAAGCGGGAATCAGGGCAAGCATTGCACAACACTCCAGGTATCGGCTGCAGCCGGAACATCGCAGATGTGAGCAGTCCTCACATTTGCAAATGTGATAAATCCTCGTATTTTGCCAGTCAAGCTAGAATGTGAGCGATACTCATGATTGAAGAGCAAACTCCGGGCGTGGGGCCAACGGAAGAGCAACCAGGCCTTCGCCGCACGCCGAGCCAGAAGCGCAGCCGCGAGCGCGTCGAGCATATCCTCTCCTGCGCCACCAGGCTGATCGAGAAAAAAGGCAGCGACGCCATGCGCATGAGCGAGGTCGCGGAGATGGCCGGCATCTCCATCGGCTCACTCTACCAGTATTTTCCCGACAAGGCGGCGATCGTGAGCACCCTTGCCGAACGCTACAATGCCGCCAGCCGGGACTGTATCGCGAACGAGTTCGCCAAAATCACCACGCTCGCCGAATTGCGCAGCGCCTTTTCGGTGCTCTTCGACACCTACTACGATATGTTTCTCGCCGAGCCGGTGATGCGCGACATCTGGTCGGCGATGCAGGCGGACAAGACCCTGCGCGAAATCGAACTCGCCGAAAGCCGGGCAAATGGACGCTTGCTTGCCGAAACCTGGGCAAGGGTTCAGCCGGAAACGCCACGCAAAAGAATCGAAGATGCCGCCTTCCTCATCATGCATCTTGGTGAATGCACGATGCGGCTCGCAGTCTCGGTCGACAAGCCCCAGGGCGACCGCATCGTCGCGGCCTATAAGCACATGATCCTTCGTGAATTTGTCGCGGATGCAACGGGAGAAGCCGCAAGTTCAATTGACATCGCCCCCGACCGATCCTAATCATCGGGGATCGATTGGTTCTCGGAAAGCGAACGCGTTCCGGGAGTAAACGGGAACGTGACGGATGGACCCAACCTGGGCATCTTAATCACGGCCGACCCCGCGACTGTAGAACGGCGTGAATTTGCCATTCCGGAGCGATCCGGAAGAAGCCACTGGGAAAGACCGCGAGAGGGCGGTTCGATCCTGGGAAGGCGAGGCAAATCCTTGGTGCAAACCACCTGACGCCGTGAGCCAGGAAACCTGCCAAGCGATGCGGGCACAGTGCCCAACCCGGGAAAGGTCCCAACGCCATCACGGAGGTTGTCATGGCTACGTCTACAGCTTCGAGCATTTCGCTCTCCCTTAACGATCGTCTGGTCGCGGGCATCTCCGCCCTGTTGATCGGCGCCTTCCTCGTCTTCGGTGCAGGCCTCGCGAATTCGGCCGTTCTGCACGATACGGCGCACGACACCCGCCATTCCTACGGCTTCCCCTGCCACTGATCGATGCCATGGAACGCACTACAGCGCCGCGCGTCTTTTCGGACGCGCAAAGGACGCTGTAGCACTTTGAATTGCTGCATGTTTTTATCCTTAAATCGGCTACGATTTAAGGAAACGTGCAGCAGGCGTTCCATCTCGAACAAGAGCGGATCGCTTCTCCGGCGTATAGCACGCGAGCGCATTTGCCGTTGGGCATGCGCTCCGGCGTGCTTCGTCGGCGTTTTGCATCCATGGAAACCGGAAATGGCGCCAGCTGTGGCGTTTGTGCGGCGTTCGCGCTTCGGAGTAGCCACGTGCCGGATTGAGGAATATCGACAATGATCGTCAAGACACTTCTGGCCGCGATCGTGGCCGGGCTGATTGCCGGCGTCTTCATGACCGCCGCACAGGAAATGCGCGTCGTGCCGCTGATCCTGCACGCCGAAGAATACGAGGGCGAAGCGCCGGCAGCGGATCAGCCGGCAACGCAGGAGCCTGCAGCCGCGGGCCACGACCAGCATTCGTCGCTGAACAGCACTTCGCCGCTGGGCGCGCTTGCTTCCGCGCTCTCGCCGGTCACGCCGGCCTATGCGCATGAGCATGAGGGCGATCACGAGGAAGGCGGCATCATGTTCGGCCTGAGCCGTTTCTCCGGCACGCTTCTCGCCAATCTCGTGACGGGCGCCGGATTTTCTCTGCTGCTTGCCGGCGTCAGCCTTGTGATCGGCTATCCGATCACGCTCGCGAACGGGGCGGCCTGGGGCGCTTTCGGATGGCTTGCCGTCCACCTGCTGCCGGCGATCGGCCTTCCGCCCGAACTACCGGGCTTCCCCGCGGCCGAACTCGGCGACCGGCAGGTCTGGTGGGCCGCGACGGTGCTGTTTTCGGCGGTTGGCCTCTACCTGCTGGCGCTGCGCCCTGAACTGGTCGCCAAGATCGCGGGTCTCGTGCTCATTGCCGCACCGCAGGTCTACGGCGCACCGCAGCCGCTCGACATCTCCAGCAACGTACCCGCCGTCCTCGGCGCCGAGTTCGCCGTCGCCGCGCTCGCGACCACGCTTGCCTTCTGGCTCGTGCTAGGGGTGGTTTCCGGCTTCATCAACGACCGGTTCGTCAAGGCGCATTAATCACATTCTGATCGTTGCTGCCCCTCTCCTCGGGTTTAACCCGAGGACTAGCCCTCTCCCCGCTCGCGGAAGAGGAGACGACCATAGATCCGTCTCCACTTGCGGCAACGTCTTGAGTTAGAAAAGACGCCGCCGCACCCACCTTGCCGCCCACGGTCGCACGCGGGGAGAGGCACGAGGGCGGCGCCACGCGCGTCCTTCTCGCCCGTCAAAACGGGGAGAAGGTGCCGGCAGGCGGATGAGGGGCCGACTCACCCCGTTCGATCGCGAGCAGTCTCAAGCAAATGCGCCCGCAGCCGTTCGCGACGGGCCTCCGGCTCAAGCAACACGCAGCTGTCGCAATAGCTGCCGCCGTCGGTGCGATAATAGAGGCAGCACCCGCCGCGCATCCTGTAGGTCCGCGAAAGTTCTTTCCCGCCCTCCCCTGTGGCTTTGATCCTCTCGTAGCAAAGCGCCTCGGAGTGGAGCGGAGACCCGGCGCGCTTGACGATCGCCAGCGCCTGCGCGATCGCCTCCTCCTCGGTTCCGCACCGTCGTCCGACTTCGAGAAAGGCACCTGCCAGACTGTCGGCAGCAAGCCGCCACTGCGCCCGCAGCGACAGGCCGCAGCGCCGCTTCAAGAGTGCGATGACCGGCCTCAGATGAGCGACAAAGCGATCGTGAAAAAGCCTTTCGGGATCCCCGGGGTCGCTGGCGGAGACTTCGCTGAGTTGCGTGCAGAAATGAAACCGTCGCGCGTCGACGGCGCCCGCCTTGAGCGGAGGCGCGTAGTGCTCGAAGCGTAACCCTGTGACGTCTGGAATACGGCCGCTGTAGAGATAGATGGCGGCGGCGGCGAGGCTGAGTTGATGGCTATAAAAGGCGATAAGATGCGCCGCCCGCACCTTGTTGTCCATGCCCGCGCCGAAGCGCTCCTGATAGGAAAGACAGGTCTCGACGCCGGCCGATCCCTCGGCCCAGAATGCCGACGGAACTTGCATGTCCTCGTCCGGGGTTAGCGAGCAGGCAACCTCGGGAAACGCGGCGTCGAGCCAAGCGACGGCGGCCCTCGCCTCTCCTTCGCCTGCGGCGTCTCCCATCTTCAGCTTCCGCGCATTCTCCATTCCATCTCCGTCGCGCTTAGACTTGTGGACCATCCGCCAACAGCCAGCCACCCTCGAAACCGGCCCGGCGCAGTCCTCGGCCAAAGGCAGGAATGCTGCGTGTGATATCCCAGAGCAATCCGCTTCTCCAGTTCTCGATCATCATGACCGAAAGGCCCTGGTCAAGCCCGACGATCCTGTCATCGATCCACCCCTCTGCGCCCTCACCCGGCAGGCTCGGATTGAAGCCACCTGGAAGGCGGTCGTCAGTGAGCAGCGCCGGATAACGGGTGAGAAGATGGCCGAGGCTTTCAAGGCTGGCCTCCGGCTCGAAGGGCAGGCAGGCGAGCGGTGCCCAAGGCACCAGCGTCCCGTCGTCGACGCCGAAGGGCGCGCCGCGCGCCGCATAGCCGAGCATCCTTTGCCAGCGCCCGTCACGAAGCCGTAACCGCCCTTTCGGCGCATGGCAGGCGCTGAAGCCCCAGAGATCGCGGCTATAGCCGGCAAAGCCGCCTGGATTTTCCTCTGCATGCGTGCGCTGAAGCACGATCGCCCGACGGGTGTTCTCGAAATAGTCGCTCGCCGTCTTGCGCATCCCCGCATCGCGAATCTCGCGAAAATCGATCCAGGCGTGGGGAAAGAGGTGGATGAAAAGCGCACCCGCGTGAAGATGCCGCGTGTCGCCGATCGGGAGCCATTCATGGGCCGCGGTGAAGGCATCGTAGCTCCCGGGTGCAATTGCGTGGCGCGGCGCGGCCAGCGCCAGCACATATAGCAACAGCGCCTCGCTGTATCCGCGCCAGCGATACCTGAGAAACCGGCCGGGCGGCCGCCAGCCCATCGCCAGCGTGTCGCCGCGATTGAGCGCCCATGCCCAGTCCGCCCGCTCGAAGAGCCGTTCGGAAAGGCTGCGGATTTCGATCTCGTCCCGCCTGCGCTCGGAGAAATAGGCAGTCGCCGTCAGCACGCCGGCAAAGAGCAGAGCGCTGTCGATGGTCGAAAGCTCACAGTTCCAGGTGCGCTCGCCGGTGCGCATGTCGAGAAAATGATAGTAGAGGCCACGGTAGCCGGTGGCGCGTGCGTCGCTTGCCTGTCTGCCCGTCGCGAGAAAACGCAAAACCGTCAGCACACGACGCGCAGCATCTCCACGGCTGATCCAACCACGCTCGACAGCGACCGGATAGCAGGCCAGCCCGAAGCCTGTGGCGGCGATGCTCGACGGCGATCCCTCGCGCGATGTGTCCGCGACGAGACCTGTCCCGGCATCGGAATACCGGCGAAAATAGCCAAACGCGGCGCGCTGCAGGCGATCGATCCGCACAATGTCCCTATTAGAGGTGGATTGAAGCATCCCGGTCCCGTCTGACGCACTTTTTCGCGAGAGGCGCAGCGCTCGTGCCGTCTGCGTCAGCGATGTCTAACGCTGTGAGAGCGGCATCCTTTCGCCCGGCGCTAGATTTCTTTCAAGGGTAAAATCGGGCAAGGAGGGTATCGGTGATCACCGAATATTGTAGAGACGATCGTTCGCAATTGTCGCGCAACGCCAATCCTGTGCTACATTCTTCCCAATGCCTTGATTTTGGTGTGATGCAATCCAAACTCACAGATGTGATCGATTTTTGAAGTGCAGGGTGCGGGCAAACCGCCTCGTATTTCCGCATCCAGCCCCCGAAGTGACCACGCGCAGAAACGGTTGATGCGATGTTGAGCACGTTGGCATTGATCCTGGCCCTCAGTGGGAGTCCGATCCATTCGGCCGCCATGCAGGCGGATGTCGATGTGGAACTGGTGCTGGCCGTCGACATGTCCGGATCGATGGACATGGAGGAGGCACGGGTCCAGCGGTCCGGCTATCTCCAGGCGCTGCGGCATCCCGAATTCATCAACGCGGTCAAGGGCGGCCTGATCGGGCGGATCGCGATCGGCTATTTCGAGTGGGCGGGGCTTGTGAACGAGCAGTCGGTCGTCTCATGGCAGGTGATCGACGATGCCGCGGACGCCGAAGCCTTCGCCGCGAAGGTTGAGGCGCGTCCGATCGGCACGCGCCGCGGTACGTCGATCTCCAACGCGATCCTGTTCGGCACGAACCTGATCGATTCCAACGCCTTTTCGGGCGCACGCCGGGTGATAGACATTTCCGGCGACGGGCCGAACAATACCGGCCCGCCAGTCACACCCGCCCGCGACGGCGCCATATCTCGCGGCATCATCATCAACGGGCTTGCGATCCTCATTCGGCCCTCGGTCTCGACCGGGCCACTCGACCAGTACTACGCGCAATGCGTCATCGGCGGACCGGGATCCTTCGTACTTCCAGTCCATGAACCAGAGGATTTCGCGATCGCGATCCGCCAGAAACTGATCCTGGAAGTGAGCGGCCTGCCCCCGCCGCCCACCCTGCAGCTCACGGCCACGACGCCCGGTGCCGACTGCCTGATCGGCGAAAAGCTCAGGCCGGGATTTCTCGATCGGATCTATCCCGAACTCGATCGATAAGGTGCATCCAATGGTCGTTATTCGCTGCCGGGCATCAGCGCGGAAACGCCGCCGTCGACGAAAAGTGTTGTGCCGTCGATGAAGTCGGAATCGGGGGAGACCAGGAACAGGATGGCGCGGGCGAGATCGTCCGGAACACCGGGCCGATCGCGCAGGTTTACGACCGGCCGATTCGGATCGAACGTATCCTTTCCGACGGGCGAACCGATCTTGTTCGGCACCACGCAGTTGACACGGATCTTGTGCTTGGCGAGCTGGATAGCCAGCGAGCGCGACAGATTGGTGACACCTGCCTTGGCAGCCGTGTAGGCGACGGCGCGCGGGCGTCCGTAAAAGCCCGAGGTCGAGCCGACATTGACGATGTTGCCGCCGTGCCCCTGCGCCACCATCTGCTGGGCGAAATATTTGCTCATCAGGAACGTGCCAGTCAGCGTCACGGCGATTACCCGGTCCCATTCCTCCTTCGTCACGTCGAGAACGTGCTTGTTGTCGCTGATGGCGACGTTGTTGACGAGGATATCGACCTTGCCGAAGCGCTCGGTGACATCCTTGACGAGCGAAATCACGCCTTCTTCGTCGGCAACGTTGGCGAGGAACACCTCGGCCTTGCCGCCTGCAGCTCGGATCTCCTCCGCGACGCGTCCGGCGCGCTCGGCGTCGATGTCGGTCACGGCGATGCTCGCGCCCTCCTTTGCCAGAAGCTTCGCCGTTGCCTCGCCGATATTCCGGCCAGCGCCGGTAACGACCGCCACTTGATCGATCAGTTTCATTCTGTCCTACCGTTCTTTGGTGTGGAGTGATCCGGCCGGCCGCTGAGGACCGGCCAGGAGACTAGAGCTTGTTGTCCGGTCGCCACCGATCGAAGCGGCGTTCGATCATCCTCAGGATGTTGGTGAGAACGACGCCCGCGGCGGCAATCAGGATGATGCCGAACATGACCCGGTCGGTCTGGAAGGTGGCGCCGGCGACGGAGATGAGATAGCCGACCCCGGCCTGTGCCGAGTACATCTCGCCAACCACGATGCCGATGAGCGCGTGGCCGAGACCGAGGCGCAAGCCCGTCAGCAGGAATGGAACGGCGGCCGGGAAGGCAACAGTCAGGAACATCTGCCTGTCGTTCGCGCCGAAGGACCGAGCCACCTTGATGTAGTCGCGTTCGACGGTCTGGACGCCGGCGGTCGTGTTGATGAGGATCGGAAATACGGCGCTGAGAAAGATGATCGCGAACTTCGAACCGAGGCCGATGCCGAACCAGATCATGATCAGCGGCAGCAGCGCGATGCGTGGTGTCGCGTAGAGCGCCGAAATGATCGGGTCGAAAGCGGCGTCGAAGCGGCGGTACCAGCCCATCAGGATGCCGAGCGGCACACCGACAATGATCGCCAGCCCATAGCCGACAACCAGTTCCAGTCCGCTGATGGCGAGGTGCGGATAGATGCTGCCGTCGGCGAACATCGCATAACCGGTTGCGATGATGCGGCTCGGCGAACTGGTGAAAAGCGGATTGACCAGGTCGAGGCGGACGACCGCCTCCCAGAGCAGCAGTGCCACGATCATGGTGAAGCTGCCGAGAAGCGCGTTCTCGTGGCGCACCAGCAATTCGTAGATGGCGAATTCCGACTTGCGCGGCCTTGGGATTTCTCGTTCTTCGGTAACGGATGTCATCTCTCGCTCCCTCAATGCACGCGCAGAAGGCCCATGCGGGCACTTTCCTCTTCGATCAGCCGCCAGATATGGCGGAAGATCTCCATGAAGCGCGGGGTATGCTTCAGATCGAGCGTGCGCTCCTTCGGCAGGTCGATCTCGACGATCTCCTTCACCTTCGCCGGGCGTGCGGAAAACACGACGACGCGGTTGGAAAGGAAGATCGCCTCATCGATCTGGTGGGTGATGAACACGCCGGTCTTCTGGGCCCGATCGAGAATGCGCAGCAGCTCGAACTGCATGAATTCGCGCGTCTGCGCGTCGAGCGCCGCAAAGGGCTCGTCGAGCAGCAGCAGTTCCGGATCGACGGCGAGTGCCCTTGCGATGTTGACGCGCTGGCGCATGCCGCCGGAAAGTTCGCGCGGATAGCTGTCCTCGAACCCGGCGAGCCCGACGAGCTCGACGAACTTGCGTGCACGCGCGGCGATCTCGTCCTTGCTCAGGATCTTCTGGATCTCCAAGCCGTAGGCGACGTTGCGCTGGACCGTGCGCCAGGGAAAGAGGGAGTCCTGCTGGAAGACGAGGCCGCGATCCGGCCCCGGCTTCGTCACCTCGCGTTCGTCGATGAGGATTCTGCCGCCATCGATCGAGACGAGGCCGTCGACGGCGGCGAGAAAAGTCGATTTCCCGCAGCCACTCGGGCCGACGATGCTGACGAGTTCACCCTCGTTGACGCTGAAGTCGATGCCGTCGAGTACACTCAGATCGCGCTTGGTGCGATCATTGTAATAATTCAGTTTGACGCTATCGGCCTTCAGCTTGACCGGCGTTGCCTGCAACATGGGTTGTCCTCCCGTCTTGTTCGCAGTTTCAGTCGAGCGCCTTGAAGAAGCCTTCGCGGTCGAGCGCATCGAGCGTGGTTGTGTCGACGATCGATTCCGGCTTCACCGAGGCCGCAGCCGGCAGCGTCTTCGAAAGCTCCGCCAGGACCGCAGTCACACCCGGAATCGAGGGACGCAGATCCTGCGGGTACACCTTCTCCGAATAGAAGCGGAACGCCTGTTCGACCGACGGCCCCTTCTCGAGCTTCAGGAAGGAAGCCGTCACCTCCATCGCGTCCTGCGGATTGGCACGGAAGGCGTGCAGGCCCTCGCCCATCGCCATGAAGAAGCGCTTGACGACGTCTGGGTTCCCGGAAAGATAGTTCCGCGAGGTCACATAGGCGGTGTTCGGGTAATCCTTGACGATCTCGGTCACGTCCACCAGCATCTTCGAGCCGGCATCGACCATTTCCTGGGTGCGCGGATACTGCGACATCAGCCCCTGGACCTGATGGCTTTCATAGGCAGCCGCCCGAGTTCCCTCGCCGCCGAGCTGAAGAATGTTGACATCCGTCGGCTCGAGCCCGAGGGACTTCAGCGCGAACTTCAAGGCGGTGTCGGTCGACGAACCGAACTTGCTGATGGCGATGCTCTTGCCGCGCAGCTGATCGGCATTCTGGATCGAGGAATCGACGACAAGCTGGAACGGCAGCTTGTTGGCCATGCTGCCGATGATGGCGATATCGGCACCGGCAACGGCGGCCGCGATCGACGGCGTATAGCCGTTCTGGGCGATGTCGATCGAGCCGCCGACGAGCGCCTGGGTGAGCACCGAACCGCCCTCGACATAGATGAGGTTGACGTCCAGGCCGTGCTTTTTGAACAGGCCCTTGGCAAGCGTGTACTGCATCGGCGCGCTCGTCATGGTGAAGCCGTCATAGGCGACATTCACCTTGGTAAGGGCTTCGTCTGCCGCTGCCGGCGACAGGGCGCCGGCAATGAGGCTCAACCCCGCTGCCAAAACGGTCTTCAATAGATTTTTCATGCTCTCCTCCCACGGTTGGCTTGCCCTCACCCGGCTCTCCTCCGAACCAGGATGAGGGGGATTGGTTTCAGCTAAGCAGGCTCTGCATTCGTTCCTTGTTCATCGACTTCATGAGCTGGTCGACGAGGCCGTTGAGCGGCAACGGCAGCTTGACGCTCTGCGCAAGGTCGAGCGCGACGTCCATGTCCTTTTCCGCCCACTTGCCGGTGCTCTTGCCCCAGCGCGACAGCGACCAGTTGGCACCGGAAGAATGCATCAGCGCGGAGACCAGCGTCGGCACGTCGGCGCCGAGCTGCTTAGCGAGGCTGAGCGCTTCAAAGTTGGCGCAGATGCAGGCCCAAAGCAGCATATTGTTGGTCGTCTTTGCGATCTGGCCGGTACCGCTCGGCCCGATATGAAGGATATTGCTGCCAAAGGCCGAAAGCACGGGGCGCGCCTTCTCAAGCCACTTCGCTTCGCCGCCGACGAAGACCGTCAGCGTGCCGTTGTCGGCCGCTTCCTGGCCGAGCACGACCGGCGTATCGAGAACACCGACGCCCTTCTCGGCCGCCTGGCGCTCAAGCTCTCGGCAGGTGTCGGGCGCGATCGAGCTCGCAATGCAGATCACCGACCCCGGTGCCAGCGAGGCGAGAAGCCCGCCCTCGCCGATCACGTCGACGACCTGCTTGTCGGTCTGGACCATGACGACGACAACTTCGGCACCGCTGCCGACCTCTGCAATGCCCGCCTTGGTCGGAATGCCGATCGCCTGCGACTTGGCCGTGGCCTCGACTGAGACGTCGTAGCCGGCAACGGTGAAGCCCTTCTCTTTCAGGTGCCGGGCCATCTGGTAGCCCATGGCACCGAGCCCGATCACCCCGGCCGTCGGTTTCGTGTTCACAATTCCATCCATAGTCTTCCTCCTGATCTCGCTTCAAGCCGCCCCGGCCTTCGACCGTGCCGCCCGCAATCTCTGCGTCGCCTCCTGATCGAGGCTCGGGCCATTCGCTCCCGCCACCAGCACCACGCCATAGTCGCGTCCGGCCGCCTCGACGGAGACATACCCTTCCCTGACGTCGGCAAGCACCGATGCCGGATCGCGCGTCAGCGGGTCGCCGTAACCGCCACCGCCCGGCGTTTCGAGTTCGAACACATCGCCGGCCTTAAGCGGATAGTCGGCGTAGCGCGAAGGCAGGCGCTTCCAGCCCTCCTCGTCCGGATTGATCCGGATGTCGCCGGTGCGACCGGGCAGGCCGTCGGCATAGCCTTCCGCCGGAATGACGTGCTTGGTCGAGCGGATCGAAAAGCGCGCATCGGTGAGGTTCAGATATTTGCGCCGAATGCCGAGCCCGCCCCGGAATTTGCCGGCACCGCCCGAGTCTCGGATCAACTCGAAGGCAAGCACACGGGTCGGAAACTCGCTCTCGATGATCTCCACCGGCGCGATTTTCGCGTTGCTCTGGTTGACCGTCGTTCCCGAGGCTCCGTCGCGCGTCGAGCGGGCCCCCGCTCCGCCACCGACGATCTCGTACTGCACGTAGCTGCTGCCGGTATTCGTGCCGCGGCCGCCGAGGATGATCGACCGGCTCCCGCAGCCGTCGGCTCGCGAGCGTTCCGGCACCACTTGCCCGAGCGCCGCGAAAATCCCGTCGACGACGGCGTGAACCGTCGGATTATAGGTGTTCACCGGCGCCGGATAACGCGGGTTCAGGACGCTTGACGGCCGGGTCTCGACTGCGAAGGACCGCAGGATGCCGCTGGTGATGAAGATGTTCGGGTCCACCAGCGAGAT
>NZ_WITC01000082.1 GCF_009601505.1 Sinorhizobium terangae
TCGGCGACAACCGGCTGACCGGCGCGCTCAACCTGACGCCCGACTTCAAGCCGGACGGCACGATCGACTTCACCCTGCCCGATCTCGGCCTGCTGGCCGCCATGGCCGGCCAGACCGCGTCCGGCGATCTCGCCGGTTCCGCAACAGTCCGCACCGTCAATGGCATTACGTCGATCGCGCTCAAGGCGAGCGGCGGCAGCATCAGCCGCGATGCGCTGACGATTGCCAGGCCCACCGCCGATATCAACATCGCCGACATTGCCAAGCTGGCCATCAGGGGCAATATCAGCGCGGAAAGCCTCGGCCAGGGAGAAAACCGCCTCTCGGGCCTCAATCTCGCCTTCGAGCAACAGGCAGAACGGACGGGCTTTTCGATCGACGGTTCCTATGATGGCGCGCCGGTCGCGGCGACCGGCGATCTCGTCAGCAATGCCGGTCGCACGGAGATCCGCCTGGCATCCCTCTCGGCGACGCCGAAGCGGGTCCCCCTGCAGCTTGCCGCGCCGACGACAATCGCCATCGAAAGCGGCGTTGTTCGCCTCGACGATCTCACCATTCTCGCGTCGGACGGCGCGATTGACGTCGCGGGCACCGTTGGCGAGCAACTCGATATCTCGGCGCAAATCAACGCGCTTCCCGCCACCCTGATCAACACCTTCGCCCCGACGCTCGGCGCCGAGGGCGCGATCGGCGGCACCGTCAATGTCAGCGGGGCGGCCGCAGCGCCGGTGGTCGGCTACGATCTCGTCTGGAACGGCGCCTCCATTGCGTCGGTTCGCTCCACCGGCATCGTCGCGCAGGACGTCACGGCGAAAGGCACGATCACGGTTGCCGAAGGCGAAGTCCGCTTCGATCCGCTGACGATCGAAAGCGGCGCCTTCCGCGGCAACGTCACCGGCCGCCTCAACCGCGCGAATGCAACCGCCGCTGCCGACTTCAAGCTCTTCGCCGAGCCGCATCTGCTGCCGCCCGGCCTCGCCACGAAGTTCGACAGGACGATCGCGATCTCCGGCAAGGTCGAGACCGGCGAAGGCGGCAGCGTCCGACTGAGCGCGCTTGATCTCTCGTCCGGCACCGTCGACGCCCGCGGCACCGCCGCGCTTGCCGATGGCGCGCTGACGGCGGCGATCGAAGGCACGCTTCCCAACCTCGGCAAATTGCTGGCGGACGCTGAGGGCAACGCGGCGTTCAACGCCGACATCTCCGGCCCGCTCAACGAACTCGGCATCAAGGCTCAGATGACCTCCAGCGGCGCAACGCTGGCCGGCCGCAACCTGACGGACCTGGCGATCAATGCCGACGTGACAGCCAAGCCCGGCAGCCCGCAAGCCAAGCTGACGGCAACCGGCGCGCTCGGCGGCCAGGCGATCGATGTGCGTGCCGACGTGGTCTCCGAGAACGGCCGCAC
>NZ_WITC01000083.1 GCF_009601505.1 Sinorhizobium terangae
CGGCCGGCTCGACAACCGATGAGGGGCTGTCGGGCATCGAGTGGCTGGGGAGCGAGGAACGCACCAATTATCCGCTGACCCTGTCGGTGGAGGATTTTGGCGAGGCGCTCGGGCTGACGGCGCAGGTGGTCGAGCCATGCGCTGCGGATCGGGTCTGCGGCTACATGCAGCGGGCGCTCGAGCAATTGGTGGAAGCATTGGAGCATGCTCCCGACACGCCGGTGCGGCAGCTCGACATGCTGCCGGCCGACGAGCGCACCTATCTGCTGGAGGAGCTGAACCGGACGGAAGCGGACTATCCGTCGTATCTATGCGTGCACGAGCTGTTCGAGCAGCAGGTGCGCCGGGCGCCCGACGCGGTGGCGGTGATCCACGAGGACGAGCGTCTGAGCTATGGCGAGCTCAATGCGCGCGCCAATCGGCTGGCCCATCATCTGATCGGGCTCGGCGTGAAGCCCGGTGATAGCGTTGCGACAATGCTGGACCGCTCCGTCTCTCTTGTGGTGGCGCAGCTGGCGATCTTGAAGGCGGGGGGAGTGTATGTGCCGATCGATCGCGCTCTTCCATCTGCGCGACAAGAATGGCTGATTGCCGATTGTGCTGCACGCTTGGTGCTTAGCGAGAGTGACGATCGGGATCTGGTCAAGGCGACGATCCCTGTTTTGCCCATTGAGCCGCTGATAGCTGGAACCAAGTCCAGTGTCGATCTTGGCCTGGCATTGAGCGCCGACGCTGCCGCTTACGTGATGTACACGTCTGGCTCGACGGGCCTTCCCAAGGGAGTTGTGGTGCCTCATCGTGCTGTCAACCGGCTCGTGATCAGCAATGGATATGCGAAGATCGATGCCGGAGATCGTGTGGCATGGGCGAGTAATCCTGCCTTTGATGCCAGCACATTTGAAGTGTGGGCACCGCTGCTTAACGGTGGCTGCATTATTGCAATGGATGGCATAAATCCTGCGGATTTTGCCAAGGCACTTAAACAGCAGCGGGTGACAATACTTTTTCTAACGACAGCATTATTTAACCAATATACATCATTGATCGCGCCGACGTTAGCACGGCTTAAGTACCTCCTCTGCGGAGGCGAGCGCAATGATCTTCCCTCATTTCTAAAATTGCTGAGAGAAGAAGGTCCTGTACGTCTCATTCACTGCTACGGTCCGACGGAGACGACGACCTTCGCGACAGTCTGCGAGATCGCGAAATCTGTCGAGGACATGACCTCCATCCCGATCGGCCGTCCGATTGCGAACACGCGGGTGTAT
>NZ_WITC01000084.1 GCF_009601505.1 Sinorhizobium terangae
GCATGATTTTATCCTTAAATCGATTCCGATTTAAGGAATCATGCAGTAGTAGCCGATTTGAGGATAAGCCATTCACGGTGCCGCAGCGCTCTCTGCGCGTCTGATGGGACGCGCTGCCTGCGGAACCGCGAAGAAGTCTCAGCCGCGCGTGCCCTTGGCGATCGGCTCCTGATAGGTAAAGCCCATGTCCCAAGGGAAATAGATCCAGGTATCCTGGCTGACTTCCGTGACGAAAGTGTCGACGAGCGGGCGCCCCTTCGGCTTTGCATAGACGGCGGCGAAATGGGCTTTCGGCAGCATTGCCCGCACCTCGGTGGCGGTCTTGCCGGTGTCGGTCAGGTCATCGATGATCAGCACACCCTCACCGCCATCCTTGGCGATTTCCGGGGAAATGCCCTTGAGAACCTTCATTTGGCCCTGCGTGTCATAGTCGTGATAGGAGGCGATGCAGACGGTCTCGATCATGCGGATATTGAGTTCGCGGCAGATAATTGCAGCCGGAACAAGGCCCCCGCGGGTGATGCAGACCATTGCACGCCATTCCTGTCCGTTGTCGGCCAGCCGCCACGCGAGCGCGCGGGCATCGCGGTGGAACTGATCCCAGGATACGGGAAAGGCTTTATCTGGAAGAGACATTTACGGGCTCCGGCTTCAGTCGAATACAGGCTGCGAAGCGCCGCGGCGAACAAGGAGGTCGCACAGCGCGCTTCGTCACGCTTTGGATACCCAATACTGAAAATGAAGCCCGGAGCGCAAGGGCCGACAAGGCCTGTCCAGGAATCCTCCACCTCCGTCGAACCATGGGGGCATGAGCATGCCGCCTGATCGAATAGCTTGGAGCGGAACGTGGACGGAAAACCGCACGCGCTTTCCGCATCCCGCACTAAAGCATGTCGCGTTCAATCTGACTGATGCGATGCGCTTTAGCTCGTTGCTTTTACCCATGTCGTTGTACCAAAACCGCTGCACACTTTTGGGCGACATGCATTAGCGAGAACGGGCAATTGTCTCGATCATCGCCACGACATCGGCCTCGGCCGCAGCGAGCACCGCAGCCTCGCGAGCGCGGATGACGATATCGGTCGAGAAGGTTTTGCCGTCGAACTTGGGGTAGGAGCCAATGCTCGTTTCCGGATGTTTCTTCTGCACCTCCGCCAAGGGCCCGCCAATATCGCCTTCGCCATAGGGCGAACGGACAGTGCATGAAAGGACTGGCGTCCCCGTCTGGAGGCTGGGAAGCAAACTATCAAGCATCGCCTGGAAGACCTGGGGCACGCCGGCCATGACGTAGACGTTGGCGATCCGGAAGCCGGGCGCCGTCGATACGGGATTGGAAATATGGGTGGCGCCGACCGGCATGCGCGCCATTCGCCTGCGCGCATCGGTAAACTCCATGCCGCGGCGTTCATACATGGCGCCAAGCAACGCCATTGCCTCCGGGTCGTGGATGCACTCGACACCGAACGCTCTGGAGACCGCGTCGGCAGTGATGTCGTCGTGTGTCGGCCCAATGCCGCCGGACGTGAAGACGTGGTCGTAACGGCCTCGCAAGGCGTTGACTGCGTCGACAATCGCCTCCTCGTCGTCCGCCACGATGCGAACCTCACGCAGATCGATACCGACCATGGTCAGCATGTCGGCCAGGTGGCCGATATTCTTGTCCTTCGTTCGGCCGGACAGAAGTTCATCGCCTATGGCAAGCATGGCGGCCGTAACGATCGTGGCAGTGGTCATTGGTGCTCCTGAATACTTGGCGATCGCCGAGTCGATCCCATGGCTGTTGAAGAAAGCTTGACAGTCTGTCGACCGCCCATGTTCTGGCGACCACGTGCGTTTTGATAAATCCTGCCCCAGGGGACGATCAAGTGTAATTGCCTGACAGGAGTATCATGAGGCAAAGGTACTGGTTCTCTATTATTCCGCCTATGGGCATATCGAAACGATGGCCTACGCCGTCGCGGAAGGCGCCAAGTCGACCGGCGCGGATGTCGTCGTAAAGCGCGTGCCTGAGTTGGTGCCGGAGGACGTGGCGAAGTCCTCCTATTACAAGATAGACCAGGCGGCGCCGATTGCGACCGTCAACGAGCTTGCGGACTATGACGCGATCATCTTCGGTTCGGGCACGCGCTATGGCACCGTCGCGTCGCAGCTGCGCAACTTCATCGACCAGACCGGCAGTCTTTGGGCTCAGGGCAAACTCGTCGGTAAGGTCGGCTCCGCCTTCACCTCGTCGGCAACCCAGCACGGCGGTCAGGAAACCACCGTCCTCGGCCTGATCCCGACGCTGATGCATCTCGGCACGGTCGTCGTCGGCCTTCCTTACGCATTCGAGGGCCAGGCGGGGCTGGACGAAATCAAGGGCGGTTCTCCCTACGGTGCTTCGACCATCACCGGAGGCGATGGTTCGCGTCAGCCGTCGGCGGTCGAGCTTGATGCCGCCCGTTACCAAGGCGCGCATGTCGCGAAGATCGCCGCAAAACTCGCGTCCTGATGTCTCCGTTAGAGGCGCCTTTTGGCGCGGCCCGGCGAGACTGTGCGTTGAAGTTTCGCGAAAGCTTCGAAAGGCGGCCAAAATCATCGCAAAAGTGGCCTGGCAGCGTCATTCTGTGCTAACATCGCCGCCGTTCGGCATGCAAATGCCATTGATAAGGAGGAGCAGCAAGGACCGTGCGGCGACGGTCCGCCGGGGCAGCAACTGTCCCGGGAAATCCAGGGGAGTGAAGAATGGCGCGGATCACTTATTCGATCGTTCCACACGACGGAGGTTGGGCCTACAAGGCAGCCGAGGCGTATTCAGAGCCCTTTCCCAGTCGCGAGATGGCACTGGCGGCCGCAAGAGCCGCAGCGGCCGAACAGCAAGTAGGCGGCGACGACGAGGAAATCAGCTTCCAGGATGAGAAGGGAAATTGGCATTTCGAACACGCCGATGGGGGAGATCGACCTGAAGCAACCGTCGAGGATGGCTGAAGATAGTTGAAGGGGCAGTTGGGTTCGAGCTTATATGCCCCTGACGACGCCATCCCCGTACGCGCTGACAACGCGACGGAGGATTTCCAATGCATTATAGCGTTCAAATCTTCACCTGGACCGCCCGCTTGGGCGTTCATCAGGTCGGATCGGTTATCGAAGTCGACGCACCCAATCCGAAGGCAGCGGCGGTCTCCTTGCTTGGGTTGCGGTTGGACGACAGTGGAAAATCGTCGAAACTGGCGGTAAGAGTCTGGCGCGGAGAAGACGCCTTGAAGGCCGACTGCGATTGCTTTTACTACCACTGAGACCGGTCCGGAATCTCGCTGCGGGATGTTGTAGTGCGTCGCCTCGCGCAAGCTGATGCTCGCCATTCGTGCCGAACGAATGACGGGCTATTTTGTGGGCGGCGCGCCCCGCGCTGCACCGACCGACTTCAATCGTCCGGCGTACAGACCCTCAACCGATGACCGTCGGGATCGAGAGCCACGAACGTGCGGCCGAAGACTGCCGTCATGAGTTCCTGCTCGATCGTGACGCCCTCCTGGCGCCAAACGCCGTAAATCCGTTCAACGGCGGCATCGTTCTCAACCATGAAAGCAAGTTCGGTGCGGTTGCCGCTCCCCGCCGTGTGGAAGTTCTCCGCGCTCATCGACCACAGCCCCAAACTCAGGCCACTATCAAATTCGAAGGCGACATAGGTGGGAAACGACGCTGAGGGCTGGCGGCCAAGCAAGCGCGAATAGAACGCCGAGCTTTCCGCAGGGTTCCGGACATACGAGAGAATGAGGTTGGGCAAGAGAATGAGGTTGGGCTTAAGCACAGTTGTCTCCTTTTTCCGATGGCAGGACCATAGGAGACGATGCTGTCAGTTTCTGTCAGCATTCTCTCGTGCAGAAGCAGAACGATGGCGAGATACTCGCATATCAATCTTGTGAAGTTGATGCCGCAACATATTGGTATTCAATATTTTTGAGGACGTATCCGGTCCGTCGGCGCCTTATGACTTCCTGCTGAGAAGCAGGGGCCTCCAGACAACGCGCCGTCCCGACGTTTGCTGATCACGCAGTTCGGCCTGGCGTGCCGCGATGGCGCTTGCAAAAGCTTCCTTCATCGCGTCGATGCGACGGCGCCGTTCCTCCGGTTCGTCGCGGTTGACTGGGGCGTCCGACATCACACCAATCTCCTGGCCTCGTGCGACCTGGTCACGAACAAGCGCCCAGCAGTGAGAAGATGAAGCTCATTGGTGGTTCCGGCCTGATAGGCCTCGATCAGCATTCTGCCGTACCTTTGCGCAGGCGCGCTGTCGCGCGGCCATCGATGCTCGTCGCAGAGGCGATCGAATACACGCTGAAGCGTGTCCAGGTCTTCCGGAAACAAAGGCACATCAGATGACGCTTGCAGTGGACGCACGCCTGTACCCTCTGTCAGCAATGCAGGGACAAATTTCGAGGCAGGCTAGCTTGCCAGCAAAGGGCGATGATTGAACCCCTGGCGAATCAGGGGTTCGCGCGGTTTTTCGTGACGCGGCATTCGGCCGACGCAACCGGGCGGCCTCAACGACCCGGACAGGCTGCCCGACGGCTCCGCTCCAGAACGCAAGGAGATAAGTTGCAAAACATTCCCTTGACTGAATCTCCTAAGTGTTTGATCTAGGCCGCAGGCGGACGTGGCGAAACTGGTAGACGCAAGGGACTTAAAATCCCTCGGCCTTAGGCTGTACGGGTTCGATCCCCGTCGTCCGCACCAGCCCCTCCTTGCGCGGTTGCGCCGCCCATCAACCGGCGATTTTGCGCAAGAGCGTTTCGAGCTGACCGAGGTCGGGTATTTCATGAAAACGCGGATGGTCTTCCGGTTTCTCGTGATGTTCGAAAGACCAGGTGAGGGCGTGCGGGACATAGACGCCCCAGCTGCCGGCCGCCAGCGCCGGGACGATGTCGGATTTCAGCGAATTGCCGACCATGAGGCTCCTCGACGGCCCGTCGCCGTGTTGCGAGAATATTCTCTGATAGGTGGACATGGTCTTGTCGCTGACGATTTCGATGGCGGCGAAGAAGTCGCCGAGCCCGGAGGCGGCAAGCTTCCGTTCCTGATCGAAAAGGTCGCCCTTGGTGATCATGACGAGGCGAAAGCGTCCGGCGAGGGCCTCGAGTGTCTCATGCACGTTTGGCAGCGGTTCGACCGGATGGCCAAGCATTTCCCGTCCGGCGGCGAGAATTTCGGCGATCACCGACGGCGGCAGCTTGCCGCCGGTTACCTCGAGCGCGGTCTCGATCATCGAGAGGGTGAAGCCCTTGATGCCGAAGCCATAGAGGCCGAGATTCCGCTTTTCGGCCGCGAGCAATCTTGCAGGCAACGCCTTCGGGTCGGCGTGGTCTTTCAGCAAATCGACGAAACGCTCTTCGGTAAGGCGATAGAACTGTTCGTTCTGCCACAGCGTATCGTCGGCATCGAAACCAATGGTCGTAATTCTGTTCGGCATGGACCTATTGCGCGGCGATCTTGAAAGGCTGGTCGACGGTCGCGCTCTTGCCGCTGTTGATATCATTGAAATGAAAACGCAGCACGTAGTCGCCGGCCGGCGCGCCAGTCACGTCGATCGTCAGCGTCGAGTAGATTTCCTGGTTGCGCAGGTAGCCCGTGAAAGTGAAATCGCCGAATGCCTTCTGGCTGGCGAGGACTTCGCCCTTGGGGTTGAGGATGTCGAAATCCACCGTGAAACGCGTCTGGATCTTGCCCTTGACGCTCGCTTCCTTCCAGGTAAGCCCAACCGGTTCGACGTAGGACACGATTGCCTCGCCGGCCTTGAAGGTCGGATCGGCTTTGGGCTCGTACATCGCATAGCCCGCCGGTTCGGCCGTGACGAAGACCGCTTTGCCGATCGCGAAGGGAAGTGTTTGGGAGAACTCGCTTACCGCCTGCCGCAGCGTCTCCCGGGCACCCGCCACGTCACCTGAGGTCGCCTGCTGTTCCGCCTTTGTCGCGGCATCAGACAGCGGACCGGCCAGAGCCCCCGCGTCGATCGTCGCCGCGATCGCGGCAGTCATTGTTGCAAGCAAGAGCAGGCGTTTCGGCATCGTATTCCTCCCCCGTGCCCATGGTCTCCAGACTTTCGGTATTTGCCACTCTAAGTCAAGGCATTGCCAAGTCGATGCTAATTAAGACACTCAGTGCTTCCAGAAGACCGGGGTCAGGATGACGAGAACGGTCAGAACCTCGAGACGTCCGAGCAGCATCATCAGCGACAGAAGATAGAGTTCGGGATCCCCAAGCGTCGAGAAGTTGCCGGCTGGACCGATAATGCTGCCGAGGCCGGGACCGACGTTGGAGAGGCAGGTAATGACGGCCGAGACTGCCGTGACCAGATCATAGCCAAGCGCCGCCATCACCAGGCTGCCGAAAACCCAGAGAAGGATATAGGTTATGAAGAACAGGAAGATAGCGCGCTGCGTGTCCAGATCGACGGTGCTGTTGCCATAGCGCACCGCATAGATCGCATTGGGATAGATGAGCCTATTCAACCCTGAGCGGATCGCGTTGAAGAGCACGACGAAACGATAGGCCTTGATACCGCCTGCAGTCGAGCCGGAGCAGCCGCCCATGAAGGTGGCGATAAACGCCGTCATGACGACGAAGGGCCCCCAAAGACTATAGTCTTCGCTAGCGTAGCCAGTGGTCGAGAGGATCGAGCTGATGTTGAAGAAGGAATGCGCCAGCGCGAGATGAAATTCGACGCCATTCGCCAGCCGGTGATAGGCGGCCACGGCCACCGAAAACACGGTGAGATAGCCGAGAAAGACGCTGATTTGCGGATCGCGCAACGCGTCGAGACGCCCCCGGACGACAAGCACGATCAGGATCGAGAAGGGCAGGCTGCAAAGCGTCATGAAAAATGTGCCGGTCCACAGCAGTGGAACGCTGCCGAAATAGGCAAATGATGCATCGTGGGTTGAAAAGCCGCCGGTAGCGACGGTCGACATCGCGTGATTGATCGCATCGAAGCGGTTCATGCCAGTCATGTTATAGCCTACTGCGCAGAGCAGCGTGATCGTCACATAGACGGCGAGGAAGGCGCGGCTGAAGCTTGCGATGCGGGCGAATGTCTTGTCGCTCGTGTCGGAGGACTCCATCTTGAAGAAGGACATGCCGCCGACCCGCAGGTAGGGGATGATGAACAGGCCGAGAACGACAATGCCTATGCCGCCGAGCCAGCAAAGGAGCGAGCGCCACAGCAGCAGGCCGGGCGGCGCGTTGTCGAGCCCGACGATGACGGTCGAACCGGTCGTCGTAACCGCGGAAACGGACTCGAAGAGTGCTTGAGCAAAATCAAGGTCGAGCGAGGAGAGCCAGAGCGGGATTGCACCAACGACGGAGAAGACAAACCAGAGCAAATTGACCAGAAGAAATCCGAATTTCTTCGAGAACGGCGGAGGTCCCGCGCGGGTCGCCATGAACGTCGCCGCAGAGAGGCCACCGGTCAGGAAGGCCGTTACGGCGAAGATCTCCCAGTCCGCATGTCCGTAGTAGAGGTCGACGAGAGCGGGGATCAACATCGCGCCGGAAAGGTAGAGGCCGAGGATCGCCGCGATATGGACAGCGTGCCGGAACAGGGTTGCATTCAAGCTTCGATTTCCCGGAAACAGTTGTCGAACAGGCCGGTGGCCGCCTGGAGCGGCAGCAATAGTGGCTTGCCCGATCGATTCGTGTCAATTCGATGGCCTCATGCGAGGCAATGTGCGATAGCGTCAGGCATCGGTAAACGCAACGGATGACCCTACGTTATGAAGCAGGATGTTGAAAATGCAGCGCTCGCGCTCCGTGAAATTTTTCCGGCAACGCCGCTGCAACTCAACGATCACCTCAGCGCCCGCTACGGCGCGACGGTCTACCTGAAGCGCGAGGATCTTTCGCCCGTACGGTCCTACAAAATCCGCGGCGCGTTCAACTTCTTCCGCAAGGCTCTTGCCGCCGGGGCGATGGGCAAGACCTTTGTCTGTGCTTCGGCCGGAAACCATGCCCAGGGCTTTGCTTTTGTCTGCCGGCACTTCGGCGTTCCGGGCGTCGTCTTCATGCCGGTGACGACGCCGCAGCAGAAGATAGACAAGACTCGCATGTTCGGTGGTGAGTTCATTACCATCCGGCTGGTCGGCGACATTTTCGACCAGTGCTATCAGGCGGCGCGCGACCATGTCGAAGCGATTGCCGGCGTCATGGTGCCGCCCTTCGATCATGCGGACATCATCGAGGGACAGGCGACGGTAGCCGCCGAAATTGTCGAGCAGCTACCGGGAGGCGTTGTTCCCGATCTTGTCGCCCTACCGGTCGGCGGTGGTGGATTGTCCGCCGGTGTCACCGGCTATCTCGCCGGCACGCTTTCGATCGATCGTTTCGTTTTTTGCGAGCCGGCTGGAGCGCCAAGCCTCAAGCGGAGCCTCGAGACCGGCAGCGTGGTCACACTCGACCAGGTAGACAACTTTGTCGACGGGGCGGCTGTCGCGCGCGTTGGCGACCTGAACTTCGCAGCGCTGGCGGCCTTTGCGCCTGAGCAGGTGATGTTGCTACCCGAGAACGCGATTTGCCTGACGATCATAGATATGCTGAACGTCGAGGGTGTGGTTCTGGAGCCGGCCGGCGCCCTTTCCATAACCGCGCTGGAGATCTTCGGGCGCGCGCGGCTGGAGGGCAAGACGGTGGTTGCGGTCGTATCGGGAGGCAATTTCGATTTCGAACGCCTTCCCGATGTCAAGGAGCGGGCGATGCGGCACGCCGGGCTCAAGAAATATTTCATCCTGCGCATGGCCCAGCGCCCGGGTGCGCTACGCGATTTTCTCAATCTGCTTGGCGACGAGGACGATATTGCGCGGTTCGAGTATTTGAAGAAGTCGGCCCGCAATTTCGGCTCGGTCCTCATCGGCATTGAGACCAAGCACGCAGAAAACTTTCCGGCTCTGAAGGCGCGCTTCGATGCGGCTGGCTTGCGCTATCAGGACATTACCGAGAACGAGATTCTCGCCAATCTCGTCATTTGATCTCGGCATCGCGCCGGCGGACGACATTGCCACGCACTTAGCCTTTGACAGCGCTGGCGGCCGCGGCTAACCATGAGACATGGCATCGTTTTTCTCGAAATTGTTTGGCTTCTCCGGCGGCTCCAAAGAGGAACCCGAGCAAGCCGCTGGCAAGACTGAATCCTACGGGGATTGCTTGATCCGCGCGACTCCGATGCGGGAGGGTCCGCAATATCGCCTGGCGGGCAGCATCGAAAAGACGATGCCTGATTCTGGCGTGAAAGTGCGCACCTTCATTCGCGCCGATCTTTTCGCGTCCGAGCAGGATGCCATCGATGCGGCTCTGCGAAAGGGCCGGCAGATCGTCGATGAGCAACGCGCCGCGCTCTTTCAGGACGATTCGCCGTCCAGGCCGGTGTAAGATCGCATGGCTCCGGCCGATGAATATCCGCGCGTAAATCCCGGGTTGGACAGGTTTCCTTAGAGTCTGAATTAGATTCCGGCCGCGGGCGGTGTCGGGCGCAAGATATTGAGCGTGAGATGGGGAGGGCCGGCTTCCTCGATGTCGCGAGTGCTCGGCCCGCCCTTGCGTTCAGGGTGTCAGAGCTTGATCCGGAACCGGGCGAAGCCCTCGGCGCCTTCGCCCGCCTCTTCGATCGCAACGGCTTCCACCTGCGACAGGAACTGTCTTGCCTTGGGGCTGCTGTCGAAAAGCACGCTCGTGTCCTTGAGCGGCACGAATCTCCAGTTCGCATCGGCCGACGGGTTGATCGTTCCCTGCTCGACGATGTAGCGGACGATGACATCGCGGTTGGTGTCCGGCGCGACGAAGATCACCTTGTCGGAAGCTATATCCGGGAAGTTGCCGCCACCGCCGGCGCGGTAGTTGTTGGTCACCACCACAAACTTTTGCCCGGGGTCGATCGGCTTGCCGTCGAATTGCAGGTTCTGGATGCGCTTTGCCGAGGCGTTCACCAGATTGCCGTCCTTGTCGAACTTCGCCGGTTGTGAGAGGTCGATCTCATAGGTGACGCCGTCGATCACGTCGAAATTATAGGACGGGAAGCTCGCATTGATCAGCTCCGCGTCGACGGATCCGCGAGCCACCTGATTGAAGATACCAGCCGACATCTCGAGCCAATTGGCGACCTGGTCCCCGGTGATGACGACGGCCTGTACCGTGTTCGGATAGAGGTAGAGATCGGCAACGTTCTTGATGGCAATATCGCCTGCCGGCACATCGGTGTAGTAGTCGGCGCCGCCACGACCGCCGGCCTTGAAGGGAGCCGCCGCGGACAAAACCGGCAGGTCCTTTTGCTCCGTGTCCTTGAGCATGTCGCGGATGTACCAGGTCTGTGCCTGGCTGACGATCTGGACCGACGGGTCGTCGGCGACGAGGGCGAAATAGGAATAGAGCGGTGCCGAGGTCTTGCCGACCGGGGTGCGGACATAGGCGAGCGTCGCCTCGTGGTCTTTCTGCGCGGCGGCCAGAACGTCCGCCTTGTCGCCGACTTCGGCAATCACCTTCTTCTCCTCCCGCCGGTAGATGGGGCGAGCTTCGCTCGTCGAACTGATCACCCGCCAAGCACCGCCGTCGCGCTCGAGCAGCAGGTCGATCAGACCGAGATGGGAGCCCCAGAAGCCGCCCATGACGCCCGGCTTGCCCGAAATCAGTCCCTTGGTGTTGTCGACGCCGGCGAAGCCCTCGAATTTAGGTCCGGGAAAGTCGAGGTGGCTGTGACCGGTAACGATCGCGTCGATGCCGTCGATAGCAGCCAGAGGCACCGATGCGTTCTCGAGGTTTTCGGCATAGTCTTGCTGTCCGATTCCCGAGTGGGAGAGCGCGACGATAATGTCCGCTCCTTCCTCGCGCATCTGCGGCACCCAGGCTTCCGCCGCCTTGACCATATCGCGCGCATTCGCCTTGCCCTCAAGGTTCTTCGCATCCCAGGTCATGATTTGCGGTGGAACGAAGCCGATCAGGCCGATGCGAATCGAATGTTCCTCTCCGGCGCCGTCCTTTACCTTTCGGTCGAGAATGACATAGGGCTTGAGGAAGAGCGCATCCTGACGTGCGTTCGCCGCAAGCGCGCCCTTCGTCAGGTTGGCGCAGACGATCGGAAAGTTGGCGCCGTTCAGTACGTTGAACATGAAGTCCAGGCCGTAGTTGAACTCGTGATTGCCGAGCGTGCCGCAATCGTAGCCGAGCACGTTCATCGCGCCGATGATCGGGTGCAGATCGCCTTCCCTCATGCCGCGCTTGTAAGCGATGTAGTCCCCCATCGGGTTTCCCTGCAGGAAGTCGCCGTTGTCGACGAGCACGGAGTTCGTTGCCTCGGCTCGGATCGCATCGATGATGGAGGCAGTGCGCGCGAGCCCTACCGTGTCGTTCGGTTTGTCTCCGTAATAATCGTAAGGAAACACGTGCACGTGCAGGTCCGTCGTTTCCATGATGCGCAGATGTGCCTGGTTGGCCGCGGCACGCGCGGAGAAAGGATGAAGCATCGCGAGGGCAGAGGAGGCGGCGAGCCCGCCAAGCAGCGAACGGCGCGAAATGGGGTGAAGAGCGGTCATTGACGGCATCGCTGTCTCCATATTGAACTCTCCGCGGACGCGGTTGCGGGCCTGCGGTAACACCTTGGAATACAGGAGACTATGGCGAAAGGCACGGCAAGGCAAAGCGGCGGAATCTTGCCTATTCCGACGCCACCGCGGTACAGAGTGAGTAAAGTTTTCTTCAAAGTTTAATTCTAAGAGACTGGCGAACAAAAACGGAAATCCAGGGCGCATGCCAAACGCCAATCTCCTTCTCTTCCTCGGCGAGGCACTGATCTACGTGGTGGCAATGATCTGGTTGCTGCATCTGCGTGGGCGCCTGGGACTTGGCGTGTTCGTGGCGGCGCTCGGCGTGATGCATTTCATCGAAACCTATCTCGCTGCCGTTTTCTATGTTCAACTGCCGTTTGGGGTGATCTCCCCGGGCTCCGCCGTGTTCTTTTCCGGCAAGCTCATGATAATCCTGCTCCTCTACGTGAAGGAGGACGCAGCGACGGTACGTCAGCCTATCTACGGATTGCTTGCGGGCAACTTTCTGACCGTGGCTCTGAGCCTGCTGCTCAGATTGCATGACACCGTATCCATCGTTCCCAATCGCGTCGCCGACATCGCTTTCATCGATGAGATGGGATGGCTGATGGTCTGGGGCACGACGCTGCTCTATTTCGATTCCCTGATCATCATTCTGCTCTACGAGAGGCTGGGGCGCTGGCTGCGCCGGTTCGTCACGGCTCGATTCCTGATCTGCGGCGTCGTGGTCCTGACCCTCGACCAGCTGGGCTTCTATGCCGCATTGCACTGGGTGAACGGTGCGCCGGCGGATGTCTTCTGGGGCGGATGGATGGCGAAGATGCTGGCGGCGCCGTTCTTTGCAGTCGCCATCGGCCTTTATCTCAATGCGTCGCGGCACCCGTTTTTGGCGATCTCCGATCGGCCGCTCGGCGATATCTTCAATGACCTGACGTTCCGCGAACGCTACGAAGATTTGCTGTCGCGCTCCGGCAAAGACACGTTGACCGGCGCGCTCGATCGCGGCCGCTTCGAAGTCGAGGGGCAGCAGATGCTGCGCGATGCTGCCGCGAAAAACACGCCGGTCAGCCTGATGATCATCGACGTCGATCACTTCAAGAGCGTCAATGACCGCTTCGGGCATATCGAGGGAGATCATCTGCTGCAAAAGCTGGTCGCGACGGTAAAGGCGACCCTCAGACCGACGGACCGCCTGTTCCGGTATGGCGGCGAAGAGTTTGTCGTCCTGTGCCCCGCGCTTGCCTATCCGGACGCGCTTTCGCGCGCCGAGGACATACGACGCGCAATTGCCGGGCGGGTAGCTACTCCGAATGGCGCTCCGGTGACGGCGAGCATAGGCCTTTCGTCGGCATTCGGCGACGGGAACGGCGTTCGCGAGTTGCTGTCCCAAGCGGACTTGCGTCTCTATGCCGCCAAGAGCGGCGGTCGAAATCGCGTGGTCGGCAGATAGTCGGGTATACGGCGACGCCGAAGACGCTCAAATGCCGACATTGGGCCGATCGATGACCTCGCGCAGTGAGAAACTGGAATTGATCTTCACGACATGCGGCAGGGCGGACAGCCAGTCCCGGTGAATCCGCTCGTAATCCTCCAGGTCCTTGGCTGCGACGCGCAGGATGTAGTCGTATTCTCCCGACATCAAATAACAGACCAACACATTGGGGCAGAGTTTCACGGCAGCCTCGAATTCGGCAAGCGTTTTGGCGAATTGGCCCGACAGCGAGATATGCACGATGACCATGATCTTGTAGTCGAGCGCCTTGTGGGCGACGCGGGCGTGATAGCCGCTGATCGTGCCCGATTTTTCGAGAATGTCGACACGCCGGGAGCAGGCAGAAGGGGAAAGGCCGACCTTCGCCGAGAGATCCGCATTGGATATCCTGCCATTCTGCTGGAGGATACGCAGAATCGCATGATCAATGCTGTCGAGCTCACTCATTCGGGATTTCCTTCGTGGTTGCATTCAACTACGCAATAATATTCGAAAGCAATGCGCTGTCAGACAGCTCTTTGCAAGGACATTCGCAGGGCCATCTGTTTTGCTGGGCGCGTCATCAATGCGGCGCACAGCCCATAAAGAGGAGAGGAACGCTCAGATGCGTGTCGGTTGCCCGAAGGAAATCAAAAACCATGAATACCGTGTTGGTCTGACCCCCGGTTCGGTACGGGAATATGTCGCCCATGGTCACGAGGTGATCGTCGAAACCAAGGCCGGGGCAGGGATCGGGGCAGATGACGACACTTATCGCGCTGCAGGAGCGCGGATTGTTTCGACGGCCAAGGAAGTGTTCGAAAAGTCGGACATGATCGTCAAGGTCAAGGAACCGCAGCCTTCCGAATGGACGCAACTGCGCGAAGGCCAAATTCTCTATACTTATTTGCATCTGGCGCCGGATCCCGAGCAGACGAAGGGATTGCTCAACTCAGGTGTTACGGCGGTCGCCTACGAAACGGTGACGGATGAGCGCGGTGGATTGCCGCTCCTTGCGCCGATGTCGGAGGTCGCCGGACGGCTTTCCATCCAGGCGGGCGCGACGTCGCTTCAGAAGGCGAACGGCGGCCGTGGTATCCTCCTTGGCGGTGTGCCGGGAGTGTTGCCGGCCAAGGTCGCGATTATTGGCGGTGGCGTTGTCGGCTTGCATGCAGCCAAGATGGCCGCCGGTCTCGGTGCGGACGTTTCGATTCTTGACCGCTCCATCCCGCGCCTGCGTCAACTCGACGATATCTTCAACGGTCGCGTTCACACCCGCTTCTCGACGATCGATGCGCTCGAGGAGGAAGTCTTTTCCGCGGATCTGGTGATTGGCGCCGTGCTCATCCCAGGGGCGGCGGCCCCCAAGCTCGTCACCCGCGAAATGCTTTCCGGCATGAAAAAAGGTGCGGTCATCGTCGATGTCGCCATCGACCAGGGCGGTTGCTTCGAGACTTCGCACGCGACGACGCATTCCGAACCGACCTACGAGGTGGACGGCGTCGTGCATTATTGCGTCGCCAATATGCCGGGCGCGGTGCCGGTGACCTCGGCGCATGCGTTGAACAACGCCACGCTTTACTACGGCCTGCAGCTCGCCGATCGTGGCCTCAAGGCGATCGCCGAGGACCGCCACCTGCGTGCCGGCCTCAACGTGCACAAGGGCCGCGTGACGAACCGGCCGGTGGCGGAGGCGCTTGGCTATGATGCCTATGCGCCCGAGGCCGTTCTCAACGTCGCCTGAGGATCGAACTGCTGGCCCGGCGTTTAGGCGCCGGGCCTTTGCGCGGGACGCGCGGCGCCGTAGTCTCAGGCAATCTCGATACGGCACTGATAGCAGTTATACTTGGCGGAACGCACGTGCACGTAGTCAACGTCCGTCCGAGCCAAGAGTTCTTCGGCGCGCTCTGTCAGCCTTTCCGCGGCGATGACGCCACCGGTTCCGTAGACGATGCGATCGTCGCCCCCGTATCCTCGCAACAGATACTCCTTGCTGGCTGCGAGGATAGGCGGCAGCGACTGTCCGTCGTGTCCGGTGCATTCGTCGGCGTGGAGGAAGATCGGTCCGGTCTCCGCGTAAGCTTGCGCTGACGCAAAGGGTCGATAAGCGAGCACAAGATAGGGCTCGCCGCGATCGACGTTGCGTAGACAATATCGGCAGGGAATGCCGTCGCCGTCCGAAATACGCCGCTCAGGTTGGTTCCCATAAGCATCAAGGGCGCTGCCGCGCAGTCGTTCTGCGTGGTTGTGGGGCATCGGGATGTAGCGTAGAGCCATGGCGGTTCTCCTCCTAAGAAATCTAGGAGGAGATGGATGCGCTTTTTCGGTCCGCCTCGACACCCGAAACTTGCCTCGCGCATCGATTGGGGATCGGAGCCGATTTATGGAAAAACGTGCAGGAATTCAAAGCGCTATAACGTTAGGCTCCTGAAGAGATGCACAGTACTATCGACGTCAGAGCTTTTTTGCCAAAGCAAGCAACTCGGCGTCGCTCAAGGGTTCGACAATTGCCTCCCGCGTCGCGACCGGCGAAAAGCCGAACTGCTGATAAAGCTGAAGGGCACGCGGGTGGTCGAGATTGTTCGTCGTCACCTTGACCTTGCTCGGGTTCATCGCCCAGGCCGCCAGCAACGTCTGCAGCAGGAACCATTTGCCGAGGCCGAGACCGAGTGCGTGTTCCATAAGGCCGAAATGAGTGAGCTCGATGACGTCGTTTTCGCGTTCGTGCAGTTCGAAGAAGCCGGCCGGTGCACCGTCGACGTAGAGCACAGTAACCGTCGTCTCCTTGTTGTGGAGCACGTCCGCCAGTTCCTCGTCGCTCATCCGCAGGCGCTCCGTCCAATGCCAGCGCTTGCCGACACGAAGGTAAAGGAAGCGGTAATAGGCGAGCGGGATGTCCGATACGCGCAATACGGCCGTGTGGATGTTGACGGGTATCGGCAGGCTTTGTTTCGGCGGTGACGTCATTTCGAGCTCGGTCACGTGCGCCGTGATCGCCGCAGATTTCGATTCTTGCATGGCACTCACTCTCTGCCGGTCGTGACCGGCGTGTCGGGCCGTCCGCCCCACTCCGACCAGGAGCCATCATAGAGCGTATTGTCCGTGTGCCCCAGCGATTGCAGGGCAAGAGTTATGATTGCCGCGGTGACGCCGGACCCGCAAGTGGTGACGACCGGCCGCGTCAGGTCGACGCCAGCATCGCTAAAGGTTTGGCGCAGGGCGTCGAGGCTCTTGAGCTTGCCTCCTTCGGAAAAAACGCCGGACGGCAGGCTCTTGGCTCCAGGCATATGCCCCGAGCGCATGCCGGCTCGCGGTTCCGGTTCCTCGCCGGTGAAGCGGCCTGCGCCGCGCGCATCAGCAATCTGAGCGAGCCGGTTCGCGACAATCTCCTTCATGCGCTCGAAGGAGGTGACGGCCGCAGCATTGAACGTGGCGTTGAAAACGCGCGGCCTCGGATCAGGGATTTCCTGGGTCGTCGGCCGTCCTTCCGCCTTCCAGCCATCCATCCCGCCATCGAGAACGAAGACGTTCTTTGCGCCCATGATCCGGAACATCCACCACACGCGCGGCGCGGTGAAGATGCCCGGCCCGTCGTAAACGACGATTGTGTCGTCCTCGCCAATCCCCATGGCACCGACGGCTTCCGCGAAGGCCTGCGGCGAGGGGAGGGTATGCGGCAGCCCGCTTGATTGGTCGGCGATCGCATCCTGGTCGAAGAATATCGCACCGGGGATGTGCGCCGCCGCGTATTCCGACTTCGGGTCCCGGTTCTGCGCCGGCAGGTACCAGGCAGCATCCAGGATCTTCACCGTCGGATCGGCAAGGCGCTGCTGGAGCCAGTCCGCAGAAACGACAAAAGCACTCTTGTTCTCGTTCTTGTTATCCATTGTCGTCTCTCCACAGACTCAAACAGCCGCACGATCCTCGGGCGATCCGAAGCGTATTCGAAAACGCCGATTCTCCTTACCCTTCTTTTCTACCTTGGCGATGTGAATCGCGCCCACTTCCTGGGTCTCGGAAACATGCGTGCCGCCGCAGGGCTGGCTATCGACGGCGGAATCCTTTCCGATGCAGACGAGGCTCACCCTGCCAAGGCCCATCGGCGGGCGGACGTTCTTCGATTTGACGATGCCGGGGTTGGCCGCGAGTTCCTCGTCCGTGATCCATTGCACGTAAACGGGGTGGTTCTCGTCGACGAGTTTCATGAGCGCGGCGGTTACCTGATCCTTGTCGATCGTTTCGCTCATGTCGAAGTCGACGCGGCTTTCGTCCTCCCCGACGGCGGCGCCTGTGATCGGGAAGGGGCAAACGACGGAAAGCAGGTGGCAGGCGGTATGCATGCGCATCAATCGGTATCGGCGCGGCCAGTCGATGTGGAGGACGAGCTTTTCGCCGATCGCCGGTGAAGGCTGACCTCCCGCCGGGACGTGTATGATGACGTCTTTGGTGGCGCCGTGCCTGGTGCCTGCGATTGCGATTCGGCTTCCGTCGTCACGCTCGAGAAAGCCGGTATCGCCCGGCTGCCCGCCCGAGGTGGCATAAAAGCACGTCTGATCAAGCTCGATCCCGCCATTCTCGAGGATCCCTGTCACACTTGCCTCGCAGGTCGAGAGGTAGAAATCTTCACGGAAGAGGGCGGTAACGGTCTTGATCATCGTAAATTTTATCCGACGGGTTCGTACGGGACGGTGATGTTCGAAGTGGTCTTCAGCCAGTTTGGCACCGGCAGGCCCTTGGAGATCAGAAAGTCCGGGTTGAAAAGCTTCGATTGATAGCGGTTACCATAGTCGCAGAGAATCGTCACGATCGTGTGGCCGGGACCGAGATCCTTGGCGAGGCGCACCGCGCCGGCAATGTTGATGCCGGTCGAGCCCCCGACGCAGATCCCTTCCTTTTCGATCAGGTCGAAGACATAGGGCACGGCTTCCGAATCGGGAATCTGGTAGGCGAAGTCCGGCGTGAACCCTTCGAGGTTGGCCGTGATGCGGCCCTGGCCGATGCCCTCGGTGATCGAGCTTCCGCTCGCCTTGAGCTCGCCATGTGCATAGTAATTGTAAAGTGCGGCCCCTTCCGGATCGGCAATACCGATCTTGACGGCTGCATTTTTGGCCCGCAACCCTTGTGCCACGCCGGCGAGCGTGCCTCCAGAGCCGACCGCGCAAATGAAACCGTCGACTTTGCCGTCCGTGTCGCGCCAGATTTCCGGCGCGGTTGTTTCCACATGCGCGTCGCGGTTGGCGACATTGTCGAACTGATTTGCCCAGATCGCGCCGTTCGGGTCCGTCTTGGCAAGTTCGGCGGCCAGTCGGCCCGAAATCTTCACGTAGTTGTTGGGATTTTTGTAGGGTACTGCGGGAACTTCGACCAGTTCGGCGCCCAGCAGGCGCAGCGCGTCCTTCTTTTCCTGGCTCTGCGTTTCAGGGATTACGATGACCGTGCGATAGCCGAGCGCGCTGGCGACGACCGCGAGGCCGATTCCGGTGTTGCCGGCCGTGCCTTCTACGATGACGCCGCCGGGCTTCAGCTGCCCGGATTTTTCCGCCTGGCGGATGATCCAGAGGGCCGCTCGGTCCTTCACCGATTGGCCCGGATTGAGAAACTCCGCTTTGCCCAGAATGGTGCAGCCGGTGGCTTCGGAAACGGCCTGGAGTCGGATCAACGGTGTGTTGCCGATCGCTTCGAGCACGGACGGAAGAACGGTCATTTTGAAAACCTCACGCTGGACGGAACAGACGCCGGGTCTGAGCCCAGCATAAACCCTGATGAACGGCGATCCGATAAACATTTGGTTTACAGGCAAGATCGCCGAAATATTGGCGTGTTTTCGGCTCAGCCTGTGCACTAGGCAAGAAATAGCGTTTCGCAGCTAACCTGTCCCGGGCAAAATTCGTCTCGGTCGTCAAAAGGGCGGTCGAAAGTGGAAAATCTGGACAGGCGTTGCCGTCGGAGAGGCATTAAACCCGGGCAGGGGGGAGACAGCCACGGGTTTTGGAAGGGGAAGCCCTTCCCGATGCACGCGAGGACGAAATGGCGACTGCATTCACAGCCCGACCCGACCATGGAATGGTGTGGATAACAGGGGCGAGTTCGGGCATCGGGCGCGCCGTCGCCCTGAGGCTGGTTGAGGAGGGGTACTCGGTCGTCGTCACGGCACGTAACCACGAGAGGCTGGTGGCGCTTCAGCATGAGGCGTCAGGCCCCGGCAGGATTGTCGTTCTCGATGGGGACGTCACGGATCCGAGCGACATGGAGCGTTTGCTGGCGGCGATCGAATACGATCACGGCCGGGTGGCTTTGGCCCTGCTCAATGCGGGCGTAGTGATTCCGGTGCGCGGCGACGATCTTAACCGGGACGCCTTCGATAAGAGCTTCGCGGTCAATCTTCATGGCGTGGTCAATTGCCTCGTACCCGTTGTCGAACACATGAAGGCGAACGGCCATGGCCAGATCGCCATCATGTCGTCGCTGGCGGGATACAGCGGCCTGCCGATGAGCGCTGCATACGGGGCGACCAAGGCAGGGCTCATCAATATGGCCGAGAGCTTGAAATTCGACCTCGATCGTATCGGCATCCGCCTGCAATTGATCTGTCCGGGTTTTGTCGACACGGCCGCCTCCGCCAGAGGCAAGTTCCCGCGACCGGCCCTGGTGAGCGTAGAGGAGGCGGCGGAGCGCATTTGCCTCGGCCTGAAATCAGGGCGCTTCGAGATCACGTTCCCGAAACGCTTTACCTATGCGGTTAAACTGGCGCGTTTCCTGCCGTACAGGGCCTATTTCGCGCTTCTCAACTGGCTCGTGCCCGGGCGCGTGCCCGCCACCACGGCGAAAAAGTCGCAATCCAGAACGAAGGGGCGGTCGCGTCAGGCGGTGTGAAGCACGAGAACCGCACCGAAGACGAGCGACAGGCCGAGCCAGCCGACCGGTTTCAGCTTCTGACCGAAGAAGAGACGCCCGCAGATCGCGGTGCCGAAGATGCCGGTGGCACCGAGCACCGCATAGGCGATGGCAAGTTCCATGCCCTTGACCGCCTCCGCAAGCAGCGCGAAGGCGGCAAGTACCAGGAGAATCGAAAGCACGCCCCAGCCGCGCCGTGCAAAGCCGTTCGACTTCGTGGAAGCCAGATTCGCAGCGACGTCGAGGACGCCGGCCATAACCGCGAAAGCGAAATAGAAGCTGTTGGCGCTCATCGGGCCGCTTCTCCCGCCGCTTCCTCTTCCGGTGCCTCGCCCGCGTTGACGAGCAGTATCCCGACGATGGCCATCGACAGGCCCAGCATTTCACGGCCGCTCAGTGCATGGCCAAAGACGAACACCGAGACCAGCGTGATGAGGGCGACACCTGACCCTTCCCAGATGGCATAGGCGACGCCGACAGAGATCGTCTTCACGGCCCTGGCGAGGAATACGTATGAGAGCGCAATCGATGCATACATGATCGCATGTCCGGCATAGGAGCCGGAGGCGGACGCGGCCTTCATCGCGGTGAGGCCAGCGACCTCGGTCGCGATCGCGAGAGCCAGGAAAAGCCATGCAACACGCATGAGGAACCTTCGGGACTAATGCATGTCGCCCAAAAGTGTGCAGCGGTTTTGGGACAACGACATGCATAAAAGCAAATGACCTAAAGCGCGTCACATGAGTCCGATCGAAGGCGACGCGTTTTATACTGACAAACGAAAAGAGCCATTCGCGTACTTGCCGCGAATGGCTCTTTGAAACTGGCTCCCCGGGCCGGATTCGAACCGGCGACCTATCGATTAACAGTCGAGTGCTCTACCGCTGAGCTACCAGGGATCATCTGCGCCGCAGAAGTGAGGCTGCTAATACAAATGCTTTTTCGATTTGCCAAGCGGTTTTTCAAAAAAAATGACAACGTCGGTTGCGAGGCTGTGGAGAAGGCCCCAATTCTGGGGGAGGAGCATGAAAGAGCAATAATGACGAACGCCAGGAAAGAACGACATTTCGGCATCGATCCGCAGACACGTGAGATCGTTCTCGGAAAATGGCGTATAAGCTTGCCCAACTCGCCGGTGCTTAGAATTCTGCTTGGCTCGCTTCTTATCGTGGGCGGCGTGTTGGGCTTCCTGCCGGTGCTCGGTTTCTGGATGATTCCTCTGGGGCTGCTTGTGCTCTCTCACGACATACCGGCGATCCGCCGGCGTCGCCGCAAACTGGCGGTCTGGTGGGCACGCTGGCGCGGCCAGCAAAATTCGTCCGGAAAGTCCTGAACTTGGCACGCGGAACCGATGTCTGGAGGCAGCGGGGCGGCTGACGAATCCGCCGATTGGATGCCGCTGGGGATTGCTGGGGAGAACGGTGAATGCCTTCGTACGTTCTACCTTTTTCGAGTCCTTCCCCCTTGCGCTCCTCATAGATTCGTTCTAAACGCCGGCCATCGCTTGATCGATCGAGCGCGAGAGGCCTCGTGGCGGAGTGGTGACGCAGAGGACTGCAAATCCTTGTACCCCGGTTCAATTCCGGGCGAGGCCTCCAAACAAAATCAATAGCTTAACATATCCGCTTCAAGCAGATTGCGAGAATTGCCTAAGCCTCATCACCAGGGCAAGGATCGAGGCCATATGTCATGACCTCGTCAGTCCGGCACTCTTTCCAACGAAGGTCCCATAGCGGCTCGAAGGGACAGCCGAGCGGGCTCTGGTCACCCCAACGCCTCGATCGCCGGCATGGATGTCGCCTGCGCGCGGTCATAGCTACATGCCGAAGAGCGGACCGCACAACAATCCTAAGACCTTTGGCAACGTCCCGTAGGACTAAGGTCCATGGATCATGGCAGGTGTCGCCCCTAAACTCCCTCGATATCATTTACAACGAGTTTTTGCTTTGAAGCGCGGTTTGTACACTCGCCGGTCTCTGCCGAAGGGCATGGGCCGGCTTTTTCTTCCTGCTGAACGTTTGCCTCGCTCTACTGCATGTTTTCTAAATCGTTGTCGACTCGGACTAAAACATGCAGCAGGCCAACGGCGCGGTGCTGGAGGTATTGCGGGCCAGTGGTTCTTCGACGCCTGAGGCCTCAAAGGGATCTTATCTCAAGAAAATCGATGATCTTGGTCCAATCCAGACGCTTCGCGAGTGTCTGGGCGAGGGGCCTTCCGTGGCGTGCCCGCATTCGGCTGCGACCACGGAAACAACGGTAGGAATCCTGAGAAGCCGGTAGGTCAGGTCTCGCGCTCAAAAAGAACATCCGACCAGCAGCTTCTAAACGCCACCGCCTCCTGCAACCAGGCTCGAATACCGCTTACATCGTCAAACGAATGCGTGTCGCTCAAAAGTGTGCCGTGGTTGGGGCAACGAGATGCACAAAAGCACTGATCTAAGGCGCGTCACATAAGTCCGATTTAACGCGACGCGCTTAGTGATAGCGGCGAATGAGGCCAACGAGCTTGCCCTGGATCTTGACGCGGTCCGGCCCGAATATCCGCGTTTCATAGGCCGGGTTGGCCGCTTCGAGCGCAATGGACGCGCCCTTTCTGCGGAACCGTTTGAGCGTTGCCTCTTCATCGTCGACCAGTGCAACGACGATGTCGCCGGGATTAGCCGTGTTTGCATTCCGAATGATCACAGTGTCGCCGTCGAAGATACCCGCTTCGATCATCGAGTCGCCCTTGATTTCGAGCGCGTAGTGTTCGCCACTGCCCAACATCTCGGCCGGGATGGAAATGTCGTGCGTGTTGTTCTGGATCGCGGAGATCGGAACACCGGCCGCGATTCGTCCCATGACCGGCACCGAAACGGATGCGGTATCGCTCGGTGGCGGCGATTTCGGCGCGGCGGCCGGCGCGGCAGGCGGCTTGCCCAGGCTGCCTTCGATCACGCTTGGCGAGAAGCCACGCCGAGGCTGCGGGCTCGTTGTATAGGCCTCAGGCAGCTTGATGACTTCAAGTGCGCGCGCCCGGTTGGGAAGGCGGCGAATGAACCCACGTTCCTCGAGCGCTGTAATCAACCGGTGGATGCCCGACTTGGAGGCGAGGTCCAGCGCGTCTTTCATCTCATCGAAGGACGGCGGCACCCCGGATTCCTTCATTCGTTCGTGAATGAACAGAAGCAATTCCTGTTGCTTGCGGGTTAGCATGGCGCGTCACTCCAGAATCGCGAAACAAATCAAGAACAGACACTATATGTTCCATATGTGTTCCGCAAGTGCCTAAAATTCCGTGAATTTTCCCAGTCGTCGCGTATTCCCGCTGAAAAGCGGTCGGTCGCTCGGCAGACTGCTATCCCGCTAACGATGCAAAAGTTAGAGCCGCGACCCTGGCCGGTCGGTCAGGCTGGTGAGGGCTCCGGAGCTTGCGCGTGTCGCGGTTGTGATCTCCTGGATCAAGGCCTGGCTCGCCACCGGAATTGAAACGTCGGATCGGAAGATCAATCCCACCTTTTGCGCCGGCACGAGCTCCTGGATGTCAAGCTGGCCGGATATATCGATCTCGACCAACGAACCTGTTTCGAGCTCTATTCGGACGGCGTCCTGGCGCACAAGGCCGATGAACTCGCTCTTCTGGAGAATGTTCTTGACGAACATCGGAGAGCCGCTGCGCAGAACCGATTTATTGAACTCCATGCCTACGATCTTGCGCAGCGCGCCTTCGAGGTCGCGGTTGCCGGTCAATACCACCCAAGGGTACTGGGCCAGGTCCTTGAGTTCGATCTGGTGACCGTCAAGCATAGGGTGACCGGCGCGTACGACGAGGATCATGGAATCGAGATAGAGCTCGCTCTGCTCGACATCGGGCGGAAGATCCTCCGGCTCGAAGAGGGTCGCGATCAGGAAGTCGAGATCGCCGAGCAGCAATGGGCGGATCAGGTCACTGCGAGTGCCATTGGCAATGTTGATGGTCAGACGCCGCTCGTCAGTCACGAGCCTGAGGATCGCAAAAGCGAGCGTGCGGCTGTCAGGGCCAAGCGGAGCGCCGACGTTGATCTCGCCCGATCCAAGCGTGCGGATCGCTTTGATTTCGCTTTCCATCTTGCGCATCTCCGCGGCAATGCGCCGGGCATGATCGAAGACCGCCTCGCCAAAGGAAGTGAGCGTGATGCCGCGCGGGCCGCGGTCGAGCAGCGGCACTCCGAAAGCATATTCAAGCATTTGGATACTTTTCGAAAGTGCCGGCTGGGAAAGATTGAGGCGCTGCGCGGCCTTGTTCAGGCTGCCCAGTTCAGCGACTGCAAGGAACCGATTGACCGAACGCAGATCCATATTTCACCTCCCCGAGAAACTGGATTTGACGATAGTCAGTTCTAACTTCTGGTTTGAACGATATCAAATCATTCTTCTTGATTTTAGAACTTCCGAAACGCAGACTTCGATCATTCCCGGCGGTTACGATCGATTTGCCCAGGGAAGGCCGAAGCGGGAAGTCCTTGAGGACGGGGTTGTACGAAGCCGTGAGGAGACGGTGTCGCACAATCGAAGCGACGGTCGAGGAGGAGCATTTCCGGATAGTCCGGATTTCAATCATCGCATGATCATTGTTGGCCTTCAGGGAGCGCTCATGCGTGTCCCAACGGTTTCGGCTGGCATTTTTCCAAGGCAGGAGGGGAGGATTGCATGTCGGCAAGAGTTGGATTCGTGGGCGTCGGCGCAATGGGATTGGCCATGGCGTCGCATGTGCTGAAGGCGGGCTTCGCCGTAGCTGCCTACGACCTTGATGCGGAATGCCTCGCCAAGGCATCCGCCGCGGGCATCACGGCTGCAAAAGACCTCGCCGATCTCGCGACGATGGCCGACGTTTTCATCGCCGTCGTCGCGACCGATGATCAGTCGCGCGCGGTGACCAGGGAGTTGGCGCCCATCGCCAAGAAGGGCTCGGTCATTGCGATTGCCGCGACCAACAATCCGGGCACGATGCGCGAACTCAGCGATTACTGTGACAGCTATGGTGTGAATTTCATCGACGCGCCGGTCGTCTATGGCCTGGAGGGAGCGCGCGAGGGCACGCTGCTTTCACTCTGCGGTGGACGTGAGGCCGATGTCGAGAAGGCGCGTCCGGTGTTGATGAGCTACAGCCGCGACGTTCTGCACGTCGGCGAGATCGGCTCCGGACAGCTCGCCAAGGCCTGCAACAATCTGCTGCACTGGATCCATTGCGTCGGCAACTACGAAGCGCTGCTCCTTGCCAAGCGCTACGGCGTCGATGCGCAGCGCATGCGCGAAATTCTGCTGAAGAGCCCGGGCTACAACAACACGCTGGAACGCTGGGACGGTACCCGTTTCACCTGGCACGAGAAGGACATGGACGTCGTTCTCGACCTTGCGCAGGCGGGCGGGCTGGTGCTGCCGCTGAGCGGCCAGACCGACCAGCTCATCAAACTGTTGACCCCTGCCGACGTGCGCGACCTGCTCTACGGCCCCGAGGCCCACTATCTCGGCCGCCGCGTCATCGCGATCAACAGCGAGGCCGGAAGCGCCTGAGAATTCTGCTCTGCCGACGTTTTGCGCAACGGGAGCTGAATCATGGAAATTGTCGCATTCGATGTCGAGCCGGTGGTCCTGAAGAAGGACGATCCGGAATGGAAGTTCGCGCTTGGCGCCAAGCCAAACACGGAAGGTGTCATCCTGCGCGTCGCGACGGCAGAGGCCGAGGGGTTCGGCTATGCCTCGGCCACGGCCCATATGGGCTCGATCAAGTCCACGCTCGTCGCGGAGCTCGGTCACTTCCGTGCCTTGGTGCTCGGTAGTCGTGTTGACGAGATCGGCGCCATCATGCAGCTGCTCGACCGCAGGCTGCGTGGGGCTCCGCAGGCGAAGGCCGCCGTCGACTGTGCGCTCCACGATCTTCTGGCAAGGATTCTGAATGTCCCGCTCGCGACGCTCATCGGCGGCAAACGGCGCAGTGAGGTGCCGATCCTGCGCATTCTCGCCATCAAGTCGCCGGACAAGATGGCAGTTCAGGCAAGACTCCTGGTCGACCAGGGATATCGTTACCTGAAGATCAAGGTGCACGGCGATGTCGATGAGGATGTCGCGCGGGTCGCGGCCATCCGTGCCGAGGTTGGTCCGGACGTGCATTTGACGATCGATGCCAACCAGTCCTATTCGCCGAAGGATGCGGTAACTGCGATCCTGAAGATGGCGGATCATGGCATCGAACTCGTCGAGCAGCCAGTGCCAGTCGAGGATCTCGAAGGCCTGTCACTTGTGACGAAGTTGGTCCCGATCGCCGTCGAGGCTGACGAAGCGGCGGGCTCCCTCGCAGAAGTCTATGACCTGGCAAAGCATCGGCGCGTCGATGCGATCAGCCTGAAAATCCCGAAGCTCGGCGGTATCCGCAATACGCTTGCGGCGGCTGCAATCTGCGAACAGGCGGGAATCCGCTACCGCATGGGCGCCGCGGTCGGCAGCCGTCTGCTCTCTTCCTTCGCCATTCACCTCGCCTGTGCACTTCCGGGAGCGCAATACGCTTGCGAGCTCGGCGAGTTCGAGCGGCTGCTCGGTGATCCCTTTGGTGGCTTGTCGGTTGAAGACGGGGTGCTCCGGCTACCGTCCGGCCCCGGAACCGGAGTGGAAAAGGTCGATGCCGGCACAAGCGATCGGGCGGCCGAGAATTACGAAGCTATCACGATGACGAAAGGATGACCGAGGTGGGAAAGCATGCATCTTCTGGAAAATACGCGATCGTTGGTCTCGGCGTCATTGCCGGGCCGCAACCCGACCGATCGGAACGAATGATCGCGGCAGAGGCGGCGAGGCTTGCGATCGCCGATGCTGGCCTGACAAGGGCCGATATCGGCGGCGCGATAGATCTGAGGCGTACGGGCGGTGGCGGCGACCGCGCCAATTACTCGGACGCCTTCACGCGTGTTCTCGGCATCAAGAACAATTTCTACTTCACCTGTGGGCGCGGCGGGGCACTGGCCGGTCTCGGCATGGCCGCCGCCATGTCCTATCTCGATAGAGGCATTGCGGATTATGTCGTGCTGATGGGCGCGGTGACGGACTGGTCGCAATCGCAGGAGACCCGCAAAAAGGGGTTTCGCGGCATGGCGCATGCCGAAAAGCGCGGCTACTGGGGCAAGCCGCTCGGTGACTCTCGCGCTGTCAGCCACCATAGCTGGATGGCGGCTCGCCACATGGCCGTCTATGGCACGACCAGCGAGCAGCTCGGCGCCATTTCCGTCGCGGAGCGCCAATGGGCCTGCATGAATCCGGAAGCCAAGATGTACGGCCGGCCGATCACCATCGAAGATCACCAGAGTTCGCCGCTGGTCGCCGAGCCCTATCACCTGCTCGACATGAGCCAGGTATCGGATGGGGGGATCGCCTTCATCCTCACGACGGCGGACCGCGCCAAGGACTGCGCCAGGCCGCCGGTCTACGTGCTCGGCCAGGGGTTTGGCGAAGTCTCCGCCGATTTGTGGTGGGAGAAGAAGAACTTCACCCACATGGCCGTCGAGCCTGCCAAGAAGCAGGCTTTCAGCCAGGCCGATATCACGCTCGACGATGTCGATTGCGCCCAGCTCTATGACTGCTTCACGGCCGAAGTTCTGTTCCAGCTTGAGGACTACGGCTGGTGCAAGAAGGGCGAGGGCGGTGCCTTCGTCGCTGACGGCAACATGGCGCCCGGCGGCTCAATTCCCGTCAATACCGGCGGTGGGCTGCTCTCCTGCTACCACCTCGGAGACCTCACCGGATTGGCCGAATCTGTCCGGCAGCTTCGCGGTGAAGCGGGCGAACGTCAGATCGAGGATTGCGACATCGTTCTCACCACCGGCCATGGCGGCGAACTCGTCTCGCCAGGCATGTGCTCCATCCACACCTGCACGTTGCTCGGGAGGCACGCATGAACGTCAATCCGCAATCCTATACCGTCGATCTCGACTGGAAGAAGCCCTATCCCAGCATCGACCACGACAATGAAGCCTTCTGGGACGGGCTCAAGGAGCACAAGCTTCTCGTCTGGAAATGCCAGCAATGCGGCGCGGTCTACTGGCCGAAGGCCTATTGCCAGAACCACGAAAACGAGCCGTTCGCCGCCAACTGCGAATGGACGGAGGCGTCCGGCCGCGGCAAGATCTTCGCCTTCAACATCCATCATTGGGCCTTTCATCCCGGCTTCAAGGAAGAGGTGCCCTACGTCTACGCGCTGATCGAGCTCGAAGAAGGGCCGTTGATCAGCTCTCAGCTCGTCGGCGATGACCTGCCGACCGACATCCACAAGATCGGGCAGACGGTCGAAATCGTCTATGAGGACCATCCCGCCCAGGGCTTCACGCTTCCCAAGTTCCGTGTCGTGAGGGGATGAGGAAACACATGACTGGCCAGATACATTCCCTTCCTGCCCGGAGCCTGCTTGCGCCTCGTTCCGTTGCCTTTGTCGGGGTGTCCGCCAAGGGCGGCGCCGGCAACAAGATGCTGAATTCGGCGCTGCGTTCCGGGTTCGAAGGCAAGATCTGGCCGGTCAACGCCAATGCCGCGGAGATCGCCGGCGTCTCCTGCGTCCCCAGCCTCAGCGCCCTTCCTGCGGTGCCGGACTGCATCGTCATATCGGTCCCGGCAGAGGGCGTGCTCGCCCTTGTCGAGGAGGCCGCAGCGATCGGCGTTCGCGCCGCTCTCGTCGTCTCCGAGGGCTTTGCCGACGCGGGTACGCCCGAGGGCCGGGAGCGACAGGAACGTCTTGCGGCGATCGCGAAGGTTTCCGGCATGGCGGTCGCCGGGCCCAATTGCATGGGTATCGCCACGCTCGCCCACCGGTTTGCTGCGACCATGGCCGACATTCCCGCAAAACTCGACGCCGGCGGCATTTCGCTTGTCTCTCAAAGCGGCGGTCTGCTCAACGCGGTGGCTGAACTCAGCGCCAATCGCGGCATCGGCATGAATTATCTGATCTCGATCGGCAACCAGGCGGTGCTGGACCTGGCGGACTATATCGACTTCCTTGCGGATGACCCAAAGACGAGCGTCATCGCCTGCATCATGGAGGGCGCAAAGGACGGACGGCGGTTCCGAGCCGCCGTCGAGCGGGCATCCAGGATCAAGCCGCTGGTCATCCTGAAGCTCGGTCAGAGCACCGCCGGCCAAGCCGCCACCTTCGCCCACACCGGGACGCTTGCCGGCAGACACGAGGCCTATGAGGCGCTATTCCGCGCAAACGGCGTCGCTGCCGTTTCAAGTCTCGACGAACTGGTGGAAACGGCAGCGTTGCTGGCGACGGCGCCCCTGCCTGCGGGCAATCGCGTCTGCCTGCTGACCGTCTCCGGCGGAGCCACATCGCTGATTGGCGACCTCGGCGAGCGAGCGGGCGTCTCCTTCGGACGTATCGACGAGGAGACCAGTCGCCGTGTCGGCGAGGCGCTCGGTGTTTCGCGCGACTTCGGCAATCCCCTTGATACGGTCGGCATGCCGCGCCTGCGTCAGGAGGGCGCGATTGAAGGCGTCGTCGGGGCGCTTCTCGATAGCGCTGAGATCGATGTCATCGGTCTCGTCCTCGGCATGCGCCTCGAAGGCGCCGAAAATCACGACAAGCTCGTCGCGCGCATGGCCGAGATCGCCAGGACGGCGAGCAAGCCGTTGCTCGTGCTCTCCTTCATCTCGAACAGTCTGACGGCGCATTGGCGCGGCTATGCGATGGAGCATGGGCTGCCGCTTGTCGAGGATGTCGAGCTCGGACTGCGCGCGATCCGCCATCTGACCGACTACGGGGCATTTCGGCAAAACATGTCCGCGCGCCGCGAGCCACCGCAGGCGCGCCGCGCGTCTGGGGATGTCAGCGATGGCGTCGTGTTCAGCGAAGCGGAAAGCAAGCGCATCCTCGGACGGGCGGGCCTTCCGGTCACGCGGGAGTATCTCGCAAAAACGCCGAAGGAAGCGAAGGCGCTGACGGAAAGGATCGGCGGCCGCGTCGCCCTGAAAATCCAATCCCGCGATATCCCGCACAAGTCGGATGTCGGCGGCGTCTACCTTGGCGCGACCGTCGACGACGCCGAAACGATGTCGCAGAAGATTTTGACGAATGCCAAAACGGCCTGTCCAGAGGCTGCCATCGACGGTATCCTCGTGCAGGAAATGGTTGGTGAAGGCGCGGAATTCATTATCGGCATGACGTATGACGAGCAATTCGGCCCGCTGGTTGTCGTGGGTGGCGGCGGCGTAATGGTCGAGGTGTTCAAGGATGCAAGTGTCGGTTTGGCTCCGCTGACACGTCAGCAGGCCACGGAGATGGTCGCCCGGCTGAAGATTTCCGTTCGCCTTGACGGTTTCCGCGGCGCTCCCCCACTCGATAGAGAAGCCCTGATTGATTGCCTCGTCGCGTTCTCGAATTTCGTGGCGTCGACCGATGGCCAGCTTGCGGCCATCGATCTCAATCCGGTCTTCGTTCGCACCCGCGGGAGGGGTGTGAAGATCGCCGACGCCCTCATCATCACCACCAGTCTTTGGGAGGAAGACAATGAACAGACGGAGACGCATTACGCATTCAATTAGCATAGTTATGGCTTTCCCGCTTTTGGCGGGTCTCGGGACGCCGGTGTTTGCGCAGAGTCAGGAGGAGATCCTGCACTATACCGGTGCTGATCGAGAGAAGGTTCTCGTGGAAGGTGCCGCCAAGGAAGGCGAGCTCGTGGTCTATTCGGCGATGATCGCCGATCAGGCCCTGCAGCCGCTCACCGAGGCCTTTATGAAGAAATATCCGTCGGTGTCCGTGACCTTCTGGCGCGGTGACTCCGAGGACATCGCGCAGCGCGTGCTTGCCGAAGAGCGCGCCAACAATGTCGTCGTTGATGTCGTCGAAGGCACCAGCGTCAGCGAGAACCTGATCAAGGCTGGTGCGGTGCAGACCTTTGCCTCGCCGATGCTCGATCAGTATCCCGACTCCTACCGGGACCCTAACCACCTGTGGGCCGCGACACGGGTCAGCTATTTTTGCATGGCCTATAACACCGACATGGTGAACGCGGCCGACGTTCCGAAGAGCTACGAGGACCTTCTCGACCCGAAATGGCAGGGCCAGATCGCCTGGCGCATCGGCAGCGAGAGCGGCACGCCGCTATTCATCACGAACCTTCGTTCAGCCTGGGGCGAGGAAAAGGCGGAAGAATATCTCAAGAAGCTTTCCGCACAGAAAATCGTGAACTTCGGCGCCGGCAGCGCGCGCACGCTCGTCGATCGGGTGATCGCCGGCGAATATGCGATGGCGCTTAATGTTTTCTGTCACCATCCGCTGATCAGCGCGGAGGACGGCGCGCCCGTCGCCTCACAGCTCATGAACCCGGTCGCCTCGACGACGGCCACGCTGCTGATCCCGAAGAACATCCGTCATCCTTACGGCGCGGCGCTCTTTACCGATTTCCTCCTTTCTGAAGACGGTCAGAAGATCTTGCTCGGCGCGGACTATTTCCCCGCCCATCCGAAGGTGTTGCCGTCGGAAATGCTTCAGAAGATCGTGCCGCATGAAGCCGGCTACGAGGAAAACCTCGTTCGACCGGAGGCACTCGTCAACAACGGCAAGAAGTCGGACGAACTGTACCAGACGTACTTCAGATAATTGGAGCGAGGCCGCCGATTGGGGCGGCCTCTCTGACCGGCAATAGACGAGAAAGTTCAGAGCGATATGAAAACGCTTCAATTATCCGCCGTAACGGTGCCGACAGTCAGGAAGATCAATTTTTCGCCCGTCGTGCTCGTCCTGGCCGCCATCCTGCTGGTGCTCATCATCCCGCCGGCCGCCTATCTGGTCGCCTCGAGCCTCTACACGACGAATTTCGACGGTTCTTTCGATCAGTTCACCTTTGAGTTTTTTGCCGATCTCCTTCGCAATCCCTATTTCCTGCGAAGTCTCATGCACACGGCCGTCTACTCGCTTGGGTCCGCCTGCGTCGGGATCGTCCTTGGTACCGTGCTCGCCATCATCGTCGAACGGACCAATACTCCGGGGCGCAAGTATGCCTTCCTCGGTGCCGTCATTTCGCTTGCGATCCCGCATGTTCTCTACACCGTTGCCTGGCTCATGATCCTTGGCAAATCGGGCCCGTTCAACCAAATGCTGAAGGCGATCTTCGGGGCGACGGCGCCGTCGTTCGACGTGTATTCGCTGCCCGGCATGATCCTGATCGAAGGCGTCGGATTCGTGCCGCTGACCTTCCTGATGATGTCGGCGGTCCTTCGTTCGACGGATGCCGCCTTCGAAGAAGCATCGATGATGAGCGGGGCAGGGCCGGTCACGACATTCTGGAAGATAACCCTCAGGATGGGGATGCCCGGCGTGCTGGCGCTGCTGCTCTTAAGCTTCATCCGCGCTTTCGAATCCTTCGAGGTGCCGGCGATCGTCGGCCTCGCCGGCAATATCGAGGTCTTGAGCACGAGCATCTACCAGAGTTCGCGCGCGACGACGCCGCCGAATTTCGGCCAGGCCGGAGCCTACTCCGTCTGTCTGCTCGCCTTCCTTGCCTGCCTTCTCTATTTCTACGGGCGGCTTTCCCGGCACGCCCACCGCTACCAGACGATAACCGGCAAGGGATACCGTCCGCGGGTGATCGATCTCGGTCGTGGCCGCTATGCCAGCATGCTGGTGCTCATCGCCATCCTGCTCTTCGTCATCGGACTGCCGCTGGCGATCATAGTCTTCGTGTCCTTCAAACCCTTCTTCGGGAGTTTCAATGTCGCCAGCCTCTCGCGCTGGACGTTGAAGAATTATGCGACCGTGATCGGCCCAGGCTTTTTCCGCTCGACGCTCGTCAACACGCTGGTGCTCGGGACGGTCACGGCAAGCATTGTCGTGCCCTTCACGGCCCTTTGCGCCTGGCTTGCCGTTCGCCGCAAACCTGCGGCATGGGTGCTTGATCAGCTCGCCACCGCGCCGCTGACGTTCCCATCGATCGTCATGGGCGTCGCTTTCCTGCAGGTCTTTGTCAACCTGCCGTTCCCGTTCTATGGAACGCTGACCTCGGTGATCGTCGCTTCGGCCGTCGCTTATCTGCCCTACGGCATGCGCTACGCCTATGCCGGAGTGCTGCAGATCCACTCCGATCTCGAAGAGGCTTCGACAGCTTCGGGTGCGCCGCAGATGCAGACCTTCCTCAGGATCGTCCTGCCGCTGCTTTCGGCCTCGATGATCAGTTGCTGGCTGTTCGTCTTCCTGCTTGCGGTGCGGGCCATGTCACTGCCGCTTCTTCTCGTCGGACCCGGAAGCTCGCTCGTCGCCGTGAGCCTGTTCGATCTCTGGCAGAACGGGCAGGTGACCGAGCTCGCCGCCATGGGCACGGTCTGGGTTGCCCTCATGACATGCGTTAGCGGATGCTTCTATCTGGTGGCGCGCCGTTTCCGGATCCTCACCGCTTAGTTGCATCCCAGGGAGGTGGAATATGCTGAGAGTTGGTAATCTCGTAAAACAATACATCAACGAAGCGGGGGAGCGAAAAGGCGGGGTGTCCGGCGTCAGCTTCGACGTCAAGGAGGGCGAGCTGTTCACGCTTCTCGGCCCTTCCGGTTGCGGCAAGACGACGACGCTGCGGTCGATAGCGGGTCTCGAACATCCCGACAGCGGTCTGATCCAGCTTGACGGCCGCGACCTCTTCGACAGCCGTTCCGACATACAGTTGCCGATGTACGAGCGCGACATCGGCATGGTCTTTCAGTCCTATGCGATCTGGCCGCATATGAGCGTCTTCGAGAATGCAGCCTATCCCTTGCGCACCCGCCGCAACGGTCATCTTGCGCGCGAGGCGATCGAATCCCGCGTGATGCGCTCACTCGAAATGGTCGGACTGTCCGAATACCGCAACCGGTCGGCCACGAAGCTTTCAGGCGGGCAGCAGCAGCGCCTGGCGCTCGCCCGCGCCCTGGTGCGCGAGCCGAAGCTGCTCCTGCTCGACGAGCCGCTCAGCAACCTCGATGCGCTGCTTCGCGAGCAGATGCGTTCGGAAATCAAGCGCCTGCAGACCGAATGGGGGGTCACGACGATCTACGTGACGCATGACCAGAGCGAGGCAATGGCGCTCTCCGACCGGGTGGCGGTGCTCAACAATGGCGTGATCGCGCAGATGGGAACGCCTATCGATATCTACGACAGGCCAAGATGCGAGTTCGTCGCAAACTTCATCGGCCGGACAAATCTTCTGCGCGGCAAGCTCGCAAGTCAGGTGAGGGCAGGTGACATCGCCGCCGTTCACACGTCGATCGGCGCGATCAGATGCATGTTTTCCTCAAGCATGACTGCCGGCCATCAGATCTCCTTCGTCATCCGGCCGGAGAATATCGAGCTCCAGCCGCTCAACGGCAGTGCGAGTGAGGCGGCGCCGAACAGCGTCAGCGGCCTCGTCCAGGGCAAGGTCTTCCTGGGAGAGGTCGCGGAGTACACGATCGGCGTCGATGGAGATCAAAGTCTGATTGCTCGCACGCATCCCTCGATCGGCCTCAACCGTGGCGACCGCGTCCGCGCGTCTTTCCCCGAGAACAAGGTGATCGCGATCTGCGACTGAGTTGATACTCACCGTTCGCTACAGCGCCGTGCGTCCTTTAGGACGCACAAATGACGCTGTAGCTCTTTGATTCCACGCATCGTGCTTTCCGAAAATCGGGTCCGATATTCGCGCCGATGCGCTAGATTGTGCGGATCATCTGCCAAATCTGCTCCGGGTCCTTGACGCCGGCCTGGTAAAGCTTGGCGATCCTCTGGGCGACTTCTTCAGCCTCCTCGCTGCCCATCGCCAGGTTGCGTTCTTCGAGGGCCTTGTGCAGCACGCCTTCGAGGATCGCGACTTCACCGGGAAGAATGGGGTAATCCCGGAAGTTGTTGAAAGGGTTCATGGCCGATCTCCTCTTTGGGGCAAATCTGCCGGTGGGAGCAGTCTACGCGCTTTTTGAGGGGGCGCGAACGGGAAACAGCCCGCATTACTATGGCGCCGCGCGTCCAATCGGACGCGCGAAGGCCGCTGCAATGCATTGAGTTTGCGCACGTTTTATCCTCAAATCCGCTGCGATTTAGGGAACATGCAGTTGCCGGTCTTCGGGGCATATCCGCGTTGCCGCAAATGGCACTTGCGGCTACCGTGTCCTCAAAGCGCAAATGTCCGCGCCGCGAAGCGAATGCACTCGCGCCTTCTCGAACGCTATCGCTCCCGCGCCTCGCTCCGGTCGGCGCGGAGGCTTTTGGCCGGTCGGGGACTCCCGGAACCTGCCTGTGCCAACGATCCTTATTTGCTCGAGGCTGGATGAGGTATCATCTTCGGCGGCTCTTCCAGAAAAGTATAGGGTCCCTCAGGACACTTGACGTCCGGGTTCACCGGGTGGAACAGGCCGAGCGGGTTCGGCTTGAAGATCCACGCATGCAGGTCGTAATGGTGGAGCGCCGCCGGCAGCAGCGGTTCATGCCCCTCCATGGGTCCGTCGAAGGGATGCCCGAACAGTTCGGGATTCGGCTTGACGCCCGTGGCAAGCGGGATCAGCCATTCGACGGCAACGAGCTCGAGCTTGTCGCCAGTTGGCTCATACACCAGCAAAGTCGGCTTCATTGGATCCGGCTCCGGGCCGATCAGCGCGGGGTTCAGAAAGTGTACCCCCATCGTGCCCGTCGCGTACGAGACACATCCCAAGGTCGAGAAATAGCCGTCGCGCACGGCGACAACGGGATCCTTGTATTTCTCAAGTGCTGATTTCAGCTTCTCCAGCTCGGGCGGAAGTGGGTCATTTGCATTCACCAGCGGTGCAGATATGAAAGAAGCGCCCGCCGCGAGACAGACTGTTCGCAGCAAACGCAGTACCGAAGTCATACGCATGGCTCGTCCTCCCTTGCTCAACTCGCGTCCCGCGAGGAGCATGGCCGGCATGATACAGCGGGCGGGCTCGCCGTGCTATTCGCGAAAGGGGATTAGGTCTTGAGCCTAGGGGATCGCGCGATCGGAACGGGCGAGGGCCGGATAGTGCGGCGCCGCGCGTCGGCAGAAACATATGGCAATCCGATTGCGACCTTTGGCGACATTGTGCCGGACTAAGGTCCCATAGATCGAAGACGACGATACCCTAGGTTTTTGGGGGTTGTCGGCAATGCACCCACAAGAACCTAATTATTTTAGAAGCGATTTAGGGCGGGGACCTGTCCGATGAAGCACGGGCCCCGCCTGTTTCGGCGGTCGACGCGCCACGACCCAGCGCCATGCTATAACACAAGCTGTATGGCGCAAGCCCGGAGCGACTGACGGCAAGGACGCCACAAGCAACAAAAAGGCCGGGCGGACCCGACCTCTCGTCGTCACCCCATGCCGTTGCCAGTACATCCGTGGTCAACAGCACGGGGGACGTTCTGCAACTGAATGTACGCGTTGATTATGACAGTGGCAAGTCGGGGTTTCGACACCCTGACCGCTGCGCGCCTTCCTGCGACCTCCAAGAGGCGATCGGTTTTGTGGATCGTATTGGATCCCTTGCACCTGCCCCGGGCGCGTTCGCCGTCGCCAATGCTAGGCGTGCGGTCGGTTGCCACTCGCAAAATCGCCGACAGCCGAGCGTGCCGCCGTTCATCGGAGGTTCAGGCTCGGTGGCTCAAGCTGATACGCAGAGAGGAGGAGTTGACCATGAAGAAGCTCTCATCCGTCCTCACCGCGGCAGTCCTGGCCGCGTCTTTCGCTCTACCGCTAAACGCGGCGCCGATCTTCGTGCCGAAACCCGACATCGTACAGGCTGGCCCTGTCGAACAGGTCAGGCACATGCGCTATCGTCATTGGCGCGCTGATCGCTACTGGCATCGGCGGTACGCATGGGGTGCCTGCCGCTACTATGGCCGGTGCTATCCTCGCCAATACGGGTATTATGGCTATCCTGACTACTACCACTATCATCGGCGGTCTGGAGTCAGCATCTATTTTAACTTCTAGCCGACGGCACCTGCAGGATAGAGCGACGTCGCAACTGTTGCGACTGAAAGTGGCGAAACGATTCACCCTTCGACAAGATCGCTGCGCTCGAAGGGGCGCCGGGCCGTGTTGCCTTTGATGCCAGCCGTTTCTCGTGAGAAATCTTGAAAAAGCTATGATTTCAATGTGATGGCGGAGGAGGTGGGATTCGAACCCACGGTACGCTTTCACGCACGCCGGTTTTCAAGACCGGTGCCTTAAACCGCTCGGCCACTCCTCCAGTCGATTGAAAAGACTGAGAAATACAAAGGCTGTTGATTTCCCGAAAACGGCAATTGCGACCGTTTTGCTACTCAATCACTCGACGGCTGGCTTTTTAGCAGCTTTGATCGCCGCGTCAACGTGCTCCGACCCGACGTCGAGCCTCAACTGCTTTGCTGCCTGGGCAAGCTTGGCGTGATTTCTCGCGTCCCGCCAAGAGGCGCGAAGGCGGCGCGCGAAAGGTTCGCGGATCGATTTATACGATTTGTAAACCATAGCGGAAGATTTTTGCCGCGGTTCTGGGTTCCTGTTCGCAATTTTGCCGTCTTGCTGACATGATTAATCGACTGTCTCGTTTCGAGACGCCGAGCTTTCCGCGGGGGCTAGAGCGGAATGTTTTCGAAATACGGCTTTGCGAACGATATTGGGGACAGATGATTTTTAGAAGAAATGCGGCACTTCTTTCGAGGGGGCTACGTGTTGCTGCGGTTCCGTTGCTTTGCGCGACGCTGGCAGCCTGTGGTTCGGCCTCGAACGTCAAGACAAGCAAGGCGCGGAGCAAGGAATACTTTGCTGAGTCTGTTTACGGCGTCAAAGCGAGCCCGCGGGTCGCGGACGGTCGGAACATTCCGAAGGGCGGCGGGCGCTACCAGGTTGGCAAGGCCTATCAGGTCAAGGGCAAGTGGTACCAGCCGAAGGAGGATTTCGGCTACAACAAGGTTGGTGTCGCTTCCTGGTACGGCTCCGCCTTTCACGGGCGACTGACGGCGAACGGCGAAGTCTACGACAAGTATCACTTGTCTGCCGCGCACCCGACGTTCCCGCTGCCGAGCTATGCCCGCGTCACCAATCTTGAAAATGGCACTTCGGTCATCGTTCGCGTGAACGACCGCGGCCCGTACGAGTATGGCCGCATTATCGACGTCTCCTCGAAGACAGCCGACATGCTGGACATCAAGGGCAGGGGCAGTGCCAAGGTGCGCGTGCAATATGTCGGTCGCGCGCCGCTCGAAGGCAACGACATGCCCTATCTGATGGCCTCATATGTCAGGAAGGGTGACCGCAGCCCCGGCGTGATGCCGGAAGGACAGATCGCGACGGGGGTCATGGTTGCGTCGAACGAGCCGTTCCGCAACCAGGTGCCGGACCTCGCCCGCGTGCCGGTCCCTCAGCGGTCGATGCTGGATGCGGGCATTCCGGTGACGGCGCTGGCCGAGCCGGCGCCGCAGGTCGCCATGCCGTCCTCTTTCGGCGAATTTGTCGCACTCCCGGAGATCGGGCCGATTCCGAGAGAGCGGCCGGAGCTGATCCCGATGCCTGACGGGAACATGGCCTATGCCGCCGCCTATGTGGAAGTCCGCGTCAGCGACAAGGCTTCGCCATTCGAGGCGATCATGGTCGACACGAACCCACTGACGGCCGATTCCATCATCGCCTATGCTAAGCGCCAGAACAGGGACGGTGTTCCGCTCTAACACTGGTTGAAGAGGCTTGCGCGCGCTGCTATGCCCATGAAGAAGCCGGAGTTTCTCATGCGCATAAAGTTGCTCGCGGTCGTGGCCTTTCTTGCGGCGACCGTCTCGACAAATGCGGTCGCGCAGACGCCCGCATTCGATACTAAGGCGAAGCAGATCTACCTCGTCGATGGGGAGACCGGCACAGTGCTCTTCGCGCGCGGCGAAGACGAACCCGTGCCGCCGGCATCGCTTGCCAAGCTGATGGCGATGGAGGTGGTCTTCGAGGCACTGGACAAGGGCGAGCTAAGCCCGGAGACGACATACGAGGTCTCCGAACACGCTTGGCGGACGGGGGGCGCACCGTCCGGCACCTCCACGATGTTTGCCGCCATCAAGTCGAGGATCCGCGTTGCTGACCTCATTCAAGGCGCGACCGTACAACTGGCGAATGATGCCTGCATCATCCTCGCGGAGGGCATGACCGGCAGCGAGGCTGCCTTTGCCAAGCGCATGACGGCGCGGGCGCGCGAGCTCGGCATGCCCGTTGCGACCTTCAACAACGCCACCGGTCTTCCGGATCCTGCCAACAAGGTGACGATGCGGGAACTGGTGACGCTGGCGCGGCATCTGCGCGAAGCTCACCCGAACTTCTACCGGCTCTATTCCCAGCCCGAGTTCGAATGGAACAAAATCCTTCAACGCAATCGCAACCCGCTGATTGCCGCCAACGTCGGCGTCGATGGCCTCGCTACCGGATTTGCTGAAGGTTTCGGCTTCTCGGTCGCAGCATCGATGCAGCGCGGCGACCGTCGCGTTTATCTCGCGATGGGCGGGCTGGAAACCGACAAGGAACGCACGGAAGAAAGCCGCAAAGTGCTCGATTGGGCGATGACGGCTTTCGAGAAGCGGCGGATTTTTGCCGACGGAGAGACCATCGGCGAAGCGAGCGTTTATGGCGGTGCGGCATCGCATGTTGCCCTTGTCGCGGGCGGGCCGATCGATGTACTTCTCCCGGCCAACAATGCTGAACGGCTGACCGCGCGCATCGTGTACAAGTGGCCGCTCAATGCGCCGGTCGCCGCCGGTCAAGAGGTCGGCGTCGTCAAACTCTGGAATGGCGAGCGGCTGCTGGTGGAAGTGCCGCTGAAGACCGGCAGCGCCGTCGAGGTTGGTACGCTGACCAGCCGCGCGGTCGACGCGCTTCAGGAGCTTCTCTTCTTCTGGCTCTAACAAATGCACGCGCGCCCGTTCCTTCCGGCGAACCAATCGGCTAAACAGGGCCGATAGCTACAGTGGCACGCGCCTCATCAGACGCGTAAAAGGACGCCGTAGCGCTTTGAATTGCTGCATGTTTCCTTAGATCGGCTACGATCAAGGAAACAGTGGGCCGATTTGGGAACGCATGTCGCTGACGAAGGGTTTGTTTGTAACGTTTGAGGGCGGGGAAGGGGCCGGCAAGTCGACCCAGATGCGCCTGCTCGCCGATTCGCTGCGGGCGCGTGGCTACGATGTGCTGACGACGCGGGAGCCTGGCGGCTCCGTTGGCGCAGAGGCGGTGCGCCACGTGCTACTCTCGGGGGCGGCTGAGTCTTTCGGCATTCGCATGGAGGCGATTCTTTTCGCGGCCGCGCGCAGCGACCACGTCGAAGAGGTGATCCGGCCGGCGCTCCAGAAGGGAACCATCGTCCTGTGCGATCGCTTCATGGATTCCGCGCGCGTCTACCAGGGCATCACCGGCAATCTCGAGCCAGCCTTCGTGGAAACGCTCGAACGCGTGGCTATCAATGGTGTGACACCGGACCGAACAATCATTTTCGACCTGCCTGCCACCGTTGGGCTCGAACGCGCGCGTCGGCGCGCTGCCAGCGGCAGTCCCGATCGTTTCGAGAAGGAGCAGCTCGAAACGCACGAGAAACGGCGCGAGGCCTTCCTCGACATTGCAGAGGCTGACCCTCGGCGTTGTCGGGTCGTCGATGCCGCACGGCCGCCGGACGTCATAGCCGCCGAGGTGCGCGAGATCATGGAGGCGTTGCTGCAGGACGGTGACGAGCCACGGTCGGCAAACGCGGACGCTGCGTCATGACAATGGAACGTACCGGTGTGCTGGAAGGGGCCGTGGCCCCTGCCGAAAACAGCAAGCTGTTCGGCCATCATCAGGCAGAGGAATTTCTGGCGCAGAGCTACAAGTCTGGCAAAGGCCATCATGCGATCCTCATCGAGGGACCGGAGGGCATCGGCAAGGCGACGCTTGCCTTTCGCTTCGCGAACCACATCCTGAACAATCCCGAGCCGGCGACTGCGCCCGATCAGCTCGCCGATCCGGATCCCGCTTCGATTATCACTCGGCAATTTGCTTCCGGCGCATCGCACAACCTGCTTCATCTCACCCGCCCTGTGGACGAGAAAACGGGTAGGGCAAAGGGAGCGATCACTGTGGATGAAGTGCGCCGCGTCGGAAAGTTCTTCGGCCAGACGTCCGGCACGGGGAACTGGCGCATCGTTATCATCGACCCGGCGGACGATCTCAACCGTAATGCCGCCAATGCCATCCTCAAGATACTTGAGGAGCCGCCGCGCCGGTCGCTGTTCCTGGTGCTCACGCATGCGCCCGGAAAACTTCTGCCGACCATCCGCTCGCGCTGCCTTCCGCTGCGGCTGAAGCCGCTGGACCACGAGGCCATGCGCGAGGCGCTTGCCCATCTTGGCTTCGACACGGCGGGGCCGAATGTCGAGCGGATTCTCGCCGCGGCAAACGGCAGCGTTGCCGAAGCGCTAAAGCTCATCAATTACGGCGGCCTCGATATCGCGACCGCCTTCGAAGACATCCTCACGGGGCAGGGACCTGCGGTGCGCCGGCAGATGCACAAGCTCGCGGATATTCTGGCGGCAAGGGATAGCGAAACCATATTCGATTTCTTCTCGTCCCTGCTAACCGGGCGCCTCATGCAGCAGGCGCGGGAGGCGGCACTCTTGGGTGATATCGGCAGGGCTGAGCGCCTTGCGAGTCTCTCCAGTACTTTCGCGGAGCGCCTGACGGTGAGCGACGCCTATAATCTCGATCGAAAACAGACGATCCTGTCGCTGCTCGATGACCTCAGGGACGCTCTATAGATCGGGAGCGAACCTCCATTTTCGCTCGATCGCGGCAGCCAGGTCTAAATCGTTGTGGTGGGCGAAAAGGAGTACATGGCCGAGGAGGTCCGCGGTTTCATCGGCGAGCGATTGGCCTAGTTCCTCCGGCGACATCGCACGGGTGCGGCCCCTGCCGCTTACCTTGTTCCAGGCCTGCGTCAGCTCACCTACCTCTTCCTGCAGTTTCAGGATGTACCAATCCGGGTCGCGCACGATGCCATGTTCGACTGCATAAGCGGCCGAGGCCGCCTCGAACTGTCGCTTGAGCTTGCTGAGCATGTCACCCCTCCATTTGTTTCTGTTTTGTTCCGGATCGTTGTTTGTGTCAATCCGATTTGCCGGTCGACTGCCGCTGCCATCGGCTGAGGGTGGGCTTTTTCTTGCCGCGGCGGTTTCCTACGTGAAGGCGATGCGCTAATAGCTGCCTAGTCCAAGATCCGAGATATATCGAAGCCATCATGAGAGATACTTCCCCCTTCTACATCACCAGCGCGATTTCCTATCCGAACGGCCGGCCGCACATCGGCCACGCCTATGAGTTGATCGCGACGGATGCGATGGCGCGCTATCAGCGACTGGACGGGCGCGAGGTCTTCTTCCTCACGGGCACGGACGAGCACGGCCAGAAGATGCAGCAGACGGCGAAGAAGGAAGGCATTTCCGCGCAGGAGCTCGCCGACCGCAACTCGGCCGAATTCGAGAAGATGGCTGTGCTTCTCAACGCCTCCAACGACGACTTCATCCGTACCACCGAGAAGCGTCATCATGAGGCCTCGCAGGCGATCTGGATCCGCATGGGCGAGGCGGGCGATCTCTATAAGGATTCCTATGCCGGGTGGTACTCCGTCCGCGATGAGGCCTATTATCAGGAAAACGAGACGGAGCTGCGCAACGACGGCGTGCGCTATGGGCCGCAGGGGACGCCGGTCGAGTGGGTGGAGGAGGAGAGCTATTTCTTCCGCCTCTCCGCCTATCAGGAAAAGCTCCTCAAGCACTACGAAGAAAACCCGGAATTCATCGGGCCGGCCGAGCGGCGGAATGAGGTCATTTCGTTCGTCAAGTCCGGGCTGAAGGACCTCTCGGTTTCGCGCACGACCTTCGATTGGGGCATCAAGGTGCCGAACGATCCAGCCCACGTCATGTATGTCTGGGTGGACGCGCTGACGAACTACCTCACCGCCACAGGCTACCTGACCGATCCGAACGGTCCGCGCGCAAAATTCTGGCCGGCGAATATCCATGTCATCGGCAAGGACATCATCCGCTTCCATGCCGTCTACTGGCCGGCCTTCCTGATGTCCGCCGGCCTGCCACTTCCGGAACGCGTCTTCGCCCATGGCTTCCTGCTCAACAAAGGCGAGAAGATGTCGAAGTCGCTCGGCAATGTCGTGGATCCGTTCAATCTGGTCGAACACTTCGGGCTTGACCAGATTCGCTATTTCTTCCTGCGCGAAGTCTCGTTCGGCCAGGACGGCAGCTACAGCGAGGAGGGGATCGCGATCCGCATCAACTCCGATCTTGCCAACGGCATCGGCAACCTTGCCAGCCGTTCGCTGTCGATGATCGTGAAGAACTGCGACGGCCAAATCCCGGTTTGCGGGCCGCTCACGGACGAGGACAAGGCAATGTTGGCTTCTGCCGATGCCCTGCTCGAGACGACGCGCGAGGATATGGGCAAGCAGCTCATCCACCGCGCGCTCGCCGCAATCATCGCTGTCGTTTCCGAAACCGACCGCTATTTCGCGGGTCAGGAACCCTGGGCTCTGAAGAAGACGGACCCGGAGCGGATGGCAACGGTGCTTTACGTCACGGCCGAAGTAGTGCGGCAGATTGCGATCCTGCTGCAGCCTTTCATGCCGGAATCGGCAGGCAAGCTTCTCGACCTCGTGGCTGTACCGGCCGACAAGCGTGATTTTGCTCATCTGGGCGAACCCGGACGTCTCGTCTCCGGAACGCCGCTCGAGGCACCGAAGCCGGTCTTCCCGCGCTACGTGGCGCCGGAAGTATAAGCGGGTCAAACGAATGCTGATCGATACCCATTGCCATCTGGATTTCCCGGACTTCGAGGCCGAGCGCGACGCGATTATCGAACGCGCCGCCGCGGCCGGTGTGGCGCAGATGGTGACGATTTCGACGCGTGTGAAACGGTTCGACACGATCATCGCGATCGCCGAAGCCTATCCGAATGTGTTTTGCTCCGTCGGTACCCATCCGCACAATGCGGATGATGAACTCGATATCACCACCGAAGACCTCGTTCGGCTGTCGTCGCATCCGAAAGTCGTTGCGATCGGTGAGGCGGGGCTCGACTATTTCTACGACAACGCACCGCGCGACGCGCAGGCAGAAGGCCTGCGCCGCCATATGGCGGCCGCGCGGGAGACAGGGCTGCCGCTCGTCATCCATAGCCGATCGGCGGACGAAGATATGGCGGCGATCCTGACCGAAGAAAGCGGGAAGGGGGCCTTCCCTTTCCTGCTCCATTGCTTCTCGTCGGGCCCGGACCTCGCGCGAGTTGGCGTCGAGCTTGGCGGCTATGTGTCCTTTTCCGGAATCCTGACCTTCCCGAAATCGCAGGAGATCAGGGATATCGCGAAGACGATCCCACGCGACCGGATGATCGTCGAGACGGACGCACCTTACCTCGCGCCCAAACCGTTCCGCGGCAAGCGTAACGAGCCGGCCTTTGTCGCCCATACGGCGCAGGTGCTGGCGGAAACGATCGGCGTTTCACCCGCGGAAATTGCCGAGATTACCACGGAGAACGCCTTCCGCATCTTCTCGAAAATGCCGAGGCCCTGACGTGGCATTTCGGCGGGTTTTCACCATCCTCGGATGCGGTTCTTCGCCAGGAGTACCGCGTATCACCGGCGATTGGGGAGCCTGCGATCCGTCAAATCCGCGCAACCGCCGGATGCGAGCGGCGCTGCTCGTCGAGCAGTTCGCACCGGACGGCGGCAAGACGACCGTCGTTATTGATACCGGCCCGGATTTCCGCGCCCAGATGGTTGCCGCCGACGTTCGCCACATCGACAGCGTCCTTTACACGCATGCCCACGCCGATCATCTGCACGGGATCGACGACCTTCGCGGCTTCGTGATCGAAAATCGCAGGTGTGTGCCGATCTGGGCGGATGCATCTACGATGAGTGCGATCCGCGAGAGGTTTCGCTATTGCGTCGAATCGCCGCCAGGAAGCGGCTATCCGCCGATCGTTGAGCCGCATCTCATCACCGAAGACCTGTCGCCGGTTACCGTTCACGGCGCCGGCGGGCCGATTGCTTTCACGCCGTTGATGCAATTTCACGGCAATACCCATTCGCTCGGTTTTCGAGCTGGCGATTTTGCCTATTGCAGCGATGTCAGCGATTTTCCGCCAGAGACCGTCGGGAAACTGCACGACCTCGATCTGCTGGTCCTCGACACGCTGCAATACAAATTCCATCCGAGCCACTTGTCGCTGGTGCAGTCGCTCGGCTGGATCGCGAGGCTTCAGCCGAAGCGCGCCGTGCTGACGCACATGCATGTGCCGTTGGACTATCAAACGGTGCAGAACGAGACGCCGGATCACGTCGAACCAGCTTATGACATGATGCGTCTCGAGTTCGAGATCGAGATGCCGTCCGCTGAAGAAGCGTAATATCCGACGTTAGAATGCGGCTCCAAGGCATTGATTTCGTGGGATTCAGCGACTTCGAAGCCGCGCGCGCGAGTTCCATAATCTATGTTATGCGATCTGTTGATGTAGCCGCAAAGTTAAAGTGTCCTGATCCTGCAAAGTAAGAATGTCACTCTCCCCGGGTTTTCGATGACCTGGGAGATTGCGGATGGGATTGATTGCGATGAGCGAGCGCGATCTGCAGCGGATAGAAGTTTTGTCGAAGGTGATCGCCGGGCGCATGACGCTTGTGTCGGCGGCACATGTGCTTGATCTGAGTACCCGCCAGGTACGTCGTCTGATGGATCGGATTGAGACGAGCGGTGCGGCGTCGATCCGGCACAAGGCGATCGGCCGGCCATCGAACAACCGGATCAGCGACGGTGTTCGGGATTATGCAGTGGCACTCGTTCGCGAGCGCTATACGGATTTCGGGCCGACGCTGGCGGCCGAGAAGCTCGCCGAGCGCGATGGATTGCGTGTCTCGCGCGAGACGTTGCGCCAATGGATGTCGGAGGCCGGCCTGTGGCTGTCGCGCGAGCAGCGGCGGACTTTTCATCAGCCGCGATTGCGGCGCGAGGCCTATGGCGAGCTGGTGCAGATCGATGGATCCGAGCATCGCTGGTTCGAGGATCGCGGTGACCCATGTTCATTGCTGGTGTTCATCGACGATGCGACCGGCAAGCTGATGCAGTTGCGGTTCGTACGCTCGGAAAGCGCCTTCAGCTATTTCGAGGCGCTGGAGCTCTATCTGAAGGCGCATGGTGCGCCGGTCGCCTTTTATTCCGACAAGCATTCGGTGTTCCGGGTGGCGAAGAAGGACGCCAAGGGCGGCCAGGGCATGACCCAGTTCGGGCGTGCGCTTTGTGAGCTAAACATCGAGATTCTTTGCGCAAACTCGAGCCAAGCCAAGGGCCGAGTCGAGCGGATGAACCGGACGCTCCAGGATCGGTTGATCAAGGATCTGCGCCTGGAGGGTATCTGCGGCATGGACGACGGCAACGCTTTCCTGCCAAGGTTCATGGAGCGCTATAACCGGCAGTTTGCCATTACCCCTGCCCGGGCCGATGATCTGCATCGGCCGCTGAACCTTGCCCCGGATCGGCTGCGCGACGTCCTGTGCAAACGTGAGCAGCGTTATGTCGGTGCCCAGTTGACGTTTTCGTTCGAGCGCCAGCGGATCATGCTGGAAGAGAACGAGGTGACGCGTGGGTTGGTGGGCCGTTATGTCGAGACCTATGCCTTCGCCGATGGCCGGCTGGACGTGCGCTGGAAGGGGCATTCCCTGCCCTACAGGACGTTCGACAAGGACCAGCGGGTGACGCATGCGGCGATCACCGAGAACAAGCGGCTTTCCGATGTGCTGGCCTATATCAAGGAGCGTCAGGATCAGCGACTAACGCCGAAGGTCAAGACCAACAGCGAGAAGATCGGCTACACGCCGCGGGGCGGCAAGCCGGGTCGGAAGGCGGATTTTATGAACGACCCCACCGTCATTGCCCGACGGCGACAAGCGCTCTCTGACCTCGATGCGGCGGAATGATCGGCTGCTCCAACTGTCAAAGCTAAAGCCGGATGGTGCGTCTCACCCGCCCCCTCCCTTCCCTTGCAACCCGGCCCAGCCGGTCCGGTCGGGGGCTTGCCTCAGTGCAGGTGGACATGTCGAGTGTCGCATTTCTAACTGGCTGAAGACGCGCCCAAAGTGACATTTCTACTTTGCGCAACAGCGGACATTTCAACCTCGCCGCCACAGTTGATGTAGCGGCAGTTTAGAGATGCGACATATGAGCCAGTTAGAGATGCGACAGTCGTCGCCTCTTGGGATGCTGGTCAAACGTCAACGTTTGGAAGGAAGACTGGCGAGGTGAAGCGTGGTTGAGACCATGAGCGTTCGGAGTCGTCATGTCTTGTTTGATCACCATGTCGCAGAAGGAATTGCATCGTCTTGAACTGATCCAGCGGATTCGCGGGCGCAGCCTGACCGTCGTCGAGGCGGCCGCGTTGCTTCGTCTTAGCCGCAGTCAGGTCCACCGGCTGTTGCAGGCCTATGACCAGGCCGGCGCCGACGGTCTCGTCTCGAAGAAGCGCGGCCGTCCGAGCAACCGGCGTTACAGCGAGGACTTCCGCAACCTGGTGCTCGACCTGGTGCGTGAGCATTACCTGGATTTTGGACCGACGTTGGCCGCCGAGAAGCTGCTCGAACGCCACCGGATTGCCGTCAGCAAGGAGACGCTGCGTCAGTGGATGATGGAAGCCGGCATCTGGGTGTCGCGACGCGAGCGCAAGAAGCGGGTTTTCCAGCCGCGCGGCCGGCGCGATTGTTTCGGCGAACTCGTTCAGATCGACGGCTCGCTTCATTGGTGGTTCGAGAACCGCGGACCCAAATGCGCCCTGCTCGTCTATATCGACGATGCCACCGGCAAGCTCTTGCATCTGCGCTTCGCCGGATCGGAGAACACCTTCGACTATCTGCACGCGACGAAGGCCTATCTGCAGCAATGGGGCAAGCCGATCGCCTTCTACAGCGACAAGCATGGCATCTTCCGCACCACCCATGCTTCCAAGAAGGACAGAACCAGTGGCCTGACGCAGTTCGGCCGGGCCCTTTATGAGCTCAACATCGACATCATCTGCGCCAATACCCCGCAGGCCAAGGGGCGCGTCGAGCGCGCCAACCAGACGCTGCAGGATCGGCTGGTCAAGGAACTGCGGCTGCGCGGCATCGACTCGATCGCGGCGGCCAATGCCTATGCGCCGGAGTTCATGGCCGACTTCAATCGCCGCTTTGGCAAGGCGCCGCGCAATCCGAAGGACATGCATCGGCCGTTTGCCGCGCATGAGAACCTCGATGGCGCCATGTGCCGCAAGGAGGTCCGCAAGCTGTCGCAGTCGCTGACGCTGCGCTATGACAAGGTGATGTTCATCCTCGATCCGACCGACCTCGCCACGGCGCTCGCCGGCAAGAAGCTCATTGTCTGCGACTATCCCGACGGCCGCCTCGAGATCACCCATGAGGGGACGTCCCTGCCCTACAGAGCCTTCGACACCTTACGGTCGGTGCACCGCTCCGAGGTGGTCGAGAACAAGCGCCTTGATGACATGCTGGCCGTGGTCGCCGAGATGCAGGCCGGACGAGAGCAACAGCGCAGCAAGGGCGGGCCGCGCCGCACCGGCCAGACGGACCACATGTTCGGCATACGCGACGGCAGCCAAAGCAATGGCTACCAAAAGCGCGGCACCAAGCCTGGCCGGAGGACGGATTTTACCAAGGATCCGGTGGTCATCGCCAAGCGCCAGCAAGCCCTTGCGCAGCTGAAGGCGGCGGAGTGATCGGGGTGTCAAAGCTAAAGTTTATCTTGCCGCTGGAGCCATCCGCCGCCGACCGGGCTGCGCAACCCTGACCAGCTCCACCCGGCCGGCGGCTATCGTCTGCGTACTTTGTAAATATAGCAACTTGCAAACGAAGTAATAAGGAGTAGGATGACGTCGCGTTTCTAATTTGACTACTTTGTCTCATCTTTAAATAGCTGTGACATT
>NZ_WITC01000085.1 GCF_009601505.1 Sinorhizobium terangae
CGAGGAGGGCGCTCCGAAGCAGGCCGAGGAGCAGCAGGCTCCGCGCAAGAAGCGCCAGCAGCAGGCTGAGGAACAGCAACCCGCCGCCGAGGAGGGCGCTCCGAAGCAGGCCGAGGAGCAGCAGGCTCCGCGCAAGGAGCGCCAGCAGCAGGCTGAGGAACAGCAACCCGCCACTGAGGAGGGCGCTCCGAAGCAGGCCGAAGAGCAGCAGGTTCCGCGCAAGAAGCGTCAGCAGCAGGCTGAGGAACAGCGCCAGACCGAACAGCCAGCCGACCAGGCCGGTGAGGGCAGGCAGCCTGTTCCAGGCGCCGAGGCACCGGCAACGGCAAGGCAGGGCACAGGCGAACAGCAGCAGGCCCGGCCCGCACCTGAAGTGGTCGATAAGCGCACTGAGGAAGAGAAGGTCAAGATCGCCAAGGACCCGGCGGCAACGGACGACACCGTCGTGCTTCCGGTCGAAAACGGTGCGGCCATTCTCGACAGCGACAAGGATGCCGACAATGTCGGCGGCAACCGTGCGCGCGAAGCGCGGCGCAAGCAGCGTGAGGAATTGCGCGCCAAGGAAGAAAGCGTAGCGCCTCCGACGGACGATGCCACCGCACAGGCGGCAATGTCGAGCGAGGTCCGGAAGCAATTTCCGCAAAGGGTCGAGGCCAATCTGAAGGAAGAGGGGCAGCGCATCGACGAAGCACCGGCCTTCGCGGTGCCTCAGACGACCAACATCGTCAACAACACGGTGATCAACAACACGACGGTCAACAACACGACGATCAACAACAACACGAACGAAGTCACCGAGGTGCAGGTGGTCGACGAAGTTGAGGACCGCGTGATCCTCGGCGTCGGCGATCGCATATTCGTCCGAGGCGACGACCGGCCGCGGCTGCGGCGCGACTCGGAGGAAACGTTCTACGACCAACTGCCGCGCGATCGCGTTCGCGAGACGATCGTTCGCCCCGGTGGTTATCGGATCGTCACGATCTACAACCGCTACGGCGATATCGTGCAGCGCTCGCGTATTGACAGCGACGGCAACGAATATCTGATGGTCTACGCGCCCGAGTACGAAGAAGATGATAACCGTCCGGCTATCGTCGACGTCGGTTACGACCTGCCGCCGATGCGTCTGACGATACCGGTAGAGGATTATATAGTCGACGTGGCCGATGATCCGGACCGGGATTACTACGAGTTCCTGTCCGAGCCACCGGTCGAGCAAGTCGAGCGCGTCTACACGATCGATGAGGTGCGCAACTCCGCCCGACTGCGTGACAAGGTTCGCCGCATCGATCTCGATACGATCCACTTCGAGACGGGCAGTGCCGAAGTGTCGATGACGCAGGCCAAGACGCTCCGTGGCGTCGCGGACGCGATGTCGAAGATCCTTGAGAAGGATCCCGGCGAAACCTTCTTCATCGAGGGCCACACGGACGCCGTCGGTTCCGACCGCGACAACCTGGTCCTTTCCGACCAGCGTGCCGAGTCGGTAGCCGTGCTCCTCACCGAAGCCTATGGCATCCCGGCCGAAAACCTCGTGACGCAAGGGTATGGCGAGCGCTTCCTCAAGGTGCGCACACCGGAGGCAGAGCAGGAGAACCGGCGCGTGACCATTCGCCGCGTGACGCCGCTCGTGCGGCCGGTCGCGCAGCGGTAATCGCGGTAGCGTTGCTTGATGAATACGGGGCCGGGAGACCGGCCCCGTTCTTATGTGCTGCGTCGGAAGCGTCTGCAGCGTCAACGGAAAGCGCGCCAGAGAATCAGCCGCGGAGCCCCGTAACCTTTTCCACGAAATCGGCGATTGCGGCCGTATCGTCGAGGTCGAAGACTGAAAGATCAGTATCGGTCACGGGATGATCCGCGGCGATGGCAACAATGTGCGGGTCGGTCGGCGCCAGCGGCTCACGGTTGGCCGAGTCCGTCCGCCGCGCTTCGATCTTCGGGATCGGCTCGCGCTTGTAGCCTTCGATGAGGACGAGATCGCAGGGAGCGAGCCGCGCCAGGATTTCCTCGAAGGACGGTTCCGGCGCGCCGCGCAGTTCGTGCATGATTGCGAAGCGCGTCGAGGAGACGATCGTCACCTCTTGCGCGCCGGCCTCCCGGTGGCGGTAGCTGTCGGCGCCGACCTTGTCGATGTCGAAGTCGTGGTGGGCGTGCTTGATCGTCGACACGACATAGCCGCGCCGTGTCATTTCGCTGACAAGGCGGACCATAAGGCCGGTCTTGCCCGAGTTCTTCCAGCCGGCAATGCCGAATATCCTGGCTTGGTTCATGGTTTGGGATCCTTGAGGCGTTGCAGCCAAGATTCGGCCTGCTGAAGCTCATCCGGCGTGTTGATATTGAAGAAGGGGTCGAGTGGACCCGCCTTCGTCGCGATCATCGGGAAGTCTACCGCTGCCGAAGGGTGGCGCGCAATGAAAGCGCGCACGCGCAACTTGGCGTCGGTGCGGATCCAGGCTTCCAGATCATCGGCTATCGCGACCGGCCAGAGCGCGAATAGCGGATGCATCTCCCCGTCGGACCAGGCGACGGCGATCGTCCCTTCCAGATCGGGTATCGAGGACAGCCGGCCAACGAGGTCGTCTGGAAAAAATGGCGTGTCGGTCGCCACCGTCAGGACATGAGGCGCATGCGGTGCGACCTCTGCAGCGTGGCGCATGGCGGTGAGGATGCCGGCGAGGGGGCCGAAGTAGCCGGGCACCGTATCGGCCAGCACAGCAAGGCCCGGGGGCAGGGTGATGCCGGGATCGGCATTGAGGTTGAGCGCGATGCTTCCCACCTGCGGGGCGAGCCGCTCGACGATATGGTCGAGGATCGGCCTGCCATCGAGTACGAGGCCGGCCTTCGGGCGCCCCATGCGCATCGATCGTCCGCCGGCAAGGATGACGGCGGGTGGGCGTGTCGGTGTTTCCGGCGCATTCGTGGCCATCGGCGCGTTCCTCTATTCGAGGGGGCCTGCAAGGGAGCGCTGGGCGACCGCCTTCCTGCCGCGCAGGCTCTCGCGATAGAAGGTATAGAGGCCCGAGCCGACGATGACCGCAACCCCCGTGAGCATCCAGAGATCCGGCGTTTCCAGGAAGAAGAATATGCCGATTGCGATCGACCAGAGCAGGCTCGTGTAGCGGAACGGCGCGATGACCGAGATGTCGCCATCGCGCATTGCCAGCACGATCGTCTGGTAGCCGAGCATCAGGAGTACGCTCGCGCCGGCAATATGGCTGAGCGAGGTGGTCGACATCGGCTGCCAGCCTCCGAAAGGCACGATCAGCAAAGCGCCGACCAGCGTCGTCACCATGGCGGTGGTGACCGTAATGAAGAGCGAGGGCACGTCGCTGCCGATGCGGCGGGTGCAAAGGTCGCGTGTTGCCGTGCAGAAAACACAGGCGACGACGGTCAAGGCGGCCGGTGTGAAGCCTTCCGGTCCGGGTCGGAGCACGATCAGCACGCCGAGAAAGCCGATGGAGATCGCTGCCCAGCGCCGCCAGCCGACAGGTTCGCGCAGGAAAAGCGCGGCGCCGAGCGTGACGGCCAGCGGCAGCGCCTGCATGATCGCCGAAGCATTCGCGAGCGGTATCTGCCCGAGCGCGGAAATATAGGTGATCGAAGCCAGCGCCTCCATGATGATGCGCAGGAGGATCGCTGGACGCAGGATCGTTCGGATGGGGCGGAATGCGCGAAAATGGAGAGCGAACACCAGCACCATCAACGTGGTGAGTAAGCCGCGGACGAACATGATCTGCCCGGTGTTCATGACGCCCGTCACGGATTTTACGAGCGCGTCGTTGCAGGCAAAGCTGATCATCGCAAGGCACATGAAAACGATGCCGCGGAAATTGGCAGAAGAATGCATTCGTCTTTCCTGATGGCCCCGGCCGAGGCCAATGTTTGGCGGGAGGTGGCGAATCCATTTCCTTGGATGGTGCGCCCCTTGTCCAAGCATTGACTGCCATTGCGCGCAAACTCAAGCATCGTTTGTGCAAGATTGTTTTCCCTTTAGATTCGATGGGCGCAACCGCGGCCTCGCAGCGTTATTCGCTGAATCTTAAGTTTCGCTGCCTATCGTTGCCACGATTCCGCAGTGCAATCGCATGAAGCGATCGGTGGATGACGGTCATCGAATTTGCAGCGCCGTCGATCCGCGAAATGTCCGCCGGAGCCTGGGAGGTGCTTCCGAGGGCATTTCATTGCCACTTCCGTAAAGAGAAGCCACCGTGCGGGCATGTTCCTCATAATAAGAACCTGGGGTCCGCAATGTCTTTGATCGATCGCCTTCTGCAGCGCCTGCGTATCGTCACAAAAGTCCTCCTTTTCGTGGTTCCGCTCGTGGCCCTGATCGCCGGGATCGGACTCGTCGGCTTTTTCACCGCTCGTACGCTCAATGGGCACATGACCGTCACCCGCGAGACAATCAACAATCTCTCGGATTTCCAGGCTTTGCGCAGTGCCTTGCAGGCCTTCGCGGACAAACCGAGCGAGGAAACGCGCGATATCCTTGCGAAAGAGGTCGGCGAGCAGGAAGAGGGCGTCAGAACTCTTGAAGCGTTGCTCGCGCGTGACGCGGACAAGGCTCAGATCGCGTCGGTGGTTGCCCTCGGTGGCCAGATGCGCAGCCAGACCGACAAACTTTGGGCGGTCAAGGTCGAGCAGGACGCGGTAACGACGTCGCTGGAAGCGGCGCTTGCCGACATGACCGAGAAAGGCAACAGCGCCTACAAGCAGATCGATATCATCCGGAGTGAATCGGGTGAAAAGGAAGCCTTCGCCAAGGCGCTGCTGTTCGATGCTGCCGCCTACCAGGGTGTCGCCGAACGCATCAAGAAATTCCGCTTGCCGGTAACCATGGCGGTCAATCCTGACGCCAAGATCGATCAGGCGAACAAGCTGCTGCCGCATCTGCTGAAGCAGATCGGGGAAGCCGAGAAGATCGCTTCGGAAAAGGTCCAGAAGCCCATCGGCGAACTCAAGGAACAGGCGCTGAAGATCCAGGCGATCCTCGCAGGCGCCGAGGACAACGAGGCGAAAAAGAACGCACTCGTGCCGATCCTCAGCAAGCTCTCGAAATATGAGGCTGATTTTGCCAAGGAGGCGGTCAAGAATTCGGACACCGCCGCCAAGCGCTTCGTCGGCATGGACGGCGAAATCTCGACGCTGAAGACGCTGATCTCTTTGATGAGCGATACTTTCAAAGGCCTCGACAACACCCGCTTCCATATCAGCGAACTGCACCGCTCGCTCGATGCGGAGAGCCGCGACCTCGTGATTGCAGATATTAGCGCCGTACGCGAAGCAGCCGGGAAGCTCTCCGAGCTTGGCGGCAAGAACGCGGCACTCCGCGACCTGCCGGTGAAGCTCGGCCCCTCGCTCGACAACATAGACAAGGGCACCGCCGCGCTGATTGACGTCGGCGGCCGCTGGCAGGCCGCCAAGAGCGAAGCCGCAACGCTGGTCGCCGATGCGAGCCGTACGCTCGAAGGCTTCGTCAGCAGCGCGCAGGAAGCCGGAAAGCAGGACAGCCAGCGCTCGGCGACGGTATCAATCATCGCGATGGTCGCCGGAACGCTGCTGGCGATCATCGGCGGCCTGATGCTTGTCGAGACGCTGCGCGGCCCGCTGAAACGCGTCACCGAAACCATGACACGGCTTGCCAACGGCGACCTCGAAGTAGCGATCGAAGGCCGCAACCGCGGTGACGAAATCGGCGACATGGTGCGCTCCGTCGCCGTCTTCCGCGACAACGCACTCGAAAACGTGCGGCTGGAACGCGAGGCCGAGGCGGCGCGGACATTGTCTGCCGAGGAAGAGGCCCGGCGCTCGCAGGAACGCGCGCGCATCGAAGCCGAGCAGATGCAGGCGCTCAACGCTCTATCCGATGTTCTTGCCGAGCTTGCTGCCGGCAATCTCGAGGAAGGCATGGCGGAAGACCTGCCGGCCGACTATGTCATCATGGCCCGCACCTACAACAACGCCGTCGAGGCGCTGCGTGCGACGCTCACGGATGTCCGTCTCGTCGCGGAAGAGATCTCCGGCGGGACGAGCAATCTCTCGGCCTCGGCCGACGATCTTGCACGCCGGACCGAGCAACAGGCGGCAGCGCTTGAAGAGAGCTCGCGCGCGCTCCGTCAACTCACCGAACTCGTGCGTTCGACCGCAGAGAGCGCACGGCGCACCACGGTATCTGTCGATGAGACGAACAACTATGCGCAGCATTCCGGCCAGGTTGTCGCCAAGGCGATCGATGCCATGGCCGAAATCAATCGCTCGTCCGAGAAGATCGGCACCATCATCGGCGTGATCGACGAGATCGCCTTCCAGACCAACCTTCTGGCGCTGAACGCGGGTGTCGAGGCGGCGCGCGCCGGCGAGGCGGGCCGTGGCTTCGCGGTCGTCGCCCAGGAGGTGCGCGAGCTGGCGCAGCGTTGCGCGGGGGCAGCCCGCGAGATCAAGGGCCTGATCTCGGCAAGCTCAGCCCAGGTGCGCAGCGGCGTGGCGCTGGTGCAGGAGACCGGGGAAGCGCTGACCGTCATCAACGGCCATATCGCCACCATTCACCAGCTCGTCAGCAATATCGAGGCTTCCGCAGCGGAACAGTATACCGGTCTCAGCGAGGTCAATTCAGCCGTTCACGAGGTCGAGCTGATCACGCAACAGAACGCTGCGATGGTCGAGGAGAACACGGCGGAGATCCACGGCCTGCGCCGGCAGGTGGAAGTCCTCAACGAGAAGATCGAGCGCTTCAAGACTGGCACTGGTGGGCTGAGCGATCACGGTCAGCTTCGTTACGGCTCGACTTACGCCGCCTGACCTATTTGAAAGCAGAAGGCCCCGCGGTCGTCGACGACTGCGGAGCCTTCCGGTTTTTCTGGGTCCGGGGAAACGTCAGCCGCCGGTTACGCTCATGTGGCGTGCGACGGCCGGGCGGTTGTGTTCGCGATCGATGATGAAGTCGTGGCCCTTCGGCTTGTGGGAGATCGCCTCGTCGATAACGCGGGAGAGATAGGCATCGTCGTCCGTCGAGCGCAGCGCCGTGCGCAGATCAGCCGCATCGTTCTGGCCGAGGCACATATAGAGCGTGCCGGTGCACGTGAGACGCACGCGATTGCAGCTTTCGCAGAAATTGTGGGTCATCGGCGTGATCAGTCCGAGGCGTCCGCCGGTCTCCGCCACCTCGACATAGCGTGCAGGGCCGCCGGTGCGGTAGGGAATATCCTTGAGCGTGAACTGGGTTTCCAGACGCTCACGCATCTCGGAAAGCGGCAGGTAGTGGTCGGTCCGGTCTTCGTCCACTTCACCCATCGGCATCGTCTCGATCAGCGTCAGTTCCATACCGCGCCCGTGCGCCCAACGCATTAATTCGGGGATCTCGGCGTCATTGAAGCCCTTGAGCGCGACCGTATTGATCTTCACCTTGAGGCCGGCGGCCTGAGCCGCGTCGATGCCCTCGAGGACCTTCGAGAGCTCGCCCCATCGGGTGATGTGGCGGAATTTATCGTGATCGCGGGTATCGAGAGAAACGTTGATCCGACGCACGCCACAGTCGGCAAGTTCGGCCGCGAATTTCGAAAGCTGCGAGCCGTTGGTCGTCAGCGTCAGCTCGTCCAGGCGACCAGCCTCGATCTCCCTGCCGAGTTCGCGAACGAGGAACATGATGTTCTTGCGCACCAACGGCTCGCCGCCGGTGAGCCTGAGTTTGCGCACGCCCTTGGCGATGAAGGCGGAACAGAGCCGGTGCAACTCCTCGAGCGTCAACAGGTCCTTCTTCGGCAGGAAGGTCATGTGCTCCGCCATGCAGTAGGTGCAGCGGAAATCACAGCGGTCGGTGACTGACACGCGCAGATAGGTGATCGTCCGACCGAAAGGGTCGATCATGGGCGTTGCGGAACTGTCGAGCGGCTGTGCGCCGGTTCTGTCTATCGCTGCATTATTCAAGGCTTTTCTCCCGGTGCTTTCAATGTCGTGGGCAAAAACCCCCGCGTCAAGGCGCATACTGTCGCAAATTTCGGTGAAGGCCGCGGTCGATCGGAGTTCAAGCGGGCTGAATCCGATCGATAACGTGCATTTACCTCCGAACAGGGCTTTAAGATTTGAAAATGTTTCGGCTTTTTCAGCCTGTCTTCCTAATCATTCAGAGGCGAACATCTGCTCTGGCCGACGAATTTAATAGGCCTTCGGCATGAACTGGGGTAGTGCTCGGGGGATGAATGCGGAGTGAGTATCATGAGTGAATTCTGGCCGACTGAGTTGCGTGTTTCGAAAGACCGTCACCGCCTCACCGTCACTTTCGACGATGGCGCCTCCTACGACCTGTCCGCCGAACTGCTGCGCGTGCTTTCACCTTCGGCCGAGGTGCAGGGGCACGGGCCGGGCCAGCGGGTGACCGTGCCCGGCAAGCGCAATGTCCAGATCATTTCGATGCAGCCGACCGGCAACTACGCCGTGCGCATCGGCTTCGATGATTTTCATGACACTGGCATCTTCACCTGGACCTACCTGCGCGAACTGGGAGAAAAGGGCGCGGAACTCTTCGCTGGCTATGAGCAGGAACTAGCCGAAAAGGGCATGTCGCGCGACAAGTCGGAAAAGCCGCGCTGACCGTAGGGTGTTTCCCTAAGTCGGCCCGGCTTCAGGACCAAACAGGCACAAATTCAAAGGGCTACAGCGTCCGTTGAACGTCTGATTGGAAGCGTGGCGCTGCATGGCCGCGTTCTCAATCGCTGTCTTCCTTCAGCAGGATGGCGATGATCCGCTCCATCGACTGCGCAACCGTCATGCAGTCCTCTATCGGCGAGCCCGTCAACGACCTCTCGATTAGCGCCGTCTGGATCTCCATTGCCTCCTCGCTGAGCGTGCGGCCGGCCGGCGTCAACGAGAGCCGCAGGACGCGCTTGTCGCGCTCGTCTCCGCGTCGCTCTATCAGGCCGCGCTTCTCGAGTTGCGGCAACAGCATGCTCATGTTGGAGCGTCCGACGAGCAATTTGCGGGCGAGTTCCTGCTGTGTGATGCCGTCGAAGCGATAGAGATTGATCAGGATATCGAGATGCGGCGGCTTGATGTCGAGATCGGCGAGCTCCCGTGTCAAAGTCTGCTGCATCAATTGGCAGGCGCGAGCCACCGCGATCCAGCTTCGAAAACGCGGATGATCCCAGGGAAAGTGATGATGTTTTGTTGTCACTTGCTTTTTGTTCATCGTTGTACAATGATGTTCATAGTTGAACATTTCAAGAGAGTTTCACTATGGCATCCCTTGCGGTCAAGGTCGTCCGTCTCGCGCTGAAGGCCGTAGCCGCCGTCTCCGCCGAGGCCGCCGGCAGGCTCGCCTTCAGGATCTTCTGTCTCACACCGAGCCGCAAGCCGAACAGCGCCAAGGAAGCAGCCTTGCTGAAGGCGGCCGCGCCGACCATGGAACGCTCGCGAAAAGTCACGCTGTCGTTCGCCGGTGGCTGGTTTGTCGCGCATCATTTCGCGCGGCGCCAGAGTGCCGAGGGCCCCCGTATCCTGCTCGCCCACGGCTGGGGATCGCGCAGCGCCTATCTCGCGACCTTGATCGATGGCCTGCTTGCCGCCGGTGCGGAAGTCGTTGCGCTCGATTGGCCGGGGCACGGCGCTTCGCCAGGACGGTCGCTGACGATGCCGCAGGCGGTGAGGGCAATCGATGCGGCCTGGCGCCATTTCGATGGATTCGACGTCGGGATCGGCCATTCCTTCGGTGGCGCGGCCCTTGCGTGTGCGGCAGGCGCCGTCGTCTGCGACGTGCCGGCGCGGGTGACGGGAAAACTGGTCCTGATCGGCGCGCCGAGCGAAATGACCTGGCTCTTCAAGGGTTTCGGCAAGATGATGGCGCTCGCGCCGGCAACCCAGACCGCCTTTGAAGGCATGGTAAAACGCCTCTCCGGCCGTCGGGTCGAAGACTTTGACGCGGCCCGTATACTGGGCATGCTCAGGAAGCCGGTGCTCGTTATCCATGCAGAGGACGACAAGGAGGTTTCCGCCAGCCACGCCCGTCGTTACGGCGCGGCCGGACCGAACGTCGAGTTGTCCTGGGCGAACGGTTTCGGCCATCGCCGCATCGTTTCCGCCGAACCGGTCATCGACCGGATCAAGGCCTTCCTCGGCGAAGCCGAGAAAACTACTCACTTGAGAAGAATCGCCTGATACTGTCATCAAGACGTCATGCTATCCGTTGAAAGCGCATGCAAGGGCAGGCGTCACGGAGGATCGAATGACAGTCATCAGCACGGTCGAGGAACTCAAAGCACTCTATGGCGAGACGAGCGAGGCCTCGGTCGTCAAAGTGACGAAGGCGCTGACGACGGAGTATCGGCATATGATCGAGGCCTCGCCCTTTGCCGCGCTTGCGACGGTCGGGCCCGAGGGGCTCGATTGCTCTCCGCGTGGCGACGATCAGAGCGTCGTCCGCGTCGCAGACGACAAGACCGTGCTGATGCCCGACTGGCGCGGGAACAATCGCGTCGATTCGCTTCTCAACATTGTCCGCGATCCGCGGGTGGCGCTGATGTTCCTCGTTCCCGGGTCGAATACCGCGATGCGCATCAACGGAACGGCGGTCGTCAGCGTCGATCCGGAACTCACCGGCTCCTTCGAGGTCGACGGCAAGCATCCGCGCAGCGTCATCGTGATCACGATCGGAGAGGTTTATTTCCAATGCGCGCGGGCGCTCATCCGTTCTCAGCTTTGGAATTCGGATCGCTTTGTCGATCCGGCGTCGTTGCCGACACCTGGCACGCTGCTGAAAGCCGCAAAGGCGGATTTCGACAATGAGACATACGACCGGGAATGGCCGGGGCGCGCCGCCAAAACGATGTGGTAGGCGCGGCCGATCCTTCTGGCGGCGGATACCGGGGCGGGCTACCGGCGATAGATCAACCAGTTGCGGCCGGAATCCTTGCGCATTCCCTCCTCGAAGAGGACTGTCCGGTTTCGCCCGGCATTCTTGGCGGAATAGAGGGCAACATCGGCTTTGTTATAGAGATCGACCGGATCTTCCGCCTCGGTCGCCATGCAGACGCCGACGGAGAGGGTGATCGGGCCGTAATTGACGCCCGTCTTGGAGTTCTTGAAGGGCGTGCCGGCAAGCACGGTGCGGATCCGGTCAGCCGTCTGCAGGCATTCTTCCTGGGTGATGTCGTGGAGAATGACGGCGAATTCCTCGCCGCCCGTGCGCGCCACAAAAGCATCCCGGCGCAAGTTGGCGCGGATGACACTGGCGACGGTCGCAAGGATCTTGTCGCCGACCGGATGACCGAACGTGTCGTTGACCTTCTTGAAATGATCGATATCGGCGACGAGCAGGCCCGTGAAGTTGCGCAGATGTTCGCTGTTGTACACGCTGGCCAGGGCGTCGTCGAAAGCTCGCCGGTTGGCGAGGCGCGTCAATGAATCGGTATTGGCGATGCGCTTGTATTCGTCGAGTTCCTGTCGAATGATCTCCATTTCAGCGGATTTCTGGACGACGGTCTGAACGCGCTCCTTGCCTTGGTTCATGGTGTCCACCGTCGCTTCCGTCAGGATCCCGATGGCGTGGCGCAGAATGTCCGCGCTCGCAGCGCTCTTGCTGGTCATGTTGAGATAGGCTTCGTCGAGAACCTTGTTGTAGTTCTCGAGGGCGTATTGCTCGTCTTTCAAGAGGTTGACGAGCTCGCTCAGTTTGGCAGCAAGCGTGTTGTGTGCCCGCTCGATGCCATGCGGATGGTGAATGTGGCTGAAATATTGTGCGCCGATCGCGTCGAGCTCTTCCTGTGTCGCCCGGCTGCCAAGCGCCGCAAGCTCCTTGGACAATTGCTGGTTCGAGCCGAGGTAGGCCTCGTAATAAAGTTCGTAGTTGCGCGGTATTGGCGCCACTCCCATCATCCGCATGGCGTGGGTGATCTGCGCGGCGATATCCGGCGCGGGCGCCTTATTCGAGGTTGCCGTTTGCATATGCAAACCTCCTTTATTTATTCATTGCTAAAGTCTGGTGATAGGGAGAAATGATTTGTGAAGTCTTAATGATTGCTTGAGCGGATCGGTACAATTCGACCAATTTGGGGTTGATGCGCCTACGGCACGATGCGTCTTGTCGGGCGCGCAAAGGGCGCTGTAATACTTTGATTTTAAGCAAACATGCGGTAGCGCCGCGTATGATGACGGCGGCGGGTGTCGCCGCGGCGCCGGTGAGCGCGCCGCGGCAATCGAGATCGGTCAGGCGGGGCTGATCATCGTTTCCGGGCGGACGATTGCGTCGAACTCTTCGTTGGTCACATAGCCGCCGCCGACGGCTTCTTCGCGAAGCGTCGTGCCGTTCTTGTGTGCGGTCTTGGCGATCTTGGCGGCATTGTCGTAGCCGATCTTCGGCGCCAGCGCGGTGACGAGCATCAGCGAGCGGTCGAGTGCCGCCTTGATATTGTCCTCGCGCGCCTCGATGCCGACGACGCAATTGTCGGTGAACGAAACGGCCGCATCGGCGAGAAGCTGTACCGACTGAAGGAAGTTATAGGCCATCAGCGGATTGTAGACGTTGAGTTCGAAATGGCCCTGGCTGCCGGCGAAGGTGAGGGCCGCGTGGTTGCCGAACACCTGGACGCAGACCTGAGTGAGTGCCTCGCACTGGGTCGGATTGACCTTGCCGGGCATGATCGACGAGCCCGGCTCGTTTTCCGGCAGCGCCAGTTCGCCGAGGCCGGAGCGCGGTCCGGAGCCGAGGAAGCGGATGTCGTTTGCGATCTTGAAGAGCGCGGCTGCGGTGGCGTTGATCGCACCATGGCTGAAGACCATGGAATCGTGAGCTGCGAGTGCCTCGAACTTGTTCGGCGCCGAGGTGAAGGCGATGCCGGTGATCGCGGCGATCTCTTCGGCAACCTTCTCGGCGAAACCGATCGGCGCGTTGAGACCCGTGCCGACGGCCGTGCCGCCCTGGGCGAGTTCGCAAAGGCCGGGCAGGGTCATCTCGATGCGCTTGATCGAGGACGCGACCTGCGCGGCATAGCCGGAAAATTCCTGGCCGAGCGTCAGCGGCGTCGCGTCCTGCGTGTGGGTGCGGCCGATCTTGATGATGTGGTCGAAGGCCTTCACCTTATCTTCGAGCGCCTTGTGCAGATGCTTCAGCGCCGGCAGCAGGTCGTGGATGACGCGCTCGGCGCAGGCGATGTGCATGGCCGTCGGATAAGTGTCGTTGGACGACTGGCTCATGTTCACGTGATCGTTCGGATGAACGGGCTTCTTCGAGCCCATGACGCCGACGAGCAGTTCGATCGCCCGGTTGGAAATGACCTCGTTGGCGTTCATGTTTGACTGCGTGCCGGAACCGGTTTGCCAGACGACGAGCGGGAAGTGATCATTGAGCTTGCCGTCGATGACCTCTTGCGCCGCCTTGACGATTGAATCGCCAATCGCGGGGTCGAGGCGACCAAGTGCCATGTTGGCGCGCGCCGCTGCCTGCTTGACGATGCCTAGGGCCCTGACGATCGCGACCGGCTGCTTTTCCCAGCCGATTTTGAAGTTCCCAAGCGAACGCTGCGCCTGGGCGCCCCAATAGCGGTCGCTAGCCACTTCGATGGGGCCGAACGTGTCTGTTTCGGTGCGGGTCGATGTCATCGTGATACCTGCTTTCGTCTGCGGTTCATGAAGCCGAGGCGAGAAACCCTGTCTCAGCCGGTCGCTACGCCCCGGTGCCGGCATCTCTCTGCCCCGGTCATACAAGCTTGTAAAGGGGCGGCAAAGGCATGGCTCCGCCTACAATCGTTTGAATTATTGCAGCGCGGCAATCGAACTGCTTTAGCGCCCGCCGCGGCTGATCCGGGCTATTCGCGGTCGCGAGTTGTGGCCTTTCCGTCACATTCCGCGTTTTCCTCATGCACGGCGAATTGTAACCGGGGAAGCACCGATGCAGGCGCAACCGGCGCAAAGTGAATACGAATCAAATTTTTATGGCGCTTCACGCGGCCTTCAACTGGGTGTTCTGAGACAGGTTTCGGCCGAGGGAAGGCGGGCCGTTTCCTTTTCATTCACCATCCTTTTCTATAAGTCGTGGAGCACGAGGGCGTGGCGAGAATCTGGCACCGGCCGAATTCGGCGACAACGCAATACGGGGATCTTTGTTCTAATGAGAATTATCAAGTCGGCAGCGATTGTGGCGCTCATGTGTGGGTGTGCGATTGCAACCATGGATGTAAGGCCGGCATCGGCGCTCACCCTTATGGACTTCATTCGGGGCGGCAAGAAGCGAACGTCGCCGGAGCACGCCCAGCCTGCCCGGCCGCTGCCAGGTGTCGGCATGATCGTGCCGCAGCAGATCGATCCGAGAATGGCTGCAAAGCCGCCGCGCGTCACCGGACCAAGGTACTATACCTACAAGGCCGAGCCGCTGCGCCGGATCGCCACGGACCGGTTGCTCGATCCCGTCGTGACCGGTTCGGTGCAAAACGGTGCCCTGCCGCCGATGCTGCGCCCGCCGCTTTCGGACGCGCGGCAGTTTCTCCCCGAGATCAACGTCCGCGCTACGGACGCCGTCGCAAAGGCGGTCGAGAACTACTATGGCGGCCGGACAGACTTCGTGTGGATCGATAGCACCGGCGTCAACACGCGCGCCAAGTCGGCCCTTGCGGTGCTCGCGCAGGCCGCGAAGGTCGGCCTCGATCCGCAGGACTACGCGGTTGACGTGCCATCCGACACCTTCGATCGAGGCGACATGATCGCCCGCGAAAAGGAACTCGTGCAGTTCGAACTGGCGATGTCGGTTGCAACGCTGACCTATGTTCAGGATACGGTGCGCGGCCGCATCGATCCGAACAAGATCTCCGGTTATCACGACTTCAAGCGCAAGAGCGTCGATCTCTTCGCATTCCTCGACAAGTTGGCAGGAAGCGACGACGCCGCGGCGCTGATTGAAAGCCAGAATCCCAAAAGCCCGCAATTTCTGGCCCTGAAGGCGGAATTGGAACGCCTGCGCGCGCTAACGGATGCGACCCCGCGGGTGGAAATCGCTCCGGGTACGCTGCTGAAGCCCGGCCAGAGCAACCCGGAACTCGCCAATGTCATCGCCGGCATCAAGCTTAAGGCGTCCGAATCGCTGAAGGCCGAACACGCCGTCGTGCTCGCGAGCTATCAGGGAACGCCCGACTACACGCCCGAGTTGGTTTCCGTCGTCGAGGCCTTCCAGAAGGAACGTGGCCTGAAAGCGGATGGCGTCGTCGGCCAGGCCTCGATCCGTGTGCTGACGGGTGGCGAGACGACCGACAGCAAAATCAACAAGATTGAAATCGCGATGGAGCAGGCGCGCTGGCTCCCCGACGGATTGGGCAGCCGCTACGTCTTCATCAACCAGCCCGCATTCACGGCCTCCTACACCGACCAGGGCACGGAGCAGTTCTCCATGCGCGTCGTTGTCGGCTCGAAGACGAACCAGACCTATTTCTTCCAGGATGAGATCCAGACGGTCGAGGTCAACCCCTACTGGGGGGTGCCGCAGTCGATCATCGTCAACGAAATGCTGCCGAAGCTCAGAAGCGATCCCGGCTATCTCGATCGAATGGGGTATCAGGTCGAAGTCGGTGGCCGCGTCGTGCCGTCGTCCGCCGTGAACTGGTACGGATCGACCACCTCGGTAGCAGTGCGCCAGCCGCCGAGCAGCGACAACGCGCTTGGCGAACTGAAGATTCTCTTTCCCAACGCTCACGCGATCTACATGCATGACACGCCGTCGAAGAGCTTCTTCAAGCGTGACCAGCGGGCGCTCAGTCACGGCTGCGTGCGCCTCGCCGATCCGCGCCGAATGGCGGCGGCGGTTCTCGGTAAGAGCATCGACGACGTCGGCAAGGAAATTGCGAGCGGCCGCAACAAGGCCTTGCAGGTGCCGCAGAAGGTGCCCGTCTACGTGTCCTATTTTACCGCTTGGCCGAACAAGACCGGTACCGTTGAATATTTCAACGACGTCTATGACCGCGACATGTATGTGAACCGGGCATTGGATGCGACGCGAAACGCTCGCCGCGCCGAGGGATAAATGGGAAGGGGGCCGCAAACGCGGCCCTTCTCATTTGTGCTTTCGCGTGAGAAGCGTTTCGACCAGATGCGGCGTCAGCTCGTCGAAATGCTGAATGATGCGATCGGGAGCGAGGCTTTCGATCGGCACGTCGGAATAGCCGAACGGCACGGCAATAGAAGGCACCAAAGCGTTCCGCGCGACAAGAATGTCGTTGAGGCTGTCGCCGACCATCACGGAGCGCTCGGCGATGCCGCCGGCATTGGCGACCGTCGAAAGCAGGTGTTCCGCATGCGGCTTGCGCACCGTGAAGGTGTCACCCCCGGCGACAGCTGCGAACCGGCCGAGCAGGCCGAGCCCCTCCAGAAGGCGCGTTGCCAGCATTTCCGGTTTGTTGGTGCAGACAGCGAGCTTCAGGCCGGCATCCTGCAGGCGATCGAGTGCCGCGACGAGGCCCGGATAGGGCAACGAGTCCCCCGGCATCGAGCCGTGGTAGAAATCCACGAACTCCTTCATCTGCCAGGCAAGCTCCTCTTCGCTGAGTGCCTTGCCGCGCAGCGCGAACGTACGCTCGATCATCGCCCGCGCGCCATGACCGACGAGATGGGTCAGATCCGCATAGGTGACCGGTTCGATGCCCGCCTGAGTGACTGCGTGGTTGAGACTGGCGACGAGATCTGGAGCGGTGTCGACAAGCGTACCGTCGAGATCGAAGACGACAATGGGTGGAGACACCGGGAACCTCGCGTTGCGGAAACCATAGCTGTTCGGGTAGGCGAAGTGGGCGAAGAATGCAATGGCGCGGATCAGCGCAGCCTGCTGCCGGAATCCGGCAAGGGGCTCTTATTTTGGCTTTTGTTTGCGGCGACGGGCGTGTAAGTGTCTCAGCGGAAATTCTACAGTGGCTGGCCTGCTTGGCCTCGCCATCTGAGTGATCATGAGGGAGCGAGTGGCGCATGGACGCCCGCCAGATGAAGATCAAGGCCGCAGCCGCGGCGCTTGAATATGTCGAGAACGGCATGCGGCTTGGAATCGGTACCGGTTCGACCGCGGAAGAATTCGTTCGACTGCTCGCCGAAAAGGTTGCGTCAGGCTTTCAGATCGCCGGCGTGCCGACGTCCGAGCGCACAGCGAGGCTTTGCCTCGAGCTCGGCGTGCCGTTGAAGTCGCTCGACGAGCTGCCGGAACTGGATCTGACGATCGACGGGGCCGATGAGGTCGATGGAAAGTTGAGGTTGATCAAAGGCGGTGGCGGCGCGTTACTGCGCGAGAAGATCGTTGCCAGCGCCTCCAAGCGGATGATCGTCATTGCCGACGAAACGAAGGTTGTCGACGTGCTCGGCGCCTTCAAGCTGCCGATCGAAGTCAATCCGTTCGGGCAGGTCGCAACGCGGCTGGCAATAGAGAAGGTCGCGGCCCGCATGGGTATGACAGGCGATATCGTCGTACGTGCGTCGGGCGATGGCCCCTTCATGACCGACGGCGGCCACCTCATTCTTGATGCATCTTTTGGCCGTATTCCTGATGCAGATGCGCTCGCGGCAGAGCTGAATGGCATCCCCGGGGTGGTTGAGCACGGCCTGTTCATCGGGATTGCGTCATTGGCGATCATCGCCGGTCCGGAGGGAGCCCGTACCCTGACGGCGTCCTGAGCCGATCCCGCCGCTTTGATGAAGCGTCACGGAAGGCGCAGAAAATAGGTTTCCGCACATGTCTGCCTGGCAGCGGCAAATGGGCCGGGCGACAGGTGCCAACACAGGAGCATGGATAACAATGAACAAACTCACAGGTCTTGCCCGCACTTTCGCAGCCGCTGCCGTTCTCGTTTCGGTATCGGTTCCGGCGGTTCGCGCCCAGGACGTGTCGGAAGACCAGATCAAGGCGGCACGTGCGACCATCGCGGCGCTCGGCGTGACCAACACTTTCGACAACATTCTGCCGCGTCTCGCCGAGCGACTGAAGAATACGCTGATCCAGTCCTCGCCGAACCACCAGGAACTGATCACCGCAACGGTCGATGAGAAGGCACTCGCCCTTGCGGCGCGGCGCGCGGACCTTGAGCGTGAGGCCGCAGCCATTTATGCCAAGACCTTCTCGGTCGAGGAACTGAACGCGATCACGGAGTTCTACAGCTCGGCGGCCGGCAAGAAGCTGCTGAACGACGGCCCGATTGCTTCCCGCGAGTTGCTGAAGGCAGCCGATATCTGGGCCGCCGGCGTTTCGCGCGACCTGACCCAGGAGGCGACCAAGTCGCTCGACGCGACCATCGGCGCCGCGCCTGCAGCAGACGCTGGTGCCGCAGCTCCGGCGCAGCAGTAATTGCCGCAAGGCCGGCGACCGATCGACGAAGCCCGGAGCGATCCGGGCTTTTCTTTTTTTGCGTCGCAATACTATATCAATGGCGAGGGGTGAGGCGGGGCTTGTGCCTTCCATCCATCGACATTTTCGACTGATACGATTTTTTACACCAGGAGCTCGCCATGACCGCTTTCGACTATGACCTCTTCGTGATCGGCGGCGGTTCGGGTGGCGTCAGAAGCGGGCGTCTGGCAGCGGCGCTCGGCAAGAAGGTCGCGATTGCGGAGGAGTTTCGTTATGGCGGCACCTGCGTGATTCGCGGCTGCGTTCCGAAGAAGCTCTATGTCTATGCCTCGCAATGTTCCGAGCATTTCGAGGACGCGGCGGGATTCGGCTGGACGGTTGGCGAAAGCCGTTTCGACTGGGCGAAGCTGGTCGCGGCCAAGGAACAGGAGATTTCCCGTCTCGAGGGCCTGTACCGCAAGGGGCTCGCCAATGCCGGCGCGGAAATCCTCGATACCCGCGCCGAACTCGCGGGGCCCAACACGGTGCGACTGCTGGCGAGCGGCAAGACCGTGACGGCCGAGCGCATCGCGATTGCCGTCGGCGGACATCCGAGCCCGCACGACGCGCTTCCGGGGCACGAGCTCTGCATTAGCTCCAACGAGGCCTTCGATCTCGCCGAACTGCCGAAATCGATCCTCATCGCCGGCGGCGGCTATATCGCTATCGAATTCGCCAATATTTTCCATGGGCTGGGCGTTGAGACGACGCTGATTTATCGCGGCAAGGAAATTCTGTCGCGCTTCGATCAGGACCTCAGGCGTGGCCTGCATGCGGCGATGGAAGAGAAGGGCATCCGCATCCTGTGCGAGGACATCATCCAGCAGGTATCGACCGATGCACAGGGCCGACGCGTCGCTCAGACGATGAAGCACGGCGAACTGGTCGTCGACCAGGTGATGCTCGCTCTGGGGCGCGTGCCGAACACCAAGGGTCTCGGCCTCGAGAACGCCGGCGTCAAGGTCAACGAGCGCGGCGCAATCATTGTCGATGCCTTCTCGCGCACGAGCGCACCCGGCATCTACGCGCTCGGCGACGTGACCGACCGTGTACAGCTTACGCCGGTGGCGATCCATGAGGCCATGTGCTTCATCCGAACCGAGTACAAGAACAACCCGACGTCGCCGGATCACGACCAGATCGCGACGGCCGTGTTCTCGCAGCCGGAGATCGGCACGGTCGGAATGACGGAAGAGGATGCGGCACGCAAATTCGATGAGCTCGAAGTCTATCGCGCCGAGTTCCGTCCGATGAAAGCGACCCTTTCGGGACGGAAGGAAAAGATGATCATGAAGCTTGTGGTCAACGCCGCCGATCGCAAGGTGGTGGGCGCACATATCCTCGGCCACGATGCCGGCGAAATGGCGCAGCTGCTCGGGATTTCGCTGAAGGCGGGGTGCACCAAGGACGACTTCGATCGCACCATGGCCGTGCATCCGACGGCGGCGGAGGAACTGGTGACCATGTATCAACCTTCGTACCGGATCAGGAAGGGCGAACGGGTCGCTTGAAACTGCGGCAGGCGGCACGCGACCGCCGATGTTTTCTGGTAGAATGCCTTTCCAAGCCCCACGTTAACGTTTATAAGCCCGCATCCGCGAAGTCATCGGCTCGGGGGGCGGGCGCGACGGCTTGGATCACGGAAATCCGAACACCCGGCGGTTAAAGGACCGCAGGCGCGACGTGCGCGGGGCTCCCGCGTCAGACAACAGGTGATGGAAATGGCACAGACTTGGACTCCGAACAGCTGGCGGCAGAAACCCATTCAGCAGGTGCCGGATTATCCGGACCTCGCAGCGCTTGAGGCAGTGGAAACACGCCTCGCGAAGTATCCGCCGCTCGTTTTTGCCGGCGAGGCGCGGCGTCTGAAGACTGCGCTTGCCAATGTCGCCGAAGGCCGTGGTTTCCTGCTGCAGGGCGGCGACTGCGCGGAGAGTTTCGCCGAGCACGGCGCAGACACCATCCGCGATTTCTTCCGCGCCTTCCTGCAGATGGCTGTCGTGCTCACCTTCGGTGCGCAGCAGCCGGTGGTCAAGGTCGGCCGCATCGCCGGCCAGTTCGCCAAGCCGCGCTCCTCGGGCGTGGAAAAGCAGGGTGACGTGACGTTGCCGAGCTACCGCGGCGACATCATCAACGGCATCGAGTTCACGGAGGAGGCCCGCGTGCCAAATCCGGAGCGGCAGGTCATGGCCTACCGCCAGTCGGCCGCGACGCTGAACCTTCTGCGCGCCTTCGCGATGGGCGGCTACGCCAACCTCGAGAACGTGCACCAGTGGATGCTGGGTTTCGTCAAGGACAGCCCGCAGGCCGAGCGCTACCGCAAACTCGCCGACCGGATCTCCGAGACCATGGATTTCATGAAAGCAATCGGCATCACCTCGGAAAACCACCCGAGCCTGCGTGAGACCGATTTCTTCACCAGCCACGAGGCGCTGCTGCTCGGCTATGAGCAGGCGCTCACCCGCGTCGATTCGACCTCCGGCGACTGGTATGCGACCTCGGGCCATATGATCTGGATCGGCGACCGCACGCGTCAGCCGGATCATGCGCACGTCGAATATTGCCGTGGCATCAAGAACCCGCTCGGCCTCAAGTGCGGCCCATCGCTGACGGCGGACGGCCTCCTGGAACTGATCGACCTGCTCAACCCGGCAAACGAGCCGGGCCGCCTGACGCTGATCTGCCGCTTCGGTCACGACAAGGTGGCCGAGCATCTGCCGCGCCTCATCCGCGCGGTCGAGCGCGAGGGCAAGAAGGTCGTTTGGTCGTGCGATCCGATGCACGGCAACACCATCACGCTCAACAACTACAAGACCCGGCCGTTCGAACGGATCCTCTCGGAAGTCGAAAGCTTCTTCCAAATTCACCGTGCGGAAGGCACGCACCCGGGCGGCATCCACATCGAGATGACCGGCAACGATGTCACCGAATGCACCGGCGGCGCCCGCGCGCTTTCCGGAGACGACCTAGCGGATCGCTACCACACCCATTGCGATCCGCGCCTGAATGCGGATCAGGCTCTTGAACTTGCCTTCCTGCTCGCCGAGCGCATGAAGGGCGGCCGCGACGAGAAGAAAATGGTCGTCAACGGCTGATTGGGGACGCGGTCCGCATGGTTCAATATTTCTGATCCATCAGCGCGTCATCTGAATTTGACAGGGCCGGGCCAGCCGATAAAGCTGGCCCGGCTTTTTGTTCGAGTGCGAAATTGGACGGCGGGAGGACGAGTATGGAAATTCATGAAGGCGGATGCCTCTGCGGCGCTGTGCGGTTCAAGACGCGCGGGAAGCTCAGGGAGATCATCTTCTGCCATTGCTCGCAATGCCGGAAACAAACCGGCCTCTATTACGCCGCCACGAACGTGCCGAACAACGATATCGATGTCGAAGGCGCGGACAATATCACCTGGTATCGATCGAGCGCCGAGGCGCAGCGCGGCTTTTGCCGGTTCTGTGGATCGGCACTTTTCTGGAAGGCCGACGCACTCGACTACACATCAATTCTTGCGGGTACCTTCAAGACGCCGACGCGGCTTGAATCCGGTTACCATATCTATTGCGCCGACAAGGGCGACTACTACGCTATCGAAGACGAACTGCCGAAATTTGACCAGGGCCGCGCCTGAAGTCACCTATAGTCCCGGCGTCGCCGCTGCCCGATCGAAAGCGATAGCCAGAGCTTCGAACTTCACCGCCTGCCAGAAGGCGTACTCCTCGACCAACCGTTCGCTTAGCCAGAACTGGCCCCGCGTGCCGTCATCGGGCCTGCCGATGAAGCCGGACTTCTCCGCGTTTGAAAACAGGCGACGGACATGCGTATTCGATATCGCGTAGTGCTCCGCGAGTGCCGCCAGATTGACGCTGATCCATACTCTTCCGTCTTCCGGAACAAGGGCTGACGGGCGCGTCATAAGGTCGTCGAGCAGTATTCCGCCAGACTCCGACCAGACGAATACGGCAACGCCCTGCGGCGGCTGCGTCCACTTGCTGTCGTTGATCAGGCGCCGCGCGGCCATCGGTTGAGCGCGTTCGAAAATGGCGATGTCGGCCTCGATGCGCTCGACCCTGGTTCCTCCGTCCAGGAGGTCGAGCGTTCTCATCTGGCTTTTGAACCAGAGTTGCATCGCATGTTGGCTGATCTCCGTCGGCTCAAGCGGCCGCGTCCTCCGGGTTCGGCCGCCGCTGGCGGGCCGGAGCAGCTTATAGGCGAGCAATTCGGCAAGAAATGCAGTCGCGGTGTTTCGGCTCGCGCCGCCGGTTTCGCGCATCAGCTTCAGCAGGCGCGCCGCAGTGACGCCGGAGTCGGGATCGTCGCGGTCGCGCTCGAGGTGGAGGGCATAGGCCGCTTGCGTAAGTATCCACTTCTGATGGGCCGCCACCATGCGAGAGACGCGCGGGAAGAGATCGTTCAGCGAGATGAGGTTGCGCGCACCCACCTGCAAGGCTGGCCGGAATGCCGGATTTTGCAGCAACGCTTCCACCGTGAAACCAGGTGGACCCTTTTGCTCAACGTTTTCCTTCCCCGCAGCCCGCTGCATCTACGCGCATGCCCCCAATGGCGCTGCAACGAAACACGGCCATCGATGCGTGTTCCGGGCAACACACAGCCTTGCTCTGGCAATTCACTAACATTTCAACCTTGCGCTTAGCGCGCAAGGTCATTGTTCGTTTCAGGCGAAGTTCCACGCGCCGCTAAAACTGCAGCGGCGGATGTTCGTAATAAGATAATGGAGAGCTCGTCATGTTCTCGTAATCCCGCTTGATCGCGGGCCGATTGCAGGGTGCCTGATCCACCAGGCATTCCAGAAGGACGCAGCTGTCGTGAATCGTCGCTGCATTCCAATACCCCGCATTTTCAGGGTGCGCCTCAAACGTTAATTTTCTCATACGCTAATAAGTTGCGATGTAGCCCCGTTCGTTCGCGGCTTTATTTCGTGTCGCATTATGAGCGCGTCGGTTTGCGTTATTCTTCCGTCCCTTCCTGACCGCGATCCGTCGCGGGTAGGGACTGCCCTACCTGGCGAATGAGGCTGGCAAGTTCGGAACGCAGTTCGACGATTTCGCGGAGCAGCACGTCATCCACCTTGTGGTGGAGCGCGATCAGCTCGACTTCTGCCTTGAGATTGACCTCGTAGTCCTTCGAGGCGGCAAAGCGATCTCGTTCGGCCTGTCGGTTTTGCGACATCATGATGACCGGCGCCTGAAGTGCTGCAAGCATCGAAAGCACCAGGTTGAGGAAGATGTACGGGTAGGGATCGAACGCGCCCTGCACGAGAAGGATCGAGTTGATGACGACCCAGGCGACGAGGAAGGCGCAGAAGCCGAGGATGAAAGTCCAGGAGCCCCCGACGCGCGCGATGGCGTCGGCAAGCCTGGCGCCGAAGGAAAGGCTGGTGTCGAATGCCGCATGTGTATCCGTCGAAAGAGGCCGTCGCTCCTTCGCGTATTTCAGGATGCGGTGTTCGATTTCACTCAACTGGCTGCTGGGCTTGCCGAACAGGATTTGGGAAATTTCGTTGAAATGCGCCATGTTGGCCTCCGGAAATGGCTCGGAGGCTATTTAGGACAGTGCCGGGAAATCTGTGAAGCGGTTTTCCGTCAACAGCCTTGGCGATGCTCGAAGGAGCGTATGCCGGGTTGTCACGCAGAGGCTGGCTACGACGGCCGGGGCAGTTCGTGCCCCGCCGTCGGGATTCAGGAACCGACGGGGAAGAGTTCGGCGTGGGACTTGAAGAAGCGATCCGTGCTGAACCGCTTGCCGAACATCATGTCGTGCTGGAGGAAGCGGTAATCGCGCAGCGACGCGGGTATCTTCGGCCGTCGCGACCACTCTGCGATGTCCTTGCCGTTCTTGCGGATCACCATATAGCGGTCGACGACGCGGTATTGATCGTAAACCTTGCCCAGGAAGCCGGTGTAATAGGGGTGCTCGTAACCGGCCTGCTTCAGGATCTGATAGGAAAGGAAGGCCGGGCTGATCGTCCCGATGTTCTTTTTCGGGCCCGTTTTGTTCGACCAGACGACGAGCGGCGTTTCGTGCTGCGCCTTCATCTGCTCCTTCGTACCCTTGCGCGAGGCGGTCACGTCGTTCATGTAACCGGTGTTGGTGTAGACGGTGTTGAGCGGCGGGAGATGATCGCCGAAGAGCACGATTATCGTCTCACGGTCGCGCTTCTTCGCCCAGTCCATCAGCATCTTCAGGCTGTCGTCCGCTTCCTTGATGCCCTGGGCATAGGTGGCGAGCACCTGGCGGTCACCTTCGGGGAGGTTACCTTCGACCTTGATCGTGTTCCTCGCATAGCGGTTCGGCTCGTAGGGACCATGGCCCTGCAAGGTCACCGTGAAGAAGAAGAAGGGGTCTCTCATGGCATCCGCTTGGCGGATGATCTCCTTCATCAGCGATTCGTCCGAGGCGAAGATCCCGCGCTTCTGCATCGCCGGCAGGTTCTCTTCCGAGCGGAACGTGTCGAAGCCGAAGGCCTTGTAGACGGCTGTGCGGTTCCAGAACCAGCCCTGGAAGGGATGGATGGCGCGCGAGACATAGCCTTCGCTGCGGAAGAAGGTTGCGAGGGAGGGGATCGGTTTGCGGATATATTGCTGGTAGGGAATGCTGCCATAGGGCAGGAAGGCATTCGAAAAGCCGGTCAGCGTCTCGAATTCGATATTGGCGGTCATGCCGCCGAATTCCGGCGAGAAGACGTTACCCACCTGCATTTCGCGGACCGTCGGCATCGGATCGGGGGAAAGCTTCACGTTCGGCAGGCGTGTCGGATCCCAGAAGGATTCGCTCATGACCACGATCACATCCGGCTTGCCGCGATGCGTCGTTCCGGCAGGCAGAGGCTTGACCGGAATGCGGTCGATCGCATCCGCCATGTAGCCCGCCGGCGCGCTGACATTGGCCATCGGCAGGTTGATCGCAAAGGCGAGCGCAAAGCCGTTGTGGCGATAGTTCTCGGTCTGGTCCCACATGATCGGGATCACCCGCAAGCGATCGCGGATCCACGAGAACTGGTTGTAGTCCATGATGTGCCAGAAGGCGACGAGAAGCGGCAGCGCAAAGCCGACGCGAACGAGACGCTCCCTGCGCGTCAGCTTGGGAAAGTTCCGCCAGGCATAGCGCATGAGCAGGCCGATGGTGGCGATCATGGCGATCAACCCCACCACGACCGCGACGGCGGTCCACGGGCGGTCCTTAACAAGGACGGGCATCAATTCCATGATCTGCCGTCCGAAAAGGAAATCGGTCGGATAAAGCGGATCGGAGAGGAAGACCTGCTTCTGCTCGCTGATGAATGCTGGCAAAATCGCGAGCGGCACGACAAGGAGGGCCGCCTTGTGCTCGCGGCCGAAGAGTGCGTCGACAGCAAGCAGAACCAGGAAGAAAACAGCGATGGTCGTCCACGCCGGACGCATGGGATCGATGAAATAGGCGACGGTCTCGGCGAGGGACTGGCGCACGATCAGTTCGATCGCGAATACGAGCGCCGCAGCTATAAAAAGGGAGAAAAACGCGCTGCGCGTGCCGGCCAGCGCCTTGGCGTTCCTGACGGAGGCCCCAGACCTATCGACAAAGGTCTGGGAGCGTCTCGCGGCGGCGGAATCGATACTGGCCAACGGCGTCTCCAATTTCATAAATCTTTCGTCTTACTGTCATACGACTGTCATGTTGAACGGGGGATGAATGGCTAAACCGGCTAAGATGGTTGCGAGTTCCATGCCCGCAAAAAGACCGTGATCTCGCCACGTAAAGGGCGGGAAATGCAGAATTTTTCGGAATTTTTGAATTGAATGCGATTGGCTGTGGGTTTTTTGTCGCCGTATGCGCTAAGAACAGGGCGTATGTCAGATGTATTCGCTGAGAACAGACCACAGGCCCCCTCATGACTGCACAGAAAGCCGCTCCCTCAACGCTACGGATCGCCGTGGCCCAGCTCAATCCGACCGTTGGCGACATCGCCGGCAATCTGGCGAAGGCACGCGAGGCGCGCGCGGACGCGGCGCGCCAGGGCGCCGATTTGCTCCTGTTCACCGAACTCTTCATTTCCGGTTACCCACCGGAAGATCTCGTTCTGAAACCGGCATTTCTGAAGGCCTGCCTGCAGGCGGTGGAGAGGCTCGCCGCCGATACGGCAGATGGAGGCCCGGGCGTCGTCATCGGCTTTCCCCGTCAGGCCGGAGCGCTCCGTCACAATTCGATCGCGGTCCTGGACGAGGGCAGGATCATTGCGATCCGCGACAAGGTGGATCTCCCCAACTACGGCGAGTTCGACGAGAAGCGGGTGTTCGACGCCGGTGGAATGCCCGGACCCGTCAACTTCCGCGGCGTGCGCATCGGCATACCGATCTGCGAGGACATCTGGGGCGAGCTCGGCGTCTGCGAGACACTCAAGGAAAGCGGCGCCGAAATCCTGCTTTCTCCGAACGGTTCGCCCTATTACCGCGGCAAGGTCGATATCCGCCATCAGGTCGTCCTCAAGCAGGTGATCGAGACGGGTTTGCCGATGATCTATGCAAATCAGCTCGGCGGTCAGGACGAACTGGTCTTCGACGGTGCGAGCTTCGCCTTCAACGCGGACAAGTCGCTCGCCTTCCAGATGAGCCAGTTCGAGGAGGCGGTCGCGATCTCCGAATGGAGGCGGGGCGAGGAGGGTTGGACCTCGTCAAACGGGTTAAATTCCCGCATACCGGAAAGCGACGAGGCGGACTACCGCGCCTGCATGCTGGGTCTCCGGGACTACGTCAACAAGAACGGCTTCAAGAATGTCGTGCTCGGCCTTTCGGGCGGCATCGACTCGGCAATTTGCACGGCGCTCGCCGTCGATGCGCTCGGCGAGGAACGGGTGCGCACCGTCATGTTGCCGTACCGATATACCTCGCAAGAGTCGCTGAAGGACGCCGAGGCCTGTGCTAAGGCGCTCGGATGCCGCTACGACATCGTCGCGATCGAAGAGCCGGTGGAAGGCTTCCTCAACGCGCTCTCCGATGCCTTCGAGGGCACCGAACTCGGCATTACCGAGGAGAACCTCCAGAGCCGAACGCGCGGGACGATCCTTATGGCGATCTCCAACAAATTCGGCTCGATGGTGGTCACGACCGGTAACAAGTCGGAGATGTCGGTCGGCTACGCCACGCTTTACGGCGACATGAACGGCGGCTTCAACCCGATCAAGGACCTCTACAAGATGCAGGTCTATGCGCTTTCGCGCTGGCGCAACAGCGCGGTGCCGCCTGGCGCGCTCGGGCCTTCCGGTGAAGTCATTCCGCAGAACATCATCGACAAGGCGCCTTCTGCCGAACTCCGGCCGAACCAGACCGACCAGGATTCGCTGCCGCCCTATCCGGTGCTCGACGACATTCTCGAGTGCCTGGTGGAAAAGGAGATGAGCACGGAGGAAATCGTCGCCCGCGGGCATGACGAACCGACAGTCCATCGCGTCGAACACCTGCTTTACATCGCCGAATACAAGCGCCGCCAGTCAGCCCCGGGCGTGAAAATCACCAAGAAGAACTTCGGTCGCGACCGGCGCTATCCGATTACCAATCGTTTCCGTGACAGGGGATAGCAATGCGCAGTTCGGTGGAGATCTTCGACATCGGCAGTGGCGAGGCTCGCATCGTCTGGCAGACAGAGCGACTGGTCGAGGCGCCGAACTGGTCGCCGGATGGACGCTATCTGGTGATCAACGGTGATGGCCGGCTTTATCGTCTCGCGCTTGACGGCTCCGAACCCGTTGAGATCGACACCGGCTTTGCCCGCCAATGCAACAACGACCACGGCATTTCACCGGATGGTCAGACGCTCGTCATCAGCGACAAGAGCGAATTCGGCAAGTCGGCGATCTACGTCCTGCCGATCGAGGGCGGGGTGCCCCGTTTGGTGACGCCGAATCTGCCGTCCTACTGGCACGGCTGGTCGCCGGACGGGCGGACACTTGCCTACTGCGGTATCCGCGATCAGGTCTTCGACATCTACACGATCCCGACCGAAGGCGGCGAGGAGCGTCGCCTGACCCACGGCGAAGGGCGCAATGACGGGCCGGACTGGTCGCCGGATGGGCACTGGATCTATTTCAATTCCAGCCGCACCGGCCGCATGCAGATCTGGCGGGTTCGCCCCGACGGCAGCGATGTGCAACGCATCACCGACAGCCCTTATGGCGACTGGTTTCCGCATCCCTCACCGGATGGCCGGCACCTGCTGGTGCTCTCCTATGACGGCGACGTCTTCGACCACCCGCGTGATCTTGACGTCAGGCTTCGCCTCATGGATCCGGAAGGCGGCAATGCGCGCGTGCTGTTCGAGCTCTTCGGCGGGCAGGGGACGATGAATGTTCCAAGCTGGTCGCCGACCGGCGAGGCATTTGCGTTCGTGCGGTATCAGCCTGAGTGATTCCCTCGCAGCATGTACGTCGCCTCAGGCGACCGGCAGATTGTAGGGCGTGATCACCTCGACCGCCGAAAGGCACTGGCCTCCGGAACCGGCGACAGCCGTTCTTCTTCCCATGATGGCGCGAAACGCCGTACGCGCGTCCGTCTTCAAGTCATGATGCAGCACGAAATGCACGCGTCCGTCCCTCAGGAGTTCCAGATTTTCCTGGTCGAGATCATGAGCGACGAAGAGTGAACAAGTCCGGTCGAGCTGATGGAAAGCGGCAAGCACGGCGCGGTTTCCTCCGCCGATCGAATAGGCGGCGTTGATCTCGGGGTGACGCGTCAGCGCATCAAGGGCGAGGACGCCGGTTTCCTCGCTCTTGCCAAAACCCTCGCCGATCTCGACGATACCAATCGAAGGGTAGCGCTCGCGCAATATCCGGCGGAAACCGATCTCCCGCTCCTCTTCTCCGCGGAAGCGGTTGCTTGAGAGCGTGACCAATACGGTCGCCGCCTGACCGGCGAAGCGCTCGCCGATCAGATAGGCGGCGGTCTCGCCGGCCGCGCGGTTGTCGGCCCCTGCATAGGCCGTTCTAGCGGAGTGTGGAAGATCGGTGACGAGCGTCACCACCGCTATGTCCGCGCTTTCGAGCCGCGCCACGGCAGCGGTCACTTCGGGCACATCCGGTGCCTTGAGGACGACGCCATCGGTGCCACGCAGGCGGATCCGGTCGAGCAATTGCGCGATCTCCTGTGCTCGCATCGTTTCTGCCAAATGAAAGCGGCAGCGGAAGATCGTCGGCATGAAGGTCGTCGCTTCATTTTCGAAAGCGCGTCGCACGGCGTCGGTAAAGCGCTCCGGCGCTTCCATCACCACGTCGATCGCATATTTCCGACCCTGGATCTCCATGCCCGCCTGTTGCTTCTCAAGCTCGCGGATCGCCGCCTTGACGCGCGCTACCGTCTGCGGGCGCACCCCCGTCCGATCATTGAGCACCCGGTCGACCGTGGCCGTGCTCACACCTGCCTGAAATGCGATATCCTTGACCAGAAACGGATGTGCCACGAACAAGCCTTGTGATGGTTTTTTGATGGATTCCTGCTCTATCCCAGAAGCGGGCGAGACGTATAGTCGGTGCTGTATTTTCTCGAGGAGGAGACCGGATGAAGATCGACAACACGGCGAGGAGGCGCGTCGAACGCGTATGGCTGACGGAGGAATCCTGCAGCATCGAGGCGTTCCGCGCCGAGGTCGAGCGCCGCACCAACCCGATCGACTATCCGCATGCAGCCGATTGCCAAAAGAACATCCTGATCTATGACAGTGCCAGCCTCGTTGCCGATTGCAGGACGGATGACGGTCGGCGCGCAGCTCTGGGGGAGATTTGCGCGGTGCTGGCCGAAGGGCCGGGCGTTGCGGTGTTCAAGCGCGCCTTCACCGACACAAGCATTATCGACGAAGCAAGCCGTGTTTTCGACGAGATCATCGAGGAGCAACACCGCACGAACAGTGGCGGCGGCGACCACTTCGCCAAGCCCGGTGCCAACGACCGCATCTGGAATTCGCTGGAGAAGCATTGCCTGCGCTCTCCCGAAAATTTCGCGGCCTACTACGGCAACGCGGTCATCGCGCTCGTCAGCGAGGCCTGGCTCGGGCCGAACTACCAGATGACGGCGCAGGTCAACCGCGTCAATCCGGGCGGCGCGGCACAGTCGGCGCATCGGGACTATCATCTCGGTTTCCAGACGTCGGCGGTCATCGAGCAATATCCGGCACATGTGCACAAGCTTTCGCCAGTTCTGACGCTGCAGGGCGCCGTTGCCCATTGCGACATGCCGGTCGAAAGCGGGCCGACCTTGTTCCTGCCTTACAGCCAGAGCTATTTGCCCGGCTATCTCGCGCTGAAAAGGCCGGAGTTCAAAGCATATTTCGACGAGAACCACGTCCAGCTTCCGCTTGAGAAGGGCGATGCGGTGTTCTTCAACCCGGCGCTCTTCCATGCGGCGGGCACCAACCGGTCGGCAGACATCAAGCGCGTGGCAAATCTCCTCCAGGTCTCCTCCGCCTTCGGACGGGCGATGGAAACGGTCGATCGCGAGCGGATGTGCGCCATGCTCTATCCGGCCCTGAAGGCTCTTGCAGCGGACGGAAGGCTCTCGGCCGGCGAGATTGCCAATGCGATCGCTTCTTGCGCCGAAGGCTACTCGTTCCCGACCAATCTCGATCGCGACCCGCCGCTGGGCGGCCTGGCACCGAAAACGCAGGCACAGCTGATGCATGAAGCGCTGGCGGCCGATTGGGAAACCAAATCCTTCGTGGAGGCACTGGCCGCGCAGGCGGAGAAAAAGAGAAGCTGAGAAATGCGACGGGGCGATACTCCCGACGCTAAGGAGTGCGGGAGCTTGGAAGCGAAATAGAGGAGGAGTTACATGAGCACGGACTATGGCCGCCTTGATGGCAAGGTCGCTATCGTGACAGGCGGCACACAGGGGCTCGGTGCAACGATCGCGGCGCTCTTTGCCGAACGGGGCGCGATCGGCATCGTCATCTGCGGGCGCAACGCTGCCAAAGGCGAGGCAAGAGCAGCCGAGATTGGCAAGGCGACCGGCACCAAGGTGATTTACGTGGCCGCCGATCTCGAGTGGGTCGACGACGCCCGCAAGGTTGTTGCGGCTTGCGACAGGGAATTCGGCCGGGTGGACGCATTGGTCAATGCCGCTGCCATCACCGACCGTGGCACGATCCTCGACACCACGCCGGAACTCTTCGACCGCATGTTCGCGGTCAACGTGCGCGCGCCCTTCTTCCTCATGCAGGAGACGGTGAAGGTAATGCGGCGCGAGAAGATCGAGGGCACGATCGTCAACATTGGCTCGATGTCGGCCAAGGCGGGCCAGCCCTTCATTGCCGCCTATTGCGCCTCGAAAGGCGCCCTGGAGACGCTGACGAAGAACACGGCCTACGCGCTTTTGCGCAACCGTATCCGCGTCAACGGCCTCAATATCGGCTGGATGGCATCGGAGGGGGAGGATCGCATCCAACGCGAATATCACGATGCACCTGCGGACTGGCTGGAGAAGGCCGCAGCCAACCAACCTTTCGGCCGCCTTGTCGATCCGGCCGAGGTGGCGCGCGCCTGCGCCTATCTTTCCTCGGCGGAATCCGGTTTGATGACGGGTTCGGTGATCTGCTTCGACCAATCAATCTGGGGCGCCTACGATGGCTCCCCGCATCCGGCGGCGCCGCTTTGACGCGGCGCCGGTTCTCCATGCCGCGCGGAGGCTTTGGGTGAGGCGAGCCGCTTGGCTCGTCTTGCCTTTCGCCGTCGGCTGTGCCCATATGCGGCCGTCAGGTGCCCGCCACGGCGGGAGAATCGGGAAGCCGGTGCAAATCCGGTACGTGCCCAACGCTGTGATGGGGACGGTCGCGCGAATACAAGTTCTGAATTTTGTTCAGGACATTGCCACTGAATCCTCAAGTGATTTGGGAAGGCGGCGCGGCTGGATGAACCAGAGTCAGAAGACCGGCCTGGCGAGATAGACCGGCCCCGCGCGGACGGCGGGAGGTTGTGCATTGTTGGGGATCGAACGATGCGGCCTGACCCGAGCGGCTGCCTGACGGCGGCTGGAGCCTTTTCGCCGGACGAGCGAGACGCCGTCTACCGCGCCATTGAAACACGCCGCGATGTGCGTGATGAATTCCTTCCCGATCCGCTGCCGGACGAACTCATTACCCGTCTGCTTGGTGCCGCCCATAGCGCGCCATCGGTCGGCTTCATGCAGCCTTGGAACTTCGTGCTCGTTCGTCAAAAGGTGACGCGAGCGAAGGTCTGGGAGGCGTTCGAGCGCGCCAACGAGGAAGCGGCGCTGATGTTTTCCGGCGAGAGACAGGCACAATACCGATCGCTGAAACTTGAAGGCATTCGCAAGGCACCGCTCAGCATTTGCGTCACATGCGATCGCACGCGCGGTGGCGCGGTCGTGCTCGGACGGACGCACAATCCGCAGATGGATGTCTATTCGACCGTCTGCGCGGTCCAGAACCTCTGGCTCGCCGCGCGCGCGGAAGGTGTCGGCGTCGGCTGGGTCAGCATTTTCCACGAGCAGGAGATCAAGTCGATCCTCGGTATTCCCGAGCACATCGAAATCGTCGCCTGGCTCTGCCTTGGGTTTGTCGATCAGCTCTATCAGCACCCGGAACTCGCCGTGAAGGGATGGCGTCAGCGCCTGCCGCTCGAGGACCTTGTCTTCGAGGAAGCGTGGGGCGTCCCACAGGCAAACAGCATCTGAATTCAATACGATAAGCGCAGTATCTCCACTGCTTTGACAGCATGCGGCAGATGGGCTCAATTGCCCTGGACCGGCTGGTAACCCGGACCGAGCGGGTGCTTGAGGTCGATCGCGCTTTTTTCTTGCGGCAGGAATGCCGGGCCCACGACACGGACCTTGCTGTTCGCCGGGTCGTAGGGCCTTTCCCGCACCGGCTTTGCTTGTACCGATCCCGCGGCCGGCTTCAGGTCGCCATTGATCGTGATGACCGACGGCTCGCTGCCGGTCGTCGCCTTCCTGCCATTTTCTGTTGCCGCACTAGCCGGGATTCGGCAGCCGCAAACTCCTGGCGCACCGACGCCGCGCGTCCGGTAGGCAAAGGCCGTCGGCAGCTCGGTATAAGGCCTTCCGGTCAAGGCCGAGACCATCTGGTCGCTCTCTTCCGTGGCGAGAACGTGGTAGTAGAGTTCCGTCTGCGCACCGGGGCAGCGTGCCTGACACAGCTCGGCGTCACGGGCAAAGTCCGCGGGCGTCGCATTTGACGAGATCGGGAAAAAGGCCCCGTCGCAGGTGCGGACGCACATTGTCCTGAGGCTGCCCATGGGCTCCTCGTGCAGCAGGGGAAAATCCTGCGTCTCGCTGTCGTCACCCAGCAGCGGATAATCTTCGCTGTCCGGCGGAAGATCCCTGAGGATATTGCGGGGGAGCTCGGCATCATCGACCGCAGCACTCGCGAACTCGTCCTGCTCCTCGACTGGATCCTGGGCATTGGCCCCGTCATGGCAGCCGTTCAGTTCCAGCGCCGCGAGAATGCGCCGGCGCGTGTCGCCCGTGTCGCCAGATATCAACGAGTGGCGGTGCGCCTTGAGCCGTTGAAGGTTGTCCTCCATGCGGGCGATGGTCTCATCCAGCGCCGCGCATGCCTCATCATTGTCACCACCGATGACGACGACACTGCCGGTGCCGCACTCCATCCGGCGTCGCTCGTTCTTCGCCCGGCGGAGCTCGATGTTCTGGCGGGAAACGGCACCCGTGAAATCGCGCAGGTTAGCGGTTGGGTTGACGGCCGTGGAGAGATCAGTGAGCCGTGCATTCAGGCGTTCGCAAACAGTCGAGGCCGACGCACCGTCAGCGCCCGCCAACAGCAGCGGGAGCAGGGCCACCACCACGGATTTGAAGTTCCGGGATATGACGATCCGGGGCACTGGCTTTCGTCTCTTCTGCCTTGGTGCGCGATCCGTTCTTCGAGGACTTTCGCGACCGCCAACTCCTGTTTCTCCATATCATAAGGCGTTGACGTAACAGCGCAACGTCCAGGGAGAGTTTGCGTTAACAGGGCACCGCAGCAAGAGAGAATTGGCCGGGCCGCGACGGCGGCCCGGCGAGACGGATCAGGCGGCCCGTGCTGTTTCGAGCGACATCGGGCGTTCGAGCACGGTGCCCTCGATTGCGGCGACATGCTTCATCGTTTCAAGTAGTTCTCGCGTCACTTCCCACGCGACTGCCACGGCGAAGACGGAGCCGATCCGGTGAGGATCGGCAATGCGCTCGCCGGGGCAACCCATCCGACGGAACATTCTTTCCAGGAAGACGTCGGTGACCGTGACGATATGGCTGACGCCGGAGGCAAGGCCCAGTTCGCCCACACCACACATGAGTTCCGCAGCGGCGACCGTTACCTGGTTCGACGAGCGATCCTGCGAGATATCCGGATCGATGCAGAAGCGGCTCGATTCCCACACGGAAGCGCTACGGATCTCGGGATTGTCGCCGAGCAGAATCGGAAACGTATCGTCCAGCATGTTCGGCCCAAGCGTCGGCAGCAGCCGCAGCGATCCGCGTAGCTTTCCGGTATCCGGTGCGTACGACATTACATAAAGGGGGTTCGCCTTGTCGTAATGGTCGATTTCCCACTCGCCGTCCGTCTTCACGTCCCATTTCAGGAAGTCATGGAACACGCGCTTGCGCAGCCGGAACATTTCGTCGATGGCCCGCGGGTGCTGTCCGCGAGCGTTACCGTTCACAATCCTGATCATCTTTCGCTCCATCGTTTTTGCGCGATGGGCAAATGCTGTCAGGCTGAACCGACACATGTAACTGTCGGTAGTGACAGTTCAAAAGGAGATTTTTTCCCACTAAATTTGCGGGGCTTTTGTCCAGAGGCTACCGCAATGGTTAATTTGAACCCGTCAGATGGTGGGGATCAGGGCGTGGCGAACCGCCTGCGCCACGGCTTGCGTATTGGAGACGACATTCAATTTGCGGCGCGCGTTGGTCATGAAAAAGCGGACGGTACGCTCGGATATGCCGAGGATCGTGGCGATTTCCCAATAGCTCTTGCCGGCCGCCGACCAGGTCAGCACCTCGGTTTCGCGGCCCGTCAGCCGCATGTCGCGCTCATCGATCGCCCCTGCCGTGGCCGCATGTTCCAACATCGATGCGTGGAAGAGGTTGGCGGCCAGCTGGAAGTCACGCAAATGGCAGCGCCGATAGATCGACCATTCCGCAGGCGACATGTTGGCGTTGATGGCGAGAAGCGCCATGCGCCCGGCAGGTGACGGCAGCGGCAGCGCAACGCCCTCTGTCGAAAGCCCGATTTCCTCCGCTGCATGGAAGAGCGGTTCGCACTCGGGGAATCGTCTGCGGGCGGTCGTCCATTCGACAGGTCTCACGCCACCAAGCGCAAGCCGCAGGATGGGATCAATGCGGTAGAGGGCTCTCGTTCGATAGATTTCCGCGGCATAGGCGCCGAACGTGTGGTGTAGACGGCATACCTTTAGTCCGTCGGCAAGGGGCTCCGCTTCCAAGTATAGCAGATGCGCGATCTTGAAAGTGCGGCGCATCAACGCGAAGAATTGCTCGGGTTCGGCGCAGCCCCCGTACTCCACAATGTCCAATAGATCGAGGACAGCCTGTTGATCCGTCATGCCCAACACCGAATCTTGCCCCTAGATAAGCATGGTAATGGGGGCATGCTTTGTCTAGTGCAATATTTCGTAAACGCTGCAAACTATTGCCCTTTCTAAATTCATGGTTGAATTTCGATCGGGGTAAACGTCAGGGCCGCCCGGGTCAGCGGCCCGACGTGTGCCTTTCCGTTACACCGGATGGCTTGCCTCGACGACCGCAAGAGCAGCCATGTTGACGACGCCGCGTGATGTGACCGACGGCGAAAGAATATGCGCGGGCAGGGCGGAACCCAGGAGGATAGGCCCGACATGCAGGCTGTCCGTCATGGTCTTGACCACACCGAGCGTGATGTTGGCGGCATCCAGATTGGGGAACACGAGCAGGTTGGCCTCGCCGTTGAGCGCGCTGTCCGGCATCACACGCTGGCGCAGGATCTCGGAGATCGCCGAGTCGCCGTGCATCTCGCCGTCGACTTCGAGGTCGGGCGCCAGTTCACGCACGAGCTGCAGGGCCGCACGCATTTTCGATGCGCTTTCGGAGTCGCGCGAACCGAAATTCGAGTGCGACACGAGTGCCGCACGCGGGGTGATACCAAAGCGGCGGATTTCTCCGGCCGCCATCACGGTCGTCTGCGCAATCTCCTCGGCGCTCGGATTGTAACTCACGTAGGTATCGGTGAAGAAGGTCGCGCCGCGCTGCGAGATGAGCAGGCTCAGCGCCGAGAAATCGCGAACGCCCGCCCGCTTGCCGATGATCTGCGAAACATCGCGCAGGTGTCTGCTGTAGCGCCCTTCTACGCCGCAGATCAGCGAATCCGCCTCGCCGCGCTTGACCGCAAGGGCGCCGATCACCGTCGTGTTCGTGCGCACGATCGTGCGGGCCGCTTCAGGGATGACACCGCGTCGGCCGACGAGTGCGAAATAGTCGTCAACGTAGTCGCGGTAGCGCGGGTCGCCTTCAGGATTGACGACCTCGAAATCGACATCCGGGCGGATCCGCAGGCCGTAGCGCCGCAGACGCGTCTCGATAATCTGCGGGCGGCCGATGAGGATGGGATTGGCGGTGCCTTCCTCGAGCAGCACCTGCGCGGCGCGCAGCACCCGTTCGTCTTCGCCTTCGGCAAAGATGACCCGGTTCTTCGCGGCGTTTTTGGCGGCCGCGAAGACCGGCTTCATGATGAAGCCGGAGCGGAAGACGAAGCGGTTCAATTTGTCGAGATAGGCGTCGAAATCCTGAATGGGGCGGCTCGCGACGCCGCTTTCGGCCGCTGCCTTCGCGACGGCCGGGGCGATGCGCAGGATCAGCCGCTGGTCGAACGGCGAGGGGATGAGATAGTCCGGTCCAAAGACCGGCGTCTCGCCGGAATAGGCGCGTGCGGCGACATCCGAAGGCTCCTCGCGCGCAAGTCCGGCAATTGCGCGCACCGCCGCCATCTTCATTTCTTCATTGATCGTGCGCGCACCACAATCCAGCGCGCCGCGGAAGATGTGCGGGAAGCAGAGAACGTTGTTGACCTGGTTCGGGAAATCGGATCGTCCGGTGCAGATCATGGCGTCCGGGCGCGCCGCGCGGGCCAGTTCCGGCATGATCTCCGGAGTCGGGTTGGCAAGCGCCATGATCAGCGGCTTCTCGGCCATTTGCACAAGCAGTTCGGGTTTGAGGACGCCGGCGGCCGAGAGGCCGAGGAAAACGTCGGCGCCGCCGATGCTGTCGGCTAGCACGCGGTTGTCGCTGTCCTGCGCATAGACGGCCTTCCACTCGTCCATCAGCGCTTCACGCCCCGTGTAGACCAGACCCTCGATATCGTGGACCCAGATGTTCTCCCGTTTGGCACCGAGCGTAACGAGGAGGTTCAGGCAGGCAAGCGCCGCCGCGCCCGCGCCGGAGGTGACGATCTTCGCCTTGGCAATATCCTTGCCGGCGAGTTCGAGGCCGTTCAGAACGGCGGCAGCAACAATGATCGCGGTTCCGTGCTGGTCGTCGTGGAAGACCGGTATCTCCATCTTTTCGCGCAGGCGCCGCTCCACCTCAAAGCATTCCGGCGCCTTGATGTCCTCGAGATTGACACCGCCGAAGGTCGGCTCCAATGCCGAGACGACATCGACCATGCGATCGACGGTCGGTGCGTCGATCTCGATGTCGAAAACGTCGATGCCGGCGAATTTCTTGAAGAGCACGGCCTTGCCTTCCATGACCGGCTTGGAGGCAAGCGGGCCGATGTTGCCGAGGCCGAGAACAGCCGTGCCGTTGGAGATTACCGCGACCAGATTGGCGCGCGCGGTGAAATCGGCGGCTGTTTCGGGATTGTCCTTGATGGCGATACAGGGCGCGGCGACGCCGGGCGAATACGCAAGCGCCAGATCACGCTGGTTTCCGAGCGGCTTGGTCGGCTGGATCTCAAGCTTGCCCGGGCGCGGGTAGCGATGGAAGAAAAGTGCCTGCTGGTCGATGTCCCCGCTTGCCGGGACCGGTTTCGCTTTGTCGCCCGTATTCATGCCTTGCATTCCTCGTTCTTGATCGGGGCCTTTTGGCATGAATTGCGGGCGGCGTACAGTTATGCTCTGGCTCATTTCCGACGCCCGATTTGTCGCACGCGCACCGCGTGTCATCTTCCTGAAACACGAGTCTGGTTTTGACGGGCGTCAAAAGGATCAACCAAGACGAGGCTCGCATGACCGCAGCATCGGTATCCCAACAGAACTCGGTTCGGAAACTGCGGACTCTCTTCATCTCCGACGTCCACTTGGGCTCGAAGGCGGCCAAGACCGATTACCTGCTCGACTTCCTGCGCCATCACGAGGCGGAAACCATCATCCTCGTCGGCGATATCGTCGATGGCTGGCGCCTGAAGCGCAGCTGGTATTGGCCGCAACCCTGCAACGACGTGGTCCAGAAACTGTTGCGCAAGGCCCGTAAAGGCTCACGTATCATCTACATTCCCGGCAATCATGATGAGTTCATGCGGGATTTCCCGGGCGTGCACTTCGGCGGCATAGAGGTGGCCCAGCGCCACATGCACAAAGCCGCGGACGGGCGCAACTATCTCGTCCTGCATGGCGACGAATTCGACGTCGTGGTGCGCAATGCGCGCGTGCTCGCCTATTTGGGCGACTGGGCCTACGACATGGCGATCGCGATCAATATCGGGCTCGCGGCAATCCGCCGTCGTCTCGGCATGCCGTACTGGTCCTTTTCCTCCTGGGCAAAGCTGCAGGTCAAGCACGCGGTGAATTTCATCGGCGAGTTCCAGAAGGTCGTTGCCGAGGAGGCGCGCCGGCATGATGCGCAGGGCGTCATCTGCGGGCATATTCATCACGCGGTGATCGAGGACATCGGCGATGTCCGCTATATCAACACCGGCGACTGGGTCGAAAGCTGCACGGCAATCGCCGAGCATTACGACGGCCGGATGGAGCTTATCACCTGGCACCGCATGCGCGGCGGCATGGTCGAGGTGGAAAGCTCCGACGAGGCCGAGAAGATGCTGGCGCGTGTCCTCGCGCCGCAGGCCGCCTGATTTGGCGCGGCGCGGGACGGTTTCGTAGCTTTCCCACACTGTTTTCAGACAAACACCTGTGGCGAAAACTGGCTTATGGTGAGCGGCGGCGCGGTTGTGCTAGAGGATGGCTTGCATCCATCAGGTCACTCCATGATTCCCTCATCCGCGCCCTCGAATGTGGGGCCTCCGCCGCGTCGTTTCGCGCTCCGCATAGCGCTGCTCTTTTGTGCGCCGTTGATCGTCAACGGCTTTGCCATGCCGTATTTCCCGGTTTGGCTGAGCACCCTGTCAATGACCGACTTCGAGATCGGCGTCGTCCTTGCCATCCCCATGTTCATTCGCGTGATTACCGCGCCGCTCGCCGGTGTGCTTGCGGATCGGATCGGAGAGCGGGTGATCGTGCTGATCTGGTCCGCCGTGCTCTCCCTCGCAACGGCCTTCATTCTTTTCTACGCGCACAGTTTCTGGCCGGTTCTCGTCGTCTACGCGCTGCAGTCGGCGGTTTATTCGCCCTATGTGCCGATCGTCGAGGCGATCGCGCTCTCGGGCGTGAGGCGCTGGGGCTTCGACTATGCTCATATGCGCGTATGGGGATCGGTCGCCTTTATCGGCGCGACCATGCTGGGCGGCTGGATGATCGGCAGGTTTGGCGGCCCGATGGTCTTGCCGGCGATGGCCATGGGTTTTGGGCTGATGATCCTCATGGCCTTGGCGGCCCCGCGCGTCGGCCGGCCGCGCCGTCCATCGCCGATCACCGCCCTGACCGAGCCGCCGCCGAAATCGCTCCGCCAGCCCGACCTGCAATTGCTGCTGGTCGGCGTCACACTGGTCAACAGCAGCCATGCCATGCTCTTCGCCTTCTCGGCCATCTACTGGCAGCATATCGGCTACAGCGGCACGCAGATCGGAGTACTCTGGAGCGCCGGCGTGGCAGCCGAGGTGCTGATGTTCTGTTTCGCAAAGGCCATCATTCGGCGCTTCAGCGTGTGGACAATGATCTTCTCAGGCTGCGGACTTGCCGTCGTGCGCTGGCTGATCTTCCCGATGGATCTCGGCTTTCCCGGCTATTTCGTCCTGCAGTGTTTCCACGCCTTCACTTATGCGATCATGCACACGGGCATGCAGCACAAGCTGGTCGAAAGGGTTGCAGAAGAGCAGGAGGCTTCGGCGCAGGGCCTCTACTTCTTCTACACCGGCTTCTTCACGGCGATATTCACGTTCCTTTCGGGCTATTTCTACGCGTGGTTCGGCGTCAACGGTTTCTATTCAATGTCGGCCGTCGCCTTTGCGGGCTGTTGTTTCGCTTTTGCCGGCTGGTATCTTCAGCCCCAGAGGCTGGTCTCGGGCGGAAAGACGAGAGAGGCTTCGTAGCGCAGGCCGGGCTTGCGGTCTTCAGCAAGCAGGAGCGGACCGTCGAGATCGACGAAATCGACGCCCTGGGCGACGAGTATCGCCGGCGCCATGGCGAGCGAGCTGCCGACCATGCAGCCGACCATGATCTTGAGCCCCAGCGCTTCGGCTGCGGCGCGCATGCGAAGCGCCTCGGTCAACCCGCCGGTCTTGTCGAGTTTGATGTTGACCGCATCATAGCGTCCGGCCAATCCCTTGAGATCGTCGGTTCCGTGCACGCTTTCGTCGGCGCAGACCGGCACCGGGTGCGCGATTGACGCGAGCGCTTGATCCCGGCCTGCAGGCAACGGCTGCTCGATGAGAGAGATGCCGTTTTCCGCGCAGGCCGCGAAATGGGCGGCCAGATTGTCCTCCGTCCAGCCCTCGTTCGCGTCGAGGATGATTTTGCTTTCCGGCGCCCCCTGGCGCACGGCGCGAATGCGCGATGCGTCGTCGGCAGTTCCGACCTTCACCTTCAACAGCGCCCGATGGGAATATTTTTGTGCCTGCACCATCATCTGCTCGGGGTCGCCGAGGGAGAGGGTGTAGGCGGTCGTCAAAGCGCCGGGAGCGGTGGTGCCGACCAGCTCATGGACACGCTTGCCGCTTTTTTTTGCCTCCAGGTCCCAGAGGGCGCAATCTACGGCATTGCGGGCCGCGCCAGGCGACATCGCCTTCTGCAGATCAGCGCGCGTCAAGCCGGCTTCGATCGACGAGCGCACGGCTTCTATTGCAGCCAGAACCGATTCGAGCGACTCGCCGTACCGGGCATAGGGTACGCATTCTCCCCAGCCGGTCACCTTGCCGTCGCTGATCTGGCAGGTAACGACGCTCGCCGTCGTCTTCGAGCCACGGGAAATCGTGAAGGCGCCGGCGATCGGAAAGTGTTGGACGGTGGCGGTAAGCGAAAGTGGCATTGGATCTTCTCCGTCGGGTCGATGCACGATATCTCGACCATCACCCGCCATGATGTTCTGCGTTTTTGGAACTTATTTGAGCAGTGTAGCTTTTCAGCCGCACAAAGCGCGCATTATGACTTTGAATTTCTGCACGATTTGGTCCTTAAATCGAATCTGGTTTAAGGAATTATGCAAGGGCCAACCCGGAAGACCAAGATCACGTGACGCATTCCCAATCCCAGATCGTTGCAGATGTCACGCTCGACGAGAGTGCCGGCGTAGAGGGCCGCCGCTATGTTTTCAGCGGCAACTGGCGGCATGAGACAGCCGAGGCGATGGCCGCGAAGCTGAAGAAGCTTGGTCGCCCCTCGGGGGGACGGCATGAGTTCGATTTTTCCGGCGTCACGGCGATGGATACGGCGGGCGCCTGGATCATCCGCCGCTTCATGAACGGCATTGGCGGCGAGGCGGGCGCGGATGTGCATTTCGCGAGCGGCGGCCAGCGTTATGTCGAACTCGTGCAGGCACTTCCGGAAAAGTTGCGCTTGCCGGAACGCGACACCACGAGACTTCCGCTTTTCCAGCGGCTGTTTGCGCCGATCGGCGAGTTAACCGTGTCCATATGGACCGACACGGTCGCCGCGATGTTCATTCTCGGCTCGGCCGTGCGCGGCGCCCAGTTGAAGCTCGGGCGTCATGCGGGGGTTTCTCCAGCCGCGATCGTGCACCAGATCGACCGCATGGGCGTCATGGCGGTGCCGATCATCACCCTCATGTCGTTTTTGATCGGCGCCATCATTGCGCAGCAGGGAGCATTCCAACTCCGATCGTTCGGCGCCGAGATCTTCGTCGTCGACCTTGTCGGCATTCTGCAGTTGCGCGAAATCGGCGTGCTCTTGACCGCGATCATGATTGCCGGCCGATCCGGCAGTGCGATCACCGCCGAGATCGGTTCGATGAAGATGCGCGAAGAGGTAGACGCGCTGAAGGTCATGGGCTTGAGCCCCGTCGGCGTTCTTGTCTTTCCGCGCCTGGTGGCGTTGACGATCGCGCTGCCACTTCTGACGATCATCGCGAACTTCGCGGCGCTCGCCGGTGCGGCCCTCGTCGCGTGGAGCTATTCGGGCATCACGTTCGCGACGTTTCTGTCGCGGCTGCAGGAAGCCGTCGACTTCTCGTCGGTGGCCGCGGGCATGATCAAGGCGCCGTTCATGGCGCTGATCATCGGCGTCGTTGCCGCCGTCGAAGGACTCAAGGTCGGCGGGAGCGCCGAGTCACTCGGACGTCGCGTTACCTCATCGGTCGTCAAATCGATTTTCGTCGTCATTCTTATCGACGGATTATTTGCCATGTTCTACGCGGCAATCGACTTCTGAGGCGGACGGAACATGGTTCAGGCAGTCATGGAAACACAACCGGACAACGCGGTGGAACAGCGCGAAGCCGTGCTTTCCGTTCGCGACCTTACGGTCGGTTTCGGCGACAACATCGTTCTCGACAAGCTCAACCTCGAGGTGCTGCGCGGCGAGATCCTGGGCTTCGTCGGCGCTTCCGGTACGGGCAAGTCGGTACTGATGCGCACGGTGCTGAGACTCCTGCCGAAGCGTTCAGGCACGATCGAGATCCTTGGAGCCGAATACGACAAAGTGAGCGAGGCCGACCGCATCGCACTCGACATGCGGCTCGGCGTCCTTTTCCAGCATGGCGCGCTCTTCTCCGCCTTGACGGTGCGGGAGAATATTCAGGTGCCGATGCGCGAATATCTCGATCTGCCGCAGGACCTGATGGACGAGCTTGCGCGGCTCAAGGTCGAATTGGTGGGCCTCGCGCCTGAGGCCGCGGATAAGTATCCGTCCGAGCTGTCGGGGGGCATGATCAAGCGCGCAGCACTCGCGCGGGCGCTGGCGCTCGATCCGGATCTTGTCTTCCTCGACGAGCCGACCTCGGGCCTCGATCCGATCGGTGCTGCGGAGTTCGATGAGTTGATCGCCAAGTTGCGCGACACGCTTGGATTGACCGTATATATGGTGACTCACGATCTGGACAGCCTGTTCTCGGTCTGCGACCGGATTGCGGTTCTCGGAAAGAAGCGCGTTCTGGTTTCCGGCACGATCGAAGATATGCTTGCCTGTGAAGAGCCATGGGTGAAGTCCTATTTCCGGGGCAAACGAGCAAGGTCGATCGTTCGCGAGCATGGCTGATGCTCACAGGGTGAATGGTGACAAGCTTCAGGCAAGCCCGGTTGTCGAAGCAGTGTGGATGAGCGGCTGGAAGTCGCGAAGGTAGTCAGAGCCAATGGAAACCAAAGCAAATTATGCCATTGTTGGCTTCTTCACGGTGCTTGTCATCGCGGCCGCATTCGGATTCGTCTACTGGATGTCGCAGTATGGACGAGGCGGGCAGATGGTCGACCTGATCGTCAACATCCCGGGCTCGGCCAACGGACTTTCGGTCGGCTCGCCGGTGCGATTCAACGGCATCAACGTCGGCACCGTCCGCAATCTCGCCATCGATGCCAACGATCCGCGCTTTTCGCTCGCCATCACCGAGGTTTCGGCTGACGCGCCCGTACTCAAATCCACCAGGGCTACCCTTGAGGTGCAGGGGTTGACCGGCGCCGCCTATATCGAGCTCAGTGGCGGCAAAAAGGGCGACGAGAACATCCTGAAGACCGCCCTTGAAAACGGAACACAGGCGCGGATCCTCGCTGATCAGTCGAGCGTTACCAGCCTGCTGGCAACCGCGGACGCGATTCTCGACCGGGCAAACAGCGCCATTGGCGACATACAAGGCTTCGTCACGGACGTACGCGGCCCGCTCACCACGACGATCGGCAATGCCGAGCGCTTTTCCAAGGCGCTTGCCGACAATTCGGGCGCAATCGACGATTTCCTGAAGAGTGTCGGGGAACTCTCGACAACGGTCAGCGCCGCTTCCCAGAAACTCGACTCGACGCTTGCGGCCGCCGACACGTTGATCAAATCGGTTGACCCGAAGAAAATCGACCGCATCGTCAGCAATGTCGAACAGGTAAGCAATGACCTCAAGAACGCCTCCGGCGGAGTTTCCGAGACGATCGCCTCCTTCCGGCGGACCGTGGAGACCTATCAGGACGTTGGCAGGAACGCCCAGCAGACACTGAAGCGCGTCGATACGCTGATCGAATCGGTCGATACCCAGAAGGTCAAACTGGTCGTCAACGACATCTCGGCCGCAAGCGCCGATGCCCGCCAGACCGTCGCGCGGATATCGGACTTCGCATCGAAGATCTCCGCACGGCAGGAGGATATCGACCAGGCGATTACCGATTTCACGCAGATGTCGAACAAGCTGAACGCGGCATCGAGCCGGGTCGACGGCATTTTGGTGAAGATCGACGGCTTCCTGGGCGATGCCAACGCGCCGTCGCTTTCCGCCGAGGCGCGTTCGACGCTCGAGGCGTTCCGTAAGGTGGCCGATAGCCTCAATGCGCAGATCGGTCCGATCACCGAGAACCTGAGGCGTTTCTCGAATTCGGGACTGCGCGACGTGGAGGCTCTGGTCACCGAGACGCGCCGTACGGTACAGGGCCTGGAGAGTACGATTTCAAACTTCGATAGAAATCCGCAGAGGCTGCTTTTCGGGGGCGAAACGGTAAAGCAGTATGATGGCCGCACGCGGCGGTGATTCGCGTCGATCGAGTGTTTGCAGGCAGCATGCACCCGACGGGTAGACTGTATTGCGCCGAAGTGGATGGGGATATTGGCAGTATGGATTTTCGGGGGCTGGTAGTTGTGCGTAAGGGGAGGGCGACCCGGTCTGCCGTTATCTTCTCATTGGCCATGGCGCTCGCGGGTTGCGGCACGCGCGCCGCCGTCAACGATACGTTCAGTCTTGCAACGGCGCCCATTGTCAAAGGGCAGGCGTCGACCAACAGGCAAATCCTCGTGCCCGAGCCGACCGCGCTCCAGACCATCAACAACGATCGGATCGTAATCCGGCTGTCCAGGTCGGAACTGCAATTTCTCGCCAAGGCACAGTGGGGCGACCGTCTCCCGAGGATGGTGCAGGACAAGCTCGTCCAGACCTTCGATAATACCGGAAACGTGAAGGGTGTCGGCAAGCCGGGGCAGGGCTTGGCGATCGATTACCAGCTCATTACCGAAATCCGTTCCTTCGAAGTCTCCACAGAAGGGGCGGACACGGCGGTTGTCGAGATCTACGCCAAACTGCTCAACGATCGGGACGGCACTGTCCTGACGCAGAAGGACTTCCGTGCCGCTGTGCCTGCGCGAGCCCCGAACAGCCCCGCCTTTGTCGCTGCCCTCGATGCGGCTTTTGCTCAGGTCGCCGCGGACATCGTCAGCTGGACCCTCAGCTCCATCTGAACTTCGATTTCGGTTCTTTGCCGTTTTAGGCGCATGACGGCTCAGCTGGCGCCGCTCACCCTGTGCCGACTTTCGAAATCTCGATGTGGTTGATCACCTCGGCAACGCCCTCGACGGCGGCCGCCGCTTCCTCCGCGCGGGCGGCTTCCTCGCTGGTTGCCACAGTTCCGCCGAGCACGACCGTGTTGCCGCTGCAGGTGACCGTGACGTCGATAGCGTCGAGCCCCGGCGAGACCGCGAGATAGTGCGCGATGCGGCGTTCGAGTTCGGCAGGGTGCTCGGCTGGTTGTCGCTCCGGCGCCTCGCCGAAGAATGTCCGTTGCTTGAAAATCATGCGCCGGTCCTTCTCTCCCTCTCGCGGAAAGAACGCCGGTCGCAGGAATTTGTTCGGTCGCGCTCGAGGCTACAGCAAGTCAAAGTGCCACAGCGATCTTTGCACGTCCGATTGGCGCGGCGCTGTGCGACGCCCGGCTGCTGTCAAGGCCAGCGCACAACCGGTGGCAGGGAGGAGAGGATAGATTCGACGTTCCCGCCCGTCTTGAGGCCGAAAATCGTGCCACGATCGTAGAGCAGGTTGAATTCGACGTAACGTCCGCGACGGACCAACTGCTCGTCGCGATCCTCTTCCGTCCACGAGGTGTTGAAATTCGCGCGGACAATCTTCGGATAGACGAGAGAGAAGGCTTTGCCAACGTCTCGGGTAAAGGCGAAATCCGCCTGCCAGCCGCCGAGTTCATCCGGTGAGTGCAGCCAGTCGTAGAAGATGCCGCCGGTACCGCGCGGTTCGTTCCTGTGTTTCAGGAAGAAATACTCGTCGCACCATGCCTTGAACTTCGCGTGATCGGCGACCGCGTGTCGGTTGCAGGTGATCTCCATGGCCCGGTGGAAGAGCATCGTGTCCGGATCGGTCATCACCCGCCGACGATCGAGAACCGGCGTGAGATCGGCACCACCGCCGAACCAGTGACTGGTCGTCACGACCATGCGCGTATTCATATGCACGGCGGGGACGTTGGGGTTGACCGGATGGGCAATCAGCGAAATGCCAGACGCCCAAAAACGCGGATCTTCGCTCGCACCGGGAATCTGGCCGCGAAACTCGGGCGAAAACTCGCCATGGACGGTGGATGTATGGACGCCCACCTTTTCGAAGACGCGACCTTCCATCATCGACATACGGCCGCCACCGCCGGCTCCCCCGTCGCGCAGCCAGTCCTTGCCGACGAAGCGGCCTGGAGGTTGATCGGAGAGCGGTCCGGTCAAGTCGTCCTCAAGCGCCTCGAAAGCCGTGCAGATCGTGTTGCGCAGGCTTTCGAACCACGCCTTTGCCTCGGCCTTCTTGTCTTCGATGTCAGCAGGCAGACCCTGCGGCAACTGCGGTCTTTCCATGGGAATTCAGCTTCCATTCGCGGCGTCTCGCGCGGGAGAAGCCGCCGATTCGAGTGGTTTCGCCACAGTTCATATTTTTCCCCGAATGGCAACGGCGGCGCGACCCCGTCAATAGTCTACCGCAGGAATAAGCCCCAGATGAGGATGATCTCTTGAGCCGATCCCCTCATGCAGTGGGGCGGACCAAGGTCCGGGCTCGCGGCCGGGCGAGGGGCTGGCAATCGGGAGGCTGTCATCCTATCTTCCTTGCAGAGGTATGGCCCATGGCAAGAATACCCGCAGGACCGCCGCTTGAAGGCTTGCGGCGTCAGATTGCCCGGCACCGCCGGGAGAAACCCACACGGAGCGACAAGCTCTTCGTGCGAGAGACTTTTCGACTTGAGCGAAGCGCGGCTCGCGCCAAGGCGCGCGAGTGGTTCGAGACCTGGCCCAAGGCGGCCTATTGGACCGAGGTGGAAAGCTGGCGCCAGCTCGATGGCGATGAAATCGAATTCACCATGCGCCGGCTGCCAAGCGCAGACTGATCACCCGCGACTGCGCTTTGCATCGAAGAGATCGCTGCTTTCCTCGCATATTCCGCTCGTGGCGGGGTCGGAGCGCATCCGGGAAAACTGGTCGCCATGACGCAACCAGTACGCTACAAGGCCAGGCGGCACCTACTCAGGGCCGTTCCGTCCTCGCTCATTCCGGCGTCGTTATTTCATGCTCGTCTTCCGCTCAGTCGTAGTTCTGTCCGCAACGCAGATCATTGCCTGGGGCGCCATGTTCATGGCCGTTTCCGTGACGGCAGCAGAAATGGCCGGTGATCTCGGCCTCAACCCGTCGAGCGTCTATCTCGGGCCAACGGTCATGCTGGTGGCGATGGCGCTGTGTTCGCCGTCACTCGCCGGGTTCTATGCCCGCCACGGTGCTCGGCAGGTGTTGGCGCTCGGCTCGCTCTTCGCAGCACCCGGTCTCTGGCTGCTTGCCGGAGCGGAAGGAACGCTCTCCTATTTTGCCGCCTGGGCCATCCTTGGCATGGCGGGCGCAGCAACCTTGACGACCTCCGCCCATGTCTTCCTGAACGAGGTGGCGGGCGAGGGTGCCCGGCGAGCGATCGGGGCACAGATGCTCGCCATGGCACTCGCGCCGAGCCTTTCCTGGCCTGCCACCGTCTATCTTGAGGGGCTGTTCGGTTGGCGCAACACGTTCGTGCTATATGGCGCGGTGATGCTGCTTGTCTGCGCGCCGCTGCATTTCTTTGCTCTGCCAAGAACCGTGGCACATGCCAACACACCCAGAAGCCGAACGCCGCAGGTTTCGACCAGGCAGCAAATCGCGCGCGACCGGCTTGTCGCAACGCTGATTACGGCCGCTGTTGCACTCAATGGATTCGTCACCTGGGGTTTCCAATTGGTGGTTATCGACCTTTTCCGCAGCTTCGCATTGCCGGAATATCTCGCCGTTGGCTTTGGTTCGGCGATCGGCTTCGTCCAATTGTCCGCGCGGCTTTTTGATTTTCTGGGCGGTAACCGCTGGGATGGCCTGACGACCGGCCTCGTCGCGGCGGCAATCATGCCTCTCGCCCTGCTAGCATTGATTTTCGGCAACGGAGCCGAATGGTCGATCATTCTGTTTCTCGTGCTCTATGGCCTTTCGAGCGGCGCCATGTCGGTCAGCCGGGCGACGATGCCGCTCGTATTCTTCACCTCAGGACAGTACGCGTCGGTCATGGCGCGCCTGGGTCTGCCCCTCAATCTCGCCTTCGCCGCCGCTCCACCCTTCTTTTCCTTCATTCTCGGCACGGCGGGAAACTGGTGGGCTTTGTCTTTCGCGCTTCTCTGCTCCCTTGGCACGCTGGCAAGCATGGTTACTCTCGAACGCCTGAGACCGGCGCAGCGCTAACCCGTTCCCTCCATCGGATCGATCAGGCGCGGGCCGGCTCCTTCGCCGCCGAGCACGTCGAAAGGATTGCGCAAGGGACACTCGCGCATCGAGAGACAGCCGCAGCCGATGCATCCAGTCAGGTGGTCGCGCAACGCCGTCAGCTTGGCGATCCGCTCGTCCAGTTGGTGCCGCCAAGTCATGGAGAGTTTCGTCCAGTCCTCAACGGTCAAAGGTCGATCATGCGGCAAGACCGAGAGCGCCGACTGGATCTCTGCCAGCGGGATGCCAGTGCGCTGAGCCACCTTGATGACGGCCACGCGCCTCAGCACCGCACGCGGATAGCGCCGTTGATTGCCGCGGCTCCGGTTGCTTCGGATCAGCCCTTTCGTTTCGTAGAAATGGAGCGTCGATACCGCTAGACCGCTTCGTTCCGCGACCTCGCCGACCGTTAACTCGCGCGAAATATCACCGACCTTGCCTTTTTCCATGGATGCTATTGACCTCAACTATGGTTGAGGTTCTATAGCATGAGCTCCCTGATAGCGACAACAAGGAGCTGATTCCCCATGACAGAGAAAATGACCCTCGCCGTGATCTATGGCAGCGCGCGGCAGGGCCGGTTTTGCGATACCGTCGCGAGTTGGCTTATCCGTGAGCTTTCGGAATCCAGCGTTTTCAGTCTGACGATCATAGATCCAGTGAGATTCAAGACCTCTCGTGGCGCCGAAAAGGCGCTCGATCCGGCGGAATGGATGGAGCGAAAGGTCGCCGAGGCGGACGCCTTCATCGTCGTCACGCCCGAATACAACCACGGCTATCCCGCCGCGCTGAAGGAACTGATCGATTCGGTCTATGAGCCGTGGCACGCCAAGCCGGTTGCCTTCGTCTCCTATGGCGGCGCATCGGGTGGCATCAGAGCCGTAGAGCAGCTACGCCAAGTTTTTGGGGAACTGCATACGGTCACCTTGCGCGACGGCATCACTTTCCCGAAAGCTTGGTCGAAATTCGATGCGGCTGGAAATCTCTACAAGCCCGATGAAATGCGCGCCCCGTTGTTCCTGATGATGGATCGTCTGACCTGGTGGGCACGGACATTGAAGACCGCCCGCAAGACGACACCTTACAGCGAGATCGCAGCATGAGCGGTCCAACCTTCAACGTGGCGGCTGGCGCCCAGGGGGTTCTTTCCCCCGGCACCCGCGGGCGCAATCTCACGCTTCTGTGCGTGAGCGCCTTGACGATCATGTCGGGCGCCACGATCTCCGCATCCTTGCCCGGCATCGAGGCTCGCTTCGCCGACACTGAAGGCGCGGCGCTGCTTAGCCGCATGATGCTGACGCTCCCGGCGATCTTCATCGCCGGACTCGCGCCCGTTGCCGGCGTCATTGCCGACCGGTTTGGCCGAAAGCGGCTGCTGCTTCTTTCACTCGTCGTCTTCGCGCTGGCTGGATCATCCGGCCTCATGCTTGACAGCCTGCCGGCCTTGCTTGTCGGCCGTGCGGTCCTCGGCATCTCCGTCGCAGGCATCATGACGACGGCGACCGCGCTTGTCGGCGATTTCTTCGAAGGAGCCGCGCGCGACCGCTACATGGGGTTTCAGGCTGCCTTCGTTGGTATCGGTGGTGCCATCTTCCTCTCGGGCGGTGGTCTGCTCGCCGACATCCATTGGCGCGGGCCGTTTGCGATCTATTGCTTGGCTTTTGTGCTGTTACCGGCCGTGTTGGCGCTGATCCCGGAGCCGCGCAGAACTGGTGCTACGCCGGTTGCAGGGGTCAAACAGGAGCCACGTTCCGGTTTCGTTTTGCCGCTTGTCCTCGTGCTGCTGGCGGCATGCCTGCACTTTGCGATCTTCTACATGCTGCCAACACAGCTGCCCTTCTATCTGAAAAGCCTCGGTATCACCCAGCCAAGCCGCGCCGGTATCGCAATCGGAGCAGGGCAGGTCGTCGGCGTCCTGGCTGCGCTTTCCTTTTCGCGGGTGAGGGGCCGCATCGGTCGAATGGGCGTCTTTGCCCTCGGTTTCGCAGCGCTTGGCGCCGGTTATATCGGATTGGGAAGCGCCCAATCCTATGCCGGCATCCTTGTCGCAACGGCGATTACCGGGATAAGCATGGGGTTGATGACGCCGAACCTCTCGGCTTCGCTGCTGGCGATCGCGCCGCCGACACTACGCGGGCGACTTTCGGGCGCCTTGATAGCCAGTATCTTTGCCGGCCAATTCGTCTCACCGCTTGCAAGTCAGCCGCTTATCCGCGACTGGGGCTATGCGGCCGCCTTCACCGGCGCTGGCGCATTGCTCGGCGCGCTCGGCCTGATCTGCCTGGTAAGCCGGGTGCTGCTCGCCGTGCGTCTCCGGCAACAGGAGGACAGGGTATGACGCGTTTCGCCGGCCGGTCACTCAGTCTCGGTTTGGCGGATCGCTTCGCCGACGATCATGGCGGCCGAGATGGCGATATTGAGCGAGCGCTGGCCTGGCGCCATCGGGATAACGACGCGGCCGTCGGCCCGCTCGTGCACGTGGTCCGGCACGCCAGCGCTTTCACGTCCGAACAGCAGGATGTCGTCCGGACGAAAGCTGAAGCGCGTATAGGGCCGCGCCGCCTTGGTCGAGGCCAGCACAAGCCGCCTGCCGGTGGTCGCACGCCACGCTTCGAAGCGCTCCCAGTTGACGTGGCGGGTGAGGGTGACGGCCGCAATGTAGTCCATGCCGGCGCGCTTGAGGTTGCGGTCCGACAGATCGAAGCCGGTTGGTTCGATGATGTCGACCGCGAGGCCGAGACAGGCGGCGAGCCGCTGGATCGTGCCGGTATTGCCCGGAATGTCCGGCTGGTAGAGCGCGATACGGAGATTGTTCATGGGCCTTCACCGGAACCTAAGCGAACGTGGAAAAGCGACGGCTTCTATGACAGTGAATCGCGCCGCGATCCACCCGCGGCCACGCCATCGGAGGGTACATTTCATGTCGCTCGATTTGCGCTCGCTAATTTGTGCCGTATCGGCAACAGCCGGCACGATGATCACAAAATGGGCAAGAAAATGCCCGCGACAATCTGGCGCGGGCGCGCGAATGGGTTTAAAGCTCACTCATCTTCAACGCGAACCGATGGAGGCATGCATGCATATTCCCGTGATGACACGCCTCTGGGCCGGGTCTTTCCTGGTCTGACCGGTTCCGCGCCTTTTCTTTCTATCGATCGATTGACGCGCGCTCCGGTTCTCCGGAGGTCGTAGCCTGTTTTGCAGGACCATTTCCGGTTTCAATTTTTCAAGATAAGAATGCGGGGCGACCCGCCTTCCTTCAAAATACTCTGAAGGAGCTCGACAATGTTTGGCTGGTTTGAATCCCGCCTCAATCCTTATCCGACGGAAGAGCCGACGCTCCCGCCGAAGGGTCTTTTTGCATTCTGCTGGCATTACACGAAGCCTGCGGTTCCATGGCTCCTGATCATGTCGGTCTGCACGATGCTGATCGCGATCGGCGAGGTGGCACTGTTCCAGTTCCTCGGCAACATGGTCGATTGGCTTTCCAGCGCCAACCGCGAAACCTTCCTGGCTGCCGAGGGTGGTAAGCTCTTCTGGATGGCGGCGCTCGTCCTCATCGGCCTGCCGAGTCTGGTCGCTCTCGATTCCTTCGTCATGCATCAGGTGCTGCTCGGCAACTACCCGATGATCGCGCGCTGGCAGATGCACCGCTACCTCTTGCGCCAGAGCATGACCTTCTTTGCCAACGAGTTCGCGGGACGCGTGGCGACGAAAGTCATGCAGACATCGCTTGCCGTGCGCGAGACGGTGATGAAGATCCTCGACGTCTTTGTCTATGTCGTCAGCTATTTCGTGACGATGTTGATCGTCGTCGCAACGGCCGACTGGCGGCTGGTAATGCCGCTGGCTGTCTGGCTCGTGGTCTATATCTCCATCGTCACCTACTTCGTGCCACGGCTGCAGAGGATTTCGAAGGAACAGGCTGACGCGCGGTCGATGATGACGGGCCGTATCGTCGACAGCTATACCAACATTGGCACAGTCAAGCTGTTCTCGCACGCAGGCCGCGAGGAGACCTATGCCCGCGCGGCGATGGACGAGTTCCTCGACACCGTTCACCGGCAGATGCGTAAGGTCACGCTGTTTCATGTGTTCGTCTATACGAATAACAGCCTGGCGCTTTTCGCGATCAGCGCCCTTGGAATCCACCTGTGGCTGACGAGCGCGATTTCCGTCGGCGCGATCGCCATCGCGATCGGCCTTGCGATGCGCATCAACGGCATGTCGCAGTGGATCATGTGGGAGGTCTCGGCACTATTCGAGAATATCGGCACGGTCTATGACGGCATGGGCATGATGACCAAGGCGCACGACATCGTGGACCAGCCGAATGCGACCATGCTGAAGGCGGACAAGGGCGCGATCAGTTTCGACAACGTCCGCTTCCACTACGGCAAGGCGCAGGGCGTGATCGACCGGCTGTCGCTCGACATTCGCCCGGGCGAGAAGATCGGCCTCGTCGGGCGGTCTGGCGCCGGCAAGACGACGCTGATGAACTTGCTCCTGCGCTTCTACGATCTGGAGTCCGGTTCAATCCTCATCGACGGCGAGGATATCTCCACCGTCACCCAGGATAGCCTGCGCTCCCAGATCGGCGTCGTCACGCAGGACACGTCGCTCTTGCATCGCTCGATACGTGACAACATCGCCTACGGGCATCCGGAAGCCAGCGACGCGGACATCATCGCGGCGGCGAAGAAGGCGAATGCCTGGGACTTCATCCAGACGCTGGAGGATAACCTAGGCAGGCGCGGCCTCGATGCACAGGTCGGCGAGCGGGGCGTCAAACTTTCCGGCGGCCAGCGCCAACGCATCGCCATCGCGCGCGTCTTCCTCAAGGACGCACCGATCCTGATCCTGGACGAGGCGACCTCGGCGCTCGATTCCGAGGTCGAGGCCGCGATCCAGGAAAACCTGTTCGCGCTTATGGCCGGCAAGACGGTGATCGCGATCGCGCACAGGCTCTCGACGTTGACCGAGATGGATCGCCTGGTGATCCTGGAGGCCGGACGAATCGTCGAAACCGGCTCGCATGAAGAGCTCGTGGGCAAGGGCGGACTCTATGCCGACCTCTGGTCGCGCCAGTCCGGCGGCTTCATTGCCGACGATCTGGAGAAGGAAGAAGCGGCGGAATAATCCGCCGCTTCCATTGCCGTTTGATAGCAATTGGTTAAAGCGTTTTTCTCAAGCTCGTTGCGCGTGTGGCGCTGCGGAACTTACGCATTTGTAATGTAGCGGGCACCGGAAATCGTTTGCCGCTGTTTCATAACCACCTATATCGGAAAACATGCTGCGCGCGATCGTCACCATTTTCGAGAACTGGATCAAGCCGTTCGCGCCGCGTGAGAGGCTGCAGCCACCAAAATCCCTATGGGCGTTCGCCTGGTTTTATGCGAGCCAGGCAAAGGGGCCGTTCCTGGCCATGGCAGCGCTTGGCGGCTTGGTGGCGATGTTGGAGGCCGGGCTTTTCTATTTCGTCGGCCGCCTCGTCGATGTCCTCGACACGGTGAAGCCGGAGGCCGGGTGGAGCGGGCTGATTGCCGCCAATGGACCGGAACTGCTCTTCATGCTGTTGACGGTGCTGGTGTTCCGCTTTCTTGCGGTTGCGCTCGCCGCGCTCGTCGAGGAACAGGCGATCATCACCGGTTTCCTCAACCTGGTGCGCTGGCAATCCTACGTCCACGTGGCGCGCCAGTCGCTGACCTTCTTCCAGAACGACTTTTCCGGCCGCATCGTCACCAAGGTCTGGTCCGGCGCGCAGGCTACGAGCGACCTCATCGTTTCGCTCCTGCAAGTCGTCTGGTTCATCGTCATCTACACGGCCTCGACAATGGCGCTGATCGCCCAGCTCGACTGGCGGCTCGCGGCAATGGTGGCGTTCTGGATTGTGGTCTTCCTGGCGCTTGCCCGATATTTCGTCCCCCGGGTGCGCAAGCATGCCCGTGACACGGCCGAGATGGCGTCGATGCTCAATGGCCGGATGGTCGATGCCTACTCGAACATCCAGACGTTGAAGCTCTTCGGCAGTGACGAGGAGAACGACCGCTATATTCGCGCCGGCTTCGACCGGTTCCAGGGAGCGGTGATCCCCTTCACACGGTTGCTGACGGCTGTGCGGTCGTCGTTGGCGCTGCTTTCCGGGCTGATGATCACGGCGATCGCCGTTTATTCGATCCATCTGTGGCTCGCCGGCTCCGTCAGCTCCGGCGCGGTAGCGTTCACGCTGGCGCTGGTGCTGCGCCTCAATATGCTGCTCGGCCGCATGATGTCGCAGTTCAACGCAATCATGCGCAATATCGGCACGATCCAGAATTCGGCCGAACTCGTCTCGCAGCCGATCGGCCTCGTCGATCAACCGGGCGCGCCGAAGCTGGAGATCAGCCGGCCGGAGATCCGCTTCGAGCACGTGAAGTTCCACTACGGAAAAGGCGGCGGTGTCATCGACGATTTCTCGCTCACCATTCGGCCAGGCGAGAAGGTCGGCATCGTTGGTCGGTCCGGCGCCGGCAAGTCGACGCTCGTTAACCTGCTGCTGCGCTTCTACGACCTCGAGGGTGGCCGCATTCTGATCGACGGCCAGGATATCGCCGGGGTCCGTCAGGAATCGTTGCGCGCCCATGTCGGCATGGTCAGCCAGGACACCTCGCTTCTGCACCGGTCGATCCGCGACAACATCCTCTTCGGCCGGCCCGGCGCGAATGAACAGCAGTTGATTGAAGCGGCCCGCAAGGCAGAGGCATACGAGTTCATCGTGAACCTGCAGGATCAGCGTGGTCGAAGGGGTTTCGACGCGCATGTCGGCGAACGCGGTGTCAAGCTTTCCGGCGGCCAGCGGCAGAGAATAGCGATTGCCCGCGTGATGCTGAAGGATGCACCGATTCTCGTTCTCGACGAGGCGACCTCTGCGCTCGATTCCGAAGTGGAAGCAGCCATTCAGTCAAATCTGGAGCGCCTGATGGAGGGCAAGACGGTGCTTGCGATCGCCCATCGGCTTTCCACGATTGCCGCGCTCGACCGGCTTGTCGTGATGGACAGGGGACACATCGTCGAGGATGGCACCCATGCGGAGCTGATCGCCCGCGGCGGGCTCTATGCCGACCTCTGGGCGCGACAGTCGGGCGGGTTTCTGGCGCGCGAAGACGCGGCGGAATAGGGCGCTTGAATGCCGCTCGCGGGCCATCCGCGACACCATCCCGGAGACGGCCCGCAAACCCGTCAAATCCTTGTGCCAATTGGTCGCGCTTTTACCCGCGACAATCTGCCCACATCCCCTTGTCAAGGCTGGACATAATTTGCGATCAGGCATAGAACGCGCCCGATTGACGGGGAATCTGCGTGCAGTGCGCACGTAGAGTTTTCCGGATACTGGTGTCCGGTCCATGCTTGTCTCGGCAGGCCGGCTAGGCGCCAGCGAGTTCAGAGGGCGTGGTTCCTTGGCTTGGGCGGAGGCCTGAACAGGAATCGCGCCGGGCCGGATGCGGTTTCCGCAATATTGCGTGAGAGGATGGTTTAGCCGTGAGCGAACACGACACTTCAAGCGAGACCTTGGGCGAGCCCACTCGCCGCGATTTTCTATACCTGGCCACTGGCATGGCCGGCGTCGTCGGCGCCGCTGCCGCCGCCTGGCCGTTCATCGACCAGATGCGTCCCGACGCATCGACGCTCGCGCTCGCTTCGATCGAGGTCGATGTTTCCAGCCTCCAGCCCGGCATGTCGCTGACGGCGAAGTGGCGCGGTAAGCCGATCTTCATCCGCAACCGCACGGACAAGGAAGTGGAAGACGCCAAAGCCGTTCCGCTCGAAGACCTCAAGGATCCGGTCGCGCGCAACGCCAATCTCGCCACCGACGCCCAGGCCAATGATCTCGACCGCTCGGCCGGCGAGGGCAAGGAAAACTGGATCGTCATGATCGGTTCCTGCACCCATCTCGGCTGCGTTCCGCTCGGCCAGGCCGGTGATTTCGGTGGCTGGTTCTGTCCCTGCCACGGCTCGCACTACGATACGGCCGGCCGTATCCGCAAAGGCCCGGCACCGGAAAACCTCCCCGTGCCGACCTTCTCGTTCGTTTCCGACACAGTTATCAAGATCGGTTGAGGGGACTACTGATAATGAGTGCTGATCATTCAACCTACACGCCAACGACAGGCATCGAGAAGTGGGTTGATTCCCGTCTCCCGCTGCCGCGCCTCGTCCACGACTCGTTCGTCTCCTATCCGGTACCGCGCAACCTGAACTATGCCTACACCTTCGGCGCGATGCTGTCGGTGATGCTGATCGTCCAGATCCTGACCGGCGTCGTGCTGGCCATGCACTATGCAGCCGACACGGCCGTCGCCTTCAACTCGGTCGAAAAGATCATGCGCGACGTCAACCATGGCTGGCTGCTGCGCTACCTGCACGCCAACGGCGCGTCATTCTTCTTCATCGCGGTCTACCTCCACATCGCCCGCGGTCTCTACTACGGTTCCTACAAGGCGCCACGCGAGATCCTCTGGATCCTCGGCGTCGTCATCTATCTTCTGATGATGGCAACCGGTTTCATGGGCTACGTTCTGCCCTGGGGTCAGATGTCCTTCTGGGGCGCGACCGTTATCACCGGCTTCTTCTCGGCCTTCCCGCTGGTGGGTGAGTGGATCCAGCAGTTCCTGCTTGGCGGCTTCGCCGTCGACCAGCCGACGCTGAACCGCTTCTTCTCGCTGCACTACCTGCTGCCCTTCATGATCGCCGGCGTTGTCGTCCTGCACATCTGGGCCCTGCATGTCACCGGCCAGACCAACCCGACCGGCGTCGAAGTGAAGTCGAAGACCGACACCGTCGCCTTCACGCCCTATGCGACCCTGAAGGATGCGCTTGGCGTATCAGTCTTCCTGATCGTCTACGCCTGGTTCGTCTTCTACATGCCGAACTTCCTCGGCCATCCGGACAACTATATCCCGGCTGACGCGCTGAAGACCCCGGCACACATCGTTCCGGAATGGTACTACCTGCCGTTCTACGCGATGCTGCGCGCCATCACCTTCAGCATCGGACCGATCGACTCCAAGCTTGGCGGCGTTCTGGTGATGTTCGGCTCGATCCTGGTTCTGTTCTTCCTCCCCTGGCTCGACACGTCCAAGGTCCGCTCGGCCGTCTACCGCCCGTGGTACAAGCTGTTCTTCTGGATCTTCGTGGCTAACGCGATCATGCTTGGCTGGCTGGGTTCGCGCCCCGCAGAAGGCCTCTATGTCGTGATGTCGCAGCTTGGCACGCTGTACTACTTCGCGTTCTTCCTCGTCATCATGCCGGTTCTCGGCCTGATCGAAACGCCCAAGCGCATTCCGAACTCCATCACTGAAGCGGTGCTGGAAAAGCAGAAGGCAAAGGCGCAGCCGGCAACCGTACGCGCCTGATCAGAACAGTGATTGATAAGGAACCCACAACAATGAAAAAGCTTGTTACAGGCATTCTGTCACTCGCTGTCGTCGCCGGTCTCGGCCTGGGCGCCGCCGTTGCCCAGGAACCGGCAGGCGGGGAGGAGCACGCCACCAGCGGCACGCCGCACTTCCCGATCCACAAGCCGGAACAGCAGGATTGGACCTTTTCCGGTCCCTTCGGCCACTACGACAGGGGCCAGTTGCAGCGCGGCCTGAAGGTCTACACCGAAGTTTGTTCTGCCTGCCATTCGATGAACCTCGTTGCTTTCCGTACTCTGGAAGATCTGGGCTATTCCGAGGCTCAGGTGAAGGCGTTCGCGGCAAACTATGAAGTTCAGGACGGACCGAACGCGGACGGCGAGATGTTCACACGCAAGGCCGTTCCGTCGGATCACTTCCCGTCGCCGTTCCCGAACAAGGAAGCAGCGGCCGCCGCCAACAACGGCGCCGCTCCGCCGGACTTTTCGCTGATCGCGAAGGCGCGCGGCATCGAACGCGGATTCCCGCAGTTCGTCTTCGACATGTTCTGGCCCTATCAGGAAGGCGGACCGGACTACATCCATTCGCTGCTGACTGGTTATCAGGAGCCGCCGGAAGGCATCCAGGTCGCGGAAGGTACGCACTACAACCCGTACTTTGCAAACGCTTCGGCGCTCGCGATGGCCCCGCCGATCTCCGACGACCAGGTCACCTATGATGACGGCACGCCGCAGACGGTCGACCAGTACGCAAAGGACGTTGCGGCATTCCTGATGTGGGCAGCTGAGCCGCATCTCGAGGATCGCAAGCGCACCGGCTTCATGGTCATGGTGTTCCTGCTCATCTTCACGGGCCTCATCTACCTGACGAAGAAGTCGGTTTACGCAAACAAGGAGCATTGATCGAACATCCGGCAACGGCTGGATCGATCATCAGCAGAACTTCGCGGGCCCCGGTTCATCCGGGGCCTTTCGTTTGCCGGGATATCGTTCATGCTTCGACAGGGATCCCGAAAGCGACCACCGAGCTCTCGACGCGCTGCGACAGCCGTCGTGGTTTCAATCGGCTACCGTCCATTGCGGGTTCCAGACGATCTCCCAGAGATGGCCGTCCGGGTCGTGGAAATAACCCGAATACCCGCCCCAGACGCGGTCATGCGCCGCATCGGTAATGACTGCGCCGGCGCTCTCGGCCTGCTTCATGACGGCATCGACCTCTTCTTTCGATTTGACGATATGCCCGATCGATACCGCACCAAGCCGCACTGGCGGCGCGGTTATCTTCGCGTCCTTGGCAAGTGACGTCATCGGGAACAGCGCCAGGATGAGATCCTCGCCCATATGGAAGAAGACCACCGCACCATCTTCGAATTGCTGCCCGACAATTCCCTCCGTCGGCAATCCCATTCCATCGCGATAAAAGGCAAGAGACTTTTCGAGATCGCTCACGCCAAGGGTGAGGACTTTGATCCGCGGCTTCATTTGCGCCTCCTTGAGCGCAGCGCGCCTTATCCGACGCGCGTAGCGCATTGCAGCCTTTGATTTGCTGAATGATTTTGTCCCTAAATCGCAGCCGATTTAAGGGCCAGGAGCCTTTAGCGCCGCGCGACTTTTGAAAGGTCGGTGTAGCACTTTGAACCGCTGCAAGATCTTGTTCTCAGATCGATTCCAATCGAAAGATCATGCGGTAGCCGGCCTCTGATCCAGTAACCATCGGTTTCGCTGCCGCAAGGCATCTCCTTGCCAACGACACGCACGAGATGACGGCGAAAAGAGCACCGCCAAACCCATAACGCTTCTGTCGTGCACCGACACGCAAGGGGGCGCTGTCGCGCGTGATGGCTGTATCCCACAACGCCAAAGTACAGAAAGCGCGCTGAGCGCGATCGACTGGACGAACCATGCTCGGCGTGCCGACGCCGCGTTGCTCGCGCCGGTTGCTTTTGCGATACGGCGGATACGAAAACGGCCCCATCTTATTGACGGGGCCGTTGCCTGGCAGGAGGTCTCCGCCGGATCAGTTGAAGCGGCCGGCCGCGTGGGCGAGCATCGTGTAGACCTTGCCCGTGTCGGACGTCAGATAGGTCTGCGTGATGCGCTTGTCGGGATCGTTCCGCGCGACATCGGCGAGCAGCTTTTCGAAATCAGCGATGTAACGGTCCACCGCCGTCCGGAACTCCGGCTCGCGATCATACTTGCGCTTGATCTCATCGAATGTCTGCTGGCCCTTGAGCGTGTAGAGCCGGCGCGTGAACACGTCACGCTCGCCGCGCTGATAGCGCCGCCAGAGATCCACGGACGCGTCGTGGTCGATCGCCCGGGCGATGTCGACCGACAGCGAGTTCAACGACTCGACCACATGGCGCGGATTGCGGCTATCGCCGGGGCGCACCGAGGGCTGGCTTTCCGCCGGCCGCTGGCGTGTGGTGGCGGGAGCTTCTTCACGCGAGGCGGCGCGAAGCAGGTCACGCATCCAGCCGCCACCTTCTTCCGAGCGGTCCTCGGTCAGGTCCTTACGGGCAGGTTGCTGCGGGCGCGTGGCCTGATCCAACCCAAGACTTCCACGCAAAGCGGGAGCCGGCGTTGGAGCTGGGGCCGGCACTGGTCCAGGGGCCGGCTGCTCGCGCTGCTCCTGTGCGACCGGTTGCTGGACAGCGGGGCGAGGGGCAACAGGCGCGGGAGCATTCGAAACGGCCTGCTGGCGAACGGGTTGCGCGACCTCAAGCTGCGTGGAGGACTTGCCAATGATTTCGGAAAGCTCCTGCAGCGCCTTGATCTGTTCGGAGACGGCTCGCCGCATCATCGAGGCGTTCTCCTTTGCCTCTTCGGGCAGGTCGAAGGCACCGCGCTTCAGTTCCTCGCGGGTCATGTCGAGTTCCTTGCGGATCTCGTTGGCGGAGCGGCGGATATCGTCGGTCGCACCGCTGAAGCGGTTGATCGCCTCGTCGATTGCCTGGCGGACGGCCTCGCGCAGTTGGGCGGCGACGCCGTCAGACTTCTTGCCGCTTTCTGCCAGCATGCGCTCGATGTCGGACACCGAGGCACCGACACTGCCGCGCAGGCGAGACGCCACTTCCTTGGAGCGTTCCTCGGCGTTTGCGAAGGCGCCCTCGATCGAATGACCGGCATCCTCGCCAGCCTTGGCGATCGCTTGGCGAAGCGCCTCGGAGGCGCTGAGCGCGCGGCCCTCCACCTGCGACAGGGTCTTGTTGACATCGGCGAACGAGTTTTCGACGCCCGAGCGCAAGGTGTTGGCGATCTGGCGGGTCCGCTCCTCGGCACGGGCGAAGACGCCTTCGACCGACGCCCCGGCTTCCTCACCAGCCTGTGCCAGCGTGTTGCGCATGGCCTCGGCGGCTTCGTTCGCACGCTGTTCGGTGCTCGACAGCAGGCGGCCAACGTCTGCGAAGGAGGACTGAATGCCATTGCGAAGATTGCCGGCGACCTGGCCGGAGCGCTCTTCGGCGCGCTGGAAGGCGCCATCGACGAAGCCTTCCAAGGCCCGCATCGTGCGTTCAATTTCCTCCGAGCGCTGCACCAGGCCGACGGAAAGGGTCCGCAATGCGCCCTGGCGCTCTTCGAGCGTGCTGACCAGGTTCGACTGGGCGGCGGCTAGCAGGTCGGACGCCTGGCCGAGAACCTTCGAATGATCCTCGAAGCGACCGACGATCCCGCCGATTTGAGAAAGCGTCGAGCCAGCGATGTCGGACAACTTGTCGACCCGGCCTTCGATGAGGCGCGCGGAACTCGACAGCATGTCGGACGCCTGCCGTGTCGTTTCCGAGAACTTCGATGCCGTCGCCTCGAGCCGCTGATCCATGTCGCCGAGATTGTCGCTCGCCTGGTCGATGACGGTGGCGATCGCCGAATTGTTGGCCGCTAGCTGGTCGATCAGGCCCATCGCCGTCGACTGGAGGCGGTTCTCGACCATCTTCATGGCCTTGGCCGTCTCTTCTGCGCGCAGCGTGATGGCGTTCAACGTTTCGTCGGTCCGCTCGGTGATGGCATTGATGAGCGCGGCGTTTTCGGCGCGCAGGCGATCCGCGCTTTCCTGGGTGAGGGCAGCGATCCGCTCGGCGGCTTCCTTACCGGTTGCCGCATACTGCTCGATGACGGGCCGTGCCTGCTCGTCGAGAAGGCGGGACAGTTCGAGCGAGCGGCCGGCGAGCATCGAATTGAGTTCACGGGTGCGTTCGTCGAGCGTGCTGCGGATGGCCTGGCCGCGGGCCTCAAGGGCCTTTTCCGCATCCAAGAGGCTCTGCTGGATACCCTGAGCGTGGCTCGCCACCTGGTTATGGGTGGAGGCCAGCCGGGCGGTTGCCGTATCGGCGGCGTCCGTAACCGAGCGGACGAGGTCGGCATGGCGGGCGGCCGTGGCCGATGCGGTCTGCTCGATCGAAGTCGCGAATTCGGCGTTGCGTGCGGCAAGCGCGTCGGCGAAATCCGTGCCGGCCCTGGACAAGAGATCGGCCGAACGTGCAGCTTCCGCGTCAAGTTCCTGCGCCGCGCTGCTTACCGCACCGCGCAGGCTCGTTACGAGGGCCGCTGCCTTGCCCTCTATCGTCCGGTTGACGTTTTCAAGACCGATGTTGAGTGCACGATCCATCGTACCGAGCCGCTCTTCGATGCGGCCCGTGCCGGCTTCGATCGCCGTGGAGATGCGGGCTGCAGCCGTCTCGCTGATCCGATCGATCTCCCCGGCGCGCTCGCCAAGGCTATCGGCGATCCGCTGTCCGGCATTGTCGACGATGGTGTTGACGCTGCCGACACTATCGCGAATTCGCTCATCGAGCGAACCGAGGCTCGTTTCGATGCGCGAGCCAGCATCGTCGACGATCGCGTTGACGTTGCTGACGCTGCCGCGAATGCGCTCTTCGAGCGAACCAAGGCTCGTTTCGATACGCGCGCCGGTGTCCTCGACGATCGCATTGACGTTGCCGACGCTGCCGCGGATGCGCTCTTCTACGGCGCCAAGGCGGTTCTCTATGCGGATACCCGTGTCGTCCACAATCCCGCTGACAGTGCCGACGGTGCCGCGAATACGCTCCTCAAGTGAACCGAGGCTCGTTTCGACGCGCGAACCGGCTTCATCGACGAATGCGTTGACGTTACCAACGCTGCCCTGAACGCGATCTTCGAGCGAGCCGAGGCTCGCCTCGATGCGGGCTCCGGTTTCGTCGAGACGGCTGTTGATGCCGTTGATCGAAATGTCGACGCGGTTGGTGAGCGTGTCGGCAGCGAGGCTGATCTGGTCGGCCGTCTCGGCAAGCCGCTCCGCGATATTGCCGGTGGTGGAGCGCATGCGCGCATCGAGCGCTTCGGCGCTGCGGTCGATAACGCCGGCCATCGACGTCTGTCGCTCCTCGAGCGACATTTCCAGCATGCTGGCGCTTGTGGCGAGCGTGGTCGCGATCGCCATGGACTGATCGGAGAGCAGATCCTCGAGCTGTTCGCGGCCCTGGCCGACGGCCAGATTGATCGCATGGATCCGATCGTCGAGCGTCGCCCGTATCTGGTCATGCGTCGTCGTGAGCGTGTCGCGCAGATGCTCGGTCTTGCCGGAAAGCGCCTGTTCGATTTCTGCCGCCTTGCCGGCGAGGGAGGCGGTCGCTTCGGACGTGCGGGCAGTGAGCGCTTCGGCGATCTCGGCGCTGGTGCCGGTCAAGGCGTCCGAAATCTTGCCGACGCGGCCGCTCAGATCTTCGGCGATGCGCGCGCTTGTTTCGGTAAGGGTGCCGGCGATCTGGCTGACGCGGCTGCCGAGGTTCTCGGCCACCTCCGAGACGCTTTGCGAAAGCTTGTTCTCGATCTCACCGACGCGGTCCGTCATTGTCTCGGCAACGGCCATTGCGCGGAACGTCAGGTTGTCGGCAACGTCTTCGGCGTGGCGGCTGAGCGTGTCCGCCATTTCATTGGCGCGGGCCGAGATCGTCGACTTGATCTGCGTTGCGCGCTCCGAAAGGATGCCATCGAGCGCCGTCGTCTGGTTTGCAAGCGCATCGGTGATCGCGTCGCCACGCTGCGACAGCACGCCTTCGAGCGCCTGGGTCTGGCTGCTGAGCGCTTCGGAGATCGCCTGTCCGCGCTCGGAGAGAACGCGCTCCAGCCGATCGGCGGTTCCGGCGACGGCACCTTCGACGAGGCTGGCGCCGGAGGTAAGGGCGGTCGAGATGGCGGCAGTGCGCTCCGAAAGCGTGTTGTCCAGCCGATGTTGGCTTGCCGCGATCGCGCTGGTGATTTCGTCGGTCGTGCCTGTGAGCGTCTGTTCGATCCGCGCATGAGCCGACTGGAGGCCGTCGATGAAGGCGGATGTGCGCGAATCAAGCCCCTCAGTCAGGCGCTGCTCGCTGGTCGTGAGCGCATCGGCAAGCGCATCGGCGCGCCGCCCGAAGCCATTTTCGATCCGTTCCTGCGCCTCGGTAAGCGCGCCCATCAGCGAGCCAGTCTTCTCGGAAAGCACGCTCTCGATACGCTCCTGCGCACCACCAATGAGGTTGCCGAGCTCGGACGTGCGGCTGCCGATGCTTTCCTCGATGAAATCCTGTGTCGCGCCAAGCGCCGTGGCAAGCGTCAGCGACTGGTCGGAAAGCGCCGAACCGATCTTCTCGACGCCGCTATCGAGCGCGGTACCGATCGCCTCAGAGCCGCCGGAAACGGTCTCGTTGATCCGGTGCAGGCTTTCCATCAGCTTGGTGTCTAGCAGGTTCGCGCGCTTGTCGAAGGCGCTTGCGAATTCATGGAAGCGCTCGTCGAAGGCGGTCGCCAACTGGCCGACGGTCGTCTGCAGCTTCTCTTCAAAGAAGCCGCCGCGGAGATCCAGATCCATGATCGCGTCGTCGGCGCTTGTCTTGAGACTCTGCCTGAAGCTTGCGCCCTTTTCGTCGAGGGCGGAATTGAGCGAGGCAAGCATGTCGTCGAGCCCGCCGGCGATTGCCTGCTGGCCAACGCTCAGGCTCTCGTTGAGGTCGCGGGTCCGTGCGATAAGCGTTTCGTTGAGCTGGCGCGCACGCTCGTTGAGCGCAGCATTCAGTTTTTCGGTATTGGCGTCGAGGGTCGAAGCGCGGGTCTCGAACTGGCCGAGCAACTGCTCGCCGCGTTTCTCCAGGGTCTCGCTCAATGCGTCGAGCCGCGCATCGAACTCGTTGCTGAGCGCAACCCCTGCCGTCGTCAGTCCGGAAAGGAGCGCATCGGTGCGGGTCGACAGCATCGTGCTGATGGTCTGCAGCGCGTTTTCCGACCTTTCGCTGAGGGCGGCGGACCGCGTATCGATCAAGGAAGCAAAGGCTTCGCCGGACAAGGCGATGCGCGAGGCAATATCCTCGCTCGCCAGTTCCAGGTCGTCTTTCAGCTTGGTGTGGGCACCGGCGATCGAGGTGCGGATACGGTCGGCGTGGCCGATGATCGCTTCCCGCTCAAGTCCCAGTTCCTGCACGAGGGTGCGGACGCGAAGTTCGTTTTCGCTGTAGCTGCGTTCAAGCGCATTGACCTCGGAGTGAACCAGCGTTTCGAGCTCCGTCGCGCGTGCGATGGTCCGCTCGATTCCTTCGTTCATCGCCGACACTTCGCGACGGACGGCCTGGCCGACGGTCATCACGCGGTCGGCGGCGGTCGTTTCCGGCTCGGCAAGACGCAGGGCGACCTCCGCCATCGAGCGCGCCGCATTACGCATGTCCTGCGCTCTCGCAAGCATGATGGCAAAGGAGAAGAACAGCATCACGGGCAGGGCGATGCCGATGAGAACACCAATTGCACCCGGCGTCGCGGCGAGATCGGGAAGCGAACGGATCTCCCAGATCTGCGGTGCGTAAAGGAGATGGGCGATGGCGAGACCAGCGAAGGCCCAGAGCAGCGATACCAGCGCAGCAGTGCGGATTGCCGCGCGGCTAGTGCGGACTTCGAGCGACCGCAGCATCGCGGCTGGCGATCGGCGCGTATCGTCATTGGCCGGCGAAAGCGGCGGTTGCTTCGGAGCCGGCTCGGGTGCGAGGCTGCGTACTGCCTTCGGCGCTTCCTGCTGCGCCTTTGGAGCCTGCGCCTGATCAGATACTGCGGCCGCCTGCTTGCTGGGCTCAGACACGGTTTCCTCCGGTTCATCCAAGGAAGTCTTGTCGTTCAGAGCCGACTTGAGGTCGTCAAAGTCGATTTTCAGGGCCGCTTCCAATGCCTGGAACGCCTTTTCGTCGATCGACTCACTGCTCTTTTTCGTCGCCATAGGGATACGCCTCACTACTATTGCCCGCCGATGGCCATCTCCAAGGCGCCGCAGAGGCACCCGAAGACATCCGAAACAGGGCGGTGACACCAGGGGACACGCGCCACATTCGCGAAATACCCTGCCTGATCACCCATTCCATTGCATCGGTGGATAGCCGGAACTAAGGCCTCTCGGCACCGAGCACAGAGCTTATCCACCGGAACAGTTGCCACTTTCGTACGCAATCACGTTCCAAACCGTATCGTAGTGACACATTAGCCAGGTTCTTACAATTAAGCGCAATCGGCATTCATTAAAATCCTAATGATTTCTTAACAGAATGACGGCTTTCCGGTGCGAAAAGCCAAGGAAATCAGCCCGTTTAACGTCCATTAACCATTTCCCCAGATTCCTGCGCCGCTTACATCGCGCTTTAAGCCGATGGCAGCGGCGCCGGTCGATGATCCACGCATGCTCTATGCGGCATGACAGCGCCGGCGAACGTGACACCTATTGATAGGAAAGTGACCCATGGCGGCACTCAAGATAGCCTTCGAGGCACCGGACAACCCCGGAAGTTCATCCCTCGGCAAAAAGCCCATCGATTTCGCCCTGCTCGGCAAGCAGACGATGGGGGACAAGGAACTGGAGATCGAAGTTCTCCAACTTTTCGCGCGGCAGGCGCGCCAAGCGGTGGCCGAGATCGCTGCAGGTGACGCCGACCGGCGCGTGCAGGCTGCGCATCGCTTGAAGGGCGCGGCACTCGCCGTCGGAGCCGTCGACGTCGCAGAGGCGGCTGCTGCGATCGAGCGCGAACCCGGTAACGCGATCCTTGTCGGGGCGCTCGGCGCGGCGGTGCTCGTGACCGAGCTTTTCATTCTGAAGCTTTGCCGCTGACTTTGCGGGGTCCAGCGTAACTTAGACGCCCTTCGTGGCCGTGCCGACGCGCATGTGCCACGGGGCGCTGCCGGCTGTTGTTGACTGGCTGGCCAATTTGTTGGAAGAACGTGCGCAGAATTCGCGCCGTCGCCGTCTGCTGCAGCAGGATCTCGCGCTGGCGGCCAGACCTACCAATCCATTCCGGAAAGTGAAATGACAAAACTTACGATCGTAGCCTTTGACGGCACGCGCCACGAACTCGATGTCGAGAACGGCTCCACGGTCATGGAGAATGCGGTTCGCAATTCTGTGCCGGGCATCGAAGCCGAATGCGGCGGCGCCTGCGCCTGCGCGACCTGTCACGTCTATGTCGACGACGAGTGGGCGGCTGCCGTCGGCGCGCCGGAGGCAATGGAAGAAGACATGCTCGACTTCGCCTATGACGTGCGCCCTGCGTCGCGGCTTTCCTGTCAGATCAAGATGAGTGAGGCTCTGGACGGACTGGTCGTCCATGTGCCGGAACGCCAAGCCTGATTCCGGCGGCCACTCCGGGATAGCACGCAAAAAAATGCCTCGCTGGTCGCGTCGACGAGCGAGGCAAGGAGGGCGTATCGCAGACAGATGAGGGAGGGAACATCTGCTGCACCAGGACACGCCAGGAGAACCTGTTTTTGCTTCATTGCTTCGGCGCTCAATTAAAAGCCTGAAGCAACGAGGCGAAACCGAAATAAAGTCTCATACGAGTACGACGTCTTACTACCGACCGACAGCTAAACGCTCATCTCGTCGAGAAGTTGAACTTCAAATCAACCTCTCATCTCATAGTAACAATATAGCTGAGTCGGCGTCCCACTGCCATCGTTAGAATTCGCCAATAAAATACCGTGGGTTTTGCGCAGCCGCCTTGCGCACGCCCAGATTATAGTCACCCTGTTCTTGGGGTGCAATTTTTTGCTTTTTCAACAGAGCGGGTGGTCGCTTTGCGAACCACAGTGCAAGGCGCGGAAAGCAGGACGGACTCAGCGCCCGCCTTTGAGGCTTTCCAGTCGGTATTGCAGCAACCGGATCATACGGCGATCGAAGTTTGCGGCCTCAGTGCGGTCAAAGCGTGCCTGATCCTTGTCGTGCTTTTCGACTTCGTCCGCGCTCGTTCGAGCCACTTTCGCTTGCATACGCTCGCAGTCTGCTTCCGGTTTCAGAGCAAGAAACGCCTTTTCCATCTGGCGTGCATGATTGCGGGCGATCTCCGCATGCCGTTCCTCATGACGCTTTATGTCGCTTGCGAGCGTATCCCAGACCAAGGCGAGATCACGCCCGGCCTGCTTGCGATATTTCCAGCGCGGCAGGATGATACGCGTGTTGAGCGTCACGCGTGCCGTACCGATGGCGCAGCGCCCGCCACGGCTGACATAGGTGATCGAGCCACCGAACTTGATCCGCGTCGCTCCCGGGTGGCGCGCGCCGGTGCTTGCCATCTGAGGGCCGGCCGCAGCAAGTGCCTTGTCCAGTTCAGCAGCCGTGCGACCGCCGATCGAGAAGTAGGTGAAGCTCTTGCTGAACACGGTCTCTGCGGCGGCGCTCCCCAACGGCAGGCCGATGAGGAGCGCGACGAGAGCGACTTTCAGGGGAACGCTTACTCGGTGCATCAATGCGTGGTTCTCTTTGGTTGAACTTCGTTGAAGCTTGGGGCATAGCCAGCGCGAGCGCAACACAAATCGACTGGGGATGCCGCGCGGAACTCTCGGAGTAGCTTGAAGAAAGCGTCACAACTCTTTGATATTGAACAGGCTGATCTATGCTTGGTGAGGCCAGCAATATGACAGACTAATCGGCATCGCGGGATAACGGGAACATGACGATCACTCCATTTCAGGTGTCTCGCTGGAAATTGGCGCACAGGCGCAATCTCGAACTAGGACCGCGTGGCGTTTTGATGGCGATCATCAATGTCACGCCGGATTCATTCTCCGACGGAGGGCGTCTCATCGACGCCGCTGCCGCCGTTAACGCGGGGCTGCGTGCGGTGGAGCAGGGTGCTGAAATCGTCGATATCGGTGGCGAATCCACCCGCCCGGATGCCGTGCCCGTGACTGCGGCGGAGGAGCAGGCGCGCATCCTTCCGGTGATCGCGGGGCTCGCTCGAGAAACCGACGCGATTATTTCCGTCGACACTTACCGCGCCGAAACGGCGCGGCTTGCCGTGGAAGCGGGCGCACACATCGTCAATGATGTGCACGGCTTGCAGCGCGAACCGGCGATCGCGGATGTCGCGGCGGCAACCGGCGCAGGGCTCTGCATCATGCACACAGGCCGCGACCGGAAGAAGCTCGACGATGTTGTCGACGACCAGTTTCATTTTCTCGATCGATCGCTTGAGATCGCGGCCCGGGCCGGCATCACGCGCGATAGGATCGTACTCGATCCGGGTTTCGGTTTCGCCAAGGATACCGATGAAAATCTCGAACTGATGGCACGCTTCGGCGAGCTCCATCGTTTCGGCTTGCCGATCTTGGTCGGAACGTCGCGCAAGCGCTTCATCGGCGCGGTCACCGGACGAGACGCACCGGCGCGTGACATCGGAACGGCGGCGACGACTGCGCTGCTCAGGGCTGCCGGCGCTGCGATTTTTCGCGTGCATGATGTCGCATTCAACAGGGATGCGCTGGTGATGGCAGATGCTATGCTGGCCGCAAAGAACAGCCGACGGGATACGAAGCCATGACTGCGACCTACATCATCACCTTGAAGAATTGCGCTTTCTTCGCCCGGCACGGCGTGCTCGACGAGGAGGAGTTTCTCGGGCAGCGCTTCTTCGTTGATGCCGAGCTCGAGGTAGAGCAGGGCACGGCGCTCGCGGAGGATTGCATCGACGACACCGTGCACTACGGCATCGCCTTTGCGGAAATCGAGAGAATCATCACCGGTCGCCGGCGCTACCTGATTGAATCGCTGGCGCTCGAGGTTGCGAAGACCCTTTGTGCACGCTTCCGGCAAATCCGACGCGCGAAGGTGTCTATCCGAAAGCCGAACGCGCCTGTCCCCGGCGTGCTGGACTATGTGGAAGTCACGGTCGAGCATGTCGCAGAATAAGACCTGGCGGCGCGCGACCCTCGGTCTCGGCGGCAACCTCGGTGATCCGCCGCGGACGATGGCGGAGGCTTTGCGCGCACTCGACAAAAGATCGGATTGCAGAATTACCGCCGTGTCGCGTCTCTACCGAACACCGCCCTGGGGCAAAACCGATCAGGCCTGGTTCTTCAACGCCTGCGCCGAGGTGGAGACGGCGCTCGATCCCGAAGCGCTGCTCGACACCTGCCTTGATATCGAGCGGGCGATGAAGCGGATTCGCAAGGAACGCTGGGGGCCCCGCACGATCGATATCGACGTGCTGACCTTCGCCGGAGTGAACTCAGCGAGCGAAAAACTGGAACTGCCGCACCCGCGCATGACGGAGCGCGGTTTCGTGCTGATGCCGCTTGCCGACTTCGCGGCCGACCTTTCAATAGAAGGGCGTACCGTCCGCGAGTGGCTGAACGATGCCGATGTCACCGGAATTGAAGTCGCGGATAGCGATGCCGAATGGTGGCGCAGACTTAGCTGAACGCTCTTGCAGAAGCGCCCGGTGCCAAGACCGGGCTGCCCACACAGCCTTCCGTCGCTACTTGATCGAGCCGACGGCGATATTGTCCATTTGCCGGTTGAGGTTGACGCCGATGACCGGAATCATTGTCTCCTCGACCTTGACGGAGATCGTGATGTTCATGGTCTCCGCGTCCTGCAGCCGGGCGATCATCGCGCCATTGAGCTGCTTGCGGTTGATTCCGACAACGACCTTGTCCTTGGCAACATTGCCCGAGACCACGTCGAGCCCCTTGCCGTCGGCACCGTCGAGGAACTTGCCCGTATAGCTGCTACCCTTCTGCGTGATCATGGCGGACATCGGCTGCTTGAAGACACCGACCCGGCAGAAGCCTTCCAGCTTGATCCCGGCATCTGCACCTGACGTCGGTTCGCCGGTAAGGTCGCAGGTAAATTTCGTGCCTTTGTATTTGCCGGCGACGATCTCGCCGGGACCTTTCCACTGGCCGGCCACTTTCTCGAAAAAAGCTTTGTCGCGGGCACCGGACGACGCCGGCGTCGCAAGACCGACAGTGGCAGCAAGCGCAAAAGCGGCAACGCCGCGAACGATCAAAGAAGGGCGCGAGTACATAATCGATCCTTGATGGGTCAACGTCCGAAACTGGCAACCACATTTGCGCTGAAATGGTTAACGGACAGTTTCTTTGTCGCTCATATACGTGCCGATCCGCCCGGATATCGCCGCATGAAAAGCGCCGTTCGCGCGGCTCACGCCGGCCTCACCGGGAATTGCGTCGATGAGGGCAGACGTGTTTTTGAAACTCTGTCGCCGCCTGTTACGTCACTGTATTATCGCGGGAGGTCTCTGACATGGCGACGGCGATAGATAAGCAGAAGCATGACACCAACCTGCAGCGGACGACGATTCGTCGGCATGGCCTCATGACGCGGATCACGCACTGGACCTGGGCGGTCGCGCTGTTCTTCCTGCTCCTCAGCGGATTGCAGATCTTTAATGCCCACCCATCACTTTATATCGGCGAGCAATCGGGTTTCGCATTCGATAACAGCGTGTTGTCGATCCGCGCGGTCCGGGGAGCCGACGGTAATGCCGAAGGTCTGACGACGTTGCTCGGTCGACCTATCGATACCACAGGCCTGCTCGGTGTCAGCGGGCCGGAGGACGGCCGCACGTATCAGGCGTTTCCCGCCTGGCTGACTGTGCCCTCCTATCATGATCTTGCGACGGGCAGGATCGTGCATTTCTTCTTCGCCTGGCTGTTCGCGGCCGCGTTTGCCTCATGGTTTGCTGCGAGCCTGATCAACGGCCATCTGCGGTGCGATATCCTGCCGACTTTCTCGGATATTCGTGGCTTGCCGAGCAGCTTCGTCGAGCATCTGCGGTTTCGTTTTCATCATGGCCGTTCTTACAACGGTCTTCAGAAAATCTCCTATGCGATTGTTCTTCTGGTGCTTTTCCCGCTGATGATCCTGACGGGCCTGACGATGTCACCGGGAATGAACGCCGCCGTGCCCTTGCTCACGGAGATATTCGGCGGCCGCCAGACGGCGCGCACCATCCATTTCGCTGTCATGCTGCTGCTCGTCGGCTTCTTTGCGATCCACATCTTCATGGTCTTTGCCGCCGGACCGATCAACGAGATGCGCTCCATGGTCACCGGGCGGTACCGGATCGATCGGGAGGCAGGCGAAGGGGGAACCGAACGATGAGCCGGATCATCATCAACCGTAGGCGGCTTTTGACCGTAGCGGGTGTCGCAGCCTCGACGTTGCCCCTTGTTGGATGCGATGCGTTGGACGAGATGCTGTCCAGCGAAGCTACGGCACGTGGTATAATGGCCAAGGCGAATAGCCTGACCTACCGCGTCCAGCGCTTCCTTATCGGCGCCGACAGTCTGGCAAAGGAATATTCGGCAAGTGAAATCCGGCAGGGCCAAAGGCCGAACGGCTCGACTGATCCGACGGATGCCACTTACATCGCTCTCCGGGATGGCGCTTTCGCCGGCTACCGTTTGAGCGTCGGCGGACTGGTCGACCGGCCTCTCAGCCTGTCGCTCGATGAATTGCGCAACATGCCCTCACGCACGCAAGTCACTAGGCATGATTGTGTAGAAGGTTGGAGCTGCATCGCGAAGTGGACGGGCGTTCCGCTCGCCGCCGTTCTGGATGAAGCGGGAGCAAAGCCGGAAGCTCGCTACGTCGTGTTTCGATGCTTCGACACCATGGATCTCGGCCTCTCCGGGGAGGTCGCCTACTACGAGTCGATCGACATGCTCGACGCCCGTCACCCACAGACGATCCTGGCATATGGCTTGAACGGAGAGCGGCTCCCGATTGCGAACGGCGCCCCCTTGCGGGTGCGGATAGAGCGTCAGCTCGGATACAAGATGGCGAAATACATTCGCTCGATCGAGCTCGCCTCCGACCTCGCACCGTACGGCCAGGGGAAAGGCGGTTTCTGGGAGGACCTCGGCTATGACTGGTATGCGGGCATCTAGCGGCGACAGGATCAGCTCTCGGGTCGATCTTGCGAACGAGATGCACCGGGCGCCAGATCGGAGAGAAAGTCCCCGATCCCAGGTCGCTTGAGCGCGCGGAACGGCATGGGCCGGCACAGGTCCATCGCCGCTATCCCGATACGCGCGGTCATCAGTCCGTTGATAACGCCTTCGCCAAGACGCGCGGAGAGTTTGGATGCGAGGCCGTGGCCGAGAACCTGTTGGATGAGGCTGTCGCCGGCGGCGATCGAGCCCGTGACGGCAAGATGGGCGATGACGTCGCGCATGAGCCGCAGCATGCCGAGCGTGCCCGGGCGACCACCGTAGAGTTCCGCCATCGCACGGATCATCCGCGCCGATTCGTAGAGAACATAGCCGAGATCGACGAGCGCGCGCGGACTTACGGCTGTCACGATCGACACGCGTTTCGAGGCAGCCAGAATGATCCGGCGCGCTTCGCGGTCAAGCGGCGTCAGCAATTCCCGCTCGGTCAATTCGATAAGATGAGGGCCGTCGATGATCTCGCCCTCGGTTTCCGCAAGACGCGCCCGGCCTTTTGCCGTGCGCGGATTGGCGGCCAGCAAATGTACGAGCCGCGCGGTTGCTGCGCGCGCGGTCTTGCTGCTGGCCACAGCTTCACCGACATCCTTTTTCAATTGCTGTATCGCCGTCAGCTGCATCATGCCGAAAAGTTCGCGCACAATGACGACCAGGAAGGCGAGGGCGCCGATCGCGACGACGGCGATCGCCCCGTAGCCAAGCCAATCGGCCCGGGAAAAGAGGTCGCGAACCAGGCGATCGACCCACAATCCCAAGGCAAGCGAAAGCAGTATTCCCAGCGCGCCCACCGCCACCTTGCCGAAGGACAGCCGACGGCGACGCGGGCTTGCTTCCGGCAGGTTGAGCGCCTCGATCGCCGCAGTCGTCTCGATGAATGGATCTTCTGCATCAGGCGTCATGACGACCTGGTCGCTGAAGCTTGCCGGCGCACGTCGTTGTTGCCGCTCCGCGCGTCCGGTCTGCTCGTCCGGCTCGACGTTGAAGGCGGCCGGCTTGCGCCCACGGTTCTTGAAATCGTCACTCATGCCAGGCGGTCTCCGAGCAGAAACTGCATCGCACGATCGAGCCGGATATGCGGTACCGAAAGTTTCAATCCGCCGCGCGTCTCTTCCAGAGGCGGCGGGCGGAAGCGCACGAAGTTCAGCTCAGGAATCGCACACTCCGCCTCCGTGGATTTCGAAACCCTATGCCCATTCATTGGCTCAAAAAGGACTTCAGGATCTTCCGGTAAGTCACCGGGAAATATCGCTGTCTTTCTTTCACCGTCGAATACGTCGCCATTTATCCTCTCGCCGGCGATCGGGGTGCCGACGATCACCGGGAGCGTGTGGCCGTCGTGGCTCACCGTCGCCTCGCGCGTCGCGCGGACGGATGCAAGCGCCATCACTTCAAGACCTGCGCCGCTCATACCTATGCGTTCAGCCGCGCGGCTGACGAGCCGGGCAGTGATGCGCTCGAGCCGGTCGTGGCTCTCGTGGTGCAAGTGGTCGGCCTTAGTCGCGGCGATCAGGACCCGATCGATGCGGCGAGTGAACAGGGACGAGAGCCAGGAATTGGTGCCGGGCCGGAAGCAGGCGAGCACGTCGGCGAGCGCCTGTTCCAGATCACTCAGCGCTTCCTGCCCGCGATTGATCGCCTGCAGGGCGTCGACGAGCACGATCTGGCGGTCGAGACGGGCGAAGTGTTCGCGGAAGAAAGGGCTTACGACGTGGGTCTTGTACGCCTCGTACCGGCGTTCCATCATCGCCCAGAGAGACCCTTTCGGCGCCCGGCCTTGAGGCAGATCCGGAAGGGGCGAGAAGGTCAGCGCCGGCGACCCCTCGAGGTCTCCGGGCATCAGGAAGCGCCCCGGCGGCAGAGTCGAGAGGGATCGGTCGTCGGCCTTGCAGGCTTGAAGATAGGCGGTGAAGCTTTCGGCAATCCGCCGAGCGCTGCCCTCGTCGGCTGCCACAGTCGCACCGCTCACCGAAGCAAGCGCCAGCCATTCGCGCGAAAGAGTTGCGCGCGTACCGGCGCGCGCCCGGCGCACCGTGCTCTCGCTGAACTCACGGAAATCCTGCCCAAGCAGGGGCAGATCAAGCAGCCATTCCCCCGGATAGTCGACGATGTCTATCGAGAGCCGCCCGGGCGAAAACATCCGGTTCCAGCCGCTGGCGCTTTCATAGTCGAGCGTGATGCGCAGCTGCGAAATCGCCCTCGTCGAATCCGGCCAGACGCGATCTCTGACGAGAGCGGCGATATGATCTTCGTATTGGAAGCGCGGCACCGCATCGTCAGGCTGCGGCTGCAGCCGGACCTTGGAGACGCGCCCGGATCGGATGGGTTCGAACACCGGCAGGCGGCCACCGTTCAGCAAATTGTGCACCAGCGAGGAAATGAAAACGGTCTTGCCGGCGCGCGACAGGCCCGTGACTCCGAGCCGGACTGCGGGATTGACGAGCCTGGATGCGCGATCGGCAAGATTGTCCAGCACAATCAGGGCATCATCTTTGAAGCTGCTCAAAATAGGCGCCAAGTCTGTCCGTTCCTCGGGACTGAAACCGTCGACATGAGAATCTTCCGCTCACCTGCAGCCACTAAAGACGCCGCGCACATGCTTGGCCGTTGCGATATAGGAAATCTTTCCGCCACTGCAACGACATAGCCGGATTTTCAGGTCACGGCACGATTTCATCACGGTTTTCCCGGCTCCTCCGCCATGGGCAGCAACAGCGTCGAAAGTCGCGCCAACCATCTGGCGCCGGCGCTCGGGGGTGCCGAAAAGTCGATGACTGCCAACGCGGCCGGGGGATAGCCGTCCACGAGAACCCTGTCCGCAGCCTCATTGCCGAGCAGTCGGCGAAACAACTCCTCGATCATCGGATTGTGACCAATGAGCATCAGCGAGGCTAGCCCTGAGTTTGCTTCGAGAAGCTCGGCGTAGACGTTCATGGATCCCGTATAAAGCGCATCGATGTAGCGAAGATCGATGTCCTCGCCGAGCGCTCGGTAAAGCGGTTCGGCGGTCTGGCGACACCGCACCGCGGTCGAGCACAGGATCAGGTCGGGCCGCATGCCATTGTCGGCAGCGCGCTGGGCGACTAGTTCCGCCTCGGCATAGCCGGTATCGTCAAGCGCGCGATCGAAATCGCGCTGACCTGGCAGCGCCCAGCCCGAACGGGCGTGGCGGAGAAGAAAAAGCCGAAATGGCGGGGAGACGCTGTCTTGCATGTATTGTCCGGGCGATCAAGTCGCCAAGGGTTGGAGGCATCTGTCTACTGCCTGTTCCCTTAACCGTAGCCGATTTAAGCGTAAGGGACATACAGCAATTCAAGGTCCTACAGCGCCCATTTGCACGTCTCGGACGCGCGGCGCTGGAGGCCGGATCCAGTCGCGGGTCCGGCGGGATCGGTACCTTGTCCCGCTGCCGCAGCAAAGATCAAGCCGTCGGCTTACGTTTTCCGCGGAACCCACGGCTATTGAATTGACGCCCAAGGCACACCAGATGTCGCAATCCGATATCTTGCAGACATCGGAAGGCAGTTTGCAGGTAGGACGGCCGAGCTTATTCGGCGATCAAGACTCTGTGTGTAATTTTGATGAAATATTCGCCAGTTAGCCTGAAATGCAAGCATTAGTAAAATGCGGTTGAGTGTCTGGCACAAGGCTTGAATCAGAGCTTCCATGGGTCTATACACCGCCGCAATGAGATGTTCTTCAGGAGAATCGCGTTGAGTGAGAAGATCGATCTTAGTACCTTTGTCCTCTCCGAGGACGAGGAATTCATGAATGCCAACCACCGGGCATATTTTCGTGCAAAGTTGAATGCCTGGAAAAATGATATCCTTCGCGAAGCCCGCGAGACACTGGACCACTTGGCAGAGGAGAGCGCCAACCATCCGGACCTCGCGGACCGAGCTTCTTCCGAAACAGACCGGGCCATCGAATTGCGCGCCCGGGACCGGCAACGGAAACTGATCGCCAAGATAGATGCTGCGCTGCAGCGGCTTGACGAAGGCACCTACGGTTACTGCGAGGAAACGGGCGAGCCGATCGGTTTAAAGCGGCTCGACGCCCGGCCGATTGCAACCCTCTCGATCGAGGCGCAGGAGCGTCACGAACGTCGCGAGAAAGTCTATCGGGACGAATAACGGAGACAGGTTCTTCCTGGTCTGAAAAAACGGCGCGGCCAACCGCGCCGTTTTTCTTTACGGGATTGCTCTTTATAGGATGACCTGGGGCACAACAAACTTTCCGACAATCGACAGCGCTGTGCGTCCAATCGGAGGTGTAGAGGTCGCTGTAGGTGATCGTTCGCCGCGAATGGAATCGCCTCACGCGGTTCCGGCCGTGCTCAGGGCTTACGCCCGGCGGAAATGTCGGCGAGCATGCGGGTCATTTCCTCTTCGATCGTCGGTTCCTTGCGGATATTGTCCGGAGTACCGCCGAGCAAGGGTTCATGACGACCGCCCGCAACTGGCCGGCTCTCTGCCTGAGGCCCAACGGCGGGCGCCAGCCGCTGGAGATCGCCGCTGATCTCCGCATCGAGAATCCGCTCGAAATCCGAAACCCTGTCCGACGCAGCCGGTTGAACCGGCATCGGCTGAATCTGTGCCGCCGGCACGGAGGCCGCTTGTGAGGCCGCTTGCGTTAAGGGCTGTTGCATCGGCGCCTGCTCGCGCCGCGGCGCCACTGGCAGCACTCGCTCCCGAGCGACGTCGAAAATATCTTCCGCACGTTCTATGGCGGAAACCGTGGGGATCGGGGATACCGGGGGCGAAACCCTGGCTGGCGGTTGCTGGAGTGGTTGCGCCACTGTCGTGGGTCGTTGTTCCGCGGCAAGGCGGATCGGCGGTGCCGGGTCCACGCGGGGAGCGGCTGCCTGCTCCCGCTCTTCGGCGCGCACCGCAGGCCGCTCCTCGACGGCTGCTGTCGATTCCGCCGGAGCCGGAACCTGCGCCGGCGCGGGTTTCGACTCAGGCCGCGGCGCAGCCTTCGGCGCCTCGGCGACTTTTTGCTCCACGGCGACGGCGGCGCCGGTCTGTGCCGGCAGGGCACCGTCCGGCGCAATTCGACTTTCGACGACGATGTCAGTCGGGCCGCCGATCATGATGAGATGTTCGACATCATCGCGGCGAACAAGCACCAGCCGACGGCGCGCGTCGACCGCAGCGGCGTCGAGGACGGCGAGTCTCGGCTGTCTGTTCTTGCCGCCGCGCACAAAGGGGGAGGAGGGTCTGTGGCGCATGATCCAAAGGACGGCTACAAGGCACAAAAGTCCGACGGCAACGGCCGCGGCGGCGATGATGAATCGGCTGCCGTTGTCCCCGACAAGGTTTTCGATCATAGGCTGAACTCCTTCTGCCTCCCCCGCATGTCAATATTTGACGGCTTTTTTCGGGCCGGCACAAGCTTGCGCCCGACATTCCCTGTGAATTGACCGGGATGCTTCCGCAGAGACGCTTTTTGCTGTTATCTCTGATTGTTAAAGATGATTCCAGTTCGATGATCCGAACGCGGGAAAGGCACTTGCGGATTTCGCGAAACGTTGGTCGGACGCCGGCTACTGCATGATTCCTTAAGCCGGGATCGATTTAAGGATAAATTATGCAGCAACGCAGAGGACTGCAGCGAGCCTTGCACGCCTGAACACGGAGCACGGCGCTGTCTATGATGTGCAGAGGTGGTCGCGCGCGGCCGCGGCGGCAGGTGAGGACCCGATGACGAAATTGCGGCAGTCAGGTGACTACCAGATGCCGGTTGTTGACCGCGGCGTCCGGCCGGGCACGGTCTTGCGGATTATCCTGCTGGCGATCGTGCTCACTGCGTCGGCGGCCGCCTTCGTCGTCTTCAAGAGCCAGCTCGAGAACGAGATCGTTCTCGGAATCCTCGGGGTGCTGGCGATGGTCGGCATATTCTTCCTGGTCTCGTCGGTGATCGGTTTCATCGAAGTCATGCCGCAGACGCGTCCCGACGAGCTCGCGCGTGCCTTTCTCGATGCCCACGAAGACGGCACGGTCGTCACCGATCGCAGGGGGCGGATCATCTATGCCAATGCCGCCTATGGCGCGCTGACCGGGGCCAAGAGCGCTGCCGGCATCCAGTCGCTCGAGGCCATTCTCTCCAGGAACCGCGAAGCGACCGAAGCGATCTATCGGCTCACCAACGGTCTCCACGAAGGCAAGAAGGGCCACGAGGAATTCCGGCTGCTGAAGCCGCTCGCAAACGGCGCCTCGATCGCGTCCGGTGCCCACTGGTTCCGCCTGAAGGCGCGCGTGCTGCCGCTGGAGGACAGCGAAAAAAACCCGCTCTATCTCTGGCAGATCGCCGACATCACCGCCGAACGCGACGACCAGGAGCGTTTTTTCAAAGAACTGCAGAACGCGATCGACTATCTCGATCACGCCCCGGCAGGCTTCTTTTCGGCCGGACGCAAGGGCGAGATCTTCTATATCAACGCCACCCTGGCCGATTGGCTCGGCATCGATCTCACGAAGTTTCAACCGGGATCGGTCAGCATTGCCGATGTGGTTGCCGGCGAAGGGCTTGCGCTCGTCCAGTCGGTTCAGGCCGAGCCGGGCCTCAAGAAGACGAAGGTGCTCGACCTCGATCTGCGCAAGGCCAATGGCCAGAGCCTGCCGGTACGCCTGATCCACCGCGTCTCGTCGACCCGTGACGGCGCGCCTGGCGAAAGCCGGACGATTGTCATGTCGCGTGAAGGCGATGATGGCGATCAGTCGGCCTCGAACGCCGCCATGCGCTTCACGCGTTTCTTCAACAACACGCCGATGGCGATCGCCTCCGTCGACGGCGACGGGCGGATCCTGAGGACCAACGCGCCGTTCCTGAAGCTGTTTGCAGGTCTCGTTTCACAGGACGACGTCGAGCGCGGCGCGCTGATCGATACGGTCGTGCATGAATCGGAAAAGGGCCGCCTACAGGAAGCGCTTGCGGCGGCGAAGGACCGGCAGAGCGACATCGCGCCGATCGACGCCTTGCATCCAAGCGACGAGGCGCGGCATTTCCGCTTCTACGTCAACGCCGTGATCGACCAGAGCGATCAGGCGCCCGAGGAGGCGGCAATCATCTACGCGCTGGAGATCACCGAGCAGAAGGCGCTCGAGACCCAGATGGCGCAGACGCAGAAGATGAACGCCGTCGGGACGCTCGCAGGCGGTATCGCCCACGATTTCAACAACGTGCTGACCGCGATCCTGCTTTCCTCCGACCACCTGCTGCTCTCGGCGCGGCCCGCCGATGCCACCTTCGCCGACCTGATGGAAATCAAGCGCAACGCCAATCGCGCCGCCGTGCTCGTGCGGCAACTGCTTGCCTTCTCGCGCAAGCAGACGATGCGCCCGACCGTGCTCAACCTCACGGACGTCATCGGCGATCTGCGCATGCTGGTCGACCGGATGACCGGCACCAATGTCAAGGTCGAGGTTGACTACGGCCGGGACCTCTGGCCCGTGAGGACCGATCTCGGCCAATTCGAGCAGGTGCTGCTCAATCTCGCTGTCAACGCACGCGACGCCATGCCAGAAGGCGGAACGATCACGCTCAGGACGAGAAATCTGCCGGCAAGCGAGGTGGCGGCACTCGGACGCCGGGAACTGCCGGAGGACGACTTCGTGATGGTCGAGGTTGCCGACCAGGGCACCGGCATTCCGCAGGAGATCATGGACAAGATCTTCGAGCCCTTCTTCACGACCAAGGAAGTCGGCAAGGGCACCGGCCTCGGCCTTTCGATGGTCTACGGCATCGTCAAGCAGTCGGGCGGCTATATCTATCCGGAGTCGGAAGTCGGGAAAGGCACCACGTTCCGCATTCTGCTGCCGCGCCATGTCGAGGAAGTCCGCGAGGAAGCCGCACCTGGAGTGTCGTCAGGAACCGAGGTGCCGATGCCGGCAGCCAACAACCTGGTAGTGGCGCCCGCGCCCAAGGCGGAATCGGAGCCTGCGGACCTCACCGGCGATTCCGCCGTCGTGCTGCTGGTCGAGGACGAGGAAGCGGTGCGCCGCGGCGGCAAGCGCATGCTCGAAACGCGCGGTTATACCGTTCACGAGGCCGGATCGGGCGTTGAAGCGCTCGACATCATGGATGAACTTAACGGAGCGGTCGACATCGTCGTATCGGACGTGGTGATGCCGGAGATGGACGGACCGACGCTGTTGCGCGAACTGCGCAAGAAATACCCGGATTTGAAGTTCATCTTCGTGTCGGGCTACGCGGAAGACGCTTTTGCGCGCAACCTCCCGGCCGACGCGAAATTCGGTTTCCTACCGAAGCCATTCTCGCTGAAACAACTGGCTGTGGCCGTTCGCGAGATGCTGGATTCCTGATCGGGCGCTGGTGTCCGGCGCATGAAAAAGGCCCGGTGCAGTACCGGGCCTTCTTCAAGCAGTTCCGGGATTAGATCATTTCAATGTTCCAACGAAATAATCCAGCAAAGTTGCATCGCTACTTCGCCGTCAGTGCAACGGCGATTTCGGCGGCGAGACGGGCATTGTTTTCCACGAGCGCGATATTGGTTTCAAGGCTGCGGCCGTCGGTCATGTGGAAAAGGTTGTCGAGCAAATAGGGCGTGACGGCCTTGCCGACGATCTCGTCGCTCGCGGCATTGTCGAGCGCACGGGTGATGTAGATTTCCATCTCCTCGCGTGGAATTTCGCTCTCTTCGGGAACCGGATTGGCAACGAGCATGCCGCCGTCGATGCCGAGCAGGTCGCGCATCTTCTGGAAATTGGCGATCGCGGCGGGGCTGTTCAGCATCAGCGGACTCTTGATGCCGGAATCGCGCGACCAGAAGGCCGGGAACGTCTCGCTGTCATAGGTAACGACCGGAACGCCGCGAGTCTCCAGCACCTCCAGCGTCTTCGGAATGTCGAGAATGGCCTTGGCGCCCGCGCAGACAACGATGACGCCGGTGCGGGCGAGCTCGTCAAGATCGGCGGAAATGTCGAAACTCTCTTCCGCGCCGCGGTGAACGCCACCGATCCCGCCAGTGGCAAAGACGCTGATGCCGGCGCGCGCCGCAGCGATCATCGTGGCCGCCACGGTCGTAGCGCCCGTGCGGCGTTCGGCAATCGCGAATGCAAGATCGGCGCGCGAGAGCTTCATCGCGCCTTCCGTCTTCGAAAGTGCCTCCAGCTTCGCGTCGTCGAGTCCAATGTGAAGGACGCCGTGAATGACCGCAATCGTTGCAGGCACGGCGCCCTGTTCACGAATGATCGCCTCGACGCTCCGGGCCATATTGAGATTGCCGGGGTAGGGCATGCCATGGGTGATGATCGTCGATTCCAGCGCGACGATCGGCGCGCCACGCGCCCTGGCAGCCGCGACTTCATCGGAATATGCCATCGGCAGGGACGGGGAGGAGGGTTTGGTCATCAATCTATCCTTAAATCGCGATCATGCTGGGCTGAAATCAACCAAAGATCACCGAGATCGTTTCTAAAAGAGTCCGGAGCGAGTGCGGGCGGAGAGTTGCGCGCACTTTCTTTCCGCCCGGCGTTCGACATCAGTTCTCATGACAGCATTTGCGGCGGCGGCACAAGGGCCAACGCCTGTTCGAGGTTGATCGGAGAGAGTTCTTGTGAAACGGCAAAAGGCGAGCGAAGCGTTATCCCCGCTGCAGCAATCCCGTGGCGCAGGCATCCGGCAAGATCTAGGCCTGAAAGCCGCGCCGTGAGAAATCCCGAGGCCAATGCATCACCGGCGCCTGTGACATCCGCAAGCGCGGGCAGGGCGGGAGGGACGACGAGGCAAGCCCCGCTGCGATCGAAGGCGACAGCGGCGCTGCCGCCGCGCGTTACGACGCCCCCCACAAGACCGGCCTCCCGCAATAGTGACGGCCACTTTGCGGCCCCTTCGACATCCCTCCCGGTCAGGGCACGCGCTTCCGCCTCGTTCATGAACAGGAAGCTGAGCCCGTTGACGCATTTCCTGAAGCGCGTAACCTTTGCCGGTGACACGGCGATGCCGGCTACAATTCGGTCGTCCCTCGACGCAACGTTGATCAGAGCCGTGAGTGTCTCCTCGGGCAGGTTCGCATCCATCAGCACCAGATCGCTCGCCGCCACTATTTCGCGTATCGCGCGCTGCTGCAGCCGGCGCGGCGAAAACAACTGGTAGAGCTCCATATCGGCAAGCGCGATGACAAGGTTGCCGTCGTCTTCGAGAATCGCAGTGTAGCTCGGCGTTTTCCGGTCGAGAAAGGTGAAGGGGCAATCGATCACGCCGGCTGTGGCCGCTGCCGCCGCGACCATCTCGCCTGCAGCGTCACCGCCACGCGGGCTGATCATTCGTACGCTGTGACCGAGGCGGGCAAGGTTTCTCGCCGCATTGAAACCGCCGCCTCCCGCCTCCTCGAACCACGAACCGGGATTGCTCGCGCCGGGAGCGGTCACGCCGCTGATGCGGCCGCGACGGTCGATGTGGGCGCCGCCGAACACGGCGATTTCCCGTTTCTTCATAAAAGCTCCTCTTTGGGCTGCTTCAATTCAAGTTCGCAGACGCGACACGGGCGAATCGCGCCGGTGCCGCCAAGCCCGGCCGAGCTGCGGCATGGCTTCGCGGAAATGTGGTACAATGGCCGTGAACAAGAATCGAACGCAACGAGAATAACCATTATCATTCAATTGGTTGCCACTCTATTGCCAAAGCAGAACAAAACATGTACAAAAGCTCCTACGGCGGCTTCATTGCCTCGGTAGCTTCAATAACCTAAAGGTGGGACCAAATGGCACAAAACTCTTTGCGGCTCGTAGAGGACAAATCGGTGGATAAAAGCAAGGCACTTGAAGCGGCTCTCTCCCAGATCGAACGGTCGTTCGGCAAGGGATCGATCATGAAGCTCGGTTCGAAGGACAGCGTAATCGAGATCGAAACTGTTTCGACCGGCTCGCTTGGCCTCGATATCGCGCTCGGCATCGGCGGTCTGCCGAAGGGGCGCATCATTGAAATCTACGGCCCGGAAAGCTCGGGCAAGACGACGCTGGCGCTGCAGACCATCGCCGAGGCGCAGAAGAAGGGTGGCATTTGCGGCTTCGTTGACGCCGAACATGCGCTCGATCCGGTCTATGCGCGTAAGCTGGGCGTCGATCTCGAAAACCTCTTGATCTCGCAGCCGGACACCGGCGAACAGGCGCTGGAAATCACCGACACGCTGGTCCGTTCCGGCGCGATCGACGTCCTCGTTGTCGATTCGGTTGCAGCTCTCGTGCCGCGCGCAGAAATCGAAGGCGAAATGGGCGACAGTTTGCCGGGCATGCAAGCCCGCCTGATGAGCCAGGCACTGCGCAAGCTCACCGCGTCGATCTCCAAGTCCAACTGCATGGTGATCTTCATCAACCAGATCCGCATGAAGATCGGCGTCATGTTCGGTTCGCCGGAAACGACGACGGGCGGCAACGCGTTGAAGTTCTATGCGTCGGTTCGCCTCGATATTCGTCGCATCGGCTCGGTCAAGGAGCGCGAAGAGGTCGTCGGCAACCAGACCCGTGTCAAGGTCGTCAAGAACAAGATGGCGCCGCCCTTCAAGCAGGTGGAATTCGACATCATGTATGGCGAGGGCGTTTCCAAGACCGGTGAACTCATCGATCTCGGCGTCAAGGCGGGCATCGTCGAAAAATCCGGCGCCTGGTTTTCCTACAATAGCCAGCGCCTCGGCCAGGGTCGGGAGAACGCGAAACTTTTCTTGCGTGACAATCCCGATCTCCTGCGCGAGATCGAGATGGCTCTGCGGCAGAATGCCGGCCTGATCGCCGACAAGTTCCTGGAGAACGGCGGACCGGAGAGCGATGACGACGGCGATGCAGCCGCCGAAATGTAAGATCTGCGGCGGGTAAGTTTTGGATAAAGCCGGTCGTTTTTCCAGACGGCCGGTTTTTTGCTGCCGTCTGGACAGCGTGGGACACGGAAGATAAAAGCCTGAGGTTCCGGCGGACCGACGTTGCTGGAGGGTGTGTCTATTGCCGATAGACGCGGGGTTGAAGACAGTGGTGCGCAGCCGGCGAAAAGTGCGGTCGCGACCGCGAATGGTGCACAGATAGGACGCAAGATGAGCGGCGTGAATGAAATCCGGTCGATGTTTCTCGACTATTTCCGCAAGAACGGTCACGAGATCGTGCCGTCGAGCCCCCTGGTGCCGCGCAACGACCCGACATTGATGTTCACCAATGCCGGCATGGTGCAGTTCAAGAACGTCTTTACCGGACTCGAGCAGCGCCCCTATTCGACGGCTGCGACGGCGCAGAAATGCGTGCGCGCCGGCGGCAAGCACAACGATCTCGACAATGTCGGCTACACCGCCCGGCACCACACCTTCTTCGAAATGCTCGGCAACTTCTCGTTCGGCGACTATTTCAAGGAACGGGCGATCGAGCTTGCCTGGAACCTCATCACCAAGGAATACGGGCTCGACGCCAAGCGCCTGCTCGTTACCGTCTATCATACCGACGATGAAGCCTTCGGCCTCTGGAAGAAGATCGCCGGATTGAGCGACGACCGGATCATCCGCATTCCGACCAGCGATAACTTCTGGGCGATGGGTGATACCGGCCCTTGCGGTCCGTGCTCGGAGATTTTCTACGATCATGGCGAGCAGATCTGGGGCGGACCACCCGGTTCGGCCGAAGAAGATGGCGACCGCTTCATCGAGATCTGGAATCTCGTGTTCATGCAGTACGAGCAGGTCACCAAGGAGGAGCGCATCGATCTTCCGCGCCCGTCGATCGATACCGGCATGGGACTGGAGCGTGTTGCGGCCGTGCTGCAGGGCCAGCACGATAACTATGACATTGATCTCTTCCGCGCGCTGATTGCTGCTTCCGAAGAAGCAACCGGCGTCAAGGCAGAAGGCGACCGCCGCGCAAGCCACCGCGTCATTGCCGACCATCTGCGTTCCTCCGCCTTCCTCATCGCCGACGGTGTCCTGCCCTCGAATGAAGGCCGCGGTTATGTGCTGCGCCGCATCATGCGCCGCGCCATGCGCCATGCCCAGTTGCTCGGCGCGCAGGAGCCGTTGATGTGGAAGCTCCTGCCGGCGCTCGTTGAGCAGATGGGCCGCGCCTATCCGGAGCTTGCCCGCGCCGAAGCTCTGATCTCGGAAACGCTGAAGCTGGAAGAGACCCGCTTCCGCAAGACGCTTGAGCGCGGTCTGAACCTCCTATCCGAAGCCTCGGCAGATCTTTCCGAGGGCGACCAGTTCAACGGCGAAACAGCCTTCAAGCTTTATGACACCTACGGCTTCCCGCTCGACCTGACGCAGGACGCGTTGCGCGCCAAGGGCATCACGGTCGATACCGATGCGTTTTCCGCGGCAATGGAGCGTCAGAAGGCGGAGGCTCGCGCCAATTGGGCCGGATCCGGTGAGGCCGCAACCGAGACGATCTGGTTCGAGCTCAAAGAAAAGCACGGCGCGACGGAATTCCTTGGTTATGACACCGAGACCGCCGAGGGCGTGATCCAGGCGATCGTCCGCGATGGAGCTGTGGTCGAATCCGCTGCCAAGGGTGAGAGCATTCAGGTGATCCTGAACCAGACACCGTTTTATGGCGAATCCGGTGGCCAGATGGGCGATACCGGCGTCATCACGACGGACACCGGCAAGCTGACGGTCACCGACACCCAGAAGCGCGGCGAGGGGCTCTTCGTCCACTACTGTGTTGTCGCCGAAGGCAGCGTGAAGACCGGCGAGGCGGCCGCGCTCACCGTCGACCATGCGCGTCGCGGGCGGCTGCGCTCCAACCACTCCGCGACCCACCTCCTGCACGAAGCGCTGCGCGAGGTGCTTGGCACGCATGTGGCACAGAAGGGCTCGCTTGTCGCGCCGGAACGGCTGCGCTTCGACGTATCGCATCCGAAGCCGATGACGGCCGACGAGTTGAAGGTCGTCGAGGAGATGGCGAACGAGATCATCGTTCAGAATTCGCCGGTGACGACGCGACTGATGACTGTCGACGATGCGATCGCGGAAGGCGCCATGGCGCTCTTCGGCGAAAAATATGGCGACGAGGTCCGTGTCGTCTCGATGGGCCGGGGCGTTCGCGGCGCGAAAGCCGGGAAACCCTATTCCGTCGAACTCTGCGGCGGAACGCATGTATCGGCGACCGGCGACATTGGTCTCGTGCGGATCGTTTCTGAAAGTGCGGTCGGTGCCGGCGTGCGCCGAATCGAGGCGCTGACGGGCGAGGCGGCCCGTGCCTATCTCAACGAGCAGGATGAACGGGTGAAGACGCTGGCATCGGCCCTCAAGGTTCAGCCGGCGGATGTTCTCGGACGGGTCGAGGCCCTGCTCGACGAGCGCCGCAAGCTGGAGCGGGAACTGACCGAGGCGAAGAAGAAGCTTGCTCTCGCCGGAGATGGCCAGAACGGTTCGGCCGATGCCGCCCGTGATATCGCGGGCGTCCGCTTCCTTGGCAGGGTCGTGTCCGGCGTCGAGCCGAAGGACCTGAAGAGCCTCGCCGATGACGGCAAGAAGACGCTCGGTTCCGGCGTTGTCGCCTTCGTCGGCGTTTCCGGCGACGGCAAGGCGAGCGCGGTGGTGGCCGTTACCGACGACCTGACCTCGAAGGTCAGCGCCGTCGATCTCGTGCGCGTCGCTTCCGCTGCACTCGGCGGCAAGGGCGGCGGTGGACGCCCGGACATGGCTCAGGCCGGCGGACCGGATGGCAACCGTGCAGCTGAAGCGATCGAGGCGGTCGCCGTAGCGCTCGCCGGTTGACCTGCACTTGAGTGAACAGAGCAAAGGGCGCCGCTGCGCCCTTTTTCATGCGCTCTTTTCGTCGCGGATGCTTTTGAGCGCCGCCTGAACCGAGGCGCGCATCACGACACGCGGTGGCCGGACGTCATGCTGGCGCAGCGTGCGCCGCACCTGCGACCTGGCGCCGGTGACGATAAAACGCACGCCCGTCCGCTCGGCCTTCCGCAGCGTCCCCTCGATGACATTCGCAGCGGTCGAATCCATGAAAGGCACTTCCGAGCAATCGAGAATGAAGTTCCGGCGCTGGTCGGCGATGCGGTCGAGCACTGTGCCGACAGTTGCGGCCGAGCCAAAGAAGAAGATACCGGAGATCCGATAGATCACCGTGTCCGGATCGTCCGCGACGACCGGGTGTTCTTCCTCACCATTTTCCTTCTTCAGGGCCACCAGTGGTTTTGTTTCTCCGACCGAGATGCTCTTTGCCATGCGGTCGATGAAAAGCACCGCGCCAAGCGCGAAGCCGATCACGATGCCTTCCGTCAACTCGCGGAAGACGACGATGACGAAGGTCGCCAGAAGCACGACCGCATCGCCATATGAGGATCGTAGGAGCGCCATAAACGCGGGCTTCTCGATCATGTTCCAGGCAACGACTGCGAGCACGCCGGCGAGCGCCGCGAGCGGGATGTAGCTTGCGAGCGGAGCGGCGAGAAGCATGAATAGAAGGAGAAAGACGGAATGCAGCATGCCGGAAGCCGGGCTGGTCCCGCCTGCACGCACATTCGTGGCCGTGCGGGCGATCGTCCCGGTGACGCAGATGCCGCCGAAAAGCGCCGAGCAGAAGTTCGCAATCCCCTGCGCAATCAATTCCATGCTCGAACGGTGCCGGCGACCGGTCATGCCGTCGGCGACAACGGCCGACAGCAAAGACTCGATTGCACCGAGGAGCGCAAAGGAGACGGCATCAGGAAAGACGGCGCCCGCCTTCTCGAGCGAGAACGGCGGGAATGCCGGTGAGGGCAGACCACGAGGAATGCCGCCAAAGCGCGTTCCGATCGTTTCCGTCGGCAACTGCAGGAGAGCGACGAAGGCAGAAGCGGCAGCAACGGCAATCAGCATGCCGGGCCAGTGCGGCCGCAGCTTGCGCAGCGCGAGAATGATGCCGATCGTCAGCGCCGCGGTCAGAACTGCTGCCCAGTTGACCGTACCGGCGGCAAGACCAAGCGTCGCAAGCTTCTCGATGATGGGCCCGGGCTCGCGGCCGCTCAGGGTGAGGCCGAAGAGATCGCGCAGTTGGCTGGCGAAGATGATCACCGCGATCCCGGCGGTAAACCCCACGGTCACCGGGTAAGGGATGAACTTGATGTAGTTGCCAAGCCGCAGGTAGCCTGCAGCGACCAGCATCACGCCCGACATCGCCGTAGCCAGCAGCAGGCCGTCGAGACCGTGCCTGGCGCCTGTTGCAGCCACCAGCACGATGAAAGCGCCGGCAGGGCCACCGATCTGCACCCGGCTGCCGCCGAGAAGCGAAACCAGAAACCCACCGACTATCGCGGTGTACAGTCCGCGGTCGGGCGTAACACCCGAGGCGATCGCGATGGCCATGGATAGCGGCAAGGCAACGATGGCGACGGTCAACCCCGAAAAGGCGTCCGCCTTCAGGCGCGCGCCGTCGTATCCTTCCTTGAAGACGCTTACCGTTTTGGGGACGAGAGAATCGGGCATCGACGAGACTTTCGGGATTCCGCTGTGGCGGGCAAGCGGACTAGACGACGTCAGAGTATATGAGTCGCTACCCCGAACAAATTCGAGCCCTTGATCTCCGCAGGAGGTAGCCGATTTAAGGAAAGATGCAGCAAATCAAAGTTCTACAGAGTCTGGTAAGACGCGCGGCGCCGTAGGGCGCGCCGAAGGACCGGACCTATCCGATGACGCCCCAGTGGCGCAGTCCCTCCAGCACGCCGTCGGCGTGGGAGTTGCGCGCGAGGAAATGCCGGCTCCCGTGCTCGACGGCCTGGCGCAGTTCTGCAAGCGCATTAGCAACCACCACGCCGCGCACGCGCGGCATGTCGAACATTTCGCGGTCGTTGCCGGTATCGCCGGCGACGACCACCTCGTCGAGATCGACCGCAAGCTCCCGGCAGATCCAGGCGAGTGCGCTGCCTTTGCCGCCGGCGCGCGGCAATATGTCGAGATCCCGGCTGCTGGAATAGACCAGCTTCACGTCCAATCCCGCGGTTGCCAGCCGTTGCCCGATGGCAGAGATTTCCTCCTCTCGTGCGTCCGGCAAACGCCAGCTCGCCTTGTGAGCATGTTGGTCGACGGCCGCCTGCGGAACCGCGCCTTCTACCGTCTCCATGACCGCTGTGACGGCCTTGACGTCGAGGGGAGGTCCAAGCGCTTCGGTGAACGCCTGCAACCGTTCCCTTCTGCGCGCGTCCGCTATCATCGTCCCGACGCCGCCAATCACGTATTCAGGCGGCGGCAACTGATCGACATCGACCAGCGAAAATATGTCGTTGATCGGCCGGCCGCTATTGTAGACGAGCAGCGGCCTTTCGCTCTCGTCGAGCGCCTGCCAGGCCGAACGAAAGCGATTCGCCGCCCCGTCATCGCCGAGAAGCGTGCCATCGATATCAAAAGCGACGAGCCGCACCGGTTTTGATCCCGCTTGCTCCATTCCGCACATGTCCATGGTTGGAAACGTCCATCGGGAAATGAGCGAGTGGCGTATGCGTTCCATGCGCGCTGTAGCGCTCGGGGGACCGATAAAACAAGAAACCCGGCGCATGGCCGGGTTCCAGGACTTCCTGCGGATTTGGCCGGTTTAGGCGGCCATTGCCTTCTTGAGGTTCTCATCGATCTTGTCGAGGAAGCCGGTGGTCGAGAGCCACGGCTGGTCCGGACCGATCAGCAGCGCCAGGTCCTTGGTCATGAAGCCGGCTTCGACCGTTTCGACGCAGACGCGTTCGAGCGTGTCGGCAAACTTGGCGAGTTCGGCGTTGCCGTCGAGCTTGGCGCGGTGGGCAAGGCCACGGGTCCAGGCGAAGATCGAGGCGATGGAGTTGGTCGAGGTTTCCTCTCCCTTCTGGTGCTGGCGGTAGTGGCGGGTCACCGTGCCGTGCGCGGCTTCCGCTTCGACCGTCTTGCCGTCCGGCGTCATCAGCACCGAAGTCATCAGGCCGAGCGAACCGAAGCCCTGGGCGACGATATCGGACTGGACGTCGCCGTCGTAGTTCTTGCAGGCCCAGACATAACCGCCGGACCACTTCAGCGCCGAGGCGACCATGTCGTCGATCAGGCGGTGTTCGTACCACAGCTTTTCAGTCTTGAACTGTTCGGCGAACTCCTCGTCGAACACCTTCTGGAAGATGTCCTTGAAGCGGCCGTCATAGGCCTTGAGGATGGTGTTCTTGGTCGAGAGATAGACCGGAACCTTGCGCTGCAGGCCGTAATTGAACGAAGCGCGGGCAAATTCGGTGATCGATTCGTCAAGGTTGTACATGGCCATCGCAACGCCGGCGCCAGGCGCATCGTAGACGTCGTGTTCGATGGTCTGGCCGTCTTCGCCGACGAACTTGATCGAAAGCTTGCCCTTGCCCGGGAACTTGAAGTCGGTGGCGCGATACTGGTCGCCGAAGGCGTGACGGCCGACGATGATCGGCTTGGTCCAGCCGGGAACGAGGCGCGGCACGTTCTTGCAGATGATCGGCTCGCGGAAGATGACGCCGCCCAGGATATTGCGGATCGTGCCGTTCGGCGACTTCCACATCTTCTTCAGCTTGAATTCCTCGACACGGGCTTCGTCCGGCGTGATCGTCGCGCACTTGACGCCGACGCCATGCTTCTTGATGGCGTTGGCGGCATCGACTGTCACCTGGTCTTCGGTCGCGTCGCGGTTCTCGACGCTGAGGTCATAATATTCGAGATCGAGGTCGAGATAGGGGTGGATCAGCTTGTCCTTGATGAACTGCCAGATGATGCGGGTCATCTCGTCGCCGTCGAGTTCGACGACCGGATTGGCGACCTTGATCTTTGCCATGGGTATGCCTCGTAGCTTGCGGAGCATCGGACGCGATGCCCCCCGGTGGGAGAAATCCAGAGCCCTATAGCATTGTGAACCGGCAAGGCAAAGCATGCTTGGGTGAAACTTTGGATGGAGGAGAGACTGTCGCCTGCGGCTTTCCGCGTGCAAGGCGGGGATCGTTTGGCGACCCGGCTTCAGTGCTTGAAAAGATCGCGGAAGACGATATGCAAAGGGATAACGGCGGCGTCCGGCATCGCCCCTCCGCGGAAAGGCAGAAGGCGCCTCATGACGTTTCGGCTTCGTTTGCGTGATTGGTTGCTGGCCAACGATCCGGCCTTTTCCCGCCTGCGGCAGGCGTCGCGCGTCACCTCCACGATCGTCATTTCTGTTTGCCTGCTGATCGCGTTTCACTTCATCGTCGCGCCGTTGCCGCCGGCGGCTTATGGTCTCGCCGTCTCCCTGTCCATCGAAGGCGGCCTCGCCGTCAGGGACCGCACGTCGCGCGAACAGCTGGTCACCCGCATCATTGCCGTCCTCGTCGGCGTCGCGATGGTGAGCCTCGCCTCGGCTCTGGAAAGCCACCGCTACATATCCGACGTGATCTTCCTGATCATCATCTTCCTGGCGGTCTATGGCCGGGGCTACGGGCAGCGCTGGTTCGCCGTCGGCATGTTCGCCTTCATGTCCTATTTCCTCGGCGCCTATCTTCGTCCTACGCCGGACCAGTTGCCGGCGCTGTTCATGGGCGCGGCAATCTCCGCAACCGTCGCGCACCTCGTGCGCACCCGTCTTCTTCCCGACAATCGCTACCTTGATCTCTTGCGCGCCGCCGCGAGCGTTCAACGGCGCGTGGATCAGATCCTCTTCGAACTGGCCGAAACCGCCCGCAGGCCTGTTTTCACGGAAATAGACCGTCGCCGCTTGCTGGCTCAGGAAGAGCGGCTGAAGGAAGCGGTGCTGATGGCCGAGAGCCTCATCCCGACGGAGAACCGGCGGCCGGAGCCGGAACCTGGCCTTGCATCCTCGGACCTGGTCATCGACCTCTTCGACATTCATCTCGCCGCCGAGAGCGCCATTGTCCTCAGTTTTCAGGCGATGCCGCCAGCACCCCTCGTCGAAGCGATGCTGGCGCGCGACGCCGAGAAGATCGAGGACGAAATGAAGCGGCTTGACGCTTCGAACTTGAAGCAGATCGAGACCGCCAAGGCCTTGCTGTGGCTTCGCGACGTCCGCCGGCGGCTGCAGCGGAGCCTCACAGCGCTCTCCGAAAGCGACCTGCAGGATCCGGCAACCACTCCAAGCAGTGTGCCTTCGACGGGTCGCCTACAACTTTCCTTATCCGATCCCGCGCTGCGGACGGCGATCCAGATCACGCTCGCCACGGGCATTGCGATGGTCTTCGGGCTGATGCTTTCGCGGGACCGCTGGTTCTGGGCGGTGCTGGCGGCGTTCCTCGTTTTCACCAACACGCGCTCGCGCGGCGATACGGCAATCAAGGCGCTGCAGCGCTCGGCGGGAACGCTGTTCGGCATTGTCGTCGGCATCGCGCTTGGTACAGCGGTCGCGGGCAATTTCTATGTCATCCTGCCGCTCAGCGCCGCCTGCATCTTCCTCGCGTTCTATTTCCTGGCTGTGTCCTACGCGGCGATGACCTTCTTCATCTCAATCGTCCTCTCGCTGGTCTACAGCCTGATGGGCGTTTTGACACCACACCTTCTGCAACTGCGTCTCGAGGAAACGCTCATCGGCTCGGTCGCCGGCGCGGCGGTTGCCTTTCTCGTCTTTCCGACGCGGACGCGCACCACGCTTGATGCGGCGATTAAGGCCTGGTGCAACGCTTTGATGGCGCTGCTTGAAGATGCAAAGAAAGGTACATCGGGTTTGTCATTGATTGTCCAATCGCAGGCGCTCGATCGCGCATACAGGGATCTGGCGGCGGCTGCCAAACCGCTCGGCGCCTCTTGGCAGCTCGTCACGCGCCCAGGCCATGTGCGCCAGACGCTGGCGGTCTTCATGGGCTGCACCTATTGGGCCCGCATCTTCGCCCGGCGAATGCCGAACGCGGCCGATGGCGACACGGCCCAATTCGTCGCCGAGATCGAAAGAAACCTGGAGACCGCCGGCAAGGTCCGCGAGAATGGCGCAGCCTATTTCTATGAAACACGCCGGGTGGCCGCACCTGTCGAACGCCACTTGCCGATCTCCAGGGACGACGCTCAACTCGGGCTGGAGATGATCTCCATATCGCTGGAGCGACTTCACGTTGCTGAGGGTAGTCGTCTTCAAGGCTGATGGACGCCGGACTTTAATTTCGTGAACAATTGTGCGAGGGAAGCGGCGAACAGAAGGCGAAGGCTTGAGAAATGGCAGGTACCAACAGCGAGCGCGAACTACTGACGGAAGGTCCGGCGATCATTCTCGCTTATCCGCAACTCGGCGAAAATATCGGCATGGTGGCGCGCGCCATGGCCAATTTCGGGCTGTCGGAACTGCGCCTCGTCAATCCGCGGGATGGCTGGCCGAGCGAGAAGGCGCGCTCCGCTGCAAGCCGCGCCGACCACGTCATCGATGGCGCCAAACTCTATGGCTCGCTCGAGGAGGCGATCGCGGACTTGAACTTCGTCTACGCCACCACGGCCCGCGACCGCGACGGCTACAAGCCCGTGCGCTCGCCGATCATCGCCGCACGCACGCTGCGCCAGCGATTCAAAAGCGGGGAAGCGGTCGGCATCATCTTTGGCCGCGAACGCACGGGCCTCACCAACGAGGAAGTGGCGCTGGCCGACGAGATCGTGACCTTCCCGGTCAATCCGGCCTTCGCTTCGCTGAACCTCGCACAGGCCGTGCTGCTCATGTCCTACGAGTGGATGAAGACCGGCATGGAATCGGAAGAAGAAACGTCGTTCCAGGCGATCCCACAGCGCCCGGCGACCAAGGAACATCTGCAGGGTCTGTTCGAGCATCTGGAAGACGCCCTGGAAGCGCGCAATTACTTCCGCTCCGCCGACAAAAAGCCGAAATTGGTCGAAAATCTCCGCGCTGTTCTAACGAGACCATCCTTTACCGAATCTGAAATCCAGGTGCTGCGCGGCGTCATCTCTTCGCTCGACCGGTTCACGCGCGAAAATCCGCGCGGCTCCGGTGCACCGGCAGGGCGCAACAGGAAAGTGCAAGGCAGCGGTGACAACGAGTGAACTGAAACCCATACTCGTCTTCGACAGCGGAATCGGTGGCCTGACGGTGCTGCGCGAGGCGCGCGTGCTAATGCCAGAGCGGCATTTCATCTATGTTGCAGACGACGCCGGTTTTCCTTACGGCGGCTGGGAGGAGGGGGCCTTGAAGGAGCGCGTGATAGCGCTCTTCGGCGAATTGCTCGCCGCGCACGACCCGGAAATCTGCATCATCGCCTGCAACACCGCCTTCACGCTCGTCGGCGCCGATCTTCGCGGCGCCTATCCGCAGATGACCTTCGTCGGCACGGTGCCGGCGATCAAGCCGGCGGCGGAGCGGACCCGCTCCGGGCTGGTTTCGGTTCTTGCAACACCCGGCACGGTAAAACGCGCCTATACACGCGATCTCATCCAGTCCTTCGCTTCGCAATGCCATGTGCGGCTTGTCGGCTCGGAAAATCTGGCACGCATGGCAGAAGCCTATATCCGCGGCGAGAAGCTCGATGACGAAGCAGTGCTGGGCGAGATCGCGTCATGTTTCGTCGAGAGGGATGGGGAAAAGACCGATATCGTGGTGCTCGCCTGCACGCATTACCCCTTCATGGCGAACGTCTTCCGGCGGTTGGCGCCCTGGCCGGTGGACTGGCTCGATCCAGCCGAGGCGATTGCGCGGCGTGCCCGCTCGCTCGTGCCGCTGCCGAACGGTTTCGAGCCATTGAACGGCTTCGATCCGGCGGTCTTTACCTCGGGAAAGCCGGACTTCGCCACACGACGGCTGATGCAAGGCTTTGGGTTAACCGTGATTGCAAACACCGTGCCCGATAAGCGGGCGAAACCCAGCCAAGCTATCGTTTAGAAAACGTCCAGCAAGAACAAAAGTCTGCCAACAAGGACAGCCAAGGCGCCAGCGACAATCGCGTTGGCAACCTTCATTTGCGCCGCTTCCTTCCTGGATATGACCCGCTGGGCATCTTTGTGCGCTTCGCGCATGCGTTCATCGAGCTTGTACATCTCGAATTGTTGTTTGGTTTCGTTCTGGTGCATCGCTGTCCCTAGCAGGCTGTGACGACAAAACTCATATGGAGACGGTCGGGAACCTAAGAAAGATGCTGCGACCCTAATATTCAACTTTCCCTTGCATTGAAGGGGAGGCGGTGAGTTTCCCCTCAGGCCGGCGCGGAACGAAGTATTCCCTGTGGGTTGTCGGAATCTGCGGGATAGTCGTGGGATAAACCGTGCTACGTGTCGCTCGTTTGACGATCCCGACGGATCGCGAATCAATCTGTGATGAACGAGGTATGGATGAAAGTCGGCATCGACATGGGAACGACGTCCGAAGGGACTTCGGCCTCGCTCGATATCGAGGAGCTTCTGGCGACGCGCCTGCTGGTGCAGGGTAATTCAGGCTCGGGAAAGTCGCACCTCTTGCGCCGACTGCTCGAACAGTCCGCGCCTTGGGTGCAGCAGTGCATCATCGATCCCGAAGGCGATTTCGTCACGCTCGCCGACAAGTTCGGCCATGTGGTCATCGAAGGCGAGCGCACGGATGCGGAACTGATCGGCATTGCGACGCGCATCCGCCAGCACCGCGTCTCCTGTGTGCTTTCGCTGGAGGGTCTCGACATCGAGCAGCAGATGCGCAGCGCCGGCTTCTTCCTGAATGCCATGTTCGACGCGGACCGCGAGTACTGGTACCCCGTCCTGGTTGTCGTCGACGAGGCGCAGATGTTCGCGCCATCGGTCGGTGGCGATGTCGCGGAAGAGGTCCGCAAAGTATCGCTCGGCGCGATGACGAACCTCATGTGCCGCGGCCGCAAGAGGGGGCTCGCCGGCGTCATCGCCACGCAACGACTGGCGAAGCTCGCAAAGAACGTCGCGGCAGAAGCGTCGAATTTCCTCATGGGGCGCACCTTTCTCGATATCGATATGCTGCGCGCCGCCGATCTGCTCGGCATGGACCGCCGCACCGCCGAGATGTTCCGCGACCTGAAACGCGGCTCTTTCGTCGCGCTCGGGCCTGCGCTGTCGCGTCGACCGTTGAAAGTGACGATTGGTTCCGTCGAGACCTCTGCCCGCTCCACCAGCCCGAAGCTGATGCCGCTGCCGGAAGCGCCGCAGGATGTCGAGGACTTGATTTTCACGCCGGATCCGGAAGAGTTGACACGGCCCAACATGCGCCGACCCACCCCGCAGCCGCGCCCGGCGACCGACATTCTCGCCGAGCTGTCGCGACCGCGCCCCGAGCCTTTGGCGCCGGTGGAGACCAAGCCCGCCCTGCCGGAAATGTCGGCGGAGGAACGCGATGCGCTGATCGTCAGCCTGTTCGCCGAGATCCTGGCCAATCCGGACGCGGCATTCCGGCCGGACGCAGAACTCTTCCAGGACTTTCTTGTCCGTTGCCGTATCCGCCGCGTGCCCGGGCCGGCGCTCTCCTTGAGCGCCTTCCGCCGCAAGATGGCCGTCGCCCGGTCGGGCGTCGATGCCGAGACGGCTGCGACAGAGACATGGGCATCGGCGCTCCGGCTTGCAGACCGCGTGAGCGAGGACTTGCAAGCGGTGTTCCTGATGATGGCGCAGGCAGCCGTGCGTGGCCTGCCGTGTCCTTCGGACGCGATGATCGCGCGCGCCTATGGAACCCATTCCGCCCGGCGCGCGCGGCGGCTGCTCGGCTATTTCGAAGAGCATGGGCTGATCGTGGTGCACGCGGATTTCTCCGGCAAGCGTATCGTGGCTTTCCCCGACCTCGGCAGCGAAACCGCGCCGGGGGATGCAAGCGGCCCGGATATCGGCAACGGGGAACGGGCAGCCGCCGAGTGACGGCTATCTGGCGAAAATCGCTATGTTTCCGTCATATTCCGTTGACAAATCAGCGATCCGAGCATAAAGACCCGCCCAACGCCGGGCAGCGATGCCCGGTGTTTCATTTGACATGTCCCGTGGTTTCTTGCGTCCGCGTGATCGTGAGAGACCTGTCAGAGTTCCAAAAATGGGCTCAGAGGAGGGCGTGTTTCCTTGATCCGGCTTGGCAACAAGCCGGCGTAACCGATTGAAAGGAAATGCGATGAGCAAGCGCGAATCGTCCAAGTACAAAATTGACCGCCGTATGGGCGAAAACATCTGGGGCCGTCCGAAGTCCCCGGTTAACCGTCGTGAATACGGCCCGGGCCAGCACGGCCAGCGCCGCAAGTCCAAGCTTTCCGACTTCGGCGTGCAGCTGCGCGCCAAGCAGAAGCTGAAGGGCTACTACGGCGACATCCGTGAAAAGCAGTTCCGTGCGATCTTCGCCGAAGCTTCGCGCCGCAAGGGTGACACCCCGGAAAACCTGATCGGTCTTCTCGAATCGCGCCTGGACGCGATCGTCTACCGCGCCAAGTTCGTTCCGACCGTCTTTGCCGCTCGCCAGTTCGTCAACCATGGCCACGTCAAGGTCAACGGCGTCCGCGTCAACATCGGTTCCTACCGTTGCAAGCCGGGTGACGTCATCGAAGTCAAGGAAAAGTCCAAGCAGCTCGTTTCGGTTCTCGAATCCGTACAGCTCGCTGAACGTGACGTTCCGGACTACATCGAAGCCGACCACAACAAGATGGTCGCAACCTACGTCCGCGTCCCGGTTCTCTCCGACGTTCCGTACCCGGTCGTCATGGAACCGCACCTGGTCGTCGAATTCTATTCGCGTTGATCCGGGGCTTCGGCCTTGTGAGTTTTCGAAAACCGCCCGGAAAGGGGCGGTTTTTTTGTACGAAGATGTCGATCAATCAGTATCGAGGAATGCCGCATGCCGGAGCAAAACGCGCCGCAAGATCTGCAGGCGATCATCGATGACATTTACCGCGAGCTGACGCCGCGGCTCGGCGAGGGCAAGGTCGCCGATTATATCCCGCAGCTCGCGCGCGTCGACTCTCGCCGTTTCGGCATGGCAATCGTCACGACGGGCGGCCAGATCTACCGGGTCGGCGACGCCGAAGTGCCGTTTTCGATCCAGAGCATTTCCAAGGTGTTCACGCTGACGCTGGCGCTCGGCAAACACGGCGAAAATATTTGGCACCGGGTCGGGCGCGAGCCGTCCGGCTCAGCCTTCAATTCGATCGTCCAGCTCGAGCACGAAGGCGGCAAGCCGCGCAATCCCTTCATCAATGCCGGCGCGATCACCATCAGCGACCTCATCCTCGCAGGCCACACGCCTAAGGAGCTAATCGGTGAAATCGTGCAGTTCGTCCGCTATCTAGCCGACGACGACACGATCGTGATCGACCACGAAGTGGCGCGCTCGGAGACGGTTACCGGTTTCCGCAATGTCGCCCTTGCCAATTTCATGCGGTCCTATGGCCGGCTCGATCATCCGGCCGAACACGTGCTCGGCGTCTATTTCCATCATTGCGCGCTGGCTATGACCTGCGTCCAGCTCGCCAAGGCCGGCCTGTTCCTGGCGGCCGGCGGGGCCAATCCCCTGACGGGGCATTCGGTCGTCTCGCGTCAACGTGCGCGCCGCATCAACGCCCTGATGCTGACCTGCGGACACTACGACGGCTCCGGCGATTTCGCCTATCGCGTCGGTCTGCCGGGCAAGAGCGGCGTCGGCGGCGGCATTATGGCTGTCGCGCCGGGCAAGGCTTCCGTCGCCGTCTGGTCACCGGGCCTCAACGAGAACGGCAATTCGCTGCTCGGTTCGCTGGCGCTCGAAATGCTGGCCGCGCGCACCGGCTGGTCGGTGTTTGGTCCTTGATAATGCCGTTCCGGACCGTTTCCCCTTGATCTCCAGCGCCGGACAGGGCAAGTGCTGGTTAATGCACCTGGGGCAGCTGTTGCTGCCCCGCCTAATCCGAGACTGTCGCCATGGAACTCGCACGATCGTCAGAGCACGATGGGATGAACAGCATCGTCGGTGAGGAAGGCGCCGGCTTCGACGCCGGCGCCCATCCGCTGTTTGCCCGGATGCCGTCGTCCGTTTCCTTCAACAAGCTTCGCAAGCGACTTCTGCGGCAGACGCGTCAGGCGCTCGACGATTTCGGCATGCTGAAGGGCGCGAAGCGCTGGCTGGTCGGTCTTTCCGGCGGCAAGGACAGCTACAGCCTGCTCGCACTGCTGATGGACCTGCAATGGCGCGGGCTCCTGCCGGTCGAACTTATCGCCTGCAACCTCGATCAGGGCCAGCCGAACTTCCCGAAGCACATTTTGCCGGAATATCTGACTTCGATCGGCGTCAAGCACCGCATCGAGTACCGCGACACCTATTCCGTCGTAAAGGAAAAGGTGCCGACCGGCGCGACCTACTGCTCGCTCTGTTCGCGGCTGAGGCGCGGCAATCTCTATCGCATCGCACGGGAGGAGGGGTGTGATGCCCTGGTCCTCGGTCATCATCGCGAGGACATTCTCGAAACCTTCTTCATGAACCTCTTCCATGGCGGGCGTCTCGCATCGATGCCGGCCAAGCTTCTCAATGACGAGGGCGATCTCATGGTGTTGAGACCGCTCGCCTATGCAGCGGAAGACGACCTCGCGAAGTTTGCAGCGGCGATGGAATTTCCGATCATCCCCTGCGACCTCTGCGGTTCGCAGGATGGTCTCGAACGCAATGCGATGAAGGCGATGCTTGCCGACATTGAGCGGCGCATGCCCGGTCGCAAGGACACGATGCTGCGCGCGCTTGGCCACGTGAACCCTTCACATCTGCTCGACGCGAAGCTTTTCGATTTCCAATCCCTTTCTCCGGAGTCCCAAGAATGAGCCATTCCGTCGACATCGCCGCGCTTGCCAACCTTCTGCAGGAGGCGGCGGTCAAGGAAATCCTGCCGCGATTCCGCAATCTCGGCTCGGGCGACGTGCGCATGAAGTCGGAAGCGATCGATCTCGTCACCGACGGGGATGAAGCGGCGGAAAGGTTGATCAAGGCCGGGATCGGCGCTATCGCGCCCGGCGCCGTCTTCATCGGCGAGGAGTCCGTCGCCGCCGATCCGGCACTCCTCGACAAGCTGGCTGGTGCCGATCTCGCGATCGTCGTCGACCCAATCGACGGAACGTTCAATTTCGCCGCCGGCCTGCCGCTCTTCGGCGTGATGGCAAGCGTGGTCGCCAAGGGCGAGACCGTCGCCGGCATCATCTATGACCCGCTCGGCAACGACTGGGTCATTGCGGAGAAGGGGGCAGGCGCCTGGCTGTGCCGACCCGATGGATCGCAGGAGAAGTTGGCGGTGACTGCGGGCGTGCCGCTCGAGGCCATGGTCGGCGGTGCTTCGACGGCCTTCTACAAGGAAGACGACCGACGGATCGTCATGGGCAATTTGGCCAAGGTCAGGATCGCCACCAGTTACCGTTGCGCCGCCCATGAATACCGCGCTTTTGCCGGCGGCCATCTGCACTTCCTGATGTACCAGAAGCTGATGCCGTGGGATCACCTCGCCGGCACGTTGATCACCGAAGAGGCGGGCGCCTATGCGGCCCGGTTCGATGGCTCGCGGTATCTGCCCGCCCATACCAACGGAGGGCTGCTTCTGGCGACCGACAAGGAGAGCTGGGACGCGTTGCGCCGAGAGGTTTTCACGGTCTGACAAAACATCTAATGCATGTCGCCCAAAAGTGTGCAGCCATTTTGGGACAACGACATGCATGAAAATAGGGGCCTAAAAAGCGCCGCATGAGTCCGATTGAATGCGACGCGCTTTAGGCGATGGCAGTCCGCTGCCTTCGTTGAGGGGACGCATCAACCCGGTGATCCTCTCCCTCATCCATCTGTGGAGCGGGTTGGACGTCGAACGTCGGTGCCAGACCGCGATGATCAAGGGTGGATCAATCAGCATCGGCGGGTGGTAGATCTCCAGGCCGATCTGCGGAGCGACCCGCTCGGCAAGCTGACGCGGCACCAACGCAATCAGGTCGCTTTCCGCCACTGCGCGGCAAACGCCCGAGAACACCGGCAAGGTCATCATCACCTTTCGGCGGCGGCCCACCCTAGCCAGGGCGGCGTCGCCCATGGCCGAGAAATTTCCTTCGGGCGAGAAAAGGACGTGTCCAATCTCGCAGAACAGCTCCATCGGAACGATTTCGCCTGGTCTTAACCCCGCCGCTGTCAGTTGGGGATGGCTGCTTCGCGTGATCACGACGAAGGTCGAATAAAAGAGCGGCTGGCTGATAGCCCAGTCTGGAAAGGGCTGGTTCGGGATCAAGGCCAAATCGGCATGATACTTCTCCAGGCTGTCGATATAGCTGTTCGGAACGAGATCGACGAGTTGCGCCCTGATATTGGGCGCCTGCTTGCGCAGCAGATCCGCGAGCGCCGGCATCAGCATCTCCGCGAAGAAATCGCTTGCCGTAATCCGAAACGTTCCCTCCGCCGTTGTGGGATCGAACGTGCTCGGTGGCGCAAAAAGGACTGCAAGCCGGTCCAGTTCCTCCCTAAGCGGCAATTCGATGGACCTTGCATAGTCGGTCGGAACCAGGCGGTTGCCATGGCGGACGAAGAGTTCGTCTTTCAGTGCGTGCCGCAGCCTGGCCAGCGCACCCGACACTGCCGATTGGGACATGTTCAGCCGCTTGCCCGCCTGGACAGTCGAACCCTCGCGCAGAATGGCGTCGAGAACGCGCATCAGGTTGAGGTCGAACGTTGCGAAATTGATTTTCACGATAGGTCATATCTGTACAATCGGTTGGACCGATAGTGCTCCACCGCATAAGCTCAAGTCAATCGGAACGCTTTGACGGAGCTAAGCATGCACAACGAAATCTTTTACGCCGATGCCTTCGATTGGAATGGCGTCAAATATAAAACAATTCTCCCCACCAAGGCGACCGACGGCAAAATGTCGATCGTCGACAGCCTTTCTCCGATCGGAAGCGGACCTCCCCGACACATCCACGAGGCCGAAGACGAGATCTTCGTGATCCTCACGGGCCGATGCAAATTCTGGCTGGAAGGCGAAGAGTTCATGCGAGGACCGGGAGAGACGGTGTTTGTCCCCCGTGGATCGGAGCATACCTTCCAGGTCGTCGGGGATATTCCCTGCCGCCATCTCGTGGTCCTGACACCCGGCGGCTTCGAGGGATTCTTCGTAGAAATGGCGGCGGGCCAGTTCTCCGTTCCCGACGATATGCCGGCAATCGTGGAGGTCGCAGGCCGGCACAATCTACGGTTCACCGGGCCGCCACTGGATGTGAACTGAGAGCGTCGCAATGTACAAACCGGCCGCGCCCCTCGGTGCGCGGCCGCCGACACGCACTAGATGTGGCCGCCGTGCTCGTGTGCCATATCCTTGTCGCCGGGATGCGTGAAGAGCTTGCCGTTCTCTGCCCAGAGCGTGGCGAGAATGGTGAGCAGCCCGAACAGCGCGAAGCCACCGAACAGGGGCTGCAGAGTGCCATTGAAGAGCTGGCCGACGGCGGCGCCGAGCAGTGTCCCGCCCGTCGTCGATACGAAGCCGGTAATCGCGGTTGCCGTCCCCGCAAGGTGTCCCATTGGCTCAAGGCTGATGGCGGTGAAGTTCGTGGCAATGACGGCGAAGAACATCAGCAGTATCGAGAAAAGCAAATAGCTGATGACGAAGGCCGGCGTGCCGGCAAGCGACAGTACGAAACCGATCGACGCCAGCAACGTGAAGAGGATCATCGCCGCATGTGAGATGCGGCGCATACCGAAGCTGCGGACAAAGAAGCCATTGGCGAAGTTGGCGACTGCAATGCCGCCCGCCGTCCCTGCAAAGGCGATCGGCAGCCACTCGCCAAGACCGTAGACCTCTCCGAAGACCTGCTGAACGCTGACGATGTAAGCACAGATTACGGCGGAGAAGAGCGTAAGCCCGATCATATAGCCGCAGGTTATGCGGTTCGTCAGTACCGTGCCGAATCCAGCGAGGACGGCGCCGACCGAAAGCGGCAGACGCTCCTGCGACGGCAGGGACTCCTTCATCCGGGTAAGCGCCCAGGTGAACAAGACGGCACCGATGCCGCCGATCAGGATGAAGATCCAGTGCCAGCTTGCATAGATAATCACGAATTGGCCGAGAGAAGGGGCGACAATCGGAATGATCATGAAGACGATCATCACGTAAGACATGACTCGTGCCATCTCGCGGCCACCGAAACAATCGCGCACGATTGCCATGGTCGTGATGCGGATGGCAGCGGCACCGATCCCCTGCACGAAGCGCATCACAAGCAGCGCTTCGAAGCTCGTGGCCTGCGAGGCGGTGAATGAGGTTAGCGTGAAGAAGGCCAGGCCGCCGAGCAGCACGATACGCCGGCCGAAGGCGTCGGAAAGGCTGCCGAAGAAAATCTGCGAGAGCCCGAATCCGAGCAGGAAGATGCCGATGACAAGCTGCGCGTCGTTCGCATTTGCGACGTCGAACGACTGACCGATGCTCTGAAGCGCGGGCAGCATGCTGTCGATGGCAAGCGCGACGCTGGCGGTCATGAGCGCGATTGTCACGATGAACTCGGCGATGCCCATGCGGATGCGTGCCGCGCCGGAAGTCCCGTCGCCATGTTCGGCTTTTTGAGGAATGGAAGATCGTTCTGAGACGGAAGACATTGTCGAATATCCGAAAAGGCAGTTTTGGGAGGAGGAGCGGCACGAAGCGGTGCGCGCATCCATGTCGTGTCGCGTTAAACGGTCGGGTTGTGCGGTCTGAAAAGCCGACCACCCTCAGCGATCAGCACGAAGGCGACAGCGAAAATGGCGACAATGAAAAATCCGGCAGCGAGGGGCGTCACCGTGCCGTCGAAGGCTTGGCCGATAAAGGCACCGATGACGCCGCCGCCGATCGTCTGCGTGAAGCCCAGCACGGAGGATGCCGTTCCGGCCACGTGGCCAAGAGGCTCCATCGCCATGGCGTTGAAGTTCGCCGCGATCAGACCGAATTGGAACATCGTCGCGGCGTGCAGAATGATGAAGAGCGGCAGCGGCAGCGGCCCGATCAGCGACAGGGATACCCAGACGAAGCTTGCCAGAGTGAAACCGAGAAGAGCTGCGTGCGACAGCGCTCGCATGCCAAATCGCTGGACAAGGCGTGAACTGGTGAAGGACGCGACCGCCATCATGCCGGCGAAAGCTGCGAAGACCGCTGGGAACCAGATGCCGAGCCCGTATACGCCCACGAGGATCTGTTGGGCCGAATTCACGAAGCCGAAAAGGCCGCCGAGGAGGGCGGATGTCGCCAGCGTGTAAAAAAGCGCCAAGCGGTTCGTCAGCACGATGCGGAAGCCGTCCAGTATCACTGAAACTGTGAAGGCGCGCCGATTGGCCGGTGCCAACGTCTCCTGAAGCCGAAGGGCTACCGGCACGGCGATGGTCACTGCAAACAGGGCGATCACGACGAAGATCATGTGCCATTCCGAAAAGAGCATGATCAACTGGCCTATGCTCGGCGCAACGACCGGAACGATCATGAACACCATCATGACCAGCGACATGATCTCCGCCATCTGGCGGCCGCCATACACGTCACGCACGACGGAAACAGTGATAACGCGAGTTGCGGCCGCACCCACACCCTGCACAAACCGAAAGAACAGGAGCGCCGCGAAGGTCGGTACGAACACGATCGCAAGCGCGCAAAGGCCGTACAAGGCCAGCCCGCCCAACAGCGGCCCCTTTCGCCCGAAGCGGTCGGAAAGCGGGCCGAAGAACAATTGCGCGAAGCCCATGCCTATGAGGTAGGCGGTAATGACAAACTGCCGGTCGTTTTCGTCGGCAACACCGAGGCTCGCGCCAATCTCCTGCAGGCCCGGCAACATGATGTCGATCGAGACCGCGTTGATCGACATCAGCATTGCCATCAGCGTGATGAACTGGAACTTCGTCAGTCCCGAGAGGGTGGCGGTCTGATCAATGGGCCTCGTCATGTCATTTGTCCTGCTGATGGCCGGGGTATGGCAATCGGGTCTTGAAAACAATTGCTCTCCGAGCGGGAGAGGGCTGCAACGCGTTGAGTTTCCGCATCTGGTGCAGGCCGCGTCTGGCCCGAACGATGCGGTCAGTGGTTCCGAACGAACTGGCGAGCAGCGAATGCCGGTCGTCACGTCGGGTGTAGGACGCGCTCGCTCGTCAGGACGAGAAGCGAGCGGAGGTCCGGGCGAAGCGGTAGCCGCTTTTTTATGCCCTGAATGAAAGGTGCCCCTCGCGGGCAGCTTTGTCATGCTATCGAGAAGGCTCCCCCGCGACCGGAAATTGCCAGTCGCTCGAGAAGCACATTAGAAATTAGACAGTCGAAATATAGCTTCAGAATCAAAAAAGGCGGTCGCCCGCCTTTCCCGATATTGGAAAGGAGCCTTCCGGGTCAGGCGGCACCCTTCACGGAAATACCCTGTCCCTGAAGATGCGACTGCAATTCGCCGGCCTGGAACATCTCGCGGACGATGTCACAGCCGCCGACAAATTCGCCCTTCACGTAAAGCTGCGGAATGGTCGGCCAATTGGAATAGTCTTTGATGCCCTGGCGAAGATCCGCATCGGCAAGCACATTGATGCCCTTGTAGTCGACGCCGATATAATCGAGGATCTGGACAACCTGGCCGGAGAAGCCACACTGCGGAAACTGCGGCGTGCCCTTCATGAAGAGAACGACGTCGTTCGTCTTGACTTCGTTATCGATGAAATCGTGAATTCCGCTCATTTTGTCTTCCTTCCTGCGCCGGCTTCAAGGACCGGATGTCGATTGGGGCTTAGATAGCATGCGTGCGCGTGATTTTCACCACCCAATCGCAACAAATATTGATGGTCCTCAAAATGTGGCTTTGATACCACTGGTTACGAGGAGCGGCGGCGCAGCTTGCTCCTCGCGGCCGCCGTGCGGCGACGGCTTACCTGTTTCTTCGCCGGTTTGCGCACCGCGGCTTCGATGATCTCCGCGAGCAGACCGCCGCCCGAACCGGCTTTCCTGGTCCGGCGCTTCGTCCGCTTCGTCGCGGAACGCCTCGCGCCGGTCTTCTTCAGGATCTCCTTCAGCGCGCTGTCAACGACACCGCTGACGAGCTCCTTGATCAGGTCCGCCATTCCGGCTTACTCCGGCGCACTGGTCTGGAGAGCGAGTGCGTGAAGCACGCCACCCATATTGCCCTTCAATGCGTTGTAGACCATCTGGTGCTGTTGCACGCGGGTCTTGCCGCGAAACGCCTCGGCCACGACTTCGGCGGCATAGTGGTCGCCGTCACCGGCCAAATCGCGGATCGTGACCTTTGCACCGGGAATTCCGGCCTTGATCATGTCTTCGATATCGCCTGGTGTCATGGGCATGATACGCCAACTCCCTTTTATTCTGCGCCGGCAGTGTCGCCGACGCCTTTCATGGCTTCAGGGAACCATGATTCACGTGCGGAAAGCAAATGCTGAATCGGCCGCTTCCGGTGTCTCGGCTTTAGATCATTGTCTTCATGCATGCCGTTGTCGCAAAACCGCTGCGCACTTTTGCGCGACATGGATTAATTGTCCGGCGCGAGGTCGCCGCCCATGTAGTCCGGGAACCAGGATTCGTGTGCCGAGCGCAGATCCTTGATTGCAACTGCTCGCGCATCACCGAGCTTGACGGCGTCGCCGCCGGTCTTGCCGATGACCGGGAGGGAAACGCCCGCGGCCTTCGCCTGTTCCAGCACCGCATCGAGATTGCCGGCAGCAATGGTCACGACGTAGCGTCCCTGATCTTCGCCGTAGAAAACCGGGATGGGATCATGCCCTACCTGAGCATCGATCGTCGCCCCAATGGCGGACGCCATCGCCATTTCCGCCACTGCGAGGGCGAGGCCGCCGGATGAGCAATCATGCACTGCCGTCGCAAGGCCCGCTTCGATCAGGCCGCGAACGAAATCGCCGACCTTGCGCTCATGCGCGAGGTCGACATGCGGTGCGGGACCGTCAGTGCGGCCGTGGATGTCGCGCATGTAGACCGACTGGGCGATATGGCTGCCCCAGCTTTCCGGTGCGCCAGCAAGCAGGATTGTCTCGCCCGCTGCGGCAAAGCCGATACGTGCCATCTTCGACCAGTCCTTGATGAGACCGACGCCGCCGATCGTCGGGGTCGGTAGGATCGCCTGGCCGTTGGTCTCGTTATAGAGCGACACGTTGCCCGAAACGATCGGGAAGTCGAGGGCGCGGCAGGCTTCGCCGATGCCTTTGATCGCGTGAACGAACTGGCTCATGATTTCCGGACGCTCCGGATTGCCGAAATTCAGGTTGTCCGTCGCGGCGAGTGGCAGCGCGCCGGTTGCCGTAATATTGCGCCAGCACTCGGCTACCGCCTGCTTACCGCCCTCGAAGGGATCCGCTTCGACGTAGCGCGGCGTGACATCGGAGGAGAAGGCCAGCGCCTTCGTTTCATGACCTTCGACACGGACAACCCCGGCGTCGCCGCCCGGCAGCTGCAGCGAATTGCCCTGGATCAGCGTGTCATATTGCTCGTACACCCAGCGGCGCGACGAATTGTTAGCGGAACCGACAAGCTTGAGGAGCGCTTCGGCAACGTCCGCCTGCGGGATGTCATTGGTGGCGAGCGGCGAGGGGGTCTTTGCCGGCGTCCACGGGCGGTCGTATTCCGGCGCCTGGTCGCCGAGCTCCTTGATGGGAAGGTTTGCAACTTCCTCACCCTGGTGCAGGATGCGGAAGCGCAGGTCGTCCGTGGTCTTGCCGACAATCGCAAAATCGAGACCCCATTTGACGAAGATCGCCTTGGCTTCTTCTTCCTTTTCCGGGCGCAGCACCATCAGCATGCGCTCCTGGCTCTCCGAAAGCATCATCTCGTAGGCCGTCATGCGCTCTTCGCGCACAGGCACCTTGTCGAGATCGAGCTCGATACCAAGATCGCCCTTGGCGCCCATCTCAACCGCAGAACAGGTAAGGCCAGCCGCGCCCATGTCCTGGATCGCGATCACGGCGCCTGTCTGCATCAGCTCAAGGCAGGCCTCGAGTAGGCATTTTTCGGTGAAGGGATCGCCGACCTGCACGGTCGGGCGCTTCTCCTCGATCGACTCGTCGAATTCGGCCGAAGCCATCGTCGCACCGCCGACGCCATCGCGGCCCGTCTTGGCACCGAGATAGACGACCGGCAGCCCGACACCTTCCGCCTTGGAATAGAAGATCGCGTCGCTCTTCGCGAGGCCGGCGGCGAATGCGTTGACGAGAATATTGCCATTGTAACGCGCGTCGAACTCAACCTCGCCGCCCACGGTCGGAACGCCGAAGGAGTTGCCGTAGCCGCCGACACCGGCCACGACGCCCGACACCAGATGGCGGGTCTTGGGGTGGTCCGGCGAGCCGAAGCGCAGCGCGTTCATCGCGGCGATCGGACGCGCGCCCATGGTGAAGACGTCGCGCAGGATACCCCCGACGCCGGTCGCGGCCCCCTGGTAGGGTTCGATATAGGACGGATGGTTGTGGCTTTCCATCTTGAAGACGACGCAGTCGCCGTCATCGATATCGACAACGCCGGCGTTTTCGCCGGGCCCCTGAATGACGCGCGGCCCCTTCGTCGGCAGTGTCCGCAGCCACTTCTTCGAGGATTTGTAGGAGCAGTGCTCATTCCACATCGCCGAGAAAATACCGAGTTCGGTAAATGTCGGCTCGCGCCCGATCAGGCTCAGGATGCGCTCGTACTCATCGGGCTTGAGCCCGTGCGACGCGATAAGGTCCGTGGTGATGGGGCGGGTGTTGGAAATCGTCATCGTCGACCGTCAATCCTTCGGGCGGCGCGCAACCCTCTCAAAGGGACACGGCGCGTGCGAACCGCAACAAACTTTAAAGTGCTACAGCTACCTTTGCGCGTCTACTGAGACCCGCGGCGCTGCAGGGGGCGCTTTGCGGCTTCTTTAGCCTATGCCGCGGCGCGGCGCGACAGAAAAATAAGGTCGATCAACAGGGCGCGGAAGCGTGCATGCCTGCTGCAGGTTTGCTTAAATCGTAACCGGTTCAAGGACAAAACATGGAGCAATTCAAAGTGCTACAGCGTCCTTTGGGCGTCTGCAAAGGCGTACGGCGCTGTAGGCGGACACGGGAGATTCCTGCCATCAAAACTTGTAGCCCAGCATCAAGCCGGCGCGCGTCAGGCCGTCATTGGGGCCGTTGCAAAGATTGGCGTTCGAGGCATGCTCGACGGTGGCCGAGAGATTCCAATGGTCGTCGAAGCGGTAGCCAGCCGCCGCGTATTCGCGAAAGAGCAGGCGGCAGCCAAGCTTCGGCCCGCTGGTGCCGTCATCGTTCAAGTCACCGTCGTGAACGGTGGCACCGGCGCCAAGTTCGAGGAATAACCGATCGGTAAGTTCGGCATCCCAGCTGAAGCCGCCATAAATCTCGTTCACGCCGCTGGAGGACGTCGCGATCGACGCGCCGGCATGGATGCGCGGCCGCAGGATCTTTTCCGCAATGCCGGTGGCGCTGTCGGCCCCGAGGGGATCGAAGAAGATCGTGAAGGACGGGAAGACGCCGCTTTCGTGATTATCTCCGTCCCCGATCGACGTGGTAGCGCCGAAGCGCATTTCATCGAAAATGCCTTCTGCCGCCTTCGCTTGGGATGCGCCGGCTGCCAGTCCGGTCGTAAAGAGCAGGGCGACAGCGAATTGGGATAACTTGCCCTGACCGGCGGACGAGCGTGGATGCGTCATTCAAGAATCCTTCAACCGAATCAATGTTACGCAGCACAGCAATAGATTGCCGTGGCTTGCGCGAAAGTCATCTCAAAAGATGATTTCAGTCGAAGCTGTCGTAGCCGGTGCGGCCGCTGTCGAGCAGCCGGCGCAGGATTTGAAATCCTCTCTGCACCTCGGACCGCTCGGGCGGCGAAGAAAAGCCGATGCGGATGCGATGGAAGGCGCGCTCCGCGCGCCCCGCCTTGAATTCATCCTCGTCGTCGACGAGCACACCTTCCTGCAGCGCCGCTTGTTTGAAGGTTCCCGAAAGCCAGGGATCCGGCAGTTTCAGCCAGAGGAAGGGCACCTTCGGGTGGGAATTGAACTCGAGCCCGGAAAAGATTTCGCGCGCCATCGTTTCACGGGCGGTGATTTCCTCGACGGCGCGGTTGCGCAGGGCGGATGCGGCGCCTGAAAGTACCAAGCGCGCGCATAGCTCGGCGAGAATGAAGGGAAGACCGCCGCTCACCATCTTGTGCGCGATGCGGATCCGCTGGCTGAAATTCGGAGGGCAGGCGACCCAGCCGCCGCGGACGCCGGCGGCGACGGATTTAGACAGGCCGCCAACAAGGAAGGTCCGTTCCGGCGCCAACTCCGTGAGCAACGGCACTAGATCGCCCGTCATCGAACCATAGACTTCATCCTCGACCAGCCAAACGCCGTATTTTCGCGCGATCTCGGCGACGGCCCGGCGCCTGTCCAGCGGCATGACGGCGACCGTCGGGTTCTGGGCGCTTGGCATGAGGAAAGCGAGTTTCGGATGCTGCTGGGCGCAAACGCGCTCGAAATCGTCCGGAACGAAGCCGAATTCGTCGCTTTCCACCAATGCGGTCCGGCGGCCGATCAGACCTGCGCTGCGGCTGACCTGCGAGTAGGTCAACGTTTCGAACGCGATCCGATCACCGGGGGAGGTGACAGCGGAGATTACGGCAATGACAGCGGCATGGGCGCCAAGCGTCGGCACGATGGTTTCGCGAGCCGGCCGAAAGTTGCCGCGCGCGAGCCATTGGCAGCCCGCTTCGAACCAGTCATCCGGAAAATTGCGGGCATAGCTCGCAATATCCGCATGGTGTTCGCGACTGATGTCACCCAACAATTTGGCCAGAATGTCACCCTGGCCGACGTCGGGCGCCGCCGTGCTGTCGAAGCGCAACTTGCCCGCCGGCGCGTTGATTGGCCGCGTTCCAGCCAAAGAGGTCGTCAAAGGATCGGCCTGTTCGGGCGGGCGGCTCTCCGGGTGATCGAGGACATAGGTACCACGGCCGACCTCGCCGCTCACGAGCCCTCGTTCGCGGACAATATTGTAGGCCCGGCCGATCGTCCCGATCGTCACGCCTATATCAAAGGCAAGATTGCGCTGCGGTGGCAGCTTCGTGCCCACAGGCAAGGTCCCGCTGCCAATCGCCTGCTCGATCTGATCGGCGATACGCGCGTAGAGGGGGCCTTGGCCCTGCTGAATATCGGGCAGCCAACTTGTCATAGTGACAATTGTCTATATTGCATCGCCAGCCATGTCAATTATCTCTGAGTCAATGGGTCGAATAGATACAATGGCGATTGACGATGGATACAATGAATACAATCGTTGCGACGCAATCTCTGCGGATGGGGGCGCCTCGCAAGGCGCAATTCGGCTGCGAACAGGGCCCGGCCCGCAATGCATTCTCACGGCTCTGGCACCATTATTGCGCACTCGCCGCGAAGAGGCGCAGTCGCCTCGCGCTTGACGAACTGGACAAGCACCTGCTCGACGACATCGGCCTGACGGAGGAGGAGGCACGGCGAGAAGCGTCCGTTCCTTTCTGGCGCTCGCGGCTTTGAGTGTCCATGCGCGGTTCTCGCTCTCCGGCCGGTATATGTCGCTACAGCGCCGCGCGTCTTATCAGACGCGCAAAGGTCGCTGTGCCATTTTGAATTGCTGCATGTTTTGTCCTTCAATCGGCTCCGATCAAGGGCAACATGCAGTAAGGCCGCCACGATGGTATCGTTCCACCTGCGGAATGGGAGAAGAGCCATGGCAAAAGGATACTGGGTGGCCTCCGTCGATGTTACCGATCCGGAGGGGTATAAGGCTTACATCGCCGAGAATGCGAATGCTTTTCGAAAGTACGGTGCACGCTTTCTCACCCGCGGCGGTCCATGCGAGATGCCCGAGGGAAAGTTACGCTCACGGGTGGTCGTGATCGAATTCCCCACCTACAGCGCGGCGCTGGAGTGCTACCGATCGCCCGAATATGCCAAAGCCATGGCGCTCAGGCAGGGTAAGTCGGTGATGGATTTGGCAATCGTCGAGGGTTACGACAGCCCGCAGCCGTCAGCTTCGTGAGGCGGGTCCCGAGATCAACTACAGCCCTTATCGCCGGCCGCCCAACGGCGGACATCCGTCGTCATGCGCGCGCCGACTGGCTCGCTGAGCAGCGGACCGAAAGCCTGCAGGCGGGCAGGATGTCCTTCGGCCTGAATGACGGCGAGCGGACGCGCCTCAGGTGATTTGCGTGGCACGATCAGGATGCGCGGACGGCCCGAAAAAGAGTTGAGTTCCGGCGCGAGACGATAGGCCTTGAAGGCCGGGTCGCCCGACTTGAACCAGCAGCCATTGGCGCCGAGCGCCACACGCTCCATCGTCGGCAATGCGGCGGAACTCGCCGCGGGCGTGGCTGGACGATTCGACTGGCAACCGGCGACAAGCGTGAAACTCGCGACGGCGCTGGCAAGCACGGCGAGGCGTGCGGAGGGGAATGAAGGCATCGGCGGTCTCGATCGTCGGTGGGTGGCGGGAGGCCGTCTTCTATCAGCGCGATGGTTAAGCAGCGATTACGTCGAGGGCGGAGGCAAAAATTCCGCGTCCGTCCGAACCGCCATGTGCCGCTTCAATCAGGTTTTCCGGATGCGGCATCATCCCAAGCACGTTACCTTTCGCATTCATGACGCCGGCGATGTCGTTGATCGAACCGTTCGGGTTGGTGCCTTCGGCGTAGCGGAACACGACCCGACCGCTGCCCTCGATCGCCTTCAGCGTCTCCGCATCGGCGAAATAGTTGCCGTCATGGTGGGCAACGGGGCTCCGGATGATCTGACCCTTCGAATAGGCGCGCGTGAAATCCGTGTCGGCGTTGACGATTTCCAGTTTCACCTCGCGGCAGACGAACTTCAGCGAAGCATTGCGCATCAGGGCGCCGGGCAGGAGGCCTGCTTCAAGCAGGATCTGGAATCCGTTGCAGACGCCGAGAACCTTGACGCCCCGATCGGCCTTGGCCTTGATCGCCTGCATCACCGGCATCCGCGCGGCGATCGCACCGCAGCGCAGGTAGTCGCCATAGGAAAAGCCGCCCGGTATGACGATCAGGTCGACATCCGGAATTTCGGTCTCGGTCTGCCAAACGGTCACAGGCTTGCGGCCGGAGATCTTGGTGAGCGCCGCGATCATGTCGCGATCGCGGTTGAGACCGGGGAGTTGGACGACGGCAGACTTCATGGGACGTTCATACCTTGCCTTGGCCTCGGCGCCTGAGCAGTTCGAGGCAGTTTCAATGCGCAGTGTAGCGCTGGTCAGTCAATCGGCTGGGCCGCTAAGCTGATTTAGGCAGGCGAGCAACGGATGACCAGCGGAAAGCATTCCCCCGCCGTCAGGCGAGGGAGATGGTGTAGTTTTCAATGACAGTGTTGGCCAGCAGCTTCTCGCACATGGCCTTGAGATCGGATTCGGCCTTGGCCTTGTCTGCCGTTTCGATCTGCAGATCGAAGACCTTGCCCTGACGAACCTGGCCAATGCCGTCAAACCCGAGCGCCCCGAGCGCACCCTCGATTGCCTTGCCCTGAGGGTCGAGAACGCCGTTCTTGAGCGTCACGGTTACACGTGCTTTGATCACTTTGCTTATCCCTGAAATTACTTGACCAACACCGGACCGGAGCCGCGCGGCGGCTCGTTCTCGTTGATGATGCCGAGGCGGCGTGCCACCTCCTGATAGGCCTCGACGAGACCGCCCATGTCGCGGCGGAACCGGTCCTTGTCCATCTTTTCCTTGGTTTCGATGTCCCAGAGGCGGCAGCTATCCGGAGAAATCTCGTCGGCAAGGACAATGCGCATCATGTCGCCTTCAAACAGGCGTCCGCATTCGATCTTGAAATCGACGAGCTGGATGCCGACGCCGAGGAAAAGACCGGAAAGGAAATCGTTGATCCGGATGGCAAGCGCCATGATGTCGTCGAGTTCCTGCGGGCTTGCCCAGCCGAAGGCAGTAATGTGCTCTTCGGACACCATCGGATCGTCGAGCGCGTCGGCCTTGTAGTAGAACTCGATGATCGAGCGCGGCAGCACGGTGCCTTCCTCGATGCCGAGGCGCTTTGCGAGCGAACCTGCGGCGACGTTGCGCACGACGATCTCGAGCGGAATGATTTCCACTTCCTTGATCAACTGCTCGCGCATGTTCAGGCGGCGGATGAAATGCGTCGGAATGCCGATCTTGTTGAGATGGGTGAAGATGTACTCGGAGATCCGGTTGTTCAGCACGCCCTTACCGTCGATGACATCATGCTTCTTCTTGTTGAAAGCGGTCGCGTCATCCTTGAAAAACTGGATCAGCGTGCCCGGTTCCGGACCCTCGTAAAGGATCTTGGCCTTGCCCTCGTAGATACGGCGGCGACGATTCATGGATTTTATCTCTGTGGTTGGTGGCGCTCTTGGGTCGCGCAATTGGAATTTTCTCAGCGGGTCCATATCTGAAAAGAACGGATTTCACAATCGGCGTATCTTCCCATCCCCCGATTTAGATTAGGGTATCATGAAAGTCAGCAAAGACGAAAACTTCGCATTGCACTTTCGACGGTGTTTTGGTTTATGGCGATAACAGTTTCCGGCAAGGAATTCTGAGGGAGATTAGTTTATGACCACGATGCAGGATCGCGAGAAGGGCTTCGAGGCAAAGTTTGCGCTGGACGCAGAACTGAAGTTCAAGGCGGAAGCGCGCCGAAACAAGCTGCTCGGTCTTTGGGCCGCAGGTCTCTTGAACAAGGCCGATCCGGAAGCCTACGCAAGGGAAATCGTCACCGCTGATCTCGAGGCACGCGGCCATGAGGACGTGCTGCGTAAGATCAAGGCCGATTTCGATGCTGCCGGCATCGCACAGACGGAAGACGAAATCCGCTTGCGGATGCTGGAATTGATGGCCCAAGCGATAGAGCAACTTCAGAACAACTGATCTCGCGGCCAGCGAAGAAACATGGCGCCGCCAGGCAACAAAATCGGGCGGCCCTTTTTGTATCGGGCGAAGCTTCGCCCGGACTGCGGCGGCTCGATGCTCACCGCACTCTGCGCGCCTCTGAAAAGCTGCGCGGTACGTCAAAGCCCTTCCGGGCCAATCTCTCGAAATCCTCTCGGCTCATCGGCTTCGCCAGCGCATAGCCTTGCAGGACGTCGCAGCCGAGATCGGCGAGAAGCGCGGCGTGGGTCCAGGTTTCGACGCCTTCTGCGACCACTTTGATGTTCAGCGAATGGCCGATATCGATGATCGCGCGCACCAGCTTTTGCTGCTTTCTGTTTTCCGTGACCGGCCCTACCAGTGCGCGATCGATCTTGAGGCGCGCCGGATTGAGTTTGAGGAGACCGATGATCGACGCGTGACCGGTACCAAAATCGTCGATCTCGATATCGATGCCGAGCTCGTTCAAGGCGGCGATCGTTTCCGCAACTTCGTCCTCGAACTCGTCGAGAAAGATCGATTCGAGCAGCTCGAACGACATGACGCCACGCGGGATCTTCATTTCCCGCACGTCGGACACGAGTTGAGGGTCGCGCAAACGGCGCGACGAAATATTGACGGAGATCTTGGGAATGGCGAGCCCCTGCCGCTGCCATGCGCGGAAGTCGGCATAGGCCATTTCGACCACCATCCGATCTATTGCCGCGAGAAGATTGATGTCTTCGGCGACTTTCAGGAACTGCATGGGCGCCAGCACGCCGCGTGCCGGGTGGCTCCAGCGCACCAGGGTTTCAACGCCTGTGATCTCCAGAGAGCGGGCGTCGAACTGGGGCTGGTAATAGGGAATGAACTGCCTTTTTTCGAGAGCCTCACGGAGTTCGTCGCCGATCCGCTTTGCCGTCAGGATCTGGTTCTGCATCTCGTCGGAAAAGACTTCAAACCGGTCTCGGCCAAGGCTCTTGGCGCGATAAAGCGCGATGTCGGCGTCCATCAGGAGCTGCCTGGGATCGGTGAGCCTGCCTTCATTCACGGCAACGCCGATACTTGCGCCAAGCCGACATAATTGACCGGCGTAGGGGACGGGACGGCGGAAGGCCTGAATAATCCCCTGGGCAAGCTCTTCGAGATGAATTGAGCCCCGGCCGCTGCGGCACACGATGACGAATTCGTCGCCGCCGATGCGAGCTATGAAATCGTCCCTCTCGGCGTGTGACCTCAGCACGTCCGCGGCATGAACGAGCATTGCGTCGCCGGCCTGGTGACCCAGTGTATCGTTGATCTGCTTGAAGCGATCCAGGTCGATATGAAGAATAGCGTTGACCACACGCGCTTCAGTCAGGATCCGATCAAGATAGCGGCGGTTCGGCAAATCCGTCAGATGATCGTGCAGTGCGTTATACTCGATACTGACACGCGCCGCCTCAAGTTCACTGTTGCGCGCCTCGGCAAAGGATTTTGCCCGCCTCAATTCCTCCTGCAGAGCGATATCATCGGTAATGTCCCAATTGGCGCCAACGAGCCTTGTTGCGCCATCCAGATCGGTATGGAACGCGGCGTTAGAGCGGATGTGACGGACGACGCCATCGGGCCTGATGATGCGGAACGCGTTGGTGAAAGGCGTGCCGCTGGCAATCGCATCGTTGACGCGTTTGATCGCGACGGCCTTGTCCTCCGGATGCAAAAAGCTCTCCCAGCCGGCGGAGGAGGGCGCTTCGCCGGCAGGGTCCAGGCCGTACATCCTGAACATGGCTTCGTCCCAATGCGAAACCCCGGTATCGAGATTGTGCTCGAAGACGCCGATCCTGGAAACATCGAGCGCCAGTTGCAGGCGACGCGAAACTTCCGCTAATCGAGCTTCCGCCTCCTTGCGGGCGGTTATATCGGTATCCGTGCCGATGATGCGGCATGGCTTGCCGTCAGGGCCGTAAGCGACCGACGCGCCCCGGCTTTCGATCCAGATCCAGCGCCCGTCCGCATGTCGCTCGCGATATTGGAACGTGTTGAACTTGGCTTCACCCGAGTCCTGGCGCGCGATGCAGGCAAGCACGTGCGCACGGTCATCCGGATGTACGTTCTCGATCCATTTTTCGAGCGTGCCATCGACCTCAGCGTCATCCGCCAAGCCGCGCAGACGCCGCCAGGTCGAAGAATAAAACAGATTGCCCGTTTCGAAGTCGTGATCCCAGACGCCTTCCAAGGCGCTTTCAAGGGCGTATTTCCAACGGGTCTCGTCCTTGCGCAGGCTTGCGATTTCGGAAACGAGACGGTCGGTCGGAAGCATTGTCAGTATCGTCGTCGCGCCGGCTCCTGGCGCTGCAGGCAGAGCGGCCCGTGAAACGAGCATGGCATGCGTGCCTAATGCTCCGATGAAGCGGACGACCGCTGGCTCCTCGGCTCCCTCTACCCCCTCAAACGCAACGACTGCTGGAAGATCTTCGCCATGAACGAATGCGGCGATCGATGCCCCGATGACTTCTTCGGCAGTGCGCCCGAGCAACCGGAGTGCGGTTGCATTGGCAGTGCGTATGTCATTGCCTGCATCGACAAGGATGACACCCGCCGGGACCTGATCCATCGCGTGCGGCGCCAAGCTGTCTTGTGTCATCGGCCCATTGCCGGTGTCGATTGGTTCTCGCGGCTCGGTCACTTATCCCGGATCCTGAGAGTTGCCAGCCGATGATGACCTGCAGCAATGAAATTCGGATTAATGGCGCGTGCTTTTCTGCCGATGCTCTTTATGGCTACAGCCGGCTGAGGAATTGGGCAAAGACCATGGTACCTTCGGGCCACGGGCCGTGACCGGACTCGGCGTTGATGTGTCCAGCTTCGCCGGCATCGACCAAGAACGAGCCCCACGCGTTGGCAATGTCTCCGGCGTGCTCAAAGGATCCGAAGGGGTCGTTGCGGCTTGCCACCATCAGCGACGGGAAGGGCAGAGGATCGCGCGGGTAGGGGCCGAAGGTCATCAGATGTTTCGGGCGGATCTTTGGATTGGCGACGTCCGGCGGGGCGACAAGGAAGGCGCCTGCGATCTTCTTCGCGCAATGGGGCAGGGCCTGGATCGCCGTGGCGACACCGAGGGAATGTGCGACGATGACCACCGGCTTTTGCGCGGCATTGACTGCCTCGACCATCCGCGCAACCCAATCCTCGCGCACAGGCTTTGACCATTCCGCCTGCTCGACGCGGCGCGCCGTCGAGAGCTTTCGCTCCCAACGGCTTTGCCAATGGTCCGGGCCGGAATTGGTGTAGCCCGGCACGATCAGGATGTCAGTTTCTGAAACCTTCATAATCGCGGCGATTTGGAGGTGAAAAGCGCCGAAGTCAAGGCACAGGCGACAGAGGCTGCATTTTCTGTATAATCGAAAATGCCGGTCGCGGTTGGCAGCGGCAAGTTTCACCGTTGTCGCGGGTCCGTGGCCGCTCTGGTTCGTTGAGGAGTGTGAGCCATGACAACCTTCCATGTCCTGTCGGGGGCGAATGCGAGAGTCTCGCATCCCGGAATACGAAAGATTGGCATTGCTGATGTGTTCGATGCGTTGCGTCTCGGGCTGAACGATTTTCGCGAGAAGCCGTCGCATTATGTTTTCTTGTGCTTGATATACCCGATCGCCGGTGCAGTACTGATAACCTGGAGCGCGGGCGCAAACATGCTGCCGTTGCTCTATCCGCTTGCCTCCGGCTTCGCCCTCATCGGTCCCGTCGCGGCAGTCGGCCTCTACGAGATCAGCCGGCGCCGTGAACTGGGCATGGATGCGTCATGGCCGCACGCCTTGCGGCTGCACCGTTCACCGGCGCTGCCATCGATTTTGGCGGTCGCCGCCATGCTGTTCGTTATTTTCGTTGCGTGGCTTCTGGTTGCCCAGGCGCTTTACGTCAGAATTTTCGGAACGGTTCCGCCAAATTCGATTTCGGCCTTCTGGGACGGCATTGTCGGCACGGAGGAGGGTTGGAACCTCATTGTTGTCGGAAACGCGGTCGGCTTTGTCTTCGCCGTGGTCGTGCTCTCCATCAGCGTGGTTACATTCCCGTTGCTGCTTGATCGCGATGTCGGCGCCGTCGCGGCCGTCGAGACCTCGATCCGCGCGACGCTTACCAATCCGGTGCCGGTCGCCTGCTGGGGCCTCATCATCGCGGCGGGACTGGTGATCGGCTCGATTCCGGTCTTCGTTGGCCTGGCCGTTATCATGCCGATCTTTGGCCACGCCACATGGCACCTCTATCGCAAGATGGTGGAACCTGAGCCGGCCGGCCGCTGAACGGCAGGTCCTCCAACGGCATCGCGGCGATCTTGAATGACCCAAGATCGCCGCGATTGTCTTCAAAAGTTCGCCGGTTCGCCGCCGGCGACGCGGTCATGGGCGGAAGAACTTGTAGTAGGATGAGATCTGCGCCGCCGTGTTCGACGAGAGCTTGAGCTTGATGCCGATCTTGTCGCCGCGATACCAGCGCACAATCCCGGTCAGATAGCCGAGCTCTTCACTTTGAATCGTGACCTCCTGTCCGGTCTGGGCACCGATGTCGAACAGCAGCTGGAAACAGATACCCTCGTCGGAAAGGTCTCTGACGATCCCGTTGCTCGACCCGAATTTGCAGGTAACCTTGCCGGTTATTTTCGTCTGCGTGCGCGGCGATGCGCGCTGAACACTGTCCCTGTAAGTCATGGCTTCCTCGAAACCTGATTAGACAGATAGGGAAGCTCTCACATCACTCATGAACAAGTTGCTAATAAGCTCGCCCGCACTCGAACAAAATGCACCGAATGCGAGCGTTTGTATTCATGCACAACGTCACCATGTCCCGCGCCGAGACTACGGCGCAGCGCGTCTAATCAGACGCGCAAAGGTCCCTGTCGAACCTTGAGCTTCTTCCTGTCAGCCGAAGACACGCTTGAAGATCGTGTCGACATGCTTGGTGTGGTAACCGAGATCGAATTTCTCGCGGATTTCCTCTTCCGAAAGCACGGCCCGAACTTCAGTGTCGGCCAGCAGCTCCTCAAGGAAATCCTTGCCCTCTTCCCATACCTTCATAGCATTGCGCTGAACGAGCCGATACGCATCCTCGCGCGAAACGCCGGCCTGGGTGAGCGCGAGCAGCACGCGCTGGGAGTGAACGAGCCCGCGGAACTTGTTCAAGTTCTTCATCATGTTGTCGGGATAGACGAGCAACTTGTCGATCACGCCGGTCAGTCGCGCCAGGGCGAAATCGAGCGTCACCGTTGCATCCGGGCCGATCATGCGTTCGACCGAGGAGTGCGAAATATCGCGCTCATGCCAGAGCGCTACGTTTTCCATGGCCGGCACGACGAAGGCGCGGACCATGCGGGCAAGGCCGGTCAGGTTTTCCGTCAGCACCGGATTGCGCTTATGCGGCATGGCCGAGGAACCCTTCTGGCCAGGCGAGAAATATTCCTCGGCTTCCAGCACTTCGGTGCGCTGCAGGTGGCGGATTTCCGTTGCAAGACGTTCGATCGAGGAGGCAATCACACCGAGCGTCGCGAAATACATGGCGTGGCGGTCGCGAGGGATGACCTGCGTCGAGACCGGCTCCGGCTTCAGGCCGAGAGCCTTTGCGACATGCTCCTCGACCCGCGGATCGATATTGGCAAAGGTGCCGACAGCACCGGAAATGGCACCCGTCGCAACTTCTTCGCGTGCGGCAAGGAGGCGCTGCTTGCACCGATCGAACTCCGCATAGGCAAGCGCCAGCTTGATCCCGAAGGTGGTGGGCTCGGCGTGGATGCCGTGCGAACGGCCGATGGTGACCGTGTCCTTGTGCTCGAAGGCACGGCGCTTCAGCGCTTCGAGCAGCTTGTCCAGGTCGGCGAGCAAAAGGTCTGTGGCGCGAACGAGCTGCACGTTGAAGCAGGTATCGAGCACGTCCGACGAGGTCATGCCCTGATGCACGAAACGGCTGTCCGGCCCGACGAATTCCGCAAGATGGGTGAGAAACGCGATGACGTCGTGCTTGGTGACGGCCTCGATCTCGTCGATCCGGGCCACGTCGAACTTTGCTGCGCCGCCCTTTTCCCAGATCGTCTTCGCCGCTTCCTTCGGTATGACACCGATTTCGGCGAGGGCATCGCAGGCGTGCGCCTCGATCTCGAACCAGATGCGGAATTTCGTTTCCGGCGACCATATGGCCACCATTTCCGGCCGGGAGTAACGGGGGATCATGGGCTTAAGCTTTCGTCGTCAGTGGAGGATGGCTGTGCCTCTATCAAAGATGGCGATCAAGCTCAACGCCGTTGGCGCATGTCCGATCTCGCAAGCCAAAGGCTGGCGGCGACAAGGGCGGCAAGGCCGAGCGGCAGGTAGAGCCGAACCCCGAGAACCAGGAACTGGTAGAGTGCGGCGAGAAACGTGAACAGGAACTGGAACAGCCACGTGCGCGTGCCGGTGGTCGCATGCCACTGCGCATAGAATATCCGGTAGTCAAAGGCGAAGAGGCATGCCGTCGTACCGACCGTGCCTGCGACGAGACACAGGAGAAATGCCGAGAAGCGGGTCTCGACTGTTCGTCCTTGTGCTGCAAACCTCGCAGCAAACAGCGAAAGCGGCCACGCCAGCAGCCCGCCAAGCGCGTAAAGCGATAGGACATCCCTGAGGTGGAAGTCCGCCTCGTTTCCGCGCAGCCACAGCGCCAGCCAGGCAGATATCGCCATCGCCAAGGCCCACGCAGGAGTCCCAATCAGCACTTCCTGCCGTTTGGGAAGGGAAAGCACCAACCGCGATCGCTTCGACGATGCGACATCCAAAGGGAGCAATGGCGATTTGGAAGCCTGCTCGTCGCTGCTCATTTGGGAAGCCGGATCGGTAACGCAATCCAGCGACCATCGGTCGAGCCCTCGAAACCAAGGGACTTGACCAGGATCATCACCACGTGGACTTCGGATCCGTCATCATTGACGCGGGTCACGACGCCACCGATGCGATAACCGGTTGGGCAGCGACGGCTTTCCGGGATGCGCGTATCCTCGCGCAACAGGTCCGCTGCAGGCTTCCCCGCCTTCTCCGTCATCACCAGGCGAAAGCCTTTGACCTCCTTCAACAAGCTGGCGCAGACGCCCTGCGGCCCGAAGCTCTTCTCTTCGAGCTTCAGCGCATAGCGCTTGCGGAACGGGTCATCGGCCGGAAAAGCATCATAGCTCAACGTGTGGTCGGCACTGCTTCTTTCAGTTACAGGATTGTATGCGGCCAGTATCCCGGGTGTGTCCGTCAGGCCGTACGCATCGATCAGCGGTGCGGCACGTTGGTGCGCCTCACGGCGCGCTTCGTGCAGGGCGCTACCATCTTTCTCGATGACGGCGCGGACAGGTGCACCGGGGAGGAAGGTGTCTTTGCGCGTATCGAGGACGTAAATCGTCGAATAGGGAAAACCGGAACCGTCCTGGACGCCATATTCCTCGAAGGCGAAGACGTTGCCATCAGATGAAAATCCGATCGGCTGCAAGGCGGCAAAGTCTCCTGCACGCGCCTCGGCGGTCACAATCGTCGCTGCTGCCAGAAGTGTTGTGGTGATTGCCGCCCGCACACTCATCCGCGCGCCTTCTCCGCGGATTTGCGGATCGCCTCGATCGCCGCGCGATAGGTCTCGACGGAATCGCCCTTGAATACGGCCGAGCCCGCAACCAGGACATTGGCACCGGCCTTGACTGGCAATGCAGCCGTCTCCGGCGTGATGCCGCCATCGACCTCGATCTCGATCGGCCGGTCGCCGACCATCGCCTTGATTCGTCGGATCTTCTCCTCGGTGGCGTGGATGAACTTCTGTCCGCCGAAGCCCGGATTGACCGTCATCACCAGGATCAGATCGACTGAGTCCAGCACATATTCGATAGCGCCTTCCGGGGTGGCTGGATTGAGCGAGACGCCAGCCTTCTTGCCAAGCGACTTCACGATCTGCAGCGACCGGTGCAAATGCGGCCCAGCCTCGGCGTGCACCGTCAGGATGTCGCAGCCGGCCTTGGCAAAAGCTTCGAGATAGGGATCGGCGGGCGAAATCATCAGATGGCAGTCGAAGGTCGCATCCGTATGGGGACGCAGCGACTTGATGACGTCCGGGCCGAAGGTGATGTTCGGTACGAAATGGCCATCCATGACGTCGAGATGGATCCAGTCGGCGCCGGCTTCGACGACATCGCGAACCTCCTGGCCGAGCTTGGAGAAGTTGGACGCCAGGATCGATGGGGCAATGCGGATGGGATGGGTCATGACAGGCTCCGATGTTTTCCGGGCCATAGCATCCCGGTAACGCGCAAACAACATCCGCAGGAAGCCGTGGCTCAGCGCCTGATCGATTCTAGTAAGTGGAGAGGCGGCATGCAGGCGGAAAGCCGCACACATTCTTCCTCATCCGCTCTATTGCGACCAGGACGGCTTCGTATCGTTGTCGGCCGCAACAGCATCGTGAACGCCGCGTGCGATCGCACGCGCCATCGTCGATGCAGCGGCCGCGCCAAGATCGATGAAATCTTCAAGCAGAGGCGCCTTGCCGCTCGCTCCGGTCGCCAGTGCGAAGATAAGATCACCGTCAAGCGGCGTATGCGACGGCCAGAGCGCGCGAGAAAAGCCGTCATGGGCGGCGATGGCCAGCCGCTTCGCCTCAGCCTTGCTGAGCACCGCATCGGTGGCGATGACGGCGATCGTCGTATTCGCAGCGGCCGCTTGCTTCTCGCGGAACTTGAGGCGGGGCAGCGCCGCATCCTGCGGCATGGGGACCGGATAGCCGAGCCCGCCGAACTCGCCGTCAAGCTCGAAGGGCGCGGCCCAGAAATGGCGCGTGCCGCCGATCGTCGCCGAGCCGAGCGCATTGACGGCGACGAGTGCGCCGATCGTGATGCCATTGGCGAGCACCGTCGATGCCGAGCCGAGGCCGCCTTTGAAGGTAGCGGTCAGTGCGCCCGTACCGGCACCGGCGGTTCCGGTCAGGAATGTAGCACCGGCTGCGCGCACGGCATCGTAACCAAGGTCGCGATAGGGCGAAAAGCGTCCCCAATTCTTGTCGCCGCCATTGACGAGATCAAAGAGAATTGCCGCCGGGACGATCGGAATGCGGTGGGGGCCGACCGCAAAACCGCGTCCCATTTCCCGGAGCGCGGCCTGTACCCCGGAGGCTGCGTCCAGACCGAAGGCCGAACCGCCGGAAAGCACGAGGGCGTCAACCGTCTGGACGGTATTTTCCGGTGCGAGCAGATCGGTCTCCCGCGTGCCCGGCGCACCGCCGAGGACTTGAACCGCTGCCGTTACCGGCTGCTCGCAAAGCACGACCGAGACACCGGACTTCACCCGGTGGTCTTCGGCGTTGCCGACCAAGAGACCCGCGACATCGGTAATCAGATTGTTCGGACCCTTGCGCATCAGTCAGCACCGCCTTCGCCCGTGGCGGCGACGAAATGGCCATCCTGCCATTCCATCAGCCGATAGGGTGTGGCGGTCCTCTCATGGCTCCCGTTGAACTTTATCGGCCCTAGGATCGTTGCAAAAGGCCCTTTCAGCAGGGCTTCGGGAAGCGCGCTGCCGTCCTTGGCAGCCTGGTCCTTCGCCTGTTCGAGCAGCGACATGGCGGCAAAGGCCGGCAGGACATAACCCTCGGGCTCGATTCCGATTGCGCGCATCGCCTTGGCGACGGCTTCGGCGTCGCTCGACCGAGACGCCTCTGGAACCGTCACGGCAAGCACTCCGTTCTCGAGGGGAACATCAAGATCGGCGGCATTTAATACGTCGCCGCCGAGCAGGGTTATCGCGACCTTTTCAGCCTTCGCGTCACGCGCGATCACGGCGGTGTCGTAGCGGTCGCCTCCGGTAAAGATGTGAGTGGCGCCGCTCTTCGCCAATCGACGCACGAGGCCAACCTGCTGTTCCTGCGCCGGACGATAGGTGTCGGTGAAGACGGGTGTCACGCCGATCTCGGCAAGGGCGTTCCGAACGCTTTCGACAAGCTCCCGACTATGGATCGTACCGTCGTCAATGAGCGCGAGCGGTTTGCCCTTCCAACTCGCGACGATCACGTCGGTGATCGCGGCAGCTTCGGCCTTTCCACTCGGCGCCAACCGGAAAAACGGCCAATTCTTCTTGAGCGCGTCCTCCATCAGGATATCGGAGCGGACGCTAAGCGTGATGGCGGGGATGCGAGCCTCGGCCAGGGCGGGCAGGGCCGCCTCGAGGCTCTCCGTGCAGAGAAAGCCGATCGCAGCCTCCGCGCCGCTCGCTAGCAACGCCTTCGTCAGCGCCTCGCCGCCAGCGGGATCGCAGCTTTCGGCGATCGGGACAATCTGGCTTCCACGATCGTCCGCCTGAAAAGCGGCGCCGTCCACCATCTGCTTTCCAAGCGTGGCGAAAGGCCCTTCGGTCGGAGCCACGACGGCAACTTTCAGGCCCGCGGCAAGGGCAGGGGAAGCCGAGATCAATCCGGCGACGACGATGCTCTTAACAATCAATCTAAACATGTATTTTTCCCGCAACGACGCAATCTTTTAAGGATGTGTTTCTCTCCGTCAAAGGAAAAGATCGCACCGCAGGAGCTCGTCATTCCGTTCACGCCATGACTATGCCGCTGCTTCGCAAGAATCTCGCACGGCCGGGTTTCATATTTTCCGTGAGAGTCTATGTATGTGCAAGACATCGATCCGGAGCGAGATGTGTTGGAGAAGACCCGACTGGACCCGATAAGTTACCGCGACGCGATGAGCCGCATGTCCGCTCATGTGCAGCTCATCACCACGGCCGATGGGCGTGCGCGGCGCGGCGTCACGATCACGGCGTCCTGCTCCGTGTCTGACGATCCTCCGACGATCCTTGCCTGCCTCAATGCCGCAAATCCGCGCAACGATATCTTTGCTCGCTCCGGTGCTTTTGCGCTCAACGTGCTTGGCGAGCCGCACAAGGCGCTGGCACATGCTTTCTCCGGCCGCGATCAGCTCGACATGGACCGCCGTTTCGCGCTCGGCCAATGGACGCAGCTTGCCACCGGCGCGCCCATCCTCACCGACGCCGTCGTCGCCTTCGATTGCCGCCTCATCGAGGTCAAGATCATGGCAACCCATCTCATTCTCTTCGGCGAAGTCGTCGACCTGCGCCTGGGGGAAAAGCAGCCGCCGCTCATTTATGTGGACCGGGGATACCACACGCTATAAGTTTTCTTCGGCCACGGAGGAAACATGGCGAAACACGAAACGGGAAAGCTGCCGCAATCCATCGATGAAACGCTGGCAATGCTGGAGGCGCAGAATTACCTCGCCGGTACCCAGCTTGCGACCGTGCTTTTCCTGGCCCTGAAAATGAAGCGCCCGCTATTTCTGGAAGGCGAGGCGGGCGTCGGCAAGACGGAGATCGCCAAAGTCCTTGCCCGTTCGCTCGATCGCCCGCTTATCCGGCTGCAATGCTACGAAGGGCTCGACGTCTCCTCCGCCGTCTATGAATGGAACTATCCGGCGCAGATGTTGGAGATTCGCCTTTCGGAGGCGGCCGGCATGGCCGATCGTCCAAGGATCGAGGGCGACATCTTCTCCGAACGCTTTCTCATCCGCCGCCCGGTGCTTCAGGCGATATCCGCCGGCACGGGTCGGTCTCCAGTATTCCTGATCGACGAGCTTGACCGCACCGACGAAGCTTTCGAGGCTTTTCTTCTGGAAGTGCTTTCTGATTTTCAGGTCACCATCCCGGAACTCGGAACGATCAGGGCGGACGAGCCGCCGATCGTCATCATCACGACCAACCGCACCCGCGAAATTCATGATGCGTTGAAGCGACGCTGCCTTTACCACTGGGTCGACTATCCGAAGGCGGCACAGGAACTGGAGATCATCCGGCGCAAGGTACCCGGCTGCAACGCCACTCTATCGCGGGAAATCGTCGCCTATGTCCAAAAACTGCGGGCGATCGATCTATTCAAGAACCCCGGCGTTGCAGAGACGATCGACTGGGCGACAGCGCTCACCGAACTCGACCGGCTGGCGCTTGATCCGGAAACGATCGCCGACACGCTCGGCACTTTGCTCAAATACCAGGACGATATCGCCCGGATCGAGGGCGCGGAGGGGCGCAAGCTGCTTGCCGAGGTCAAGGCCGAACTCCTGGCGCAGGGCTGACCGTCATGGTGGGCAAGAGCGTTGATCGAACGGCAGTTTCTCCGATCGCACCTAGCGACGGCAAGCTTGCTGACAACATCGTCTTCTTTGCCCGCGCCCTTCGACGGGCGGGAATGAGAATTGGTCCCGCCGCCATTGCCGACGCCATCGACGCCGTCACTTTGATCGGGATCGGCTCGCGCAGCGAATTTTATGCTGCCCTTCAATGCACCTTCGTCAAGCGCCATGAGGACCAGGTTCTGTTCGACGAAGCGTTCAACCTGTTCTGGCGCTCGCGAGACCTCGTCCAAAAGATGATCGCGCTCCTCTCGCCGGTCGCACCGGGGCGGCAGGGTGGAGATCGGGCCAGGCGCGCCGGCGAGGAGCGCCTCCGCGAGGCGCTTCTCGCCGGCGGGGACGACTCCCGTTCGCCCCGCGACGAACCGGAAATCGAAGTCGATGCCCGCCACACGGTCTCGGGTCGCGAGCTTTTCCGCAAGACGGATTTCGCACAGATGACCACAGCGGAGATCGCCGAGGCGAGGAAAGCCCTGTCATCGCTGATATTACCGATGGATCGGGTGCGGACCCGCCGCTTTCGCGCCGCCCATCGGCCGGTGCGGATCGATCCGCGCGCCACCATGCGCGATGCGATGCGCTTTGGCGGCGAATTGATTCTGCCGCGCTTTCGCGAGCCGCGCCTTGTTCATCCGCCGCTCGTCGTGCTTGCCGATATTTCCGGATCGATGAGCCAGTACACGCGGATTTTCCTGCATTTCCTGCACGCATTGACGGAACAGCGGCAACGCGTTCATACGTTTCTCTTCGGGACGCGGCTGACGAATGTTACGCGCCAGATGCGCCACCGCGATCCCGATGAAGCGCTCGACGAATGCGTGGCGGCGGTCAATGATTGGTCCGGCGGCACCCGCATCGGCGAAACGCTTCACGAATTCAATCGGCGTTGGTCGCGCCGGGTGCTTGGGCAGGGCGCCATCGTCCTCCTGATCACCGACGGCCTCGAGCGCGACGATACGGCAGAGCTCGAAGTCGAGATCGATCGCCTGCATCGCTCCTGTCGGCGCCTGGTCTGGCTCAACCCGCTCCTGCGCTTCGACGGCTTCGAAGCACGCGCCCGGGGCGTCAGGGCCATGCTGCCGCATGTTGACGAATTCCGGGCGGTGCACAATCTTGAGTCTGTGGCCGAACTGGTGAAATCGCTGTCCGGTCAGGGTGCGCAAGGCGCCGATCCGCGGCGCTTCCTGCATATGCGCGCGGCATGAGACACAAACAACTGGTAGCCAATATGTCTAAAGAGCCCAACATCCTCGACCCGCTGGAGATCGCGGAAACCTGGTGCGGTGACGGACGCAACGTGGCGCTTGCGACGGTCATAGAAACCTGGGGTTCAGCACCGCGACGGGTCGGCAGCCATCTGGTGATCGACGACGAAGGAAACTTCCAGGGATCCGTCTCCGGCGGATGCGTCGAAGGCGCTGTCATCGCCGAGGCAATGGAGATCATCGAGTCAGGAATACCCAAAATCCTCGAATTTGGCGTCGCCGACGAGACCGCATGGCGCGTCGGCCTTTCCTGCGGCGGCCGCATTCGGGTCTATGTCGAAAGAATCGACGGCTGACGATGGAACGCACAACCCTCAAAGCAATCAATGCGGCGCGTGCCGCGCGACGCGCGGCTGTCGTCGTCACCGATCTTTCGGACGGCGCCAGTCAGGTCTTTCTGGAAGGCACAAGCTTTCCGCAGGAATGGGAGAGCCTGATCGTCGACGCGTTGCGTTCAGGACGCGCCGGCATTGCGGCGGTAGAAGGACGGTCGCTTTTCATCAATGCTCATATGCCGCCCCCGCGCATCGTTGCGATCGGTGCCGTTCACATCTCCCAAGCGCTTGCCGACCTGGCGGCGGTCGCCGGATTCGACATGACGATCATAGATCCGCGCACAGCGTTCGCGACAGCGGAGCGGTTCAGTGCTGTCGAACTCCTGGCGGAATGGCCGGAAGACGTTCTGCCATCGAGGCCGCTTGACCGCTACACGGCACTCGCCGCACTCACGCATGATCCGAAGATCGACGACTATCCGATCCGGACGGCACTGGAAGCGGGATGCTTTTACGTGGGCGCGCTCGGCAGCCGCAAGACCCATGCGGCACGCGTCGAAAGATTGGGACAAGCAGGCGTGCCTCAGGACGCCATTGGCCGGATCAAAGCTCCGATCGGCCTCGACATCGGCGCGGCGAGCCCCTCCGAAATCGCTGTCGCCGTCCTGGCCGAGATCATCGAAGCCATGCGCCGCCGCGATCCTACCGGCCGGGTAGGAGGTGCAAGATGAAGTTCGGTCCCGTAAAGCTCGCCGATGCCGAAGGCGCTGTTCTAGGTCACGCAGTAAAAGCCGAGGCGCAGCGGTTACCGAAAGGTCACCGGCTAAGCCGAACGGACATCGCAACGCTTGCTGAAGCCAACATCGAAGAGGTCGTCGTTGCCCGGCTCGATGCGGATGACCTGCTCGAAAACGAGGCGGCCGCACGCATCGCAGCGGCGATTGCGCCCGACCACCTGCGTTTCTCACCAGCAGCGACCGGTCGGGTGAATGTCTACTCCACCGTCTCGGGTCTTTTCGTCGCAAATCGCGCCATCGTCGACCGCCTGAATCGGATCGATCCGGCGATCACGCTCGCCTGCCTCGCCGATCACACGGCGGTCGCAACGGGCGACATGGTGGCGACGATCAAGATCATTCCGCTGGCAGTACCGGAGCAGTTCGTCGAGCAGGCGGAGAATATGCTGCGGGCGGAGGCAGCCTTTGAGGTAAAACCCTTCGTGCCGCATCGCGCGGCGCTGATCGCAACCGAGTTGCCATCGCTGAAGCCGCAGGTCATGGACAAGACCCATACGGTTCTCGCTGCCCGACTTTTGCGCTCTGGAAGCCATCTCGTCACGGAACGCCGCGTGGCGCATAGGGAAGGCGCCGTCGCCGCTGCCATCGCCGATCTCGAGCCGGACCATGACCTGATCGTTGTCTTCGGCGCTTCCGCCGTCGCCGATCCGGACGACGTGATTCCGGCGGCAATCCGCAGCGCTGGCGGAGTCGTCGAACAGGTCGGAATGCCGGTCGATCCGGGCAATCTTCTGGTTCTGGGTAGGATCGGCGAAATTCCCATCGTTGGCGCACCAGGTTGCGCACGCAGTCCCAAAGAGAACGGATTTGACTGGATTCTCGACCGCCTGCTTGCCGGCGAATGGCCGAATTCCGAGGACATAACCGGCCTCGGTGTCGGCGGCCTGCTAACCGAAATCCCAACGCGGCCGCAACCGCGGGAGCAAACCGCCAGTCCGCCGCGAGGTCCGGCACGGATCGTCGTTCTGGCTGCGGGGCGTGCAAGCAGGATGGGTGCGAGCGGCGGTCACAAGCTCTTGGCCGAGTTTGACGGCGTTCCTTTGGTGCGGCGTACGGTCGAAACGGCACTTGCCGCCGATGCCGGGAAGGTGGTGGTGGTAACCGGACACCGCGAAAGTGATATTCGCGCCTCGCTCGCCGGCCTGCCTGTAACGCTTGTCTCCAATCCGGACTATGCGGCCGGCATGGCATCTTCGCTCGTGGCAGGCGTATCCGCGCTCGGGCCAGAGGCAGGCGGCGTGCTCGTGATGCTGGCGGACATGCCGGGCATTACTGGCGACCATCTGCGCAAGATGATCGAGGTCTTCGACAACGAGGGCCGCCAAGCCGTCGTGCGCGCAGTCTCGGAAGGTCAGCGCGGCAATCCCGTCATTCTGCCGCGAGAGACTTTCTCAGCGGTCAGGCAGCTCGTCGGCGATGTCGGAGCACGGCATATCGTCGAACGGTGCGGGCTCCCGGTCATCGACGTCGAGCTCGGCGAGGCGGCGCGTCTCGACCTCGATACCCCGGAAGCGATCATCGCTGCAGGCGGCGTACTGAAGGAATGAAGAATGGACAATGCCGCGATCGAGGAAACGTTCGAAACGCTGGGACCGGTGACGATCCGCCGCATGTTCGGCGGCAAAGGCATCTATTTCGAAGGCGTGATCTTCGCGCTCGAGGTCGACGGCGAAATCCTACTCAAAGGCGACACCGAATCGGCACCGGAATACGAGCAGGCAGGCTGCCGCCAATGGGAGTATGAGGGGAAAGGCAAGCCGGTGAAGATGCCCTACTGGAGCATTCCTGATCCGGCGCTCGACGATCCGGACGAGATGGCCCGGTGGGTGAGGATTGCCTATGCGGCAGCGCTCAGAACGAGAAAATAGGGTGGTGCAGCCGAACTGATGAGGCCAGCAGCTTAGCCAAGAGCCCGAACGGCATCGGCGGCGAAACGCGACAGCGGCTGGGGCAGGGCGGAGAGATCGAACCAGCCGATGTCGGAGAGCTTGTCAGGTTCGGTGAGACGCGGCTCGCCTGAAAAATCGTCCGTCACGTAGATCAGCGAGATCCAGTGCTGCTGGTCGGCCTCGATCACCTGCTCGCTGATGCAGAGAAAGCGGGTCGAATGGATGGAAAGTCCGCTTTCCTCTTCCGCCTCCCGCCGCGCCGCATCCTCAGCGCACTCCATATGGTCGACCTTGCCCCCGACGATGTTCCAGTGACCCGCCTCTGGTGCCTTGAGGCGCCGGCAAAGCAGGATCTTGCCTTCGCGCATGATGGCGAGGCCGCAGCCAACACCGGGGAAATCGATGCCGGGAAGAGCCATCGGGCCGGAGGTCAAGCCTTGCCGGCGATCAGCATGAAGGCGGGGATCTCGTCGCCGAAACCGACCGGCGTCGGACCGTCGTCATGATCGCGACGATGCCGGTTGCGGCGGTCGCGATTGTCGTCATTGGCGGCATTCTGCGCACGGCCCGGCCGATCGTTGCGGCTGGCATGGCCACGCCCGTTGTCTGCATTGCGTTCCGGTTTCACCGCGCCCGCCCTTTCCGCGACTGGTTCGAGTTCAGCCGCACTATCCGCATAGGCGGTATCGGATCTATGATCGGAACGGCCCTTGCCGGAACGTTCCACATCTTTTTTGCGATCCTTGTGGCGATCGCGGCCACGATCCTTGCGGCCGGCATCGTGGCTTTCCATCGGCTCCGGGAGCTCGGAAAGGTCACCGTTCAGCCACTCGACCTTCTGGCCGATCAGCTTCTCGATGGCGTCGGCGAACTTCGTGTCGCGCCTCGTGACAAGCGTGAAGGAGGCGCCGGAACGTCCCGCTCGTCCGGTGCGGCCGATGCGGTGAACATAATCTTCCGCGTGAATCGGGACGTCGAAATTGAAAACATGGCTGACGTCCGGAATATCCAGGCCGCGCGCCGCGACATCCGAAGCAACGAGCAGCTTGATATTGCCGTCCTTGAAATTGGCGAGCATCGTCATGCGCGAGCGCTGGTCCATGTCGCCATGCAGTGCGCCGACGGAGAAGCCGTGGCGATCGAGCGAACGGAAGAGATCGGCGACATCCTTCTTGCGGTTGCAGAAGATGATTGCGTTCTTCAATTCGTCCTGGGCGCGGATCAGGTCGCGCAGGACGGCGCGTTTCTCATAGTCCTTGGCATGTGAGGCAACGAACCGCTGCGTCACGGTGTTCGCGGTGGAGGCGGGACGGGCGACCTCCACACGCTCCGGATTCTGCAGGAATCGGTCGGCAAGCTTCTGGATTTCCGGCGGCATCGTCGCCGAGAAGAACAGCGTCTGGCGCGTGAAGGGAATGAGCTTCGCGATGCGTTCGATGTCCGGGATGAAACCCATGTCGAGCATGCGGTCTGCTTCATCAATGACGAGGATCTCAACGCCTGACATCAAAAGCTTGCCACGCTCGAAATGGTCGAGCAGACGGCCGGGGGTGCAGATCAGCACATCGGCTCCACGCTCGAGCTTGCGGTCCTGTTCGTCAAAGGAAACGCCACCGATCAAAAGCGCGATGTTGAGCTTGTGGTTCTTGCCGTACTTGTCGAAGTTTTCCGCGACCTGTGCGGCGAGTTCACGCGTCGGCTCGAGGATCAGCGTGCGCGGCATCCGGGCGCGGGCGCGACCCTTTTCCAGCAGCGTCAGCATCGGCAGAACGAAGGACGCCGTCTTGCCGGTTCCGGTCTGTGCAATGCCCAAGATGTCGCGGCGCTGCAGCGCCGGAGGGATGGCCCCAGCCTGGATCGGTGTAGGAGTTGCATAGCCCGCGTCGGTAACGGCGGAGAGAACTTTTTGGCTCAGGCCAAGGTCAGCAAAATTTGTCAAAGGGAAAACTGTTTCCGTTCCGGTTCAATAGAACACTGATCGATCGATGGAAAATGCGCCACCACGTGGCGGCGCTCTTAAGCCGAAAGGCGCCGAAAGTCAAGAAATCCAGCACGTTGAAGCTGTGAAAGGTAAACGAGTGCGAATCTTCCCATTTCTTGTCAAGCGGAAGGAGACGGTGCTGGCGCCTGTAAACATCAATCCATCAGGCCCGCGAGCTTCGTTCCGGCGCGAAGAAACCGCACCGGATCGACGGCGCGGCCATTCAGGCGAACTTCGTAGTGCAGGTGCGGGCCGGTCGACCGCCCCGTACTTCCGGACTTGGCGATGACGTCGCCTGCTCGCACATGGTCTCCGACATTGACGAGAATGACCGACAGGTGGGCATAACGGGTCACGACTCCGTCGCCATGATCGATCTCGACCATGTTGCCGTATCCGCCCGTCGGCCCGGCCGTGGTGACTGTCCCGCCAGCAGCAGAGCGAATGCGCGTGCCGATCGATGTCCGAAAATCGATGCCCGCGTGGAGCGCCAGCCGACCGAGAAACGGATCCAGCCGGTTGCCGAAATTGCTGGTGACGTCAATGGTAGGCGCAGGACTTTGGAGCGGCAGCTTGCGGGCGGCGTCGCGGGTTTTCTCCAATTCCAGAAGCGCGCTATCGAGCGCAACAAGCGACTTTCCGAACGAATCTTCATCCTGCGGTTCGACGAACGGCCCACCGATCGCGCTTCCATCGGCGTCGCTAGCAGAAGCCTCCGCGGAACCGGCTGGCAGCGTGACGCCGGTGCGTTCCACGATCGTCCTGATCGCTTCGGATGTTCGGGTCGCGCTGCTCGTCAGATGTTCCATGCGTGCCATCTGATCGCGTTCGACATCCTTGAGCGAAAGCGTGATCTTGGAAAAATTCCGGTCCGCTCGATCCGAAAGGGTTTCCTTTTCGCCACTTTCGGGCGAGGCAGGTGCATAGGCGAGGGCGCCGAGACGCGTCGGCGTTGCGCCGGCTTCCCCGTTAAGGCCCATGATTTCTTCGATTGCTTCCACCCCACCGTTCGCATCCGCAGGCTTTTCGAGGGCGAGGGGGTCAATTACAGGAGATGTGCCCTCACCGAGATCTTCGGAAGTATCAGCACTTGCCGCCAAAGCACCAAACTTGTCGCTGCGCGACCATAGCGCCGACTGTTGCTCCAGGAGTTTCTCGACCTTCTCCTCGACCACCTGCTGGTCCAGCAACTGCCGACTCGTAACCCGGTCCACTTGCGCCCTGAGCGCGGTGATCCGGTCTTCGTATTCATGTTGCATGCGAGCCTGGCGAGCGATCGTGCCGCCGATCAGGTCGTCTCTCAGGACGAGATAGGTGGTAGCCGCCAGATAGCCGACGCTGAAGATCCCGACGACGGATGTAACAAGCGCCGCCATCCATGGGCGAACGGTCATGTGCCGCACCTTATCGCCGCTCGCCAGGATAAGCACATGACTTTGCCTGCGCTTTCGAAAGGCGCCGTCTGCCGAACGAACAGTCACCACATCACCCCCAGCCGGATGCGAAATAACTCGCGTTGCCCGGGAGCGATTACACTTTATTAGGGTTAACAAACCATTGAGCGTTGATCGGTGTCAGATGTTGGTGGACGCCGTCATCGAGCGGTAGAAGGATGGCGTCAGACCGGCTTCCGCACGCGCAACGTCATTGAACGGAGCCTTCAGCGGTCCGCGAAAATTTGCTCGCACGAGTGCCTGAAACGTTGCGGCCGGATCCTTCTTTTGCCGGGCGCAAAGGAAGCGGAACCATTTTGCACCGACGGCGACGTGGCCCTTTTCGTCCTCGTAGATCACATCGAGAACGGAGGCACTCTCGTGGTCGCCCGTTTCGCGCATTTTCGCCCGCAGGGGCGGCGTGACGTCGAGCCCGCGGGCTTCGAGTATGAGCGGCACGACGGCAAGGCGCGCGGTCAGGTCGTTCCGCGTGTCGTGCGCCGCCTGCCACAGGCCGTCATGCGCGGGCAGGTCGCCATAGTCCGCGCCGAGGTCGTTCAGCCTTTGCCGCACCATGCGGAAGTGTTTCGCCTCCTCGAAGGCGACCTGCATCCATCCGTCGAAGAAAGAATTGGGCACCGGTTCCGAGGCAAAGCGCGCGACGATATCGAGCGCCAGGTCGACGGCGTTCAATTCGATGTGGGCGATCGCATGGAGGAGGGCGATGCGCCCTTTCAACGAGCCGAGCGAGCGCCGCTTCACCTGGGTCGGCGGCGTGAGCACGGGTCTTGCCGGACGGCCTGGCCGCTCCGGAACCGCACGATCCAGCGGGGAGCGCAATGACAGCTTTCTTCCCTGCCAACGCCGAGCCGCCTCCTGCGCGAGCTCTGTCTTTTGGTGGAGATCCGCTGAGCGAATCGCCTCGATGGCAGCGCCTCGCAGGCTGTGGAACTGCGGAAGCTTGGTCATCCATCGCTCCTTCGGTTCAAAGCGCCTTTGCGGCGGCCAGAACCTCGCTCGCATGACCTGCAACCCTGACCTTTTCCCAGACCCGGTTGATCGTCCCGTCCGGGTTTATCAGGAACGTCGTGCGTTCGACGCCCATGTATTTGCGCCCATAGAGGCTCTTTTCCACCCAGACGCCATACGCATTGACGACGTTCTTCTCTTCATCCGCCGCCAGCGTGACCGTCAAATTGTGCTTCTTGGCGAAGCGATCGTGCTGTTTGACCGAATCGGGCGAGAGCCCGATCAGAGCAACGCCGGCGGCTTCGAATTCGGCGGCAAGGCCAGAGAAGGAGATCGCTTCCTCGGTGCAGGCCTTGGTATCGTCCTTGGGATAGAAAAAGAGCACCACCGGCTTGCCGCGATGAGCGGAGAGCGAGATCGCCCCGCCGCCGTCGCGAGGAAGCTCGAAGTCGGGCGCGACATCACCTGGTCCCAATCGTGCCATGATTTAACCTTTCTTACGCCAAGTTTTGCAGACATTCGGCAGCTACTGCATGTTTCCTCAAATCGGAGCCGATTTAAAACATGCGGCGATTCAAAGTGCTACAGCGTCCTTTTGCGCGTCTGACGAGACGCGCGGCGCTGTAGGGCATATCGAAAATCGACGGCGGCCGTCCAGCGGATTTGTGATAGATTTGACAGGTGGCGGACGGCTCCTTCGGCTAGGAGGTTGGTCGGCGCGTCGTCGTGCAAAAACTGGGGCGATAGCGAGCCTTTCCACAGCATCGGCAGGGACGCGTGGTGACTTGGCTCGACGAATTGTGATCTACATGGGTGAACAAAGGGTCCGGCCCTCGCGCGCGGCGACTGGCCTTACAAGGAAATTTGCAATGCCGCACTTAGGCGGAGGGCGCCGGCGCCGATGAGCGATATCCGCGGCGAAAGGGTCTGCTTTCGCAAGGAAGACATCGTCGCGCTGCACGAGCTGCCTTCGGCGCAAGCCCACGATCCGGTCATCGTGCATGCGCCTCGGCCGGGCGGCGCGCTGCGTTTTCTCGGCAAGATCATACTGTGCTGCTCGCTGCTCGCTTTCGTTGCCGTGGCGTCCCTTGTCGCGGTTATCGAAACCGGCCTGGTCGACGGGCCGCTCAACACACGGGCACGCACGGCGCTGAACGCTGCTCTTGGCGAAAACTATAATGCCGATGTCGAGAGCACCGTGATCCGCATGACGAGCGGCGGCGCGCTTGCGCTGAAGGCGCGCGGGGTGACGCTCAAGGAAAGCGGGTCGGGTCGCCACCTCGCTAAGCTCGGCGCAATTTCGATAGCGCTCGACCCGTTCTCTCTGATGACCGGACGCATAGCCGTGTCGCGGCTCGAGGCGGAAGAAGGCGAACTCGACACGGGCCTGCTGCCACGCGGCGAACCTATCGACCTCACGACGATCCGAATCGCGGATGTCGGCGAAGCGCTCGAGAAGTTGTTCGCCCAGGCGGACCGCCTGTCGCGACTGACTGCGGGCAGGGCGACACAAACCGTGCTGCTCTCGGATTTCAGCCTATCGGTCACAGGGTCGCGTGGTCGCGCCGTTCCCGTCGAAGTGAAAACGCTCGAGTTCACCCACGACCCCAATAGCTCCATGCGCGTCGATGGAATCGTTGCGATCGACGGCATCGAAGCGCAATTGACCGCCAAGGCCCTCGGTGAGAACGGCCGCATCGGTGGCTTCGAGGGGACCGTCAGCGCTTTGCCGCTCGCTCCCTTTCTCTATCACGGCAAATCGGGAAACGAGGAAGCCTTCGGCGTCGAGGCGGCGGCGGACGTCAGCCTGAAAGCCAGCCGTGCGGCTGACGGCCAGAAGCCGGCGCTGGAAGTCAGCGTCAGGACAACGCAAGGTTCGTTTCATGCGGGGGGCCTTGTTTCCGCTCTCAACCCGTCCGACCTGAACGTCTCCTATGATTTTGACCGCGCCTCGGTCGAAATATTGCCGTCCGTCGTCAAGATCGGACGCTCGAGCTTTCCTTTCACGGGCGCCCTCATCGATCTCGACAAGGTTGCAGAGGCCAGCCCTAAGGGCTTCGCCGTCGACCTTCTCTTGAGGAATGCGAACTCGGACCCCGAAGACATCCAGGAAAAACCGCTTGCCTTCGACGCCAAGGCAAGCGGACGCTTCGAGGCAGACAGTCACCGGCTTATTTTCGATCAGCTGGCGATATCGAGCCCACTTGGTTCCATGGCCGGTTCGCTTTCGGTCGCCTTCGGCAAGACGTCGCCGCAGATCAGCTTCGTCGCGCTCAGCGATCAGATGCATTCCACCGCGGTCAAACAATTGTGGCCTTGGTGGCTCGCCAAAGGAGCGAGACGGTGGGCGATAGGCAATCTCTTCGGCGGGACTGTGAGCGACGCGCGGATCGAGGTTTCGATACCCGAGGGACGGATCGCCAATAACCAGGGCGAGCTTAGGCTCGACGAGCGCGAGCTCAACATCAACTTCGCCATTGAAGACACCCGCATCAACATCGCCGGGGAGATTCCGCCGCTTCGCGACACATCGGGGCGTTTCAAGCTCAGCGGCGAACGCATGGTCGTCGACGTCGGAAAGGGGGCCGCCTATTTCCCATCCGGCCGCTCCGTCGCCTTGAACGGGGGCGACTTCGTCATACCCGACGTCTATTCGAAGCCGCTGATGGCGGAAATGAAGATCGAGGTCGGCGGGCAAGCCGACGCGATTGCCGAGCTTGTCGCCTACAAACCGATCCGTGCCCTCCAGAAGACGCCATTCGTGCCGGAGGATTTCACCGGGCCGATGACAGCCCTGGTGGGCGCGCGGTTCGGCCTGATTTCGGACCAGAAGCCCCCTTCGCCTCTCTGGCAGGCGGAGATGCAGCTACAGGACGTGACGATTAACAAGCCCATTTCCGGTCGTTCCATCGCCAACCTGGCGGGCACCATGCGGATCGACAACACCCGGGCGGTGCTTGAGGCCGATGCACTGATCGACGGTTCCAAGATGCGGATCGCACTGACCGAGCCGGTTGACAGCAAGGCAAACGTGAAGCGAACACGCGAGATCTCGGGGACGCTCGACGACGCCGCCAGGCGGAAGATCGCTCCGGCCTTGTCCGGCATCGTCAGCGGGCCGGTCGGCGTCGACGTTTCGCTTGCCGAAGACGGCAGCCAATCCGTCAAGGCGGACCTCGGCAAGGCGTCGCTGTCGCTGCCCTGGATCGGGTGGAGCAAGGGGGCCGGAATCCCTGCAAGAGCCCAATTCGCGGTCAAGGCAACAGACGGCGTGACGGAGGTCGGCGATTTCAATATCGCCGGCGACGGGTTCGGCGCCGCCGGTCGCCTGCGTGTCGATGACTCGGGCCTGGCATCGGCTGAACTGAACGATGTGCGCCTTGCAAGCGGAGACAATTTCTCCGTCACGATCGATCGCAACAAGGGCGGTTATGATGTTGGCTTGACCGGCCGAGCTGTGGACATAAGGCCGGCGCTGGTGCGAGTGAAATCCGGATCCGGTTCATCTGACAGCGGCAATATCACGCTCAATGCCCGGCTTGACGATGTCACGGGATTCAACGGCGAAGTCCTGTCCAATGTGCGCTTCTTGTATGCGGCTCGCGGGCAACAGATCGACGACATCGAACTTTCGGCTGTGACCGGAAGCGGGCAAGCGGTTGTGGCCAAGATGGCAAAATCCGGCGCCGACAACATACTGGAACTGACCACCGGCGATGCAGGCTCGCTGGCGCGTTTTGCCGATATCTACCGCAACATGAGCGGCGGCCTCATGAATCTGAGGTTGCGCGACCGTGGCGCACGTTCGTGGCGCGGTGCTGTTGATGTACGGAAATTCTCACTCGTCGGCGAACAGCGGCTCCAATCCATGGTCTCGACTCCGGCAGGAGAGGATGGCCGCAGCCTCAACCAGGCCGTTCGCCGCGATATCGATGTGAGCACCGCGCAGTTCGACCGGGGCTTCGCTCAACTCTTCCTGGATCAGGGTACGATCCGCGTCGAAAGCGGCGTCCTGCGCGGCGTCGATGTAGGGGCGACGTTCCAGGGCACCGTCCGCGACGCACGAGACCGAATGGACATGACGGGCACGTTCATGCCGGCCTACGGCCTGAACCGTTTGTTCGGCGAACTGCCTCTGATCGGAGTCCTGCTCGGCAACGGCCGTGATCGCGGCCTGCTCGGCATCACCTTCAAGCTGACCGGCCAATTCACGCAACCGCAGCTGACGATCAACCCGTTGTCGATCATCGCGCCGGGCGTGTTCCGCAACATCTTCGAGTTTCAGTAAGGCGAGCGGCCTCGATCCCGGCGCTGGTGAGGCGGATCCACCGAGTTGCTGTGGTCCGCGGCAGATGCAAACGCGGACGGGATGGGAAGCTGCACGCTCCCATCCTGTTCAAGAACGCTTCGGCTTCCACTCCGAGGGGCTCAGGCCAGCCGCACGAGGATATGCTTTTTCTTGCCGAGCGACAGCTTGATGACGCCGTCGGCGATGTCGTCATAAGCAACGACGCGACGTTCGTCGCTGATCGCTTCGTCGTTGATTCTCACGGCACCGCCCTGGACGTGGCGCCGCGCTTCGCCGTTCGAAGCGGCAAGGCCGGCGCGCACGATGAGCGTCAGCAGGCCGACGCCGGCTTCGAGTTCGGAGGCGGGGACCTCGATCGACGGCAGGTTCTCGGCAAGCGCGCCTTCCTCGAAGGTCTTGCGCGCCGTTTCGGCTGCCTGCTCGGCCGCCATGCGCCCGTGCAGCATGGCGGTGATTTCCGTCGCGAGAATCTTCTTGACCTCGTTGATCTCGGAGCCGCCGAGCTGCGCCAGACGATCGATCTCCGTCATCGGCAAGGTCGTGTAGAGCTTCAGGAAGCGCACGACGTCCGCATCCTCGGTATTGCGCCAGTACTGCCAGAAGTCGTAGGCGCCGAGCATATCGGGATTGAGCCAGACGGCACCGGTGACAGACTTGCCCATCTTGGCGCCGGATGCGGTTGTCAGAAGCGGCGAGGTGAGGGCGTAGAGCTGCGGCGTGCCCATGCGGTGGCCGAGATCGATACCATTGACGATGTTGCCCCATTGGTCCGAGCCGCCCATCTGCAGCCGGCACCCCGTCCGCTTGTGAAGCTCCACGAAGTCATAGGCCTGGAGGATCATGTAGTTGAATTCGAGAAACGAAAGCGACTGTTCGCGATCAAGTCGCATCTTGACGCTGTCGAACGACAGCATGCGGTTAACCGAGAAGTGGCGGCCGACATCACGCAGGAATTCGAGGTAGTTTATGCCAAGCAGCCAGTCCGCATTGTTGATCATCAATGCGTCCGTCGGCCCTTGGCCGTATTTCAGGTAATTGGAGAATACAGTCTTGATGCTGGCAATGTTGGCCGCGATCGTCTCCGGCGTCATCAGTTGCCGCGCTTCGTCCTTGAAGGACGGATCGCCGACCATGCCAGTGCCACCGCCCATCAGCGAGATCGGTCGGTGGCCGGTCGCCTGCAGCCAATGCAGCATCATGATCTGAATGAGACCACCGGCGTGGAGGCTTGGCGCGGTGGGATCGAAGCCGATATAGGCAGTCACGGTTTCCGTACGGAACAGTTGGTCGAGCCCGGCGTCATCGGAGGTCTGATGGATGAAACCGCGCTCGCTGAGGGTATGGAGGAAATCGGACTTGAACTCGGACATGACCTGTTTCTTTCGGCTGGGTAGGACGTCTGCGGGCGGCGTTTATCATTGTTTTATCGAAAGTGCACGTTTTTGGTTGGCGGGCATTTTGTTATGAACGCACTGGCGGAACGAGGACTGGTGCGCTCGGTTTCTGCCGACATCGATCGAGGCACGCGCGCGGAGAAATCAATGGGCAAGCTCTTGACGGCAATCGGCTTGATGAGCGGCACGAGCATGGACGGCATCGACGTTGCGCTGCTCCGGACCGACGGCGAGAACGTCGTGCAGCGTGGCCCCTCGGCCGGATACGCCTACGACGCGCGTTTCCGGGCGCGCCTGAAGCAGGGACTTGATGACGCGAGATCGATTGCCGTACGGACGGAAAGGCCGGGGGAACTCGCTCAACTGGAGCGAGACCTGACGCTGCGCCACGCGGAAGCAGTCGAATCATTCCTACATGAAAACAATCTGTTGCCTGAGAATATTGATGTAATAGGTTTCCACGGACAAACAGTCCTGCACCGCCCGGACGAGGCATTGACCGTGCAGATCGGCGATGGAGACTTGCTGGCGCGCGAAACACAAATCGACGTCGTCTACGACATGCGGGCCAACGACATGGTCCATGGCGGCCAGGGAGCGCCGCTCATTCCGGCCTACCACGCTGCTCTGGCGAACGGCTTGTCGGAAAAACAAGAGATCGATGCGCCGGTCGTCTTCGTCAATATCGGCGGTATCTCCAACCTCACATTCGTTGGCGCCGGCCGGCGGATCGTCGCCTATGACAGCGGTCCCGGCAATACGCTGATTGACCAGTGGGTGGAGGCCCACGCCGGTATCCCCTATGACCAGGGCGGCATGATCGCAAGCGAAGGCACGATCGTGCCAGAACTCGCCGATCGGTACCTTTCTCATCCATTCTTTACCGCTGAGAAACGCCGCTCCCTCGACCGAAACGACTTCACGCCGCCCTCGGGCGCCGACGCAAGCCTGGCAGACGGCGCTCGCACACTCGCCTACGTCACCGCGGCAGCAATCGTGAAATCGGCAGGGCATCTTCCGGAGGCCCCGGCCACCTACGTCATCTGCGGCGGTGGCCGCCTCAACCAGACCATCATGAAGGATTTGACAAGACTCGCCGGCGCGGTGCACGGCCGGGTGCTTGCCGCTGAAGCACTGGAACTGAACGGCGACTCGATGGAGGCCGAAGCGTGGGCCTATCTGGCGGTGAGATCACTGCGCGGCTTGCCGTTGACCTATCCCGAAACGACCGGCGTCGATCGCCCTGTAAGCGGGGGTCGATTTGCATCGAAGTCGGTAGATATCGAGGCTCAGCAAGCGACAAGGCAGGTCGAACTGCCCTGACAGCACATTTTTCCTTGATTTGCTCTAATTGTTTCTTTGCACTCCGCCGGTAGGATAGCTCGGTGTGTGAGATTTATGCGGATCCGTGATTCGCAGTCGGAACTCTTCGGAAGCTGTCGAATGGGTGGTGCGATTTCCCTTCTGGCCGTGAATTTCATCGTCGCCCAGATCTTTGCGGTCGCATTTCTTATCATCGCGGCAAAGAGTCGTTCGGGCCGACCAGCGATCTGGATCGCTGCCTGCTTCGTTGTCGCTTCCCTGTCGGCGGTGTTTGAGGCCGTTCTGCCCTTCAGCGCTTTTCCGCGCCTCTTCGCGATAGCGGCGTTCGCCAGCGTCCTCGGGGGCTTCAGCCTGCTCCGCGTGGGACTTGGACTGCATTACGACGTGCCGGTTCGGCCGGCGCTGCTTGCCGCTTTCTTCATCGCTTCGGTCATCGTCGATCTCGTGATCTACGACCTTCCGCGCGGCACCTTCCAGCATGCCTTCTTTTACCAGATGCCGTTCTTCCTCATTCAGGCGTGGTCCGCCTCAACGATCGTCCGGTCGCGGCGGCAAAATTACGCGGACCGCACGCTGCTCTGCCTTCTGGTGCTGAGCGCGATCTACTATCTTGCGAAGATCTACGCCGCAGTGGCGGCGGGCTCCGGAAGAACGGCGGCCGATTATGTCTCCAGCCCGTTTGCGCTGATTTCGCAGGCTCTTGGCGCCATGCTGATCGTCGGAACCGGCCTGGCGATGCTCGGCGTCATGGTGAAGGATATCATCGACGACGCGCGGGCGAGTTCTGAAATCGACGCCCTCTCTGATCTCTACAATCGCCGGGGCTTCGTGGAGCGTCTTGCTCCGATGCTGGAAAGACGCGGCACGGTCAATCCCGGCGCGCTCATCCTTACTGACCTCGACCATTTCAAGCAGGTGAACGACAGTTACGGCCATCATGCCGGGGACGAGGTGATCCGGCGGTTTTCGCGCCTTCTTCGCGATCTGATGCCGAGCCGCGCCGTTGCCGGGCGCCTCGGAGGGGAAGAATTTGCCGTCTTTCTTCCCCTGACGGATTTATCGGAGGCGCGTGTCCTCGCCCATGGCATCCGCGCGGCGATGGCCTCAATGCAGATTAACGGCCTGCCTGAAAAGGCGACGGTTACCGCCAGCTTTGGCGTCGCGGCGGTTGCCGTAAACGAGCCGCTCGAACTGGCCATGCAAAGAGCCGACAAGGCGCTCTATGCCGCCAAGGCCGCCGGACGGAACAGGGTGGAGTGTGCCGAAGCGCCGGCAGACGTCGTCAAGCCTGCAGTGCCGCATTGGGTTGGACGAAGCTAAAGCACGTCGCATTCGATTGGAGCCATGCGACGTGCTTTATTTTATTGCTTTCAGTGATGTCGTTGTCCCGAAACCGCACCACACTTTCGGGCGACATGCGCTAGACGCCACGTCTCAGTGCGTCCTCGCACGCTGAACTGCACGCGAGGACGATTCGGCCCGCCGCTATGTCAGCGAATGCGCTTGGCGGCCGGTTCCGGCGTCAGCTCGCCGTTGAGGCGGCGATCGAGATAGTCCTCGCACTCGGCCATCAGAGTCTCGATCTGGCCGTTGAAGAAGTGGTTGGCGCCCGGCACGGTCCTGTGGGTGATCAGGATGCCCTTCTGCGCCTTCAGCTTGTCGACGAGACCGTTGACGTCCTTCTCGGGGGCCACCTTGTCGGAATCGCCGTTGATGATCAGGCCGGACGAGGGGCAAGGGGCGAGGAACGAGAAGTCATAGATGTTCGGCTGCGGCGCGACCGCCATGAAGCCTTCGATTTCCGGGCGGCGCATCAAGAGTTGCATGCCGATCCAGGCGCCGAAGGAGTAACCGGCAACCCAGCAGCTTTTCGAATCTGGATGCAGGCTCTGCACCCAGTCGAGCGCAGAGGCGGCATCGGAAAGCTCGCCGGCACCATGGTCGAACTCGCCCTGGCTGCGCCCGATGCCGCGGAAATTGAACCGGAGCGTCGTGAACCCGCGCTTCTGAAACATGTAGAAAAGCTGGTAGACGATCTGGTTGTTCATCGTGCCGCCGAACTGGGGATGCGGGTGCAGGATGATGGCTATCGGGGCGCTCTTCTGCTTCGAAGGCTGGTAGCGACCTTCCAGCCGACCAGCTGGACCGTTGAAGATAATCTCGGGCATTGGCTCTCCGGGAATGTTTCTGGTTCTAATTGCGGTTTCAGTGCCGATCTTGTCTTGACGAAAGCAGTCAGCTTTTCTAAAACCTAGTTTAGAACCGTTCAAAACTTCGGTGCGGGCATTCCGCCTTGTGCTTCGTCTCATAAGGCAAGCGACGCGGAAAATTCAAGGAAAATGCAACGGCACCGATTGTAACGGCCGAGCCGCTTGTCCTAACGAAAGAAACGATGTCGGGATCGCGCATTTATATGGACTGGAACGCCACGGCGCCGCTTCTCACTGAAGCGCGCGAGGCCCTCCTGTCGGCGCTCGATCAGGTCGGCAATCCGTCGTCGGTTCACGGCGAGGGCAGGGCGATACGCACGCTTGTCGAAAGCGCCCGGCGTGATGTCGCCGCGCTTTGCGGCGCACAACCCGCCTCGGTCACCTTCACCAGCGGCGCGACCGAGGCCGCTAATATGGTGCTGACCCCGGATTTCCGAATGGGACGGACGCCGCTCAGGATCGCCAAGCTCTACGCCTCGGCGATCGAGCATCCGGCAGTCCGCGAGGGCGGACGTTTCGCGCGCGAAGATGTTTGCGAGGTGCCGGTGACGAGCGCCGGCGTCGTCGATGGTGCCGCGCTGGATGCACTGCTTGCCTCCCATGATCGCGAGGCCGGGCTGCCGATGGTCGCCGTGATGCTTGCCAACAACGAGACAGGCATCGTCCAGCCTATCGCCGAGGTCGCCGCCATAGTGCGCGCCCATGGCGGCCTCCTTGTCGTCGATGCCGTGCAGGCGGCGGGACGTCTGCCTTTGTCGATCGAAGCGCTTGGTGCCGACTTCCTCATCGTCTCTTCGCACAAGATCGGCGGGCCGAAAGGCGCGGGCGCACTTGTCGCGCGTGGTGAAGTCATGATGCCTTCGGCGCTGATCCGTGGCGGCGGGCAGGAGAAAGGTCACCGTTCGGGTACTGAAAATGCGCCCGCACTTGCCGGCTTTGGAGCGGCGGCCCGGGTGGTTGCCGGTAACATAGACGGACGGATTACGGCCGTTGCCGCTTTGCGCGATCGGCTCGAAGCCGAAATGCAGTCGTCGGCGCCGGATGTAGTGATCCACGGACGCGATATTGCTCGCATCGGCAACACGACCTTTTTCACGCTTCCGGGCCTGAAAGCTGAAACCGGCCAGATTGCCTTCGATCTCGAAGGCGTGGCGCTTTCGGCGGGATCGGCCTGCTCCTCCGGCAAGGTCGGGCAGAGCCACGTGCTGACAGCTATGGGTTACGATCCTCGCCAGGGCGCATTGCGTATATCAATCGGCGAGACAACGACGGAGGCCGAAATCGAGCGTTGCGCGGCTGTCTTCGCGAAGGTGGCGGCCCGCCGGCGCTCAACCGGAAAGGCCGCATGAGGCAAAACGTTGAAGGAATTTGCGGAAAAGCAAATTTCCGCTTGGCAAATGGGGTGAAAAGCGCCTTTTAGCCATTACATAAGCGGTGCGCAAAGTTTGCATCGTGTTGACAAGCTGCCGGACCTTGGATCCGGCAAGATTGGAGAACGACATGCCTGCCGTGCAGGAAACCATTGATCAGGTCCGCAAGATCGACGTGGACCAGTATAAATACGGCTTCGAAACGCATATCGAGATGGAAAAGGCGCCGAAAGGCCTTTCCGAGGATATCATTCGTTTCATTTCGGCCAAGAAGAACGAACCGGAGTGGATGCTGGAGTGGCGTCTTAACGCCTATCGCCGCTGGCTGACCATGGACGAGCCGAGCTGGGCGCGTGTCCGCTACCCGAAGATCGACTTCAGCGACATCCACTACTACGCTGCGCCGAAGAGCATGTCGGGGCCGAGGTCGCTCGATGAGGTCGATCCGGAACTGCTCGCGGTCTACGAGAAGCTCGGTATCCCGCTCAAGGAACAGGAAATCCTTGCTGGCGTTCAGAAGTCGAAGATCGCCGTCGACGCGGTGTTCGATTCCGTCTCGGTCGTCACGACCTTCAAGGAAGAGCTGAAGAAGGCCGGCGTGATCTTCATGTCGATCTCGGAAGCGATGCGGGAGCATCCGGACCTGGTGCGGAAATATCTCGGCACGGTTGTGCCGCAGTCGGATAATTTCTATGCAACGCTGAACTCTGCCGTCTTCACCGATGGTTCCTTCGTCTACGTACCCAAGGGCGTGCGGTGCCCGATGGAGCTTTCGACCTATTTCCGCATCAACGAGCGGAACACCGGCCAGTTCGAGCGCACGCTGATCATCGCCGACGAGGGCGCCTATGTGTCCTATCTCGAGGGCTGCACCGCACCGCAGCGCGACGAGAACCAGCTTCATGCGGCGGTCGTCGAGCTGATCGCGCTCGATGACGCCGAGATCAAGTATTCGACGGTGCAGAACTGGTATCCGGGCGACAAGCATGGCAAGGGCGGAGTCTACAACTTCGTCACCAAGCGCGGCGATTGCCGCGGCAAAAATTCGAAGATTTCCTGGACGCAGGTGGAAACCGGTTCGGCGATCACCTGGAAATATCCGTCCTGCATCCTGCGCGGCGATGGCTCGCGCGGCGAGTTCTACTCGATCGCCGTCTCCAACGGTCACCAGCAGGTCGACTCCGGCACCAAGATGATCCATCTCGGCAAGAACACGTCGAGCCGCATCATCTCCAAGGGCATCGCCGCCGGCGTTTCGGACAACACCTATCGCGGTCAGGTTTCAGCCCACCGCAAGGCGGAGAACGCCCGCAACTTCACCCAGTGCGACTCGCTCTTGATCGGCGACAAGTGCGGTGCCCATACGGTGCCCTATATCGAGGCGAAGAACTCGACGGCGCAGTTCGAGCACGAGGCGACGACGTCCAAGATTTCCGAGGACCAGCTGTTCTACTGCCTGCAGCGCGGCATTCCGGAAGAGGCGGCGATCGCGCTGATCGTCAATGGCTTCGTCAAGGAAGTCATTCAGGAGCTGCCGATGGAATTCGCCGTCGAGGCGCAGAAGCTGATTGGCATCTCGCTGGAAGGCAGCGTGGGCTAACACCTCGACCTGATTATCGAAAAGCGCGCGGGACTTGCGCGCAAAGACTATTCGCTTCCCAAGAGGACGATTGAAAATGCTTGAAATCAAGAATCTGCACGCCCGCATTGCCGAAGACGGCACGGAGATCATCCGCGGCCTGAACCTGACCGTGAAGGCGGGCGAAGTCGCCGCCATCATGGGACCGAACGGCTCCGGCAAGTCGACGCTATCCTATGTGCTTTCCGGTCGCGAAGACTATGAAGTGACTGAAGGCGACATTCTCTATAACGGCGAGAGCATTCTGGAGCTCGACGCTTCCGAGCGTGCGGCGAAGGGCATCTTCCTCGCCTTCCAGTATCCGGTCGAGATTCCCGGCGTTGCTACCATGCAGTTCCTGAAGGTGGCGATGAATGAACAGCGCAAATATCGGGGCGAAGAGGAACTGACGACACCGGAATTCATGCGCCTCGTCAAGGAAGCGGCCGGTGACCTCAAGATCGCGCCGGAAATGCTGCGCCGTCCGCTGAACGTCGGTTTTTCCGGCGGCGAGAAGAAGCGCGCGGAAATCCTGCAGATGGCGCTGCTTCAGCCGAAGCTTTGCGTTCTCGACGAGACCGACTCGGGCCTCGACATCGATGCGCTGAAAGTCGTCGCCGACGGCGTCAATGCGTTGCGTTCGCCGGATCGCGCCGTTGTCGTGATCACGCACTACCAGCGCCTGCTCGACTACATCGTGCCGGATACCGTCCACGTCCTCTACAAGGGTCAGGTCATCAAGTCGGGCGACAAGACGCTGGCGCATGAACTCGAAGCCAAAGGCTATGCGGATCTCATCGAGGCGGCAGCCTGACGCCTGTTGAAGGAGTGTTCGAATGAATATGCAACAGGCCATCAAGATGACGGCTGCCGAAACCGCGCTGGTCGATGCCTATACCGCGCAGATCGGTGATCTGCCCGGCGACGGAGCGGTGCTGTCGCTCCGCGACACGCTCGTCCACGAACTGAGGACGGCGGGGCTGCCGACACGTCGCATCGAGTCATGGCACTATACGGACCTGCGCACCTTGCTACGCACGGTACCTGCCGCCGATCCGTCAGCCTTTGCCGACAGGGTCGATGCCGTCGTTCCGGGTTCGTCCGTTCTTCCGGTTCGCAGCGGCCAGGCAGACCTCAAGGGCCTTCCCGAGGGTGTGACGGCGCGCTCCTATACCGACAGCCTGATTGACGGTTCGGCTGTTGCCGGCCTTGCCGTGCTCGGCTCGGATGATGCAATCGGCCGGATCAATGGTGGGCTGGTTCGCGGCGGTCTCGAAATCGAGATTGCGGAAGGGGCCGAACTTGAAGCGCCACTCGAGATTCAGGTCGTCCAGAGCCACGGCCAGACGCACACGCGCTTTCCCGTGGCCTTCGGCGCCGGCTCCAAGGCTACGGTGATCGAACGGCATCTGTCGACAAACGCGGAGCCAAGCTTCGTTTCGTCGGTGAGCGACGTCACGCTCGCCGAGGGTGCCGACGTGATCTGGATCATCGTCCAGCAGCAGGGCGCGGACGATACGCATCTCGGCCAGATCCGCTTCGACCTCGGCAAGAACGCGAAGCTGCACCTCTTCGTCATCAATGCCGGCGGCAAGCTGGTGCGCCAGGAAATCCACGGCAAGGCGAGCGGCGAGGGCGCCGATCTGACGCTGCGCGGCATCAACCTGCTCGGCGGCGACAGCCACACGGACGTGACCTTCACGCTCACCCATGACGTGCCGCACACCACGTCGAGCGAGATCATCCGCAACGTCGTTTTCGACCGGGCGAAGGGCGTATTCCAGGGCAAGATCCTGGTCGCCAAGGACGCGCAGAAGACGGACGCGAAGATGGCCTGCAATACGCTGCTCTTGTCCGACGATGCCGACATGTCTTCAAAGCCGGAGCTCGAAATCTTTGCAGATGACGTGCAGTGCGGTCACGGTGCGACGGTCGCCGACATCGACCACACACAGCTCTTCTACATGCTCGCTCGGGGCATCCCGGAGAAGAAAGCGCGCGCGATGCTCGTCAACGCCTTCGTCGCCGAGATCGTCGAAGAGCTTGAAGACGACGAGGAACTGGTCGAGGCGCTGGAAGGCATAATCTCGGCCTGGCTGGAAAAACACGCCTGATTGGACGAAGGATATGGAACATATCGTGCCGGTGCCGGCCTATGACGTCGAAGCCATCAGAAAGGATTTCCCGATCCTTTCGCGGACGGTCTACGGCAAGCCGCTTGTCTATCTCGACAATGGCGCATCGGCACAGAAGCCGCAGCTCGTTATCGATGCCGTGGCCCATGCCTATGCCAATGAATACGCCAACGTCCATCGCGGCCTGCATTTCCTGTCGAACGCCGCAACGGAAGCCTATGAGGCGGCGCGCGAGAAGGTTCGCCGCTTTCTGAACGCGCCATCGGCCGACAATATCATCTTCACCAAGTCCTCGACCGAAGCGATCAATGCGGTCGCCCACGGCTACGGCATGCCGAAGCTCGGGGAGGGCGACGAGATCGTGCTCTCGATCATGGAGCACCACTCCAACATCGTTCCCTGGCATTTCATCCGTGAGCGCCAGGGTGCGAAGCTCGTGTGGGCGCCCGTCGACGACGACGGCGCGTTTCACATCGAAGATTTCGTCAAATGCCTGACGGAACGGACAAGGCTCATTGCCATCACGCACATGTCGAACGCGCTCGGCACGGTCGTACCGGTGAAGGAAATCTGCCGCATCGCACGCGAGCGCGGCATTCCGGTGCTGGTCGACGGCAGCCAAGGTGCGGTGCATATGCCGGTCGATGTTCAGGACATCGATTGCGACTGGTACGTGATGACCGGCCATAAGCTTTACGGCCCGTCTGGTATCGGCGTGCTCTACGGCAAGATGGATCGCCTGAAGGAGATGCGTCCTTTCATGGGGGGCGGCGAGATGATCGAGGAGGTGACCGAGGACCGCGTCACGTACAACGACCCGCCGCACCGCTTCGAGGCCGGCACGCCGCCGATCGTGCAGGCAATCGGCCTCGGCTATGCGCTCGATTATATGGAAAAGGTCGGCCGGGAAGCGATACGCGCCCATGAGGCAGATCTCACGGCTTACGCGCGAGAGCGGCTGTCATCGATCAATTCGCTGCGGGTCTTCGGCGACGCGCCTGGCAAGGGCAGCATCTTTTCCTTCGAGATTGCCGGGGTCCATGCCCACGACGTTTCGATGGTGATCGACCGCGCCGGCGTTGCCGTCAGGGCCGGAACACATTGCGCGCAGCCGCTCTTGAAACGGTTCGGCGTCACCTCCACATGCCGTGCGTCCTTCGGCCTCTACAATACCCGGGCCGAAGTCGATGCGCTCGCGGATGCGCTGGACCACGCTCGGAAGTTTTTCGCGTGAACGCACGCTGCAAAGCGTCTGTTCAAAACATGGATTGCCGCAGGTTCTTGCCGTAAAGGTGTGGCACACTTTCGCGGAGCCTGCTCAGGGAGACGGACATGAGTCTGGACGCAACGCAAGAAAAGATCGATGTCCGCGAAGGCATCGTTCACTCGGCCATCCCGGCCGAGGAATTGGCGCGCCTTAGCGACGACATCATCGGGGCGCTCAAGACAGTCTATGATCCGGAAATCCCGGCCGATATCTTCGAACTCGGTCTTATTTACAAGATCGACATCGAAGACGACCGGATGGTGAAGATCGAGATGACGCTGACCGCTCCTGGCTGCCCCGTTGCGGGTGAAATGCCGGGCTGGGTCGAGAACGCCGTCGGCGCCGTCGAGGGTGTTTCTGGCGTCGAGGTGACGATGACCTTCGATCCTCCGTGGACGCCGGATCGCATGTCGGAAGAAGCACAAGTCGCGCTCGGCTGGTACTGAGCCATATTGATCCGTTAAGATACGGGCATTACATTAGATTCTGGAAAGCGCCGGGCCTTTACCCCGGTGACGTGAAGGAGATAAAGTCGATGGGCTTTGCCGTAATGAGCCTGACCGATGCGGCCGCCGGCCGCGTGCGGGCGATCGTCGAGCATGCGGGAGGCGATGCCAAGGGCATTCGCCTCAGCATCAAGAAGGGCGGTTGCGCCGGCATGGAATATGCCGTCGATCTCGTGACCGAACCCAACGCCAAGGACGATCTCATCGAACATCTCGATGCAAAGGTCTGGGTCGCGCCCGAAGCCGTCCTTTACCTGCTTGGCACTCAGATGGATTTCGAAGTGACGCCGCTCCGCTCCGGCTTCACCTTTAACAATCCCAACCAGACGTCGGCCTGCGGCTGCGGCGAGTCCGTCGAACTCAAGCCGGCCGACCTTGCTGCACTGGCCGCCAGCGGCGAGGCGGTCGTTCGCGCGAACTGACGTTTTGCAAATGCAATGAATTTAAAAAAGCCCGGTTTCAGACGGGCTTTTTCGTTTCATCGCATTGTCGTTTGATGTGTCGGCGGGCGTGCACGAGGCACGCCCCGCCGCCTCACATCATTCCGCCGCTTCCGCGTAGCTTTCGATTGGCGGGCAGGTGCAGACAAGGTTACGGTCGCCGTACACATTGTCGACACGGTTGACCGGCGACCAATATTTGTCGACCCGGAAGGCGCCCGGCGGGAAGCAGGCCTGCTCGCGCGAATAGGGCCGGTCCCAGTCGCCAACGAGGTCTTCCACCGTATGCGGCGCGTTCTTCAGCGGATTGTTGACCTTGTCCATCCGGCCCTCCTCGATGGCCCGGGCCTCCTCGCGGATAGCCAGCATCGCATCGCAGAAGCGGTCGAGTTCGGCCTTGGTTTCCGACTCGGTCGGCTCGATCATCAGCGTGCCGGCAACCGGCCAACTCATGGTCGGCGCATGGAAGCCGCAGTCGATCAGACGCTTGGCGACATCGTCGACGGTTACGCCTGCGCTGTCGGCGAGCGGACGCGTGTCGATGATGCATTCATGCGCGACACGGCCCTTAGCCGACTTATAGAGCACGTCGTAGGCACCCTTCAGCCGCGCGGCGATATAGTTGGCGTTGAGGATCGCCACCTTGGTTGCCTGGGTCAGGCCCTCGCCACCCATCATCAGGCAGTAGCTCCAGGAAATCGGCAGGATCGAAGCCGAACCGAAGGGAGCCGCGGACACCGCGCCCTCATGGCCATCCGTTTCCGGATGGCCCGGAAGGAAGGGAGCAAGATGCGCCTTCACGCCGATCGGCCCCATGCCCGGGCCGCCGCCACCATGCGGAATGCAGAAAGTCTTGTGCAGGTTCAGGTGGCTGACGTCGGAGCCGATGTCGCCCGGCCGGGCAAGGCCGACCATGGCATTCATGTTGGCGCCATCCAGATAGACCTGGCCGCCGTGCTTGTGGACGATTTCGCAGACTTCCCGCACGTTTTCCTCGAACACGCCATGCGTGGACGGGTACGTGATCATGCAGCAGGAGAGATTGTCGGCATATTGCTCGGCTTTAGCACGGAAATCGTCCATGTCGATTTCGCCGATGTCGCTGACCTTGACGACCACCACCTTCATACCAGCCATCTGTGCAGAGGCCGGGTTGGTGCCGTGCGCCGAGGTCGGAATGAGGCAGACGTCGCGATGGCCGTTGCCGTTGGCGATGTGATAGGCGCGAATCGTCAATAGTCCGGCGTATTCACCTTGCGCACCCGAGTTAGGCTGCATCGAAATCGCGTCATATCCGGTGACCGCGCAAAGTTTTTGCGACAGGTCCTCGATCATGTGGCGATAGCCGAGCGCCTGGTCCGCCGGAGCGAAAGGATGAATTTCGGAAAACTCCGGCCAGCTGATCGGCAACATTTCCGCCGTTGCGTTGAGCTTCATCGTGCAGGAGCCGAGCGGGATCATCGCCCGGTCGAGCGCGAGGTCGCGGTCCGCGAGACGGCGGATGTAGCGCGTCATCTCGCTTTCGGCGCGGTTCATGTGGAAGATCGGGTGGGTCAGGTATTCGCTGGTGCGCAGCAGCGGCTGCGGCAGGCGATAGCCCGGCTCGAAATCTTCCACCTTGAAATCGCCGCCGAAGGCGCGCCAGACAGCTTCGAGCGTCACCGGCCGCGAACGCTCGTCAAGGCTGATGCCGATTTTCGTGTTGCCGATCTTGCGAAGGTTCACTTCCTCGGCCACCGCCGTCTTCAGGATAATGCCCTGCAGCTTGCCGACCTCGACCGTGATCGTATCGAAGAAGACATTCGGCTCAACCGTGTAGCCAAGCTTTTCCAGCCCCATGGCGAGACGCACCGTCTTCTGGTGAACGCTTTGCGCAATCGCCTTGATGCCCTGCGGGCCGTGGAAAACGGCATACATCGACGCCATCACAGCAAGCAGCACCTGCGCCGTGCAGATGTTGGACGTCGCCTTTTCGCGGCGAATGTGCTGTTCGCGCGTCTGCAGCGACAGACGGTAGGCGCGATTGCCGCGCGAATCGACCGAAACGCCGACAAGCCGGCCCGGCATCGAGCGCTTGTAGGCATCCTTCACCGCCATATAGGCCGCGTGCGGACCGCCATAGCCGACTGGGACGCCGAAGCGCTGCGTCGAGCCGATGGCGATATCGGCGCCCATCTCACCTGGCGACTTCAGCAGCGCCAGCGCCAGCGGGTCGGCCGCGACGGCGGCGATCGCACCCTGCTCATGCAGCGTGGCGATCAGCGTCGTGAAATCGCGAACATGGCCATAGGTGCCCGGATACTGGAAGATCGCGCCGAAGACATTGGCGGCATCGAGATCCGCGAAGGGATCGCCGACGACGACCTGCCACCCGAGCGGCGCGGCACGGGTTTTCAGGAGCGCGATCGTCTGGGGGTGGCAATTCTCGTCGACGAAGAAGGTCTTCGCCTTGGATTTCGCAACCCGCTCTGCCATGGCCATGGCTTCCGCAGCCGCCGTTGCCTCGTCGAGCAGCGAAGCATTGGCGACATCGAGGCCGGTCAGGTCGCAGACCATGGTCTGGTAATTGAGCAGCGCCTCGAGCCGGCCTTGGCTGATTTCGGGCTGATAGGGCGTATATGCCGTGTACCAGGCGGGATTTTCCAGAATGTTGCGCTGGATGACCGGCGGCGTGATCGTGCCGTAGTACCCCTGGCCGATCAGCGAGACAAGTTTCTGGTTGCGGTTCGCCGTTTCGCGCAGCTTGTCGAGCGCCTCGCGCTCGGTCATCGCCGTGCCCCAGACGAGCGGTGTCTTCTGGCGGATCGCGGGCGGAACCGTATCGTCGATGAGGGCGTCAAGGCTCGGATAGCCGACGACCTTCAGCATCTCCTCCATTTCCGCGGGCGACGGGCCGATGTGGCGCCGATTGGCGAAGTCGTATGGCTTGTAATCCGTAAAAGTGAAGTCCTTGGGCATGCTCATCAGGCGACGAGCTCCTTATAGGCCGCTTCGTCGAGAAGGGCATTGGCGGCGCTCGGATCGGCGAGCTTCAGCTTAAAGAACCACGCGGCTCCCTGCGGATCGCTGTTGACGAGCGACGGATCGTCGACGATCGCCTGGTTGACCTCGACGATCTCCCCGTCGAGCGGACAATAGACGTCGGAGGCTGCCTTCACGGATTCGACGGTAGCGGCCGAATCGCCCCTGGCGAAGGAGGCACCGGCTTCCGGCAGTTCCACGAAGACGAGATCGCCGAGCTGTCCGGCTGCGTGCTCGGTGATGCCGACGGTCGCGACGTCACCTTCGATCTTCAGCCACTCGTGTTCCTCGGTGAATTTCAGCATGGGCGCTCTCTCCTGATCAGCGTTTGTAGGTTTGTTTCACAAAGGGCAGGGCGGTGACGGTGAGCGGCAGATATTTGCCCCGCACCTCTGCGTAAAGCTTCGTGCCGTTACCGGCTTGGGCGGCGTCGACATAGCCCACGGCAACCGGCCCATCGACGCTCGGGCCGAAGCCGCCGGAGGTAACGGCGCCCACGGCTATCTTGCCTTCGGCGTCCGCAAAAACGTTCGCACCGCCACGAACCGGCGCGCGGCCTTCCGGTTTTAAACCGACACGGCGGCGCTTGGCGCCATTGGCGAATTCGGCGAGGATGCGCTCGGCACCCGGGAAGCCGCCGGCGCGAACGCCGCCCGAACGGCGGCTCTTCTGGATCGCCCATTCGAGCGCGGCCTCGACCGGGGTCGTGCCGGTGTCGATGTCGTTGCCATAAAGACAAAGACCCGCCTCAAGGCGAAGCGAATCGCGCGCGCCGAGACCGATCGGCATGACGTCCGGATGTTCGAGCAGGCGCTGGGTAACATCGACCGCCGACGTGACTGGAATGGAAATCTCAAAACCATCTTCGCCGGTATAGCCGGAGCGGGAAATGATGCAGGCCACGTCGTGGAGGTCGGCTTCGGCCACATCCATGAAACGCATGGAGGCTACGTCTGCCCAGAGTTCGCAGAGCACTGCTTCTGCGCGCGGCCCCTGCAGCGCAACCAGCGCACGGTCGTCGAGCATCGTGACCTCGCAAGTATCGCCGAGGCCCTTCTTCAGGTGCTCGAAATCCGCGTCCTTGCAGGCGGCATTGACAACAAGGAAGAGATGATCGCCGAGATTGGTGATCATCAGGTCATCGAGGATACCGCCTTCATCATTGGTAAAAAGGCCGTAGCGCTGGCGGCCCTCCGCTAGGCCGAGAACGTCTACCGGCACCAGCTTTTCGAGCGCCAGAGCCGCGTCCTCGATACGACCAGACCTCGGCCGAACGATGATCTGGCCCATGTGCGACACGTCGAAGAGGCCCGCCGCGGCCCGGGTGTGCAGGTGTTCCTTGAGCACGCCTTCCGGGTATTGCACCGGCATGTCGTAGCCGGCAAAGGGCACCATGCGCGCACCGAGCGAAAGGTGCAACGCGTTAAGCGGCGTGTGCTTCAAATGGGAAATATCTTCCAAATCCGGCCTCCAGGTCTGGCGCATCCTGCGCCGGCTCACACTACCGGCGTCAAACGCCGAGAAATTTGAGCCCCCTCTGTCCCTTTGCCTGAGATTGTTATCCCTTCGGCGAGCGCGAACGCTTCTCTCCAGAGTCCTACCGGTATCTTGCTGGTCCTTTGGCCTGAGAGTTTCCGGGGCGGTTGCTCCTTCGGCACCGGATTGAACCGGTTTCTCCCAACGAGATCGTCTCCAGATAACGGCGAAGCCCAGAACTTGGCAAGAGCCTATGTCGCGACCGAACATATTTTTGTCGCGGAGGCTTCATCACCACTGCTCGCTACGTGCGGCAATTCGGCCTTTGCAATTCTAGTCGGCTAGGGATAACGAATTGGCTGACCAAGAGGGAACCATGGCAAGGCGCGTGGACAAATGGCGGGTTGCGGTGCGGATGCTCGCCGCCTTTGCGCTCGTTTTCCTGTCTTTCGCCCACAAGCCGGCTGTCTCGAAGACACTGGGCCCAGCGGCGGCTGCCGACTACCTGCTGCCCGACGGTACGTTCGCGGATATCTGCTTCGGCACGGACGGTGTCAATCATGATGCCGGGCAGCAGGGCAAAGCGCCGAACATCGCCCCCGTGTGTGAAGCCTGTCGCCTGGCCGGATCGGTGCTGCTGCCGGCGCCACCCCAGGAAAGCACTCCCGCAGAAAACGGCAACTGGCTTGCCAAGGCAGCGGTCATCAAGACCGAAGCGGCTCTTACCCCATTGCGGCTGCTACCGCCGTCACGTGGTCCGCCAACATCTGTCGTAACCTTTTCCTGACGCATATCATTTTTCATTCTGCCGCAAATGCGGTGCTCACCACAGAGGGCCAGAGGCCCGCGTGGTTCGGAGATTACGACATGACGAAGACAAAACTCACCCTGCTTGCCGCCAGCCTGACACTTGTCGCCGCAAGCATGGCGCAGATGGCAGCCGCGGGCCAGAGCACCCATGCTCTCAAGAGCCCGGCACCGACCGTGACGCTCGCAAGCAGCACACAGGGACACGATGAGCATGACAGCCACCAGACGGCCGGCGCTCCGGTCGAAGTCGGCGACCTCGAAATTTCCGGCGGTGCCGTCAAGTCGATGCTGCCCGGCGCGAAGGTCGGCGGTGGCGGCCTTGTCGTCAAAAACACCGGCAGCGCCGACGATCGACTTCTGGCCGTCGAAAGCCCGGCAGCAGGACGCGTCGAGATGCATGAAATGAAGATGGAAAACGACGTCATGAAAATGCGCAGGCTCGAGGACGGCGTCGCGATCCCGGCAGGCGCGACGGTCGAGCTCAAGAGCGGCGGCCTGCATTTGATGTTCATGGAGGTGAAGAAGCCCTTTGCGGAGGGCGACACCGTGCCCGTGACGCTCACCTTCGAAAAGACCGGCAAGGTCGATTATGTGCTGCCAGTCGGCGCAGCTGTTGGTGGCCACGAGCACAACTAGCGCGAGATGCACTCACGTGCGTTCGCGCAGCAGCTCTATCTGCTTGTTTTTGCGGCATTTGTGCGACGTCAGCTGATTCCACCTGACTGCAAAATGCTCAAAGATCGTCCGTCACGATCCCTGGATGAACTGATCAAGGATCGTGGCGATCTCGTCATCGCCTTCCTTCTCATCGCCGGCGGTTTCCTCCTGCCGGCTTTCCTGCTTCTCGCCGCGTTCATCGTCCTGCATGTATTCGAGATAGCGGCGCAGCGCTTCGGCCTGCGTCTCTTGCGGCGGGCGGCCATCGGCGCTGATCAGCATCAGCCCTAGCGGCAGGGCGCCCTTGACCTTCGCAATCGGCGCTGGCGCGGGCTGTTCCTGCCTGCGCACCGAAAGCAGCGGGATCGCCTCGTCGGTCGGGCCATCGCCACGCACGCGGGCGGACGGCTTGACGGCTTCCGCCGCGTATGCCGCCGTCGTCGCGGAGATGGAGACAACTGGGTCAAGATATTCCGCCTCATCGGCGCCCGTGCGCCTTTTCGAACCTCAACAATCCTTCTTCTGTGCCAGATTTCGCTTGCGAGGCGGTGAAATCGGGCCAGCGGATTTTATGCAAATCTTAACGTTTGCAGCGAGTTGAACGGCGCATCGCAAAAAATTCCGCTGCGCTGTCGGCAGGTTATCCGCCAGGTCGTCCTTGAGGCATGACCCGTCGCCTTGGCGACCCCCAATCGGAGGATGAGACATGCCGAAGACAACCCTGATCACTCTGATCGTCGCGGCGATAGGCGCATTTTGCACGCCCGCGATGAGCGCTGCCGAGGAGGTGATAATGGAGCAGGCGGCAACGCCGGCGCCGACGAAGAGCGGACACGTCACCATCAACGGCATCAACTACTATTACCAGGTCTATGGCGAGGGCGAACCGGTGCTGCTTCTTCACGGTGGTCTCGGGATCATCGAAATGTTCGGACCGAATCTCGCGAAACTTGCCGAGACCCGCCAAGTGATCGGCGTCGATCTCCAGGGCCACGGCCGCACGCCCCTCGGAGATCGCCCGATCGATCTCGTGGCGATGGGCGCGGACATGAGCGCCCTCGTCAAGGAGTTAGGCTACGAACAGGTCGATGTGCTCGGCTATTCGATGGGCGGCGGCGTCGCTCTGCAGATGGCAGCGCAGGCGCCCGAGAGCGTGCGGCGGCTGGTGCTCGTTTCGACACCTTACGCCAAGGATGGCTTCTATCCGGAAATGATCGCAGCGCAGGCCCAGGTCGGCGCCGGCGCGGCTGAGATGATGAAGGAAACGCCGATGTACAAGTCTTACGCCGCGGTTGCGCCGGACGTATCGGAATTCCCGAAACTGCTCGACGCGATGGGGGATCTGATGCGGCGCGACTACGACGGATCCGCAGCCGTGGCCAAGCTCACCATGCCGGTTATGCTCATTTATGGCGACAGCGATATGTTCCGGCTGGAGCACGTGGTCGCTTTCTATCACAAGCTTGGCGGTGGCCTGAAGGATGCCGGCTGGATGCGCGAGAACATGTCGAAGAACCGGCTGGCGATCCTGCCCGATCTCACCCATTACGACATCTTCGTCTCGCCGAAGCTCTTCGAAACGGCCTTGCCATTCCTCAATGGCGAGAGCGGCGCAAAGAGCTGGGCGGAGCAGGTCGAGGGGAAATAGGCATTACAGTCGGGCGGCCCGCCGCGACGGTCCGCCTCATGCGCCCGTAAATATTTCTATACCTTCGGTTGAGCAACAGAGTACAATCACAGCCGCGATGAAGAAAAGGCCGCCAGATCCTGCGCAAACGCCAGAGCATCGGGGGACGCCACTTCAGCCAGGAAAGGACGAAGGTCTATGCGCGTGATCGTGTTGTTGGTAGCGCTTTCTGCACTATGCGCGTGCTCACAAACCTCAAGGTCGACCATGGTCGACCGGTACGAACGTGGGGAGGGGGACTACTATCCGGGCATCGTGCCGCCAACCCCATTCTAGGACGCTGCCTATATTCACGTCAGGTAATGAACAGGAGCCGCACCGGTCGGGTTCCTGCCGCGCCTGCAGGACGGTTCGCTTGCCGCAGCGGTGACACCTTGCCGGCCAATTCCCATCTCGCCGATAGCCGTGCACACACGAAAGATTGGGTTGCGATCATCGGTGGGGAATTGATCCCGCGCCATTGCCGGAATATCAATGATCGTCAATCCGTTAGCAAAAAGTACGAGGCCTATGCGCAAGATCCTATTGTTGCTCGCAGTCGCCGCTCTCGCTGCGTGCTCACAAACCGTTCACGTTGGAGGCGAAGGGGAATACTACCAGGGCATCGTTCCGCCGCGGTGATTATCGGAAATCGCACTGAGGCTACTGCATGTTTTCTTAAATCGTACCCCGATCTAAGGAAAAAACATGCAGCAATTCAAAATGCTACAGCGTCCTTGCGGGTCCGATTAGGCGCTCGGCGCTGTAGGTCGAGATGGCGCGACCTTGGCAAGGCGGGAGGCGTCCGAGGCCTGCCCCGGCACGAGGTTGTCACCCATGTCTTAGGTACGTTCTGTTACCTATGTCTTCGGTATGGACAAGACAAGGCTTGGTGGAGTCGAAGGGATTCGAACCCTCGACCTCCGCAGTGCGATTGCGGCGCTCTCCCAACTGAGCTACGACCCCATTAGCTGAAGTGTATAAGAGAAATCCGCGGGGCACGCCAGTACCTGTGCACGCGTCGACGCCGTAAATCTCGGCGTCCTGATTTGGAAGTGATGCCTTTCGGCTCAGTTCTTGTCGAGTTTCGGAAAGGCGGAGATACTCGTCCGAAGGAACATCGCGACCAGCATCGCCTGCTACGGCGCGCGAGACGAAGGCGAGCTCGATCGATCGGCTCACCAAGAGACGCTTTGATGCTTACGACTTGGGTGACGGCCAATCAGAGAGCAAGGTGATGCCGAACCTTGGCGAAGCCTCGCGCAGGCGCTCGATCTCCTCGGACGTCGGCGGTCCTGCGACTTCGCCCTGTTGAAGTTCGTGGCCGGCTTCCTCGATAAACCGTTCGAACAGGGCGGGGGTCCCGATCAAGATGTATCTGCAAGGATTGCCGCTCATGTTCATAAGCTGGTGCGGAATGCTGCGTGGTAGGAAGATGCTCTCGCCTGCTGTCAGCCGTCGAGGCTGGCCGTCGATCACCGCAGTCAATTCGCCTTCGATGATATAAACCGTCTCGTCGTCCTTGGCGTGGACATGGATCGGCGTCCTCGTGTTTCCATCGCTGTTGTTCTCGAAAAGGCAGAACTGTCCCGCTGTCTGTTCTCCGGAGAGCAGGCGTTTCATGACGACGCCTGCAAGAACGAACTCTTTGCTGTCAATAGCGCTCATTGTCGTTTCCTTTCCAGGATTCGCGCACATTAGGGGCGGGAGCTCCATTCAGCGAGTTTCGGACAAGGAAGCATTTGTTGCCGGCGCAGGCGGTGCAAGTCCTTTCCCGGGGTCGCTCGATATTCGTCACAGCGAATAATCTGCACCAAAGATGCGGTATAACGCATAAGAGCGGCCAAGTGGCCGCTCTCTTTTCTGTCTTCTTCTTCCGCGAGGCCCAGGCAATCGGGACTCAGCTGCACCCGCTCGTCGCGCCGCACGTGTCGCACTTCTCACACGTACCATTCCGGACCATCGTGAAGTTCTGGCACTCGGAGCACATGTTGCCGGTGTAGCCCTGCATGATCGAACGGGCGCGGCGTTCGGCTTCGACCTTCTTGGCGTCGGCTTTTGCCGAAGCGGCTTCGGCAGCGGCCTTGTCGGAGAAGAGGGCGGTTACGTCCTGCTCGGATTCGGCCGCGATGTCCTCGGCAAGCTCGGCGGCCCGCTCTTCATAGTCGCGCTTGAAAGCCAGGACTTCCGATGTAGCGGCAGCTATCGCCGGTTCCAGCTTGCGGGCGGCGTTGCCGGCGATCGAGGTGACCGTGGCACCACCGGACGCCCGCGCCGGTGCGGCGGTCGAGGCGCCCTTCGGCTCGGAGAGCTGGCGATCGGCCGTGCCGCCGACGATGGTCGGCTTGTAGCCGCGGGTCCAACCGGTCGATACAAGGTTGGTCTTGCCTTCCTGAATGCCGCGACCGAGTGCGGTATTGCCGAAGTCGGAGGTATCAACATGGGCAAGGTCGTGGCGGCCGAGATAGGAAACGGCGAGTTCGCGGAAGACGTAGTCGAGGATCGACGTCGCATTCTTGATCGCATCGTTGCCCTGGACCATGCCGGCGGGCTCGAACTTGGTGAAGGTGAAGGCCTCCACATATTCTTCGAGTGGCACGCCATATTGCAGGCCGAGCGAGATGGCGATGGCGAAGTTGTTCATCATCGCCCGGAAGGCGGCACCTTCCTTGTGCATGTCGATGAAGATCTCGCCCAAGCGGCCATCGCCGAATTCGCCGGTGCGGAGGTAGACCTTGTGGCCGCCGACGATCGCCTTCTGGGTGTAGCCCTGGCGACGGTTCGGCAGTTTTTCACGGGCGCGGACGACCTTTTCGATCACGCGCTCGACGATCTTCTCGGTGACGGCGACTGCCTGGGCGGCGGCCGGCGCCTGCATGAGCTCTTCGATCGCTTCCTCTTCCTCGTCATCCTCGATCAGCGAGGCGTTCAGCGGCTGCGACAGCTTCGAACCGTCCCGATAGAGCGCGTTCGCCTTCAGCGCCAGCTTCCAGGAGAGCATATAGGCGTTCTTGCAATCCTCGACGGTGGCCTCGTTCGGCATATTGATCGTCTTCGAGATCGCGCCGGAGATGAACGGCTGGGCGGCCGCCATCATGCGGATGTGGCTCTCGACCGAAAGATAGCGCTTACCGATCTTGCCGCAGGGATTGGCGCAATCGAACACCGGCAGGTGCTCGGCCTTCAGGAACGGTGCGCCTTCGAGGGTCATCGCGCCGCAGACATGGATGTTGGCGGCTTCGATGTCCTTCTTCGAAAAGCCCAGGTGCTCGAGCAGGTTGAAGTCCATCGAGGCAAGCTGCTCGTCGGTGACCTTCAGCGTGCCCTTGAGGAAATCGGCGCCGAGCGTCCACTGGTTGAACACAAACTTGATGTCGAAGGCGGCCTTCAGCGCAGCGTTGACGGCCTCGATTTTCTCATCGGTGAAGCCCTTGGTCTTGAGCGTCGTCGGGTTGATCGCCGGCGCCTGGTTGAGGTTGCCATGGCCGACGGCGTAAGCCTCGATCTCGGCGATCTGGCTTTCCGAGTAGCCGAGGGTGCGCAGCGCTTCCGGAACGGCGCGGTTGATGATCTTGAAGTAGCCGCCGCCGGCGAGCTTCTTGAACTTGACCAGCGCGAAGTCAGGCTCGATGCCGGTGGTGTCGCAATCCATGACGAGGCCGATCGTGCCGGTCGGCGCGATAACCGTTGCCTGAGCATTGCGGTAGCCGTGCTTCTCGCCAAGCTCGACGGCCTTGTCCCAGGCGCTCTTGGCGTGGGCGATCAGGTCCTGGTCCGGGCAATCGGCATGGACGAGTGCCACCGGGTTCACCGACAGGCTCTCATAGCCCGTGGTTTCGCCGTGAGCCGCGCGACGATGGTTGCGCATGACGCGCAGCATGTTGTCGCGGTTCGGGGCAAAGCTCGGGAAGGGACCGAGCTTTGCCGAGATTTCGGCCGAAGTAGCATAGGCGATGCCGGTCATGATCGCGGTCAGCGCACCGGCGATGGCACGGCCTTCGGCTGAGTCATAGGGGATGCCGGACGACATCAGCAGGCCGCCAATGTTGGCGTAGCCGAGGCCGAGCGTGCGGTATTCATAGGAGAGCTCGGCGATCTCGCGTGACGGGAACTGCGCCATCATCACCGAGATTTCAAGAACGATCGTCCAGAGGCGGACGGCATGTTCGTAATCGCCGATGTTGATCCGCTTGGTGGCGGCATCCTTGAACTGCATCAGGTTCAGCGAGGCGAGGTTGCAGGCCGTGTCGTCAAGGAACATGTACTCCGAGCACGGGTTCGACGCGCGGATCGGGCCGGCAGCCGGGCAGGTGTGCCAGTCGTTCATCGTCGTGTTGAAGTGCAGACCCGGATCGGCCGACGCCCAGGCGGCGTAGGAGATCGATTCCCAAAGGTCGCGGGCCTTCAGCGTCTTCAGCACGCGGCCATCCTTGCGGGCGGTCAGGCTCCACTCGCCATCGGCCTCAACGGCACGCAGGAAATCGTCCTTGATCGAGACGGAGTTGTTCGAGTTTTGGCCGGAGACCGTGAGATAAGCTTCCGAATCCCAGTCCGTGTCGTAGGTCTTGAACTCGATGTCCTTGTAGCCCTGGCGCGCGAACTGGATGACGCGCTTGACGTAGTTTTCCGGAACCAGCGCCTGCTTGGCGGCGCGGATCTCGCGCTTCAGCGCCGGGTTCTGCTTCGGGTCGAAGCAGGCGTCGTCGGTGCCGTCGCAATTGACGCAGGCCTTCATGATCGCCTTCAGGTGCTTCGCGACGATCTTGGAGCCGGTGACGAGGGCGGCGACCTTCTGCTCTTCCTTGACCTTCCAGTTGATGTATTCCTCGATATCCGGATGGTCGATGTCGACGACGACCATCTTGGCGGCGCGGCGGGTCGTGCCGCCCGACTTGATGGCGCCGGCAGCGCGGTCGCCGATCTTCAGGAAGCTCATGAGGCCGGAGGACTTGCCGCCGCCCGAAAGCTTTTCGCCTTCGCCGCGCAGATGCGAGAAGTTGGAGCCGGTGCCGGAGCCGTATTTGAAGAGGCGCGCCTCACGCACCCAGAGGTCCATGATGCCGCCCTCGTTGACGAGGTCATCGGCAACGGACTGGATGAAGCAGGCATGCGGCTGCGGGTGTTCGTACGCGGATTTCGATTTCGTCAGCTTGCCGGTGAAGGGATCGACATAGAAGTGACCTTGGCCGGGGCCGTCGATGCCGTAGGCCCAGTGCAGGCCGGTGTTGAACCATTGCGGCGAGTTCGGCGCGACGCGCTGGGTAGCGAGCATATAGGCGAGTTCATCACGGAAAGCGGCCGCATCTTCTTCCGTATCGAAATAGCCGCCCTTCCAGCCCCAATAGGTCCAGGTGCCCGCCAGGCGATCGAAAACCTGGCGTGCATCCGTTTCGGAGCCATACTGTTCATCCTTCGGCAATGCTTTCAGCGCATCCGTATCGGGGACCGAGCGCCACAGGAAGGAGGGGACGTCGTTTTCCTCGACACGCTTCAGCTTGGCCGGCACGCCCGCCTTGCGGAAATACTTCTGCGCGAGGATGTCCGCGGCAACCTGGGAGAACTGCGCGGGGACATCGATGTTCTCGAGGCGGAAGACGATCGACCCATCCGGGTTCTTGATCTCACTCGTCGCCTTGCGGAAATCGATCTCGGCGTAGGCGGATTGCCCAGCCTTTGTGAAACGGCGTTCGATCTTCATTGTCCCGTGTCCTTTGTTGCCATGCGCCTAGGCGCAAATATCCCCGCCCGGCCGCGAGGTACCGCAGCCAGCTCCAGCTTCCGTCATTTGAAGGAAACCCATATGCCCTGGGTCATCCTGTATCTTGTGGTGATGCTGGCTGCAAACACTAAATATAGTATTAACAAGTCATTTATGCCAGCCTGAATGTTGTCCCGGCGGCCCGAAAATCGCGCAAAACTACCTTGGCGCGGCCACACGGATCATCCGTGCCGATCGCATGCCAGGACCGACGATTTAGGGGGATGAACCGGCCTCTTAACTTCCCGGTCCGCCGCCGTCGCAACGTGAAATCCATTAACCGTGAATCGGCGCGGGGCGTCAAGGGGTGGTTTGTGACGGAAGTTTGAGCGCTATATGTTGTGTGGACCGACTGTGGAAAACGGGGACATTGGTCAATCCGTTGAAAATCAGGGACTTCAGAACGTTGCCTGCGACAATGCGGCAACGGCAGGCGCAAGATCAAATTTTTCAAGGGTAAAAAAGCAGATGAAGGCCATGCCCTAGCGCTACCCGCGATTGCAAAGACCGTCTGGATGTGACGCGCGCCTGGTGATTCGGCTATGCAGCGACTTGGACGGGGCCGCTCCGCGCTCATTGAGAGGTCGCCACCACATCCAGCGTCATCGTGGCGGGCCTCGGCCGCCACGAACCAAGCTATGTTCGGCGTTCAGCGTGGCGGCGGAGCAGGGCTAGCTCACCCGCTTCTGCAATTCCCTTGCGCCATTCGGCGCGTTGACCTTGCCCGACGTAATGAAGAAGGCAAAAACGTCGCGGGGCGTCTTATCGGCCTTACGATCCGGCGCACTCTTTTCGAGCCCCTCCGGCTCGCCGCCCGCCGCAAAGGTTTTCAGCCGCTCGGCCCAGAGATCCAGACCCTCGGACGGATAACAGGTCTTTGTGTCATCGCGGCCTCTCTGCAGCCTCGCATAGACGAAATCCGCGGTGACGTCGGCGAGCATCGGATAGTCGGCATGTTCGGCGAGCACGACGGCCACGTTGTATTTGTTCAAAAGCTCGATGAAGTCGGGCGCCTGGAAGGACGGGTTGCGAACCTCGACCACATGGCGAAGTTTTAGCCCGTCCTGTTTTTCGGGAAGGAGCTTGAGAAATCCTTCGAAATCGTCCGGCTCGAATTTCTTGGTTGGCGCGAACTGCCAGAGAATAGGGCCGAGGTGGTCGCCCAGTTCGGTCAGCCCCTGGGTCAGGAATCTCTCCATCGATTCACCGGCTTCCGCGAGTACCTTGCGATTCGTCACAAAGCGGCTGGCCTTCAGCGAAAAGACAAAACCGTCCGGGACTTCCGCCGCCCATCGCGCAAAGGTTTCCGGCTTCTGCGAGCTGTAATATGTGCCGTTGATCTCGATCGTGCGCAGTTCCTTGCCGGCGAATTCAAGCTGCCGCTTCTTCGGGAGGTCGGAAGGATAGAAGGTGCCTTCCCAAGGCTCGAAGGTCCAACCGCCGATGCCGACGCGGATTTTACCGGATTGTGTCATCGTCTCCTCCTCAAGGCCCGTCCGGGCGATTCATTTTGCCTGCCGCCAAGCGACTCGGCGACATCGCGCAGTCAGCGTCGCCGCTCCCGGTCAGCATGGCCACCTGTTTCCGGGCAAGCATCGGTCCCAACGGAGCACCGCCTACCGCGTTCCCGGTATCGTCGGAGATGCAAAGCGGCCGCGAGCCGGTCACTCCGCCGCCTCGACCTTCTTCACCGGCCGGCGCTCCAACAGCTCTTTCAGGAATTGTCCGGTGTAGGAGCGGGGCTCCTTCACAACGTCTTCAGGCGTACCCTTGGCAATCACTTCACCGCCACCGTCGCCGCCTTCGGGGCCGAAGTCGATGATCCAGTCGGCAGTTTTGATGACTTCCAGATTGTGCTCGATGACCACGACCGAATTTCCCTGGTTAACGAGCTCATGCAGAACTTCAAGAAGCTTCGCTACGTCGTGGAAATGCAACCCTGTTGTCGGCTCATCGAGGATGTAAAGCGTGCGGCCGGTCGAACGCTTGGACAGTTCCTTGGCCAGCTTCACGCGCTGCGCCTCGCCGCCCGAAAGCGTGTTTGCCTGCTGGCCGACCTTGATATAGCCGAGGCCCACTTGGTTCAGCGTCACGAGCTTGTCGCGCACGGACGGAACGGCCGAAAAGAATTCGACGCCTTCCTCGACCGTCATGTCGAGAACGTCGGCGATCGACTTGCCCTTGAAATGCACGTCCAGCGTTTCGCGATTGTAGCGCTTGCCGTGGCAGACGTCGCAGGTAACATAGACGTCCGGGAGGAAGTGCATCTCGATCTTGATGACGCCGTCGCCCTGGCAGGCTTCGCAGCGGCCGCCCTTGACGTTGAAGGAGAAGCGCCCAGGCTGGTAGCCACGCGCCTTCGCCTCGGGAAGTCCTGCGAACCAGTCGCGAATCGGTGTGAAGGCACCGGTATAGGTCGCCGGGTTCGACCGGGGCGTGCGGCCGATCGGCGACTGGTCGATATCGATCACCTTGTCGATATGCTCGAAGCCGTCGATCCGGTCGTGTTCTGCCGGGTTCTCGCGTGCGCCCATGATGCGGCGGGCGGCCGCCTTGTAGAGCGTTTCGATGAGGAAGGTCGACTTGCCGCCGCCCGAAACGCCTGTCACCGCGGTGAAGACACCGAGCGGGATCGAGGCGGTAACATCCTTCAGGTTGTTAGCCCGCGCGCCTACTACCGTGATTTCCTTCTTCTTTTTCGGCTTTCGCCGCTCGCTCGGAACGGCAACGGCGAGTTCGCCGGAAAGGTATTTTCCGGTAAGCGATTTCGGATTGGCCATGATGTCGGACGGGGCGCCTTCCGCGACAATCTCGCCGCCGTGGATGCCGGCCGCCGGACCGATATCGACGACGTAGTCGGCCGTCAGGATCGCGTCCTCGTCATGCTCCACGACAATGACCGTATTGCCGATGTCACGCAGATGCCGGAGCGTGTCGAGCAGGCGGGCATTGTCTCGCTGATGCAGACCGATCGAGGGCTCGTCGAGCACATAGAGCACGCCTGTCAGTCCGGAACCGATCTGGGAGGCAAGCCGGATGCGCTGACTCTCGCCACCGGAGAGCGTCCCGGAATTGCGTGAGAGACTGAGATATTCAAGCCCGACATCGTTCAGGAAGCGCAGCCGCTCGCGGATCTCCTTGAGGATGCGCACGGCAATCTCGTTCTGCTTGGCGTTGAGGTGCTCCGGCAAGGCATCGAACCAGTCGCGGGCGACGCGGATCGACATGTCCGTGACCTCGCCGATGTGCAGCTTGTTGATCTTGACGGCAAGCGCCTCCGGCTTCAGCCGATAACCGGCACAGGCCGGGCAGGGGGCTGCCGACATGAAGCGCTCGATCTCCTCGCGCGCCCATGCGCTGTCGGTCTCCTTCCAACGGCGTTCGAGATTGGGCACGATGCCTTCGAAGGTCTTGGTGGTGTTGTAGGAACGCGCACCATCCACATAGTGGAAGACGATCTTCTCCTCCGTACCATGCAGGATGGCTCGCTGCGCCTCGTCGGACAGTTCGCTCCAGCGGTTGCCGAGCTTGAAATCGAAGGCCTTGCCCAGCGCCTCCAGCGTTTGATTGTAGTAGGGCGAGGACGATTTTGCCCAAGGCGCAATCGCGCCGTCGCGCAAGGTCCGGTTCGGCTCCGGGACAATCAACGCTTCGTCGATCTTCTGCTGGCTGCCGAGCCCATCGCAGGTCGGGCAGGCGCCGAAGGGGTTGTTGAAGGAAAAGAGCCGCGGCTCGATCTCCGGAATGGTGAAGCCGGAGACGGGGCATGCGAATTTTTCCGAAAACAGCACCCGCTCGTGCGTCTCGTTCAGGGACTTGTTGGCGGAGCCGCCAGCCGCGGTTTCCTCCGGCAGCAGGGGCTTGTCAGCGAATTCGGCGATCGCCAGGCCATCGGCGAGCGTCAGGCAGGTTTCAAGGCTGTCGGCAAGACGTGTAGAGAGGTCGGGCCTCACCACAACGCGGTCGACGACCACATCGATGTCGTGCTTGTACTTCTTGTCGAGCGCCGGCACGTCGGCGATTTCATAGAACTGGCCATCCACCTTGACGCGCTGGAAGCCCTTCTTCATCAGCTCGGCGAGTTCCTTCTTGTACTCGCCTTTACGGCCGCGCACGAGCGGCGCGAGGATATAGAGCCGCGTGCCTTCGCCGAACTCCAGCACGCGATCGACCATCTGACTGACAGTCTGGCTCTCGATCGGCAGGCCGGTGGCGGGCGAATAGGGCACGCCGACGCGTGCGAAAAGCAGGCGCATATAGTCATAGATCTCAGTGACGGTGCCGACCGTCGAGCGCGGGTTGCGCGAGGTCGTCTTCTGCTCGATCGAAATCGCCGGCGATAGGCCATCGATCTGGTCGACATCCGGCTTCTGCATCATTTCCAGGAACTGGCGCGCATAGGCCGAAAGACTCTCGACATAACGACGCTGGCCTTCGGCGTAGATCGTATCGAAGGCGAGCGAGGATTTGCCGGATCCGGAAAGCCCTGTCATCACGATGAGCTTGTTGCGCGGCAGATCAAGGTCGATGCCCTTGAGATTGTGCTCACGCGCACCGCGAATGGAGATGGTCTTGAGTTCGCTCATCGGAAGCCAGCTTTTACATGTCGTTGAAAGCCTCCTATGTAATGACGACTACGCCCATGTCGAGGCGCAATCGGCAAGGAGGCGGCGCAATTGCGATTCGGTTGACAGGATAATAGGGAAATATTAGAACAAAAAAAGAACAGATGGCAGAGGTAATCTCACAAATCGCTGTGGATTATCCGCGATGCGGGGCGTATCAACGGCGGCGGGCCGCTAAGATACGCGTTCTTGAAATTTTGGAGAGCCGGGCCGGCGGTTCGGCGGAAAGCACGGGAAAAGCGATATGGCTGGTAGCGTCAACAAGGTGATCTTGATCGGAAATGTCGGGGCCGACCCGGAAATCCGGCGCACGCAGGATGGCCGCCCGATCGCCAACCTGCGCATCGCCACCTCGGAAACCTGGCGCGACCGCAATAGCGGCGAGCGTCGCGAGAAGACGGAATGGCACACGGTCGTCGTCTTCAACGAAGGCCTCTGCAAGGTGGTCGAGCAATATGTGAAGAAGGGCGCGAAGCTCTATATCGAAGGCCAGTTGCAGACGCGCAAGTGGCAGGACCAGAACGGCAACGACCGCTATTCGACCGAGGTGGTGCTGCAAGGCTTCAACTCGACGCTGACGATGCTGGACGGGCGCGGCGAGGGCGGCGGCTCCGGTGTCAGCCGTGGCGGCGGCAACGACTATGGTGGCGGCTACGAGGACTACGACCAACCGCGCCAGTCGTCGGGCGGACGCTCCGGCGGCCAGGGCGGTCAGAGCGGCGGCAACTTCTCGCGCGATCTCGACGACGACATTCCGTTCTGATGCTTGGTCGCTTTCACGAGCGGCTCATGCTTTGCTGAAACGGGAAAGCCAGTCCCCGGGGACTGGCTTTTTGCGTTTTTGACGGTCATCGTGGTTGTAGCCGGCAGTGGCGGTGCAATTGACGACCTCGGCGCGCCACCTCGCGGCTCTGCCAGCCTTCGATTCATCCACGCGAAGACGTGTTAAGCCAAGAAAGCCGACTTCACGCCGTCGACGACGAACTGCACTGCCAACGCCGCCAGGATGACGCCAAGGAGACGCGTGAGGATCGCTCGTCCTGTCACCCCGAGAAAGCGGTCGATGCGGTCGGCGATCACAAGCGCCAGAAACAACAGCACCATCGACGCGGCGATGACAACGAGAAGCTGGATGCGGTCGATGACGGAGGGAAACGAACTGCCAAGCAGGATCGTGGCCGAAATTGCTCCCGGGCCGGCGATCAAAGGTAGGGCGAGGGGGAAGACTGCGATGTTGTGTATATGGTCCTTGGTCACTGCAGCTTCGCCGGTCTTTTCCTTCCGTTCCTGACGTCTCTCGAAGATCATTTCGAACGAGATCCAAAAGAGGAGCAGACCGCCCGCAATGCGGAAGGCGCCGATCGAGATGCCGAGCAGGCCGAGAATTCCGTCACCGAAGAGGGCGAAGGCGGCAAGAATAAAGAAGGCTATCATCGAGCCGCGGGTGGCGACTTGAAACCGCTCCTGGCGGCTCAAACCCACGGTAAGACTTAAGAAAATCGGCGCAAGACCGGGCGGATCGAGCGTAACGAGCAGAGTCGTCAGCGCATTGATCAAAAGATCGACATTGAACATCCGTATCCCCTTCCGGATTGCTACCCCAGGTTTTCCTGGTGGTGGATGCATTGTTAGGCAAGCGCGGCGATCTTGGAAAGGGGCGGCTAGCCAAAGGTCGATCAATGGCTTAAACCGTTTTGGGCGCACGGACTGTGGCCTCGATGCCAGGGACATAAGCGCGCGTAGGCGGCTTGCGCAGATATCACAGAGATTTCCGCGCAAATGCCCTAGAAAAGCCTGTTCTGGCGGCAAAAGACTGTTCACAACCAACTGCAAAAATTGGCGCTTAGAGCCGCATTCGGCTATAAAAAAGCCGACTGATTCTGAACAAAGATCGTGATCAACATTGACTGAACAAAGCAATCCCGGCGGCGGAAAAACTCCGCCAGGCATCGAGCCGATTTCCATCATCGAGGAAATGCAGCGGTCCTATCTCGATTACGCCATGAGCGTGATCGTTTCCCGTGCGCTTCCCGACGTGCGCGACGGTCTGAAACCCGTTCACCGGCGCATCCTCTACGGGATGAGCGAGCTCGGCATCGACTGGAACAAGAAATACGTCAAGTGCGCCCGCGTCACCGGCGACGTGATGGGTAAATATCACCCGCACGGCAACATGGCGATCTACGACGCATTGGCGCGCATGGCGCAGGACTGGTCACTCAGATTGCCGCTGATCGACGGGCAGGGCAATTTCGGATCCGTCGACGGCGATCCGCCAGCGGCCGAGCGTTATACCGAGTGCCGGCTGCAGAAGGCGGCCCATTCCCTGCTCGACGATCTCGACAAGGAAACGGTCGATTTCCGCGACAACTACGACGGCACGCTGCATGAACCCGTCGTCGTCCCGGCAAAGTTTCCGAACCTCCTGGTCAACGGCGCAGGCGGCATTGCCGTCGGCATGGCGACAAACATCCCGCCGCACAACCTCGGCGAAGTCATCAACGGCTGCATCGCGCTGATCGACGATCCAGCGATCGAACTGCCGGACCTGATGCAGATCATTCCCGGGCCGGATTTTCCGACCGGTGCGCTGATCCTCGGGCGCTCGGGCATTCGCCAGGCTTACGAGACCGGCCGCGGCTCCGTCATCATGCGCGGACGCGCCCATGTCGAACCGATGCGCGGCGATCGCGAGCAGATCATCATCACCGAGATCCCCTACCAGGTGAACAAGGCGACAATGATCGAAAAGATGGCCGAGCTGGTGCGCGAGAAGCGCATCGAAGGCATCTCGGACCTGCGCGACGAATCCGACCGCCAGGGCTATCGCGTCGTCATCGAACTGAAGCGCGACGCCAATGCCGAGGTCATACTCAACCAGCTCTACCGCTATACGCCGCTGCAGACCTCGTTCGGCTGCAACATGGTGGCGCTCAACGGCGGCAAGCCGGAGCAGATGACACTGCTCGATATGCTCCGCGCTTTCGTGTCCTTCCGCGAAGAAGTCGTTAGCCGGAGAACAAAATACCTGCTGCGCAAGGCGCGCGAGCGCGCGCATGTGTTGGTCGGCCTCGCGATCTCGGTTGCCAACATCGACGAAGTCATCAAGCTAATCCGCCACGCGCCGGATCCGCAGACGGCACGCGAGCAGTTGATGGAGCGCCGTTGGCCGGCGCATGACGTCGATGCGCTGATTCGTCTGATCGACGATCCGCGTCACCGCATCAACGTAGACGGAACCTACAACCTCTCGGAAGAGCAGGCCCGCGCCATCCTCGACCTGCGCCTGCAGCGCCTGACCGCGCTTGGCCGAGATGAAATCGGCGACGAACTCAACAAGATCGGCGAGGAAATCAAGGACTACCTCGATATCCTCTCCTCGCGCTTGCGCATCATGGCGATCGTCAAGCAGGAACTGGAAGCCGTCCGTGACGAGTTCGGAACGCCGCGCCGCACCGAGATCGCCGAAGGCGGTCCGGATATGGACGACGAAGACCTCATCGCCCAGGAAGACATGGTCGTGACCGTGTCCCATCTCGGCTATATCAAGCGCGTGCCGCTGACGACCTATCGCGCACAGCGTCGCGGCGGCAAGGGACGCTCCGGCATGGCGACGCGGGACGAGGATTTCGTTACCCGGCTATTCGTTGCAAACACTCATACGCCGGTGCTGTTCTTCTCGTCGCGCGGCATCGTCTACAAGGAGAAGGTCTGGCGGCTGCCGATCGGCACGCCGCAATCGCGCGGCAAGGCGCTGATCAACATGCTGCCGCTCGAACCCGGCGAACGCATCACCACGATCATGCCGCTGCCTGAGGACGAAACGACCTGGGAAAACCTGGACGTCATGTTCTCGACCACGCGCGGCACGGTCCGCCGCAACAAGCTCTCGGACTTCATCCAGGTCAATCGCAATGGCAAGATCGCGATGAAGCTCGATGAGGAGGGCGACGAAATCCTGTCGGTCGACACTTGCACCGAGCTCGACGACGTGCTGCTGACGACGGCGCTCGGCCAATGCATCCGCTTCCCTGTCTCCGACGTGCGCGTCTTCGCCGGCCGCAATTCGATCGGCGTACGCGGGATTTCGCTCGGCGACAACGACCGGATCATCTCGATGGCGATCGTCGGCCATGTCGATGCCGAGCCCTGGGAGCGTGCGGCCTATCTGAAACGTGCCGCGGCCGAGCGGCGTACGACGAACGGCGAGGAAGAGGAAATCGCATTGGTCGGCGAAGAGGTCACCGACGGCGGCGAACTCTCCAACGAACGCTACGAGGAACTGAAAGCACGCGAGCAGTTCGTGCTGACGGTCTCCGTGAAAGGCTTCGGCAAGCGTTCGTCCTCCTACGATTTCCGCACATCCGGCCGTGGCGGGAAAGGCATTCGCGCCACCGACACGTCGAAGACGTCGGAAATCGGCGAACTGGTCGGCGCATTCCCGGTCGAGCTCAATGATCAGATCATGCTCGTCTCCGACGGCGGTCAGCTCATACGCGTGCCCGTCAACGGCATTCGTCTCGCCAGCCGCGCGACCAAGGGCGTTACGATCTTCTCGACGGCCAAGGATGAAAAGGTCGTCTCGGTCGAGCGGATCAGCGAGCCGGATGGCGAAGACGAAGTTGTGGAAGCGGCGCTTGGCGAAGTTATCGCGCCGGAGCCACCTGAAGCTTCTGAAGACTGATTTGCCTACGAGACTTGAAAGCCCGCCCTTGCCGGCGGGCTTTTCGTTGACCTCCATCCGTTGCGTTATTGCCGGATATAGGCTTTCAGTCCCTTGGCCAGCGCGTCAAAGGTGACACGGCAGCGCGGGCTTGCACGCAGGTTTTCGTGCATCACGAGCCAGGTTTCGAGCTTCATCTCGAAGGCGTCGGCAAGCACATGGACAAGCTCAGGATCGCGGATTGCAAGGGCGTTCTGGCAAATGCCTATGCCGAAGCCGGCGCGTATCGCCGCAAGCTGCGCGACATTGCTGTCGGTCTTCAATGCAAAGCGCGCTGACGGTAAGCTCGGCGTCCTTGCCATGATGGCGCGGATTGCGGCGGTTTGCCGATCGAAACCGATCAGACTGTGGCGGGAGAGATCATCGATTGTTTCAGGCACGCCGCGCCTGTCGAGATAGGCCCGATGCGCGTGAAAGCCGAGCGGCACCGCGCCGATATGGAGAGCGACCAACGCATCCTGTTCCGGCCTGACCATACGCACGGCGATATCGGCCTCCTGGCGCAAAAGATCCTCGACGGCATCCGATGCGGAAAGCTCGATGGAGAGGTCCGGATATTCCCGGCTGAGTTCGGCAAGGATCGGCGGCAAGACCTCGACGCCGATCACCTCGCTGGCGCTGATGCGCACGGTTCCGCCAATCGCGCCATGCTGGCCGGAGGCGGCACGAAGCAGGGCGGAGGAGGTGGCCGCCATGGTCTCGGCATAGGGCTGCAGTTCCATGGCTGCATCGGTTGGCAGCAGCCCCTGCGGCGAGCGCGTGAACAGCGTGAAACCGAGGATTTCTTCCAACGCGTCGATGTGACGGCCGACGGTCGGCTGCGTCAGCCCAAGCTCGCGCGCCGCCGCCGACAGCGACCCTTCGCTCAGCACCATCAGAAAGGTGCGGTAAAAATCCCAGCTCGGCTCAGTGTTCATAAATTTAAGTATAGCTGTCATAACTATTTAGACAATTCCGTTTGGCGCCGAAGCCGGCGATCTTCGATCCATCCAAGACGATGGAGAGAAAAATGACGGAAACGCAGAACAAGACAGGAACTGTCCTCGTGCTGGGCGCAACCGGCGGAATAGGTGGCGCGGTCGCCCGCGGTCTTCACCTTCGCCGGTGGACGGTCCGGGCGTTGAACCGGGACGCAGCGAAGGCGTCCAGAAAGGCACCGGCCGTCGAATGGATCCAGGGCGACGCAATGAACGCCACAGACGTGAGAGCTGCGGCCGAGGGCGCGTCCGTTATCATCCACGCGGTCAACCCGCCCGGCTATCGCGACTGGGGCAAACTCGTATTGCCGATGCTCGATAACACGATCGCCGCTGCCAAGGCCGTCGGTGCCCGCATCGTCTTGCCCGGCACGATCTACAATTTCGGGCCAGACGCCTTTCCCGTACTCGACGAAGATGCACCACAGAACCCACGGACGGAAAAGGGCTCCATCCGCAAGGAAATGGAAGCAAGGCTGAAGGCTGCGTCCGAAGCCGGTGTTCGTGTGATCATTCTGCGGGCAGGGGACTTCTTTGGTCCTGGCGCCGCCAACAACTGGTTTTCCCAGGGACTGGTGAAGCCAGGGAAACCGCTTACGGCGATCAGCTATCCGGGGAAGAAGGGAATTGCCCACCAATGGGCCTATTTGCCGGACGTCGCGGAGACGATGATCCGATTGATCGAGCGGGCGGAAAGCCTTCCGCCATTTGCGGCCCACCATATGCGCGGCTTCTTCGATGACGACGGCACCAAGATGATTGCGGCGATCCGGCGCGCTGTCGGGAATCCTGATCTCAAGGTCAAAAGCTTCCCCTGGTGGTTCGTGTCCCTTGCGTCACCCTTCGTGCCGCTCTTCAAGGAGCTCAAGGAAATGCGCTATCTTTGGCGTGAGCCGCTCGAGATGCGCAACGACCGGCTGATCGCCACGCTCGGCGACGAGCCACAGACGGCGACAGACGACGCGGTTACAGCAACTCTCGCCTCGCTCGGTTGCCTGCCGAGGGACCTCGGAAGGCAGCCGTCGAACGTTGCTCCGGTGCGCCGCGAAGCCTGAGAGTCAGTTCTTGAAAACGACGCAGGCGCCGCCGCTCTTGCGAATGGCGGCGCAAAGCTCGTTTGCCTCGGCGCGCGTCTGCCGGCCGATGCGGGCCGCGTACCGTCTTCTCGCTCCAAAGGCGCCGTTTCGCTCCCGCACGAGGACTGCCTTTTCGGTGTTGATTGGCGCCGGCAGTCTCTTCACTGCGTGCAAGAACAGCCGCTGCGCACCGGATTTCTGATAATGCGCCGAGAGCTGGACGCCCCAGGGCGCCCAGACGGCCTCGTCGGCTATGACGAGCTCGCGCAGCCGCCGGGTATTGGCCAGCGCGACGCAGCCATCCAGGAAGCTCTTATCCTTGTCGAGCTCAAGATTGAGCAACTTTGGTGGATTGTCGCGCCAGTCTTCGACAGGATAAGCTGTGATCGCCAAAACGTAGTCGCGCGTCTCGTAGGGCAGCCGGTCATTTTCGAGGAAGCGCTCAAGGCCCGCCTCGCCAGCATTGTAGGCCGCCGCGGCAAAGCCAAGATTGCCATAACGCGACTTCAGCTCACTTAGATACTCCGCCGATTTCCCGAGTGCCGCCACAGCATCGAAGCTGTCCGACAAGCCGCGCAGCTTTGCCGTTGCCGGCATGAACTGGGCAATTCCCTCCGCACCCTTCGGACTGATGGCGTCCGGCTGAAAAAGGCTTTCGCGCCAGATCAACCGCGCGAAGAAGGGGGCGGGCAGGTCGTTTGCCTCGGCGTAGTGCTCAATGATGCCGCAGACATCTCGGGCAAAATTATCGGGGCTGATGCAGAGACGAAGAGACGGGTTTGCTGCGGAAATGCCCGAATAGAGACACTTTCGCGGAGGAACCGGCGGCGCATCGGTGCGGGCCTCCGCATCTCCGGAGACGGCAGCGCAGAACCCCGCGGCGACCGACAACGCGGCGCCGGCAGCGCGCGCCAGACGTCCCATTCGGTTGCCCCAGATGCGGCATCTGCGCGCTCGGCTCTGTTCGACCATGCGGCTCCTCGGTGACGAACGAGTGAGCATACATAGCATCTTCGCCGATAACGAAAAACAGCGAAGACAATCTCAGGTCGGCGAACCGGTGCGCAGGGTCAGCTGCATGAAGGTCAGATCGAGCCAGCGGCCGAATTTCGTACCGACTTCCTTCATGTGTCCGGTCTGCTCGAAGCCCAACTGCTCGTGCAAACGGATCGAGGGGAGGTTGCTCGATTCGATCCCAGCGACCATCACATGCTTGCCAAGTGCCTCGGCGCGCTCGATGAGCGCAACCATCAACGCCCGGCCGATACCGCCTCCGCGCCGGTCGCTGCGCACATAGACCGAATGCTCGACCGTGTGGCGATAGCCGTCGAAAGCACGCCATTCACCGAAGGAGGCATAGCCGATGACGTCGCCCGCGTCTGAGACGGCAACGAGCACAGGAAAACCGGCCGATGTTCGTGCCTTGAGCCATGCAGCACGATTGGCGATATCCACGAGCGTTTCGTTCCAGATCGCTGTCGTGTTCGCCACCGCATCGTTGTAGATATCGCGAATGGCTTCGAGATCGCCGTCGGCCGCATCTCTGATCTGCATGTTGCTCTCCCTGACTGCTCTCGATCAACAGCGCAGCGACACGACGCCATCGAGAACGCAGTGAGCTTTAGCGGTTCAGTGTAGCCGCGGCAATCTCCGCAATGGCGAGCGGACGTTCGGCACTTTCGCCTTCCTCCAGAAACCAGGCAGAAAGGGGCCCCGCGTTTCACGGAACCCCTAATCCAGGCTTAGGCCTCAAGCCACCTGATCAAGCAGCGGATAGTCAGTGTATCCCTTGGCGCCGCCACCGTAGAAGGTCGCCTGGTCAGGCGCATTGAGCATTGCACCGTCCTTAAGCCGGCGGACGAGATCGGGGTTGGCAATAAAGGGCTTGCCGAAAGCGACCAGATCGGCCTCACCACTTTCGACGGTTCTGACGGCAAGTTCGCGGTCATACCCGTTGTTCGCCATCCACGCAGACTTGCCGCCGGCGGCGGCGTAAGCAGCTCGGAGACCGGCGTAATCGAAGGGGCGATCGCCCTGCTGATGATCGCGTGCCCCGCCTGTCGCACCTTCGACGATGTGAAGATAGGCAAGCGGATAGCGAGCAAGCTTTTCCACCACGTAGGTGAAGAGCGCCTGCGGTTCCGGGTCAAAGGCATCATTGGACGGCGTGACCGGCGAAATACGGATGCCGACGCGCCCCGCGCCGATCTCCTTCGTGATCGCATCAACCACCTCGAAGAGGAAGCGCGCGCGATTCTCGATCGAGCCGCCATAGGCGTCGGTGCGCTTGTTGGAACCGGAGCGAAGGAACTGGTCGATCAGATAACCGTTTGCGGCATGGATTTCGATGCCGTCGAAGCCGGCATCGATCGCGGCGCGTGCGGCTTTGCGGTAGTCTTCGACGATACCGGCAATTTCCGCCAGGTCCAGCGCGCGAGGCTCGGACGTCTCCGCGAAGCTGCCAGTTCCGTCTCCATTGACAAGATAGGTCTTCGACTTTGCCCGAATCGCCGACGGAGCCACGGGCTGACCGCCATTTGGCTGGAGAGATGTGTGCGAGATGCGACCGACATGCCACATCTGGACGACGATCTTGCCGCCAGCCCTATGAACTGCCTCCGTCACCTTGTGCCATCCTTCGAGCGCCTCGGGCGTATAAAGACCCGGAACGTCCGCATAGCCTTGCCCCTGATGCGTGATCGCTGTCGCTTCCGTAATCAGCAGGCCGGCGGAAGCGCGCTGCTCATAGTAGGTTACGTTCAGCGTATTCGGGACCGCTTTCGGTGAGCGATTGCGGGTAAGCGGAGCCATCACCACCCGGTTCTTGAGCGTGATGTCACCGATCGTAATCGGGTCGAAGAGAGAAGCCATGAAAATGTCCTTTCCGTTTCGGTTGAGACTTGGGAGAAAGTGAGGCTTGGGAGGACGAATGCCGTCAAAGATTGCCGATAGCCTTCAGGAACTCGGCGATCGTTTCCTCGTTGCGCTTGTAAAAAACCCACTGGCCAACACGGCGGGTCGTGACCAAGCCGGCGCGCTGGAGCACGGCGAGGTGAGACGACACAGTCGATTGCGACAGTCCGCAACGTTCGAATTGCCCGGCACAGACACCCATTTCAAGAGGATGCTCCTGACCGGAAAAATGCACCTCCGGCTCCTTCAGCCATGTGAGGATTTCCATGCGGGCCGGATGCGCCAACGCCTTCAGGATCTCGTCTTTGTCCATGATAAATCGCCTTACCTGGTTATATCAATATATGTATCGATAAAGTTCGATATACAAATCACATGCCCGTGATTTTGCGGAGTGCCGTGAAAGGAGTCGCCAAGCACACCTTTCCAACGCCAGGGCACCCCCCTTTGCGTCGATCTGAAATCACGCTGTTTCAACGGCAAAAAAAGAGGGCCACAAGAAAACTTGGGCCCTTACAGTTGTGAAGGTTTCAAACCTCCAGAGGGGAACAGCTGCTGCGGCGGCTGGGAGGAGAATGCCGCCATATGCATCAGCCAAAAGGGATATGGGGAGCGCAAGGGCGGCTTTCAATAGCGCGCTCCTGCGTTTTTCTCAACTGACGGCTGTGACCAAACGGCAGGCAAAAAAAGAGGGCCACAAGAAAACTTGGGCCCTTGTAGTTGTGAAGGTAATAAGAACCTCCAGAGGGGAACAGCTGCTGCGGTGGCACTGGGAGGAGAAGCCACCAAAGATGCATCAGCTGGGTTTGGTATGCTGTTTTTTTGGGCGTGCAGCAATCATTTAATATGCATGACAGCCATGCCGTGCGCGCATTCCTGCACATTTTTGCAGCGCACAATGCTTCCAATCTACAGAGACCTTCTTCCGCGTTAGAATATATCTTTCTGAAACAAAGACTTACGAACGCACTGAGCAATTGCCCAGAATTCAAGCAACTGAAGCAGCCGTCAAAAATTCCAGTTGCGCGCCTTGGCAACGATATAGTCACGGAAGACTTTCAGCTTCGCTGCATTCTTCATTTCGTCCGGATAGCAGAAATAGGTGTCGAAAGAGGGGATATCCGCGCTGATCGGGAGCTGAATGAGCCCCGGGTCGCGGCCGACGATGTAGTCGGGAAGCATGGCAATGCCGATTCCGAGCAGGCAGGCGCGCTTGATCGAGGTCTGGCTGTTGATCTGCAAATGCGAGATCCGCGGATTGTCGTGATCGCGTCCGGCGATCTCCAGCCAGTTCACATCGAGCAGGTAGTTTGGCGCGGGCTCACCGAAGGTGATGATCCGATGATTGTCCAGATCCTCGACGGACTGGGGCTCACCGTGTTTGTTGATGTAGGAGGGGGCGGCATACACATGCATGTGCACCGTGAAAAGCTTGCGCTGGATCAGATCCGACTGCTGCGGCTGGCGCAGCCGGATCGCGCAATCGGCGTGCCGCATGTTCACATCGAGCTCTTCATTGTCGAGAATGAGCTGGACTTGCACGTCGGGGTGCAGCGACATGAACTCTTGAACCTTGTCGGTCAACCAGCCCTGGCCAAGGCCGACCGTGGTGGTGATGCGCAGTTTGCCGGTCGGTTTGTCGGTCGTCTCGGTCAGTTGCACCTTGACGCTCTCAAGCTTCATCAGCACCTCGTGCGCAGTGCGGTATAGAATCTCACCCTGTTCTGTGAGAATCAGACCGCGCGCGTGGCGATGAAAGAGCTTGATGCCGACGTCCTGTTCGAGCGAACTGACCTGACGGCTAATGGCCGATTGCGAAAGATGGAGTTTGTCTGCCGCATGCGTGAACGAGCCTGCCTCGGCCGCCGCATGAAATATGCGCAGTTTATCCCAGTCTAACGACATGAATGCCCCCATAAACGACCACTCCCGGGGAACTGTGTAATCGTCCTCCGGTTGTGGCTGATGCATCTGTTCCCACGCGAGACGCGGCGCCTTGCGGCGCGCGCCCCGATTCGCAGCTTCTATTCGGCTGCAATTGCGACGGGCATATGACCCGCCAGATATTTCTCCGCCTCGAGCGCCGCCATGCAGCCCATGCCGGCGGCCGTGACTGCCTGGCGATAGACGTCGTCGGTGACATCACCGGCAGCAAACACGCCTGCGACATCGGTTGCCGTCGAGTCCGGTGCGGTCCAGAGATAGCCGTTCGGCTTCTGGCGAAGCTTGCCCTTGAACAACTCCACCGCCGGCGCATGGCCAATCGCGACGAAAACACCATCGGTCACCATGTCCGTGGTTTCGCCGGTCTTGGTATTGCGAAGCTTCACGCCGTTGACCGAAGCAGGCATCGGCGGCTTTGCGGGCGTGCCGAGATATTCGACGACCTCGTGGTCCCAGATGACCTTCACGTTCGGCTTGGCGAAAAGACGCTCCTGAAGGATCTTTTCCGCCCTGAATGCGTCGCGGCGGTGAACGACGGTGACGGTCTTTGCCAGGTTCGAAAGGTAGAGCGCTTCTTCCACGGCGGAATTGCCGCCGCCGACGACGATCACATCCTTGTTCCGATAGAAGAAGCCATCGCAGGTGGCGCATGCCGAAACCCCGAAGCCCATGAAGGTCGGCTCCGTTTCGATGCCCAGCCACTTCGCCTTGGCGCCGGTAGCAATGATCAATGCGTCCGTGGTCCAGTCGTTACCGCTATCGGTCTTGATGCGAAAGGGACGGACGGAAAGATCGACATCGGTAACGAGGTCATTGACGATCTCCGCGCCGACGTGCGTCGCCTGCTTCAGCATCTGTTCCATCATCCAGGGGCCCTGGACCGGATCGGCGTAGCCGGGATAATTCTCCACGTCGGTGGTGATCATCAATTGGCCACCCTGTTCCATACCTGCGATCAGCACCGGCGACAGCATGGCGCGTGCCGTATAGATCGCCGCAGTATAGCCAGCAGGGCCGGAGCCGATAATCAGCACTTTGGTATGGCGGGCGGTCATGAACGTGTCCTTGAAAGGCCGGAGAGCCGAGGCAGCATTATCCGGTTCCGTGGTTATTGGCAAAATATTGCCTTACTTTAGGTATTCACCGCTCGTACTTTCAAGGGTGCGGCCGCCGATACACACAAGTGCTTGGGGCAGGGGCAGCGTTTTGGCACCAGATCGGGCATTTTTGCATCGTTTTCGACGCATCGGCCGACCACGGTGTGCGATTCCGCCGCAACGGCAATCCGCTGTGTTTGCGCCGCCACCGTCCTGAAGGCGCAGCCCGAAGGTTTTTGTGCATGCGGCAGTGAGTGCTCTCGTTTTGGCGTCACGTTGCATGCTACTCACCGGAGCGAAATTAGCCGCTTGCAGGAACGGCGGACCTGTCGCATTCGTGGCGACGGCGCTATCGTCCGCTTGCAGCTTGAAGCGGCGATTGGCGCTACATTCGTCAGGGCAGTTGCGGCGGGGACGGCCCGATACTGTCGACGATCCTGCTGGCGGGCATATAAGGCCTCCTCGCCAAGGCCGACAATTGGGGATGCTAGGCAATGGTCATACGCGTCGAGCTCGATGCCATCGATATGAAAATACTGCGCGAACTGCAGAGCAACGGCCGGATGACGAATGTCGAGCTCGCCGAGCGCGTGGGCATCTCGGCGCCTCCTTGTCTGCGCCGCGTCCGTAAGCTGGAGGAATCAGGTGTCATTCGCGGCTACCGCGCATTGCTCAACGCGTCGGCGCTCGGCTACGACCTCGTTGCCTTCTGTATGGTCGGCCTCAAGCATCAATCGGATGCGAATCTCAAAGCATTCGCCGCCCGCACCGCATCATGGCCGCTCGTCCGCGAGGCCTGGATGGTCTCGGGCGAATCCGACTTTCTGCTGCAGTGCGTAGCCGAGAACCTTGCGAGCTTCCAGGATTTCGTTATTGAGGAACTGACGGCAACCGACAATGTCGACACGGTACGCACGATGCTGACGATCCGCCAGGTGAAGGACGCGTGCCAGGTGGAAATCTAGCCGTGCGGCCGGCGTTCGCCTCGTTCAGCCTGCGGCCCCTGTAGGAAATTGCTCGTGAAAACATGCTCCCCATCGGGGAAAATGCCGGAATGTTTCGTAAGCTGGCGCGGCTCGTTTCGCAAACAGCTTGAAAAGGCATCGGCGTGACCTCCAAGCTTCCGCTTTCCGCTTTCATCATCTGCCTCAATGAAGAAGGCTATCTGGGCAATTGCATCGAAAGCCTCGATCAATGCGCCGAGATCGTCATCGTCGATTCGGGCTCGACCGACGGCACGGCGGCTCTGGTGCAGTCCTATATCGACAGGGGCTGGCCGATCCGATTCCTGTATGAGCCGTGGCGCGGCTATGCAGGACAGAAGCAGTTCGCGCTCGAGCAATGCAGCCAGCCTTGGTGCTTCAATATCGATGCGGACGAAAGGCTGGATGCGCCGCTGCGCAAGCTTTTGCCGGAGCTTCTCCAAGCCCCAGCGGACACGGTGGGATGGCGCGTTGCGCGACGACCTTACCTTATCGGCTACGGCTATACACCTACAAAGGTGCATGAGCGGCGGAACCTGCGCCTGATCCGCGGAGGCAGGGGGCGATACGATCTCAGTCAGAAGGTACATGAAGGAATCGTACCGGACGGCAAGGTCGAGAACGCCCGCTCCGGAAGCCTTCTTCATTTCCGGCCGCTGTTGATGGATGAGCAGATCCTTAAGGAAAACAAGTACTCGAGCCTGAAAGCCGACCAGCAGTTTGAAGCAGGCAAGCCGCCCAGGTCCTACAAGCTCGTCTTCGGTCCACCGCTTTATTTCTTTCGCCTCTATTTTCGCAACGGCCTTTGGCGCTGCGGCCTGTCGGGCTTCATCGAGGCCATGACAGGCGCTGTCTATTCTTTTCTGACGGCGGCCAAGATGTATCAAAGGCACGCGCTCAAGGCACGGCCGAATACCGACGACGCGCTTTCCCACTAGCGCCATTCCGGGAAGGGTGATCCAAGCCTCGAAAGGTAACCCATGAAGGTCATGCATATTCATTTCGGCAAGGAAGGCGGAGCAGAACGATTCTTCGTCAACCTCATCAATGCCCTGTATGACAGGGGCGTCGAACAACGCGTGCTCATCCGGCCCGACCGCAGTTGGCGCAAGGATATCGAAGGCAGTGCGACGGTTTACGAAGGTATCTTCCGCAGAATATCGCTTTCGCGCTTCCTTCTGCATTGGCGGATGCGGCGCATTCTTCGCGAATTCCGGCCCGACGTCATCATGGCATGGCAATTGCGGGCAAGCCGTTTCATGCCGGCATACAAGGGCGCCCTGCGCATATCTCGCCTCGGCGATTATCCCGAGCATCTCGGCTACTATACCAATGTGGAGACGCTGGTTTGCATCACCCCGGACATGGCCGCGAAGGTTCGCGAGCTCGGATGGAAGCGCGGGATCGAAGTCATTGCGAACTTCACCCGCGCGATACCGGTCGCTCCAATCGCACGCGACGAGATGCAGACACCGGCGGACGCATTCGTAGTCGTCGGCATGGGTCGGTTCGTCAGGCGCAAGGGTTTCGACGGGCTTATCCGTGCGATCGAGAAGGTCGATGGCGCCCACCTTTGGCTCGTCGGAGATGGGCCGGAGCGTGAGCGGCTCGAGGGCCTGACGGACGAGTTGGGCCTTCGCGACCGCGTCCGGTTCACGGGCTGGCAGACCAACGCCTACGGCTATCTCGCTGCCGGTGACGTCTTCGTCATCAATTCTTCGCATGAGCCGCTCGGCAACGTCTGCTTCGAGGGCTGGGGCGCCGGGAAGGCGACGATCTCATCGCGCGCGGAGGGGCCGTCCTGGGTGATGACGGACGAAGTCGACGCGCTGATGGTGGACCGCGGCGACGACGACGGCCTGGCAAACGCAATCCGTCGACTACGCGACGATCCGGAGCTTCGGGAAAGATTGAGTGTCGGCGGCCGCGAAACATTGCGCACGCGCTTTTCCGAGCAGGCGATCACCGACGCCTATCTCGAACTCTTCTCCAGGGGCGCAGAGTAAGCAATGAAGATCATGCACTTCCATTTCGGCAAGGATGGCGGCGCCGAGCGTTTCTTCGTCCATCTCGTCAACGCGCTTGCCGAGCGCGGTGTGAAGCAGACGGCCGTCATCCGACCGCAGCGTATCTGGCGCCCGGAGATCGAAGGCGCAACCAGGATTGTGGAAAGCCATTTCCGAAACCTGTCGCTCGATCGCCTGCTCCTGCCGCGCAGGGTGATGCACATGGCAAGGCGCGACCGGCCGGACGCGCTGATGGCTTGGGCACCACGCGCCAGCGAACTGATGCCGGCCTACAAGGGCTGCATCAAGATTTCCCGGCTCGGCGACTATCCGCCACGCCTCGACTATTTTCGCAACACCGACTGCCTCGTCTGCAATACGCCCGGCATTGCCGGACATGTTCGCAAGCTCGGCTGGAAGCGGGAGATCGAGATCATCTCGAACTTCACCAACACCGACCGCGTCGAACCAGTCAGTCGGGCAACGCTCGACACGCCGGAGGAAGCTCCGGTCGTCATGTCGATGGGGCGCTTTGTCGAACGCAAGGGTTTCCATACATTGATCCAGGCGATCGCCAAAGTGCCCGGCGCTTACCTTTGGCTGCTCGGTGATGGTGAAGAGCGGGACAACCTTCAAAAGCTCGCAACCGATCTCGGTGTCGCCGCCCGTGTGCGCTTCGCCGGATGGCAGAAGGACACGAGGCCCTTCCTTGCGGCAGCCGATATTTTCGTGATGGCTTCGAGCCACGAGCCACTCGGCAATGTCATTCTCGAGGCGTGGGCGCAAGGAACACCGGTCGTCTCAAGCCGGTCCGAGGGGCCGCAGTGGTTCATGCGCGATGGGGAAAACGGTCTGATGGTCGATATCGGCGATGAGGACGGCTTCGCGCATGCGGTCGAGCGGATCGTCAGCGACGATGCGCTGCGCGCAAGCCTTGCCGAGCGCGGGCACCAGACTCTGATGAGTCAATTTTCCAAAGAGGCCATTACGGACGCCTACCTGAAGCTTTTCGGCTCAAAGCGGTAGTCTTTTCTATGTCGCTCAGCGCATGAGTTTTTCGTAGATGGCGCCTATTGCCCGCGCTTCGCCCTCAATCGCGAAGCTCTTCGAGGTCCACGAAAGGCCGTTGGCGGCAGCGGCCGACAATCTCGGCAGGTCATCCATGAAAGCGGCCGCACCATCGACCATGGCGTCCAAATCGTCGGCTGCAATGATGACGCCCGTTTCCTCGGTACCGCCGGCGATCAGTTCCGAGAAAGCACCGACGTCGGTTGCCACGACCGGAACACCGCTTGCCATGGCCTCCAATGGTGTCAGACCGAATCCCTCCCAGCGTTGCGGTGCGATGAAAAGGTCGAGCGCCCGGTACCAATCGGGGATGTTGGTGTGTTCTCCGACGAAGAGGATGCGATCTGCAAGGCCCGCCTTGGCAACCCGTTGCTTCAATTCCGCCTCGAAGGCGAGATGCTGTCCGGTCGCGCGCCCCGCAACGACCGCGCACCAGTCGGGGCGGCTGGGCAGGAGCGCAATCATGCTGTCTACGAAAAGATCCGTACCCTTCTGACGGCGCACGCGTCCGAAACAGCCAGCAATCTTCTTGCCAGAATCGAGCCCAAGTGCACGTTTTGCTTCCGCTTTGTCCGCCGCCGGGCGAAAGCGCCTGGTGTCTATGCCATGCAGTATCACGGTATTCGGCACCTGCAGATAGGCGGCTGTCTTGCCACTCGTCGCAATCACCGCATCCATCCTGCCGATAAGGAACTTGCTCCACCCCGTGTGCCGGCGCTGCGAGGCGGACGTGAAAACGATCCTGATTTTCATGCGCAGAAGATCGCGCAGGATGATCGCCGGCAGCATTTCAACATTGCGGCGCGCGTGCCAGACGCGGCAAGGCCGGCCCGCCGGGGCCTTCCACAGATGGATCAGATCCCGAAAGCGGATCGACGGCAACGTCGTTGGAAGGCCAGGGCCGAGAACCGCAATCTTCTGGCCGAGCGCACGCTGGATCGGAACGAGCTGTATGATCGTCGAAGTGACGCCGGAGAGGCGTTGCTTGAAATTGGGCGCAATGACCTCGATGTCCCGGATATCGGCCACGTGAGCGCACTCCTCGCACATGCGACAATCATCATTTTGCAAAAGGGGCATCATTTGCAAAAGGGGGGAAGGGGGCGGAGCGAGCCTCACGCCCCTTTAAGCGGGATGAGCGCACTCCTCCCTTGGTAACTTCGGTCACGTATTGGGTTACCACAACCCAAATCATGACGCCGGAGCCGTTCAGCCCCAGTGGATGGCGAGGATTTCGTAGGTCTTGGAGCCGCCGGGGGCGTTGACCTCGATCGAGTCGCCGACTTCCTTGCCGATCAGCGCACGGGCAATCGGAGAGGAAATCGAAATACGACCCGCTTTGACGTCGGCTTCCTGGTCGCCGACGATCTGGTAGGTCTTTTCCTCTTCGGTGTCCTCGTCGACGAGCTTGACCTTGGCGCCGAACTTGATCTTCGACCCCGACATCTTGGAAAGATCGATGACCTCGGCGCGCGCGATCAGATCCTCGAGCTCGGTGATCCGGCCCTCGTTGTGGCTCTGCGCTTCCTTGGCAGCATGATATTCAGCGTTTTCCGACAAGTCGCCATGGGCGCGGGCCTCGGCGATCGCTTCGATGATTCGCGGGCGCTCTCCTTGCTGCCGCCAGCGCAGTTCTTCCTGCAGATTGGCGAATCCACCCTGTGTCATCGGCACTTTGTCGACCATTTCATCATCCTTCATCAAACACGCGGCGCCACCTTTCGGCGGCGCCAACGCAAAAGAAAACGGCCTCCGGCGCGCCAGCGTCGGAACCGTCCGAAACATCCGAACCGCACTTATAACAGAAACGGAAGTGCGAAAGCCAGATTTTTCGCGGCCCTCCCGAGGCGCCAAGAGGTGGAAGTACAACCGGAGCGATTGAACAACAAGCGCGGGTCACAAAGAAAACCTCTTTACCTCAACCGCGGTTGAGGTCGTATCAGTGCTGGTTCCATGAACGATGGAATCGGATCAATGAGTTTGACAGCAGAAAATCTACGGGCGTCGAACGTGGCGGGGCAAAGGGAAATCGAGGGGCGCTGGAGCGAACTCCTGCGGCCACACCACCTGGCTGCGACGGTGACACTGCGCCTCGGCGTTGCGCTCTTCGCCTTCAACGAATTCTTCGTTTCGACGGCGTTGCCGACAGCAGTCGAGGAATTCGGCGGCGCAGCCTTGTTGTCATGGGCGCTCACGCTCTACCTCGTTTTCGCCATCGTCGGCGGCGCCGTGGCGGCAAACCAGAAGGCCCGGTTCGGCGCGCGCAACACGCTGATCGCGGCCGCGCTTGTATTCGGCACATGCACTGTCATCGCCACGGCGGCCACCGGCATGCCGCAGGTGCTTGCCGGCAGGGTGCTGCAGGGACTGGGCGAAGGCGTCATCGCGGCCGTCTGTTATGCACTGATACCCGAGCTCTTCCCGCCGCGACTCGTGCCCAAGATCTTTGGAGCGGAGGCGATCGTTTGGGCCACCGCCGCCTTTGCCGGACCGCTCATTTCCGGGCTGCTCACTGAATATTGGTCTTGGCGCGCCGCCTTCTTCGTCAACGTGCCGGCCGCAGCGATCTTCCTCGTGCTCGTCGGCGCCATCGTTCGCCGGCCGGGGCAGGGCGGCAAGAAGACGACAGGATCGGTGCCGTTACTGCGGCTCACCGCTTTTGGCATCGGCGTTCTGCTGATTTCGGTCTCCAACACGGCAGGCAACGGCTACGCCATGGCGGCTTTGCTGGCGACAGCGCTCGCGATCTTCATCAACACGATCCGCGTCGACCGGCGATCGCGGAACTCCATCCTGCCCTCCGGCGCCTTCTCGATCAACCGCCCGCTCGGCGCCGGCCTCTGGGTCGTGCTCCTAATGCCGCTCGCCCAGGCGTCCGGCTCCGTCTATCTCGTCTATGCATTGCAGCATCTTTGGGGTTTCGGCCCGACGGCCGCCGGTTCCTCGAGCGCCTTGATGGCCATCTCCTGGAGCGCAACAGCAATCCTGGTCGCAAGCCTGCGCTCGCGTGGCCTGCGCGTTCAGTTGATCTGCGCGGGACCGCTGCTTCTCTGCCTTGGCCTCGTCGGATTGACGCTCACCGTCGGCACCGGCGACTACCGGCTGGTCTTCATGAGCCAGATCGCCATCGGTATGGGCTTCGGCATCAGTTGGGGAACACTCAGCCAGTTGCTGATGGATGCCTCGCCCACCGAGGAGCGCGACAAGACCTCCGCACTGCTGCCGACGCTGCAATCGGCCGGTTACGCGATCGGCGCAGCCGTTTTCGGTGTGACGGCCAATGCCCTCGGTTTCGATGAAGGCGCGAGCGACTCAGTGCTGTGCGCGGCATTGCTCGGCGTGTTCGCGCTCGGCTGCGCCATCGCTGCCGCATCGCTCTTCTTCGGTGCCAGGACCTTGCGCTTGCTGCGCGACGGCGTGCCTCAATAGCGATCCGGCACGCAAAGATCGGGCTGAGCCGCTGCGTTTGCGCGATCGGTGCCGATCGCTTCCTTCCCGGTTGCAAGCGTCACAGTGGGCTCATGGGAACGGTAGCCGGACCCGGGGCGCCGTCGGCTGGATTGCGAAAGAGACCCGGATAACGCCGGCCGACCAAGGCAAGTCGCTCGCGACCTCGCCCCACCGATGGCACCACGGTCGCGAGCAGGGTGCCTCTCTTTGAGCGCACCTCGACCTTCAGCGACCCGTAACCTGCGTCGCGACCGATCTTGTCGGCAATGCGCTGAGCGTAATAAAGCGCCGAACCCTCGTCAAAATGGGCGATGCCCTCATCGTCGACGAATCGTTCATCGCCCCAACGAAGATCGAAGAAATAAAGCTGCACGTCGTTGCCCCGGTCATGCGCGTCGCCGGCCGATTCCGGCTCTCATGCGCATAGCGGCATAAAAACATGCCGCCTTCGAATGCAACCTGAACCAAACGTTCAGGTTGCATTCACAAGGGTAAATGCGACGGCAGATGTTCGATGGGATGGGCTTGCCATGCATGAAGCTGCGCACCCGAGACCGGGTGCGCAGAGGCACATTGTCAGGCGTCGAAGTAGCTCTGCAGCGGACGCACTTCGAGGTTGCCCGCTTTCAAGGCCTTAATCGCAAGCGCCGCCGCTTCGGCGCCGGCCATCGTGGTGTAATACGGCACCTTCTGCATCAGTGTCGCACGGCGCAGCGACTTCGAATCGGAGATCGCCTTGTTGCCATCGGTCGTGTTGATGACGAGCTGGACCTGTCGGTTGCGAATTGCATCCTCGACGTGAGGCCGGCCCTCGAGGACCTTGTTGATCTTGGTGGCGGCAATGCCCTGCTCGCCGAGGAAACGCGCCGTACCGCCGGTCGCCATTACCTTGAAGCCAATGTCGGCGAGAATCCGGATTGCCGGCAGCACGCGCACCTTGTCCTCGTCGCGAACGGAAACGAAAACCGTTCCGTCGCGCGGCAGGTCCACACCCGCGCCGAGCTGGGACTTGGCAAAGGCGAGCGCATAGTCCGTGTCGAGGCCGATAACTTCGCCGGTCGAGCGCATTTCGGGCCCGAGCAGCGTGTCGACGCCAGGGAACCGGGCAAACGGGAAGACCGCTTCCTTGACGGCGATGTGTTTCAGATTGCGCGGGTCCGGTTTCCGGCCATAGGCGGCAATCGCCGTCTCCAGCGCTTCTCCCGCCATCACGCGTGCCGCAATCTTCGCGATCGGCGCGCCGATGGTTTTCGCCACAAAGGGGACGGTGCGCGACGCCCGCGGGTTGACCTCGAGCACGTAGATCGTGCCGTCCTTGATGGCGAACTGCACGTTCATCAGGCCGCCGACGTTGAGCGCCTTGGCAAGCGCCGTCGTCTGGCGTTCAAGCTCATCGACGAGCTCGTTGTCGAGCGTATGAACCGGCAGCGAGCAGGCGGAGTCGCCGGAGTGGATACCGGCTTCCTCGATGTGCTCCATGATGCCCGAGACGAAAACGTCCTTGCCGTCGCAGAGGCAGTCGACGTCCACTTCGGTCGCATTCGACAGGTAGCTGTCGAAAAGCAGCGGGTTCTTGCCGAGCAGCGTGTTGATCTGTCCAGTCTTGTCATTTGGATAGCGCTGCTTGATGTCTTCCGGCACCAGCCCCGGTACCGTATCGAGCAGATAGGTCTGCAGCATGCTTTCCGAATGGATGATCTGCATGGCGCGGCCACCCAGAACATAGGACGGGCGCACGACAAGCGGGAAGCCGATTTCCGCGGCAACGAGGCGAGCCTGTTCGACGGAATAGGCGATGCCGTTGTTCGGCTGGTTAAGATCGAGCTTCATCAAGAGCTTCTGGAATCGATCGCGGTCCTCGGCGAGATCGATCGCATCGGGCGCGGTGCCGAGGATCGGAATGCCGTTCTTTTCCAGCGCTTCGGCAAGCTTCAGCGGCGTCTGCCCGCCGAACTGAACGATGACGCCGTGCAGCGTGCCGTTTTCCTGTTCGGCGCGCATGATCTCGATCACATCTTCCGCCGTCAGCGGCTCGAAATAAAGCCGGTCGGACGTGTCATAGTCGGTCGAAACGGTTTCCGGATTGCAGTTGACCATGATCGCTTCGTAGCCTGCGTCCTTCAGCGCGAAGGCCGCGTGGCAGCAGCAGTAGTCGAACTCGATGCCCTGGCCGATCCGGTTCGGGCCGCCGCCGAGGATGACGACCTTCTTGCGGTCGGAAACCTGCGCTTCCGAACGCGCGGCACCCACGAAAGGCGTTTCATAGGTCGAATACATGTACGCGGTCGGGGAGGCGAACTCGGCCGCGCAGGTGTCGATGCGCTTGTAGACCGGGCGAACGTTGAGCGCATTGCGCAGTTCCGCCACTTCCTTCGGACGCTTGCCGGTGAGCGTCGCAAGCCGGGCGTCGGAGAAACCCATGGCCTTGAGCATACGCAGGTTTTCCGCATCCTGTGGCAGGCCGTGCTCGCGGATGCGCACTTCCATGTCGACGATCGCCTTGAACTGGGCGATGAACCACGGGTCGATCTTGCACGCCTCGTGGACCTCCGCCTCGCTCATGCCGAGACGAAGCGCCTGGGCAACCATGCGCAGCCGGTCGGGGGTCGCCGTGCCGATCGCCGCGCGGATGGCGTTGCGGCCGTCGCCGTTCTCGTCGAAGTCCGGGATGTCGATCTCGTCGAGACCGGTGAGGCCCGTTTCGAGACCGCGCAATGCCTTCTGCAGCGATTCGGCGAAGGTGCGGCCGATCGCCATGACTTCACCCACCGACTTCATCGCGGTCGTCAGCGTCGGTTCGGCGCCGGGGAACTTTTCGAAGGCGAAACGTGGGATCTTGGTCACGACATAGTCGATCGAGGGTTCGAAGGATGCGGGAGTCGCGCCGCCGGTGATATCATTCTCCAGTTCGTCGAGCGTGTAGCCGACGGCAAGCTTTGCCGCGATCTTGGCGATCGGGAAGCCGGTTGCCTTGGATGCCAGCGCAGACGAGCGCGACACGCGCGGGTTCATCTCGATGACGACCAGCCGACCGTTCGCCGGATTGACGGCAAACTGCACGTTCGAGCCGCCGGTCTCGACACCGATCTCGCGCAGCACCGCGATCGAGGCGTTGCGCATGATCTGGTATTCCTTGTCGGTCAAGGTCAGCGCCGGCGCAACGGTGATCGAATCGCCCGTGTGCACGCCCATCGGATCGATGTTCTCGATCGAGCAGATGATGATGCAGTTGTCCGCCTTGTCGCGGACGACCTCCATCTCATATTCCTTCCAGCCGAGGACCGACTCCTCGATCAGGACTTCCGTCGTCGGCGACGCATCGAGACCGCTCCCGACGATCTCGAAGAATTCCGAACGGTTATAGGCGATGCCACCACCGGTGCCGCCAAGCGTGAAAGAGGGGCGGATGATCGCGGGCAGGCCGACGTCGTCGAGCGCCTGCGCGGCAATTGCCATGGCGTGGTTGAGGTAGCGCTGCTTGCGGTCGCCTTCACCGAGGTTCCACTGATTTTCCAGTTCATCGAGCGCCCTGTCGAGCTCGGCGCCGTCAAGCCGGGCTTTCAGCTCCGCCCGTTCCGCCTCATGCGCTTTGCGATCCAGATCCTTGATGTCGGTCGCGTTCGCAAGCCGCGATTTGGGCGTTTCAAGACCGATCTTCGCCATGGCCTCACGGAAGAGGGCACGATCCTCGGCCTTGTCGATCGCCTCCGGCTTGGCGCCGATCATCTCGACATTATATCGGTCGAGCACGCCCATGCGGCGCAGCGAGAGCGCGGTGTTGAGTGCCGTCTGGCCGCCCATGGTCGGCAAGAGTGCATCCGGGCGTTCCTTGGCGATGATTTTGGCGACGACTTCCGGCGTGATCGGCTCGACATAGGTCGCATCCGCCAGCCCCGGGTCGGTCATGATCGTGGCCGGGTTGGAATTGACCAGGATGACGCGGTAGCCTTCCTCTTTCAGCGCCTTGCAGGCCTGCGTGCCGGAATAGTCGAACTCACATGCCTGACCGATGACGATCGGCCCCGCGCCGATTATGAGGATCGATTTGATATCTTGGCGCTTCGGCATAGCTCTTATCCGTCTCTAGCTGCGCGAAAAACCGGCCAGGGTGGGAGGTCACCGGCCGGGGCGCGCATTTATGGTCTTTTCAGGCTAGAAGCGGCTTATAGGCAAATGTTTCTGCAAGCGAAACCCCGAAAATTTCGGAATCGACAATAATGCGAAGATATTTGTGGCGCCCACTCCCGCACCCCTCGGAACGGTCGCTGGAAAATGAGAAAGCCCGCAAAGAACGGCCGGATGAAACGGCGCGGCGGGGATAGCGTTTTACAAGGATCGTCGCTCGGGCATATAAATCATTCAATGCATTAAAGCTGATGCGACGCCTGGAGGACTGATCATGGAATGGAAAGGCCGCCGCCAATCCGGAAACATTGAGGATCAGCGCGGGGCGAGCCCCGAAGGCGGTCTGGGAGGCAGCCCCTTCGGCCGTGGCGGCGGGTTCCGCCTGCCGGGCGGGGGAGGCGGCATGCGCCGCGCCGGCGGAGGATTGAGCTTCGGCACGATCATCTTTCTTGTCATCCTCTACTTCGTGCTCCGGGCTATGGGCATCGACATGCTTCAGGTCCTGGAAGGCGGCCCGATGAACATACCCGGCTTCGAGCAGAGCGACGGCTCGCAGGTGCCACAAGGCTCGGCCGAAGAGGAAGAGATGAAAGCCTTCATGGCGACGGTGCTCGCCGAAACGGAGGACACCTGGAACGGTATCTTCCAGGCGAGCGGCGAGCAGTATGAGGAGCCGAAGCTGGTGCTGTTCAATGGCTCCGTCCGTTCGGCCTGCGGCTTTGCCTCGGCCGCCTCCGGCCCGTTCTATTGCCCGGGCGACCGCAAGGTCTATCTCGACATGAGCTTCTTTGACGAACTCGCTCACAAATTCGATGCCGCCGGCGACTTCGCCCAGGCCTATGTGCTTGCCCATGAGGTCGGCCATCACGTGCAGAACCTGATCGGCGTCTTGCCGAAATTCAATCAGATGCGGCAGCGCATGAGCGAGGTCGATGCAAACCAAATGTCGATCCGCGTCGAACTGCAGGCCGATTGTTTCGCCGGCATCTGGGGCAAATATACGGAGCAGAAAGGACTGCTGGAACGCGGCGACCTGGAGGAGGCGCTGAATGCCGCCACGCAGATCGGCGACGATACGCTGCAAAAGCGCATGCAAGGCTACGTCGTCCCGGAGAGCTTCAACCACGGCACATCTGAGCAACGGATGAAATGGTTCCAGCGCGGCTTCGACAGCGGCCAGATGTCGGCTTGCGACACCTTCTCCGGGTCCGTCTGATCGGGATCCTCCGGAGCGGGCGCTCAAGCCCGATCCGAACAACTAACGCGCGTCACTTGGAAACAAGTGACGCGCTGTCAATCTTTGTTGCATGCATGTCGTTGTCCCGAAACCGCTGCACACTGTCGGGCGACATGCATTCTTTGCTGCATGCATGTCGTTATCCCGAAACCGCTGCACACTGTCGGGCGACATGCATGAGGTTCAGCCGTGCCGTTCGCTGTCCATGTGCGCGAGTTGCACTTCCGGATAGCGAGCACCGGCGGCAGCGTCCTTCGGCACGGCACGTTCGATCGCCGCCAGATCATCCGCGTCGAGGCGAACGGCCTGCGAACCAAGCGCTTCGGCAAGCCGGTCGCGGCGGCGCGCGCCGACAAGCGGGACGATATCTGCATCCTGCGCGGCGACCCAGGCGATCGCGATCTGCGCGACAGTAACGCCCTTTGCATCTGCGACGCGTCGCAGCGCCTCGACCAGAGCCAGGTTCTGCTCGACGTTGCCTTCCTGGAAGCGCGGGCTCATGGCGCGGAAATCGCGGCCCTTGGCCGCACCCTTCTGCCAGTGGCCGCTGATCAGGCCGCGCGAAAGGACGCCGTAGGCCGTGATGCCGATACCGAGCTCGCGGCATGTCGGCAGGATCTCCGCCTCGATCCCGCGGGAGATCAGCGAGTACTCTATCTGAAGATCGACGATCGGATGGACGGCGGCCGCGCGCCGGATCGTCTCGGGGCCGACCTCGGAAAGGCCGATGTGGCGAACATAGCCGGCCTTCACCATATCTGCGATCGCGCCAACGGTGTCCTCGATCGGAACATCGGGATCGAGGCGAGCCGGTCTGTAGATATGGATGTGGTCTACGCCCAGCCGTTGCAGCGTATAGGCGAGGAAATTGCGCACGGCCTGCGGGCGGCCATCATATCCCATCCACGCGCCGGCAGCGTCGCGCAACGCACCGAACTTGACGCTCAGTTGCGCCTGATCGCGATCGCGTCCCCTGAGGGCCTCCCCGATCAGCATCTCGTTGTGACCCATGCCGTAGAAATCACCGGTGTCGAGCAATGTGACACCCGCATCAAGCGCGGCATGAATGGTGGCGATGCTTTCCGCGCGGTCCGACGGACCGTACATGCCCGACATACCCATGCAGCCAAGCCCGATCACGGAAACCTCCGGGCCGGATTCTCCAAGCGAAACCTTTTGCATCTCACTTCTCCTTCGATGAGGCCGTTGTCCGGCCGTTTCGTTCACCGTCGTATTTACTTCAGGTCGCAGTGTGCGATAATCGGCCGCAAGCCAAACAGCTTGTCCGTAATTCCGTACAATGAACGACCTTCCGCTCGCAGATCTTGACGCCTTTGCCGCCGTTGCCCGTGAACGCAGTTTCCGCACTGCTGCCCGCAAACGCGGCGTTTCGGCTTCCGCGCTCAGCGAGGCGTTGCGGCGGCTGGAGGCGAGGCTGGGCGTGAGACTGCTCAATCGCACGACCCGCAGCGTCACCCCGACAGAGGCGGGCACGCGCCTGCTCGAACGCTTGTCGCCGGCACTTGGAGAGATCGCCGGAGCGCTCGATCAGGTGGGCAGCCTCCGCGACAGCCCGGCGGGCACGCTTAGGCTGAATGTGCCGACAATCGTCGCCCGCGAAATCCTGCCGCCACTTGTCGGCCGCTTCCTCAAAGCCAATTCGGCGATTACGGTGGAGGTGACAGCAGAGGATGGCTTCATCGATGTTCTCGCCGCTGGATTCGACGCTGGCGTGCGCTACGAGGAACGACTCGAGCGAGACATGATCGCTATCCCGATCGGCCCGCGCGTGCAGCGTTATCTTACCGCCGCTTCCCCGGATTATCTTGCCCGACACGGCATACCGCAACATCCGCGTGACCTTCTCGAACACGCCACCATCCGCCATCGTTTCCCAAGCGGTGTTGCCTTGTCGTGGGAGTTTGGAGAAGGCGATGCCGCCCTGACCATTGCGCCGCCCGCAGTCATCCTGGCCAACGCGATCGATCTCGAAGTCGGCGCGGCGATCGACGGGCTCGGAGTCATCCGCACATTCGAGGAATTTCTGGCGCCGGCGATCAAAGCAGGGCGGCTCGTGCCAATTCTCGAATCGTGGGTAACCCGCTTTTCGGGACCGTTCCTCTACTATGCCAGCCGCCGCCATATGCCGGCACCGCTTAGGGCCTTCGTCGATTTCCTGAAGGCGGAACAACGGCGTTCGGAATAGTAAGGCCGCGCGCAGGAAACATAAGCGGACGCGATCGTTTCGATCATAAACTTTGAAATGTTCACGCATTGTTTCGTTTATAACAATACGATACACCTTATTTGGTGACGTCGTTCACGTTCTGTCTCCACACTGACGATACACAGCGGGGAGGGGCTTCATGCTCGACAAGAAATTCGTGCGGCGTGGACTGTTTCTCGTCTTTCTCATCCTCTTTCTTGACATCATGGGCATCGCCATCATCGTGCCGGTGCTGCCGACCTATCTGAAGGAACTGACTGGCGCAGATGTTGGCGAAGCAGCAATCGACGGCGGCTGGCTGCTGCTCGTCTATTCAGCGATGCAGTTTCTCTTTGCACCTTTGATCGGCAATTTGAGCGATCGCTTCGGGCGGCGCCCGATCCTGCTTGCCTCCGTGCTCACCTTCGCGATCGACAACCTGATCTGTGCGCTTGCAACGAGCTACTGGATGCTTTTTGTCGGCCGTGTCCTTGCCGGCATCAGCGGCGCGAGCTTCGGAACCGCGTCCGCCTACATTGCCGACATCAGCGACGACAGCAATCGCGCGAAGAATTTCGGGTTGATCGGCATTGCCTTCGGCACCGGCTTCGCGCTCGGCCCCGTGATTGGCGGCTTTCTCGGAGAGCTAGGCCCAAGGGTGCCGTTTTACGGCGCCGCGGCACTGTCCTTCATCAACTTCATGGTCGGCCTGTTCCTCCTGCCCGAAACCCTGGCCCACGCAAACAAGCGGCGCTTCGAGTGGTGGCGCGCCAATCCTCTCGGCGCGCTCCAACAGATGCGCAACTATCCCGGCGTCGGCTGGATCGGTCTTGTCTTCTTTCTCTACTGGTTGGCGCATGCGGTCTACCCGGCGGTCTGGTCGTTCGTCTCAACCTATCGTTATGGCTGGAGCGAAGGGCAGATTGGGCTGTCGCTCGGAATCTTCGGTATCGGCGGAGCGTTTGTAATGGCCGTTGTCCTGCCGCGCGTCGTGATGCGGTTCGGAGAACGGCGAACGGCTGCGCTCGGACTCGTCTTCACTGCGCTCGGAATGGCCGGCTATGCCGCCGCCTGGCAGGGCTGGATGGTGTATGCCGTGATCGTCGCGACGGCACTTGAAAGCCTCGCCGATCCTCCATTGCGCAGCATTGCATCCGCCCATGTCCCGCCATCGGCCCAAGGCGAACTGCAGGGAGCACTCACCAGCATTTCGAGCATCACGACGATCGTCGGGCCGCTCATCTTCACGCAGATCTTCGGATATTTCACCAATCCCGCGGCGGCCTTCTCGTTTTCCGGCGCACCCTACGCGCTGGCGGGCTGCCTTATTGTCACGGGGCTCGCAGTCTTCTTGCTGCGCGTGCGTCCACTACCGCGCGAGGCATTCCAGGATGGCGTGCCGAAACCAACGCAGGCCTAATGCATGTCGCCTAAAAATGTACAACGGTTTTGGGACAACGACATGCATCAGAGCTAAAGCGTCGCATCAGTCCGATCGAACGCGACGCGCTTTAGGCCCGGGCGGGACAACGCCTTTAAATTGATCAATTTTTTTGATCCTTCGATGAAAAATTGAGCAGTCAGGCCTTTCGTGCTGGCACTTTCGTCGGCACTGCTCTATCTCGGATATTCTTCCACCGAGTTGATTTGCAGCCGATCTGCCGCAACAGAACGGGACAATGAAAAAATGTGAGCGGTTTTCCGCCCGCATCCCGCTCTAACTTTTTGAAATCGATGACATTTGTGATTTTGGATGCGTCCAAGGTCTAGAACGTGATCTGGAGCTAGATTCCCATGCTGACCACGAACACTAGCCAAATTCAGCTTCAGAACGACAATTCGTGGAGCAACCACTTTCGTGCAAGCTTCTATCTCGGTGTGCCTTTCATCGGTGCTCAGCTGGCGCAGCTGGCGATCAATACGACCGATGTGTTGATGGTCGGCAAGCTTGGCGCGACCGAGCTCGCGGCAATTATCCTTGCGACGCAGACATTCTTTACCGTCTTCATTTTCGGCAGCGGCTTTGCCAATGCGGTGGTGCCCATGGCCGCGCAGGCGCAGGGCCGTGGCGACAAGGTTTCCGTCCGCCGCTCGGTGAGAATGGGCATATGGGTGGTGCTGCTCTACGGTGCACTCACGGCACCGCTCCTGTGGATGGCTGAGTCGATCCTTCTCTTTGCCGGCCAAAAGCCCGAGGTCGCGAAGCTCGCCGGGGAGTACCTGCATATCGCGCAATGGGCGATATTTCCGAGCCTCACTTTTATGGTGCTGAGGGCATTCCTGAGCGGCTTGGAGCGGGCAGGCATCATTCTCTACGTCACGCTTGCAACGCTCGTTATCAATGCGCTGCTTTGCTACGTGCTGATCTACGGGCACTTCGGCTTTCCCGCGCTCGGCATATTCGGCGCGGCTCTTGCGGCCCTTGGCGTCGCCTTGCTTGGTGCAGCCCTCACGATCGCCTATATCCGCAGCCGGCCGGAACTGAACCAGTACGAACTCTTCGTGCGCTTCTGGCGGCCGGACTGGCCGGCATTCTGCGAGGTGATCTATCTCGGCGTTCCGATCTCCATGACGATTCTCGCCGAAGTCAGCCTGTTTACCGCCGCGTCCCTGCTCATGGGCAATATCGGCACTATGGAACTGGCCGCGCACGGGATCGCCCTTCAATTCGCCTCGATCGCCTTCATGATCCCGCTCGGTCTCGCGCAGGCTGGAACAGTGCGTATCGGTCTTGCCTACGGAAGCGGTGACTTGCAGGGCGTCAGACGGGCCGCCATTGCCGTGCTCGTGCTCGGCAGCCTCTTTGCTGCCGTCGGCAGCACGATCTTCGCGCTCTTTCCCCGAGAGCTTGCGGCCCTCTATCTGGACACGAGCCGGCCCGATGCGGCGGAGGTGCTCGCTTTTGCCGGTCCGTTGATCGTCATCGCCGGGGCTTTCCAGCTTGTCGATGGTCTCCAGGCCATTGCCGCCGGAATGCTGCGTGGCCTCAAGGACACGACGATACCGATGATCCTGGCGATGATCTCCTATTGGCCGATCGGCTTCTTCTGCGCCTGGGCGTTCGCTTTTCCGCTGAACTTCGGCGGCGTCGGCGTCTGGTTCGGCTTTGTGCTGGGGCTTGCGGCGGCAGCCCTGTCGCTCAATTGGCGCTTCTTCCATCTGCTTCGTTCGATGCAGGCGAAGGCCTTTTGAACCATGGCAGCGCGGGACGAAAAGAAAAAGCCGGACGGGCAGGGGAGGCCGTCCGGCTTACAAGAGCGACCTCATCAGGGGAAGATATGAGGGCGCTTATTTTGAAACTTCCGGCAAGAAGTTCCTGGAGGCATTTACAGATTAAAGCCGCGATCTTGCTCGTTGCGGACACGCACTTCGCTGCGAAGCGCATGGATTGTGGCGACGGACATCGCGAAAAACATTGTCATCGAAAACAGAGCAAGTCCCATGGCCGTAATCCTTTCAGTTCCTAAAACGGCATGTCTCCAAAAAGGTTCCGTTCATTCTTGCCTCACGGTACAACTTCTGGTGTGAAACCATCTTGAACACTCCATTCATCTAGCATTCATTCTTTCTTGCCTGCTGTTTCCGAGGGAACAGGCGAAAGCGCGGGCCGCGCTGCCCTTGCGGTCAGCCGCCTTCCGTGACAAAAGGCTTCACCAAACGGAAACAGGTGCGATGACCACGGCTTTCTACCCCGGCTCCTTCGATCCGATGACGAACGGGCATCTTGATGTGCTTGTGCAGGCACTGAACGTCGCGGCAAAGGTCATCGTGGCGATCGGCATTCATCCCGGAAAGGCGCCGCTCTTTTCCTTCGAAGAGCGCGCCGATCTCATCCGCCGCTCGCTGAACGAATCTCTGCCTGAAAGGGCAGGTGATATCGCCGTTGTTTCCTTCGATAATCTGGTGGTCGACGCGGCGCGCCGTCACGGCGCGACCCTGCTGGTGCGCGGCCTGCGCGACGGCACGGACCTCGATTACGAGATGCAGATGGCCGGCATGAACCGGCAGATGGCTCCGGACATCCAGACACTGTTTTTACCGGCGGGCACCGCATCGCGGCCCATTACGGCCACATTGGTCCGCCAGATCGCGGCGATGGGCGGCGACGTAAGCGCCTTCGTGCCCCGTGCGGTCCATCAGGCGCTGCAGGCGAAGCGTAAGGCCTGAGCGCGGACAGCTCACACCACTCAGGGAGAAACCATGAAAATCCTCCAATTCGCTTTCGCAGGGGCCCTGGCGCTCGCCACCCTGACAGGGTCGGCCTTCGCGCAGTCGAGCGACAATGTGATCACGATCGAGCTGAAGGACGGCCCGGTCGTTGTCGAGCTGCGCCCGGACATCGCGCCGAAGCACGTTCAGCAGATCAAGGAGCTCGCTGCTGCAGGCGAATACGACAACGTTGCCTTTCATCGCGTGATCAAGGGCTTCATGGCACAGACGGGCGACGTGCAATATGGAGATATGAAGGACGGCTATCAGGCCGAACTCGCTGGAACGGGTGGCTCCTCCAAACCCGACCTGCCGGCGGAATTCTCCGACGTGCCCTTCGAGCGTGGTACAGTAGGCATGGCGCGCTCGCAGGATCCGAACAGCGCCAACTCGCAGTTCTTTATCATGTTCGCGCCGGGTGACTTCCTCAACGGCCAGTATACGGTCGTCGGTAAGGTGGTCGAAGGCATGGAGAATGTCGACAAGATCAAGCTCGGGGATGACGCCAACAACGGCGCCGTCACCGATCCAGACCGTATGATCAGCGTCAAGGTCGGCAAGTAAGTCAAACAGAAGGAGAAGAACCATGGCCGAGATCAAGGATCCGGAAAACACGATCATCATGGAGACCACCAAGGGCAGGGTCGTGATCGAGCTTCTGCCGGACGTCGCTCCGGGTCATGTCGCTCGTATCAAGGAGCTGACTCGCGAGGGCGCCTATGATGGAGTCGTGTTCCATCGCGTGATCGAGGATTTCATGGCGCAGACCGGCGACGTGCAGTACGGAAAGACCGGCAGCGAACACTTCAATCCCGGCCGCGCGGGCATGGGCGGCTCCTCCAAGCCCGACCTCAAGGCCGAGTTCTCCGACAAGAGCCACGTGCGTGGCACGTGCTCGATGGCCCGCAGCCAGATGCCGAACTCGGCAAACTCGCAGTTCTTCATCTGCTTCACCGATGCTCCCTGGCTCAACAAGCAGTACTCGATCTGGGGCCAGGTAATCGAAGGCATGGAGAATGTCGACAAGATCAAGCGCGGCGAGCCGGTGCGTGACCCCGACACCATCGTGTCGATGCGGGTTGCCGCCGACGCCTGATTTGCGCTAATGCACGGACCCGCCCCGGTCGCGTCAAAAGACGCCGGGGCGGGTTTGCTTTTGTCTGATACCATCGATGCGCGTAGACCTGTTTGACTTCGACCTGCCGGAAACTTCCATTGCGCTGCGGCCCGCAAATCCGCGCGACAGCGCCCGCATGCTTGTCGTGCGGCCGGACGGCGAACCTGTCCTCGCCGACCACGGCGTTCTCGACCTGCCGTCGTTCCTGCGGCCCGGGGACGCACTCGTTTTCAACGACACCAAGGTGATACCGGCGCAGCTCGAAGGCCTTCGCAGGCGCAGCGATGAGATCGTCACGCAGGTCTCGCTGACGCTGCATATGCGGGTCGCACCTGACCGCTGGAAGGCTTTCGCGCGACCGGCGCGCCGGCTGAAACCTGGTGACCGCATCTCGTTCGGCCACGGCGGAAACAGCTGCCTGCTCGGCACGCTCGACGCCACTGTCGAAGAGAAGGCCGACGCTGGCGAGGTAACACTTCGCTTCGACCTTTCCGGACCGGCACTCGACGAGGCGATCATGGCCGTCGGCCATATCCCGCTGCCCCCCTATATCGCATCCAAACGTCCGGACGATGCGCGGGACCGAACTGACTATCAGACCGTCTATGCGCGGGAAGAGGGAGCCGTCGCGGCACCGACCGCCGGATTGCATTTCACCGAACGCCTTTTCACAAGGCTAGACGAGGTCGGCATTGAGCGCCACTTCGTAACCCTGCACGTCGGTGCGGGGACCTTTTTGCCGGTCAAGACGGATGACACCGACGATCACGTGATGCACGAGGAAATCGGCCACGTGAGCGCGGCGACAGCCAACAGCCTGAATGCGGTGCGGGCGAGGGGCGGACGCATCGTCTGCGTCGGCACGACGTCGCTTCGACTGATCGAAAGCGCGGCAACGAAGGAAGGCGAAATCCGGCCCTGGTCCGGCGCGACCGGCATCTTCATCACGCCGGGCTATCGCTTCCGTGCGGTCGATATGCTGATGACAAATTTCCATCTGCCGAAATCGACGCTTTTCATGCTTGTTTCGGCCTTCGCCGGGCTCGACACGATGCGTGCCGCCTATGCGCACGCGATCGCCGCCGGCTACCGCTTCTATTCCTATGGCGATTCAAGCCTGCTTTTCCGGAAAAACTAGATGACCGAGACGTTTCAATTCAAGCTGCTTGCAACCGACGGCAAGGCGCGCCGCGGCGAGGTTTCGATGCCGCGCGGCACGATCCGCACGCCTGCATTCATGCCTGTCGGAACCGTCGGCACGGTCAAGGCGATGTATCTTGACCAGGTGCGGGAACTCGGCGCCGACATCATCCTAGGCAACACCTATCATCTGATGCTGCGTCCCGGTGCCGAACGTGTTGCGCGGCTCGGCGGACTGCACAACTTCATCCGCTGGGAACGGCCGATCCTGACGGACAGCGGCGGCTTCCAGGTCATGTCGCTGTCCAGCCTGCGCAAGCTCAACGAGCAGGGCGTGACCTTCAAGAGCCATGTGGACGGCGCGCTCTATCACATGTCGCCGGAACGTTCGATCGAGATCCAGGGATTGCTCGACAGCGACATCCAGATGCAGCTCGACGAGTGCGTGGCGCTGCCTGCCGAACCCAACGAAATCGAACGGGCGATGGAAATGTCGCTGCGCTGGGCGGAACGCTGCAAGGTGGCCTTCGGCGACCAGCCGGGCAAGGCCATGTTCGGAATCGTCCAGGGCGGGGACCTTGCGAAACTGCGCGAGCGCTCGGCTCTTGCGCTCAGAGATCTTGATCTCAAGGGCTACGCCATCGGCGGGCTGGCCGTGGGCGAACCGCAGGACGTGATGCTCGACATGCTCGACGTCACATGCCCGGCACTGCCTGCCGAAAAGCCACGCTACCTGATGGGTGTCGGCACACCGGACGATATCCTGAAATCCGTCGCGCATGGCATCGACATGTTCGATTGCGTCATGCCGACCCGTTCCGGCCGCCATGGCCTGGCCTTCACCCGCTACGGCCGCATCAATCTTCGAAACGCGCGCCACGCCGAAGACATGCGGCCACTCGACGAGCAATCGTCGTGCCCGGCCACACGCGACTACTCGCGCGCCTACCTGCATCATCTGATCCGCTCGAATGAATCGCTCGGGGGCATGCTGCTCAGCTGGAACAACCTGGCCTATTATCAGGAGCTGATGGCGGGCATCCGCAAGGCGATCGAGGAGGGGCGTTACGCCGATTTCATGGCGGAGACCCAGGAAAGCTGGAAACGCGGTGACTTGCCGCCCGTCTGACCTCCTTTCAGCCTGTCAGAGTTGAGGGCCGGACGCGGTCTGCAGCATCATCACGCCATTGATCTTGTAGCTGCCATCCGGCTGATGAACGAGGTCATAGATCGCCGTCCAGTCCTTGCCGTCCGATCCCGAAATCAGGACCTCCTGGAACACCTCCTCGCCGACCACTTTCGAGCGACCGAAGGCGAAGTTGCCCGGGCGGTAGAGGTGCTGATAGCTGCGCTTGACCATGTCGAAAAAGGTGATCTTGTCCGGAAATTTTGTCCTGATAGCCGGCGAGGCGAAGGAATAGGCCGTCTCCGCATCGTCTTCCAGGAAAGCCTTGATCTGAGCGCGGATAATGGATTGTGCCGTATCGACAGGTTCATCGGCGAGGGCTGAGCCCGCTCCAATCGAAAGCGCCAGCCACAGTGCAACACAAACGATCCTGACCATGACTGGCCTCCATCCGTTACCCAACAAGGATAGGCTTGATGCCGGCGTCGGTAAGTGTCCCGTATCCACCAGATTACAACATTACTTGTCTCTAATATACAAATGTTCGTGTTATTTCAATGCAGTGTGTAATAAATCTAATGTAAGTCCGCAGGCATCATAACTTCGTGATGTCGTCATGGCGAACGAATATCGGGTGGGTTGCGCGGCGCAGATCAAACAGAGCCGATCAGCCTTCCACGTAAATTGTGGGATCGAGCTAAGACGTCGCGGCAGTGCGCTCCATCAGCTGATGAAGTCGTCGGCGATCGAGAAGGGTGAACTGCAAATAGCACTGCGACATCTAAAAGTCTCCAAGGGCAAGCCATTGTTTTCATTGGCATGTCGCACTTGGAAATAGAATGTACTCCTCCTACATCAATGTCACAGCTATTTAAAGATGAGACAAAGTAGTCAAATTAGAAACGCGACGTCATCCTACTCCTTATTACTTCGTTTGCAAGTTGCTATATTTACAAAGTACGCAGACGATAGCCGCCGGCCGGGTGGAGCTGGTCAGGGTTGCGCAGCCCGGTCGGCGGCGGATGGCTCCAGCGGCAAGATAAACTTTAGCTTTGACACCCCGATCACTCCGCCGCCTTCAGCTGCGCAAGGGCTTGCTGGCGCTTGGCGATGACCACCGGATCCTTGGTAAAATCCGTCCTCCGGCCAGGCTTGGTGCCGCGCTTTTGGTAGCCATTGCTTTGGCTGCCGTCGCGTATGCCGAACATGTGGTCCGTCTGGCCGGTGCGGCGCGGCCCGCCCTTGCTGCGCTGTTGCTCTCGTCCGGCCTGCATCTCGGCGACCACGGCCAGCATGTCATCAAGGCGCTTGTTCTCGACCACCTCGGAGCGGTGCACCGACCGTAAGGTGTCGAAGGCTCTGTAGGGCAGGGACGTCCCCTCATGGGTGATCTCGAGGCGGCCGTCGGGATAGTCGCAGACAATGAGCTTCTTGCCGGCGAGCGCCGTGGCGAGGTCGGTCGGATCGAGGATGAACATCACCTTGTCATAGCGCAGCGTCAGCGACTGCGACAGCTTGCGGACCTCCTTGCGGCACATGGCGCCATCGAGGTTCTCATGCGCGGCAAACGGCCGATGCATGTCCTTCGGATTGCGCGGCGCCTTGCCAAAGCGGCGATTGAAGTCGGCCATGAACTCCGGCGCATAGGCATTGGCCGCCGCGATCGAGTCGATGCCGCGCAGCCGCAGTTCCTTGACCAGCCGATCCTGCAGCGTCTGGTTGGCGCGCTCGACGCGCCCCTTGGCCTGCGGGGTATTGGCGCAGATGATGTCGATGTTGAGCTCATAAAGGGCCCGGCCGAACTGCGTCAGGCCACTGGTTCTGTCCTTCTTGGAAGCATGGGTGGTGCGGAAGATGCCATGCTTGTCGCTGTAGAAGGCGATCGGCTTGCCCCATTGCTGCAGATAGGCCTTCGTCGCGTGCAGATAGTCGAAGGTGTTCTCCGATCCGGCGAAGCGCAGATGCAAGAGCTTGCCGGTGGCATCGTCGATATAGACGAGCAGGGCGCATTTGGGTCCGCGGTTCTCGAACCACCAATGAAGCGAGCCGTCGATCTGAACGAGTTCGCCGAAACAATCGCGCCGGCCGCGCGGCTGGAAAACCCGCTTCTTGCGCTCGCGTCGCGACACCCAGATGCCGGCTTCCATCATCCACTGACGCAGCGTCTCCTTGCTGACGGCAATCCGGTGGCGTTCGAGCAGCTTCTCGGCGGCCAACGTCGGTCCAAAATCCAGGTAATGCTCACGCACCAGGTCGAGCACCAGGTTGCGGAAGTCCTCGCTGTAACGCCGGTTGCTCGGACGGCCGCGCTTCTTCGAGACGAGACCGTCGGCGCCGGCCTGGTCATAGGCCTGCAACAGCCGGTGGACCTGACTGCGGCTAAGACGAAGCAACGCGGCCGCCTCGACGACGGTCAGGCTGCGCCCGCGAATCCGCTGGATCAGTTCAAGACGATGCAATTCCTTCTGCGACATGGTGATCAAACAAGACATGACGACTCCGAACGCTCATGGTCTCAACCACGCTTCACCTCGCCAGTCTTCCTTCCAAACGTTGACGTTTGACCAGCATCCCAAGAGGCGACGACTGTCGCATCTCTAACTGGCTCATATGTCGCATCTCTA
>NZ_WITC01000086.1 GCF_009601505.1 Sinorhizobium terangae
GAGCCTGCTGCTCCTCGGCCTGCTTCGGAGCGCCCTCCTCGGCGGCGGGTTGCTGTTCCTCAGCCTGCTGCTGGCGCTTCTTGCGCGGAGCCTGCTGCTCCTCGGCCTGCTTCGGAGCGCCCTCCTCGGCGGCGGGCTGTTGTTCCTCAGCCTGTTGCTGGCGCTTCTTGCGCGGAGTCTGCTGCTCCTCGGCCTGCTTCGGAGCGGCCTCCTCAGCGGCGGGTTGCTGCTCTTCAGCCTGCTGCTGGCGCTTCTTGCGCTTCGGAGCCGGCTGTTCTTCAGCCTGCTTCGGAGCGGCCTCCTCAGCGGCGGGCTGCTGTTCTTCAACCTGCTGCTGGCGCTTCTTACGCTTCGGCGTCGGTTGCTCCTCGGCCTGCCGCGGAGCGGCCTCCTCGGCGGCGGGCTGCTGTTCTTCAGCTTGCTGCTGACGCTTCTTGCGCCTTGGAGCCGGCTGTTCCTCGGCCTGTCGTGGCGCGCTCTCCTCGGCGGCGGGCTGCTGCTCTTCAGCCTGCTGCTGGCGCTTCTTGCGTCTCGGAGCTTGCTCCTCTTCGGCTTGCGGTTGCTGTTCTTCGGCCTGCCCCTGTTCGGCGGCTTGCTTTCTGCGCTTCTTCAGCAGCAGCAATTCCTCGGGCGACGGCTGCTCCGCGCCTTCCTGAGCAACTTCGAACGGCGCCGTCAGGCTCTCGGCAAGCGCGGGCTGGACGGCAAAAGTTGCCGCGAATACCGGCAAGGCCACCGTTGCGAAAAGTCTGGATCGAATCGACATTGTCTTCCTTCCTCTTGTCGGGAGGCCTGGCTCGCTGCGCATCCTGTCCGATCGAACGGTCACGCCTGCAAGCCTGCTCCTACAGGGCCATGATCCGCGATTGCGACTTTGGGTTCGGTCACATCCGTAATCGCAACGCTGCAGTCGCGGATCGGTTCCGCTTCAAGGGCTATCGGAGGCGACATTAACCTTACGTGAACAGGCCGTTCATCTTTCCGTCGCGCCATGAAGAGGACGAGAGGCGCGTGAGCCCGCTTTCACGTTGGGCGATCGCGCTTTCCAGTTGATTTTTACAAGAGAAGTACGAATATCCCGCCAACCGTGGCGTACGCCCCGGCCCTATTTGGCATCCGCGAACAAGAAAAAACCGGATGTCAGCCAACAGAGAGGATGATCATGCGTATTTCCAGACGGCTGGCAGCCGCCGCATCGGCTGCCCTTTTCGCGCTCATGGCAAGCACGGCCATGGCAGACGGCGAAAAGATCGTCTTCGGCACCGAAGGCGCCTACCCGCCCTTCAACAATCTCGAGGCCGATGGCACGCTGACGGGCTTCGATGTCGACATCGCGAAGGCGCTTTGCGAACAGATGAAGGCAGAGTGCACCTTTGTGACGCAGGAGTGGGACGGCGCCATTCCGGCACTGATCGCCAAGAAGTTCGACGCGTTCATCGCTTCCATGTCGATCACCGAGGAGCGTAAGCAGAAGGTCGACTTCACCAACAAGTACTACAACACGCCGCCGGCGATCGTCGTTCCAAAGGACTCGCCGATTACCGAGGCGACCGAAGCGGCGCTCGACGGCAAGATGCTTGGCGCGCAGAGCTCCACAACGCATTCCAACTATGCCGAAGCGCATATGAAGGGCGCTGAACTGAAGCTCTATCCGACCGCGGATGAATACAAGCTCGACCTCGCCAACGGCCGCATTGACGCAGCCATCGATGACGTCGTAGTGCTTTCGGAATGGCTGAAGACCGAGGACGGCGCTTGCTGCAAGCTGCTCGGCACCCTGCCGATCGACCCGGTCATCAACGGTGAAGGCGCCGGCATCGCCGTTCGCAAGGGCGACGACGCGCTGCGCGAAAAGCTCAACAAGGCAATCGACGCCATCCGCGCAAACGGCAAGTACAAGGAAATCAACGAAAAGTACTTCCCGTTCGACGTCTACGGCAGCTAAGCGACGCCACTACAGCGCCGTGCGTCTTTTCAGACGCACAAAAGGTCGCGGTAGCCCTTTGAATGGCTGCATGTTTTACCCTTAAGACGGTTCCGACTTAAGGAAACATGCAATAGGCGCGGTTTTCGCGCCGATCATGCCGGGGAAATCTCGGTTGATGAAAAAAATGCAACGGCGGATGGCTTGCCCTTCCGCCGTTTTTGTTTGACAAGAACCCTCGAAAATAAGCGCAATTGCGCGAAAAAGAACGCTGCAAGGGGAATTTATTGGCATGAGCGGACTGTTCGCCGCCCTTTTCTCCGTTTTCGCCTGGATCGGGTCGATCATCGATCCGCTCTGCGGTCCGGTCGGAGTGTTTCGTTGGTTCGGTTCAGGCACGCTTCTGGCGTGTGGCGACGCCGGGTGGGGCGATGAGATCGCCTATGGATTCCTGGTGACGGCTAGCCTCGCGGTTGCCACCCTGCCCGTGGGGCTGGTGACCGGATTCTTCATCGCGCTCGCCAAGCAATCGAACGAAAGGCAGCTGCGCCTTGCGGCCAATATCTATACGACGATCTTTCGCGGCCTGCCCGAGCTCTTGACGCTCTTCATCGTTTACTACGGCCTGCAGATCCTGGTGCAGCAGTTCCTCGCCACCATCGGCTACGAGGGGCCGGTGGAGATCAACGCTTTCGTTGCAGGCATGATTGCGCTCGGGTTCGTATTCTCCGCCTATTGCTCGGAAGTGCTGCTCTCGGCCTTCAAGGCGATCCCGCACGGACAGTATGAGGCCGGCGACGCGCTCGGCTTCCATCGCGGCAAAACGATGCGGCTGATCATCCTCCCGCAGCTCGTGCGCATCGCGCTTCCAGGCCTCGGCAATCTCTGGATGGCACTCCTCAAGGATACCGCCCTCGTCTCGGTCGTCGGCCTGCCCGACATCCTCCGCCAGACGGGCGTCGCCGCTCGTGTCACCAAGCATGCGTTCGAGTTCTTCAGCGTGGCCTGCATTCTCTTCCTGATCCTGGCGATGATTTCATCCGTTGTCTTCTCGGCGCTCGAGCGCTGGACCAAACGCGCGGAGATGACCCGATGAGCATCGCAGAGACTATGATTCCGCCCCAGGCACCGCCACCGGCCCCGCCGCGGCCCTACACGCTGTCGCGCTTCATCGGCAGCGTCACGCTCGGCGTCTGGCTCGCACTCGCCGTCGGCATCTTCCTCACCGTCGTCAACGGCTGGGACCCCGAAAAATTCTCGAGATACGGGCCGAGTTTCGTGTCCGGTCTCGGCGTTACGCTCCTGCTTGTGATCTCGTCGATCGTCATGGGCGCCATTCTCTCGCTGCCTGTAGCGATTGGGCGCATGTCGAAGAACAGGATCTGGTCTTGGCTTTCCTATGCCTATGTCTATTTCTTCCGCGGCACGCCGCTGATCACCCAGCTCTTTCTCGTCTATTACGGCCTCGGCAGCTTCCGCCCGCAGCTCGAAGCGATGGGGCTCTGGTGGTTTTTCCGGGACGCCTGGAACTGCGCGCTTTTCACCTTCACGCTGAATACCGCCGCCTACCAGGCCGAAATCCTGCGCGGCGCCATCCAGAGCGTGCCGCGCGGCCAACACGAAGGCGCCGCGGCACTCGGGCTGTCACAGCGCGTCGCTTTCTTCAAGATCATCCTGCCTCAGGCGATGATCGTCGCGCTCCGCCCCTATGGCAACGAGATCATCCTGATGATCAAGGGCTCGGCGATTGTGGCGATCGTGACCGTCTTCGACCTGATGGGCGAGACGCGCCGCGCCTTCTCCCGCACCTTCGACTACCAGATGTATGTCTGGGCCGCGATTCTCTACCTGATGATGGTCGAATTGCTGCGCAACGTCTGGGCCTTGCTGGAGGCGCGGCTGACGCGGCATCTGAAGCGATAGCGGAGCGACCGCGGGAAGCCGTCCCCGCTCGCCTTTCGTACTCCGGACAACCGGCACAGATCGTCCAGCAATCGAAGGCTTTGGCAGCACTGATCAACGAGTGCTGACAAGCCTTTGTTATTGTGAGGAAATCTCATTTCCGCACAAATATTAGGACTTGATTAATAGATCGAGCGTTTCATCATAGAGACCAACCTTTGCGAGAAGTGAGGTCCTGATGACGAGTGAGATGGAACTGCAGCTCAAGGGTTACGGCCTGACGACGGCCCAAATTCTCTACCGGATGCCCGACCATCCGACTTTCCTCCAGACCTATATCTGGCAACACTACGACATCGCGCCGGATTTTCCGGAGATGCGCCACTTCCTCAAGTTCTGGCAGGAGGAATTGGACGGCCCGCTGCATTCGGTTCGTTATGTGCATCGCAAGCTGATATCGGCCAGCGAATGGCGGTCGCTCAAGGGAGAGTTCATTCTTCATTGAAGCCGCCAATGCACCGCCGTTAGACGTGCACCTCGCCGTGGGCGAGCTCGCCCTCATGCTCTTCCTTGTGCAGCGACGCGTAGAGGACAAGAACGTAGAAGAGCGCGACGCCGATCATCACCGCCCACCCCGGTACGGGCCCAAGCTCGGCCCTTTCAGTGAAGTCGGTCCAGGAACGGACGTGGCCGAAAGGTTCGCCATTGGCGGAAATCTTCGGTGACGAGATTTTCAGTGCCCAGGCCAAAAGCAGGATCAGATACATCCAGCAGTAGTTGCGCTGAAGTCTCCGACAGACCGCCTCGCGGTAGCTCATCAGGAAGGCCGGCTTCCGCAGGCTCATTGCGATCGATGCGGACCACTTGAGGCTTGGCTGTCCCTCCGGCGAAAGAATCTGAGCGAAATATCCGCGCTCGAGTTGGCGCACGCGAGCGCGGTAGACATCGAAGAAGCGATAACGTCTTGCCTCGATCAGCAGCAGCAAGGTGATCAGAAGCATCGCGAACAGCAAAACGCCATGATGCGAGGACGGCGTCGAGAGCGATACGGAGAGCATCGCCGCAACAACGGTGATCGCCCAGTTCGACGTGCGGTCGATGCGGTCCCGCCATCCCGCCATTCGGCCCAGCTCGCCGCGATAATAATGGACGATCGTGTTGATCGTCTCTTGCGTCGTCTGCGGCAGCGGCGGCCCCTGCCGCTCCGGCGATTCCGTTTCCCGCAACTCCGTTTCCAATGTCAGCGGGCTGAGTTCAGCAGGCATCGGCGTTCCCTCCCGGTCTTCCTTATTGAATGGATGATGACTCCATTCCGGCCCCGGATAAATCCCGCGAGGCCCGCGCATCGTCATATTTTTACCGAACGCTAAATGTTCGTTTTTTGTTTCGCAAAAGCTACGAATGAATCGCCCCTCCCGAACGGCGGATTGCCAAAGTCTGCGGACGGTCGTAAGAAGCGCCCATGACGCAGCAGAACAAGAAGATCGACGAAGAAGCCTTGGCGGAGGCGTACAACCGCGCGCTTTCGTTTGAAAAATCCGGCAATCTCGACGCAGCCGCGACGGCTTACGCGGAAGTCCTGACGCTCGACCCGGAGGATCACGGCGGCGCCGCCGTTCGCCTCGCCTCGATGGGACGCGGCGAAACGCCGTTGAAGGCGCCCGACGCCTATGTCGCGACGCTCTTCGACCAGCATGCCGATGTTTTCGAGAACGTCCTCGTCGACCAGCTCGACTATTGCGTCCCGCTGCTGGTTCGCCAGCGCCTGCAGGCGTTGGGACTCGGCCCCTTCCAGCGTGTTCTTGATCTCGGCTGCGGCACGGGTCTGACAGGCGGCGCGCTGCGCGACATGGCGGACGATATAACCGGCATCGACCTCTCCGAAAACATGGTCGAGATCGCGCACGAAAAGGATGTCTACGAGACGCTCTATGTCGCCGAAGCGGTCGATTTCCTGGACGACAACGACGAGGCCCCCTTCGACCTGATCGTCGCGACCGACGTGCTGCCCTATATGGGCGCTCTCGAAGCGCTGTTCTTTGGTGCGGTCGACAATCTCGTTCCGGGAGGCCTGCTGATCTTCTCCAGCGAAACTCTTCCGGCGGAAACCTTTGCCGGCCGCGATTACATGGTCGGCCCGCATCAGCGTTTTGCCCATTCGGAAGCCTACCTGCGCGATCGCCTGACGGCGACCGGTTTCGAAATCATCGAGATCGGCGATATCACCGTACGCATGGAGGAAGGCGAGCCGATCGCCGGGCAGTTGGTGGTCGCCCGCTTCAAGCTCTGAGGGAAACGATCGCGAAGCTCCTGATGTGCCAGGAATGCGCCCCGGCCCCTTTTCCGCACGCCGGCCATCGGATACACCTGCCCCAATGCAAATGGGAGCATGGGAGTCTGCAGGAATGGCTAAAGTCGCATTCATCGGTCTCGGCGTCATGGGTTACCCCATGGCCGGTCACCTCAAGGTTCGCGGCGGACACGAACTGACCGTCTATAACCGCACCGCAGAGAAGGCGCAGAAGTGGGCGGCCGAGTTCGGTGGCCGCGCGGCTGCGACCCCAGCAGAGGCAGCGGACGGCCAGGATCTCGTCTTCGCCTGTGTCGGCAATGACGATGACCTTCGCTCCGTGACCACCGGCAAGGATGGCGCCTTTGAAGCTCTCAAGCCGGGCGCTGTGTTCATCGACAACACCACGGCCTCGGCCGAGGTCGCCCGCGAACTCTACGGCGCCGCCCGCGCGAAGAACGCGCATTTCATCGACGCGCCGGTTTCCGGCGGGCAGGCTGGCGCAGAGAATGGTGTGCTGACTGTGATGTGCGGCGGCGACCAGGATGTCTTCGACAGAGCCAGGCCGGTGATCGACGCCTATGCCCGCATGGTTGGTCTGATGGGCCCCGCAGGCGCCGGCCAGCTTACCAAGATGATCAACCAGATCTGCATCGCCGGCCTCGTGCAGGGGCTCGCCGAAGGCATTCATTTCGGCAAGAAGGCGGGGCTGGACATCGAGAAGGTGATCGATGTCATATCAAAGGGTGCCGCCGGATCCTGGCAGATGGAGAACCGCCACAAGACGATGAATGCCGGCAAATACGATTTCGGCTTTGCCGTCGACTGGATGCGCAAGGATCTCGATATCGTGCTGGCCGAGGCCCGCCGCAACGGCGCCAAGCTCCCGGTCACCGCTCTGGTCGATCAGTTCTATGCCGATATCCAGGCGCTCGGCGGCAATCGCTGGGATACTTCGTCGCTGCTTGCCCGTCTCGAAAAATGACGCTTTCGCCCGCGTCCACAGTCGGCGAAGTCATCGAACACATGCGGGCGCTCGGCTGGAAGGAAAACGTGGCTGGCATGGCGCGGTTCGGCATTGTCACGCAAACCGCGCTTGGCCTCTCCAACGTCGAGCTGCGTCGCATTGCCCGGCAAGTGAAAGTCGACCACGCCCGGGCGATGGCGCTTTGGCAATCAAACATCCGCGAAGCCCGCTTGCTCGCGGCCTTCAGCGCCTCCCCGAGCGAGCTCACATTGGACGAGGCGCGGGAATGGGCCGGCGACTGCAATTCCTGGGAGCTCGCCGATACGGTCGCCGACCTCTTTGTCGCCGCTCGTTTCGAGCGGACGCTCATTCCGGAATTTGCCGCCGATGAACGGGAGTTCGTCCGCCGCATCGCCTTCGCGATGATCGCGACCGCGGCTGTCCACCTGAAGAAGGAGCCGGATTCGCTCCTCGTTGCCTGGCTGCCGCTTATCGAAGCGCATGCCGCCGATGAACGCAATTTCGTGAAGAAGGCGGTCAATTGGGCGCTGCGCCAGATCGGCAAACGCAGCGCCGCTTGCTACGGACCTGCGCTCGCACTGGCGCAAAAGCTCGCCGACAGCGACCGTCGTTCGGCAAGGTGGATCGGAAAGGATGCGTTGCGCGAGCTTCAAAGCGATCCCGTGCGTATCCGGCTTGGCATCCAAGCCTGACGCAGGGCTATTCCTCGCTCGACTTCGCCTGGTCGATCACCATGTAATCGAGCGGCAATTCGGTCGTGTACTTGATCTGCTCCATGGCAAAGGCAGAGGACACGTCGCGGATCTCGATCTTGGCGATCAACCGCTTGTAGAAGGCGTCATAGGCACCGATGTCGGGCACGACGACCCGAAGCAGGTAATCCACGTCACCGCTCATGCGGTAGAATTCGACCACTTCCGGAAAGTCGGCGACCACTTCGGAGAAGCGGCGCAGCCACTCCATCGAGTGCGAGTTGGTGCGGATCGAAACGAACACCGTCACCTTGGTATTGATCTTCACCGGATCGAGCAGAGCGACCCGGCGGCGGATCACACCATCCTCTTCCATTTTCTGGATACGCCGCCAGCAAGGCGTGGTCGAAAGACCGACCTTCTTGGCGAGGTCGGCGACGGCCAAAGTCGAGTCTTCCTGCAGAAGCCGCAGGATCTTGCGGTCTAGGCGATCCATCAAAAGTCCTCTCGAATATTTTTCCCTTCATAGCGGGAATTTCATGAAGATAAAGAAAATTGTTTCACGAAATCAACCGAGCGACCCGGCCACGCAGAAACGGCAGCAGGTCCGTTTCGAACCAGGGATTTTTCCGTAGCCAGGCGGTGTTGCGCCAGCTTGGGTGGGGTAGCGGCAAGACGGCCGGGCCGGCGTTGCGCATGACGTATCGTTGCCAGTTTTTGACGGTCTCGGTCATCGACGCTGGACAATCCGGCCCGAGATGCCAACGCTGCGCGTAGTGGCCGATGGCGAGCACGAGCTCGATCTGGGGCATGGCATCCATCACCCGTTGCCGCCAATGCGGCGCGCACTCCCGCCGCGGCGGGAGGTCGCTGCCGTGGCGGTCGTAGCCTGGGAAGCAGAACCCCATGGGGACGATCGCAAATTTACTCGGGTCGTAGAATGTTGGACGGTCGACGGCAAGCCATTGGCGCAGCCGATCGCCCGATGCGTCGTTGAAGGGCAGTCCGCTCTCATGCACGCGCAGTCCTGGCGCCTGGCCCGCGATCAATATGCGCGCCGAATCCGAAATGACCGCCACGGGCCGCGGCTCGTGCGGCAGCCGATGTTCCTCACCGCGCACTGGACTGTCGCGACAGATGCGGCATGCGGCAATGGCTGCCCGCAATACGTCCAGATGATGCGCGCTGCTATCCGCCATCTAGGAACCTCCTGAACATCACCCGGATCTGGTCCTCCAGCCATTGAAGAATGAGCCCTGACCAATTGTCCATTTCATGCGGCATTTCCTCCGCGCCACCATTCGACCGGCGCCATGCTTGCGGCCGAACGAAATCACCGCTCCAGATGCCGACGCGTTCCTCGCGCGCCGCATCTTCCTCGCTCTGGTAGCGGCCATAACTGACCGCATAGCCGGAGATGACCATCTCGCGGCCGAGATCGCGCTGACCAGCCTCGCAGACGCCGAGGTCGCGGCCATAGCGGTCGTGGCCATGCAGGCGGCATGCGGTAGCGTGCCCTCTGATTAGTGTCGTCAGGCGCTCGCGCGCTTCGCCACCGCAATCCCAAGTCGTTTCGCCGCGCCGGCAGGTTTGGCCGATTTCGGGCGCGTCGATGCCTTCGAGCCGGATGCGCCGCCCGTTGAGCCTCAGGCTGTCGCCATCGCTTGCAGTGGCTGCGCCCTGCAGTTCGCCGGTCACCGTCCTTTCCGGCGGCGGCAGCTTCGCGGCGATATAGGCGCCGATGCTGAGCAGGATAAGGAAAACCCAGCCGCCGATCATTCCGCCGCGCCCCTCGGGGCCTCTCCGCGGCGCAACGGCCGGCGAACGGCCAAATCCGAACCGCCGCCTCGGCGCAGGAGACCTCGGTCCTGCGCCATTGACGATCCGGAAGTTCCGCTTTCCCGGCCTCAATCACGCACCTCACGATTCGACACTGCCAGCCTCATCCTACCTCTCAAAAAAACGCTATCGCGCCACAATGGTTTTCGAATCCTTGCCGGGCAGCAACTTCTTAAGGATTGCGTCCTAGACTGCAAGCTGGACACAAGCCCTTGATCAAGAGCATGAGCATCGTCGCCAGCACATCGACAGATAAGATCATCGTCGACAAGTCGCGCAGTCATCGAAACAAGGCCGTTTCGAAGACCGTGCGGGCGACACGCGAGCGGCTGCAGACCGGCTCGTCCGCCCCGACCGGTTTCGAGCGGGAAATGCTTCTCCTGCATATCGATTCTGTCCTACATGGGGCGATTGCCCTGCCCTTCCTCATCGCACTCATTGCGGCCACGGGCGTCTACCTTTCCGGCGAACCGGACATTCTTGCCTGGGCGTTGGCAACGCTCTCCGCCCATGCCGTGATCATATTCCTCGCCCGCAAGGCGAAGCGCGAAGACATCGGCGCTGACAAAGTCGCCGTCTGGCGCCGTCGCTTTCTCGTCGGCCAGGCGTTGATGGGGCTCTGCTGGGCCATCTTCGCCACGCAGGACTGCGCCGCCTGCGGCGATATCCGCTTTGGCTTTTTCGAAGGCACTGTGCTGCTGGTTGCACTCGCCGCAACCGCCATGGGCACCTTCCTGTTGCGCAACGCCCTGCTCTACACGTTTCTGCCGGTCGTTGCCGCGCTCGCCTTCTCGTCGGCGACCAGAGGCGATCCTGTCCACATCGGCCTCACCGGAATCCTCTCGCTGTCACTCGTCTTCCTCGTCTTCATGACCGGACGGATGAATCGCGCCAACGTTCATATCCTTTCCGTCCAATCCGAAAAAGACGACCTCATAGCAGAGCTCGAAGTGGCGAAATCCATGTCCGACGAGGCCCGTCGCCGCGCCGAGGAAGCCAATCTCGCGAAATCCCGCTTTCTCGCCTCGATGTCGCATGAGTTGCGCACGCCGCTCAATGCCATTCTCGGCTTTTCCGAGGTCATGTCGACCGAAGTGCTCGGGCCGCTCAGCAACCCGACCTATAAGGAATATACGTCCGACATCCACCGCTCCGGCGAGCACCTGCTCAACCTCATCAACGAGATCCTCGACCTCTCGCGTATCGAGGCGGGCAAGTACGATCTCAACGAGGAAGCAGTCAATCTCGTCGAGATCGCCGAGGATTGCATCGGCATGGTGCAGCTTCGCGCCCGCTCGAAAAACATCACGATTGGTGAGCAGTTCGAACAGGACATGCCTGCCGTCTGGATCGACGAGAAGGCAATACGCCAGGTAACGCTCAATCTGCTTTCGAATGCAGTCAAGTTCACGCCCTCGGGCGGCGAGATCACCGTCAAGGTGGGCTGGACCGCGGGTGGCGGACAATATCTGTCGATCAAGGACAATGGACCGGGCATTCCCGAGGAGGAAATCCCGATCGTGCTTTCCGCCTTTGGTCAGGGCTCGATCGCGATCAAGAGCGCCGAACAGGGTACCGGGCTCGGCCTGCCGATCGTCCAGGCGATCCTCGCCAAACATAATGGCCAGTTTATCCTGCGCTCCAAGCTTCGCGAAGGCACCGAAGCCATTGCCATCCTGCCGCCCCGCCGCGTGCTCGAGAGCCTCCCGCCGGTCGAGGATGTCCGTGCGCTGGAACCGCGCCGCAAGAGCTTCGCGTAATCAGCGCGCATTCAGCTCAGGAAACGCGCTAGGAACACCACGTAAAAGGCATAGGCCGCATTGGCAAGGATGAGGCAGAGGCAGGCAAAGGACCCGAGATCCTTCGCGTTCCTGCCCATTTCCGAGATTTCCGGGGAGACGCGATCGACGATCTCCTCGATCGCCGTGTTGATCGCCTCGAAAGCCATCATCAGCAGGAACAGGATCGTCATCGCGACATATTGAAACAGCGTCGCGCCGGCGATGAAGAAGGCCACCATGGCGATGGCAAAGGCGATGAGCTCGTGCCTGAACGCCGCCTCCCCGATTAACCGCTTCGCCCCGCCGAGCGAATAGCTCGCCGCGGCAAAGAGGTGCCGGATGCCGGTGTGCTTGTCGACAGCTCCGGAGCGGCCGTTGCGCGGGGTGGTGTTGTTGGCGTCCATTTTATCTCGACGGGCTCAAAACTGCGGAAGCTACGATATCGCGATTGAGGCGAATACAAGGCGGCCGGCTTTTAAAGACCTGCAATCATCGCTCGTCGCGCGCCTCTGGATAGGAGAGCCGGTTGTTCCTATCAAGCCCTCTGCTATCGAGCTTTCGAGGTCCGACAGCCTATCGACAGCAACGGTGGCACGTGCTCGGCGTGCACGCAAGGCTACCGCACGCATCCGTAAGTCAGGCGCGAATTGCGGCAGACTCGATGCCACTAACGCGTGAGATTACTCTTTGTTGCTGACACCGGCCTGGGCGAAGGTCGCCATACCGCTATGGCAGGCGGCGGCGGCCTTGACTATGCCCGCGGCGAGCGCGGCACCTGTGCCTTCGCCGAGCCGCATGCCAAGCGCCAGAAGCGGCGTCTTGCCGAGCTTCTCGATCGCGCGCATATGTCCCGGCTCTCCGGAAACATGGCCAATCAGGCAGTGGTCGAGCGCCGACGGGTTCGCGGCCTTGAGGATCGCCGCCGCGGCGGTCGCGACGTAACCGTCGATAATCACCGGAACCTTCTGCATGCGCGCGGCCAGGATCGCGCCAGCCATCGCCGCGATCTCGCGGCCGCCGAGCCGGCGCATCAGCTCGAGCGGATCGGAGAGGTGGTCGCGATGGAGCGCCACGGCCTTCTCGACCGCGGCGATCTTGCGCTTCAGCACCTCACCTTCCGAGCCCGTTCCCGGCCCGACCCATTCTTCCGCCGTGCCGCCGTAGAGACCGAGGTTGATCGCGGCCGCAATCGTCGTGTTGCCGATCCCCATCTCGCCGATGCAGAGGAGATCCGTTCCGCCTGCGACAGCTTCCATGCCGAAGGCCATCGTCGCCGCGCAATCGCGCTCGGAAAGCGCAGCCTCTTCGGTAATGTCCCCGGTCGGATAGTCGAGTGCAAGGTCGAACACTTTGAGGCCGAGATCATGGCTGACGCAGATCTGGTTGATCGCCGCGCCGCCGGCAGCGAAATTCTCCACCATCTGCTGTGTTACCGAAGGCGGATAGGGCGTTACGCCCTGGCGTGTCACGCCGTGGTTGCCGGCAAAGACCGCGACCAGAGGCCGGGTGACGGCAGGCGGGCGACCGGTCCAGGCGGCAAGCCAGAAGGCGATTTCCTCAAGGCGTCCAAGCGCGCCCGGCGGCTTCGTCAATTGCGCATCCCGTTCACGCGCCGCCACGAGCGCCGCCGAATCCGGTCCCGGAAGGTTGCGCAACAATTCGCGGAAATCATCGAACGGAAGGCCGCTGGCACTCATGGAGAATCCTTGGATCTAAAAGCATCGATTGGCGCACGTCATAGAGGGTGGGGCAGCTTCCGGCAACGGCATTTGCGCCAAATGCTGTCGCCGGAGCATGATCGGACGGAGCACGACGATTCGGCCCGCTGCATGTTTCCTTAAATCGTAGTCGGTTTGAGGATAAGAACATGCCGCGATTGAAAGCACTACGGCGTCCTTTGCGCGTAAGACGCGCGGCGCTGTAGACGGGCTGCGGGAGGGGGAATGGCATATTTGAGAGATCTCTGGGACGACGTAGCGCGCGCGGTCGCCTTCCTCAGTCGCATTCCCGTGCCGCAACGCCATTTCGCGAGCCATGACGGCCGCCTCAATCGTGCCGTGCGCGCCTTTCCGCTTGCCGGTGTGCTAATCGCCCTACCCGCAGCAGCCGTCGCGGCACTCCTGATTGCGCTTCACATGGGCTCGCTCTTCACCGCCTTCCTCGTCATCGCCGTGCAGGTCCTCGCCACCGGAGCCCTGCACGAGGACGGCCTCGGCGATACCGCCGACGGATTCGGCGGCGGACGCGACCGGGAAAGCGCGCTCGCGATCATGAAGGACAGCCGTGTCGGAACCTACGGTGCCTTGGCTCTCATCCTGTCCGTCGGCTTGCGTGTCTCCGCGCTAGCGTCCTTCCTGCCACTCGTCACGCCGCTCGGTGCAGGGCTCATGCTCCTCGGCGTGGCGGCGCTCACCCGCGCGGCGATGGTCTGGCATTGGTCTCGCCTCCCGCTTGCCCGCTCCGACGGGGTAGCCGCATCGGCAGGTACACCCGATCCGAAAGCGACCTCCACCGCGCTCGGCTCCGCCGGTGTTATCGCGCTGCTCCTGTTCTATGCGGCCGGCATTCCCGTTATCGCGGTGCTGCTCGCGCTTGTCGCCTTCGCGCTCACTGTAAAGGCGTTCGGAAAGATCGCGTCGCGCAAGATCGGCGGCCATACCGGCGACACGATCGGTGCGACGCAGCAACTGACGGAAATCGCCATTCTCGGCGCCCTTGCGCTAACGATCTGAAAGGCCAATATTGCTCTACAGCGCCGCGCGTCTTATCAGACGCGCAAAGGACGCTGTAGTACTTTGAATTGCTGCATGTTTTTATCCTTGAATCGGCTATGATTTAAGGAAACATGCAGTAGATCCGAAGTGAACACGGGATACTGGCCGCGAACCACTTCCGGCGGAAAACGGAGTAAGCCTCGACCGTGGAATCCCCCTGTATTCTCGTTTGTTCGATCGACGAAAGAACCGGCTACTGTTTCGGCTGCGGCCGCACGCGTGAAGAGATCGGTGCCTGGACGCTTTACACCGATGCGGAGCGGCACAGCATCATGGTGGCCCTGCCCGCGCGGCTCGACACGGTGGAACGCAAGCCACGGCGGGAGACGCGCAGGTCGCGCATGGCGCGGGAACGAAACGGCGCATGAATCGTCTGATATTTTTGCTGGCCATTCTCGCGGTCGGCCTCGCGCTCCTGATCTTCAACCACGATAGCGGCGAAACCTTCGGCATCAACAACGAGGATTTCGGGAGGCTTGTCGCGCTCGGCGCCATGGCCGCCCTCCTGAGCGCCGCGATTCTCCGCGGTCGCGGGCGGCTCGGCGAAGGGCTGCGCCAGATCTTCATCTGGTTCCTGATCGCCCTCGCGCTGATCGCTGTCTATGTCTACCGCTTCGAACTGCAATCCGTGGCCGACCGGCTGCTGGCGGGGCTAATGCCGGGACGCGCGATGGTGATCACCGACAGCGAGGGCCAGCAGGAGGTGGTGCTGCATCGCCGGCTCGACGGCCATTTCGCCGCGGACGCGATGATCAACGGCCACGAGGTCAGCATGCTGGTCGATACCGGCGCAAGCAGCATCGCACTCACCTATGAAGACGCTGAAAGGATCGGCCTCGATCCGGCGAACCTCAGCTACACCGTAACGGTCCTGACGGCGAATGGTCGGACGCTCGCCGCACCGGTCACCTTGTCGGACATTGCCATCGGTCCGATCGAGCGCCAGAACATCCGGGCAATGGTCGCGGCAGAAGGAAAACTCGACCGGAGCCTTCTTGGCATGAGCTTTCTCTCGACCCTCGATTTCCTCCAGATGCGCACGGACCAACTGCGCCTGCGGGACTAATTCCGAAGTCTATAGCCGGTGTGGAAAATCCAGGTCAGCACCGACATGCAGACAGTCAGGAAGACGAGGATGATGACGGCGCTGGCGACCGGGTTGACGTCGGAAATCTCGAAGAAGCTCCAGCGGAAGCCGCTGATCAGATAGAGCACCGGGTTGAAATGGCTGACCGCCCGCCAGAAGGGCGGTAGCATGTCGATCGAGTAGAAGCTGCCGCCAAGAAAGACGAGCGGCGGGACGACCAGCATCGGTATCAGGTTCAACTGCTCGAAGTCCTTGGCCCAGATGCCGATGATGAAACCGAACAGGCTGAAGGTTATCGCTGTCAGCACGAAGAAGAACACCATCACGAAAGGATGGGCGATCGAAAGATCGACGAAGAGCGAGGCTGTCGCGAGGATGATCGTGCCGATCATCAACCCTTTGGTCGCCGCCGCGCCGACATAGCCGAGCACGATCTCCAGCATCGAGATCGGCGAAGACAATACCTCGTAGATCGTGCCAGTGAATTTTGGAAAATAGATTCCGAAGGAACCGTTGCCGATGCACTGGGTCAGAAGCGTCAGCATCATCAGCCCGGGCGTGATGAAGGCACCGTAGGAAACGCCGTCGATCTCCTGAATGCGTGCCCCGATCGCCGCGCCGAAGACGATGAAGTAGAGCGACGTGGAAATGACAGGCGACACGACGCTCTGCAGAAGCGTGCGGCGCGTCCGCGCCATCTCGAAGAAATAGATCGACTTGACCGCCTCGATGTTCATCGCCCCGCCTCCACGATCTCGACGAAAATGTCCTCCAGCGAACTCTGTCGCGTGGATAGGTCCTTGAGCCTGATTCCTGCTTCCGCAAGCTCGGCAAGCAGTGCGGTGATACCGGTCCGCCCCGCGCTGGTATCATAGTCATAGATCAGACAGTGGCCGTCGCCTTCGAGCGTCAGATTGTAGGACGACAAGGTATCTGGCACGCGGTCGAGCGGCTGGGCGAGTTCGACGCGCAGTTGCTTGCGGCCGAGTTTCGTCATCAACGCCGCCTTGTCTTCCACCAGCAGGATCTCCCCGCCGTTGATTACCGCAATCCGGTCGGCGATTTCCTCTGCCTCTTCAATGTAATGCGTGGTCAAGATGATCGTCACGCCGGAAGCGCGAAGCTCCCTCACGACGTCCCACATGCTTTTGCGCAAACTGACGTCCACGCCGGCTGTCGGCTCGTCCAGGAAGAGCACACGCGGTTCGTGCGACAGCGCCTTGGCAATCAGCACGCGCCGCTTCATGCCGCCAGAAAGCTCCCGCAGCATGTTGTCCTTCTTGTCCCAGAGTGACAGGTCTTTCAGCACTTTCTCGATATGCTCGGGATCCGGTTTCTTGCCGTGCAGCCCGCGTGAGAACGAGACTGTGTTCCACACGGTCTCGAAGGCGTCGGTGGTCAGTTCTTGCGGCACCAGGCCGATCATCGCCCGGGTCTGGCGGAAATCGCGCACGACGTCATGCCCACCGACAGTGACCTCGCCGCCGCTTGCGTTGACGATGCCACAGATGATCGAAATCATCGTCGTCTTGCCGGCTCCGTTCGGCCCGAGCAAAGCGAGGATTTCGCCTTGCTCTATATCGAGGCTGACGCCTTTCAGTGCCTTGAAGCCCGATGCATAGGTCTTCGACAGATTGGAAACGGAAACGATGGGCGCCATGCAAAAGGATCCGGGAACGTACAGGAGTGGCGGGATGCCGCTCTATATGGGCCAATTCGCGCGGAATTGCAGCTACCGAGCGCAAATTTAGCGGTGACGCTCCGTCAAACGGGGAATTGGGGCACGCTTATGCCGACGAGTATGCCGGAAAAGGGGACCGCGGCCGGCAGCCCGATCAGCATGCCACCGCAAAGGCCGCTGATGTAGGCCGTCATTGCTTCGTCCCTTCGCGGCAAAAGATCTCGTAGAGCGCGATCACCAACCGCGCGGCTTTATCCTCCGCCAGCCGGTAGAAAATCTGCTTTGCATCGCGCCGCGTCGCGACGATGCCGGACTCTCGCAACACTGTCAGTTGTTGCGACAGGGTTGGCTGATGTATGCCCAGCATCTCTTCCAGTTTGCCGACGGAATGCTCGCCCTCGACAAGCGTGCAGATGATCATCAGCCTATTCTGGTTCGCGAGCGTCTTGAGCAGCGCCGCGGCGTCGCCCGCCCGCTCGCTCATGTCGGGACGGACGTTTCGAAATTTCGTTACCGTTCCCATGTTCGCCTCCTTTCAGTTCCACGCCGCTCCCTTGAGCGCGTTAAGCGGAAACTTCAGATAGCGCGCGCCATTTTCTTCGGGCTCCGGCAGGCGCCCGCCGCGAATGTTGACCTGCAGCGCATGAAGGATCAGCTTCGGCATCGGCAGTGTCTTGTCGCGCGCCTGACGCAGCTCAACGAACTGTTCCTCGGTCACGCCTGCCAGATGCGCGTTGCAACGCTTCTGCTCGCCGACTGTGCTTTCCCAACACGGTGCGCGGCCGTTCGGCTGGTAGTCATGGCCGGTAAAGACCCGCGTTTCATCCGGCAGGGCGAGAATCGCGCTGATCGAATGCCAGAGCTGACGCGCGTCGCCGCCGGGGAAATCCGCCCGCGCCGTGCCGCTGTCCGGCATGAAGATCGTATCATGCACGAAGGCGGCATCGCCGACGACATAGGTGACCGAAGCGAGCGTATGGCCGGGCGAATAAATAACACTCCCCTCGATCGAGCCAACCGAAAAGTGCTCGCCGTCAACGAAGAGATGGTCCCATTGCGATCCATCCGTCGCAAACTCAGGCCAGTTGTAGATCCCTTTCCAGAGCTTCTGGACGCGTACCACCTCGGATCCGATGCCGGTAGACGCGCTCGTCCTTTCCTTCAGATAGGCGGCGGCCGAAAAATGATCGGCATGGGGATGAGTATCGAGGATCCATTCGACCGTCAGGCCGTTCTCCGCAATGTAGTCAAGGATGCGATCGGCCTGCAGGGTCGCTGTCGCACCCGACTTTTCGTCGAAATCGAGGACCGGATCAATGATCGCGCAGCGCTTCGTCTGCGGGTCCGAGACGACATATTGGACGCTTCCCGTGCGCGCCTCGTAGAAGCCTTTGACATCTGGTCTTGCAGTTGCTGCTGCAGGCATCGTTGCCTCCATCCGAGCTCATCATTATATATTTACGTATATTATATACTATTAACTTCAACAAGCAGGTTCGAAGCAGGCGATTTGACCCCCGCGTTTCATGGTGGAATTATCGCACAGCTTTTGTCACACGTGCGATGCCTCTTACGCTGCAATGCCGCGCGAAGTTGTATTACGGAGACGTCGTCACATCTGAACGGCGCGCGCCGCTGCAGCAAGCAAGAAGTGTCTAGCCGCGTCCCGCCTAGCCAAGAAGGCTGTAGAAGAAGCGGATGGCGATGAGCACCATGAAGATGCCGAATCCCGCCTCGAGCTGTCGCCTGCCCATGGCGTGGGCAAGCCGCACGCCGAGCGGCGCGACAAGCAAGGTTATCGGGATGATCAGCGCGACCGCAATCCAGTTGATGAAGCCGGTAGACAGTGGCGGAAGGCCCGGCGCGCCCCACCCCGCCCAGACATAGCCGAAGAGGCCGGGAATCGAGATCAGCACGCCAACGCCGGCGGAGGTGGCGACGGCCTGATGAATTGGCCGGTTGTGCAGCGTCATGAAGGTGTTGTTAAGCACGCCGCCACCGATCCCCATGAGACCGGAAAGAATGCCGATCCCGACGCCGACCAGCCATTTGATCGGGTTCTTCGGCAGGTCTGTACCGATGAGCCAGCTCGCGCGATTGAAGATCATCCGGAAGGCCAAGGCGAGTGCGATTACCGCGAAGATCAGACGCAACGTCTCGCTGCCGACATGGGCCGCGATCACAGAGGCGAGGATCGCGCCGAGCGGTACCGCCACGATCCAGTTACGCAGCAGGTCGATATCGACCACCCCGCGCCGGTAGTGCGATAGGAACGACCGAACCGAGGTCGGAACAATGATCGCGAGCGACGTGCCGACGGAAAGATGCATCCTGACCGCGTCATCGATTCCGAGCAGGCCGAACACCTGATAAAAGACCGGCACGAGGATCGCCCCGCCACCGATGCCGAAGAGGCCGGCGAGCACGCCGGCAACGACGCCGGCCGCCGCCAACGCCAGAGCAAACATCATCAGTTCCGAGACAGGCGGCATGAAGAAACTCGATTTTGCTGGAATCCGGCAAAGAAGAATCCGGATCAGGGCTGCTTGCCCATCACTGTCATGAAACGGTGATGCTTTTCAATCACTTTCACCCGGCGTGGAGCGCCCTCGCTTCTCGTGATTTGCACTCCGGAGCCTCCCCCTATTCTCCGGTGTTTGGCCGGCTTTCCCCGCCGGCCTCTTTTTTGCCTGCCGTCCTCGCAATTCCAGGAAAATCGTGTAGCGGACTTCTGTCCAGAATTGCGTAAGTTCAGTCGCAGTGGCGATAGCCGGACTTGCGTGTTCTGAGGTCGAAGTGGAAGTGGTCCTTGTGGAACGGATCGCTCCCGGGGCCGAGCACGGTGTTGAAATACTTGCAGCTGTCGGTGCGGACGGCCTTCAGCAGGCCACGTTCGCGGAAGGCGAAGAAGCCCTTCCTGCGCACATCGATCTCCTTGCCGTTCTTCAGGACGAATTTACCGACATCGATGGCATTGCCGTGCGCATGTTCGGACATCGGGTTGCCGCGGCGCGAATTCATCGTGCGGCAGGAATAGCCGCCGAGCGGCTTGATCGTCTTGACGCCGGACCAGTAGCGATAGCGCGATGACGGAGCGAGCTCGTATTTGACCCACTTTGCGAAGGCTTCGGTCACCTGGCAATTCAGCTTTACGGCGGGCTTGACAGCGATGCCGCCGGAAAGGCCGCTAAGCTCGATCGGATAGTCGATGCCGCAGGACGGTCCGTTGCTGATGCGCGGGATATCGCGGAAGACAACACCGAGCTTTTTCAGGCGCTGGCGGCAGGCGATTTCCGGACGAGGCATCTCGCCGGTAAACTCCGGCGCGGACATCGGATTGCGCACGCGTGGCAGGAAGGCGACCTGCTGTGATTCCTGCGTGCGCTGAACGGTCCTTTGCCGCTCGATGTAACGCGGCTTTTTCTCCTCCTCCGCAGAGATCTGCTCCGGCGTCAGCGGCGGCAGGTCAGGGTCGTAGCCGAGGTTCGCGTCGGATGCGGGCGCTGGCCCCGGAGATCCGCCGAGTTGATGCACGTTGTCATCGCCGATGCCGGCGACCACCGGCTGACTGGCGTTGCCCTCGGCAATCTCGTTGCTCTGTTCTTCGGCCAGCCCGACGACCGGCTGGACCCCAAGCATGGCGTCCATATTGACCCCTTCGGGGGGTATTGCCATCGGAGCGGCGCTTGCCGTCTGCGTAGCCGGCAGCGGCTCGCTGTCGATCATCGGTAGATCGCGGTCCCCCCGTGGGCCGGGATTGGCGGTCACGACACTTCCGGTGGAGGCCGCAACCGGTTCGCCTGAAGGATAAGCCGCCGCCATCTCCTGCCGCGAGCGGGTGTCGGCCCGCACCGGCTCTATGACGCTGACACGAGCGCCGCCGTCGACTCTGGCCGAGGGCGCGAGCACGTCGGTCGTGCAGGCAACCAGGGAAGCGGACAGCACCATCGCGGTCAAGGGCCGATGGAGAAGAGAAACACACGCCATACTCACTGCCGCCTTCATCCACGACAAAGCCGAAGCTTGCCGATGCGCCGCCGTCCCTAAGACCGTCGCTGCCGCCTGTGTCGTCACGCGGGCGCGCGGGCGGAAAAATCGGATCTCGGGTGGACTTTATGCAGGCATGGTAAATGAAGGCTTTCCGGCGGAACCCCATATCCGGCGGCAACCGCCGTTAACCGATATAAAAAGGCCCGCATCCATTCGAGCGCGGGCCCGAAATTCTGGGTCAACGTCCTTGCCGCGATGTCAGCGGCATTCGCCGCCGTGAACAATTCTGGACCCGTCGGCACGTGCCTCACAGGCATTCGGAAAGGTGCGCATCCGCCCGGCACGCACGCCGCAGACCGGGGCGAATTCCCGCGTGCAGAATTGCTGCGGCGGACGGACGCTGCCGGCCCGGCATTCACCCGGCGCGATTACCTGAAATCCTTCCGCACGCGCCGTGCAGGCATTCGGGAAGGTCTGCCTCCGTGCACCGCGCTGGCCGCAGACGGGCGCGAATTCACGCGTGCAGGCCTGCTGCAGCGGCGGGCGACTGGTGGGGCGGCACTCACCGCGGTGCACAACCCGGAAGCCATCAGCCCGCGCCAGGCAGGCATTCGAGAAAGTCCGCAGGCGGTTGCCGCGCTCGCCGCAAACCGGCGCGAACTCCATCGTGCACATTGGCGGGCCGGGGCGGATGGGCCCGGGGCGCGGCTCATCGACGACAACCGTGCAGGCCGAGAGGACGCCGATCGCCATGAGGATGACAGCTGGCGGTCGCGAGATGAAAAGCTTGAGAAGCGGCACGGGCAGAGTCCTCCGGAATGGCTGCATGATTTTCCGATTTAAGGAATCATGCAGTGGCCCAGCGATCGGCCTGCCTGGCCAATCCCTCCAGCCGCGCCATCTCACCTTGCCCGCGGCATTACGTCAAGTGCTGCGTGTCGCGCGCCTTCGCATGCAACTGGCGATACATATATAAAAAAAAGGCCCGCGTTATTTGAACGCGGGCCAGTCATTGCAAGGAGCCTTTTTCTCCGTCAGGCCGCCCTGTCATAGATCGCCTGGCGGTTGCTTTCCTGCAGGCGGAACTTCTCGAGCAGCGCTTTCAATTCGCGGCTCTCCTGTGCGAGCGTCTGGCTTGCGGCGGTGGTTTCCTCCACCATCGCGGCATTCTGCTGGGTCATCTGATCCATGCTGTTGACGGCTGTGTTGACCTCCTGAAGACCCGTCGCCTGCTCGCGGGCGGCCGTCGCGATCGAGGCCACCTGCTCGTTCACGCGATTGACCAGGGTTTCGATCTCCATCAGAGCGTCACCGGTGGAGCGCACCAGTTCGACCCCGGCGCCGACCTCCTTGACCGAGGCGCCGATCAGATCCTTGATCTCCTTTGCCGCACCGGCCGAGCGCTGGGCAAGCTCGCGCACTTCCTGGGCGACGACGGCAAAGCCGCGGCCCGCCTCGCCTGCCCGCGCCGCCTCGACGCCGGCATTGAGCGCAAGCAGGTTGGTCTGGAAGGCGATTTCGTCGATGACGCCGATGATCTGGCTGATCCGGCTGGAGGACGCTTCGATCCGCCCCATGGCGTCGATCGCATTGCGAACGATGCCGCCGGATTTCGCCGCGCTCGCCTTCGTCTCATTGACCATGTCGCGCGCCTCGTGGGCACGGTCGGAGGCATGGCGAACGGTCGAGGTGATCTGATCGAGCGCTGCCGCGGTCTCTTCGAGGGCGGCCGCCTGCTGCTCCGTCCGGCGGGACAGATTATGGGCGGCCTCGGAAATATCCCCGGCGCTGCCGTGGACGACGTCGGTCGACTGCGAGATGGCGCCGATGACGTCGCGAAGTGCCGCGACGGCCGTGTTGAAGTCCTGCCGCAGCTTGGCATATTCGGGAGCGATCTGCTCGACCTCGGCGGTCAGGTCGCCGCTCGCCAGACGCTCCAGCGCCGCGCCGATCGTATCCATGGCGTCCGCCTGCGCCTCGGCGGTCGCACGCTGCCGCTCCTCGTTGCTGTGCCGTTCGGCATTCAGCCTACCCTGCTGTTCCTCCTCGCGCGAGCGCAGTTCGAGCCGCTCCCTGACCGAATCGCGAAGTACAACCAAGACCTTAGCCATCTCGCCGATCTCGTCGCCGCGATCGGTTTCCGGCACTTCGGAGGAAAGATCCTCGTCGGCGATCGCACGCATCGAGACTTTCAGCTTCTCGACCGGGCGCACGACACTGCGCACGATCGCCAGCGCCGCCGTCAGGATCGCCAGCGCGGCTGCAGCGAGGATGCCTGCCATCTGCCAGGCGCGCTCACGGAACATCGTCGCGAGATCGTCGGCATAGACGCCGGTGCCGACCACCCAACCCCAGGGCTCGAAGCCGGCGACATGAGAATATTTCAGCGCCGGCTCTTCGGCGCCGGGCTTTGGCCAGTAGTAGTCGACGAAACCCTTGCCTTGCGCCTGCACCGTCTTGACGAATTCGACGAAGAGATGCTTGCCGTTCGGGTCCTTGTTGGCGGTCAGGTCCGTGCCGTCGAGCTCGGGCTTGATCGGGTGCATGACCATGGTCGGGTGCATGTCGTTGACCCAGAAATAGCCGCTGTCCTGATAGCGCATCGCTTTAACGGCTTCGAGCGCACGCTTCTGCGCCTCCTCGCGCGAAAGCGTTCCAGCCGTCTCCTGCTTGTAGTAGGCCTCGAATACCGTAACGGCGTTCTCGTTCATCGCCGCAAGCATGGCCTTGCGTTCCGCGACCAGCTTGTCCTGCGCCTGAACCAGGCTAAACGTCAATGCCGCCGCCATAGTCAGCAGCGCAAACCCCACCAGCGCGTAGAGACGCGTCGAAATCCGAAATTTTCTCATCCCCAGCCTCCACTTTGAGGCTGCAGAATAGGAGCAGGTCTTTGCAAAGCTCCTAACAACGGATGACTATATTTTGCGGCACTCAATTAACGATTTGAATATCACTGAATGCGTTCCGAGCACTCCCGCCGGAGACGGAATCGTCGGCAGGTACTGTTTCCTTGCCGACCGACCATGCGGTAGATCTTGTTCGACAACAGGGAGACAGGCTGATGACCCAAGCGATGAAGCCGAACGGCGAGCTTACCTTGCGCACACTCGCCATGCCTGGCGACGCGAATGCCGCCGGCGATATCTTCGGCGGCTGGGTCATGGCGCAGATGGACCTTTCCTGCGGCATTCGCGCCGCTGAACGTGCCAGGGGCCGTGTGGTGACAGCCGCGGTCAAGGAAATGGCCTTCGCCCTGCCGGTGAAGATCGGCGACACGCTTTGCATCTATACCGATATCGTCAAGGTCGGGCGTACCTCGATGACATTGAAGGTGGAGGCTTGGGCACAGCGCTACCTCTCCCACGTCATGGAAAAGGTCACCGACGCCATCTTCGTGATGGTGGCGCTCGATTCAACCGGCAAGCCGACGCCGGTACCGGAAGAATAGGCAGGCAGATGGACGCGCCCGCGCCCGATCCGGCGATCTTCTCCCATATTCGCATCGTCATGGGCATGATTATCAGCCTCAGCCTGGCGCGGCTCTTGAGCGGCGTAGCGCTTTTCGTCCAGCATCCCGGCAAGACCAAGGTCTATTGGATCCATCTTGGCTGGGTGCTGTTCATGTTCGTGTTCCTGCTGCATTTCTGGTGGTGGGAATACTACCTGCACTCGCTCGCAGTGATCGATTTCAGCGTCTACCTGTTCGTCATTCTTTACGCCTGCATCTACTTCTTTCTCTGCGTGCTGCTCTTTCCGACCTCGCTGGATGAATATGCCGGCTACGAGGAATATTTCCTGTCGCGCCGGGCGTGGTTCTTCGGATTCCTCGCGGTCGCGTTTGCGGTCGACCTCCTCGATACAGCGCTCAAGGGCAAAGCCCATTTCGAAAGCTACGGCCTCGAATATCCGCTGCGCAATGCGACCTACATCATCCTGTGCGTCGTCGCGGCCTGGACGCCGAACAGGAGTTTTCATGCCACCTTCCTCGTCAGCGGCCTGCTCTACCAACTGATCTGGATCTATCGCGCCTTCGACCTGCTTAGTTGATGCAGCCGAAAACCCGCGTCGCACTCTGCGAAAAACGCCGGAACTAGCTAGCCTGCATCGACCGTTCGGGCGAGCGGATGGAGCCGTCTCACCCCTTGAAGATGAACGACGCGCCGGCGGCGATCAGCGCGAAGCCGACGACATGGTGCCAGCCGATCGACTCCTTCAGCCAGAAGACCGAGAAGATGACGAAGATGGTGAGCGTGATCACCTCCTGCATCGTCTTCAGCTGCGCTGCCGAATAGACCGAGTGGCCGATGCGGTTGGCGGGAACGGCAAGCCAGTATTCGAAGAAGGCAATGCCCCAGCTTGCGACGATGACGATATAGAGCGGTGAGGATGTAAACTTCAGGTGGCCATACCAAGCAAAGGTCATGAAGACATTGGAGACAAGCAGAAGCAGGACCGGCCAGACATAGGCGGGATTGATGGCGAACGGCATAAAGACCTCGGGAGAGCGCAAATCGTGGCCGAGATTTGGCCGATGACGACGGCCGTTGCAAGCGAAATCATCCGTTTCGACGGGTGTGCCGATCGCGCCACGAGGCTGCAATCGGCGCTCGCGGAGGCCCGCGTCGGGATGGCGTGCGCCGACAGAAAATCCCGCATCCGTTTCCCTTTTGTACTCATTCCCCCTTCACATTCGGCCTGACTCTGTCCATATTCCGGCCATGGCCCAAAATCCGAAGAACTCCCCGAAGAAATCGTCAACACCGAGCGGTTTCGAAGAAGCCCCGCAGGCGCCGCTTTCCGGCACGCCGCTGTCCGGCAATGTCTCCGACTGGGTGAAGCAGCTCGAGGCGGAGGCGGAGGCAAGCGCTTTCGAGAGCCAGCGCGAGATCGCCTCCAAGGCGGGCAAGCATCGCAAGAAGGTGGAGATTGCTGCTTCGAAATCTGCCGCCAAGGAAAAGTCGTCCGACACAGCACGCGGTGGCAGGGGGAAGCCGGAGATCGTCGGCGGAAAGACCGCCCGCGGCACTTCGATGGGCGGCAGCCATGACCCGAAGACGCGCGCCGCCGCGGGGCTCAATCCGGTGGCCGGCCTCGATGTCGCGCTTGAGGATGCCGACAAGCTGACGGCCGGTTCGGGCGTCACCGCCACGGTCGAGGCGCTCGCCAAGCTGATCGAGAGCGGCAATCCGCTGTTCAAGGATGGCAAGCTCTGGACGCCGCACCGCCCTTCCCGGCCGGAGAAATCGGAAGGCGGCATTTCGCTCAAGATGGTGACGGACTACCAGCCCTCCGGCGACCAGCCGACGGCGATCGCCGATCTCGTGGACGGGCTTGCGACGGGCGAGCGCAACCAGGTGCTGCTCGGCGTCACCGGTTCGGGCAAGACCTTCACCATGGCCAAGGTGATCGAGGCGACGCAGCGCCCGGCCGTCATCCTCGCGCCGAACAAGACGCTCGCCGCCCAGCTCTATTCCGAGTTCAAGAACTTCTTCCCGGACAACGCGGTCGAGTATTTCGTCTCCTACTACGACTACTACCAGCCGGAAGCCTATGTGCCGCGCTCGGACACCTATATCGAGAAGGAATCCTCGATCAACGAGCAGATCGACCGCATGCGCCACTCGGCGACGCGCTCGCTCTTGGAGCGCGACGACGTCGTCATCGTCGCCTCGGTCTCCTGCATCTACGGTATCGGCTCGGTCGAGACCTATACGGCGATGACATTCCAGATGAATGTCGGCGACCGGCTCGACCAGCGGCAATTGCTGGCCGACCTCGTGGCGCAGCAATACAAGCGCCGCGACATGGATTTCCAGCGCGGCTCCTTCCGCGTGCGTGGCGACACGATCGAGATCTTCCCCGCCCACCTGGAAGATGCCGCCTGGCGCATCTCCATGTTCGGCGACGAGATCGATGCGATCACCGAGTTCGATCCGCTGACCGGTCAGAAAACTGGCGACCTGAAGTCGGTGAAGATCTACGCCAACTCGCACTATGTGACGCCGCGACCGACGCTGAACGCCGCCATCAAGGCGATCAAGGACGAATTGGTCTTTCGGCTTGAAGAACTGGAAAAAGCGGGCCGCCTGCTCGAAGCGCAGCGGCTGGAGCAGCGCACCCGCTACGACCTGGAAATGCTCGAAGCCACCGGCTCCTGCCAAGGCATCGAGAACTATTCGCGCTACCTGACCGGCCGCAAGCCTGGCGAGCCGCCGCCGACGCTGTTCGAATATATTCCCGATAACGCACTGATCTTCATCGACGAGAGCCACGTCACCATTCCGCAGATCGGCGGCATGTATCGCGGCGACTTCCGCCGCAAGGCGACGCTCGCCGAATACGGCTTCCGCCTGCCCTCCTGCATGGACAACCGACCTTTGCGTTTCGAGGAATGGGACGCCATGCGCCCGGACACGATCGCCGTTTCGGCGACGCCAGGTGGCTGGGAACTGGAACAGTCCGGCGGCGTCTTCGCCGAACAGGTGATCCGCCCGACCGGCCTCATCGACCCGCCGGTCGAAGTGCGCTCGGCCAAGACGCAGGTCGACGACGTGCTCGGAGAAATCCGCGAGACGGCCGCCGCCGGCTACCGCACGCTCGTCACCGTGCTCACCAAGCGCATGGCCGAAGACCTCACCGAATACCTGCACGAGCAGGGCGTGCGGGTGCGCTACATGCACTCCGACATCGACACGCTGGAGCGCATCGAGATCATCCGCGATCTGCGCCTCGGCGCCTTCGACGTGCTGGTCGGCATCAACCTTCTGCGCGAGGGCCTCGACATTCCCGAATGCGGCTTCGTCGCCATCCTCGACGCCGACAAGGAAGGTTTCCTGCGCTCGGAAACCTCGCTGATCCAGACGATCGGCCGCGCCGCCCGCAACGTCGACGGCAAGGTCATCCTCTATGCCGATACGATCACCGGCTCCATGCAGCGCGCGATGGAGGAAACCGCCCGCCGCCGCGAGAAGCAGATGGCCTACAACCTCGAAAACGGCATCACGCCGGAATCGGTGAAGGCCAAGATCTCCGACATCCTCGATTCGGTCTACGAACGCGACCACGTCCGCGCCGACATTTCCGGCGTTTCCGGCAAGGGTTTTGCCGACGGCGGCCACCTCGTCGGCAACAATCTACAGGCGCATCTCAACGCGCTCGAAAAACAGATGCGCGACGCCGCCGCCGACCTCGACTTCGAAACCGCCGCCCGACTCCGCGACGAAATCAAACGCCTCAAGGCCGCCGAACTCGCCGCACTGGATGATCCGCTGGCACGGGAAGAGGCAAGGTCGCAGGAAAGCAGCAAGCGGGGCAGCAAGGGCACGGCATACGCAACCGACTCCCTCCCCCCTGTGGGGAGGGTTGGGGAGGGGAAAAACCACGAAACCCCTCCCGACCCTTCGGGCCACCCTCTCCACAAGAGGGAGGGAAAATCCCTCTTCGCCAAACCCTCGCTCGACGACATGGGCCCGGGCACCGACACAGAACGCCCCCTCTTCCGCAAGCCCGACCTCGACGAAATGGGCCGCGACGTGGCCGTCCCCGCCGGCAAGGGGCAATCGCTGTTCCGCAAGAACACCCTCGACGAAATGACCGTCGGACGGACGGAAAAGCCGGTGACGGGGAAGGTGCCGGAGAAGCCGCTGGTCCGGGCGAAGCCGGGCGTTGGGTCTTATGAGGACCCGGCGGAGGAGAAGCGACGCAAGGGGCGAACGAAGGGGAAACCGGGGCGGCCGGGGCGATAGCCGTTCCTGCACCACGGGTATCAGAGACCGACACGGTAAGCGCCACCACAGGTTGATGGCAAGCGGACCCAAGCAGCCGCATTTCATCCTGCGGCTGTAATAGTCAATTTCCGCGAAGTGTTGGTGGCAGTAGTGGCGACCGAGAACGGCATTTCGAACCTCCCCAGAATCTTCATTACTCTAGAACGGTTTCCACCTATCAAGCGCCCGCCGATGATTCATCTTTCAACGGTCGGTTGGCAAAGTTGCCTCGCTGGCCGCCGCGTGTGAAACCCCTTAATTTTTATGGAACTTTCCTCCCTATTACCGATTTGGTCATTGCCAAATTTAAGGTCTTGCTAATTTAGGGAGAAAAAAGACATGAAAACCCTACATGTACTTCTTACGGGCACCAGCCTGGCTCTTATGTCGGTCGGCTTTTTTGCATCGACAACGGTTCCCGCGCGCGCCCAAGGCGCCGAACGGCCGATACTCACGGCTGATCAGTGCAGTCCACTTACAGAGGACAATTATCAGCTTTGCTGCATGGCGCGGAACCGCAACATGATCCTCACCGCAGAACAAATCGCGCAATGTCCACCGTTGTCTACAGCTGCGATCACGACTGCCAACCCCTTCGGAACGACTGGTAATACCTTCCCCAATGGCGGTGGCTTGAGTGGCGGTGGTAGCGTCGGTGGTGGCGCCGGCGGTAGCGTCGGTGGTGGCATCGGTGGTGGCATCGGTGGTGGTGGCAGCGCCGGCGGCGGCGGTGGTGTCAGCGTCGGCGGCGATGGCGGCGGTAGTGCCGGCGGCGATGTTGGCGGTGGCGTCAGCGAGGACGGCGACCACGGTGCCGGCCGCGACGTCGGCGGCGTCAGCGATGAAGGCGACCACGGCGCCGGCAGTGATGTCGGTAGCGCGTCCGCTTCAGCCGATGTATCCGCTTCAGTTGGTGCATCCGCGTCGGACAGCGCATCCGCAACGGACGGCGACTGATCACCAAGCGCAGTCTCGCCGGCTCATTGCGGCCGGCGAGACTTTCAATTCGTCCTGACGATGGCGCAGCCCATTGGACCAAGCCTCGATATTGAGGAAGAGGTCAAATAGCGCTCGATGTGCTGCCGCAGCCGGCGCCTGACGGACGCGGTTGCTGCGGGCGGCGTTGGCCGCAATGGTCGCCGCAAACTCGTCCTGGCGAGCTTCGCAGTGGAAATGGTGTCGCGCGACAGGAACAGTGAGGCTGCCTGAATTCACTTCGGCCGTGCAGAGCGCTGATTTCGCAGCGTCGCATGATACCGCCCTACTCCGCCGCGCGTGGCTTCACCTCCAATGCCTCCAGTTCATACGAATACCCTTCCAGCATCGTATACGCCTGCTCGATCGCATCGATCTGCGCTTCGGCATTCTTGATCGCCTCGGCGATCGACTGGCTGCGGGCGCGCAGCATCGAGCCGAGGACGTCGGTCTCCGGCCGCCGGCCGAGGCGGTCGAGGTGTTTGCGGACGCGGGAGCGGTGGCGCTCGAGTTCGAGGATGTGGAAACGGTTCTTGACGATATCGTCGGAGAGTTTTCGCCGCATCGCCGCGACCGGATCGAAGCTGCCGGGCTCGCGTTCGTCGAGGATGAAGTCGTTGACGAGCGCTTCGAGCATCATCAGGCCCTTGAGGTCCTTGGGATCGGCGAGCTGCGGATCGTAGCCGGTGTCGTCATAGACCTTGCGGCGCACCGGATCCTTGAGCAGGTCATAGGCCGCCTGTAGCTTGCCGAACTGCTCGGCGTCGCCGCCGCGGTCCGGATGCGCGGTCTTCACCGCGCGGCGGTAGGCGGTCCGGATCGCCCGCTCGTCGGCGTCGCGCTCAATTCCAAGGAGGACATAAGGATCGATCACGCCGGGCACCTGTTCTTCATCAATGCAATATTCCTCTCGGTCCAGACCTACCGGTTCGCCGCGCCGGCAGCAAGCCCATGGCGGTCGATCCGCGCTCGCCACGCTCAGCCGAGCGTCGGGACGAAAATGTGGTCAGAAAGAGGCAATCCACGAGATTTCGGCGATGCTGCGCGGCCGAGCGAAGTGCCGCAAAGGGCCGAAGGCAAGGCATCGCGCCTCACGCGGCCGCCTCCAGAAACTTTGCTTGCCTTTTTCCGCGAATACTGCCACTTCTAACATTGTTCGGGCGTTTTCAATCCCGGAGACTGGACTTTCGTTTGAGCCCGGCCATTCCGCCGGGACTGCCGCAAGCGGCATCGTTGACGTCTTTTCCCCGATATCGTGACCACTCGACGCCTTTCAGTGCCTAAAGCGCTGAAGACGACCCGTTCGCATCCCTTTTTTGGGGGCGTGAACACTACCTGCGGCAGCCGATGCGTGTTACTGAAGCGCTGGGTTGCGGCAAAAAGACAGACTGAAGGAAAAGGACTTCTTCCATGGCCACCAAGGGCACCGTAAAATTCTTCAACCAGGACAAGGGTTTTGGTTTCATCACGCCGGAAGGCGGCGCGAAGGACGTTTTCGTCCACATCTCCGCCGTTCAGGCCGCTGGCCTCGCAACCCTGAAGGACGGCCAGCAGGTCTCCTTCGACACCGAGCCGGACCGCATGGGCAAGGGCCCGAAGGCCGTCAACCTCCAGGCAATCTAAGCCGGACGTTTCGGTTGGAATTTAAAGAGCGGCGCTTCGCAAGAGGCGCCGTTTTTTTGTTGAGGCGCGCTCTTCGGCAAAGCCCCTCATCCGGCCTGCCGGCCACCTTCTCCCCGCAAGCGGGGCGAAGGAGACTCGCGGCGCCTTCTTAAGTCCCACTTGCGGAGAGAGAGAGGGCTACTGCATGTTTCCTTAGATCGTAGCCGGTTTAAGGATAAAAACATGCAGTAAGTCAAAGTGCTACAGCGTCCTTTGCGCGTCTGATAAGGCGCGCGGCATTGTAGGGTGAGGGGCAAGACGCGCAAACCGCACAGGCCTTGAACCGACGGTGTTTCGGCGCGGGCCTCGCTGTGAGTGACACTGGGTTCGTGTGGTTAGATTATTGCGACCATGGCGGGGCACATCTCCGATCTGGTCCGGGGGCCACCCCCCTTCTGCCCTGCCGGGCATCTCCCCCGCAAGGGGGAAGATCGGCTACAGCGCCGCGCGTCCAATCGCACGCGCAAAGGTCGCTGTAGCACCTTGATTTGCTGCATGATTCCTTAAATCGATTCCGATTTAAGGAATCATGCAGTAGAGGCACAGCCCTGCCCGATAGCATGCCCATGAACGCCGCTTCAACGGTGCCCTGCAGCGGAATTGGTGGACTGCGACATCGCCGCTTGTCGATCTCCCCCCTTGTGGGCGAGGTGCCCGGCAGGGCAGAGGGGGTATTGATACCCGCTCTAGAGTCGGTCAGCGTTAAGCTGAATCGAAACAGGATTCCCTTTTTGTTGGGATTGTGATTCAAGATCATTGCTGGTGAGGAGGCCAGCAATGATGGCGCGACCTCTTTCTCTTGATTTACGCCAGCGCGTCGCCGCCGCTTTGGCCGGAGGCATGACGGTGCGGGCGGCCGCCTTGCGCTTTGGGATATCGGCGGCGACGGCGGTGCGGATCGGCCAGCTCGACCGGTCCGGCCGCGGTTTGGCGCCGGCCAAGATGGGGGGCCATGTCAAACCCATGCTGCGGGGCGCGGCGGCCGATGAGGTTCACCGCCGACTGGCGGCCAAAACCGATTGGACGGTGCGGGCGCTTGCCGCCGATCTGAAGGCGGCCGGGATCGATGTCTCGCATGACACCGTTTGGCGGTTTCTGCGCCGCGAAGGCAAGACATTTAAAAAAAACGCTGATCGCCAGCGAGCAGGACAGGCCGAAGGTGGCGCGCTTCCGAAGCCGCTGGAAGACCCATCAACATCGACTTGATCCGCGCCGCCTGGTGTTCGTTGACGAAACCTGGGTCAAAACCAACATGACGCGCAGCCGCGGCTGGTGTCAGCGCGGCCAGCCGCTGATCGCCAGAATACCGCATGGCCATTGGAAGACGCTGACCTTCCTCGCCGGGCTGCGTCACGACCGCATCGTCGCACCCTTCGTGCTCGACGGCCCGATCAACGGCATTGCCTTCACCGCCTGGGTCGAGCAATGCCTGGCGCCAACCCTCAACCCCGGGGATATCGTCATCCTCGACAATCTCGGCAGCCACAAGGGCAAGCCGGCGCGCAGCGCCATCCGCGACGCCGGCGCCCATCTGTTCTTCCTGCCGCCCTACAGCCCCGACCTCAATCCGATCGAGATGATGTTCGCCAAACTCAAGACCCTGCTGCGCAAGGCCGACGAGCGTAGCGTCGAGGCGACATGGCGGCGCGTCGGCGAAGCTCTCAAGGCGTTCAGCCCGCACGAATGCGCCGCCTATCTCAGGCATGCAGGATACGTTTCAACGTAGGTCTGACAGACTCTA
>NZ_WITC01000087.1 GCF_009601505.1 Sinorhizobium terangae
CGGCCGCGGCAGCCGATCGACGAGTGACGCATCTTGAAATGAGGAGGAGATCATGACCCTGCAGCAACCGGCGCTGCCGGCGACGGCTGTCGCGACGCGCCCCGCCTGGCGAAGAGACAGGGCCCGCCTGTTCCAGGAGATCGGCATGCTCGCCCCGGCCGTGGCCCTGCTGACGATCTTCCTTGTCGTGCCGTTCCTCCTGTCGTTCTGGACGGCGATGACCAACCAGCCACTGGTGCCGCGACCGATGCCGGTCCGCTTCGTCGGGCTCACCAATTTCCTGCGCATTTTCAAGGACGATCTGTTCTGGACCTCCCTCTGGAACGTCTCGCGCTTCACCTTCTGGATCCTGCCGGTGCAATGCGGCCTTGCCTTCGCCACCGCACTGCTGCTCCACCAGAAGCTGCCGCTCCGCAATTTCTTCCGTGGCCTGTTCTTCCTGCCGGCAATCACCTCGATGGTCGTCGTCTGCGTCATCTGGGGAACGCTGTTCCAATATCCGACGGGGCCATTTAACCAGGTGATCGGCTTTCTTTCCGGCGGCCGCATCCAGCCGATCGACTGGCTCGGCGATCCGAACTGGGCGATGTTCTCGATCGTGCTTCTGTCGGCCTGGCAGGCCTATGGCTTTCAGATGATCGTCTATCTCGCCGGCCTGCAGGGCATTCCCGACGAGCTCTATGACGCGGCCAGGATTGATGGCGCCAATGCCTTCCAGCGCTTCTGGCACGTGACCATGCCGGGTCTGAGACCGACGCATGTCTTCGTGCTGGTGATCACCACCATTCAGGCCTTCAAGCTCTATACCCAGGTTGCGATCCTGACGCAGGGCGGCCCGAGGAGCAGCACCGAGACCGTCGTGCACTACATGGTGCGCGCCGGCTTCGAAGAGCAGAAGCTTGGATATGCCTCGGCCGTCTCGGTCATTCTCTTCCTCATCGTTCTCGTCATTGCGCTCGTTCAGCGCCAGCTCCTGAGGCGTTTCGATGTCTGATCTCGCCATCCCCACACTGCAGACCGAGGTACAGCGCGAGCGCTCCGCTATCGGTTCGCTGCGCCTTGTACAGACCGCCTGCATCCTCGTCATCGCGCTGGTGATCATATCGCCGCTGTTCATGCTGCTGATCGCGAGCCTCAAGGACGACCGCTTCCAGATTCTGGCCGATATGGGCAGTTTCCGCGCCTTCTGGGTCTCCAACCCGACGCTTTCGAACTTCGCCGAGGTGAGCAATCTCTCCGGCGAACTCGCCTTTGGCCGCTATCTTCTGAACTCCTTGTTCATTCTTGCCTGCACGGTGGGCGCCGGTCTGATCGTCAACTCGATGGCCGGTTTCGTGTTGGCCTGGGGTACTTTGCGCGGCCGCGCCCTGGTCCTGTCGCTGGTCATCGCCCTCTACGTGATCCCCCAGGAAAGCATCATCATGCCGCTCGTCATCATGGTCTCGCGCGCCGGGATGACCGACACTTTCGCGGTGCAGATCGTGCCCTGGGTCGCCAGCCCCCTTTATATCTTCCTGTTCTACCAGTTCTTCGCCCAGCTTCCGAAGGAGCTCTTCGAAGCGGCCGAGATGGACGGTGCTTCGGTGTTTCGAATCTACCGTTCGATCTTCCTGCCGTTGAGCCTGCCGGCGCTCGCCACCGTCTCGATTCTGATGGGGATCGAGAGTTGGAACCAGTATCTCTGGCCGATCCTGGTGACGCAGACCGACTATGCCCGGCCAATCGCCGTCGCCATCGCCACCTTCTTCGGTCAGGACAGCATCTATTGGGACCGCGCGATGGCGGCCTCCGTCCTGATGATGATCCCGATCCTCGCCCTCTATCTCGCCTTCCAGCGCTGGTTCGTAAGTTCCTTTGTTGGCTCCGCCGTGAAAGGTTGATCAATGACAAGCCATGCAATCCTCTCCTCGCCCCTCGGCGGCGGCCTGAAGACATTCAGCGCCGCTCTGCCGGGCGGGGCTACGCTCCACGCTTGGCTGAAGCCGGTCGATACGATTACGCCGGCCGAGCTGATAGCGAGTCAGGACGGACAGGAAATCGGCCGCCTGACGGCGGGAAACACCGAGGAGTTCGAGTTCCGGGCGCTGCTGATCGAAACAGCCGGCGAAACTTCTTTTAGCTACGACGCCGCGATCACGAGCCTCTCCGTCGTCTATGCCTTTTCGGAGTCGGACGTTCTGGAAAAGGGCATCGTTGTTCTTTACAGCGGCGAGGCCAATTCCACACCCGGCGTACCTGGCAGCTATCATTTCCGTCCACCGTTCGGCTGGATGAACGACCCGAACGGTTTCGGCCGTTTCGGCGACAAGGTTCATCTCTTCTACCAACACTACCCCCATAGTCTCCGCTGGAACACCATGCATTGGGGCCATGCCGTCTCCGACGATTACCTCCGCTGGAAGCACCTGCCGATGTTCCTGTTTCCGTCGGCGGAACTCTCTGCTCGTGCCGACGGCCGCGGCGGCGCCTTCTCCGGATCGGCAATTCCGCTTGCTGGAGAGGGGATCCGTGTCTTCTTCACCGAACAGGTCAAGGACCGCAAGCCGGAAGAGCAGATCCAGTTGACCGCCGTCAGCCGTGACCAGATCAGCGCCAGCCCGGCGGAGATCGTTCTGCCGGAACGGCCCGCCGGCCTCGACCTGACGCTCGATTTCCGTGACCCCTACGTAATCAAAGGCCCGGACGGCCGCTGGAAGATGCTCGTCGGCAGCCGCGATCACGCGGGCGGCGTCATCTTGCTCTACGAGACCTCCGATCCGGATGCCGCCACGGGGTGGAACTTCGTCAGCATTCTCCACCGCGAAAACCGCTTCGGCATGACCGCGGCCGAATGCCCCTGCATCGTGCCGCTCGGTGGTCCCGCCGACGACTCGCAAACCCGTTGGGCGCTGATCTTCGGACTGCTCACCAGCCGCGATCCGGCAACGGCGCGACGTAATATAACCCTTGCAACGGTCGGCCGCTTCGACGGCCGTACCTTCGTCAAGGAATTCGAGCAGGAACTCGACTTCGCAACCGATGCCTATGCCTTCCAGGCTTTCGTCGACCATTCCGGCCCGGTCGGCATCGCCTGGCTCGCCAACTGGACGGAGATTTCGAAGAAGGTCGACTTTCCAACCGCCATGACGCTCCCGCGCCGGGTCGTGCTCGAGGATGGTGTGTTGCTGACGCCGCCGATCGATGCGGTCGGCAGCTTGCGCCAGGAGTTGGTCGACGAGCGCCGGCTGCTTGCCGGAGACAAGGTCGAGCTCACCAATGGAGCCGTCGAGATCGTCATCGATCTCACCGCGCCCGGCGCCAGCTTCGATCTCGAATTCGACCATCCCGACGTCGAGCTCGGCGTCCGGCTCGATGCTGAGGGCCTGAGCATCCTCTACGACGTTCCGGACGGCAAATTGCTACCCCGCTACATCGCGGCCGGCGCCAGGCCCTCGAGGCTGCGCATATTCCTCGACGTCGGCTCGATCGAGGTCTTTGCCGACAACGGCCGATGGACCGGGACCAAGCGCTTGCCCGGATTTGCGAGTGTGCGTTCCGCTCGCCTCAGGGCACCCAAAGACAATGTCGCCGCGGCTAGCATGTGGCAGCTCAAGCTCTGACAGGCAATCAAAGGGAGGAATTTCATGGCATCCGTCTCGATCGATCAGGTTCGCAAACAATACGGCGCCGTTCCGGTGATTCATGACATCTCCATGAACATCGAAGATGGCGAGTTCGTCACCCTCGTCGGCCCCTCCGGCTGCGGCAAGTCGACCCTGTTGCGCATGCTGGCCGGGCTCGAGGACATCAGCGGCGGCGAGATCCGCATCGGTGGTCGCATCGTCAACGATGTCGCGCCGAAAGAGCGCGACATCGCCATGGTCTTCCAGAGTTATGCCCTCTATCCGCATATGACCGTCGCGGAAAACATGGGCTTCGCGCTGAAGCTGAAGGGCCAGGACAGAGCGACGATTGAAAAGAGCGTGCGCGAAGCGGCCGACATCCTGGCGCTCGGACCTCTGCTCGATCGGCTGCCGAAACAGCTTTCCGGCGGCCAGCGCCAGCGCGTGGCAATGGGACGGGCGATCGTGCGTCAGCCGCAGGTCTACCTATTTGACGAGCCGCTCTCGAATCTCGACGCCAAGCTGCGCGTCACGATGCGCGCCGAAATCAAGGACCTGCATCAGCGGCTGAAAACGACCACCGTCTACGTCACCCACGACCAGATCGAGGCGATGACGATGGCCGACCGGATCGTCGTCATGCGCGGCGGCAACGTCGAGCAGATCGGCAAGCCGCTCGAGCTCTACGACCGGCCGGCCAATACCTTCGTTGCGACCTTCATCGGCTCGCCGGCGATGAACCTCTTCGAGGGGGCGATCGTCAATGGGCAGTTCGTCACCGATGGCGGGGTGGCGCTTCCAATGCCTAAGGGCTATCAAGGCGCTACGGCGGCGGTCTACGGCGTCCGTCCGGAACATCTGACGATCGCCGACAAAGGTGTAGCGGCCACCGTCTTCGTGGTCGAGCCGACCGGCTCCGAAACCCACGTGCTGGCGAAGCTTGGTCCGGCGGACGTGAACCTCGTGCTCCGCGACCGGATCGATCTTCAGCCCGGCCAGCCGATTACGCTCGTTCCCGACATCAGAAGGGTCCACCTGTTTACAGCTCACGGCATCCGCACAAACTGATCAAGGTGGGACCGACGGCGCTTGCTCCTTGATTATTGCGGGCCACGTGCGATCGACGACCAGATCGCACGTGGGTCCTATCCGCGCTCGTCGTTGCGCGCCAATGATAAGGGAGACGGTCGGACATTGGATGAGCAAATTGAGCGCTAACCTGCAGCACACTCTTGCCGGTCTCCTTCGCGTGGCCTAGCGGTTCGAGCGCTACTGACGACTTCTATCGGAGTCGCCATTACGCTGCGTTAGGATACCCCTCCAGGAGCGGCGATTGCTCCAGCGTCTCGATCATGTACTCAATGAAGGCTCGAACCCGATGCGGCAGTGGCCCGCCGCCGACATAGATGGCGTGGATCAATTCGAGATCGCCTGGTTTGCAGTCCTCGAGCAGAGGCACGAGCCTTCCGGCGGTAATATCGGCCGCGACGTGAAACAGTCCCAGCCGGGCAATGCCGGCTCCGGCAAGCACCATCTGTTTCATGGTCTCGCCATTGTTGACGACCAGGCTTCCGGTGACCGCTTGGGCGACTTCCCGGCCTTCCCACAGGAACGGCCAGCACGGGCGTTCGCGGCGAAAGGTGAAATCACCCAGAAACTCGATGAAGCGTTGCGTCGTTGCCGAAGCAAGCGCGTTTCGATGGCGGCGAAGACAGAGCGGCGACGATTTCCTACGCCAGAAGCGCGATGCCTAACGTCGGTGTTGAGCCGGCGTTCTCATCGCATCGGATGCAAAGAGACGCGAAGCGAGCAGGCGGTTACACTACTCGGTGTCAGTTCAACTCGATACGCTCTCCCGTTGCCGCCGAGCGTTTTACCGCATCGACTGCCCTCAAGGTTTCGAGCCCCTCACGCCCGCTGACAAGCGGCGGTTCGTCTCCGCGGATCACCTTGCAGAATTGCCTGATCTGCAGAACGAGCGGGTCCACGTGGTCGACCTCGATACGCGTTTGGTCAAATGGTTCCCACCAACTCCGTTTACCAGGATTGCGCCAGACCTCGAGCGACGGAACAGCCAACGACCCGTGCGTTCCTCCGATCATGTAACAGGATTGCTCGGTTTTGGGGTAAGCCGGATTCTCTCCGCTTGTCATCTCCCAACTCCACGGTGCAACCACCGCGTCCGAGACTGTCGCAGTTCCCAAAACTCCATTCTTGAACTCGATCAGGATCACAGCCGTTTCCTCAACTGCGTTGCCGCGCACCGCGTTGGACTCGCGTGCCTGAACCGCAGCCACATCGCCGAAAAGGTAGCGCAGATTATCGACATCGTGGATGAGATTGAGGAAAACCGGCCCCGCACCGCGCTCACGACGCCACGAGATGTCGAAGTAGTCGTCGGGCTTGAATAGCCAGAACATCGCATTGACAACAAGAACGCGGCCGAGCTTCCCGCTTTCGATGATTTCCTTTGCCTTATGCATCACCGGATTGTGCCTACGGTGATGGCCGGTCAAAAGAGGAACACCTTTTGCCTCAGCCGCTGCGATCAGCGTTTCCCCGGATAAAATGTCGTCGGCGATAGGCTTCTCGATGAGTGCGGGAACGCCGGCTTCAACGGCTTCCAACCCGTTCTGGACGTGAGTCTGGTTGGGCGTAGCCACGATGATCCCGTCAGGTCGGTCTGCGGCAATCATGTCTGCGAAGCTTGTAAACCACTTCACGCCGGCTTCCTTGGCAATGGTCGCGCCAACCGGCGTGGGATCGACCACGGCACTGAGTTGCGCCGAGGACTCGGTCAGGACGTGCTGAATATGGCGCTTACCGATGAGGCCTGCCCCAACTACGGCCAGCTTAACCCGTTGGGTCATGGTCAGCTCAGCCCTTGCCCGCCGCCTTGATCATTGTCGCCACGCGCCGAATGCCAAGCTGGTATCCTTCTGTTCCAAGGCCGCAGATCACGCCGTCCGCGCGGTGCGAAACGAACGAATGGTGTCGGAAGCTTTCGCGCTTGTGCACATTGGAGATGTGGATCTCGATCACAGGCCCTTCAAATGTGTTCAGAGCGTCGAGGATGGCGAGTGAGGTATGGGTGAAGGCTGCGGGATTGATGACGATGCCCGCACCCTCCTCGCGCGCCTCATGAATCCAATCGATGATCTCGTATTCCCGGTTGCTCTGATGAAAGCGGATTTCGTGGCCGAGCTCGGCTGCCAGCTTGCGGCAGTCCGCCTCTACGTCTGCGAGCGTTTCATGCCCGTAGATGTGCGGCTGGCGTTTGCCAAGCAGGTTGAGGTTTGGTCCATTGAGAACGTAGATCAAGCTCATAGCATAGTGTCCTTCTTGAGCACGTCGTCCTGGTCAGACGAACGCGATTGCTTGAACAGCAAAATCAGGGTCCGACTCGTAGAGATCGGCACGCAAGCCGAGTCTCCCAGCTTCGAGTGCAGGCGCGGCGATCGCCCGCGCGGCGTCGAGAACGGCAGTGAGCAGTTTTTGCTTGGTCTCTGCAGTACGACCCGGTGCCATCCGCACGATGATTTGGATGAAATGATTATCGACATGCTCATCGCCCACGCAGGAGTATGTCGCCTCCCGCGCAAGCGTGCGCACGGCGGAAGGTTTCACAATGCCGCCATCGCGAACGCAGCGATGCACGGTCAGCGTCAGCCGGTCCATGGCTACATGCTCGCCTGCGCCCCGGCTATAATCGATGATGATATGCGGCATTTGGGATCTCCCCATCAAGCCGACAGGCGGCACAAGTCCATAAAGTGACGGGACATGCGCTCTGCGTCCGGTGCTATCCCGGTGAACAATTCGAAAGCCGCTGCTGCCTGATAGACGGTCATGCCGCCGCCACGAAGGGTCCGGCAGCCTTTTCTTTCGCCGAGCGCAAGGAGCTCTGTGACGAGCGGCATATAGACGATATCGGCGACCCAATGCCGTGGCAGAAGCCATTCCGGGTCGATCGGCAAACCAGGATGGCTCTTCATACCCGTCGGCGTCGCGTGGATGAGGCCGTCCGCGGAGCGCAGGGCGCTGCCGACATCCGTCGTGGCACGCGCACAATCCCTTGAGAACCGATCGCTCAACTGTCCAGCCAAGGTTTCTGCCCGTTTCGAATCCTGGTCAAAGATCGATATTCTCTTAATACCGAGCTTGATTGCGGCATGCGCCACGGCGACACCGGCGCCGCCGGCGCCAAGCAGGACGGCATGCGACTTCGCGACGTGCGGAAGGCCACGCTGGAAATTCTCGTAGAAACCGTACCAATCAGTGTTGTGGCCGATCCTCTCGCCGTTGCGAAAGACCACGGTGTTGACCGCACCGAGCATCTCTGCATCCTCGGAAAGGCGATTGAGGTGGGCGATCACCGTCTGCTTGCACGGATGTGTAATGTTGCTCCCGGCAAAACCGCGCCGCTCTTCCTCGTCTAGGAGGTCCGGCAGCGCCGAGGCGGGAAGGCCTCGCTCGGCGAAGTCGAGAAGCTCGTAGCGGTAATCGAGGCCCTGGTGTCGAGCCTCCATTTCGTGGAGGGCCGGGGACTTTGACGTTTGGATGTCGGCACCGATCAGTCCCACGAGGAATTTCTTGTCGTGCATTGGTATCGCTTTCGAACGTCAGTGGTGGGCCAGGATTTCGCCGAGGAAGGTTTTCGTGCGTTGGTGCTTGGGAGACTTGAAGAAGACCTCCGGTTCGGCCTCTTCGACGATTTCTCCGGAGGCCATGAAGATGACGCGATCAGCGACCTGACGGGCAAACCCCATTTCGTGCGTGACACAGATCATCGTCATGCCGTCACGGGCGAGCCCGATCATGGTGTCGAGCACCTCCTTCACCATTTCAGGATCGAGGGCAGAGGTCGGTTCGTCGAAGAGCATGACCTTCGGCTCCATGCAAAGCGCGCGCGCGATGGCAACGCGTTGTTGTTGTCCGCCGGATAGCTGCGCAGGATACTTTTCCGCTTGATCAAGGATTCGAACGCGCTCGAGATATTTTCGGGCCAGTCGCTCTGCATCAGGGTGGCTTGTGCCTCGAACACGCATCGGGGCGAGTGTACAGTTCTGAAGTACGGTCATGTGCGGGAAGAGATTGAAGCTCTGAAAGACCATTCCCACTTCGCGACGTATCGCATCGACGGATTTGGTGCTTCCGTCCAGTACCTGACCCTCGACGACGATCTTACCTTCCTCGATCGTTTCGAGGGCATTGATGCAGCGGATTAACGTTGATTTCCCGGAGCCTGACGGCCCGCAGAGGACGATTTTTTCGCCTTTGCGGACCGACAGACTGATGGATTTCAAGGCATGGAAAGCGCCGTACCACTTCTGCACGTCCTCAAGGGAAATCAGCGTCGGTTGATCTTTTGCGGAATTGAGCACGGAACCCTCCATTTGGGCTTTAATTGACGGTGAACGGGATGTTCGGAATGGATTCCGGGAACTGCGGCAGATCGATCGCCATCCACTTCTTCGTGATGGCGGCAAGCTCACCATTGGCCTTGATCTTGTCGATGAAGACGTTGACGGCTTCGTTCCAGTCCTTCTCGCCGAGACGGGTCCCGACGCCGTTGTAGGTCGTCAGAAAGTTAATCTTGCGCTCGTAGGTGCCGGCACTCGCCGCATCCAGACGCTGACCATAGAACTGGTTGCCGCCAACCGCCTTTACCTGTCCGGAGATCAGAGCCTGGATGGTTGCAGCGTCGTCATCAAAGCGGCGGACCGTTGCGGTGGATCCGACGGCGTCGGTTACCGCCTTATCCTGCGAACTGGACTTCGGAACGCCGATCTCCCATCCCGCAACGTCTTCAGGCTTCGTAACCGTGTCGGACTTCGCGGCATAAAGCGAAATCGTGTTGGCGGCGTAGGGCTTGCTATATTGAATTGATTTCGCACGTTCTTCCGTCATCGCCATCGTTGCGAACAGGATGTCGACTTTGCCGGTCGTAAGCGCCGGAATTCGGTTGGCAACGGCGAGCGGCTGGAATTGAACCTTCACGCCTAATTCCTTGGCGAAAAGGTTGGCGACGTCAGCGTCGAAGCCGTCCTGCACGCCGCTTGTGTTGACGAACCCCCATGGCGCATTGTCGCCCTGGATGCCGACCACAAGCGTGCCCTTTGCCTTGATTTCCTCTACAGTTGCCGCAGAGGCGGCGGCAGCGCCAAAGGTTGCGAAGGCAACCGTTGCCAATGCAAGTCCGAGAAAATTCCTACGATTGTTATGCATGCTTATTCTCCTCCTCAAGAGTTTTGCTTCGAGCGAAGCGTTAGCGGGCAGCTTTCGCCATCCGTTTTTCGAGGCCACTTCCGGCATGGGAGAGCGGCCAGCAAATGATGAAGTAGATTGCGCCGACGATCCCGAAGACGAGCAGCGGACGATAGGTCTGGTTTGAAATGATCTGACCGGCGCGAGTGAGTTCGATGAAGCCGACGATTGCTGCCAGCGACGTGCCCTTGATGAGCTGGACAAGGAAGCCGATTGTGGCCGGCATCGAGATTTTCAGGGCCTGCGGCAAGATGACGTCTTTCATCCGCGAGGCATAATGCAGACCGAGGGCGTTGGCGGCTTCCGTCTGGCCCTTCGGCACAGCCTCGATGGAGCCGCGCCAGATCTCTCCCAGGAAAGCACTGGCATGGAGCGTGAAGGCGATTGCGACCGCGATCCACGCGCTGACCTCGATGCCCAACAGCGCAACGCCGTAATAGACAACGAAGAGCTGCATCAGAAGGGGCGTGCCCTGGAAGACGCCGATATAGCCTGCGGTGATCCTCCGGGCGACTTTCGTCTTCGAGGTGCGCAGCAGCGCGATCAGGATTCCGAATATCCCCCCACCGATGAACCCCACGATCGCGAGCAGCACGGTCCACTTCAAACCCTGCATCAAAAAGAAGAATTCATTTCCGCCGATGGGACCCATGGCTGCCTCCTATCGCGTCGGGTAGTTGAAGTAGTGGCGAGAAATGAGGGCAAAGAGGCCCATCATCAGCGTCGAGATAACCAAGTAGATAGCGGTCACCGTGAAATAGACTTCGAAGCTGCGGAAGGTGTCAGACTCAATGCGCTGAGCGGCCGAAGTCAGTTCGTAGGCGGCGATTGACGTGCAGACAGACGTTGTCAGTGTCAGCATGATGAACTGGCTTGTGAGCGAGGGATAAATCGCCCGCAGCGCCGGCTTGAGCACGATGAGCCGGAAGATGTCCGCCTTGTGCAGACCAAGTGCGAAACCTGCCTCGATCTGGCCGCGCGACACGCTCTCGACCCCGCCTCGGATGATCTCGATTGCGTACGCCCCACCATTGATGCCGAGGGCAATGATCGCCGTAACGGTCGGATTGAGGCGGATGCCCATGAGAGGAAGGGCAAAATATATGAAGAAGATCTGCACCAGGAATGGCGTATTACGCACGACCTCGACGAACACGATAACGAGAGTGCGCATGATCTCGCTCTTGGAAGTCCTTGCAACAACGCCCAGGACTCCGATGACGAGTGCGAGGAGCATCCCAGCCAACGCAAGGCCAAGCGTTCCAAGCGAACCCCATAGCAATTCCGGGGCGCGGTCGAGGACCGCACCGAAATCAAACGTATAAGTCATGTAAGACTTCCTCCCTCCGACCGGCGTACGCCGCGTCGGCGCCGGATCAATGATCCGGTTTCAAAATCCCCAGTGCGCTGTCATGCAGATGTTTTAGATGTGCCTCCGGGTTCACCGGCCCGACGAGTGGCACTTCAACCGAGATGGCAGCGCCGTATTCGGTTGCCGCCCAGAGGTCCTTCAATGGCAATTCGCCTTCTCCAGGAGCGAGCCTGCCGCTTCTCGCCTCGGCGATCATTGCGTCCGATGTTTTGGGAGCAGGCCCGCGGACGTCGCAAAGCTGGACGTGTTTTATCTTCCCTGCATTTGCGCGAAGCTCGTCGATCGAGGCGCCGTTTCGGAAGAAGTGAATCCCGTCAACGAGGGCACCAGCGTTCCCTGCTCCACAGGAATTCACGACCGCAACACTGTCGCCAAAGGTTCTTACCGTCCGCCAGCCCATGTTTTCGATGTCGACTGACATGCCATATCGCGCCGCGAGGGCGCAAAACTCAGAAAAGTTTGCGGCAAGACGGCCGCCGTCTCGATCATCGCCGCAGACACTCAGCCGGCGCGCCCCTATGTTCGCAGCGGCTGCCACGGTCGCCTCATGGGAGACCGCAACGAAGCTCTCGTCGATCACGAAGAACTCGATATCGAACACCTTGACGCCTTCGCCATCGGCAATTGTCTTGAACTCCTGGGCACTCTGGCTGCCCACCGGCAACTCGTAGAAAGGGGCTCCGGGAAAGGCGGGGTGCAGACGCAGACCTATCGACGCAAAACCCGCCCGAGCAGCCGTCAGGGCGAATTCCTTGGGCGGCAGCGCGATGGATGAAAAATGCGCCACGCCCAATTCAAGGCCCGGTCTTGGCGTCGCGACGGTCATCACAAGATCCCCTTTGTCGCGAGGTGATTGCGCAGATTGGTTCCCGTGCGGTGGATATGCTGACGCAACATGTCGCACGAATAGTCCAGATCCCGCGCGACGGCTCCCTGAGCAATCTCACTGTGCTCCTGACTGACGTTGCGGTCACCCGACGTGCGGGTCAGAAACACCCGGCGATAACGGTCATTGAGATTAAGAAGCAATCTGCAGAAATGGAGCAGGATCGGCTTCCCGCAGCCAGATATGAGTGTCAGATGAAATTCGCGGTGGAGCTCTTCCCAGCGCTCCAGTGTCTCTGGCCGAGCAGCGTCACGCTCGGTGCGGTTAAGGCGATGCAGCGCGCGCATGACGTTGCCCTCCCACTCCACATCGCCGAGCCGCATGGACTCGCGAAGCGCAAAGACTTCAAACTCTTCGCGCAGGGTGGTGACCTCTTCCAGATTGGCCAAGGAAATTGGTGAAACGCGGTAGCCGCGATTGTCCTCGAACTCCACTAGACCGTCCGATATCAGCCGCGCCAACCCTTCACGCAGCGGACTGAGGCTTACATTGAACGTCTTGCGCGCCTTGTCGAGATTGATCTTGCTGCCGGCCTGAAGCTCACCGGAGATGATCGCCTCACGAAGACGGGATGCAAGCTGGCTCCCAATTGTGTTTTTGCCGTCGTCGAGAAAGCCAGAAGACGATGGAGCATCTTCTGTCGTCGGAGCAAATGCGCCGTCGTCATGCGGTACCATTGTTCCTCCCAAGGCCCAACTAATTGTCGATGATCGATATAATAAACGATTATTAATGTCAACTTGAGTACGCTGCAATCTGCAAAAATCTAAAACTTTAGCTCAGTTGCGCAACTATTATGTAATAATATCAACATACTGCATTCGGATACCCTGTTTTTTCTCGCCCCATTGGCGCCGCGCGAATGTACGGCGGCCTTGACAGATAATCGATTATTTTGATAGTCGGGAAATCGGGAGGTAGCCCACATGGTGATCAAAACTGAAAGCGATCTGACGCCAGCCGTCCTTGCTGTGATGAATCGCACTGAAGACCCCCGCCTGCGAGAAATCCTCGTCGCGATGGTCAAGCATCTTCATGCCTTCGTGCGCGAGGTTCGACTGACGGAGGTCGAGTTTCGGGAGGCGACAGCCATTCTGAATGAGATCGGGAAGCTGCATACTGATCACCACAACGAGTTTGTGCTGATAGCCGGTTCCCTAGGCGTGTCTTCACTTGTCTGCCTGCTGAACAATGGCGACAGAGGACAGACTGAGACCTCCCAGTCGCTGTTGGGCCCATTCTGGCGCCTCAACTCTCCGCGAGTCGAAAATGGCGGGTCGATCATCCGATCCGAGACGCCGGGCACTCCCTTGTTCGTGCATGCCAAGGTCGTTGATCGCGACGGTAAGCCAATTGCCGGCGCCGAAGTGGATGTGTGGCATGCATCTCCCGTCGGTCTTTATGAAAACCAGGACCCGGACCAGGCCGAGATGAACTTGCGCGGCAAATTCATGACCGACGAGCAAGGTCGGTTCTGGTTCAGGACAGTCAAGATGGTCGGGTATCCGATACCGGTCGATGGCGTGGTCGGACGCCTGCTCAAAGCTCAGGGACGCCATCCGTACCGACCAGCGCACCTGCACGCACTGATCTTCAAGCACGGATACAAGACGCTGATTTCCCAGGTCTTCGACCCCAGCGACCCGAACATCCACTCCGATGTTCAGTTCGGTGTCACGGCAGCGCTGACCGGCGACTTCATTCGTCATGAGGAGCCCCATCCGGCCGAAGCGGATATTTCTGGTCCGTGGTTCTCGCTCGACTACACCTATGTCATGGAGCCCGGCGAAGCCGTTTTGCCGCGTCCCCCGATCAAATAAATCACGATCAGCCGAGCAAACGATATGATCACCGAAGAAGAACGCCGGGCCGCGGCAGACGCGCTGCTCAAAGCTGAAATCGAGCGCAAGCCGATCACACAGCCTAGCGAGACCTACCCGAACCTCGAACTCGAAGACGCCTACCGAATTCAGGCTTTGTGGGCGGAGGCAAGGGTAGCCAAGGGCGCACGGATCGTCGGGCATAAGATTGGCCTGACGTCACGCGCAATGCAGATGGCTTCGAAGATGACGGAGCCGGACTACGGCTGCATTCTTGACGATGCGCTTTACAACGACGGAGCGCAGATCAGGGCTAACTTGTTTATCAAGCCGCGCCTCGAGGTCGAACTGGCCTTTGTTATGGGTGAGGATCTCGTCGGGCCGGGCACCAGGATCTATGACGTCATGCGTGCGACCGAGTTCGTTGTCCCGGCGCTCGAGATCATCGACTACCGGACCGAAGTCCCGCGAGCGATCACCGATACCATTGCGGACAACGCGGCTTTCGGCGCCCTCATCGTTGGCGGCCGTATAATTCGCCCGATGGACATTGATATCCGTTGGGTCGGAGCGACTCTGTCCAAGAACGGCATCATCGAGGAGTCGGGCGTGTCGGCGGCGATCATGGGACATCCGGCAGCCGGCATCGCGTGGCTGGTCAACAAACTTCATGCTGTGGGCGGTGGCCTGAAGAAGGGACAAATAGTCCTGGCCGGCTCCTTCACGCGTCCTGTCGATATCGCGAAAGGTGATGTCATTCAGGCCGATTATGGCCCTGTCGGCTCCATCGGCGTGTCGTTCGTGTGAGGTGCTAGATGGAACATCCTGTCAATCGGTTCAAGCGGAAGCTCCTTGCTGGTCAAAGTCAGATCGGCCTGTGGTGTGGCCTGCCGGGAAACTACGCCGCGGAAATCGTCGCGCCTTCAGGTTTCGATTGGCTCCTGTTCGACACGGAACATTCTCCTGGTGACGTTCTGACCGTTCTGCCACAATTACAAGCGGTCGCACCATACGACGTTTCCCCAGTCGTCCGCCCGGCCATCAACGACCCCGTTCTCATCAAACGTTTCCTGGATATTGGCGTTCAGACACTGCTCATTCCCTACGTTCAGAACGCGGAAGAGGCGAAAGCCGCAGTCGCGGCGGTGCGATATCCTCCGGATGGAATTCGTGGTGTTTCTGCCCTGACGCGTGCCACTCGTTTCGGCCGAGTTGCGAACTATGCGCAAAATGCGGAACGGGAAATTTGTCTGTTGCTGCAAGTTGAGACGCGGGAAGCGCTTGGCAACCTCGAATCGATTGCCTCGGTAGAGGGAGTGGATGGGGTATTCGTAGGACCGGCAGACCTGGCAGCGAGTTTCGGACACAGGGGCCAACCAAGCCACCCGGAAGTGGTCGATGCAATTGTCGACGCGATTGAACGCCTGAAAGCGCTGGGCAAGCCTGCGGGCATTCTTACCCCGGATGAGAAGTTCGCGGCACGGTGCATCTCACTGGGAACACTATTTACTGCCGTTGGTGTCGATGTCGCTGTTCTGGCAAGGGGATCGGAAGCACTCGCGGCACGATTTGCATCGCGAGGAGCGTACCGCGATGCCGAAACGTGATGAACTCCTCACTGAAATCGCACCGACGGGAGTAATCAGAGCGGCGGTCAACATGTCGAATGCCGCACTTGTCCAACTCGATCCAGTGACAGGCTCTTTAACAGGGCCGAGCGCGCAGATCGCGATCGAACTTGCGGCAGAACTCGACTGCGGTTTGTCGCTGGTTCAATACGGATCGGCCGCTGACATTCTTGCGGTTGCCGAAGGCAACGAGTGGGACGTTGCATTCATCGCTTCCGATCCGTCACGTGCCGACAGGTTCTCCTTCTCGCCCCCCTATACCACGGTGACCGCCAGCTTTCTGGTGCCAGACAGTAGCCCGCTGGGCAGCGTGGGGCATGTCGACGTCGAAGGGGTGCGCATTGCCGCCGCCAGAACCGCTGCGTATACAAAGCAGCTTGAGCGACAGATTAAAAATGCAATCCTCCTCCACACTGAAAATCCCGCCTCCGCCCTGGACATGCTTGTATCGTCCCAGTGCGATGCGGCTGCGGGCTTGACCGAGTCCCTGTCACGTTTCTGCGAAGAGAATCCAGGTTTCCGCGTTGTTGAGGGGACATTCTCGAAAGTGCCTCAGGCGATCGCTGTGCATCGGAGGTGCGTTCACGCTTCAACCTTCCTGTCGGACTTCATCCAACAGCATTGCAGTGCGGGTAAGCCGAGCAATTGAAGCAGTTGGCGGGACATGCGAGGGGAGCTAGGTCGAGGGGACGCGACACGTTACCCCCGAATAGTCAATTGGAATCCGCTTCCCTCTCAAGCGTTCCGACTCGGAAGTTCATGTTTCGTTGAGCCTTAGGGTACGATGTCGCGCAACTCTTGTTCCGAAGGGTTGGCGGTGGCCGTGCCCTGGATCATGGGTGTGTGCTTCGTGGTGGTGGCGCAGCAAATCCTTGCCGTAGTCGTTGCCATTCGGCGTCCTGACGACCGCGTGCATGTGCCCGCGCGTCGGCCACGCCCCGCCGCCACCGCGAGCTAGTACGGGCCGGCACGAATGGCCGAAAGGTCCCGCTTAGCCGCCGATCCGCTCGTTCGCTCGAACTTCCGCAGTCCTGAAGGTTTTTCGATGCGGGCCGCAGCGCGACGTTTGCCGCTGGCGTTGGGCGGCCCGCGTTGACAAACCTTGGAAGGAGGAAGCCGCGGAGGCTGGGTGGGACCTATGGGGAAAGCGCGGGGCCGCGGGCGTCTGTTGTGGACTTCGGCGCTGCCGACAGACGCAAAGGCGCCGACCCGAGGGTGTGGGAGGCGATGATCGGAAGCAGATCTGGCGGTCTCGTTGGTGCCGATTTCGACGCTTTTGCGATGCTCAGTGTTATTGGGCGCAAAGCGATCCGATCCCGGAATGCAGAGTGTTTTCGGGTCGGCTTTGGCCAATGTGACGGGCACCTTGTCATGCGGCCTGCTTTCTCGGTGGCGCCCGGGCTCTGGGTTTCTGACCGCGTCGGAAGATCTCGATGATGCGCATCGGGCCACCGCACTCGGGGCATGGCTGTCTCAGAGTGAGCGGGATCGTCTCAGCGCTTGGCGGATCATTGTGTTTGGCCGTTTCCGCTCCGAGCAGAGCGCGGATCTTTGCGACCTTGGTCTTGCGGCCCGCACTGGCGAGCAGGCCGTAATGGCGGATGCGGTGGAAACCGTCGGGCAGCACATGGAGCAGGAAGCGGCGGATGAACTCGTCGGTGGCCAGCCGCATCACCTTCTGACGGTCGCCGGTCTTGATCCGGTAGTCCTTCCAGCGGAAGGTGACGGTCTCGGCATCGGCGCTGATCAGACGGCTGTTGGAGATCGCCACCCGGTGGGTATAGCGGCTGAGATAGGCGAGCACCGCTTCGGGACCGCCGAACGGCGGCTTGGCATAGACGACCCATTCTGATTTGCGCACAGCCAGGCGGCGAACGCGTCAGCCTCTGCGAGAGCTGTCAGATCAGCGTAGAACCTCAGATCGCCGGCGCAATGCAGTGCCCGCAGCCCTGCGATAAACAACCGCCGGAACAGTCGCGACAGAACCCGCACCGGCAGGAAGAACCCGGGGCGGCATGAGATCCACCGCGTGCCATCCGGCGACAGCCCGCCGCCGGGCACGATGATGTGCACATGCGGGTGATGGATCAGCGCCGATCCCCAGGTGTGTAGCACGCTGGTCATGCCGATGTGCGCGCCAAGCTGCCGGGGATCGGCGGCGATAGTGCTCAGCGTCTCGGCCGATACCCGAAACAGCAGGTCGTAGACAGCTTTCTTGTTCCAGTAAGCGATCTGCGCGATCTCGGCCGGCAGGGTGAAGACCACGTGGAAATACTCGACCGACAGCAGGTCTTCGGCGCGGGCGGCCATCCAGTCGCGCGCCGCGGGGCCCTGGCACTTCGGACAGTGCCGGTTCTTGCAGGAATTATAGGCGATGTGGTTATGCCCGCACTTGGTGCAAGCCGCCACATGCCCGCCGAGCGCCTCGGTTCGGCAGGCTTCGATCGCCGCCATGACCTTGAGCTGGGTCAGGCTGACATGCCCGGCATTGGCTCGCCGCCACGCAGGCCCATAGGCTCGGAAGATGTCAGCGATCTCCAGCTTTTGCCGGGGCACCCCGGCGCGCGCTTCATTCCAGCCGACGCCTCAGGGTGAGATCCTCCAACTGCTTCAGGCGCTCGAACGGGCTGATGGTGTCGCGGATCAACTTGGTGGCGACGTGGGTGTAGCGGGCGGTGCTGCTCAGCTTGGCATGGCCGAGCAGAACCTGGATCACCCGCACGTCGGTGTTCGCCTCCAGCAGATGCGTGGCGAAGCTGTGGCGCAGGGTATGCAGCGTTGCGGGCTTGGCGATGCCCGCCATGTGCTTGGCCGCGGTGAAGGCCCGGTTGAGCTGGCGCGGCGAGATCGGATTGATCTTCGGCTTGCCGGGAAACAACCATCCCCGCGGACGCGCCTCCCGCCAGTAATCGCGCAGCAGATCCAGCAAGCCCGGCGATAGCATGGCCTTGCGATCCTTGCCGCCCTTGCCTTCTTCGACGTGGATCAGCATGCGCTCGCTGTCGATGTCAGTGACCTTGAGGTGGCACACCTCCGACGCCCGCAGCCCGGCGCCATAGCTGATGCTGAGCGCCGCCCGATACTTCAGCCCGGGCCCGGGAGCCGCGGCCAGCAGGTCGGCGACCTCCTCGACGCTCAAGACGACCGGCAGCTTCTGCGGTTTGCGTTGGAACTGCATGTACCGCTTCATCTCCTCGCGCCCGCAGGTGATCCCGAAAAAGAACCTGAGCGCGATGATCCGGACATTGAATGTCGAGGGCGTCACCCCGGCATTGGTCATGTGTAGCTGGTAGGCCCGCAACTCCTCCGGCGTCGCCGTGTCGGGTGAGCGCCCCAGAAAGGCCGCGAAATCCTTGATCGCCCGGATGTGGCCTTGCTGCGCCTTGTCGCCCATCCCGCGGATGCGCATGTCCTCGATCATCCGCTCACGCAGCGCGGTGGTCTTCTCCTCTGTCATCGGACCCTCCTGTCCATCAGATTGAGAAGTCTCAATCGTCAGGCCAGGAACCCGAGACACAAAGAACCGACGTCGATCAGGAAACGCACCGCCAGCCACAAGCGCCATTGCCGCGCGAGCGGCTTAGTCC
>NZ_WITC01000088.1 GCF_009601505.1 Sinorhizobium terangae
TCGTCACGGCCGAACGAGCCCTGAACGCGGATGAAGCCGCCGATCTTGAGGCAGGTTTCCGTGCCCGGGATGTAGAAGTAGCCCGTGCCGAAAGCGTCGCAAACGCGAACGTATTCCATGGGCTCCGGCTCGGCGGCGACGATTGCGTCGGCTGCCTGAGCGCCGGATACTGCTGCGAGAGCAGCAGCGGAGCCGAGAAGAAGGCTCTTGATGTTCATTTCTGACCTCCAGTCAAAAGTTTCAAACGGGTCTGGGTTTCTTTGCTGAAGGACAGCGTTCCCTGCCCCATCCCCAACGTTCAAGAAGTCGGACGATCAACCGCCCTTGCTTCCGGAGTTGAAAATACAAAACCGGGTGGGGCACGCAACGTCCAACTTATCAGATCACCTCCTTTGCGCTGCCCTTCCCTGATCCCTGTTGCTGAAACGACACAAAATCGCCTCATCCCACTCGAGGAAATTAACAAAGGGTTAAGAAAACCCTTTAGCGACGGGGGGTTAGCACAAGGGCGCAGCGAGGCTCCTGTTCCAGAAAGGGGCAGAAAATGGCCGAAAACAGGGGCAAAACCGGGCATCGGCGGCTCCGGTCTGCGGTCTTCTCACCAGCAAGCCGCCACCCAAACGGCATCTGGCGAGATGGCGACGGGAGATCTTTTGCCGATTCACAAGAGAATCAACGCACTGGATTCGCGAATCCTCCAGAGCCCACTGGCGACGCCGGGAATCGCACGACTCGTCGCGAGGCCGAACGGAGAGAGGGACAAGGATGCGGACAGGCGGGCACGATTTTACGTGTGTGCAGAGAGCACTTGCAGAAGTTGCAATCAAAGAACGGAAGATCGGCGAGCCGCTGCAATCGAACAACTTGCCCGACCGATGACGTTTTGTGGGTTGTCATGGACAAATGTGGAAATGGCGGAGAAGAAGGGATTCGAACCCTCGATACCGTTTCCGGTATACTCCCTTAGCAGGGGAGCGCCTTCGACCACTCGGCCACCTCTCCGTTAGCGCCTGACTAGTGTCACCGCGCCATCAATGCAAGATTTTTTTGTCAGATTTCGGGAAATCACACGATTTTCATCGGCTGGCGATATGTCAGGAGGCGCCTCTATCGGCGATGTGCATCGCGACCGGAGAGTGCACACGCGGACGGCCGCCCTTGGAAACAGACAATTTGCCAACGAGACGACGTCGGGATTCCCGAAGGTCCCGGCGTTTCGCAAATGGCGCCGCCCTCGCAAGGCCGAAGCAAGTCCGCTTGCCAAAAATAGCCGTCTCGCGGTCGAGCGCGGTGATTCCCCGCCGAATGGCGGCATCGCGTGGTGGATAAAAGAGTCGGCATTTTCGGAGGCTGCTATGTCGATGATCATGCATGTCGCGCAAGCAAAGCCCGGCCAGACCTCGGCCGTCTACCAGCATTATTTCATCGAGCGCCCGTGCCGCATCCTTGTCATCGGCAAGCAGTTGAAGACTAAGGCCAAGTATCAGTGCCTGCTTCGGCATATCTCGATTGGCGGCGCAATGCTCGACTTCAATGCCGCGATCATGCTGCCGAAGCACTTCTTTCTTGAGATCGACGGATTCAAAGAGGAGATCGGCTGCGCGGAGGTCCATCGCAGCGGCACGGAGCTCGGCGTGCGCTTCAACATGCTGCTTGCCCAGGACTTTCTGCGCCGGCTGATCCGGTTGCAGTTTTCCAGCGGCGGGCTTTAAAAGCGCGTCGCGCTCAATCGGACTCATGCGACGCGCTTTAGGTCATCGCTTTTATGCATATCCCAAAACCGCTGCACACTTCTCGGCGACATGCATCAGTAGCGGCTGCGTCGGTGTCCAAATAACGCAAGCTTGTTAGATTCTTATCGATTAGCTTCAAGGGATTGCAAGTTTCCCACTGGAGACTGCCGAGAATAGCCTTCCTGCCCAGGCATTTTGGAAGGCACCGGCAAATGACTTGTCCGGACTTCGTGGAATCGCAATCGCCGCTTCATGCGGCGCGTCCGGAGTATGACGCATGCTGCAGTCGACCATGTATTCGCTCGTCCCCTCGCCTCTCTACGAGCGCAAGTACGAGCGCTTTTCGATCGGCCAGGCTGGCACGCTGATGTCGGTGCGACCTGCCCTCGGCGGCGTCTCCATACGAGCCTGCAAAATGATCGACATCTCGCGGGGCGGCGCGAGCTTTTCCGTGAGCACGACAATCGGACTGTCGCAGCACTATTACCTCCATATCGTCGGCACGAAATTCCGCATCGGATGCGCCGAGGTCTACCGCAAAGGAGAGCGCATCGGCGTGCAATTCATCAAGACGATCGACGAGGCATTCCTGCACGAAATCGTGCGCCACGAATTTTTCACCGGCCAGGGCAAGAAGGCTCCGTCCAACCTGGCGGCGGTCTCGCGTCGTCCCGCATCTGTCAACTGGGGCTTCGTCGAATAAGGCGCTGAGCGCAAGCAGGTCGATCTTTTCCGCAAAAGCGATTCCGATTCTTGCGCATATGCGATAAGTTCCGCGGCATTTGTTCCACGGGGTCCAGCTTCTCGCATGTCCGCATTCTCCCGCTTCACACCGCTTATCCAGTCCTTGCCAGCAACCATTCCCTTCGTCGGGCCTGAAGCGATCGAGCGCCAGCGCGGCCGCAAGGTTGCCGCGCGCATCGGCGCCAACGAGAGCGGCTTCGGTCCGGCAAATTCTGTGCTGCTCGCCATGCAGCAAGCGGCCGGAGAAACCTGGAAATATGCCGATCCTGAAAATTACGACCTGAAACAGGCCCTCGCCAGCCATCTGCGAATCTCTTCCGCCAACATCGCGATTGGCGAAGGCATCGACGGCTTGCTCGGCCAGATCGTCCGCCTCGTCATCGAACCCGGCATGCCGGTGGTGACCTCGTTCGGAGCCTATCCGACATTCAACTATCATGTCGCCGGACACGGCGGGCGTCTCGTCACGGTCCCCTACGCTGATGATAGGGAAGACCTCGACGGATTGCTTGCCGCCGTAAAGCGCGAGAATGCACCGCTCGTCTACTTCGCAAATCCCGACAACCCGATGGGGAGCTGGTGGCCCGCTGATCGTATCGTCGAATTCGCAAATGCCCTGCCCGAAACAACGCTCCTCGTCCTCGACGAAGCCTACAGCGAAACAGCGCCGCCCGAGTCGATACCGGCGATCGAAAGTTTGATCGACAAGCCGAACGTCATACGCACGCGCACGTTTTCCAAGGCCTACGGGCTTGCCGGGTCGCGCGTTGGTTATGCGCTTTCAACGCCCGGCACGACCTTGGCGTTCGACAAGATCCGCAATCATTTCGGGATGAACCGTGTCGGCGTCGCGGCAGCGATTGCTGCTCTTGCTGACCAGAGTTATCTTAAGGAAGTCATCGCGAGAATAGCGGCGTCGCGTGAGCGAATCTCTCGGATTGCGGGCGACAACGGGCTGCAGCCATTGCCATCGGCCACAAATTTCGTGGCTGTCGACTGCGGACAGGACGCGACCCATGCGCGGGCGATCGTTGACCGGCTGATGAGCGACCACGGTGTTTTCATCCGCATGCCGGGCGTTGCCCCGCTCAATCGCTGCATCCGGGTCAGCGCCGGGCCCGATGCTGAAATGGACCTGTTTGAAGCAGCCCTGCCCGCCGTTCTCAGGAACCTGGCGGCAGGTAGCTGATATTGTAGTAGTTCAAAGTGCTACAGCGACCTTTGCGTGTCCGATTGGACGCGGGGCGCTGCAGGCTCACGCCTCACTCTCAATGTACCGTCATCCATTCGCGGGCGGCGCGCAGGGCGGCGGCAAGATCGGTCTTGCTCATCGTTGCCGCAAGATCGGCGCGCAAGTCCGCAGCGCGGTCGGATCCCTTGATGGCGGCAATGTTCAGCCACTTGTGGGCAGCGACGAGGTCGACCGGCCGGCCACGGCCCGTCGCATAGGCCAGGCCCATTTCACAGAGCGCGTCCGCGCGGTTTTCGCCACCCATCGCGGCGTCCGAAGCGATTTGCATATCAAAGCGTGCCATTTGTCTTGTCCCTGTCTTGCTGGTTGATCCGGCTGAAGCGGCCCGCCCTCTCGGGCGGACCTTGCTCCAGATCAGCATTTTTGGTCCCTGTTCAGTCGCGCCTCTTTGTGGGCTTTCCGAAAGTGCACCGTCTTTTGCGAGTGTCGCTTTCGGCAGTTCGGCGGGTTGTTCTCTCCGCTCGTCTTATGGCCTGGAGTATGCTCAACGGCCTTCAACGCGCGCTTAAAATGCATGCTTAATTTGACGCAAACAAAGTTCAAACGCTTGGTAAACTTGAGTTTTCATTAAGCATCGGATCGCCTGACATAGCGCGCATTTGCCTCAAAATTTACGAAATATTCAGCCGCCGATTTAAACCAATCGCTAACCACACAAACAGCATCGGCCGGCCGCACATCGATTTTCGTTGCCTCTCGCGGGTCTGCAGACCTGGCGAACCAGTGACACGGGAGGGCTGCGGATGTTTACCTTTACGTGCGCGTAAGATACGTTCGCGCCACGCGGTGCGAGACCGCTTGACATGAGGTATTCCAGCTGGGCCGGTAGACGATACTATGCCGGCCGGCTTTCTTTTTGGGAGGGATTGAATGATTCGTACATTGCTCGTCGCAGCGGCCATTGCCTGCACTACCGCGGGCTCGGTCCGTGCCGCGGAACCGATCGTCGGCAACTGGAAGACAGCGAGCGGCGCCACGGCCGAAATCGCACCATGCGGCGGCGCTTACTGCATCACTTTGAAAACCGGGAAGTACGCGGGCAAGCGCATCGGCAATCTGACCGGAGCCGACGGTATCTACAGCGGCGAAATCACCGATCCGGAAAGCGACAAGACCTATAGCGGATCAGGCACCGTCAACGGTAAGGCGCTAAAGATGAAAGGCTGTGTGCTGAAGGTCCTTTGCAAATCGCAGACCTGGTCGCGGCTGTAAGTCTCACTCGGCTATGGGGATGGGAACCGCCGGGGTCTTCTGCCGAAGGGCAGCCTGGCGGTGTCTCAGAGGCGAAATCCCATCCTCCGACAGAACGATTTTATTCGGGGCTTGGATGCCCTACAGCGCCCGCGTCTTTTGTCACACGCAAAGGTCGCTGCATTTTGAATCGCTGCAGGATTCCTCAAATCGATTCCGATTCGGGGAATCATGCAGTAGAAGCGATTCGCAATCTGATATGGTCTCGCGAGGATTTCGAGGCATTCCCCGGTATCCGTCAGCATCAGAGAATTGAGCATGCCGAGGAATGTCGATGGAAGCAAAAGACGTTGAGGCGATCCTTTCCGAATACGAAGCGCTAGCCCTGATCGCCAACAGTGAAGGTGTAGACATCGGTGCGGTCATGCGCGCCCTTCCAGAGCGAACGCTGTTTGTCTTTTTCAACGGGTGCGCAAAAGTGCTGGCCCGCCCGTTCGAGAAGGACGCCATACTGTGTCAGCGCCTCATCAGCGGCGGCACGCGCTTCCTAACTTCACAGAAGCATGTGGATCGGGCACGTGCACTCTTCTCGCGGCCCTTAAAGGCTGAGATTGGCGTTCTTGCCGAGCGCGGGGCACTGGAAGGAACGCCTCGCATGGCGGCACCGCGCAGGAGCGCGCTCGTGCAACATACGTTGGACTTCGACCATGAGTTCGGCTCGCTGTACACAGCCAGGCGCATGCCAACGACCGGTTTTGCCGTTGCCCTATGGCTGCTCGAGAAGGCGCCGCATTCAAAGGTCTTCCTCTGTGGTTTCACCGGCGCCGCGGGATCCCGATTCGACATTATTGTGGAGCACGACTGGACCTTCGAACAAATCATGCTGCGGTGCTTCGTGAAGCGAGGGCGCATTCAATTCTTCGAAGAGAGCGTCAGCGAGCCGGCTGGCGCCCTGGAGCGCGTCTGCGCTCATTTTCCGGATCTCAGCGAGGCGACAATAGCGCTAATCGCCTCCAACGTTCTCGCAAACCGCCACACGGCTGTGGAACGGCAGGTCGCGAAACTTTGGGCGACGACAAAGCTGCAGCGCCGGATCCGCTCGTTTTTCAAGCGCATTAGGCTCAGGTACGGCGAACGCTGACGATCCAAAACCCTTCGTCCGGTTCGCCGCCCCTGATCTCATGCAAACGCGGGAACGATTGAAACGTCCGTTTGATAGCACCCGACGCTAACGCGCACGCTGGCCAAACAGGATTTTCTGCGCCTCCTGGTCCTCGGCGAGGCTCTTCTGGCGAGCGCGCTCTTCCTTACCCACTTCGATCGCCTTTTGAACGGCTGGCCGCGCAAGCACCGCCTCGAACCAGCGCTTCAGATGCGGGAAGTCATCCAGATCCTGTCCCTGATTCTCGTGCGGGATCACCCAGCCAATACAGGCCATGTCGGCAATCGAGTAGTCGCCAGCCAGGAACGGCCGGTCGGCGAGGCGCTTGTTCATCACGCCATAGAGGCGGTTGGCTTCGTTGGTATAGCGATTGATCGCGTATTCGATCTTCTCCGGAGCATATTGGCGGAAATGATGGGCCTGTCCCGCCATGGGACCGAGGCCGCCCATCTGCCAGAAGAGCCATTGATCGACTTCGACGCGCGATCGCTCGTCGGCAGGATAGAACTTCCCGAATTTGCGGCCGAGATATTGCAGGATCGCCCCCGACTCGAAGATCGAAATCGGCTGGCCGCCCGGGCCGTCGGGGTCGATGATCGCCGGCATTCGGTTGTTCGGGGCGATCTTCAGGAAATCCGGAGCGAACTGTTCGCCACGCCCGATATTCACGTATTTGACCACATAGGGAGCGCCGAGCTCCTCCAACATGATCGTGATCTTCCAGCCGTTTGGGGTCGGCCAGTAATAAAGCTCGATCGGAGCCGCCATCCTGTTTCTCCTGAGGTTGCAAGAGTTAACACGTAGGCACGCCCGCCGCCTCCTACAAGACTGATAAAATTCACGAAGATGAACCGGAGATGAACGGACATCTCAGCATCAATTCAGTTTGGTTGTGAGAAAAGACGATCCATCGATCTTAACGTGCCTCCAGCCAACGGACAGAACCATGGATATTCTCGCTCGGCGCCTCACCATCATCAGCGTGCTGATGGTTGTCTTCGCTATGACGCTCGCCGCCGCGGTCAGTGCCGATACGCAGCGCCGCCGCCAAAGCACCTATCTCGGCTCGCTGACCGACTGCACCGCCCACACGGCCCAATATTGCCAGGCCAAGCTCTAAGAAGCCAAAGATGACCGCTCTCGCCACTTCCGCCATTCTCTCGCTCCGTGTCCTGATACTCACAGGCCTGCTGATGGCGCCGATCGGAGCAGTCGCCTACACCAAAGCCGCGGGCCTCGGCATCGGCAAGACCGGTGCCGGCCTCGTCCTCTTCGTGACGCTCCAGCGTCAGGCGATGAGTTGACGTCCACAGCGCCGCGCGTCGTATCAGACGCGCAAAGGACGCTGTAGCACTTTGAATTGCTCGCGACCCGTCTACCGCTTGCATATGGATTGAAATTCCGGTCCTTTTCCGGCGAACGGATGGAATAATGCCTGCATATGCAATCTATCTCGCCGCCGCACTTGCCGAAATCGCCGGATGCTTTGCCTTCTGGGCATGGCTCAAGCTCGGCAAATCCATCTGGTGGCTTGTACCCGGCATGGGCTCGCTCGCCCTGTTTGCCTGGCTCCTGACGGTGGTCGATTCGGCGGCCGCCGGCCGCGCCTATGCCGCCTATGGTGGCGTCTATATCGCCGCTTCGCTCGCCTGGCTCTGGCTCGCAGAAGGTGTGCGCCCGGACCGCTGGGACATGACCGGCGTCGCGGTGGCGCTCGCCGGCAGCGTGATCATTCTCGCCGGTCCGCGCTGACTCCAGCAAGCGAGCATAGGTGTATCGGATTCAATCGGCGTTCGATTCCAGATAGTTAAAGCGATGCCACGGCGGAAAAAACGGCTCCACAATTTTCCAGACCCCACTTTATCTTGTCGTTTGCTTGTCAGAAGGCGCAGCCTATAATGCGACATGAACAAACGAATCTCTTCAAACTCCGTTCTCTCCGTCGCAACCCCTGAACCATTCGAGCCGCACCTCTTCGAGGATCCGGCCGAGGCCGTGGATTGCCTGGAGGCTCTTTATGAACGCAACACCCGCTTCCTCCGCGAGGCCTTCGAAGGGCTTGGAAAGAGCGATGCGCCGCTCACGCGGTTTCGTGCCTGCTATCCGCAGGTCAGCATCGAGACGAGCAGCTTCGGCCACGTCGATTCCAGGCTTTCGTTCGGATATGTCAGCGCGCCCGGCGTCTACACGACGACGATCACCCGACCCAAGCTCTTTCGCCATTATCTGAAGGAGCAGTTCGGGCACCTGATGCGCAACCACGGCGTCGGTGTCACCGTTTCCGAATCGTCGACACCGATACCGTTGCATTTCGCCTTCAGCGAGGGCGCTCATGTCGAAGCGTCGGCCGCCGAATCCATCGACATCCCGCTGCGCGACCTGTTCGACGCGCCCGACCTGACGACGACCGATGACGAGATCGCCAATGGGTCCTATGAGCCGGGCCCCGGCGAACCCTCGCCGCTTGCTCCGTTCACCGCGCAGCGCATCGATTATTCGCTGGCCCGCCTCAGCCACTATACAGCGAGCAGCCCGACGCATTTCCAGAACTTCGTGCTCTTCACGAACTATCAGTTTTATGTCGACGAGTTCTGCGCCTGGGCCCGACAGCAGATGGCACAGGGCGGAAACGGCTACACCGCTTTCGTCGAGCCGGGCAACATCGTGACACCCGCGGGCGCCGACAGGCCGGATGCCGACTATACCTCCGTCCGCCTGCCCCAAATGCCGGCCTATCACCTGAAGAAGAAGGGGCACGGCGGCATCAGCTTGGTCAACATCGGTGTCGGCCCGTCCAACGCCAAGACGATTACCGACCATATCGCGGTGCTGCGCCCGCATGTCTGGCTGATGCTCGGGCATTGCGCCGGGCTTAGAAACAGCCAGCGCCTCGGCGACTATGTGTTGGCGCATGCCTATATGCGCGAGGACCACGTGCTCGACGATGATCTGCCGGTCTGGATCCCCCTGCCGGCGTTGGCGGAAGTGCAGGTTGCGTTGCAGGACGCCGTGGCCGAGGTGACGGGCTACAAAGGCTACGACCTCAAGCAGATCATGCGCACCGGCACGGTCGCGACGATCGACAACCGCAACTGGGAACTGCGCGACCAGCGCGGCCCGGTCAAACGCCTGTCGCAGGCGCGTGCAATCGCGCTCGACATGGAGTCGGCCACGATCGCGGCCAACGGCTTCCGCTTCCGTGTGCCTTACGGCACGCTGCTTTGCGTGTCGGACAAGCCGCTCCACGGCGAGTTGAAGCTGCCCGGCATGGCAACCGCCTTTTACCGGACGCAGGTGAGCCAGCATCTGAAGATCGGCATCCTGGCTCTGCAGAAGCTCGCGGCCATGCCGCCCGAGAAACTGCATTCGCGCAAGCTCAGAAGCTTCTACGAAACCTCGTTCCAGTAGATCACGATCTTCGCCGCAACAGCAGTGAGAGCATCGTGCCGGCGACGGCCGACACGATGACGAGCAGGTGCGCATTGACGCTGGCACGGCCGAGCAGTTCCAAGGCGGCGCGATTGCCGGGCGCCCCGAAGGAGATCGCTCCGGCGGCGATCGCAGCCGGATAGGTGCCTACTCCCGCCGGGGCATGAACCGGCAGAACCGAGGAAAGCTCGCCGCCTAAGGCACCGCCGAAGCAGGCGGCAAGCGGCGCTACCCCTATGATGGCAAGCACCCAGGCGAGAACCACGACCTTGACTCCCCAGTTCAGCATGGTCATTGCCCATGCACGTAGGAAAGCCGGCACGTTGTCCGGCAGCCCTGCTTCCACTTCGTCCAGAGCGGTCGCGAGTTTCGCCGGCGCCTTGCTGCGCGCAAGCGCCAGAACCTTTCCCTTCAGGAGAAAGAATGCGAGCGGTGAAAGGAAGGCAAGCGTCCATGCGAGCCAAGCGATCAATGCATCGCTCATGTCGATCACCAGGCCGATCGCCGCGACCGTCAGCAAGGCATGCAGATCGAGCAGCCGCATGACGAGCAGAGCCGACGTGCCATGCACCAGCGGCACCCCGAATTCAGAGCGCATCAGCAGGGGAAAGCTCGTTTCACCTGCTCGAAACGGCAACATGATGTTGAGCAGATTGTGGACCTGCGTCACGCGAAACAGAGGCAGGAACCGCCCTCGGGTATGTTCCGGGAAATAATCGTAGATGCGAACGCAGCGGATGAAATAGGTGGAGATCAGCAAGACGAGTGCGGCAAGCACCGACCAGATGCCGATTTCGGCCCACTGGCGCATCAGGGTAGACCAGCCCCAGACCCACTCGACAAAGATCGCGTAAGCCGCGATCGCGGCTACGGAAATCAGCGCCATGCGGTTGCGTATAAGCCACGATCGCCGACTGAACTGACAGTCCGAATTCATCCGATGCCGATTTCCTGTGCTGAACCACGCAATTCGACGTTGGTTATCACCGTTAACTGTGCAAGAAAACTGCGACAGTACGTCGGAGACAATCCTTGAATCACATTGAAGAACCCGTGACGGCTCTTGCCGATAAAATTGAGGCCATCGAGCTGTCCGTCGTTGTCCCCGTGTTCAACGAAGAGGACAGCGTCGGGCCGCTTGTCACACGCATTCGTGACGCGCTGGCCGGCTTCAGCCAGCCGTGGGAACTAATCCTCGTGGATGACGGCAGCACCGATGGTACCCTTGCCAATGCCCGCGCCGAACTTTTTCGTCCGGATTTGAGGCTGAAGATCATCGAACTGCAGAAGAATTTCGGTCAGACTGCCGCCATGCAGGCCGGTATCGATGCCGCGTCCGGGCGATTGATCGCGACCCTCGACGGCGACCTGCAGAATGACCCGAATGACATTCCACGCATGGTCGCGGCAATCGAAGAGCGCCAATTGGACCTGCTCGTCGGGTGGAGACAGAATCGGCGGGACGGCCTGCTGCTCAGAAAAATTCCCTCATGGTGCGCCAACCGGCTGATCGGCAAGATCACCGGAGTGAGGCTCCATGACTACGGTTGCAGCCTGAAGGTCTATCGCGCCTCGATCATCAAACAAGTCAAACTGATGGGCGAAATGCACCGCTTCATCCCGGCGTGGGTCGCCGGTGTCGTGCCCAGCAGCCGGATCGGCGAGATGCCGGTTACCCACCACGCCCGGCACTTCGGTACGTCGAAATACGGACTCTCGCGCACGTTCCGCGTCATACTCGATCTCCTGGCCGTACTCTTCTTCATGCGCTACAAGGCGCGCCCCGGTCACTTTTTCGGATCGATCGGGCTTGCGACCGGCGGCTTGAGCGCACTCATCCTCTTCTATCTGGCCATCGACAAGTTCATTCTCGGCAATGACATCGGCACCCGCCCGATGCTGGTCGTGGGCGTGATGCTGTTCCTGTCTTCGGTCCAGCTCATCACCACCGGCATCCTTTCGGAAATGATGGCCCGCGCCTATTTCCGCGACGACGAGACGACGAGCTATATCGTGCGCCAGGTCTTCGACAAGGGAGGGCCGCATGCTTGAAGCCCTCGACCGACGCCCCAATGCGGCCTTCGTCGCGGTGGCGGGCTATTTTCTGTTGTGCATAGTCTTACGTCTTGCGGTGTCGAACTCTCTCGAGATCGATGAGGCTGGCGTGGCACTCCAGTCGCAATTCCTGCAGCTCGGATACGGGCCGCAGCCCCCATTCTATAATTGGCTGCAATACGGTCTGGCGCAGTCGATCGGCGCGTCGCTTGCGACGCTGTCAGTCCTCAAGAACAGCCTCCTGTTTCTTTCCTGCCTTTTTTACGGCCTGGCGGCACGCCTTGTCCTCAGTAACTGGCGCCTTTCGGCGATGGCGATGCTTGGCATCCTGACGCTGCCGCCTGTATTCCTGCTGGCGCAGCGCGATCTCTCCCATACGGTCGCCGCGCTCTTCACGGTGTCGCTCTTTCTTTACGGCTTCCTAAGAACGCTCACACGGCCCACCCTGTTCTCGTACCTGCTGACAGGCATCGCCGTCGGCATCGGCATAATCTCGAAGTATAACTTCGTGTTGATCCCGGTCTCGGCGATAATTGCAGTCCTGCCGGAGCGCGACTTGCGGGCTCATATCTTCGACTGGAGGATCCTGCCGGCAATCGTGATCGCCGCCCTCGTTGTTCTGCCCCACAGCTATTGGCTGTTGCAGAATCTCGACTTCGCCTCGGGCGGCACCTTGAACGAGATGAGGGAACATGAGGCGCAGGGGCGTTTGCTGCAGGCCTTGCGCGGAACCTATGCACTCGGATCGGCGATCATCGGCGGTGGCCTCGTTTCAGCACTCGTATTCGGCCTCGTCTTTCGCGGCAAGGTGCGCGTGATCTGGCAGGCGGAAAACCAGTGGAGCCGGGTCGTGGGGCGGATGATCGCGATCTGCCTGGTTGGGGTGCTGCTCATCGTGCTGGGTGTCGCGGCAACGCACATACGCGAGAAATGGCTCGTTCTCTATCTCATGCTTGTCCCGCTTTATCTTTGCCTCAAGATCGAAGCGGCGAAGATCGATCTCACCAACATGTTCCGGCGCTTCTTCCTGTTGGTGGCGTTTCTCGCCTTGACAGCACTCACCATCGTGTCGGCGCGCGCGATCGTGCGGCCATGGTTCGGCGACTATTCAAGACTGAATATCCCCTATAGCGACTTCGCCGAAGCGGTGGCTCAAGCGGAGGGCGGGCAGCCGGCCCTCGTCGTTACCAATGACAAGCAAATTGCGGGAAATCTGCGCACACGGTTCAGCGCGGCGCTGGTCACCATGCCGAAGCTCAATGCGCTTCCGGTCGACATGACGAAGAGGCCGCTTCTGGTTGTCTGGCACGACGACACAACCCAGGAAGCGCCCATTCCCGACCTTCTGAAGGACACGCTCAAGGCTTCCCCCATTCCGGAGGCGGCGATGACGCCGCGCCACCTCGCCCTCCCCTACATTCATGGCGCCGGCTCGGATCGTTACGCCTTCAGCTACATCTGGATCGCGGAGTGAGACCTGCTCTGTGGCGCTAACAAAGCACGTCGCACTCAATTGCAGCCATGCGACGTGCGGTGGGTTTTTGTCCTCATGCATGTCGTTGTCCCGAAACCGCTGCACACTTTTGGGCGACATGCATTACAGCGCCGTGCGTCCTTTAGGACGCACAAAGGACGCTGTAACT
>NZ_WITC01000089.1 GCF_009601505.1 Sinorhizobium terangae
TCGTCACGGCCGAACGAGCCCTGAACGCGGATGAAGCCGCCGATCTTGAGGCAGGTTTCCGTGCCCGGGATGTAGAAGTAGCCCGTGCCGAAAGCGTCGCAAACGCGAACGTATTCCATGGGCTCCGGCTCGGCGGCGACGATTGCGTCGGCTGCCTGAGCGCCGGATACTGCTGCGAGAGCAGCAGCGGAGCCGAGAAGAAGGCTCTTGATGTTCATTTCTGACCTCCAGTCAGAATCGGAAGGTTTCCTCATCTGACTGTGGTTAGAAGTCGTCTTTTGCCGGCTCGCAAAAGCAGCCTGAGCCTGAGTGGGATTGGTGCCGGCGTGCAATGAGTTGAATCGCGGAAAAGCCTTTTGGGGCCAGTCGGAGGGTAATGCGCTCGTTTATTTTAGGTGGCGCTCGAGCACCGGCACGCACATGTCCAGATCATGCGAGGCCAAGTGTGCATAGCGCATTGTCATCTCGAGGGTTTGATGGCCGAGCCACATCTGCACCCGTCGAAGGTCAATGCCGCCACGCACCAGGCGCGAGGCGCAGGTATGCCGCAGCACGTGAGGAACGATATCCGCTTCGTCGCCCAGTCCCGCATCCACTTTGGCTGCGTTCCAAACCGCGCGGTATTTTTGCTGATCAATCGCTGCAAATGGTCCTGGGGACCGATCTGCGAGGGCTTCCAATGCCTCTTTCGCCCTCATGGTCAGGGGGACGGTCCGGCTGCGGCCTGACTTCGTGACCCAGAACGTCGCTCTGCCCTGATGGACATCGTTCCATTTGAGGGCGATTGCCTCGCCAAGGCGCGCGCCCGTGTCCACCAGGAAGATAGACAGTTGCACATAGAGTTGCGAACGATTGCCGATCTCGCGGAATAATGCCTCTTCTTCATCGGCTTCCAGAAAGCGCAGCCGTCCTGCTCGCTCCTTTTGCCGTCTGAACTCCGGCAAGCTATGGATGTCGCCCATGTTGTACGCTTTCCGCAGCAACTTGCTCAGCGCCGCCATCTTCCGGTTGATGGTCGCGTTGCTGTTGCCACGTTTGCGTAATGCACCGATCAGGCTGTCGAGCATATCCTGCGAGAAGATGGAGAAACGGGCGCCGAATAGAATCTCGTCGAGTTCTCCGATGAAGGCTTTCACATTGTATTTGTGGTGGCCCTCTTCCCACAAAATGTCGGCGTAGCGCTGAAGCAGGTCGGCGAGCGTGGTCTCCTTGACTACTCCGACCGGGCCTTGCGCGGTAAAGCTGTAACTGACTTCGTAGCCCGAGCGCATACTCGGAAAACTGAAGTCGCCCGCTTGTTTTTCCGCGTCCCGCCCCACGTTCGCAGTCCCTCTCTTACAACCTCGAATGAGGCCGAGAAATTGGCTGCGTTCAAGCTGGCGCTTCATTCCTGGGCCGTCTCGACGGTCCAATGGCAAGCAAACGTTGCGAAACAGCAACAGCCCGCAACTCTTTCGAGTTGCGGGCTTGGATCTGACTAGGTCAGATTAGCCAGATTAGAAGTCCCGCTGCAGGCGGAGGAAGCCGAAGACTTCATCGTCGCCGTCATCCTGGTCTTCGTACTGAACCGACAGACGGGTAGCGAGGCCTTCGGTGATCTTGTAGTCAACCGTACCACCAACGCGCCATGCATCGTTGCTGCCGAAGTCGGTGAGCGAGCCTTCCGACAGGTTGCCGAAGTACTGAGCACCGGGGGTGATTGCGAGCTTGTCGTTGACGTTCCAACGGTACGAAGCAG
>NZ_WITC01000009.1 GCF_009601505.1 Sinorhizobium terangae
AGGCAAGAGTGCGGCGAAGGCCCGGTCTATCCGAACATGTAATGTTCGGGCGTCGGGGCCGCACGGACTCTCGACGACATGCGACAGCGTTCTCGAGATGCGGGGCGCCATAAGCCTTGAGCGGGCGCGATTGATTGCATTGAACTGTCGCGCTCAACGCACTCGAATTTCCGGGCCGCGTCCGCAGTCCAATCCGACCCGCCACGAGGGAAGGACGGTCGTGGACGGTCCCTTCAGAAAACCCATCAATTATTTGTGTTCCCTGGAAGCGGGAGTCAGCGCAATCGCTGACGCAAATGGAAAAGTGTTTGCCGGAAAGACTCGGTAGCAAATGATTGGGCGTCAATCCGAACAGGCATTGACGGCTGTGGTAAGCTGTTGCTTCCATTCCGGCGGACTGGGGCAGGGGCCTTGTTCCGTTCGCTGCCGGCCGCCGCGGTGAGGCTGGCAGTTCGCCATGGGTACACCGCGAGAACAGAGGGAACCGAAAATGAAGAAATTTCTTGCAACGACTTGTCTTGCTGCCGGCCTTCTCGGCCTGGGCAGCGCGGCGTCGGCGGCAGAATGCGGCGACGTGACGATCGCCAATATGAACTGGCAGAGCGCCGAAGTGCTGGCGAACGTGGACAAGTTCATCCTGACCGAGGGCTATGGCTGCAGCGCCGAGCTCGTCGTCGGTGATACGGTGCCGTCGATTACCTCGATGATTGAGAAGGGTCAGCCGGACATCGCGCCGGAAGGCTGGGTCGACCTGCTGCCGGATGTCGTCAATCGCGGCCTTCAGGAAGGCAAGCTCGTCGGCGCGGCGGTAGCGCTGTCTGACGGCGCCGTGCAGGGCTGGTGGGTGCCGAAATACATCGTCGACGCCAATCCGGATATCAAGACGATCGATGACGTGTTGAAGCACAAGGAACTCTTCCCAGATCCGGAGGATCCGAGCAAGGGTGCTGTCTTCAACGGTCCGCAGGGCTGGGGCGGCACGGTCGTGACGACGCAGCTCTACAAGGCCTACGGCGCCGAGGCCGCGGGCTTCACCCTGGTCGACACCGGCTCGGCCGCCGGCCTCGACGGTTCGATCGCCAAGGCCTACGAGCGCAAGCAGGGCTGGGTCGGCTATTACTGGGCGCCGACGGCGCTGCTCGGCAAGTACGAGATGGTCAAGCTCGACCATGGCGTGCCGAACGACATGGCCGAATGGAAGCGCTGCAACACGGTTGCGGATTGCCCGGATCCGAAGAAGAACGACTGGCCGAAGGACAAGGTCCAGACGCTGGTAACCAAGGCCTTTGCCGACCGTGCCGGCCCGGCCATGGAATACCTCAACGCGCGTGCCTGGACGAACGACACGGTCAACAAGCTGATGGCCTGGATGACCGACAACCAGGCGAGCGGCGAGGAAGGCGCCAAGCACTTCCTCGAGGAGAACCCGGACATCTGGACCAAGTGGGTTTCTCCGGAAGTTGCGGAGAAGATCAAGGCCGCGCTTTGATCTGTTGATCCGATTGGGCGGCGCGCATCGTGCGCGCCGTTCATGTTTGATGACCGGCGGCGAAAACAACAAGACGAAAGCGCTGCCAGGAGCAATGCGAAGGGGAATCAAATGGAATGGCTGACCAAATTTCCGCATATGGACGATAATCAGCTTCGAGAGCTGAAGAAAGTGATCGACGAAGGTTTTCGGGCGTTCACCCGCGCCTATGGCGATGGCATCGAGTCTTTCTTCGAACCGCTGCAGTTCTTTCTGATCCAGTCTGAACGCTTCATGACGCGGACGCCCTGGCCGATCATCCTGATCCTGGTCGCGCTGATTGCCTGGCTCGCCAGCCGTAACTGGAAGATCGTAGCCGGTTGCGTCGGTACGCTTCTCGTCATCGGCTATTTCGACATGTGGGACGACACGATGAAGACGATCTCGATGATCTTCGTCTGTACCGTCCTGTCGATTGCGATCGGCATACCGATCGGCATCATCATGTCGCGCTCCGATCGTTTCCAGAACGTCGTCAATCCGGTGCTTGACGTCATGCAGACGATGCCAAGCTTCGTCTATCTCATTCCCGTGGTCATGCTGCTCGGCATCGGCAAGGTTCCCGGCCTGATTGCCGTCGTCATTTACGCCATCCCGCCGATGATCCGCCTTACCAATCTCGGTATCAGGCTGGTCGACAAGGATGTGCTCGAGGCGGCGGACGCCTTCGGTTCGTCGAGCTGGCAGAAGCTGAAGAACGTCCAGATGCCGCTTGCCTTGCCGACGATCATGGCCGGCATCAACCAGACGATCATGATGGCGCTCGCCATGGTCGTGATCGCCTCGATGATCGGTGTTCAGGGGCTGGGCCAGCCGGTTTTGAAGGCGATCGCCAACCAGTATTTCACGCTCGGCATCTTCAACGGTCTGGCCATCGTCGGCATCGCGATTATCTTCGATCGCGTCAGCCAGGCCTATGGCCACCGCTTGCAGCGGCATCGCGAGATCGTTCACGGCTAAAGCCAAACGACGAAAAAAAGGACGGCCCGGAAATGCCAGCGTTTCCAGGCCGTTTGTTTATGCGATCAAGCCTGTTTTGGAGAGAGAATACCGGTGGAGAGGGCGACGCCGGCCGAGGTGACGACCGCGGCAGCGATCTCGAACGGACCGATCGTTTCGCCAAGCAGTGCCGCTCCACCGAACGTGGCGAGCACCGGCGTCAAGGCGGTGAAGGCCGCCGCCTGCGTGCCGCCGAGGCGACGGACCGCAAAACCATAGGCGAGCGTTGCCGCCAGACCGGAAAGAACGCCCTGACTCAAAACCTGAAGACCGACCTCGCCGAGCGGAACGCTCATGAGCGTGCTGGTGCCCGAGACGGCCGCCAGGACGAGGTGAATGAGAAACGACCAGACCGCAATCAGCGCACTGCCCTCCAAGGCGCTCAAGCCCGAGCGGCGGAACGCATGCGTGTAGATCGCCCAGAGCGTCGCGGCCGCGGGCAGCAGCATGTAGCCCGTCCAGGCGGATCCATCCGACGCGCCAAGGCTGCGAACGAGCAGGATGGTGACGCCGATTATGATGGCGCCAAAACCGACGAGGCGCATGCGATCGGGGCGCTCGCCGAAGAATGCGACACCGATCAACGCGGTCGCGAGCGGCATCGAGCCGCCGAGCAGAACGCCGACGGACGATGCGGGCGTTGCATGAATGGCGAAGGCGGCCACCTGGAAGAAGACCGCGCCCGAACCCGCCACCATCATCGCAAGAAGCCCCCGCGGCAGCGTCTTGGGTATGAGGCCTGTCTTCAGCCAGACAGGCGCAAGCACGAGTGCCGGTATCCCGTAGCGAATGAGGCCGAGGTCGATCGTCCCGAGCGCCGTCGCTGCAGTATGCCGCGTGGCCAGAATCCAGGTCGCCCAGATCATCACGGTGATGAAAGCGCCGGCATAACCGGCCACGGCAGGTGCGGCGGAGCCGCGATCGAGTGTCAGCGCAACCATTTTCGTGTTCCTTCCGATCGGTTTTGAGAGGGTTTCGGATCGGGAAGACACTAGCGCCAAGCGGCAGGGCATGTCCTTGCTATCTGTGCCTCACATGGCATACAATGAGCAACAATGTGCCAACTTGGTGCTGCAAAGTTATTGAGTATGCCAAAACTTGATAAATTCGATATTGCCATTCTGAAGATCCTCCAGGAGGATGCGCGCGCGACCAATGTCGAGATCGCCGAGCGCGTGAACTTGTCGCCGTCGCCCTGCCTGAGACGGATTCGCAATCTTGAGAAATCAGGCGTTTTGCGCGGCTATCGCGCCGATATCGACCGCAAGGAGGTCGGCCTTGGCCTGACGGTTTTCGTCGAAATCAAGGTTGGCCATCACAGCCAGGAAAACGCACGCCGCCAGCAGGAAGCGCTGCTTGGCATTCCGGAGGTGGTCTCCTGCTTTCTGATCTCCGGCAATGCCGATTTCCTGGCGGAGGTCGTGGTCGAGGACCTGTCAGCCTATGAGAGGCTTTTGACCGAGACGCTGCTTGCCCTGCCGGGCGTTACCGATATCCGATCGAACTTCGCTATCCGGTCGATCAAGACGGGCGGACCGCTGAAGCTGCCTTCGTTGCCATGAAGAAGCCCGCGGCGCGTAGCGCTGCGCGTGTTTCTTTCCGCCGGTTCACCATTATCTGAAACCGCAGCCGCTGATTCCCGCTTAGGCCTCTGGAAACGCCCACCGCCGCGCTTATCTCTGATCTGAGATGTTGGCGAGGTCACCGGAGAACATGACGTTCCATGAAAGTTAAGGCCGTCTTCAATCGAGATGGGGGAACCTTCCGTTCGACGGACATGGAGGCATACGGCAGGTGGGTGGAAGAGGTCTTTCGCGCTGCCGGACATGAGATCGAAGTCGCCGCTGTCGAGGCCGTCGACATGCGGGATACGCTCGAAAGAGCCTGCCGGCGGGGCGATCTCGATGCGATCGTTGCCGGCGGCGGCGACGGCACGATTTCGGCGGCTGCCGCAGTCGCGTGGAAGAACCGCATGCCGCTCGGAGTCATCCCGGCCGGAACGATGAACCTTTTCGCGCGCTCGTTGAAGCTGCCGCTCGATATCTGGAAGGCGCCGGCGGTTCTTGCTCATGGCAGAATCATCGCTGCCGATATTGGCAGCGCCGACGGCCGCGCTTTCGTTCATCAGTTTTCCATGGGCCTGCATGCCCGTCTGGTGCGGTATCGCAAATCCTACCGTTTCGCCTCGCGGCTTGGAAAGATCGGTGCAAGCACACGCGCGGCGATCGGCGTTGTTTTCAACCCGCCGGATTTTGAAATCGAGTTCGATGCCGACGGCCACAGGGAGCGCCGGCATGTTTCGGCGATTTCTGTCTCGAACAACCATTTCGGCCATTCCACGTTCATGTACGCGGACGACGTGACGAGTGGGCATCTCGGCTTCTACACCGCGCCGCCTCTGAATCCTGCGGGCGTCGCGAAGCTTGCCTTCGCCATCCTGCGCGGCAAGTTCCGCGCGAGCCCGTTGATCACGGAGATGAGCGCCATCGCAGTCGACCTGCATTTCCCGAAAGTCGACCGAAAGATCAATTGCGTCATCGACGGCGAGCTTTTGCCGATGGGACGCGACGTGGCGCTACGGATACATCCTGGCGAGCTGAAGCTGCTGGTGGGAGCCTAGCGCATCGGCCCGAAAATCGGACCCGATTTTCGGAAAGCACGA
>NZ_WITC01000090.1:2500-166108 GCF_009601505.1 Sinorhizobium terangae
TCGCTTCGTTTGAGTGCCAGAAGCGTGGGTTGGATATCCTTGAGAGAAAATAGGTTTGCATCGTCTCGACTGAGACTGATGCCTGTTCTGCTAAAATTGTGAAGAGAAGATATGTCTGGATCGAACGCAAGTTCGTTGTCCTGAGGCAGATCGTTGTTCGGAGGCTTGTCCTTCGTCTGACGGTTATGCTGGATTGATGTTGCCTGACCGCGCATCACCGGACAGATCTCGAGAAGCTGGTCTTAAGACACGGCCTCGGAATTGCTCGGCGTAATTCCAATGAGGACCGTGTCGAACACGTCGATGGCATCTGATCGGCCCGGTTGTAAAAGGTAACCGGGCTTTTGGGCCGGGCATTCTTAACGAGTGCTTGGGACTGACTGGTTCGGCGCACTGCAAGGTGTCCGGATAGTCAGGTTTGGCTGCCCTACGAGGCGACAAGCCGAGTGGGTAAGCTTAGCCAAACCCAATAAGGATGAGCATTGGCAATGAGAACGATCAAGTGTCAAAAGGGCATTTGGTGGATGCCTTGGCATGCACAGGCGATGAAGGACGTGATACGCTGCGATAAGCCGTGGGGAGCTGCGAATGAGCTTTGATCCATGGATCTCCGAATGGGGCAACCCACCTTAAATGCTTGGAAAATCATTTTGGTTGTCGTTTGGCTGAACGAAGCGAAGCTTCGCAAGGCCAGAGGCCGTCGCGCATCGTTGCGCGCCCTAACGGAGCGTCAGCTCCGAAGGAGCGGTACGACGCGTGAGTGAGAACCAAAATGGTTTCCAAGCATTGTTGAAAGGTATCTTATTCTGAATACATAGGGATAAGAAGCGAACGCAGGGAACTGAAACATCTAAGTACCTGCAGGAAAGGACATCAACCGAGACTCCGCAAGTAGTGGCGAGCGAACGCGGACCAGGCCAGTGGCAATGAGGAATGAAGTGGAACGATTTGGAAAGGTCGGCCGTAGAGGGTGATAGCCCCTTACACGTAGAACACTCATTGTCCTTGAGTAAGGCGGGACACGAGAAATCCTGTCTGAACATGGGGAGACCACTCTCCAAGCCTAAGTACTCGTGCATGACCGATAGCGAACAAGTACCGTGAGGGAAAGGTGAAAAGCACCCCGACAAGGGGAGTGAAATAGAACCTGAAACCGGATGCCTACAAACAGTCGGAGCCCGCAAGGGTGACGGCGTACCTTTTGTATAATGGGTCAACGACTTAGTGTGACGAGCAAGCTTAAGCCGATAGGTGAAGGCGCAGCGAAAGCGAGTCTGAACAGGGCGTTCAGTTCGTCGCATTAGACCCGAAACCGAGTGATCTAGCCATGAGCAGGTTGAAGGTTGGGTAACACCAACTGGAGGACCGAACCCGCATCTGTTGCAATAGATTGGGATGACTTGTGGCTAGGGGTGAAAGGCCAATCAAACTCGGAAATAGCTGGTTCTCCGCGAAATCTATTTAGGTAGAGCGTCGACCGAATACCCCCGGGGGTAGAGCACTGGATGGGCTATGGGGACTCACCGTCTTACTGATCCTAACCAAACTCCGAATACCGGGGAGTACTAGTCGGCAGACACACGGCGGGTGCTAACGTCCGTCGTGAAAAGGGCAACAACCCTGACCTCCAGCTAAGGTCCCCAAGTCATGGCTAAGTGGGAAAGGATGTGAGGATCCCAAAACAACCAGGATGTTGGCTTAGAAGCAGCCATCATTTAAAGAAAGCGTAACAGCTCACTGGTCTAAATAAGGGTCTTTGCGCCGAAAATGTAACGGGGCTAAAGCCATGCACCGAAGCTGAGGATGTGCCGCAAGGCACGTGGTAGCGGAGCGTTCCGTAAGCCTGTGAAGGGATACCCGTGAGGGGTCCTGGAGGTATCGGAAGTGCGAATGTTGACATGAGTAACGATAAAGAGGGTGAGAGACCCTCTCGCCGAAAGACCAAGGGTTCCTGCTTAAAGTTAATCTGAGCAGGGTTAGCCGGCCCCTAAGACGAGGCGGACACGCGTAGTCGATGGGAACCACGTTAATATTCGTGGGCCTGGTGGTAGTGACGGATCGCTTAACTTGTCTGGACTTATTGGATTGTCCAGGCCTGGACGCGGTCCCGGGAAATAGCTCCACCGTATAGACCGTACCCGAAACCGACACAGGTGGTCAGGTAGAGTATACCAAGGCGCTTGAGAGAACTGCGTTGAAGGAACTCGGCAAATTGCACGCGTAACTTCGGAAGAAGCGTGACCCTTTTGTACGCAAGTATGATGGGGTGGCACAGACCAGGGGGTAGCGACTGTTTATCAAAAACACAGGGCTCTGCGAAGTCGCAAGACGACGTATAGGGTCTGACGCCTGCCCGGTGCTGGAAGGTTAAGAGGAGGGGTGCAAGCTCTGAATCGAAGCCCCAGTAAACGGCGGCCGTAACTATAACGGTCCTAAGGTAGCGAAATTCCTTGTCGGGTAAGTTCCGACCTGCACGAATGGCGTAACGACTTCCCCGCTGTCTCCAACGCAGACTCAGTGAAATTGAATTCCCCGTGAAGATGCGGGGTTCCTGCGGTCAGACGGAAAGACCCCGTGCACCTTTACTATAGCTTTACACTGGCATTCGTGTCGGCATGTGTAGGATAGGTGGTAGGCTTTGAAGCAGGGACGCCAGTTCCTGTGGAGCCGTCCTTGAAATACCACCCTTATCGTCATGGATGTCTAACCGCGGTCCGTCATCCGGATCCGGGACAGTGTATGGTGGGTAGTTTGACTGGGGCGGTCGCCTCCGAAAGAGTAACGGAGGCGCGCGATGGTGGGCTCAGAGCGGTCGGAAATCGCTCGTCGAGTGCAATGGCATAAGCCCGCCTGACTGCGAGACTGACAAGTCGAGCAGAGACGAAAGTCGGTCATAGTGATCCGGTGGTCCCGCGTGGAAGGGCCATCGCTCAACGGATAAAAGGTACGCCGGGGATAACAGGCTGATGACCCCCAAGAGTCCATATCGACGGGGTTGTTTGGCACCTCGATGTCGGCTCATCGCATCCTGGGGCTGGAGCAGGTCCCAAGGGTTTGGCTGTTCGCCAATTAAAGCGGTACGTGAGCTGGGTTCAGAACGTCGTGAGACAGTTCGGTCCCTATCTGCCGTGGGTGTAGGAATATTGACAGGATCTGTCCCTAGTACGAGAGGACCGGGATGGACATATCTCTGGTGGACCTGTTGTCCTGCCAAGGGCATAGCAGGGTAGCTATATATGGAAGGGATAACCGCTGAAGGCATCTAAGCGGGAAACCCACCTGAAAACGAGTATTCCCTTGAGAACCGTGGAAGACGACCACGTTGATAGGCCGGGTGTGGAAGTGCGGCAACGCATGAAGCTTACCGGTACTAATCGTTCGATCGGCTTGATCGTTCCCATTGCTTATGCTCATCATGGATGCGCATCGCAATTCTTTGTCCTCACGCTGTCGGCCTTCGGCCGACGCTGCGGACGGCGCGCCAGACGACTGGCGGCTCGGCTCTGCCGGCTGCTGGAGTTGTCCGGATAAGACGCATGACGTGTTCAAAACGAAGCAATCGCTTCACCAGCTTCTCGACAATTTGCTCCCCTCCGGGGAGCAACGCTTGCGCTTTGCCGACCTGGTGGTTCTGGCGGGGTGGCTGCACCCGTTCCCATTCCGAACACGGCCGTGAAACGCCCCAGCGCCGATGGTACTTCGTCTTAAGACGCGGGAGAGTAGGTCGCTGCCAGGTCTGCAAATCGCAAGATAAAACATCTTCTCTCACAAACGCCGGCAAACGGCGAAAACAACACAAAACAAAAACGAAAGTTGACGCGGGGTGGAGCAGCCCGGTAGCTCGTCAGGCTCATAACCTGAAGGCCGCAGGTTCAAATCCTGCCCCCGCAACCAACAAAAACCCCCGGTGCCCAAACGCCCCGGGGGTTTTGCCGTTCCCCCGCAGCCACCGCACAAACCTCCGCACAGACCGACCAACAGTCACGGTTTCCCTCTCATCGACAGAGAGCAGCCCGCGGGTTTGCCATGACTTCGCAGCGGCCGCACCTCGAATACTCCTCGGCTTGAAGAAAGCGATCGAACACGCCATCGAATTCTTTGGCGAGGAACATGGTCTCGTCGCCGCGGCCGCGTCCTTCGACCGCGAAGGACGGCCGATGTATATCCGCGAGACCATCCGCATCCTGGGCAGCCTCGATCCGCCTTGCAGTCGTCGACTTACTATGATCTCGGCGTGACATTATACGAAGCAGTGGCGGGATTCCTGTTCGCCACCCTCGTCGGCATCATTCTGGGCGTTGTGCTTGCCAAGCTGCCGCGATTGGAGCGGGCGCTTCAGCCGATCATCATCGCCATACAGGTGGTTCCCAAGATCGTTCTGGTGCCGCTGTTCATTCTTTGGTTCGGCTTCGGCATGACCTCCAAGATCGTCATCGCTGCGGTGCTGGCATTCCTGCCGATCCTCAGCAATACGCTGCTCGGCGTAGAGTCGATCGAGGCCGGCCACCGCGATGTGATGAAAAGCTTCGGCGCCAAGTCGTGGCAGCGGCTGATCGTGCTCGAACTGCCGAGCGCAATGCCCGCGGTGCTGACTGGCATGGAGGTTGGAATCATCTTCTTCATGATCGGCGCGGTCATTGGCGAGTTCCTCGCCGGCACGGCAGGACTCGGCCACCTCGCAATCGCGAAGATGAACGCCTTCGAGGCGGCCGGCCTCTTTGCGACCATCATCTTGCTGTCGACCGTCTCCGGCGCGCTCTATTTCCTGATCGTACTCATGCGAAGCGCGTTCACTGGCTGGCACGCGACCGCCGACAACCTGGCCACCGCCCACTAGCGCATCCGCTTTCTGGTGGCATCACTGAAAGCGGATAAGATTCTCTAGAATCAAAGTGCTAGAGCGTCCTCTGTGCGTTCAATTGGACTCACGGCGCTCTGGACTGCGGCTGAGGACTCTCCAAAATGGACGTTTTATTTCGACCAGTGGTCGACCGGGGGCGCCGGCCTTGAGACGGTCCCTAAGTAAGGCAGCCAGATCTTCTCGCACCGCCGGGTCGGACAAGAAGTAGCTGTGCCCGGCGAAGCCTGCATTTCCACGATATTCGATAAAGTCGGCGACACCCGATCGCTGCGAATTCTTCCACAGCGCATTCGAGCCCGCTTCCTTGGCGCTGATACTGGCGCGGGTTAAACGCCCGAGGCGCACAACACTTCCGAACAGCCCGCTTGAAAGGGCGAGCGCCTTGTCATTGGGTGATGAATATATTGTCAGATGGAGCGGGCCGATGGGCGGTAAGAGACCGTAAGGGGTTGCTTTTATTCCGTGCGGCGCGTCGGGGTCGGACACGAAACCGAACAATTTTGTTGTGGCAACGTCGAGGTCGATGTCTGGAGCAAACAGCACCACATTGTTGAGTTTGTACCGCTCGGAAGGAGAAGACCGGGCGGCGTATGCTTCCATTCCCAGTTGGTGAAGGGCGGATAGCAGGACGTCCGCGCCACGGCTGTGCGCGATGAGGTGGAGACGTTTGACGGCTTCGGTCGCGGAAATGATACGAATAGCCTTCTTCACATCCGCAACTGCGAACTCGCCGGACTCACGGTCAATATTATAACCGTAGAAAGCGCCGCCCGATCCGCCCGCGGGCCACGAAAGCGAAACGCAAACAAACTCTTGAGATAGCGTATCGCATAGGTTGCCGGTGGCTTTGGCGGCATCATCGAAGCTATTGTTATAGCCATGTACAAATATGACGACTTCCTTGCGCTTCGCGAGCGAAACGCGGCGGCTCACCTCATCCTGCAGCCCAGCGGCCGCCCGCATATGGGCAGCGACCGTCGTGGGTACCCGACGGGGGCCGTGAGGGGTGAGTTCGATCGGATATGGCGACTGCGGAAATTCTCCCAGCTTGGTCGTCCGTGAAACCTGTAGCGCTGCGTCAGGGTGTCCAGCGGGCCTGCGGTGAAAGGGCGACCGTTTGCGCGCAAGCGTAACCGAACCGAAGCTTACCGAATGACCCCGAAATGAGCTGTAAGCAAGTTCGCCATCAGCAGAGGCGGCAGGTGCGCGGTCAGTCACGTAAAGCAGATCGAGGGGATGATCCTGTTTGATGCGACAACCAGCAGCCTCTTGTCCGGTCAGTAATTCCTGTACGGGGTATCTTACGGTTGAGCAGCTCGTAGCGCCAAGAGTAGCTGTCATCAAGAACAATAAAGTTGTTATTCTTCGCAATCTCTCTATCTGATACATTTATTCGTATTTTCACTCATTGAGCTGCTTACATATTTCTAAAGGAAGTTTTCGCTGCTATCCGACGCGAAGCGTAATGAGTGTTGGAATAATAAAAAACTATACATTGGTTTATCGTCGTTGCTGGCATTTGGGAGGACGACCCAAGACGTCTTTACCTCCTCAATCACGGGATCGGGCGTGCTCTTGAAGAGTGGCTAATATTGTCAAAGCGTTGCGACGCGAAACTCAACCCGCGGCCGGGACATCCTATACTTGCGGATAGAGCGGTTAATCCCGCAAGGTTATCGAATTTCGTGACGTCACCAAATACTCTGCTGCACGAGGCCCGCCAGCCGCTGTCGGCTATTGTAATGGATACGGACATGAATTTGCGCCTGCTGTCGCAGGACACGCCGGACCTGAAAAGGCACCGCTTTGATCTGGGGCGAATGAAGGACTGCGCCCGGCGTGCGGGCGAGCTTGTTCGTCCAACCAGGCCGGCAGCTCAATTGTCGGAATCGCGGCGGCGGGTTTGGGCTATCCCAACTCGCGGTCGAGGCGTAACTTTTCAATCTGCGCTGCATCCTGAGGGCAAGACGAGTGCAGCGTATGACAATCATTCGCGTCGGTTGGAGTTCTAAATTGTGACAGAGCTGCCGACATACGTCGTCGAGACGCTTTGGGAGGATGAGGAATTTGTCCTGTCCCGACGTGCATCGGTCGATGACCACTTTTCGCTTTTGGTGTGGGCGCCAGCGTCGACACAGCCGACGGTGGAGACCGTCGCACGACTCGATCACGCCTACGCGCTTCGGGACGCGTTGGATAGCGCGTGGGCGGCGCGACCTGTGGCGCTGGAGCGCCGGCCTGGGAACACTGCGCTCCTGATCGAGGACACGGGTGGCGAAGTCCTTGCGCGAATGGTTGGAAAGGCCTGGGATCTGACGCCGTTCCTGCACGTCGCGATCGGCCTGGCTGTGGCGCTCGGTCGCCTCCATAGCCGCGGGCTGATTCACAAGGACGTCAAGCCATCCAACATCCTGGTCGACATCGACCGCCGTGAAGCGTGGCTGTCAGGCTTCGGCATTGCTTCTCGCGTGCCGCGTGAACGGCGGGCGCCAGAACCCCCGGAGATCATCGCGGGGACGCTTGCCTATATGGCGCCCGAGCAGACTGGTCGCATGAACCGCTCCATTGATGCGCGCAGCGATCTCTACTCGCTCGGTGTCACGCTGTACGAGATGCTGACCGGGACGCTTCCGTTCACGGCCTCGGATCCGATGGAATGGATCCATTGCCATATCGCCCGCCAGCCGATGCCGCCGGACGAGCGAGCGGAGGGCATTCCGGCTCCGGTTGGAGCGATCGTGATGAAGCTCCTCGCCAAGACCGCCGAGGACCGTTACCAGACCGCCGCCGGCGTCGCCTACGATCTCGAACATTGCCTGAAGGCATGGGAGGCGCACCAACGCATCGACCCGTTTGCGCTGGGCGAGCGCGACATATCGGACCAACTGTTGATCTCGGAAAAGCTGTATGGACGGGAGGCCGAGATCGACACTCTCGTTGCTGCATTCGATCGGGTCGTGAGCCAGGGCAGAACCGAACTCGTGCTGGTCTCCGGCTATTCCGGTATCGGCAAGTCCTCCGTTGTCAATGAACTCCACAAGGTACTGGTTCCACCACGCGGTGTCTTCGCGTCCGGCAAGTTCGACCAGTACAAGCGTGACATCCCATACGCCACCTTGGCGCAGGCGCTGCAAAGTCTCGTGCGTCAGTTGCTAAGCAAGAACGATGCCGAACTCGCTCGCTGGCGCGCCGACATACGCGAGGCGCTGGGGGCGAACGGCTCGCTGATGGTCGACCTCATTCCGGAACTTGCTCTCATCGTCGGCGGGCAGCCGCCGGCGGCCGACCTGCCGCCGCAGGAGGCGCAAACGCGATTCCAGCAGGTCTTCCGTCGATTCCTCGGCGTGTTCGCTCGGGCGGAACATCCGCTCGCCCTGTTCCTCGATGATCTGCAATGGCTGGACAGGGCGACGCTCGACTTGATCGAACATCTCAGCACCCATCCGGAGGTCCGCCACCTTCTGTTGGTCGGCGCATATAGGGACAACGAGGTGGGTCCGACGCACGCGCTGGTACGGACACTTGGCGCGATCCGCAATGCCAACGGAAGGGTGCAGGAGATCGTGCTCGAGCCTCTCAAGCCCCGCGATGTGGGGCATCTGGTCGTCGACGCATTGCACTGCGCCCCGGTTATCGCCCAGCCGCTGGTAGAGCTGGTGCACGAAAAGACCGGGGGAAATCCGTTCTTCACGATCCAGTTCTTGATGGTCCTTGCCGAGGAGGCGCTGCTCGCGTTTGACCATGACGCGGGGGTCTGGACCTGGGACATGGCCCGCATCAGGGCCAAGGGCTTCACCGTTAACGTTGTCGATTTCATGGCCACGAAGCTCAGCCGTCTGCCGGGCAAAACGCGGGACTTCTTGGGAAAACTCGCGTGCCTCGGAAATCGGGGACGGACCGCCGCAATGAGTATGGTTTTCGGCGTGTCTGAAGACGAGATCCATGTGGCTCTCTGGGAGGTCGTGCGCGCAGGACTCATCTCCCGTCAGGAGGGCGCATATGTCTTCCTCCATGACCGTGTCCACGAAGCGGCCTATGCCTTGATCTCCGAAGATGAGCGGGTGGCAGTGCACCTGCAGATTGGCAGGACACTGGCCGCACGGACGACGCCCGCCGAAATCGACACGAAGATCTTCGAGATCGTCAATCAGCTCGATCGCGGCGCGGCCTTGATTCAATCGGATGAAGAGCGGGAGCGGGTCGCAGCTCTCAACCTGCGTGCAGGCAAGCGCGCGAGGACTTCAACGGCTTATGCCTCGGCATTGACCTATTTCGCCGCCGGTCGCGCCTTGTTGGAGGATGGCTGCTGGCAGCGACAGTATCGCCTAGTGTTCGATCTGGAACTCCATCTGGCCGAATGTGAATTCCTGACCGGCGAACTCGCCTCAGCAGAGAAACGCCTCTCAGCCCTGGTGGACCGTGCGGCAACCGTTGTCGACAGAGCCGCGGTCACGCACTTGCGCCAGGCGCTTTACCTCACTCTTAACCGGCCCGATCGCGCCATCGACGTCGGCTTGGAATATCTCCGCAGTGTCGGCATCGACTGGTCGCAGCAACCGTCGGAAGAGGTCGTACGTCAGGAACTCGAGCGCATGTGGCGGCTGCTCGACGGCCGATCGATTGAGCAGCTCATTGATCTTCCGTTGATGAGCGACCCCGGTTGGCGCGCGACAATGGACGTTCTCTCGGGCCTGTTCGCGCCGACGCTGCTCACCAACAGCAACCTCTACGACCTCGTCGTCCTTCGTATGGCAACGATTAGTCTGGAGCACGGCAACTGCGATGCCTCGTGCTACGCGTATTCCCACATCAACCGGGTCTTGGGCTTTCGTTTCGGTGACTACCAGACCGCTTTTCGCTTCGGACAGCTTGCATGCGACCTCGTGCAGAACCGTGGCTTGGATCTCTTCGAGGCGCGCGTCTACGCCTCTTTCGGAGCATTCACCGTCCCGTGGATGGAAGACCTTTTTGCTAGCCGCGCACTGATAAGGCGCGGCTTCGATATGGCGAACGCCAACGGCGATCTGACCTATGCGGTTTTTGGCTTCAAGAACCTGATCACGAATCTTGTGGTCTCGGGAGAGCCACTTGGCGACGTGGAACGCGAGGCGGAGGAGGGGCTTGCCTATGCCCGCAAGGCGCGATTTGGTTTCGCCGTCGATTGGTTCACCTGCCAGCTCATGCTGATCCGAGCCCTTCGCGGACCCTCGCTGGACTTCAATTCTGCCGACAATGCGGGATACGGTGACAACGCTTACGAGCGGCACATCAAGGAAGACCCGCCTCTGGCGCTCTGCACCTGCACCTACTGGATTCACAAGCTGCAAGCGTGTGTGCTGGCACAGGATCATGCAAGGGCCATCGAGGCGATGGAGAGCGCTACCCCCTTGCTTTGGGCGACACGGTCATTCCTGGAGGCCGCGGATTATCATTTCTACGGCGCGCTCACACGGGCGGCTGCCTGCGGCCCTGCGGGAAGCGAAGAGCGGGCACAGCATTTTGACCTGCTCCTTGACCACCAACGCCAACTCACGGTGTGGGCGGAAAACTGCCCCGCAAATTTTGCAAATCGCGCAGCATTGGTCGGCGCCGAAATTGCGCGGCTGGAAGGGCGGGATCTGGACGCGATGCGCCTTTACGAAGAAGCGATTCGCTCGGCGCGCGAACACAAGTTTCTACAGAACGAGGGCATCGCCCACGAACTCGCTGCGCGGTTTTACGCGGCACGCGACTTCGAGACGATCGCCAATACCTATTTGCGCAACGCGCGCTATTGCTATCTCCGTTGGGGTGCCGACGCCAAGGTGCGCCAGCTCGATCAGGCCTATCCGCATCTGCGCGGGGAGCCGGTGCGCCCGAGTGCGACGTCGACGATCAACACGCCCGTCGAGCAACTGGATCTCGCCACCGTTGTCAAAGTCTCGCAAGCCGTGTGGGGCGAGACTGTCTTGGAGAAGCTGATCGACAAGCTCATGCGAACTTCGGTTGAGCATGCGGGTGCCGAGCGAGGTCTGTTGGTTCTCCCTCGGGGTGATGAGCTGCGCATTGCGGCAGAGGCCACCACCAGCGGCAACACTGTCATCGTGGGGACGCGGGAAGCGGGCGCGGCCGCGGCCGCCCTGCCGGAGTCGATCCTCCATTATGTCGTGCGCACCCGGGAGAGCGTAATCTTGGACGATGCCTCAGCCGAGAACCCGTTTTCGGCCGATGCGTACGTCCTCGCGCATCACGCCCGCTCCATTCTCTGCGTGCCGCTGATCAACCGGGCCAAACTCGTCGGCGTGCTCTATCTCGAAAACAACCTGATGCCCCATGTGTTCACTCCGACCCGGATCGCCGTGCTGAAACTGGTGGCCCTGCAGGCTGCGATCTCACTGGAGAACAGCCGTCTTTACGGCGACCTCCAGGAACGGGAAGCGAAGATCCGGCGCCTGGTCGACGCCAACATCATGGGAGTCTGCATCTGGAATCTCGAGGGCGCGATTACCGAGGCCAATGAAGAATTTCTGCGCATGGTGGGCTACAGCCGTGAAGATGTTCTGTCGGGCCGTGTACGCTGGAAGGAGCTCACGCCGTCGGAGTGGCGCGATCGCAACGAGCGAGCGGTGGCGGAGCTACGGGCGGTCGGGAAGTTCCAGCCGTTCGAGAAGGAGTTCTTCCGCAGAGACGGCAGCCGCATACCGGTGCTGATCGGTGGCGCACTGTTTGATGACGGTGGAAATGAGGGCGTCGCGTTCGTGCTCGACTTGACCGAACGCAAGCTCGCCGAAGATGCATTGCGCGAAAGCCAGGAGAATTTGGCGCGCACGGAGCAATTCTCCCTGGTGATGGCCACTCATACGGATCTGGAGGGTCGTTGGCTTAAAGTGCCACCAACTCTCTGCGAGCTGCTGGATTACACAGAGGAAGAACTGCTGGGACGCCGGTTTCACGAGTTCACCCACCCGGACGACGTGGAGGCAGAGTGGAAGCAATGCTCGCGGCTCATCCGCGGCGAGTTCAAATCGTTTGATCTGGAGAAGCGCTATATACGGAAGGATGGCTCCATCGTATGGGTTTATCTGAACGCCTCGGTTGTATTGGACGTCAACGCCGCGCCCGTTCACTTTCGGACCTACATCCGAGACATCACGCAGCGCAAACGGCAGGAGCAAGCGTTGGGCCAGAGCGAGGAGCGTTATCGTACGCTCGCCGAGACCGCTACGGACGTCATTCTGGCGATGGACCAGAAGAGCACAATTCTGTTCGCCAACGGGGCGGTGGAGAAGGCCTTCGGTTATACCCCAACGGAAATAGTCGGTCGGAAGATCACCATGCTCATGCCCGAGCGCATGCGGCACCGCCACGAACAGGCGATGAGTCGTTATCTGGAATCCGGGGAGAAACGGATGTCGTGGAACGCCGTGTCTTTGCCCGGATTGCACAAGAACGGAAAAGAGATTGACCTGGACGTGTCGTTTGCCCAGGTGGGGACGGGAGATGAGCGGTTCTTCAGCGGGATCCTGCGCGACGTGACCGAGCGCAAGCGAACGGAAGAAGTGCTGCGCCAGACGCGGGCGGAATTGGCCCATGTTGCGCGCGTGGCAACGCTCGGAGAGATGAGCGCTTCGATTGCCCACGAAGTCAATCAGCCGCTTGCCGCGGTCGTCAACAGCGCCAGCGCGTGTTTGCATTGGCTCGATGCGCAGAAGCTGCAGGAAGCTCGGCGCTCGGCCTCGCGGGCGATCGCGGAAGGCCGCCGGGCGAGCGAAATCATCTCTCGTGTACGCGCGCTCGCCAACAAGGCGCCGCCCCAAAAGGACTGGCTCGACGTCAATGAGACGATACACGAAGTCATTGCGCTGGCACGCGGCGAGATGCAGCAGAACGGTGTGGCCCTGGAGACCCAGCTATCGAGCGATGTGCCGATCATCCTGGCAGATCGCATCCAACTGCAGCAGGTGGTTCTGAACCTGATGATGAACGCCATCGAGGCCTTGAACAGCGTTGAGAGGGATGGGCGCGAGTTGCTGGTTCGCTCCGCCACGGACAAATCGGAGCACGTCGTGATCTCGGTCCAGGATTCGGGCCCGGGGTTCGATCCGAACCGCATGGACCTCCTCTTCGATGCCTTCTATACGACCAAGCCGCAAGGGTTGGGCATGGGGCTGGCGATCAGCCGGACTCTTATCGAGGCCCACGGCGGGCGCCTGTGGGCGACGGCAAATGCGCCACGGGGCGCTGTTTTTCAGTTCATGCTACCGGTTAATAGCGAGAAGCTAGCCTGACCGAACCGGCCCGGCCGGCACTCGCCTGCGAGGGGCCTCGATACAACGACGGCCGCACACGCTCTTCTTTATCCATTTTACAGCGCCGCGCGTCCAATCGGACGCGCAAAGGTCGCTGTAGCACTTTGATTTGCTGCATGATTTTATCCTAAATCGATTCCGATTTAAGGAATCATGCAGTAGAACTTGGGCCTCGCCGCCTCACGAGCTGGATGGAGGCGCATATTTCGCATCACTGCATGTGTCACCAATTGACGGCGGCTCGTTTTCATGTCACAGACTGTGTCTCTAAAACTTTGGAGCGAGCTGCATGACGAACGTCCGCACCTACAACAGCCCTTTGCGCGCAGAAAGGGCACGTGAGACGCGGGAGGCAATCCTCTCCGCGCTGTTCGAGTTGATGGATTCGGCGGGCGCCGTGGACGATGTCTCCACAGAAGCGATTGCGCAAAAGGCGGGGGTGCAACGCAGAACGATCTTTCGTCATTTCGCGACCAAGGACGACATGCTTGCCGCTTTCTGGCCCTGGCTTAACGCCCGAATTGGCACCTCCGCGACGCCGATGACGTTGAAAGAAGTCGTCGATGGCCCGCGGCGGGCCTTTCCGCAGTTCGACATGCACGAGCCGGCGATCCGCGCCTCGCTGCATTCCAAAGCCGGTCGCGAGATGCGGATCGGTACAGTTGCGGCCCGCCGCGCGCATTTCGCGCGCGCCTTGGCTCCGGCCATTGCCTCCCTTCCCGCCTCCGAGGCCTGGAAGGTCGAGGCGCTGGCGCACCTGCTCTTCTCGGCCTCCGCATGGGAGGTTCTGAAGGACTATGGCGGTCTCACCGGCGCCCAGGCCGGTGAGGCTGCCTCCTGGGCGCTTGAGGTGATCCTGTCCGCGGTCACATCCGGCCGCACACCCGCGGACGTCGCATCGCAACCAAAGGAGACAAGCGATGAAGTTTGACGTCACTACTTCTGAAAGCGGCGAGGCCCTCTGGGTCGTTGCCGATCGTATCCGGTTCCTTGGCGGCATCGCGGGCTCGGGCCTCGAACTGATCGAGGTCGAGATTCCGCCGGGCTCCGGGACCCCGCCCCATACCCACGCTTCGCCCGAAATGTTCTATGTGACGGAAGGCGAGGTAACGGTTCGCCGCTTTACGGCCGACGGTCCACCGGAGGTGACGGTTGCTGGACCCCGCGCCGCAATCCATATCGGGTCGATGACGCCACACAACTACTCGAACGACAGCGGCCGCACGGCACGAATGCTCGTCCTCCTCGAATCGTCCATGATCGCCTTCTTCCGCGACATCGGCACCAGCGAGCCTCAGGCGCAGCCGGACTTCGCCCGGATCGGCTCAGCCATGCAACGTCATGGCATCGAGATGCTGACGATTGCGGCTTGAGCGGCGCTGTCGCTAGAACACGCCATGACGGACCTTCGACATGACACCGGACCGTCGGAAACGGTCCGGTGATCACGCTGAGGAGCAGCCCGACATCAAGCCGATCGGACGATGTTTCTGTCAAGCCAGCGCACATCCTGCTGCAATCGGGCATAGGACCGGGTCGGTATCATGCCGTGATGTGTGGCTGCCACTTCGTTTGCGTCGGCCCGGATGTTCCGTTCCTCACGATGCAGCCTGTTGAAGGCCACCGGACCAAGCTTGCCTTCGGCGCGCTCCGACTCGATGCGCCGATCGGCCGTGCGAAGCTCGTGGAGGATATTGGCGAGCCGCGGACTCCGAACGGACATGGCGGGTGTTGCCGTTCTGACGGCTGGTGCCGGAGGAGTCATCGCGCCGTCATTGGGGAATACTCCCTGGTAGTAGTCGCCATTTTCGGGACCGATCGAGGGTGCCTGGCCATGGTGCTGTCCGGCCGCGAGGGCGTTGCCTGCCACGAGTGACAGGGCAAGAGCTGCGATTGCTGATGTCGTGATAAGCGAGCGCATTTTGCGTCTCCTTGATCATTGGAAGCTATGGGCTTCCGCGGGGCCGTCTCACACTGTCGCGTCGCGACCACGTCGATCGCCGGCAGTATCCAGCCTCACAAACATCATAAAATGAGCGGAAGCGTGGTTCACGTTAACAATAATTAAAGTTTATGCGTATCCTGGAGTCCAATTTTTGCCAAATTCTACTTCCGAATGGCATGAAATAAATATTGGGCGGCGCCTCAGTTTCATGAACATATTGTAATGTGTCCATCAGTTCTCAGAGATCAAGGCTGTAGATTGCTTCAGCGCCGGCAACGCGCTTCTGCCGGAATTCCCTTGCAAGTTCCTCCTACCTCTTATGCGTCGTACCTTCTTGACTGGTAACGATCATTACCGTACGTGCTGACGGTAACGCCAATTACCGGAGGTCGCCGTGGTGCAACCCGACAGGAAATCGTTCGGACCATCGATCGACATCGACGATTACAAGCAAACCGAAGAGGCATTGCGCGAACGGGAGCGGGAGCTCTTCCAGCTCATCGACATGGTTCCGATCCATATCTGGCGAATGAAGCCCGACGGCGAGCCGACCTTCTTCAACAAACAGAAGGTGGATTTTCTCGGCATGGACGTTGGGGATACGGACAAGCCGGGCATGACCCGACTGGCGGCGCTTGTAGAGACCGTCGTCCATCCAGATGATGCAGCCAAGCTGGCGGACACGCTCGGCCACTCCCTCGTTACCGGCGAGCACTTTTCCATGCGCTATCGCCTGCGCCGCGCCGACGGCGTCTATCGGTGGATATCGAGCCGCGCCGATCCGATGCGGGATCAGGACGGGCGCATCGTCCAGTGGTACGGCCTCTGCCACGACATCGACGATCAGATGCACGCCGAAGAGGCGCTGCGCCAAAGCGAACGGGAGCTTCAGCAACTGATCGATGCCCTGCCGGTCCACATCTGGAGCTGGACGCCCGAAGGCAAGCTGTCATACGTCAGCAAGCGACACCTCAACCTTCTCGGCATCTCAGAGGGGAGCATCGAGGATTTCGCAAGAATGGCGCAAGAGCTGGTTCATCCCGAAGATGCTCCTGAAGTGGAGCGTACGGCAGCGAACAGCATCAAGACCGGCGACGCCTTCGTGATGCGGTACCGCGGGCGCGGGAAAGATGGCGACTATCGCTGGATGGAGGGCAGGTGCGAGCCTCTCCGCGATCAAGACGGCAAGATCGTGCAATGGTATGGCGTTTCGCTCGATGTTCACGACGGGGTGCGCGCCCGGGAGGAATTGCGCCACGCCCAGGAAAATCTCGCGCGTGCGAGCCAGGCGGCGAGCCTCGCGGAACTCTCAGCGTCCATTGCGCACGAGGTCAACCAGCCGTTGACGGCTGTGATTACCTCCTCGAATGTCTGCCAGCGGTGGCTTGCGGCGGAACCGCCGAACATCGAGCGGGCGCAGAAGAGCGTGGAGCGCATCGCCCGTGCCGCGAGCGCCGCCGCGGAGGTCGTGAGCCGCGTGCGCGCCCTGTTCCGGCAATCCGCGGAAACGAGAGATCCGATCGCGCTCGGCAGCCTCGTCGTGGAGACGCGTGACCTCATTGCCGAGGAGGCGACATGCCGTCGCGTCCGCGTGAATGTCGAGATCGAAAACGGCCTTCCGCCGCTTGCCGTCGATCGCGTCCAGATCCTGCAGGTCCTGATCAATCTCGTTCGCAACGGCATGGAGGCAATGGAGTCCGTTGCGAGCGACCGGGTCCTCCGGATGCGCGTGCGGCGATCGGGGGACGTGGTCCGGACCGAGATCACCGACTGCGGCCCGGGCATCGAATTTCCGGACAGGATATTCGAGCCTTTCTTTACGACCAAGGGGCACGGCATGGGCATGGGGCTCGCGATCTGCCGTTCGATTGTCGAGTCCCACGGCGGGCAATTGTGGGCGGAGAACAATGAGCCTCATGGAACGACGTTCGTCTTCACGCTGCCGCTCGTCGACGTGAAGGCGCCGTTTGCTCACCAAGAACCATAGACGTTCTATCCGTGCTACAGCGCCGTGCGTCCTTTAGGACGCACGGCGCTGTAGCTCTTTGATTCCACGCATCGTGCTTTCCGAAAATCGGGTCCCATTTTCGCGCCGTTGCGCTAGCGAGGTCGGACGCCATTCAGGAAGACCTTCACGGCCGAAGCGACCGCCTCCCGCGCCTCGTCGTCCGACGGCGGCGGGCGGAGTGCAAAAATAACCTGAAGAAGGTTATCGCGTATCATGCCGACGAAGAGGCCGGCCAGGCGCAGGCAATCATCCGCCTGAATCTCCCCTCGTTCCCGCGCGAATTCGAGGACCTCGGCGAGACGGGACGTGGCCCGGCCTGGGCCCTTTTCATAGAATGCCTTGACGAGATCAGGAAAGCGGGTGGCTTCGGTGATGGCAATCCGGTAAATGCCGATCAACGTGGATGACATGTAAAGGCCCATGAGACGCTGGCCAAAGGCTGTCAGGGTTTCCTCCAGATCGTGTCCTTCGATTTCCTCCACGACCAGGGTCGACAGCAGCTTGTCCGCGCTTTCGGAGACGATCGCGGAGAACAGGCCCTCCTTGTTGCCGAACTCATTGTAGATGTTTCGCTTCGATCCACCGGCACGCTCGATGATCGCATCGATGCTCGTCGCCGCGTAGCCTTGCTCGAAAAAGACGTCGGCCGCCGCTTGAAGAAGGGCCTGCCGGCGAGTTTTCAACCGCCCCGATTTTGCTGCAACCACAACCTTTGACCTCGCCTCATGATGCGTTCCTTGAGTGGTAATTGGCATTACCGACGATGTCAATGGCGATAGCGGGAGCGATGAAGTGGCTTCGCTGCCTGCAGCAGCGTCAAGTCGATGCGCCAGATCAAGGCGTTCTCGCCCGAGACGGAAACAGCGCCAACAAGGGGGGCGGCACCGTCTAAAACATGAGCCAGCTTCGAAAAATCGCGAAACCGTGGATATAGATCGCGCCGAGGAGGAAAAGGACGCCAAGGGCAAGGAAGCCCCGACTGACCGGTTTCAAGGTGTCTCGCATGCGGGGAACGTAACGCATCGGCTCTGGATAAAGGGGTTCGTGTGGCACGGACTGCGCGGGGCCCGACTCGCCCGCCCTGGCTGTTGCCTTAGGCAAGGTGAGGACATTGCCGTCACGAACGACCAGCACTGTCGAGCCACGGTTCCTTACAGCTATGTAGCTTACTCGGCTCGCCCTCGTGCGCGTCGGGCCTATGTCTGTCCGATTCGCGTCCGCCGGGTGTGTGTGCATGAAGGTTCTCCGGCCTGGAGGTTGCCTTGCAGCCGATGAGAGTTGCTCGAGGCGGGCCCAGAGTCTGTCGTTTGTCGAATTCGCACAAGTTATACAGTCGTATGAAAAAACACCCTTTGAGCCGACGGAAGGACGTTTTTCTGCAAGCGCGAGTCGCCAAAATGTCTGAAGACCCACGACACCCAGTTCTGGGGCAAGTCGAACTAAATATAGCTCCTGATGGCTGCCAGGATTCTTGCATCCAAAGTGATGAAGCCACCGCCATTCTTCGCCGACAGTGAGACCTTTTGACCCGGGATATACACGCCGAGCTGCTCAAGGCGCCTGACCTGTTCGGCGAGGCGAGCGCCGAAGTCTTCCCCGATCGCATTCGGCGATAGCGTGACAATGGTCAAGCCGGTGCCGGGACATTCGGCTCCAGACCTGAAGTCTGGCGCGTCGAGGGACCAGGACGCGCCTGACAGGCCGGCCGCCAGGACCTCGACCATCAAGGCAATATTGGCTCCTCGCGGCCCGCCAAAGGCGAGCAGCACTCCTCGCAGCGCCTTGTGCGGATCAAGGGTGACCTCGCCGTTTTCATCGGTGGCCCATCCCTCGGGAATGGAGCGCCCCTCTGAAGCAGCCCGGACGATGTTGACGAACGCCGTTGCGCTCGACGACTGATCGATAACCAGCGGTCGCTCCGATCCCGACATCGGCGTACCGAAGGCCAGCGGGTTGGTACCATAGACAGCCTTGGCGCCCGGTGTCGCGGCCACCATCGCAGGACTGTTGGCCACCGCAAGCGAGACCAGCCCATCGAGGGCCAGGCGTCTGACGTAGTATCCCAATTCGCCTGCCGTATAGCTGTTCCTCTGCGTGAAGATTGCCACACCGAAGGTCCGCGCCCGGTCGACGAGGTCGTCATAAACGAGGTCGAAGCCGAGCTGGGCGATTCCCCGATTGGCATCCGCGTGAATGAGGGCCGGAAGTCTATGTACGATGCGGGGGCTTGCACCCCCGTCGATGCGGCCCTCCCGCAGGCTCTGCAGGTAGTCCAGGAAATGTGGAAACCCCAGCTCGTCGCGGCCGACCTCGATGGCAGAAAGTGTCGCGTCCACGAGCGACTTCGCCGTCAAATGGCTGGCGCCTGCGGACAGGCAGGCCTCGGTCGCGAGCGACCGAGCCTCGGCAACGGGCAATGTGATCCTCTCGTCGGACATCAGAGCTCCAATGCAACCTTCCTGCCTTCATGGAAGGCATAGGGAGCCTGCCGCGGGGCGGCGCAATCGCCGATTAGATGGAAAGGCAGACCCTGACCCTCCAGATCTTGTGCCAACCAGTTGGCCGACATGTTTGTCGTGGCGAGGACGAGACAGTCTCCCTCGACGAAGGCTTGCCGTCCGGTGTTGTGGTCGACAACCGTTGTGCCGTTCCCGTGCCATTCGACGACGCTGACGTCGACCAGCCAGTTGACGTCGAGCTTCCTCAGCATCCGCCGCAGCGGCACATCGGCCGTCGTTCGCTGGAGTTCCTTGCCGATGAAGGGGTCCGGGGAGAGGATAGTGACTGCATGGCCGTCCTCGGCAAGCTTCCATGCCGTGCCGCAGCCCCGCCAGCCGCCACCTTCGTCGAGAAGCAGAACGCGCTTTCCGGGCCTCGCTTGACGCGCCATGACAGCCTCGACGGTGAACACGTTGCCGCGCTCGATCCCGGGCAGCGTCTCGACCGCGGGCAGGGCCTTCTGAAACCCTGTTTCCGGTGAATAGGAGCCTGTCGCAAGGATGGTCGAATTGGCTCCGTAGGCCAAAATCTCCGATGCCTCCACGTAACAGTTGAGGCGCACGTCGACCTTCAGCTTGTCGAGCTGGCGTTCGTACCACTGGATGAGATCGAGAATCTGCCCGCGACGGGGCTGCATGCCGGCGAGCAGGAAGTTGCCGCCAAGCCGGCTGGAGGCTTCCATCAGGGCGACCTCGTGGCCTCTCTCTGCAGCGACGCGCGCCGCTTCCAATCCCGCCGGCCCGCCGCCCACGACAAGGACCTTCTTCGATTGCGCGGTCCGAGTGAAACGGTCGCCGCCCCACTCAGATTCCCGTCCCGTGGACGGGTTGATGAGACAGCTTATCCAGTAGTCGCGCGAGCGCCGGCCCCAGCACATCTGATTGCAGGAAATGCATCCCCGGATGTCGTCGGGGCGATCGTCTTTTGCCTTTCGAGCGAGATGCGGATCGGCGATCTGGCCGCGGACGATGGACACCAGGTCCGCCGCGCCTTCGCCAAGCACGGTTTCGGCATTTTCCGGCGTCCTGATATGACTTTCGGCAATGACCAGCGCCTTCTTCACGGTCCGCTTGAGCGTCGCCCCGAGGTCGGCCCCGAGTTTCTCGGGGTAGAGGAAGGTGGGCATCAGCTTATGGAAGTCCAGATAGCCGCCGGACCCGCAAGTGACGTAGTCGATCAGCCCCAGTTCGTCATGCATGCCGACGATCTCGGCAAGCTCATCTCTGGAAAGCGCGACGCTGTAATCCGGCTCGTCGCTGACGGCGAGGCCGACGATGAAATCGGGTCCGCAGATCGCCCGGATGCGCGCGAGGATCTCACGTGACATTCGCGTGCGATTTTCCAGAGAGCCGCCCCAATCGTCGTCCCGGCGGTTCGACCACGGCGTCCAGAATTGATCGACCATACCGAGATAGGCGGCCCAGACTTCGACGCCGTCGAAACCCGCCTCCTGACACCGGCGTGCCGCCTGGACGAAGCCGTCGATGGTTTCCCAGATCTCCGCCACGCTCATCGGATGCGAGCCATCGCTGTCATGATAGCTGGGGAGACCCGACGGTGACCAATGCGGGTGAAAGGAATTGTCCGAATCGCCATGAGCGCCGACATGATAGAGCTGCTGGATGGCGACAGCGCCGTTGTCCTTGATGGCGGCAGCAACCTTTCTGAAGTGGGGGACCACACTGTCGTCCGAGGGGCGAAAGTTTCCCCGGGTAAGCACGGCTGCCGGATGGACCGGCATGGGTTCCACGACGATCATGGCTGCCCCGCCAATCGCCCGCTCGGCGTAATACGCCGCATGCCGCTCGGTCGGAAGCCCGCCTTCGGCCATGTTCGCCGTATGGGCCCCGAACACGATCCTGTTTCTTAGGGTGCACCCACGGAGCCTGATGGGTGAGAACAGGTGCGGGAACAGCTTAGACATCAGGATTTTCCGGCAATGCCAATGGCAGGCAGGCGTTTCGAGAACTCATAAAACCAATCCATTCGGTTCCCCTATGAAGAAGCCGGCACACGTCTTGTTTGCTTTTCGGTTGGATCGGTGCGGCGCGTGCCTGCGCCGCACCTTTTGTCTATCAGAGCGCCGCCTTGATCTTCTCGGCCGCTTCCGGCGAGACCCACTTGGACCAGACATCCTCGTTCTCCTCGAGGAAGTGCTTGGCGCCTTCTTCGCCGCTCGCTTGGTTATCCGTCATCCAGGCCATCAGCTTGCTGACTGTGTCGTTGCTCCAGGACCGCTTGTTCAGGTAGTCCATGACCTCGGGACCAGCCTTCTCCGAGAACGGCTTGGCGACCAGCGTCACGATGGTATCGACCGGCCACGCGCTTGGTTTCGGGTCAGGGCAATCGGCCACGGTAACGCAGCGCTTCCACTCCGCCGCATCTTCCGGAACGCCTGGTTCCAGCTTGACCATCTGGTATTTGCCGAGGAGCGCTGTTGGCGCCCAATAGTAGCCGACCCAGGCTTCCTTGGACTCATATGCTTTTGCGATAGAGCCATCCAAGCCGGCGGCTGAACCGGTGTCGACGAGTTTGAAGCCGGCTTTCTCGGCGTCGAACGCCTTAAACAGCTGAGACGTGACGACGGTGCCGCCCCATCCCTGAGGGCCATTGAAGATCGCGCCCTTCTTGGGGTCTTCCGGATCGGGAAACAGGTCCGGGTGTTTCAACATGTCGGGAATCGTTTTGATGTCTGGGTGGGCATCCGCGAAATATTTTGGGATCCACCAGCCTTGCACGCCGCCATCAGGCAGCGGAGAACCGACCTTGACGATACGGCCTTCTTCCGTTCCCTTCTTGACGACATCGGGCAGCAGATCGATCCACGCCTCCGGCGCGATATCGGGCTCACCCTTTTCCGCCATCGAGGTGATCGTCGGGACGGTGTCGCCGATGGTGATTTCGGCATCGCAGCCATAGCCCTCGTTCAGGATGATCTTGTCGAGGTTGGAAAGCACTTCCGCGCTCTGCCAGTTCATGCTCGCGATGGTCAGCGATCCGCATTCCGCAGCGTTGGTGACGGACGCGCCTCCCAGTACACCAAGCATGAGGCAAGTCGATGCAAGTAGATACTTCATTGCCGTTCCCTTTTCTTTTTGCGGCGTGTTGTTGAAGAGCAGGATGCCGCGTTTTCCCTGCTCCAACGGCAGCTAGGAGCGTTCTCCCATACTCACCGATTTTCTCTGAGCGGCCGCAAGGCCGTCCGCGACAGCGGCCTCAAAGCCAGCGGCGCGCATTGCTTCGATGGCGGCGGCAGTCGTGCCGCGATAGCCAAGAAACGCTTCAACCGTGTCGGCAGGATGTTCGTCGCGACGTTCAAGCAGGCGACCCGCGCCGATGAGCACCGTGGTCACCGCGCGCCGAGCGATCTCCGGACCAAGTCCGCGCGCTACGGCATCGTTCATCATCGCGGTCGCCAACAATGCGGGAAATGCCGGACCCGATCCGGAAAGGCCCGTCAGGTAATCGATGTCGCTTTCGCTTGCGACCTCGTTCTCAGTGCCGCAGGCATCGAAGATCGCGCGGACGATGGCGCGGTCCTGATCGGTTACGTCCACCGAGCCGATCCAGGGCGTGTAGGACTTGCCGACCTCCGCCGCCGCGTTCGGCAAGCTGCGCACAACTCTCTTCGTATTGTGGTGTTCGGCCAATTGGCTCAACCGAACGCCGGCCATGACGGAAATCACGAGCTTACCATCGGCGTCGATCAGAAGCGGCGGCCAATCTGCGGGCCGGACCGAGACAATGATTACGTCCGAACGGTCGGCGAGCTCTCGGTTGTCGGCGGTCCAGAAGGAGCCGGTAAAGCAGTTCGGCTGCTCTGTACGATAAGAGAGGGAAAGATCATGCGGCTGCACCAAACCGGCATCGAGCAGTGAGGCGGCAATTGCTCCACCGAGCCAGCCGGCTCCACCAACGATGCCAATCCTTAGTGAGCCGCTCATCGTTGTTTATTCTCCGGCCTCTGGTTTGTAGCCGTGCCGCGCGAAGAAGCGATCCAGCTCCCTTCGCTCCGGTACCTGGCCCGTGTAGATGGCAATGTACTCGGGAATCCGCCTCATACGGGTGGCGATATCCTCGCGAGTCTGCATCGAGATGTAGCCGATCTGAACCAGGTAGGTCGTACGCGCGCGGACATCGGCGGTGATCTCCGAATGGCCAAAACGGATAAACATGCGCTTGAGGGCTTCCAACCGCACGTGGTCGGCTTGCTGAACCTCGTTCAGGATGTCTTCGGACTGGAGTGCCCAGCTGCGCACGGCAAACTCGAACTTCGAGTCAAACAGGTCCTTGTTCAGCCAGCAATCGAATACGTTAAGCATCGCTTCTGCCAGCGATTCCGCGTATGCCTCCGATTGCTTCACGATGTTGCCGGTATTCTTGTCCCGCCACCGGCCGATGAGCGCAGCCAGCAGCTCTTCCCGGTCCTTGAAGAACCAGTAGAAGCTCGTTCGCGACAGGTTGAGCCTCTTTGCCAGCGGCAGGATCTTCACGGAGTCCACTCCGCCTTCGAGCAGTGACTCGTAGGCCGCTTCCAGCCACCCCTCCTGCGATCCGCGCCAGCCGCTGTCGTTTGAAACGTGCTCCATAACGATTTCCTAACAAATTGTGAAAGGGCACACAAGAAAAATGTACACTGATGTCGATACAGCAGACCTACATGTTTCTTGAATTGACACCTATGTACATTTTCGCGTAGCGTTTGAGCCGACGTTTCTAGACCGGAGCCCGGCACATGTCGAACGACCCCCTCCTTCAGCCCTATCAACTCAAGCACTTGACGCTGCGCAACCGCATCATCGTGACGTCGCACGAGCCCGCCTATCCGGAGGATGGCATGCCGAAGGAGCGGTATCGCGCCTATACGGTCGAGAGAGCAAAAGGCGGGGTGGCGCTGACGATGACCGCGGGCTCTGCCGCGGTTTCGAAGGACAGTCCGCCGGTGTTCAACAACCTGCTCGCCTACAAAGACGAGATCGTGCCGTGGATCAGAGAGATGACCGACGCCGTGCACGACGAGGGTGCGGCGATCATGATCCAGCTAACCCATCTCGGCCGGCGCACGCGGTGGGACAAGGGTGACTGGCTGCCGGTTGTCGCTCCCTCCCATCAGCGCGAAGCATCGCACCGCGCCTTCCCCAAGAAGCTCGAAGACTGGGACACCGAGCGCATCATCAAGGATTTCGCCGATGCGGCCGAGCGCATGAAGGCGGGCGGCATGGATGGCGTTGAACTGGAAGCCTACGGTCACCTGCTTGACCAGTTCATGTCGCCGCTGACGAACGAGCTTGACGGTCCTTACGGCGGTTCTCTCGACAACCGCATGCGCTTCTGTTTCGACGTCCTGAAGGCGATCCGCGCACGCGTCGGACACGATTTCATCCTGGGCGTGCGATACACGGCCGACGAGTGTCTTCCCGGCGGCACGGGCAAGGAGGAAGGCGTTGAAATCTCGAAGCGCCTCAAGGAAAGCGGTCTTATCGATTACCTGAACGTTATCCGCGGGCATATCGATACCGACGCCGGCCTCACCGATGTCATCCCGATCCAGGGCATGGCCAATTCGCCGCATCTCGATTTCGCCGGCGAAATTCGCGCGGCCACGAACTTCGCGACCTTCCACGCCGCGAAGATTCCCGACGTCGCCACCGCGCGCCACGCGATTGCGTCCGGCAAGGTCGACATGGTCGGAATGACCCGCGCCCATATGACGGACCCGCATATCGTCCGAAAGATAATGGAGAAGCGTGAGGACGACATTCGGCCCTGCGTTGGGGCGAACTACTGTCTCGACCGCATCTACCAGGGCGGTGCCGCCTATTGCATCCACAATGCCGCGACCGGCCGTGAACTCACCATGCCGCACACGATCGCGAAGGCGGGGCGCCGCAAGAAGGTCGTGATCGTCGGCGCCGGGCCTGCCGGCCTTGAGGCGGCCCGTGTGGCGGGCGAGCGCGGCCATGAGGTCGTCGTCTTTGAGGCGGCTAACGATCCGGGAGGCCAGATCAGGCTCACGGCTCAAAGCGAACGACGCAGGGAAATGATCAGCATCATCGACTGGCGGATGAGCCAGTGCGAGAAGCTGGGCGTCACCTTCCATTTCAACACCTGGGCGGAGGCTGAGACCGTAGAGGCCGAAAATCCGGACGTCGTCGTCATCGCGACAGGCGGACTTCCGCACACGGACGTCCTCTCCAAGGGCAACGAGCTCGTCGTCTCCGCCTGGGACATCATTTCGGGCGACGTCAAGCCGGGCACCAACGTCCTAATCTTCGACGACGCCGGCGACCATGCCGGCCTGCAGGCCGCCGAATTCCTCGCCAATGCCGGCGCCAAGGTCGAGATCATGACCCCCGACCGCTCCTTCGCGCCGGAAGTCATGGCGATGAACCTCGTCCCCTACATGCGGTCCTTGCAGAAACTGGACGTGACCTTCACCGTCACCTACAGGCTCGATGCGGTTGAACGCGAAGGCAACCAACTGATCGCGCATGTCGGCAGTGACTATGGCGGCGTTGCGAAGCAGCGTACGGTGGATCAGGTGGTGATCAACCACGGCACCATTCCGCTCGACGAACTGTACTTCGAGCTGAAACCCGCCTCGAGCAATCTCGGGGAGTTGTCGCACGATCAGCTGATCGCCGGGGAGCAGCAGTCCGTCCTGCGCAACCCGCAGGGCAAATTCCAGCTCTTCCGCATCGGCGACGCGGTCGCAGCGCGCAACACGCACGCCGCGATCTACGACGCGCTTCGGCTCCTCAAGAACGTCTGACATCCAGGAGGATCGTCCAGCGGACGGCCCTCTCCTCGTTCGTACAGGGGAATTCAATGGCAGGTCGAAGCGAGGCTCTTCAGTCATTCGTCGATGCAGCCCTTGCGGCATTCGACCAATTCGCCCGAGCTCCGGAATCGCGCCGCTCGATCCGGCGGATTTTTGCTGCACTGGAGGTCCCGGGCCCGCAAAGGTCTGGTCCGGGGAGCCGGCTGCCGGTGTGTGCCCAACTCGACGCGGCGCTCGCCGTCGAGACCGAATACGGTTCGCTTCGCCGCTTGATCGAGCGCTTCAAGGCGATCGAACCGTTGCTCGAATGGCGCCGGCGGTCGAACAATGACGGTTCCGAAAGCGTGAATTTCTTCGAAGGCCACGCCAATGCGATGATCATCGGGCCCGGCGGCCTCGAAGATCGGCGGGACCTGTGGATCGGCGTCACCCTCATGGCGCCGAATGTCCGCTATCCGGACCATGATCATGCACCCGAAGAGGTCTATCTCGTTCTTTCGGAGGGGGAATTCCGGCAGGGACTGGGAGCCTGGTTCTCGCCGGGCGTCGGCGGTTCCTTCTACAATGAGCCCGGAATCAGACACGCCATGCGATCGGTCGACGCCCCGCTCTTTGCCTTCTGGGCGTTGCTCGTAGCGAATCTGGCCCAGTAAGCCCCGGCGGCCGAACGCCCGCAGAAATCCGGGATTGCGCGGCACGCGATCGGGCGGCGCCCGGCGAGAAAGTGGCACCCGCGATGAACACGGAATCGCTGTGACGTCCAAACCGTCATAGTGGGCGCGGAGAACCTCTTCCCAATTTCCGGTTGAAATCAGGGACATCTCGATTAAGCTATCTGCGGCACCAAGGCGTTACACAGATCCGACCACTGCATCCTTCCTTAAATCCTAGCCGACTTAAGGATAAGAACATGCAGCAATTGAAAGTGCTACAACGTCCGCGTCTGACAAGACGCGCGGCGCTATGGCGTCGGAGATGATGTGCTCTTGCGACCAAGTGGGATGTGCGGTGCCGCGTTTCCTCGTAGCGTTTATCTCTGTTCTTCTTGCGGTTCCGAGCCTCTCCGGTACCTACGCGCAGGAGTCTTCGCCCGCACCGGCCGGCAAGACGGCTCCAGCCAAACAGGTCTCGGAGATCAAGCTCGGCTACCTTCGCGCCTATGCGCCGCAACTTGCCCTTTCTGTGCTGGACGTGCCGCCGCGCAACGAAGGTGTCGCGGGGGCGGAGGTCGCGATCGGCGACAACAACACGACCGGCAGGTTCCTCGGACAGAAGTATACGCTCGATGTGTCCGAGGTGAAGCCGGATGCCGACGTCGCGCCTGCTTTCAATGACATGGTCTCGAAGGGCGTTCTCTACATTCTCGCCGATCTCTCCGCCACTCAGCTTCTGTCGATTGCCGATCTCGCCCGTGACAAGGGCATTTTGATCTTCAACGTTGGCGCCCCGGACGACCGTCTGCGCGAGGAGGACTGCCGGGCGAACGTCTTCCACACAGCGCCGACGCGCACCATGCTCGCCGATGGGCTGGCGCAATATCTGATATGGAAACAGTGGCGCCGATGGGTGTTGGTCTACGGCTCTCATGAGCCGGACAAGCTGTTCGCCGATGCGCTCCGCCGCGCCGCGACCCGCTTCGGCGGCGAGATCGTGGCGGAAAAGGAATTCACCGATACCGGCACGGCGCGGAGGACGGATACCGGCGTGGTCCAAATCCAACGGCAGATGCCGGTTTTCACTCAAGGCTTCCCCGATCACGATGTGCTGCTCGTGGCCGACGAGAGCGAGGTTTTCGGAACCTATGTGCCGTTCCGGACCTGGATTCCGCGCCCGGTAGCCGGAACCGCCGGCCTGATCCCTTCTGCCTGGCATCCGGCCAGCGAGCAATGGGGCGGCACGCAGATACAGAACCGCTTCGCCAAGGCCAACGGCAGACGGATGTTGTCCAAGGACATGGCCGCGTGGACCGCTGCGAGGATTATCGGCGATGCTGCCACGCGCACGCAAAGTGCCGACCCCGAAAAGCTTGCGGCCTTCATTCGCGCCGATGACTTTTCGATCGCCGCGTTCAAGGGGCAGCGGCTGACCTTCCGCAAATGGAACTGGCAGTTGCGCCAGCCGATCTTCCTCGGAGACGGCCGTTCCGTCGTATCGACGTCGCCGCAGGAAGGATTCCTGCATCAGGTTTCCGAGCTCGACACGCTCGGGATCGATCAGCCGGAGACCCAATGCAAGCTGAAATAGGCTACAGCGCCGCGCGTCCAATTGGACGCGCAAGGTCGATTTAAGGAATCATGCAGTACACAGGGAGAGAGCCAGATGCTGCGAAGACTGACCTTTCTGTCGGCCGGGTTTGCCTTGGCAGCAAGCGCGGCGTCGCCGGCGTCCGCCTACATGGTCTACGTCTCCAACGAGAAGGACAACACGGTGACCGTCGTCGACTCGACCACGATGGAGGTGGTCCGCACCGTCGATGTCGGCCAGCGGCCGCGTGGCATCACGATTTCGCACGACGGCAAGTTCATCTATCTCTGCGCAAGCGACGACGACACGATCGAGATCATCGACACGGCCACCTACGAGATCGTCGGGACGCTGCCCTCCGGTCCTGACCCCGAGCTCTTCGTGCTTTCTCCCGACGGCAAAACGCTCTACGTCGCCAATGAGGACGACAATCTGGTCACGGTCATCGACCTGGAGAGCAGGAGCGTGGCGATGGAGGTGCCCGTTGGCGTCGAACCCGAGGGAATGGGCATCAGCCCGGACGGGAAGTCGTTGGTCAACACCTCGGAAACGACCAACATGGCGCACTTCATCGACACCGAGACCCACGAGATCACCGACAATGTCCTCGTCGATGCCAGGCCACGCTTTGCCGAGTTCAAACCCGACAATTCGGAGGTCTGGGTCAGCGCCGAAATCGGCGGCACGGTCTCGGTCATCGACAATGCGAGCCGTGAGGTGAAGCACAAGATCACCTTCGAGATTCCCGGCTTGCGCGCGGAAGCGATCCAGCCGGTCGGCGTGCGGATCACTGCCGATGGCAAGAAAGCCTATGTGGCGCTCGGCCCCGCCAATCGCGTCGCCGTGGTCAATGCGCAGACCTATGAGGTCGAAAAATATGTGCTCGTCGGGCAGCGGGTCTGGCAGCTCGCCTTCACGCCCGACCAGAAGACGATCATCAGCACCAACGGCGTTTCGAACGACATCACCTTTATCGACGTTGCCACCGATGAAGCGGTTCAGTCGGTGACCGTCGGGGCGCTGCCCTGGGGGGTGGTCGTCAGCCCGAACTGACGCGCAAGGCAAAGGGCCCTTCAGTAAGAGAGGAAGAGACAGCAGGTGGTCCATTTCCTTTCTTGGCGAGAAAGGTTTGCAAGGAACGATCACCATCAAATAGGCTGGGATGTGGACTAACTTGGCTGGTCGCGGAAGGAACACGACACATGCAGCATGTTAAGGCCAATGATGGAGTGAGCTTGCCTGCCGCACTTGATGTGTCGGGTGTCAATCATTCCTACGGCCAGAAGCAGGTTCTGTCCGACATTTCCTTTTCCATCGCGCCGCAACGCTTCACCGTCCTGCTCGGCCTCAACGGCGCCGGCAAGACGACGTTGTTCTCCTTGATCAGCCATCTCTACGGCACGCGCCACGGCACGATCCGTATCTTCGGCCACGACGTCGGCCGGGAGCCGGGCGAGGCGCTGCGCCGCCTCGGCATCGTATTTCAGGCGCGTACGCTCGATCTCGATCTTAGCGTCTACCAGAATCTCTCCTACCACGCGTCGTTGCATGGGATCGGGCGAAGAGACGCCCTGTCGCGAATCAAGGCGCTGCTTGCTCAGATCGACATGAGCGACCGGTTATATGACAAGGCGCGCAGCCTTTCGGGCGGGCAGATGCGTCGCATCGAGATTGCACGGGCTCTCATGCATCGTCCGCCGCTTCTCTTGCTCGACGAGGCAACCGTGGGGCTGGACATCCGGTCGCGTGCGGAGATCCTCGCCACGATCCGTAAGTTGGTGCTGACCGATGGCATCAGCGTGTTATGGGCGACCCACCTCATCGATGAGGTGGAGGAAACCGACCACGTCATCATACTCGACAAGGGCCGGGTGCTCGCGGACGGCAGGGTAGATGACGTCATTGGTTCCTGTGGCGCAGGCAGCATTCGAGAGGCCTTTGCGACACTGACGGGGGTCGCCTCAGCTCCGGCCAATGGAGAGCGCCGATGACTTTGCAATCTGCCGCAGGACCCATTTCGGCAGGCCCCGCTACGGAACGTGGCTTCAGCGCCCGCCAANATATCTCGTATGCCTCAAAGGCATCCTGGTCCGGGAAGGGCTCCGCTTTCTCAATCAGCGAGAGCGCTTCATCTCGTCGCTGGTTCGTCCGCTGCTTTGGCTCTTCGTGTTTGCCGCAGGCTTCCGCCAGGTGCTCGGCGTTTCCATCATCCCGCCCTACAAGACCTACGTCCTGTACGAAGTCTATATCACGCCGGGCCTCTGCGGCATGATCCTATTGTTCAGCGGCATGCAGTCGTCGCTCTCGATGGTCTATGATCGGGAGATGGGAAACATGCGGACCCTGCTGGTCAGCCCCTTTCCGCGCTGGTTCCTGCTGGTCTCGAAGCTGCTTGCCGGCGTCACCGTATCGATCCTGCAGGTCTACGCCTTTCTCGCCATCGCTTGGTTCTGGGGAGTAAAACCGCCATGGACCGGTTACTTCATGGTCCTGCCGGCGCTCTTCCTGGCAGGGATCATGCTCTGCTCGCTCGGCATGCTTTTGTCATCGATGATCAAGCAACTGGAGAATTTCGCGGGGATCATGAACTTTGTGATCTTCCCGATGTATTTCGCCTCTCCCGCACTCTATCCCCTGTGGCGCATTCAGGAATCGAGTCCGCTTCTCTACAAGATCTGCCTTGGAAACCCGTTCACTTACGCGGTCGAGCTGATCCGCTTCGCCCTTTACGGACAGGTCGACTGGGGATCGCTCTTGCTCGTGGTTGCGTTCACCATCCTGTTTCTGGGCGGTGCGATCCTCGCCTATGACCCATCGACCGGCTTGCTCGGCCGCAAGCAGGATACCGGAGGAAACGCGTGATGCTGCGGCTGCTCCTGAGGCGCATCATCCCTGCCGCGGCAGTCGCCGCAGCCGCCGCATGGCCCGTCTTGGCCGCGCAGGGGGACGACCCGGACTGGCCGTGCATCCAGCGCAAGGTTCCGGAACTTTCGCTCGGCCAGGTATGGACCGGCGGAGACCTGCCGCGGACGGCCGCGGACTGGTCCAAGGATTCTGGGATTTCTGCCCTGGTGACCGAGCTGTCGGCGCGTCGCGTGCCGCTTGCGGAGGCGCAGCAAAAGATAAAGAGCTACGCGGAAGGCCTTCCGGTGAGCGAGAGAGAGCGGCACATGACCATGCTCATGCAGGGTCTCTTCGATCATATGAACCGGGAGCGCTCGGACGTCGTCGGCGGCATTGCACGCTACGCCCACAGGCAGAGGGACATGGCGGCACGCCTGCGTCAGGAGGCTTCTGCCGTCGATGCCCTGCGGGCCAAACCCGATGCCGACACCAACGAACTGACAGCGCGGAGCGATCGGCTCGCGTTTCAGACTCGCGTCTTTCGGGAGCGGACGGAATCGCTGAGCTTCGTCTGCGAGGTGCCGACACTGATCGAGCAGCGCTTGTACGCGCTGGCCAAGACGATTGCGGAAGCGCTGAAACACCAGTGAGACCCCCTAATCTTTCGCCGTCGCCGACGAATTGACGCTCGTTTAGCGCACGCGTATCCTCCTCGTAGGCTTTCCAACGGGCACCTCGTGAAGGCCGGTTGTCGAACCGGCATGCGTAGCATGCCAGCGAGCGTGATTGCCGTGCGCATGCGCCCAGGGAAAGGTGCTCCGTTGAATCTCGTCGCTCTCGTCCTGACCGTCTGCATGTTGGCGAACCCTACGAATTGCCGCACCGAGCACCTGTATTTCGAGGCGCGGGGATCGCTTTTCCAATGCATGATGTTGGCTCCGCCCGAGATCGCGAAGTGGTCCGAGGGCCATCCGGGGCTGAAGGTCGTGCGATGGAAATGTGCGTTCCCCGGCAGGAGCGGGGAAACGTGACATCGCGTTTTTGGGAGGTGGCATCATGAATATATCGCGGCGCGTGCTTTGCGCAGCGGCTCTGCTGACAGCAGCAAGTCCTCTGGGCTTCCATGCCTCGGCAGCCCCGTCCGCTCCGAAAATACGTGTGGGCGTCCTGAAGTTCGGCACGGTGAACTGGGAACTCGACACCATCAAGCACAACAAATTCGACACGGCCAACGGCGTCGACGTGGAGGTCGTCTATTTCGCCGGCGAGGACGCCACCAACGTCGCGATGCTCGCGGGCGATCTGGACGTCATCGTGTCCGACTGGCTGTGGGTGTCGCGCCAGCGTTCTGAGGGCGAGGACCTGACGCTCGCACCTTACTCCACGGCCGTTGGCGCCATCATGGTCAAGGAGGATGCGCCAATTCGTGCCATCCCCGACCTCGTGGGCAAGAAGATCGGCGTGACCGGCGGATCGCTCGACAAGAGCTGGCTTCTGATCCAGGGGCTGGCGCAGCGTGACCACAAGATCGATCTGACGAGGGAGGCCGAAATTGTTTTCGGCGCCCCGCCTTTGCTGTCAGAAAAGGCCGTCTCCGGCGAGCTCGATGCGGTCCTGAATTTCTGGCATTTCTGCGCGCGGCTGGAGGCGAATGGCTTCCGCCGCCTGATCGGCGCCGACGACGCGGCGAGGGCGCTCGGGGCATCGGGACCGGTCTCGGCGCTGGGATATGTATTCCACGACAAATGGGCGAACGAAAACCCGGATGTGGCGACGAGCTTCATCAAGGCAAGCGCGCAGGCCAAGAAGCTGCTGGCCGAGTCCGACGCCGAATGGCAACGCCTGGCGCCTGTCGTGCGGGCCGAGGGCAGGGAACTCGAGGTGTTGCGCGACCGCTATCGCGAAGGCATTCCACGGAGGCCGCTCGCCGAAGAGGAAAGCGACGCCGCCAAGCTTTATGAAATTCTTGCCGAGCTTGGCGGCGAGAAGCTCGTCGGCGAGGCGCGGCACATGGCTCCCGGGACGTTCTGGGCTGCATTGAAGACATGACGGCAGGGTTCGGATCGGAGAACGGCGTATCCGCAAGCCGGCGCTCACGCACGGTCACCCGTGGGATCGGCGGCGCCTTGCCTGCGGCGACGGCGCTCGCGTCGCTCCTTGGACTATGCCTGCTCTGGGGCATCGCGGCCGAGGTCTGGCCGAGCCGTGCGTTTCCGCCGCCGCTCGAGGTCTGGCGGGTCCTCCTCAAGGAGGCGGCGAGCGGCGACCTCGGCTATCACGTGGCGATGACGCTTTGGCGGGTCGCAGCCGCCTACGTTGTCGCCATGGTCGTCGGTTCGGTCATCGGTGTCCTGCTCGGCACGCACCGGCGGGCGGATTCCTTCTTCAATCCGTGGCTTGTCCTCTTTCTCAACCTGCCGGCCCTGGTCGTTATTGTCCTCGCCTACATCTGGTTCGGCCTGACGGAGGCCGCCGCGATCGGCGCCGTCGCGATCAACAAGATACCCAATGTCGTCGTCACCATGCGCGAGGGTGCGCGCGCGCTCGATCCCCGGTTTGCGGAAATGGCCGCAGTCTACCGGCTGGGGTGGCTCGACCGCATCCGCCATGTCCTGATGCCGCAGTTGCAGCCCTATTTCGCCGCCGCCTCGCGCTCCGGCATTGCGCTGATCTGGAAGATCGTGCTCGTCGTCGAGCTGCTCGGCCGGTCCAGCGGCGTCGGCTTCCAGATCTATCTCTATTTTCAGATATTCGATGTTGCCGCCATCCTTGCCTACACGCTAGCCTTCGTGGCCATCATGCTGTTGATCGAACTCCTTCTGGTGCAGCCACTTGAACGACATGCAACCCGCTGGCGTCGCCGCCCCGCTTAAGGTCGACATTACCGAGAAGACGTTCCGGTCGGCGGAGGGCGTTACGATTGTCGCGTTGCGCGGACTTTCCTTCGAGGTGAGGCAGGGCGAATTCGCCTGTCTGCTGGGGCCCTCGGGCTGTGGCAAGACCACGACACTGCGAATCCTGCTCGGTCTCGATCGGCAATTTTCCGGCAGCTATCGACTGCCCGAAGGCGGCTCCAACCGAATTGCTGCCGTCTTCCAGGAGCCGGTGCTTCTGCCCTGGCGGACGGTGGAGCAGAATGTCCGCCTTGCTCTCTCTCCGCATCTCAGGGACAAGGACCTGAACTGGCTGTTCGAAATCCTCGGTCTCTCGGCCATGCGGTCGCTCTACCCTTCGGAACTTTCGCTTGGGCTTGCGCGCCGCGCCGCCCTTGCGCGGGCCTTCGCCACGGAGCCCGCCATTCTCTTTCTGGACGAGCCTTTCACCTCGCTCGACGAACGCACCGCCGACAGATTGCGCCGCCTCCTGATGACGGTGTGGGCGGCGAGGCCCACAACCGCCCTGATGGTGACCCACAATCTGCGCGAGGCCCTCCTGCTTGCCGATCGCATCATCGTGCTCTCGCCGCGCCCGGCGCAGGTGCTGGGGATTTTCGAAGTGGGCCTCTCGCGCCATTTGCGTGACACGCCGGCGCTCGACAATCTCGTTTCGGCTTTTCACAATCGGTTTCCGGACACGGCGTGATCGCGGGCCAAAGCCGCCATCCGCTGATTGGGCTCAGAAGCAGCGGACGTCCGCTTCGGCCTGCGCGCGTCTCAGTTCGGCGATGGCGGATTTTGCCGGTGCACTTTGCCGGAACAGGGCCCCGCTTTCGCCGGTCTGAAGTCCGAGGCTCCTGAACGTCGCGGCTGCCTCATAGCGTTCATAGGGCACGATCGAGGCGATGACATCAATGGAGCAGGAACAGCTCTCGAGCGCGGCCCGTGTTTCGCCATTGGCTTTCATGCAGCCATACACATAGTCGACGATTGCAACGGTCGGGTAGCTTCCGGCTGCCGATGCCGTCGCAGCACACGAGAACGCCGCGAGGAAGGCGATCACGTCCAAGTTACCAGTGGTCACGATGAAATCTCCAGGTATTGAGGTATAGATTGGCGACAGGTTGGGCCGATCTGTAGCTGTATTATTATAGTAACTATTCTGGCGGAACAGACCTAAATTCTACAGATATTAGTAATATATGTGTTGCATAGCAGCAATTTTTTGTTGTTGTGCCGCATTCATAGCGATTGTTGCGCCGCATCCGCAGCGTCTATTTAATCTTGCCTAAGACCGTCTAATCGCCTATTCTACCTGACGTTTCCGGCTTCAAGCCTTGTCTCTTGGGAGCGTAAATGTCGCGTCGGTCAAGAGGACGGGCAATAACGGTGCCCTCTGCCCATCCAACTGAACCGTGAAACTTTGAAGTAAGCAGATATCCCACGACAAGCACGACAGAGCTTGGGCTGGCCTTGTGGTCGCCCGAGGATTGTGATGACGCGCCTCGGGTCCACACTGACACCGGGAGGAATCCGCATGCGCATACTCGGAAAACTAAGTCTGCCGATGACCGCCGTTGGAGTTCTGATGGCGGCCCTTGCCGGAAATGCGTTCGCCAATGATGAACTGATGAAACTGTCGAGCGACCCGAAGAACTGGGCGATGCCAACCGGCGACTATGCAAACACCCGCTATTCGAAACTTAACCAGATCAACAAGGACAACGTCAAAAACCTGCAAGTCAAATGGACGTTCTCCACTGGCGTGTTGCGCGGCCATGAAGGCGGCCCGCTCGTGATCGGCGATGTGATGTACGTCCATACGCCGTTCCCGAATACCGTCTATGCCCTTGATCTCAAGAACGACGGGAAGATCCTCTGGAAATACGAGCCAAAGCAGGATGCGAACGTTATTCCGATCATGTGCTGCGACACGGTCAACCGCGGTCCGGCCTATGGTGACGGCAAGATCATCCTGTACCAGGCTGACACCATGGTCACGGCGCTCGATGCCAAGACCGGCAAGGTCGCTTGGCAAGCTCAAAATGGCGAAAAAATCGACGGGAGCCTGTCCGAGTCCGGCACATCCGCTCCTATGATAGTAAAGGACAAAGTAATCGTTGGCATATCGGGTGCAGAATTTGGCGTCCGCGGCCATGTCACCGCTTACAATCTGAGTGACGGCAAGCGTGTGTGGCGAGCATATTCCACGGGTCCCGACTCCGAAACGCTGATTGATCCCGAGAAGACCACGCATCTCGGCAAGCCTGTCGGCAAGGATTCCGGGATGAACACATGGGAAGGCGAGCAGTGGAAGACCGGCGGCGGTACGACATGGGGATGGTACTCCTATGATCCAAAGCTCAACCTGATCTACTACGGGACGGGCAACCCTTCGACCTGGAACCCCAACCAGAGACCCGGCGACAACCGCTGGTCGATGACGCTCATGGCGCGTGACGTCGATACTGGTCAGGCCAAGTGGCTTTACCAGATGACGCCGCACGACGAATGGGACTTTGACGGCGTCAACGAGAACATTCTGGTCGACGGCATGGAAATCAACGGTCAGCCGCGCGACGTGGTCGTGCACTTTGACCGCAACGGCTTCGGCTACACCCTTGACCGTGCAACGGGTGAGCTTCTGGTTGCCAAGAAATACGATCCGACGGTGAACTGGGCGACCGAGGTCGTAATGGATCCCAAGAGCGAACAGTATGGGCGTCCGCAAGTCGTAAACGAGTACTCCACCGAGTATAACGGCGAGGACGTCAACACCAAGGGTGTCTGCCCGGCAGCACTGGGAACGAAAGACCAGCAACCGGCAGCCTATTCGCCAAAGACCAAACTGTTCTACGTGCCGACCAACCATGTCTGCATGGACTACGAGCCGTACAAGGTGAGCTACACGGCCGGTCAGCCCTATGTGGGCGCGACCGTGAACATGTATCCCACACCCAAGAGCCACGGCGGCATGGGTAATTTCATTGCCTGGGACGCGGCCAAGGGTGAGATCGTCTGGTCGAAGCCGGAGCAGTTCTCGGTGTGGTCAGGTGCGCTCGCAACCGAAGGCGACGTCATCTTCTATGGCACGCTCGAAGGCTACATCAAGGCCGTGGATACGGCGGGAAATGAACTCTACAAGTTCAAGACACCCTCCGGCATCATCGGCAACATCAACACCTTCGAACACGACGGCAAGCAGTACATAGCAGTCCTGTCGGGTGTTGGCGGCTGGGCCGGCATCGGACTCGCCGGCGGCCTACTGGGAGCTGAGGGTGCAGCAGCGTGGCAGCAGGCGGTTGCCGGTGAAAAAGCTCCGACCGAGGAAAGTCAGAGCATCGCCACAGCAGGGCTGGGTGCAGTCGGCGGTTATGCTGCCCTGGCGAACTACACAACGCTCGGCGGTCAGCTGACCGTCTTCGGTCTTCCGGATTGATGAGCTGTTCAAGAATGATGGGGCTGCCGGCGCAGCCCCATCAGACATCGGCCGCCCGAGGCAGCCACTGCCGGGCAGTCCGCATTTCCGTGTGTGCAAACCCCGATAAGTCCTGCTGGAGCATCGGTTCCGGTTTTTCAAAGCTTGGAGTTGCTGATGGCCTTTCGTAACGTAGTTCTGGCGCTCTGCGCCGTGTTCCCGTTCTTGATCCCCGGAAATGTTACAGCGGTAGACGACAAGCAGAAAGCCGCAGCAGTCAAAGACGAAGACGGCAAATACTTCGATGCGGAGGGAAACCCGACATTCAAGTTCCAGAGTGATGGGACGGTCGACTGGTACACCTTCAGCGGTTACCGGCGCTATCACGCGGACTGTCATGTCTGTCACGGTCCTGATGGGATGGGATCGAGTTATGCACCCGCCTTGGCCACGACCGTGAAGAACATGGATTATCCGACCTTCATCTCGATCGTTGCGGAAGGTCGCAAGAATGTCGGCGGCGGCAAGGAAAACGTTATGCCGGCGTTCGGCGACAACAAGAACGTCTACTGCTACCTCGACGACATCTACGTCTACCTGCGCGCACGCTCCGTCGGCGCCGCGCCTCGAGGTCGTCCGCCCAAGAAGGCCGACAAGCCCGAAGCGGCGAAGGCCTATGAGGCGTCCTGCATGGGGGAATGACATGGCACGCGCCGTCCACCGGACCTGCAAGACAGCCCTCCTCGCTGCCACAATGGTCGCGCTGATGCCGCTGAAAGCGCAGTCCCAGAGCGCCGGGCTCGGGGCGGCTGGCGAACTGGTCGACCCGGACAGGCTGCGGGTCTGTGCCGACCCGTCCAACATGCCCTTCTCCGACAAGAGCGGCGAGGGCTTCGAGGATAAGCTCGCCAAGATGGTCGCAACCGCGACAGGACGCAGTTCCGTCGCCTATACGTGGTTTCCCTCGGTCACCGGCTTTGTGCGCAATACACTCGGCGCCAATCGCTGCGACATCATCATGGGCTATGCTCAAGGGGACGAGCTCGTCCAGAATACCAACGCCTATTACCGCTCCTCCTACGTGCTGCTCTACAAGAAGGACGGCGACCTTGCCGGCGTCGAAACGCTGACCGATCCGAAGCTTGCAGACAAGCGAATCGGCGTGGTCCAGGGAACGCCACCCTCCGCGAACATGGCAATCGCAAAACTGATGCGCAAAGCGAAGGTGTACCCTCTCATGGTCGACACGCGGGTATCGGCATCGATGGCGGAGGTCATGATCCGCGATATGCTGGCTGGCGTGATCGACGCCGCCGTGATCTGGGGTCCGATGGCGGGCTATTACGCCCGCAAGTCCGGGGCCGATCTGGCGCTCGTGCCCCTGACAAGGGAGAAGGGGGGCCAGCGCATGACCTATCGGATCACCATGGGCGTGCGGCCTTCCGATCAGCAATGGAAACGCACGCTCAACGCCTTCATCAGGGACAACCAGGCGGAAATCAACAAGCTCCTGCTCTCCTATGGCGTTCCGCTGCTCAACGAACACGACGAGAGAATCACGCAGTGACGTTCGAATGCCTGCTGCATGATTCGTTAAATCGGGTAGGATTCGAGGGAACATGAAGCAGGCCGAAGGGCCACTTCGGCACAACAGGGAGGAGACGCAATGGATAGTTCAATTCGCATTCATCCGGCCGTGGATGGCGGCGTCAAACCCGCGAGTCCGGATTTTGCCGGAGGCACGCTTGTTTGTGCCTGCACCGACAGGCCAGTCAAGGTCAGGATCGAGGGGCAGATTGCCCACAACCACGCTTGCGGCTGCACCAAATGCTGGAAACCAAGCGGCGCCGATTTCTCCATTGTCGCGGTTGTTCCGCACGACAAGGTGACCGTGCTCGAGAACGGCGACAAGCTGCAAGTGGTCGACCCGTCCGCATTGATCCAGCGGCACGCCTGCAGGGAGTGCGGCGTTCATATGTATGGGCCGGTGGAACGGGAACATGCCTTCCAGGGGCTGGACTTCATTCACCCCGAACGCTTCCAGGAGTCGGGCTGGGCCCCCCCGGGCTTCGCAGCCTTCGTCTCCTCCATCATAGAATCGGGAGTCGACCCCAGCCGCATGGATGGCGTTCGGGCGCGCCTCAGGGAGCTGGGGCTGGAGCCCTATGATTGCCTGTCGCCAGCGCTGATGGACTATGTTGCCACCTGGGTCGCCAAGAAGTCGGGCGCCCTTCCGAGCTGACCCGCGCAGCAGCCGTGTCAGCGCGCTGGCCAGGGAGCTGGCACGGCGCTGGCACGGCGCTTGGACGCATACTTCGCGGGTAGGAAGGACCAGCAGTTGCGCGCCCGCGCGACTGCCGTGGAACTATTGTTGCTTGCCCGCGGCGTGCTTGTGGGCGCCTGTCGCACAAACGGTCACCGCACGACACAGGTCCATCAGACGAACCGCATCAGCGGGCGCGCCGAAAACGGGTTGAAGTCGGAGACCGGACGCACGATTCTTATGTCATCGGAATCGTGGAGGTCCACGTGATGCACCATTACCTCATCTTCGAAACGGTTGGCGGCTTCTGCGGCATCGCCTGGAACGACAACGGAATAACGCGCTTCCAGCTGCCGACAAAAGATGCCGCCGCGGCGGAGCGGATGCTGTTGCGCCGCCTCCCCAATGCCGAACCCGGCACGCCTACGCCCGACGTGCTTGAAGCAGTTGCGGCCGCGAAGCGCTACTTCGAGGGCCAGGAAACCGACTTCTCCGACATCAGGCTCGATCTCGCCGGGCAGGAAGCGTTTTTCAGGCAAGTTTATGCTGCAGCCCGGCGTGTCCGCTGGGGACAGACGACCACCTACGGCGCGTTGGCGAAGGAGCTCGGCGCCGGGCCGGAAGCGGCGCGCGACGTCGGCCAAGCCATGGCCAAGAATCCGGTTCCACTGATTATTCCCTGCCACCGCGTCTTGGCGGCCGGCGGCAAGATCGGCGGTTTCTCGGCGCCGGGCGGTGCCACGGCAAAGACCCGCATGCTGGAGCTGGAGGGCGTCCATGTCGACCCGCCGCAGCCGGCGCAACAAACCTTCGGCTTCTAGCGCGGGATGAGGAAAAATGTGTACGGTTTTCCGCCCGCATCCCGCGCTAACTTATTAGAATCGATCACATTTATGATTTTAGGTCGATCGGACCTAAAATCGGGATCTGATGTATGTCGCCCAAAAGTGTGCAGCGGTTTTGGGACAACGACATGTATAAAAGCCATGGCCTACTGCACCGCATCCACTTTCGTCATTCCGCTTGAAGGCCAGGCATCCCGGCTTGCCCCGTCCAGCCGTCTACGCGGCCAAGTGAACGCCGTAGCTTGGATATCAGGCGGACCGAGCGATTTGCCGCATTAACCACAAATCCATGTAATCCGGGCGTTGACCTCCGTGAGCCTGTTAAAGTTTCATTAACGAAACTATAAGTTCAAAAACGAATAGGGACGAGAAGATTTGGAACTAAAAAATCTAGGTCTCTTGGAGATTGCATACTATTCGACATCGAGGAATTGTATAAAATTTTAACGAGGGGAGCGTCTGCGCCACCATTGTATTCTCTCAGACTATTTATGTCTGTCTCGATTGATTTACCATTTCAATGAAAACGCTCGACAGTTAACTCTTGCTGTCGATATCCCGTCTATATTTTTCCGCGTTGTCTGCGGACGTCAGAGTATCTCGTCATGTGTGGTTTTGGTGGCTATTTCGGCTCTGTTCCGGATGGAAGGGCTCTTCTTGAGAAGATGACGGTTGCGATTGCCCATCGCGGACCGGACGAACACGGTGCTTTCACCGCGCCGCAGGCTGGTCTTGGCCATGTCAGGCTGTCGATCGTCGGCTTGGGCGATGGCCAGCAGCCGATGTCCGATGCCACGGGCGAACTGACGATCGCCTTCAACGGCGAGATCTTCAACTATGTCGAACTGCGCGACGAGCTTCGCACCAGAGGCCGCCGCTTCCGCACGTCCAGCGACACGGAAGTCATCCTCCATCTCTACGATGAAATGGGCGAGGATTGCGTGTCCCGGCTCAACGGCGACTTCGCCTTTGCGCTGTGGGACAACCGTCGTCGGCGGATGCTGTTGGCGCGCGACCGCATGGGCGTCAGGCCGCTGTTTTATGCGATGCGGGCGGGAACGCTCTATTTCGCCTCCGAGGTGAAGGCGCTCCTCCAAGTCCCAGGTATTCCCGCGGAGATCGACCCGATCGCGCTCGATCAGATTTTTACGCTCTGGGCGCCGATTGCGCCGCGCACGCCGTTCAAGGATATCTTTGAACTCGAACCGGCGAGCCTGATGGTTGCCGACGACCGCGGCGCAGCTACACGGACCTATTGGAACCTGGCATTTCCGGAGAGGGATGCGCGGTCGCGGGATATCGACGAAGGTGAGGCTGCCGAGGAACTGCGCGCGCTTCTGACCGATGCGACGCGCATCCGCATGCGGGCCGACGTCCCGGTCGGCGCCTACCTGTCGGGTGGCCTCGATTCGTCCATCGTGTCGGCGCTCGCTGTCGGCATGGCGCCGCAGGGCCTTCGAACCTTTTCCGTGACCTTCGACAGCGCCGAACATGACGAGAGCGCCTTCCAGCACGAGATGGCTGCGGCACTCGGCACCGATCACAGGGCCGTTGCCTGCCATGCCGGCGACATTGCGAAGGTTTTTCCCGACGTCATCCGTTTTGCGGAGAGGCCGGTGCTTCGAACGGCGCCGGCCCCCCTGTACCAACTCTCCGGTCTTGTGCGCGATTCCGGCCTGAAGGTGGTGCTCACGGGGGAGGGGGCCGACGAAGTCTTCGCGGGCTACGACATCTTCAAGGAAGCGCGCGTGCGCCGCTTCTGCGGTCGGCAGCCCGGCTCCCAGATAAGACCGCACCTGTTCCGCAAGCTCTACCCCTACCTCCCAGGCCTCAAGCAGCAGTCGTCCGAATATCTGGCGGCATTTTTCGGTGCCGGGAACGATCCGCTTGACGACCCGCTCTTTTCGCATCGCCCGCGGCTCAAGGGGACGGCGGCGACGAAAATGTTCTTCTCGGGCGATTTGCGCGCGAAGCTCGCGGGTTACGATGCGGCCGATGAACTCATTGGCCGCTTGCCCGAAGCCTTCGGTCGCTGGCATCCGCTGCATCAGGCGCAATATCTTGAAAGCCGTTTCCTTCTGCCGGGCTACATCCTTTCGAGCCAGGGCGACCGCATGGCGATGGCCCATGGAGTCGAGGGTCGGTTCCCCTTCCTCGATCACCGTCTTGTCGAATTCGCGGCGGAACTGCCGCCGGAAATGAAGCTTAAGGGTCTGGTGGAGAAGCACATCCTGCGTGAGGCGACGAAGGATCTGTTGCCGCCTTCGATCGGCAAGCGGACCAAGCAGCCCTATCGCGCACCGGACAGCCATTCCTTCAGCGGCCGGGGCGAACTCGACTATGTGCGCACCGCCATGGGCGAAGAGGCGATCGCCGCCGGTGGCCTCTTCAACCCAAGCGCGGTGACGAAACTTTACGAGAAGTGCCGGGCACGCCCGGCTTCCGGCTTCCGCGACAACGCGGCGTTCGTCGGCATCCTGTCGACGCAACTGTGGCTGCAAACATTCACCGGCACGAGCATCCGCGCGGCGGAAGCTGCCTAAAACAAGACAGGAAGGATGAGACATGACAGAAACGATCAAGGACAGCGTCAAGGCGTTCATCATCGAGAATTTTCTCTTCGGTGACACATCCTACGAACTCGCCGACACGGCATCGCTGATCGAGAACGACATCATAGACTCGACCGGCGTGCTGGAGCTCGTCGCTTTCATCGAAGACCGCTTCGGCATCGCCATGACCGACGCCGATATCGTCCCGGCAAACCTCGACTCGCTCGCACGCATTTCCGCATTCATCGCGGCGAAGTCCGCAGTGCCGGTCTCGGCATAGACAGCGACGGATTGGGGGCGCCACGCGCATGCGGTTCGAGCAATTTTTGATCAGGAACGCCGGAGCAAACGGCGGCAAGGCGGCGCTCGTCACCGAGCGCAAACGGCTCAGCTATGAGGAGCTCGATGATCTCTCGACCCGCCTCGCCGCCGCCCTCGCTGCAAACGGCGTGAAGCGGAACGACCGGGTTCTGGTCTTCATGGACAATTGCTGGGAGGCGGCGGTTTCGATCTTCGCGATCCTCAAGGCCGGCGCGACCTTCAGCCCGATCAACGCGTCGACCAAGTCCGACAAGCTCGCCTATATCATCGGCGATTGCGACGCGGCGGCGATCCTCACCCAGGCCAAGTTGATGCCGATCGTCGCGGAGGCGCGCGACCTTCTGCCCGGCGCGCCGCCTTTCGTTGCTTCAACCGCGGTGCCGGGAGGCCGGACGCCGGAAGGAGCCGCTTCGTTCGAGGATTGTCTGGCGGCAGACCCTTCGCCCGTTCCCCACGGCGGCATCGATGTCGATCTCGCCATGCTGATCTACACCTCCGGGTCGACCGGCCGGCCGAAGGGGGTGATGATGACGCATCGAAATATCGATGCGGCTTCGGAATCGATCACCACCTATCTGCGCAACACGCCCGATGACGTCATCCTCAACGTCCTGCCGCTCGCGTTCGACTACGGCCTCTACCAGCTCTTGATGACGGTCCGGCTCGGGGCGACGCTCGTGCTCGAAAGATCCTTCGCCTTCCCGCAGGCGATCTTCGAGCGGATTCGCGCCGAAGGCGTGACGGGCTTTCCCCTGGTGCCAACGATGGCGGCGATGATCCTGCAGATGCGCGATCTCGAGCCCGGCTTCCTGCCGAGCCTTCGCTATATCTCGAACACCGCCGCGGCGCTGCCGCCGGCCCATATCGCGCGTTTGCGAGAACTCTTCCCCTCTGCTCGGCTCTATTCCATGTACGGCCTGACGGAATGCAAACGCTGCACCTACCTGCCGCCTGAGGAACTGGATCGTCGGCCGGGATCGGTCGGCATCGCCATTCCCAACACGGAAGCCTTTGTCGTCGACGATGAGGGAAACCGGGTGCCGCCGGGCGTTCCTGGCGAACTGGTGATCCGCGGCCCGCATGTGATGCAGGGATACTGGCGCAACGACGCGGCGACCGAGCGCATGCTGCGGCCCGGCCCGAACCCGTGGGAAAAGGTGCTTTACACCGGAGATCTCTTCCGCACCGACGAGGAGGGCTTCCTCTATTTCGTCGGCCGCAAGGACGACATCATCAAGACGCGCGGCGAAAAGGTGGCGCCGAAGGAAGTCGAGACCGTGCTGCACGCCCATCCGGGAATTGCGGAAGCGGTCGTGATCGGTGTTCCTGATCCGGTGCTTGGGTCTGCGATCGGCGCGCTTGTCGTCCTTTCGGATCCGGCACTGAGCGAGAAGGACATCATTCGTCACTGCGCCCGCCATCTCGAGGATTTCATGGTGCCGAAGATCGTCGAATTCCGCACCGAACTCCCGAAGACCGATACCGGCAAGGTCAGCCGCAGGCTGGCGGCGGAAACATTGGAGCTTGCAGAATGAACATCCGTCCGGACCAGGATAAATTTGTCTTCTCGGCCGAGGCCCTGAAGTTAGACGCGGCCGTGGAGACGGATCGCATCGTCGAAGGGCTGCGCGCGCAACTGCGCGGCATGCGCAAACGCGGTCTCGTGCTCGGCCTTTCCGGCGGCATCGATTCCAGTGTCTCGGTGGCGCTCGCCGTGCGCGCCGTCGGCGCGAAGAACGTCTTCTGTCTGTTCATGCCCGAAAACGACTCCGATCCGGAGAGCCTCCGCCTCGGCCGACTGGTGGCGGAAACCTTCGGCGTCGAGGCGGTCGTCGAGGACATCGGCCCAACGCTCGCAGCGATGGGTTGCTACGAACGCCGCGATGCCTTCATCCGGGAGCTTGTTCCTGATTATGGGCCGGACTGGGCATCGAAGATCGTCATCGCCAATGCGCTTGAAGGCGATGGCTACAACATCTCCTCGCTGGTCGTCCAGGATCCGGAGGGAAAACAGACGAAGTTACGCATGCCGCCCTCGGTCTATCTCGGCATTGTTGCCGCGACCAACATGAAGCAGCGCACGCGCAAGCAGATCGAATATTATCACGCCGACCGGTTGAACTTCGCCGTTCTCGGAACCCCGAACAGGCTCGAATACGACCAGGGCTTTTTCGTCAAGAACGGTGACGGCGCGGCCGATGTCAAGCCGATCGCGCATCTTTACAAATCGCAGGTCTATGCGCTCGCCGCGCATCTCGACGTCCCTGAGGAGATCCGGCGCAGGCCGCCGACGACGGACACCTATTCGCTCGCGCAGACGCAGGAGGAGTTCTACTTTTCACTGCCCTACGACCGCATGGACCTTTGCCTCTATGGTCTGAACAATGGCATCAGCGCCGAGGAGGTTGCCCGCGTGGCGCAACTGACGGCGATCCAGGTGGAGCGCGTCTGGGCGGATATCGCCGCCAAGCGCAAGGCGACGCGCTACCTGCACCTCGGGCCGCAGCTCGTTCAGCCAGTCGAGGAAATCGGCCACTGACCGGAATAGGGGCAGAGTTCTTTGATTCCACGCATCGTGCTTTCCGAAAATCGGGCCGATGCGCTAGTCAAAGCGACCACCGAACACACGGTTCCATTGTTCGCCTGCGAGCCCGTTCATGAAGCCTTGCGCGTTGCGGAAGGCTTCGACGAGTTCCTGGTCGCGGGAGTGGACGACGGTCGAGGCTGCATGGACGAAAGCAATGCGGCGGCCAAGCATTGCTTCCAAGAGGGCAGGCTGCGTTCGCCCGCGCAGGCCCGCGACACCGCGCGCGGCCGCATGGTCGATGAGGCAGTCGACGACCGGACCGGCCTGCCCCGGCGCGGCAAGGACCTGGAGCACCCGGGCGATGCCGCCGGCACGCACGTGGTAGAAAAACGCGCCCACCGGGGTGCCGCCGCGCGCGGTGACGGCGGCGAAGACCGGCTCGCCAAATTCCGGCTTCTCGACGGCATCCGCCAGCACGTGATCGAGTTGCCCCGGCGCCCAGTCGGGGCGCAATGCAAACTGCGCCGTCAACCGTTCGAAGAGAGCGCCGAAGGCGTGCCGGTCGATATCGGCAACGTGCAAAGCCCCGCGGGCGGACGGGTCTTCCGCCAGCCCCGACCAGCGCAATCTGCCGCGGTCCATCCTGCTGCGATAAAGGTGATCGACCGAGCGCGCCAGTGGGCTTAGCAGGCGGGCCGGGCGGACACGGCTTGCAACGAGATCGAGCGCAAAGGCCGAAGGTCGGACGACCCGTATCCATTCGAGGCTGTATTGCGGAAGCGCGATGCCGCGCAGCTTCGTCCACATTTGCGTGGAAACTTCGCTTGCAGTCTCGCTGAAGGAAAGATCCTGCGGGCCGGCGAGAAAAGCCTTGAGGAGCCGCGCGCCGGCAAGCGGGTCACTCTCGTGCCCTTCGACCATCAGCGATCCGCAGATCGCGGCGCGCAACCGTCTGCCATTGAAGGTCATCGGCAAGGCATTCACGCCAACGAACCCGGAAACGCGCCCCCCGCCGTTGACATGGACGAGCGGCGAGATTTCCGGGTCGCATCCGGGCGATTCCAGGTAGAGCTGGCGGAGATAATCGATGAAGCCTGGCGGCGTGGTTTTCCCGTTGCGGAATACCTTCTGGAACAGCCCGGCAACCGCCGGAATGTCCGCCGCCTCCAAAGGACGGATATCGCTCATTCGCCGCGTCCTTCGAATGCGTTGACCGCGCTCTCGCCAGCGCGTCTCTGCACCAGTGCGACGCGTGGTTTGCCTGCTGCGTCGGTGGCAAATGTCACGGCACCATAGGCCTTGGTCCGGGCGAGAAGTGCTGCCGCCTGCCGTTCCTGTCCTTCTCCGAACTCGAACAGCAACCAGCCGCCCGGCTTCAGAAAGGCAATGGCGTCGCGCACCAGGCGTTGATGGATGGATATGCCATAGGGACCGCCGTCGAAGGCTTCGCGCGGCTCGGTTGCCAGAAGATGGGCGCTGTCGCCTTCGAGATGCGATGTCGAGATGTAGGGCGGATTGCAGACGATCAAGTCGACCGCGCCTTCCAGCTCCTCGCCCTCGAGCGCCGCGAAAAGGTCGCCCTGCCGGATGGTCACGCGCTCCTGAAGGGCAAGACGCTCGACGTTGCGGCGAGCAAGCGCCACCGTGCTGTCGGTCAGATCCGCGCCCCAGACGCGTGCGGAAGGAATGTCGGCCGCGATGCCGAGCGCAAGGTTACCCGAGCCGCAGCACATGTCGATGACTGTCGCCTGCCCGGCATGATCGCGAAGGATGGCGGCGGCACGGCGCCCGAGGAGTTCTGTTTCCTCCCTTGGCACCAGGACGTCCGGCGCCAGCTCGAGTTCGACGTCCATAAACCGGACGAGGCGAACCGAGGGGGCGCCTGCCTGATTACCGTGCAAATGATCGTGGCCCTGCTGCACGAACGCTCCTTCGGTTTTGGGGATGGAAAATCAGATCGTCGCGGACCCTATCCCATCCAGGTAAACGGAAACTGAAATGCAATTGATGCGAGTACGTTAACCGCGCAATCATTTCTGCGTGGTACTGTCCGCGGATGCCGGTGACCGCGCGGACCACCCGTCCGCCCCGAATGCCGTGCACAACGTCGGGCAGTCGTCAAAGGCAGATCGCAATGGCTTCGGAATGCGCAACAGAACCGGGCAGGTACAAGCCATTTCTGCCGATGCTCCTATCCTATGTTGCCTCCGGCGGCAGTCTCGTCGTCGGGTCCGCGGCGCAGCTTCTGACCTTCGCTATCCTGGCTCGCTGGCTCGGTGTCCATGAGTTCAGTATCTTCGTTGCGGTTACCGCAATCGCCAACATAGCCGTTCATTTGTGCGGGCTCGGCGCCATGGAATGCCTGGTGCGCCGGGTCGCACGCGATCGCGCCATCTATCCGCAAATGCTTGGTCACAACATCATCCTGACTGCGGCAAGCGGCGCGGCGCTGGTCCTGATCGGGGCGGCCGTCCTGCCATTCTTTCTCAAGCTTTCCGCCGAACCGCTGACGAACGTCGCGGTGATCACCCTGATGCTCGTGACCAATGTCGTGCTGGTTCGCATCATTGTGCTGGTGGAGCAGATCTTTCTCGCCCATTCCGACTTCGCTTCGGCGAATGTCGTCGTAGTCGGTTTCGCGGTCGCGCGGACAGTTGCGGCGGCGCTTGCCTGTATTGCCTTCGGCGTCGCCACGGTCGCGTCATGGGCCGTCTGGCAGTTCGTGTGCCATGTTCTGGCGGCCTTGGCCTGCATATGGGCCATTAAGGGGCTCGGCCGGCCACGCTACTGCATCGTGCGGGAGGAATTGCCGCAAGGCCTCTATTTCAGCATTCCGTTTATCCTGCGCGCGGTGCGCCAGAACGCCGACCTGCTGGTCCTCAGTCTCGTCGCGACCGCTGAGATCGTTTCGAGCTACAGTGTTGCGCGCCGGATGCTGGAGAGCAGCTATCTGTCCGTCGAGGCGCTGCATCGCCTCATTTACCCCGGTTCGGCAAGAATTTCCGCGGCTGGGCTGCACCATGCGCTGGAGCGGGTGCGAAAGGTGCTGATCGCCTCCACCGCCATCAGCGTCGCTGCGGCCGTGGTGGTTTTCGTGTTGGCGCCGATCCTGCCCTATCTGTTCGGCCAGGATTACATTTCTCTCGTCGCATTCGTCAGAAAGCTTTGCTGGGTCATCGTACCGATGGCCATCTGGTCCGTAGCGGTGGAAGCGCTCGGCGCCTCGGGTTACCACGCTGCCCGGGCGACGGTGATGGGACTTGGCAGCGTAGCGGGGGCGGCGCTCGCCGCGTGGGCGAGTTGGTATGCCCCGCCTGTCGGCACATTCGTTTCGTTCTATGTGATCGAGATTGCGATGGTTGTCGCCACATGGAGTGTGTTCCTGCATTTCGTCCGGCACGACAGGGAGCAGGCCGGCCGGCCGGAGGCTTCGGCAAGGATGGTGCATGAAGGCTGAGTTGCGGGGTGCTCAATCGGCGCCGGCCGGCGAAACCGACCTGTGCCGATCCGTCGGCATAAGGGCCATGGAGCGCGCCGACGTCCCCACGATCGGCAAGCTGTTCAAGAAGGTTTTCCGCAAGACCGACCATGAGGGGGGAGAAGACCTCGAGCACTATCTGGAGACCGTCTTCTTCGGCAGTCCCCATTATACTCCGGCGTGCGGCAGCGTCGTCCACGAGAATGGCGCAGGTGACATCGACAGCGCGATTCTTGCGCTTCCATTCGAGTTCCTGGTCCACGGCCGCCCAACCGTCGCCCGGCTTCTCTGCGCCTTCATGGCGGACGGCAAGGCCGGTGCAGCGGGTGCCGCGCGTCTTGCCCGCATGATGCGCGCGGCGCGCCAGGAGATGTGTTTTTCGGACAGTTCGTCTCCGGTGAGCGCCGACCACTGGGTTGCCGGCGGCGGCGTCGTTCTGCCCATCCAGAGTCTCGAATGGCGACGTTCCTTTCGGCCGTTCGTCGCGGGCGCTCTCCTTGCGAGCCGGCGCGTTCCGCTGACGCGGTCGCGTGCCGTGATCGGCGCGCTTGGTTTGGCGGATCACGCCCTGCGTTGGCGGGCGCCGTCGACGAAACCGAGTTCGGTACCGGGATTCGAGACGAGGCCGACAAGCCTTGAGGAATTCCGCCAGTGCGCGGGACCGATGCTCAAGCGCTTTTCGGTTCGCCCGATCTGGTCGAAATCCGAATTCGATTGGCTCGCCGGCGTTGCCTCGTTGAACAGAAGTCTTGGCGCGTTGCAGTGCCGGAAGGTGATTTGTGAACGCGGCCGGACCGTCGGTGCCTTCCTCTTCTTCGGCAAAGGGAACCGGATCGCCAATGTGCTGAACGTGCTTTGCGAGGAGGGACGCGAATTCGACGTCACTGCCGAAATGTTCGCCTCACTCGATCGCGAGGGCTATGCCGCCGCGGTCGGCATGGCACAGCCCTTTCTGATGAATGCCATCTCGCGCCAGCGATGGCTGTCCTTCCGTCACCGCGGGTACTTCTGCTTGGTCACGCGTCACGCCGACCTCATGGACGCGGCAGCGCGCAATGACATCTATATCGGCGGCCTCGCCTCGGAGAGCTGGAGCAGGCTGCTCACGGATTTCTAAGGAAAGGTGCTGTGTTTTTCCGGCCGCACTGATCACGAGGGCGGCGGAAGGTTACCGACCGCAAGCTGTACTTAACGGAATATTCACCCTGCCAGCCTAGTTCTTGACAATCGATGCGGGGTACGCAGGGCGCTCTTTGCTGGCTTCAAGGGCATGCGTGGGGAAAAGACGGATGTATCGGCGGAGCGAGCCCGAAGAACAAGGATTACGCCTGCAGACACGCTATCGGCGGCTTCGCTCCGGCGAAGGCTCGCTGCTCGATCTCGTCCCCACACCGGAGGAGGAAGAGGCAATTCTTCCTGAGGTCCGCGGCTCCGAAGACCGCAGGGCGTCGTTCCGCGCGGTGAATTCTCCGCCGCGCCCGGTAGCCCGGGAACCGGTACAGCCGACCGTTGGCGAATGGCTCACTCGCTTCCAACTCATCGGCGAGATCGGCATCGATGACGTGATCCTATGGCTGCGCGACGGAATGCGGTGGATCGTCCTTGCCGTCGTTCTTTGCGTTGCCGCTGCCCTTGCCTATGCGCTGACGGCGTCGCCGCGATACACCGTCTATACCGACATCGTCGTCGATCCGTCCAACCTCAACGTTGTCAGCGATGACGTCTTCACCAGCAACCCGCAGCGCGACGCGCAACTGCTGGAGGTCGAAAGCAAGCTCAGGATTCTCACGTCGCGCAACGTTCTGGCGCGCGTCATCGACAAGCTGCAACTGACGAAGGATGTTGAGTTCGTCAAACCGTCCCCGCTGGATTTTCTGAAGAACCTGCTCCGGTCGGATCAGGAGGAAGCCGCCGACAATCACCTGGCGGCGCTGCGCGCTCTGACGGAGCGGGTCGAGGCGCGGCGGGAGGAACGCTCCTTCGTCGTCGTCATGAAGGTCTGGAGCGAGGAACCGGAGAAGGCCGTCGTCCTGTCGGACGCGATCGTCGATGCCTTTGAAACGGAGCTTTTCCAATCGGCCGCGGAAAGCGCCGGCCGCGTCGCCCAGAACCTGAACGCCCGCCTTGACGAACTGCGCCGCAACGTGACCGAGGCCGAGAAGAAGGTCGAGGATTTCCGCCGTGCGAATGGATTGCAGTCGACCAACGGCGAGCTCGTCAGCAACCAGCTTTCCAGCGAGCTCAACACCCAGGTGCTGGCCGCCCAGCAAGGCTTCATCCAGGCTGAGACGCGTTACAAGCAGATGAGCGCGGCGATCGCTAACAAGCAGACGGCGAGCGCTTCGGTTTTCGAATCCGCCAACATGACGAGCCTGCGGCAGCAGTATAACACGCTGCAGCAGCAGATCGGTTCGATGCGGCTGATCTACGGCGAAAGGCACCCGCGCCTCGTTTCCGCGCGCTCCGAACGCACGACGCTCGAAGCCGCCATGGACGAGGAGGCCCGGCGTATCCTGGAGCGCGCGAAAGCCGATTTCGACCGGGAGCAATCCGCCCTCGACGCGCTGCGCGCCAAGGCACGCGCCGAGAAGTCCAATGTCTTCACCGACAACGAGGCCCAGGTGCAGCTGCGCGACCTGGAGCGCGACGCGCGGGCAAAGGCGGCGATCTATGAAACGCACCTCGCTCGCGCCCAGCAGATCGCCGAGCGCCAGCAGATCGACGCGACCAATGTCCGCGTCATCTCGCGCGCGATGCCGCCGAACTCCCGAACCTGGCCGCCCCGGACGTTCATCCTCCTGATTGCCGGCGGCGTGGCAGGGCTCCTCATCGGTGTGGCAGCCGCGCTGAGCCTTGGCCTGTGGAGGTACGTTCGCGGCGCGCGGCCGATAGCCGGATAAGGGAGCCGCAGGTATGAGCAGTGCCACCTACAGCGAGGACCGGTCCACCGAGACCCTGATGGCGCCGGCCGGAACCTTTCTGTTCATGGCGATGTTCCTGTTCCTGTGGATCTCCATCGACCCCTTTGTCGACCTGACGGGTGAGGCGATCCTGGACCCCTCGGCCGGCAATTCCAGTCGGCTGAATCAGATCATATCCCTGGCTCTCTTCGCCGGCACGCTTTGCTACGGCGTGCTTCATCCGATGCGGAATATGATCCTGCAGCCGCGCCTCCTTCTGACCGTCCTGTTCACCTGGTTTCTTCTCGTTTCGGTCATTTCCGCGCATCCGATCTTGGGCATCAAGGGCGTCGTTCTCAGCGTCATGATGGCGGTTAACGCCAGCATCTATCTGTTGATGCCGGCTTCGGAACGGCATTTCGCCAAGATGCTCGGGATCGGCACGCTCATCATGCTGGCGGTTGCCTATTACGGCATCCTTTTCAAGCCGACGCTTGCCATCCATCAGGCTTCGGAACTGCGTGAACCGATGAATGCTGGGTTGTGGCGAGGCCATTTTCCGCACAAGAACAGCGCCGCCGCCGCGATGGTGATTGGCGCCTTCTTCGGTTTCTTCGTCATGAACACCTGGTCGCGCCTCGCCGGCATCGCGATCATTGCGCTGTCCTGCGTCTTTCTCGTCCACACCGGTGGAAAGACCTCGACGGCGATGCTTCCGGGGATATTGATCCTCGCATGGCTTTTCGAGCATGCGCGATTCCTGCGCATTCCGATCGCCGTCGGTGGCGTCGGGCTCTTCAATCTCTTCGCCGTGGGCTCGGCCGTCTTCATTCCGCTCGGTGAGTTCATTAGCGGGCTTGGTATCGACGCGACTTTCACGAACCGGGCCGACATCTGGCGCTTCGCCTTCTCGGCGCTCGCGGAGCATCCGTTGCTTGGCTATGGCTTCAGGGCCTTCTGGCAGACGGAAGAATTGGTCTACAGCGGCGGATCGGTGGAAACGTGGGCCGTCGCCGCGGCCAACGGGCACAATTCCTACCTGGACACAGCATTGATGACCGGATTTCCCGGGCTGATCCTGACCGTCATCTGGGTCATTCTGCTGCCGCTTCGCGACATCTCCCGGATCGCTCCGGATCGCGAGCACTCCCATCTCACGCGGCTGTTCATTCGCGTCTGGCTTTACACGATTTTCCATGCCGGCCTCGAGACGTTGTTCTTCGAAGGCGGGAACCTCATCTGGTTCACGTTCATGTTCGCGCTCTACGGCCTGCATCTCCAGTCGTCGGCGGTTTTGACGGTCGATCGGCAATCGGTGAAAAGCAGAAAGGTGGCGCATGCCTGAGATCGCACGGAAGATCGACGGGTTGGTCGATCGCTTGGCAAACCGGCTGATCTGGCGCTTTGCCCGGCAACGGCTGAGGCTCGAAACCGAGGTGCCGCTCGTCTCCTTCACCTTCGACGACGTTCCCGACACGGCACTCGACTACGGGGCAGCCATTCTGGAGCAGCACGGTGCGCGCGGCACCTTCTACATCGCTGGCGGGCTTGCAGGGCAGGTGGAACCGGACCGAACGCTGATCTCACCTGCCGGCTGCAGTGAACTGCTCGCGCGCGGACACGAAATCGGCTGCCACACCTTCTCGCATCGCAGGATGCGGGACATGTCCGCGCTTGGCCGCGATCTCGACCGCAATGCGGCCTACCTCGATGGCGTCGGTGTTGCCTCCGCTCCGGCAAATTTCGCCTTTCCGTACAATGCGGCCTGGCCCTTGGCGCGTCCGGAGCTTCGCAGGCGCTATCGCACCTGTCGGGCTGGCGGTGAGGCCATCAATCGCGGAATGGTGGATCCGCTGATGCTCAAGGGCGTCGAGATCCGGCAGCCGGAGCAGCATGCACGCGCGCTGACGCGCTGGATAGACGACGTCGTCGAGCGCCCGGGCTGGCTCGTCTTCTTCACACATGACATCGCCCCGTCGCCAACGCCCTATGGCTGCACGCCGGAAACCTTCGATCATCTGGTCCGCCATGCGGTCGACAAGGGATGCCAGGTGCTTCCGGTCGATCAGGTGCTCGACCGGATCAACTGGTGAGATGCACGGATGGCGAGTTTCGGGAATGCCAGGAAAAAGTTGCTTGCGATCAACAACTACTTCTATCGCCGCGGTGGTGCGGAGACGGTGTTTTTCGATCACATGAGCATGTTCGGTGAGATCGGCTGGGACGTCGTGCCGTTCGCCATGCAGCACGATCGCAACGAAGCTTCGCCGTGGTCGGGCTATTTCGTATCGGAAATCGAATACGGCCGGCAGACGGGCCTGCTGCGGAAAGTCTCTCAAGCCGCGAGCGTCATCTATTCCCTCGAGGCGCAGCGCAACATCGGACGGCTCATCGAGCAAGTGCGGCCGTCGGTCGCCCACGCCCACAATGTCTATCACCATCTGTCGCCGGCAATCTTCTCGACACTCAAGTCCGCCGGCATTCCGGTGGTGATGACCGTTCACGACCTCAAGCTTGCCTGTCCGTCCTACAAGATGCTCCGCGACGGAAAGGTCTGCGAGGATTGCAGCGGCGGGCGCATCTACAATGTGCTGCGTCACCGTTGCGTCAAGGACTCCGTATCGCTCAGCGCCGTTGTGCTCGCCGAAACCATGCTGCACCGCCTGCTCGGACTCTACCGCAAACGGGTGGATCGCCTCGTGGTGCCGAGCCGGTTTTACCTGGAAAAGCTGGCCGAATGGAACTGGCCGCACGAGAAGATGGTCCACGTCCCGAACTTCGTCGATGTCGAGGAGTATCGCGACGACTGGCAGGAGGAAGACTATTTCGTCTTTGCCGGCCGGCTTGCTCCGGAGAAGGGGATTGCGACGCTGATCCGGGCCGTCGCCCTCTCGAAACAGCGGCTGATAATCGCCGGTACCGGACCGGAGGAGGCGGGCCTTCGGCAACTCGCGGCCGAGCTCGGCGCGGACGTAAGTTTCGCCGGCTATCTTTCAGGTGAGGATCTGCATCGCCTGATCGGCCAGTCCCTGGGGCTCGTGCTTCCCTCCGAATGGTACGAGAACGCACCTGTCAGCATTCTTGAGACCTATGCGCTCGGGCGCCCGGTTATCGGCGCGGCGATCGGCGGCATTCCGGAAATGGTGAAGGAAGGCGAGACCGGCCTGCTGGCGGCGCCCGGCGATGTCGAAGATCTCGCCAGCGCCTTGAGTGCCATGGCGGCGCTTGCACCAGCCGCTCGCGCGCAAATGGGCACTGCGGGCCGCGCCTGGATCGCCAGCGAGTTCTCCGCGGCGGCCTATCGCGCCAGGACGCTCGACGTCTACGCAGCGCTTGGGGCTGCCTAAGAAGCTGGACGCTGCTGCAGCATCCCTACTGCGCAATCGTCTGATTTTCGCGCATTTCCTTCGAAGTTTAAGGAATTTCTTACGGAGAGCGTAGGCGCTTGCGGTGCATACCCAAGGGAAATCCTTGGGGCTGACAACCATGAGCAGAAAGTCCGGAGTCTCGAGAAATCGGATGGCGCAATCGGGCGCCTTGCCGCGCGCACACAGTATGGCTGCCGGTCAAGTCCCGTCGACCGTGGCGGATGAGCTGAGGACGGCCGCTGGTGGCCGCGGCGCCGGTCTTCCGGAAGAGCTCGCAAGCATTCCTCGGTCTCAGGCCGGCCGGCGTGGCCGGCGGCGCGTCGTGATGCTCGGTTTGCGCGGCATCCCGAACGTCCAAGGCGGCGTCGAGAAGCATGTAGAGATGCTCGCGGGCAAGCTCGTCGAGCATGGTTGGGACGCCGACGTCATCGGACGCCGTCACTACCTTCAGAAGCCGTCGTCGTTTTCGTGGAACGGAATTCGCGTCTTTCCGCTCTGGGCACCGCGACTGATGGCGTTGGAAGCCTTCGTGCATACGTTCGTGGGGGTCTGTTTCGCGGCTTTGCGCCGACCCGATATCCTGCATATTCATGCAGTTGGACCGGCGCTCCTTGTGCCGCTCGCAAGGCTTCTCGGCATGAAGGTGGTCGTCACCCATCATGGCTACGACTACGACCGGCAGAAATGGGGTACCTTCGCCAAGCGCATGCTGCGTCTCGGGGAGTTCATGGGCATGCGTCTTTCTCACGGCCGCATCGCGATTTCGAAGGAAATCGTTCACGCCATGGGAGAGCGGCACAGGGCAGCCGTAACCTTTGTCCCGAACGGCGTTGCCGTTTCGCCCGTCCGCGGCGGTACCGGCATCCTCGACGAGTTCGGACTGGCGCCGCGCCGATATATTCTGCTGGCCGCCCGGCTTGTCCCGGAAAAACGCCAGACCGACCTGATCCAGGCATTCGCAAAGCTCGGCAGCGCCGACTTCAAGCTCGTGCTCGCCGGTGACGGGGAGTTCGAGACGCCCTATGTTCAACAGGTGCGGGCAATGACCGCAAATGTCGCGGGCGTCGTTCTGGCAGGCTTTCAGACCGGCGATCGGCTGGCGGAGCTCTTCGCCAACGCCGCCCTCTTCGTGCTTCCTTCCAGCCACGAGGGCATGCCGATTGCGCTCCTGGAGGCAATGGCCCACGGCCTGCCGGTGCTGGCGAGTGACATCGTCGCCAACCGCGAGCTGGACCTGCCTTCCGACGACTATTTTCCGCTGGGCGATATCGACGCGCTTGCGACGGCGATCGGCAGCAAGATTGCCAACCCGCCGAGCGAGGAGCAGGTCCTTTCGAAGATCAGGCATGCCGAGCTCACCTATAGCTGGACGGGGGTCGCCGCAAAGACGCTTGCGGTATACGGGTCACTGTTGTCGAAGTAAGCCGGCCCTCCCGCGGCGCCGCGGTAATGCTTTGCACGGATGCGCGTTTTTCCTTGGGGCCGGTGCCGATCCGGGGAAGACAGGTCACGACGATTTGGATTGAAGCATGAATTTCAGACGCATCGCATCACTGCTCGCCTGGCTGCTGTTCGGCGTGATCGCCTATTCGACGCTGTCTCCGATCGGCATGCGCCCCCATATCGGCACATGGGTGCATGTCGAAAGGTTTGGCGCTTTCGGACTCCTCGGCTTTCTATTCATGATCGGCTATCCGGGACGTTTGCCGTTCGTCGTTGCAATCGTGCTTGGTACGGCGGTCGGATTCGAATTGCTGCAAATGCTGTCCATGGATCGTCACGCGCGTTTGGGAGACCTTGCGGTCAAGCTCGCGGGCGGGGCGTGTGGCATTGCTGCGGGTTGGTTGATGGCGCGGCGGCTGCCGCGAATAAACCAAAACTCAAATTATCCCGGTTAGAAAACGCTGCGGGAACGGCTTTGGCGCTCGCGACACCCTGCCGATATCTTGGGGGCTCTTTTGACAGTATCCGTCATCATCAAGACCTTGAACGAAGAGAAGCGGATCGCCGCGACGATCGAAAGCGTCGTTGCGGCGCTGGCGGGCAAGGAGGGCGAAATCATCATTGCCGACAGCGGATCGTCCGACCGGACCGTGGAGATCGCCGCGCAATATCCCGTCACCATCGCGCAGATCGTCCCGCCGGCGCTTCCGAGCTGCGGTATCGGGCCGCAGCTCGGCTTCCAATATTCCCGACATCCCTTCGTCTGCCTGATGGACGGCGACATGCTGCTCGATGCTGGCTTTCTCGACGAGGCGATCGCCTTTCTCGCGGAAAATCCCTCGGTAGGCGGTGTCACTGGCCACGTGGAGGAGAAGCTCGTTTCCAACCTGGAATTCGCCCGGCGCGTCAACCGCAATGCGCCGGAGAACCGCATTGGCCCGATCGACCGCATGAATGGAGGCGGCCTCTATCGGCGCGCCGCCATCGAGGACGTCGGCTATCTTTCGGACCGGAATCTTCACGGCTACGAGGAGTTCGAGCTCGGTGTGCGGCTTCGAAGCGCCGGCTGGGGTCTCCATCGCCTCGACCGCCGCTTCGTCCAGCATTTCGGTCACACCGTCAATTCCTACCGCCTGCTCGTCCGTCGCTGGAAGAGCAAATATCTTTATGGCATCGGCGAATTGCTGCGTGCTTCGCTCGGAAAGCCTTATTTCCTTCAGGTGCTGCGGGAACTGCCGGAACTGAAACTGTGGGCGCTCGTCTATCTCTGGTGGGCGCTGTCTCTCGGCCTGATCCTGTTCCTGCCGCACAAAGGCATGGCGATAGCATCGGTCTCGGCGATGTTTGCGGCTGTTGTGCTGTTGGTCAGCCTCAAGAAGGGCAGCCTCGGCATGGGCCTTTATACGGTCGTTGCCTGGTTCTTCCATGCCGCGGCGTTACCGGTTGGCTTGTTCCGGTCGCGGCTAAAGCCGGGCGCGCCGATCGAGAGCAGAATCCTCGGCAAGCCCGCATGATGAGCCGCCTACCGCTGGCCGCAGCAACGATTTTCCTCAGCTGTTTGCCAGCTCACGCCTCCGACCAATGGCTGCCGGTCCGGGAAATCTCGCTCGAGGTTCAGACGGGCAGTCCGCTCGACTTCTCGCCTCTCTTGCCGAACGAGACCATCGATGCGGGCCATCGGCTGATTGCCGGCCCGACGGGTCAACTCGCCTTCGCTGAAGCGCCGGAGAAACCGGTCCGGATGCTCTGCGCCTCGCTCGCCTGGAGCCCGGCGTCCGGCGGTTTTCCCGATCATGACGGCGCCGACCGTTATGCCCGTCAACTGGCGCTGCATGGCTACAACATCGCGCGGCTGCACTTCACCGATGCGAGCCTGATGTTCGGCCGGCAGGAGGATTTCGACTTCGATCCGGAGACGGTCGACCGCATCCACTACCTCCTTGCCGCGCTCAAGCGCAACGGCATCCATTGGATCATGGACGGCCTGTCGTCGCCGCGCGGTGCCTACGGCGGCTACGACGATCGCTGGGACGCTAGCGGAAACCTGAAGCTCCAGCTTCATTTCGATGAGGAAGCTTTCGCCCATTGGAGGACGCTGCAGGAGAAATTCCTGGCGCGGATCAATCCCTATACGGGCGTGGCGCCGATCCGTGACGAGGCTCTGGCGCTGGTGATCCTCGCCAACGAGAACGGCATCGAGTTCGACGGCGTCGTGCATGATCGCCCCGGCAAGCCGCCCTATGATCCGGCTCTGGCCTTGCCCTTCAACCGGTGGCTTCAGAAACGCTACGCGTCGACCGAGGCGCTCGCGAAAGCCTGGGGCGATCTTGAGGACGACGAACGGCTCGAAGCAGCCTCCGTGAAATTGCCCGCCGATCGTTACGCCGACACTCCCCGCTTGCGCGACCTCCAGGCCTTCATCGTGGAGGTAGAGCGATCATCGGCGGCGCGGATGAGCAAGACCCTGCGCGACCTCGGATACAAGGGGCTGATCAGCACCTACAACAACTGGCCGACAGTGCAGACGGGCTTGAGCAGGCGCGACCTCGAGGCCGTGACGATGAATACCTATCACGATTGGGTCGGCGGTTATTCTCCGGGGAGCTCACTCCTGCAGGCAAGCTCGATCGCGGACAGCGCCAACTATGTGCGGATGGTCGCCGCCGCGCGCTGGTTCGGAAAACCCTTCGTCGTCAGCGAATACGATCATCTTTTCTGGAACCGCTATCGTTACGAAGCGGGACTCGTGATGCCGGCCTATGCGGCGCTGCAGGGTTGGGATGTGCTCTGCAGGCATGGCCATGGGCCGATCGCGCTCGCCTACGGTGAGCCCTATCCTCACAAGAAGGCGATGCTTCCCTATGCGATCGCCCTCGATCCGGTCGCCCGGGCGGGTGAAACGCTTGCGGCGCTCGTCTACCGGCGGGGAGACGTGGCGACCTCGGGCATCACGATCCCCTTTGCGGTGCGCGGCGAGGACGATCTTGGCGAGGACATGCAGGCGCGCGAGCCGGAGCAATTGACCGATCTGGCTTTAGTCGGCCGCATAGGCTTGAAGCGCTCGGACCCGTCGCGACTCGAGATCGGCGTCGCGCAACCGCGGAACCAGGCGAGTGCGGACATTCTCGCCGAGTTCCGCGACATCGGCATCCTTCCAGCCGGCAATGCCACGGACATCGAAAGAGGGCTCTATGAGAGCGACACGGGAGAGATCGTGCTGCAGCGCGCCACCGGGCAATTGCGAGTCGCGACGCCTTCGACCGAAGCCGCCGCATTTTCCTCCCTTCGTGAGCCGATCGACCTCGGTATTCTGCGGATAGAACGGTCAGATGGGAACGGGCTTGTCGCGCTGTCGGCGCTCGACACGCCCGCAACCCTCGCCAATAGCCGGCGTTTTCTGTTGATCTTTGCGACCGATGCCCAGAACACCGGCATGATCTTTCGTGACAGCGAAGAAAAGGTCATCACGGATTTCGGCAGATTGCCGGTCCTGATCCGAAAGGGTGAAGTCGACTTGTCCCTGTCGAGAAGCGCAGTGAAATGGAAACTGTCACCCATCGGCCTCGACGGCACCGTTCATTCGCCGGTTGAAAGCGGTGCAGGGCCGATCTCGTTCCGCCTTTCGAACGATGCGCCCGACGGGCCGACCACCTATTTTCTTCTGGAGTTCGAATAGAGCTCGAAAACTAGAATCGAGCGCGACTGCTCACCCTTGCAACCCAAGGACGCCAACGCGCGTTTTTTGCTCTTGAACCTCTAGCCACTAGAGGTCGTAGCCTGCTTCCAGGTTTCACAAGGAGCAAGGAATGGCGGGCAACGTTCAGGAAAGCAGATATCGCATCGAGGGTATGGATTGCGCGTCCTGCGCGGCCAAGATCGATACCGCCGTGCGGCGCGTGGGCGGTGTGCAGGATGTCAGCGTGTCGGTGAGCGCAGGCACAATGACCGTTCGTCATGCGGACGGGCACGAAGTCGGCCCGGCGATCGTGCGCAAGGTCGGCGGCCTCGGCTACCGGCTCCTGCCGCTCGCCGGCGCGACGGTCGGCAAGCCATCCGGCGCTGGCGACCATGGCTGCTGCGACCACGCGCACGGGCACGACCACCATCCGTCAGCGGGCGAACCGCCCCATCGGCATTCCGGCACGGCTCGCCCTGTGTTCAGCGAAAGTCATGACCGTGGATCCTTTGCCGCCGGCCCCTGGTGGAGGACGGCCAAGGGACAGCTTGTCGTTGCCTGCGGCCTCGCGCTCGCTGTCGCCTATGGTGCCGGCAAGTTTCTACCGGCGACCGAGCCCTGGATTTTCACGCTCGCCATGCTCGTCGGCCTCGTGCCGATTGCAAGACGCGCGCTGATGGCAGCACTTGCCGGCACGCCCTTCTCGATCGAGACGCTGATGACCGTTGCCGCCGTCGGGGCGGTCTTCATAGGCGCCACCGAGGAAGCGGCGATGGTCGTTTTCCTCTTCCTGATTGGCGAGCTTCTGGAAGGCGTCGCCGCCAGCAAGGCTCGCGCGAGCATCCAGTCGCTGACTGCGCTCGTGCCGAAATCGGCACTCATCGAGATTGACGGCCGGACAAGCGAGGTCCCGGCCGAGAGCTTGCCGGTCGGGGCGACGATCCTCGTGCGGCCGGGCGACAGAATTCCGGCCGACGGCGCGATTGTTTCCGGCGAAAGCATGGTGGACGAAGCGCCGGTGACCGGGGAAAGCACGCCCGTTCGCAAGGAAGAGGGCGACAGCGTATTCGCCGGCACTGTCAATGGCGACGGCGCGCTGCGTGTGCGCGTCACTGCCGCTTCCGCCGACAACACCATTGCACGCGTCATCCGGCTGGTTGAGGAAGCGCAGGAGATGAAGGCGCCGACGGAGCGTTTCATCGACCGCTTCTCCCGCTACTACACGCCGGCAGTCGTCATCGTCGCCGCGTTGGTTGCGGTGATGCCGCCACTGCTCTGGGGTGCGGCCTGGAGCGATTGGATCTACAAGGGACTCGCGATCCTGCTCATCGGTTGCCCCTGCGCACTGGTGATATCGACGCCGGCGGCGATCGCCGCGAGCCTCTCGGCCGGTGCGCGACGCGGTCTGTTGATGAAGGGCGGGGCCGTCCTCGAAAGCATCGGCCGGATCACCGCCGCCGCCTTCGACAAGACCGGCACGCTTACCGAAGGCAAGCCGAAGGTCACCGATGTCGTCGGCTTCGGCCTGGCGGAAGCGGAAATCCTTCGGTATGCGGCCGCGCTTGAACAGGGTTCCAGGCATCCGCTTGCACTGGCTATCCGCAACCGCGTCGATGCCGACGGGTTGCTGCTGTCCCCGGTCGCAAGCGCCAGGTCGATCGGCGGCAAAGGAATCGAGGGCTCAGTCGACGGGGTTATGCTTTTCCTCGGTTCGCCACAGGCAGCCGAGGAGCGCGTGCCACTCTCCGCGGCTGAGAAGCTGCGGATCGCGAGCCTTCACGATGAGGGAAAAACCGTTTCCGTGCTGGTCGTCGATGGCCGCGCCGCGGGGGCGCTGGCAATGCGCGACGAGCCCCGTGCCGACGCAGCGAAGGGCGTGAAAGCGCTGAGCGACGCCGGTATCCGCGTCGTCATGCTGACGGGCGACAACCGCCGCACGGCCGAGGTGATCGGCCGCCCGCTTGGAATGGAGGTCCGTGCCGGGCTCCTGCCGGAGGATAAGCAGCGCATCGTTGCCACGCTGAAAACCGAGGGGCTGCACGTTGCCAAGATAGGCGATGGCATCAATGACGCGCCGGCGCTCGCAGCAGCCGATGTCGGTATTGCCATGGGCGGTGGAACGGATGTTGCCCTCGAAACCGCCGACGCCGCCTCGTTGCATGCGCGCGTTTCCGACATCGCCGCCATGGTCAGGCTTTCGCGGGCGACGATGCGCAATATCTACCAGAACATCGGCATGGCGCTGGGCTTGAAAGCCGTCTTCCTCGTCACCACCATCGCCGGCGTCACCGGTCTCTGGCCGGCGATCCTGGCGGATACCGGCGCCACCGTTCTGGTGACCATGAACGCCTTGCGGCTCTTGCGGCCGCCGGCCTTGGCGTGAAGAATCGGCCCGTCGCCGTTTTACAGCGACAATTGCCTGATACGGCTGTGTATATTCACGCTGGACTCTCACCAGCGATCCGGTGAGAGTATAAGGAGATCGCGATTGAGGGCTTTCGCGCCCGAAAATCGATGATAAACTTATACCAAATGGTAAAAAATTGCCGGCACGGTTTGGGACGAAGACCGAAGCAGGGCGAGATTGGGGATCGCAGGGCCAATATGGACAATATTGCCATCGAATTGCGTGGGATCGATAAGAGTTTCGGCCCCGTCCACGCCAATAAGAATATCAATCTCAAGGTTCGCAAAGGCACGATCCACGGCATTATCGGAGAGAACGGCGCCGGCAAGTCGACCTTGATGTCGATCCTCTATGGCTTCTATCAGGCCGATAGCGGTGAGATCGTCGTGAATGGTCGGCCGGTTTCGATCCGCGACCCGAATGCGGCGATCTCGGCCGGCATCGGCATGGTGCACCAGCATTTCATGCTGGTCGAGAATTTCACCGTGCTCGAAAACGTCATGCTCGGTGCCGAGGACAGCCAGGTTCTCAACAAGGGCATCGCCAAGGCGCGGCAAGAACTGAAGCGGCTGGAGAAGGAATACGCGCTCGAGGTCAATCCCGATGCGCTGATCGAGGAGCTGCCGGTCGGTCTCCAGCAGCGCGTGGAAATCCTGAAGGCGCTCTACCGCAAGGCCGATATCCTGATCCTCGACGAGCCGACCGGCGTGCTGACGCCGGCCGAAGCCGATCATCTCTTCCGCATCCTCGGGCAGCTCAAGGCCCAGGGAAAGACGATCATCCTCATCACGCACAAGCTTCGTGAAATCATGGCGATCACCGACGAGGTTTCGGTAATGCGGCGCGGCGAGATGGTCGCGACCCGCAATACCCGCGAGACCTCTGTCGAGGAGCTTGCCGAGCTGATGGTCGGCCGCCGGGTGCTGCTCCGGGTGGAGAAGGGGGAGAGCTCCCCGGGCGATGTGAAACTTTCGGTGCAGGGGCTTACCGTCAAGGACAGCCGCGGCGTCACCATGGTCGACGACGTCTCCTTCGAGGTGCGGGCCGGCGAGATCGTCGGCATTGCCGGTGTGGCTGGCAATGGCCAATCGGAACTGCTCGAAGCGATCGCCGGCATTCGCAAGGGGACCTCCGGAACGGTGCTGCTCAACGGCGAGTCCGTCGATGTGACCGGCCATAGAGATCCTGCCGCGCTCAGGGCTCGCGGGCTGGCGCATGTGCCGGAGGATCGCCATCATGTCGGCCTCGTCCTGAAGTTCGAAGAGAGCGAGAACGCCATCCTCGGCTATCACAACGATCCGCGCTACCTGAACGGCGTCTTCCTGAACATCGACGCGATCCGCGAGGATGCCGAGGAGAAGATCGCCAAATACGACATCCGCCCGCCGAACGCCCGGTTGAAGACGGCCAATTTCTCCGGTGGCAACCAGCAGAAGATCGTGCTTGCACGCGAGATGGAGCGCGGACCGGACGTGCTGATCATCGGCCAGCCGACCCGCGGCGTCGACGTCGGCGCCATCGAGTTCATACACAAGCGGATCATCGAAATGCGCGACCAGGGCAAGGCCGTCCTGCTCGTCTCCGTCGAACTCGATGAGATCCGCGCGCTTTCCGACCGCATTCTCGTGATGTTTGCCGGACGTGTCGTCGGCGAGCGCAGCCCCGATGCGACCGAGGGCGAACTCGGTCTCCTGATGGCCGGTGTCGAAGGCCGCAAGGAGGCCGCGGAATGAGCACGCCTTATGCAAAGCTTCCGGGCTGGGTCGAGTACGGTCTGGTCCCGCTGATCAATCTTGCCGTCGCCTTCATCGTCGCCGGACTTGTCGTCCTGCTCGTCGGCGAAAATCCATTCGAGGCCGCCTATCACCTGATCAACGGCGCCTTCGGTCGTGGCGAATATATCGGCTTCACGCTCTACTATGCGACGACCTTCATCTTTACCGGTCTTTCCGTCGCCGTGGCGTTCCACTGTGGGCTCTTCAATATTGGCGGTGAAGGGCAGGCCTATGTCGGCGGCATCGGGGTGGCGCTCGCCTGCCTCTGGCTGGACCAGACCATGCCCTGGTATGTGGTCTTCCCGATCGCGATCATCGGTTCGGCCTTCTTTGGCGCGCTCTGGGCGTTCCTGCCCGGCTGGTTGCAGGCAAAGCGCGGCAGCCATATCGTCATCACCACCATCATGTTCAACTTCATTGCCTCGAGCCTGATGGTCTACCTGTTGACGCGGGTCCTCAAGCCGCTCGGGTCGATGGCGCCGCAGACGCGCACCTTTGCCGAGGGCGGGCAACTGCCGAAACTCGACTGGCTGCTGTCGATCTTCGGTCTGAACATCGGGACGGCGCCGTTCAACATCTCCTTCCTGCTGGCGCTGGCCGCCGCCTTTGCCGTCTGGGTGCTGATCTGGCGCACCAAACTCGGCTACGAGATGCGGACCATGGGCCACAGCCCCTCCGCCGCGCGTTATGCCGGCATCCGCGAAAGCCGCATCACCGTCATCGCCATGATGATCTCGGGCGGGCTTGCCGGCATGATGGCGCTGAACCCGATCATGGGCGAACAGTTCCGCATGCAGCTCGATTTCGTCCAGGGCGCAGGCTTCGTCGGTATCGCGGTCGCGCTGATGGGCCGCTCTCATCCGGGCGGCATCATTCCTGCCGCGATCCTCTTCGGCGTGCTTTACCAGGGCGGTGCCGAGATCGCGTTCGAAATGCCGTCGATCTCACGCGACATGATCGTCATCATCCAGGGCCTCGTCATCCTCTTTGCCGGCGCGCTCGAAAACATGTTCCGCCCCGCGATTACCCGTGTCTTCGCGATGCGGGGCCAGCGCGCGGCCGCCGTCGTCCAGACCAAGGGAGCCTGAAGCCATGGATTTCTTCCACGTCCTCGTCGTGCTCCTGGAATCGACGATCCGGGTCTCCGTGCCGCTGATCTTTGCGGCGCTCGCCGGGCTCTTCACCGAGCGGGCCGGCGTGTTCGATATCGGCCTCGAAGGCAAGATGCTGGGTGCCGCCTTTGCGGCCGGCGCCGTCGCCGCCGTAACCCAATCGGTCTGGATCGGCCTCATCGCCGCGATCCTGATCTCGGTGCTCCTGTCGCTCGTCCACGGCTATGCCTCGATCACCCAGCGCGGCAACCAGATCGTCTCGGGCGTCGCGATCAACTTCATCGTCGCCGGTTCCACGGTCATCCTAGGCGAGGCCTGGTTCCGCCAGGGCGGCCGCACGCCCGCGCTTGCCGAAGGCGCAAGGTTCCAGATCATCAATTTCCCCGGGGCGGACGCGATCCGGGAGGTGCCGATCCTCGGGCCGATCTATGCGGATGTGCTTTCCGGGCATTTCCTGCTCACTTACCTTGCCTTCGCCATGGTGCCGGCAAGCTGGTGGATCCTCTATCGCACGCGTTTCGGCCTGAGGCTGCGCGCCGTCGGCGAGAATCCGGGAGCGGTCGATACGGCCGGCATATCGGTGATCTGGCTGCGTTACCGCGCGGTCATCTGCTGCGGCATTCTCTGCGGCTTCGCCGGCGCCTACCTGTCGCTGGCGATGACGGCCGGTTTCGTCAAGGGCATGACCGCGGGCAAGGGCTACATCGCGCTTGCGGCCTTGATCTTCGCCAAGTGGCGGCCCAAGAACGTCATGCTCGCCTGCCTGCTCTTCGGTTTCCTCGATGCCCTTGCCATCCGTTTGCAGGGCACGCCTCTGCCGCTTGTCGGCCAGGTTCCGGTGCAGTTGATGCAGGCGCTGCCTTACATTCTGACGGTCATCCTGCTTGCGGGCTTTATCGGCAAGGCCATTCCGCCCAAGGCGGGTGGCGTGCCTTACGTGAAGGAGCGCTAATGATGGAGAACGATCTGTTCCTCGCTGCGCGTGAAGCCATGGCAAAGGCGCATGCGCCCTATTCCAAGTTCCCGGTAGGTGCCGCCATCCGGGCGGAGGACGGCAAGATCTATACCGGCGCGAATATCGAAAACCTGTCGTTCCCGGAAGGCTGGTGCGCCGAGACGACGGCAATCAGCCACATGGTCATGGCCGGTCAGCGCAAGATCATGGAAGTTGCCGTCATCGCCGAGAAGCTTGCGCTCTGTCCGCCCTGCGGCGGCTGCCGGCAGCGGTTGGCGGAATTCTCCGGCGCAAGCACACGCATCTATCTCTGCGACGAGACGGGCGTGAAGAAGACGCTGGCGCTCTCCGACCTCCTTCCGCACAGCTTTGAGACAGAGATCCTCGGATGAGCGAAGCGGCGGAATACCTGAAGACAAAGCTCAGCGGCCTTGCGCCGCGCTACGGGATTGTGCTCGGCTCCGGGTTAGGTGCGCTGGTCGAGGCCGTGGAGAAGCCGGTTCGCATCCCCTATGCAGAGATCCCGGGGTTTCCGGCAGGCGGCGTCTCCGGCCATGCCGGCGAACTGGTGGCGGGCAAGCTCGGTGGCGTGCCCGTCGCGATGCTCTCCGGCCGCGCGCATTATTACGAGCGGGGCGACGCCAATGCGATGCGCGCGCCGATCGAGACGCTGAAGCGGCTCGGCATCGAAAGCCTCATCCTGACCAATTCGGCCGGATCGCTGCGGGAGGATATGCCCCCGGGCTCGGTGATGCGCATCGCCGATCATATCGGCTTTTCCGGCTCCAACCCGCTGATCGGCGTCGAGGGCGACGCTCGCTTCGTCGGGATGACGAATGCCTATGACGCCGAGCTTGCCGAGCGGATGCAGAAGGCTGCGGCCCGGCTTGGCATTCCGCTCCAGAGCGGCGTCTACATGTGGTTCTCAGGCCCGAGTTTCGAGACGCCGGCCGAAATCAGGATGGCGCGCATTCTCGGGGCGGACGCCGTCGGCATGTCCACCGTTCCCGAAGTCATCCTGGCGCGGTTCTTCGGATTGCGGGTTGCCGCTGCCTCGGTGATCACCAATTTCGGCGCGGGCATGACCGGCGCGGAACTCAGCCACCACGAGACGAAGGATATGGCGCCGGTCGGCGGCAAGCGGCTGGCCGCGATCCTGAAAGAGATGATTGCGAGCGAAGCCTGAACGGCGGCCTGACCATGCTCCCACAGGAAGTCATCCGACAGAAGAGAAACGGTGGCCAGCTCGAAGCGGCCGAGATCGCCGGCTTCGTCAAGGGCATTGCCGACGGTTCCATCTCGGAAGGCCAGGTTGCCGCCTTCGCGATGGCGGTGTGGTTCTCCGGCATGAGCCGCGACGAATGCGTGGCGCTGACGCTGGCGATGCGCGATTCCGGCGACACGCTCGACTGGAGCGCGATGGGTCGCCCGATCGTCGACAAGCATTCGACCGGCGGCGTCGGCGACAATGTTTCGCTGATGCTGGCACCCATCGTCGCCGGCTGCGGTGCCGCGGTGCCGATGATATCCGGCCGGGGCCTCGGTCATACCGGTGGCACGCTCGACAAGCTTGAATCGATTCCGGGTTACAACATTCAGCCTGACCCGGCGCTCTTTCGCAAAGTGGTCGACGAAGTCGGTTGCGCCATCATCGGTCAGACCGCGAATCTCGTGCCCGCGGACAAGCGCCTTTACGCAGTTCGCGACGTGACCGCGACGGTCGATTCGGTGCCGCTGATCACCGCTTCCATTCTGTCGAAGAAGCTTGCCGCAGGGCTCCAATCGCTTGTGCTCGACGTTAAGCTCGGCAACGGCTCGTTCCTGACCGATGCCGACGAGACCGAGATCCTCGCGCGCTCGCTCGTCGATGTCGCGAACGGTGCTGGCGTTCGCACGTCGGCCCTGGTCACCGACATGAACGAGCCGCTCGCGGACGCGGCGGGAAATGCGCTCGAAATCGACAACTGCCTTGCTTATCTGCGCGGCGAGAAAAAAGGCACGCGTCTTGACACAGTCGTCATGGCGTTTGCCGCGGAGATGCTCGTCGCCGCTGGTCTGGCGCCCGATCCGGATCAGGGAGAAGCGATGGCGCGTCACGCGCTTGAAAGCGGTGCCGCGATGGAGCGTTTCGGCCGCATGGTCCATCTGCTCGGAGGACCGGCCGACTTTGTCGACCGGCCGCAGGCCTATCTGAGAAGGGCGCCCGTGGCGGTGGCCGTGGAGGCGAGCCGGGACGGCTATCTTGCGAGCTGCGAGACGCGCGAGCTCGGCATGGCGGTGATTGCGCTCGGCGGCGGGCGAACCCGTCCAGACGACCGGATCGATCACAGCGTCGGCCTCTCGGGCCTGCAGCCGCTCGGGACGAAAGTGAGCAATGGCGAGCCGATCGCATTCGTCCATGCGGCCGATCGCAACACGGCCGACGATATAGCAAAAAAGGTCGCGGCGCTCTACACGATCGCCGACCGAAGGCCGGATCCGCGCCCGATCATTGTCGCCCGCATCACCTGACGAGATACAGCGCTCCGTTCTCGACACGATAGGACGATAGCCGGCTCAGGAAGCTCATGCCGACGAGCATGCCGGAAAGCGCCTTGTCGGGAAGGACCATGGCATCGACATCCTTGAGCGTGATGCCGCCGATCTCGACGCGATCCAGACTGACATAGGCTGCCTCGACGATGCCGTTGGCCGTCTGCGCCCGCGCACTGAAGGCGAGGCTGCCGACGGAAATGCCGAAGCGACGAGCAGCCGAAGCATTGATGGCAATTGTGCTTGCGCCGGTGTCGACGAGACCCCGTTCCGCCCGTCCATTGATGCGGAACGTGCCGAAGAAATGACCGGTTGGATCGGCTTCAAGGACGATGCTCTTGCCGCTCGCATATTTGGCGGCGGTAGCGGGCGCGGTGCGCTGAGCGTCTTCAGCCGTCGCTTCGTTCCGTCTTTCGAGATAGCTTGAAGCGAGGTCGGGAACGACCAATGCGACAAGAGCAAGGCCGCCGGCAAAGACGAGTAGACGTGCAAACATTGCTCAGCTCTCCGGCATCGATTCTGTAGTCGGTGTCGCAGGCGACCACACGCGCTTCTCCATCTGAACAGAAGATCGCTAACGGGATGCAAAAAAGCCGCCGGGAATCCGGCGGCTGCACGCAAGTCTTATGATGTGGTTAAGAAAGGGAAACTATTTGGTTCCGTACATGCGGTCGCCCGCATCGCCCAGGCCGGGCATAATGTAGCCCTTTTCATTAAGGTGACTGTCGATCGCGGCCGTGAAGATCGGTACATCCGGATGGGTAGACTGAAAGTTCTGGATGCCTTCCGGCGCCGCGAGCAGGCAGAGGAAACGGATGTTCTTCGCACCACGTTCCTTGAGCTTGTCGATCGCCGCGATCGAGGAATTGCCGGTGGCGAGCATCGGGTCGACGACGATGACGAGGCGCTCCGACAGGCTGTCCGGCGCCTTGAAATAATATTCGACCGGCTGCAGCGTCTCGTGATCGCGATAGACGCCGATATGCGAGACGCGCGCTGAAGGCACGAGTTCGAGCATGCCCTCAAGCAGGCCGTTGCCGGCGCGCAGGATCGACGCGAAGACAAGCTTCTTGCCCTCGAGAATGGGCGCGTCGGTCTCCATCATCGGCGTTTCGATGCGTTCCATGGTGAGTTCGAGGTCGCGCGTCACCTCGTAGCAGAGCAGCGTCGATATTTCCCTAAGCAGCCTGCGAAAGCCTGCCGTCGACGTTTCCTTCTTGCGCATGATGGTCAGCTTGTGCTGCACAAGCGGATGATCGATGACTGTCACGCCGTCCATGGCTCTTCCCCTAATAACTTGGACATGGGCCTCTTTTCCACGGAAAGAGCGGAAGCTGCAAGTGATTGTATCGCTCTTTCCAGCCTTCGCCGACCGGGACCGTCTAGAGGGCGGCGAACAATCTCTGCCTTGTCGCCTCGTCGACGAAGGCGGCCTCGATCGCCGTTCTCGTCATCCCGTTTATCTCGCTGTCCTCGAAACCCATGACCGTCGACGCGATGTCGTATTCCTGCGCCAGCGACGTGTGGAAGAAGGGCGGATCGTCGGAGTTGAGCGTGACGCGCACACCGGCTGTGTACAACGCCTTGAGAGGATGCGATGCGAAGTCCGGGAAGACCTGTAGCGAAACGTTGGAGCCGGGGCAGACTTCAAGAACGACGCCTTCGTCCGCCAGCCGCTTCACAAGGTCTTCGTCCTCGATCGCCCGCACGCCGTGGCTGATCCGCGTTGGCCGCACGTGGTCCAATGCATCGCGCACGCTGAAAGCGCCGGAAAGTTCGCCGGCGTGGATCGTCAGCCCGAGGTCCGCGTCGCGGACGATATCGAAGGCGCGGGAAAATTCGGCGACGCTGTGCATCCGTTCCTCGCCTGCCAGATTGAAGCCGGTAACGAGGGGATGCCGCAACCTGGCTGCATATTCAGCGGTCCTGATCACCGCCTCCGGTCCGAGGTGGCGGATACCGGTGATCAGCATGCGCGATTCGATGCCGGTCTTTGCCTTCGCCGCATCCATGCCAGCGGCAAGACCTTCGATGTAGGCGTCCGCGCCGAGGCCGACCGTGTTGCCATGGTCCGGCGAAACGATGATCTCGCTGTAGATCGTGCCCGCTTCGGCGAGCTCGCTCAGATAGGCCTCAGCCAGAAGCGCGTAGTCGCCCTCAGTGCGAAACAGCGACGCGACGCTGTCGTAGCACTTCAGGAAACTGGTGAAATCGTCCCAGACATAGGCCTTGTCGCGGATGATCGCGCTGGTATCGACCCCGTATTTCCTTGCCTGCCTCAGCGCGAGCTCCGGCGGCGTCGCGCCCTCGATGTGGCAATGCAGTTCGGCTTTCTTCAGGTGAAGGGTCAAATGAGGCTTCTCCCATGCGGGCCCGGCGCGATGCCAAGGTGCCTGGCAACCGTCTCGCCGATATGCGCGAATGTGTTTGCGACGCCAAAGGAGCGGCTGCGCAACGAGGGACCGAACATCAGCACCGGCACACGCTCGCGCGTATGGTCGGTTCCCCGCCATGTCGGATCGCAACCATGATCGGCGGTCAGGATGACGATATCGCCCGGCTTGAGGCGACGGTCGAGATCCGGCAGGCGCTGGTCGAAGGCTTCGAGTGCGGCGGCGTAACCCGGGACATCACGGCGATGACCATAGAGCATGTCGAAATCGACGAAGTTGGTGAAGACGAGATCGCCGTCCTCGGCCTCGTCGATCGCCGCGAGGCTGGCATCGAAGAGCGCCATGTTGCCATTGGCTTTGGTGAGCTTTGTCAAGCCCTGATGGGCGAAGATATCGCCGATCTTGCCGACGGCATGTACCTTGCGTCCGGCCTCCTTCAGGCGGTCGAGAACCGTCGGCTCCGGTGGCAGCACCGAGTAATCGCGGCGGTTGCCGGTGCGCGTGAAGTTCTGCGCGTTATCGCCGACGAACGGGCGGGCGATGACGCGGCCGATACTGTAGTCGTCGACGAGCCGGCGGACGACCTGGCAAAGTTCAAGCAGCCGATCGAGCCCGAAGCTCTGCTCGTGCGCGGCGATCTGGAAGACGGAATCGGACGAGGTATAACAGATCGGTTTTCCGCTCTGCCTATGCTCCTCGCCGAACCGGGCGATGATTTCGGTGCCGGAGGCATGGCAGTTGCCGAGGATGCCGGGAATATCGCCCTCGCGGCAGATCGCCTCGACGAGCTCGGCGGGAAACGCGTCTCCTTCCGAGGGGAAATAGCCCCAGTCGAACATCACCGGCGTGCCGGCGATTTCCCAATGGCCCGATGGCGTGTCCTTGCCGCGCGAGGTTTCGCTGGCGGCGCCATAGACGCCATAGACCCGCTCCGGCAGCGGCATGCCGGCGGGCAGGCGCCCGGTTGCAAGCTTCGCCGCGTGCATCAGCCCGAGCGCGGACATGTTCGGCAATTGCAGCGGCCCTTCGCGCAGCCCCGCGCGATCACCGGCGCCGGCCGCGCAGAACTCGGCGATATGCCCGAGCGTATCGGCCCCAAGGTCGCCAAAGGCGTCGGCGTCCGGCGCGCCGCCGATGCCGAAGGAATCGAGTACGAAAAGGAATGCACGCGCCATGAGACACCCGGTTATCCGGAGCGCGTCAGGAAGAGCCGCGATCCGGTGTTGCTTGCCGCGCGGGGAGCGATCCGCGCAATCCGGGAGGAATAGCGCGGGGAAGCGCGCATTGCAATTGACGCCGTGAAGCGGTCGTCAGCAGTCCGTGCATTTGATCGTGTCGCCAAAGCGCTGGCGATAATAGGACGTCTTGGAGAGATCGATCGTCTTCAACGTGCTGTCTTCGAGCCCCGGGGCAAAGAGCAGGAGGTCGTGTGGCACGACAAGCTCCGTGCGTACGACGAAGGCGTTCACGGCGTCGAGTTCGGCCGGGACGGTGGCGGTCGAGCCGACGGTATAGGGCGTTGCGCCGTTCTGGTCCCGCGACCAGACGACCTTCCCGCTGGTGGTGCCGGTGACCTGTATGCCGGTGATCTTCAGCGAATAGCCCGTGCTGTCGTACGGCGCCGTGATGCTCAGGGCAACATACTTCATGTTGTCCAGCAGCGCTTTGTTGACGTCGGTCTGCCGGGAGACGATGTCGGCGACGGCGCTCGATGCGCGCGCGACCTTGCGGGCCACGGTGAAACCAAGAGAAATCTCGAAGGCGCCGATGTAGAGCATGAGCAACAATGGCGCGATGATGGCAAACTCCACCGCACCGACGCCGCGCCGGTCCCGAGCAAGCGCCGTCAGCGACCCCGAGATGCCCCGCGCAAACGAAAATGCAGGCGAGCGTCTCATGGCGACCTCAGTAATTTTCGTTGCGGAAGGTCGCAGTTGCGACCATTAGGAAATCCCGGGGCATGCTGCTGCCGGCAGGGCGGAGATTCGTGACATAGGGCCGGACAAGGTCGGTTATCACTTCCCAACGATAGTAGGCGCGCACCATCGTGAACGCTCCGGCCCCTCCCGGCGTGAACTGGAAGCCGCTCGTGTCCAGATCGGAGGACGAGGAGGAGCCAATCCTTGGAACCGCAGTCGGAAACTGCGTGAGATCCGTGATATTTCGAACATCGAGATAGAGCTTGTCGGGCTCGTTTACTTCGGTCGCCGAACAGGGCATCAGGATCGTGATCTCGTCGCAAAAGGCCTGGCGGAACTGCTCTTTCGTCTTGAAGCCGGGCTTGCTGCTGTCCTCGAAGGTAATCTCCCCGGTGCGGATTTTCCGTGCCAGCGTGTCCGTCGCGTTGGCGAGCAGTTGCTCGCCCGCAAAGGCGACGAAGGTTTCGATCGATGCGAAGACAATCACAAAGAAGGGAAGAGCCAGGAGCGCGAACTCTATGGCCGTCGCGCCCTTTCGATCGCCGAAAAAGCGCCGAAGCAGGCCGCGGAGCGCACAGTTCCGCAGAGATGATGTCTTTCGCTCAGTCGCCATTGCGCCGTTCCGTCATGCACGTCCGATCCGTCAAAAATAAATGCGGAGCGTTGAATTTTCGTTTGCGATGACCGGAAGAATTTTAGCGATCTTGAATTCTTTTCAGGTGTGTCAGTTGGCGCCTGCAGCCGATGCCTGGCGCTCGGCGTGGCGCTCGCAGTTGGGCGTGCAGGAAAGGACCGTGCGCGAAGTCTGCTTGTAGACACGCACTGTATTGCCTTCGTCGATCGACACCAGAATGCGTTCATCGACGATGGCGTTTCCGTCCTGGTCAAGGATCACGAGATTGGTCGTGCCGAAGTTGCGCCCCGTCAGCACAATCGTCTTCGAATCCGCGACCGTCGCATCGGCGACTTCCGAATTACCAATGATCACCTTGCTGACCGGCCGGTCGAGCTTCAGTACGCGCGCGTGATCCATATACACGCGCATCATCTGTTCCTGCGCATGCGTGGCGAACGGCGCGAACATGCCGACGAGCGCTGCGCCGAATGTGAGCCTGGCGATCCACTTGTGCGGGAGGAACGTGTCCATGGTGCTTCCTGCTGAGATGTCCGGCGCATCTTCGCCTCTTTTGGTGAATGAACCGTTACCCGGATGCGCGGCAATTTAAGGCATCCCTTTCTTGCACATTTACCCAAGAAAGCGGGATGGCCGCTTAACTTCACGGTAACCGGTTTCCTTAAGCCGATGGCAATTCGCCCCTTGTAGCGTCCTTTCATCCGATCAACGGCAACAGTTGGCGGAAGTGCTGAACAACAAACACGTGAAGTAGGAGAATCACCATGAAGACCATTTTCGCTCGCCTTATGAAGGACGAGTCCGGTGCGACGGCAATCGAATACGGCCTGATCGCAGCTCTGATCTCTGTCGCCCTGATCACCGGCGCAACGTCGCTTGGCGGCACGCTGAACACGCTTTTTGTCGATCTCGGCAACAAGATGACCACGGCTGAAGGCAAGTTCTAAGTCGCAGCCGCTGCGAATGCCGAGAGACACCTCGTCTCGAATGACGCCACGTCAACGGCAGACAGTTGGTGGAAGTGCTGAACAACAAGTGAACCAGGAGAAAATCACTATGAAGACGATTTTCGCTCGCCTGCTGAAGGACGAAACCGGTGCGACTGCCATCGAATACGGCTTGATCGCAGCTCTGATCTCGGTTGCCCTGATCACCGGCGCGACGTCACTCGGCGGAACGCTGAACACACTCTTTGTCGATCTTGGTAACAAGATGACCACGGCTGAAAGCGCGTTCTAAAACGTGGCAATCAGTTCCAAATGAGGAGAGCCGCTTCCGCTGAAGCGGCTCTCCTCTTTAGGAAGGACGCGCTATCGTAGCCGCGCCGCCGATGGTGAATGACATAACACCGGTAGATGACGTCATGATAATTGCCTGTATTTTGGTCATTTTTCCGCTCTGCCTTACCCTTGCGGCTTTCACCGATCTTCTCACGATGACAATTCCGAACCGGGTGTCGGTCATCCTGATAGGCGCGTTCATTGTCGTCGCACCCTTCGCCGGGCTCGACATTGGACAGATCGGCCTTCACGTCTTGGCGGCTATCGCTGTTTTTGCCGTCTGCTTCTGCCTGTTCGCGCTTAACGTTATGGGCGGAGGTGACGCCAAGCTCCTGACCGCAAGCGCCATTTGGTTCGGCCTCAACGTCTCGCTCGTCGCGTTCCTTGTTTACGTATCCATTTTTGGCGGCATCCTGACGCTCGCCGTTCTGTTCCTGCGCAAGCAGGAGAACACGATCCTCGCCAGCGGCATCCCGGTACCGGCCCTGCTTCTGACTGCCAAGAAGATCCCGTACGGCGTTGCCATCGCGCTTGGTGGCTTTGCGGCCTATCCCTCATCGCCACTGATGCAGGCTGCATTCGCGCAGCTTTCATAAATGCTCGCCCGCAGCTGGTGAGATCAATCCACGCAAGCATTCGTTAACCACGTCCGTATCGGGCTCGTTAACCATAATTACACCAATTCCTGATCAATCTGGCCCAGGGGCATTCTTGGGGCTTGGGGACGATCATGAAACCGGTGCGCATCATCATTCTGGCGGTGGCCGTGACCTCGGCTGCCATGGCCGGACTGCTCGCGATGAAGCTGACCCGTGGTCCCGCGCCGCAAACAGCCGAGCCAGTCATCGAGCAGGCGCCGACAGTCAATGTGCTGGTCGCCAGCAAGAGCCTGCCGGTTGGTTCGCGGCTCGGAGCCGACGCGATCCATTGGATGGCCTGGCCGAAAGACGGCATCGTCGAAGGACTGATTACCGAGGAAAACCGTCCGGGTGCGGTCGAAGACCTTTCAGGCGCCGTCGTGCGCCTGCCGATCTTCACCGGCGAGCCGGTCCGCCAGGAAAAAATCGCCGATTCCTCGAGCCGCATCATGTCGTCGCTGTTGCCTGCGGGAAAGCGGGCGGTTGCGACAGAAATCACCGTTGCCACGGGCGCGGGCGGCTTCATCCTGCCGAACGACCGCGTCGACGTCATCATGGTGCGCAAGTCCGATAACGACGGCGTCTATCTGACCGAGACGGTGCTGAGCAACGTCCGGGTACTGGCGATCGATCAGCAGGTCGAAGAGAAGGACGACGGCTCGAAATCGGTGGTCGGTACCACCGCGACGCTGGAACTGACGCCCGATCAATCCAAGGTCATGACGGTTGCACAGCAGATGGCCGAGCGCATTTCGCTGGCGCTTCGCAGCGTCGCCGATGCGCAGGAGGCCGATACCAACGCTGCAGACTATCTTTTGAGCGGTGACGGCCAGCCGAGCATTCAGCTCATCAAATCGGGCTCCATCGTCAAAAGCGACGGTGCCACTGGCCAGAACGAGAAATGAAGATCGAGCGGGGCGCAAGGTGAAGCGGAACGGAAACATATTTCGGACGTCGATCGCAGCGGGTCTGTCGTTCTGCCTGACGTTCTCGGGCATGGCACTGCCGGTCGTGCCTGCGGCCGAGGCGGCCGCATCGTCGGTCGTAAGAATCGCAAACAGCGGTCCGGGCGTCAAAAAAACAATCAGCCTCGGCCTCAACAAGGCCGTCGTCGTCGATCTCCCAACGGATGCCCACGACATCCTGGTCGCCGATCCGTCGCTCGCCGATGCGGTCACCCGCACCTCCCGGCGCATCTATTTGTTCGGCAAGGCCGTCGGTCAGACGAATATTTTCGTCTTCGGGCCGAACGGCGAGGAAATCGTCAGTCTTGAGATTGCGGTCGAGCGTGATGTCGCCGGCCTCGAAGCGAATCTCCGCCGCTTCATTCCGGATGCGGACATCAACGTCGAAATCGTTTCGGACAACGTCGTCCTCACCGGCACCGTCCGCACGCCGCTCGACTCCACCAAGGCAGTCGATTTGGCGCAGGCCTTCCTCAAAGGCGGTGAGGCGACGACGCGCAACATCACCGCACAGGGAAACAACGGCGACGCGGATATCTTCGCCGAAGACCGGCAAACCTCCCAGATCGTCAATTTGCTGACGATCGAGGGTGACGACCAGGTGACGTTGAAGGTGACCGTCGCCGAAGTCAGCAGGCAGGTGCTGAAGCAACTCGGCTTCAACGGCAGCGTCGGGGACGGCGAGAGCGGTATCGGTTTCCGCAATCCTGCCAACCTTGGTGACGCGATCAGTGTAGGGGCCAATGCCCTCATCAAGGGATCGATCGGTCCAACGACCATTTCGAGCTACATCAACGCCATGGAACAGGCAGGCGTCATGCGGACGCTTGCAGAGCCCAGTCTGACCGCGATTTCCGGGCAGGAGGCCAAGTTCTATGTCGGCGGAGAATTCCGCCTGTCGGGCGTGCAGGAAGTAAAGAAGGATGACGCAACGGGCGAACCGACGGTTACGCGCGAGGTGAACGATGTCGAATATGGAATTCGATTGAACTTCAAACCCGTCGTTCTCGGTCCCGGTCGCATAAGTCTGGCGATCGAGACGGATGTGTCCGAGCCGACCTATGAGGGCTCGGTCGTGACGGGCAACGGCGCAAACGCCATACCCGGCAATACTTTCCTGGGTATCCGCCGGCGCGAGGCTTCGACGAGCGTCGAACTGCCCTCCGGCGGCTCCATCGTCATCGCCGGTCTGGTCCAGGATAATATTCGTCAGGCGATGTCGGGCCTGCCGGGCGCCGCTAAAATCCCGATCCTCGGCACGCTGTTCCGCAGCAAGGATTTCCAGCGCAACGAGACGGAGCTCGTCATCATCGCGACGCCCTATCTGGTGCGTCCGGTCGCCCGCAGCGCGATTTCGCGTCCCGACGATAATTTCAATCCGGCCAACGATCTCGACAGCTTCTTCCTCGGCCGCGTCAACCGGATCTACGGACGTCCGGAGGCGCCGGCGCCTGTCGGTCGCTATCACGGCAATGTCGGCTTCATCTACAAATAGGTCGGGTCATGAACAAGCGAAACGCCACGCAGAACAGTCCTGAAAGGCAGACCCGGATGTTCCTCGAACGAAGCCGTCTTCCCATGCTCGCGCTCGCCATTGCCGCCGGACTGCTTGCAAGCTGCGGCACCAAGGACAAGCTCGCGACCGGCGCGCTCCCCGACGATTATCGTACACGGCACCCGATCGTCATCGCCGAGGCCGAGCGGACTATCGACATTCCCGTCGCATCCGGCGACACGCGGCTCTCCCAGGGCACGCGCGACGTCGTCCGCGGATTTGCCGCGGAATACCGCAATGCGTCGACCGGCGTCATCCAGATCGTGCTGCCGCGCGGATCGGCCAACAGCCATGCCGCCCAAGTCGTCCGCAGGGATATCCGCCGTCAGTTGGCAGCGGTCGGGATACCGGCGAAAAGAGTGATCGAAACTGGATATGAAGCTGGTGCAACCGGCGATGCGGCGCCCATTCGCCTGAGCTATGTCGCGATCGCCGCGCAGACCGCACCCTGCGGCGAGTGGCCGGAGGATCTGACGCTCAACACGCTCCAAAACCGCAACTACTACAACTTCGGTTGCGCCACGCAGTCCAATCTCGCCGCCCAGATATCCAATCCGACGGATCTCATTGGCCCGCGCCAGATGTCGCCGATCGATGCCGAGCAGCGTGGCGAAGTAATCAACTCCTGGCGCGGCACGGACACCGACAACGGCGGCACGACAATCATCTTCAATTGACGGGGCCCGGGGAAAAGCGATGAGCGCCATTGAATACAGCATCGACAGCGGCGGAGCGGCGGACTTTTCCGCCGACGCGGCGCGCCCGGGCGACCTCGACCAGTTGAGGCCGCTGCCGCGCATTTCGATTCATGCGTTCTGCGAAAGCGAGACGGTGCAGCGGCTCATGGAGCGTTGCGGCCAGGATCGCCGCATGGCGAAGGTCAGCCTTCGGATCACCGGCGGCAGCATCGCCGCCGCCGCAAACATGTTCGCCAGCGTATCGACCCCGAACCTGATCATCCTGGAAGCCGCCACCGAACCGCGCTCGTTGCTTGCCGAGCTCGCGCCCTTGGCGGAAGTTTGCGATCCGAGCACCAAGGTGATCATTATCGGCCGCCACAACGACATCGCGCTCTATCGTGATCTGATCCGCCACGGCATTTCAGAATACATGGTTGCCCCGGTGTCGATGGCGGATGTCCTGACGGCGGTTTCGGCGATCTTCGTCGACCCCGAGGCCGAGCCTCTGGGTCGCAGCCTTGCCTTCATCGGCGCGAAGGGCGGCTGCGGCTCGTCTATCATCGCCCACAATTGCGCCTGGGGCATTTCCAATCTGTTTTCGACGGAGACCATCCTCGCCGATCTCGACCTGCCATATGGCACGGCGAACATCGATTTCGACCAGGATCCGCCGCAGGGCATTTCGGAAGCGGTGTTTGCACCGGATAGACTGGACGAGGTCTTCCTCGACCGCCTTCTGACGAAATGTTCCGAGCATTTGTCCTTGCTTGCCGCGCCTTCAATGCTCGATCGCGCTTACGATTTCGAGGCAGGCGCCTTCCATCCGATCCTCGAAATTCTGCAGCGCAGCGCGCCTGTCTCGGTCCTTGACGTGCCGCATATCTGGTCCGATTGGACACGCTCGGTTCTGGCCGAGGCCGACGAAGTGGTCGTCACGGCCGTTCCGGACCTCGCCAGCCTCAGAAACACCAAGAACCTCTTCGACGCGCTGAAGAAAATCCGTCCGAACGACAAGGCGCCACACCTCATCCTCAACCAGGTGGGCATGCCGAAGCGGCCGGAAATCGCACCGAACGAGTTCTGCGAGTCGCTCGAGCTAGAAGCCGCCGCCATCATCCCCTTCGATGCGGTTCTTTTCGGCAACGCCTCCAACAGCGGACGCATGATCGCGGAAATCGACAAGAAATCTCCGGTCGCAGAGACCTTCTCGCAGATGGCGCATCTCCTGACCGGGCGCGCGACGATCAAGAAGGCACGCAAGGGGGGACTCGGCAAGGTGCTGGCCCGGCTCCGCGGGCGGTAGGCAATGAAGCAACCGGATTGAAGTGATGTTTGGCAAACGCGGAAATGAAGGTTTTGGCAAGGCTGGTGTAACGAGCCCCGTGGTTCCGCCGCCCATGCCGGCCGCACAGCCGATTGCTGTGGAGCGACCGGTGGCGCCCGTTATCGCCGAAGCCGTTGTCGCCCCGGTCCGTCCGCAACCGGCGGCTCCGCCGGCGCGCCGGCGCGCGACCAGGGACGAGGACTATTACGACACCAAATCGCAGGTCTTTTCTGCGCTGATCGACACGATCGACCTCTCGCAGCTCTCAAAGCTCGACACCGAGAGCGCGCGCGAAGAAATTCGCGATATCGTCAACGATATCATCACCATCAAGAATTTCGCGATGTCGATCGCGGAGCAGGAGGAACTGCTCGACGACATCTGCAACGACGTACTCGGATATGGGCCGCTGGAGCCGCTGCTTGCGCGCGACGATATCGCCGACATCATGGTCAATGGTGCTGGCCAGACCTTCATCGAAGTCGGCGGCAAGGTGCAGGAATCGGAAATCCGCTTTCGCGACAACGCGCAATTGCTATCGATCTGCCAGCGCATCGTGAGCCAGGTGGGCCGCCGCGTCGACGAATCGAGCCCGATCTGCGACGCGCGCCTGCCCGACGGATCGCGCGTCAACGTCATCGCCCCACCCTTGGCGATCGATGGCACGGCGCTGACGATCCGCAAGTTCAAGAAAGACAAGCTGACGCTCGAACAATTGGTGCGCTTCGGATCGATCACGCCGGAGGGTGCTGTCCTCCTGCAGATTATCGGCCGCGTCCGCTGCAACATCGTCATTTCGGGCGGTACCGGTTCGGGCAAGACGACGCTGCTCAATTGTCTCACGCGCTACATCGACAGCGACGAGCGGGTCATCACCTGCGAGGATTCGGCTGAACTGCAGCTGCAGCAGCCGCATGTGGTGCGCCTCGAAACCCGCCCGCCGAACATCGAGGGCGAGGGCGAGATCACTATGCGCGACCTCATCAAGAACTGCCTGCGCATGCGCCCCGAACGCATTATCGTCGGCGAAGTGCGCGGACCAGAGGTCTTCGACTTGCTGCAGGCGATGAACACCGGTCACGACGGTTCGATGGGCACGATCCACGCCAACACGCCGCGGGAGTGCCTGAGCCGCATGGAATCGATGATTGCCATGGGCGGCTATACGCTGCCGGCCAAGACGGTTCGGGAAATCATCGCGGGCTCGATCGACGTTATCATCCAGGCTTCGCGCCTGCGCGACGGATCCCGCCGGATCACGCACATCACCGAAGTGGTCGGCATGGAAGGCGACGTGATCATCACGCAGGACCTGATGCGCTACGAGATGGACGGCGAGGACGCCAATGGCCGGATCATCGGCCGGCACGTTTCGACCGGCATCGGCCGGCCGCATTTCTGGGACCGCGCCCGCTATTTCAACGAGGACAAGCGGCTCGCCGCGACGCTCGACGCGATGGAAAAGAACTAGGGCAATTCCAGGAAAAGCGTGTAGCGGTTTTCCGTCTGGAATCGCTTAATTTCAAAGAGTTAGATCATTTCACTGTTTTAAGGAAACAATGAAATGATCGAGAGCGGGACAGGCGCGAAGAACGACTTCGCATCGCCCCGCTAGAGCAAAGGAACAGGTTCGACGATGTTCGGCGTAGACATCACCGTTCTGGCATTGGCTGGCCTCGTCGCGGTCGCGGCGGCTGGACTCGCCTACGGTGTGCTCTTCTCGCGCATCGAGAGCGAGAAGAAGGCCGAAGGCCGCTTCCGCCGGGTCAGCGCTGCAGAGACGGACCGGACCAAGATCAAGGCGGCACGCGATCGCGTCACCGAGATGTCGAAACGGCGCAAATCCGTCCAGGATTCGCTGAAGGAGCTCGAAAAGAAGCAGCAGGAAAAGTCGGCGAAGGCCGCTCCGTCGATGAAGATGCGCTTGGCGCAGGCCAACCTCTCGATGTCGGTGCCGCAGTTTTATGTGTTCAGTGCCATTTTTGGCCTGTTTGCGTTTCTGTTGACATTCGTTGCCAGCGGCAAATTGCTGATTGCCGTCGGCGTCGCGCTGATCGCCGCTGCCGGCTTGCCGCGCTGGATCGTCGGCTTCATGATCAAGCGGCGCTGCAAGAAGTTCCTGGACGAGTTCCCGAACGCACTCGATGTCATGGTGCGCTCGATCAAGTCCGGTCTGCCGCTGAACGACGCGCTGAGGCTGATTGCCAGCGACGGACAGGAGCCGGTCAAGACGGAATTCCGTCGGGTCGTGGATTCCCAGCAGGTGGGCCTCACTGTGCCGGAAGCCTGCGGTCGCATGATCCAGAGCATTCCCCTGCCGGAGGTGAATTTCTTTGCGATCGTGATCGCCATTCAGGCACAGGCGGGCGGCAACCTTTCGGAAGCGCTCGGCAATCTCTCCAAGGTCCTGCGCGAGCGCAAGAAGATGAAGGCGAAGGTGAATGCCTTGTCCATGGAGGCCAAGGCATCCGCCTGCATCATCGGCGCGCTGCCTGTCATCGTTGCGACGCTCGTCTATCTTACGTCGCCCGAATACATGTTGGTCCTCTTCACCGATCCGCGCGGCCACCTCATCATGGGGGTGTCCGCCGTCTGGATGAGCATCGGCATCTTCGTGATGCGCAACATGATCAATTTCGACATTTGAGGATGCTTCGGTGGATGCCTGGGTAAAAACGCTGACAGATCCGAACATCGTCATTGCCGTCCTGGTCTCGATGGCGGTGCTGGCGACGTTTTATTCGCTTGTGGTTCCCTTCTTCGAGCAAGGCGATCTGACGAAGCGGATGAAAGCGGTGGCGACCGAACGCGAACAGATTCGCGCCCGCGAGCGCGTACGCCTGAACGCCGAGGCTGCCAGCGGCAAGGCGAGCCTCAGGGCGCAGAACAACACCTCGGTGCGGCAGATCGTCGAGCGGCTGAACCTGAAGCAGGCGCTGGTGGATGACAACACGGTCAACCGCCTGAAGACGGCAGGCTATCGATCGCAGAACGCGCTCAATACCTTTCTCTTTGCCCGCTTCTGCCTGCCTTTCATGTTTCTGATCATTGCCGTCGTCTACATCTTCGTGCTGGGGAATTTTGCCGACAAACCATTGATGCTCAGGCTGCTCTTCGCCGTCGGCTTCGCCTATCTCGGTTTCTACGCGCCGAATATCTTCATCGCCAATGCCGTCTCCAAGCGCCAGCATTCGATCCGCCGTGCCTGGCCCGACGCGCTGGACCTTCTGCTGATCTGCGTCGAATCGGGCGTCTCCATGGAACTTGCCATGCGTCGCGTTGCCGACGAGATCGCGGCGCAATCGCCGCCGCTCGCCGAAGAGCTGGTGCTGACGACCGCCGAGCTTTCGTTCCTGCCGGATCGGCGCGTCGCACTCGAAAATCTCGGCCTGCGCACCGGCATCGAGGATGTAAAGTCGGTGACCCAGGCGCTGATCCAGGCCGATCGTTACGGCACCCCCGTGGCGCAGGCCCTGCGCGTGCTGGCGCAGGAAAGCCGTGACCAGCGCATGAATGCGGCGGAAAAGAAGGCAGCGGCACTGCCGCCGAAGCTCACCGTCCCGATGATCCTCTTCTTCCTGCCGGTGCTCGTCGCCGTCATTTTGGGCCCGGCGGGGATACAGGTTGCGGACAAGTTTTAGGGCGCATCGGTTTCATGTGAGGCGCCTATCGACACAAAGATCGCCGTAACGCCTTGAACTGGTAACCGAATCCGTTGTTCGCGCAGCCTCTCAGCGGAGTCATCTTCGGGCTTGACCCGGGGATCCAAATACAAGCCCGTTCTGCATGGTGTAGGTCCACGCTGGCAAAAGTCTTCGGGCTCTTGGGAGGCTTGCGCATGGATCCTCGGGTCAAGCCCGAGGATGACGGTGGGGGTGGCCGCGAGGCGTGAAAAGACCGCGCTAGTTCGTGTTTCCGTCGTCCGCCTTGGCGAGCTGCTTCCAGGCGCCCTGCTGTGACAGCATGGATCTCAGATAGGCGACGTTCGCTTCGGCTTGCTCTGCTGTCAATTCCTGCCGGGCGATCGCTTCGGCTTCCTGGAAGCGCCCCTGGAGGCCGACAGCGAGCGCGAGGTTCTGCCGCACGCTGCTGTCGGCGCCGGGCTGATCGGCGGCCGATTTGAGATAGGTCTCGGCGGTCTTCAGATCCTTTGTCAGCAGATAGGACATGCCGAGATTGGAGAGCACGGAGGGCTCGTTGGGGCGAAGATCGAGGGCCTCGCGGTACCTGAGGCGCGCTTCCGACGACCGGCCGAGCTGGTCGAGGACGGCACCCTCCGCGGATTTCAGCTTCCAATCCGGACGGTCTGGCGTTTGCGCCCGGCTGATCGTCGCCAATGCCTGTTCGAGCTGGCCGGCTGCGGCCTGCGCCTTGCCGTAGGCACCCAGAACCTCGCGGTCCGAAGGATGGTTGATCGCCACCTGCTGCATGACAGCAAGTGCCTGCTCGTTGCGGCCGGTCATGCGCAACAGGTTGGCGTAGTTGAGGCCCGCCTCGCGATCCTTGGGATTGCGCTCATAGGCCTGTCCTATGCTCTCTGCCGCCTGCGACAGTTCGGTTGCGTTCATCGACTGCACGGGTTTCGAGAGCGTCGGGATCGAGCCGGTGGTGAGCTCCTTCTTCTGTTGGCCGGCGCAGCCGGCAAGCGACAGCGCGACAAGCGCGACGGCTGTACCCTGAACGAGACGAGGGAGTAGGGAAGTGGCTTCAGCGGTCATGAGTGGTGCCCCCAGCATGCGTTCGCACCGGAACTCCCAACATCAGCGGCGCAACTTTCACTCCAGCAATAATCTGTTAACCCTAACGGAGCGTTAATCGCGCAATCCGTTTCTGTCAGTCGAGGACTTCCATGGCTCCCTATCAGTTCATCGAGCGGCCGTCGCCGTTCAACACCAGCACCGGCAAGACGCTGCCGATCTTCGCGGTGACGCCGGCGCATATCGAAACGGGGAGCATCGATCCGATTGCGCTCGACTGGGCTAAGAAGGCGGGGTTCAAGGCGGAGTCCGGCGCCGTCCTTCTCATTCCGTCATCCGACGGTCATCTCGGCGGCGCGCTGTTCGGCCTCGGCGCCAATCCCTCGGAAGCCCCGTTCCTGGCGGGAAAACTCGCCCGCGCGCTGCCTGCCGGCAAGTGGCATATCGAAACGGCGCCGTTGACCGCCAACCGCCTGGCTCTCGGCTACGGCCTCGGTTCCTATCGCTTCGAGCGCTACAAGTCCGCCAAGGCGGAGGCGCCGACACTGCTCATCCCTGCCGACGCCGATGCGACCGATATCAAGCGGCAACTCGCCGGGGTCTTTCTGGCGCGCGACCTCATCAACACGCCGACCAACGACATGGGGCCGGAGGCGCTGGAGGCAGCGTTCCGGGCGCTTGCCAGCCACTACAAGGCCGACGTCTCGGTGATATCGGGCGAGGCGCTGCTGGCGCAGAATTTCCCGCTGGTCCACACGGTCGGCCGGGCCAGCGCCGAGGCGCCGCGGCTTCTCGAGATGCGTTGGGGCAAGAAGGGTCACCGGCGCGTGACGCTCGTCGGCAAGGGCGTCTGCTTCGACACCGGGGGGCTCGACATCAAGCCGGCCTCCTCGATGCTGCTCATGAAGAAGGACATGGGCGGTGCCGCCAACGTCATGGGCCTCGCGCTGATGATCATGGACGCCAAGCTGAAGGTCGATCTGCGCGTCATCGTTCCGGTGGTCGAAAACTCGATTTCGTCAAACGCCTTCCGTCCGGGCGACATCTACCGGAGCCGAAAGGGCCTGACGGTGCAGATCGACAATACCGACGCCGAGGGCCGGCTGATTCTCGCCGATGCGCTCGCCTATGCCGACGAGGAGCAAACCGACCTCATCATCGACATGGCGACGCTGACGGGCGCTGCCCGCGTCGCGCTCGGTCCCGATCTGCCGCCGTTCTTCACCGACGATGCCACGCTTGCCAATGATCTCGCCGAGGCAAGCCTTGCGGTCGATGATCCGATGTGGCGGATGCCGCTCCATATGGGCTACGACAAGGATGTCTCCGCCCGCATCGCCGATCTCACCAACGCACCCGCGGGCGGCATGGCCGGATCGATCGCGGCGGCACTCTTCCTCAAGCGCTTCGTGACGAGCGCGAAGAGCTGGGTGCACTTCGACATTTTCGGCTGGGCACAGGCCGAGCGCCCCCATTCTCCCATCGGCGGCGAGGCACAGGCGATCCGGGCGCTTTATCATCATATCGGCCGCATCGCAGGGTAGCCTCTCATCAGTCTCTGCCCCTCGTCCCGCTGCCGCAACCTTCTCTCCATCAAAATGGGAGAAGGTGCCGGCAGGCGGATAAGGGCCCCCACAATCACGCGACAAAAGAAACGCTTGCGTAACGATCGAACGGCTATTTTCCCGGAACGTGGTTTAAGCAGGAGTTTCCCTTGCCGGTCGAGCTTACGCCCTCCCAAGCTTTGGGGCTCTGGCATTCGGTGACGCTCGAACAGGTCCGGGTCGATAGCCGCGACCTGACGCTGCGCCAGATGGCTATCCTCTTGCAGATCTACCTCGTTCCGCCCCCGCACACGGTCCGAGGGCTTGCCGCGACGCTCGGTGTGACGAAGCCGGTTATCACCCGCGCGCTCGATACCATGGGCGCGCTCGGCCTCGTCGACCGGGTACGCGACGAGCGCGACCGCCGCAACGTTGTCATCAAACGTACGGTCGAAGGTGCACTTTATCTTGAAAAGTTCGGCGATCTGATCATCAATCAGGGTCGAACATTGTCCTTGTGAGTCTGCCCATGTCGCAATTGCCTGACCGCCGCCTCAATGCCTATCGTGAGGATCTTGCAGAGGAGCGACTGCGCGGCGTTGTCGAAGCGCCGCGCTATGTCGAAGGCACGCCCGCGACCATCTCCGTTTCCGTGACCCCGCTGCGGAGAAGGCCCGATCTCGCGTGCGGGACCGACACCGAATTGCTTTACGGGGAGACCGCGCGTGTGTTGGACGTTGCGGGCGGCTGGGCATGGGTCAAGGCCGATCTCGACGGCTATGTCGGCTATGTGCCCGAGGCAGCGCTGAGTTCTTCAAATGCGCCGGCGACCCACTTCGTTGCGGTGCCGCGTACATTCGTCTATCGCGGCGCCGATCTGCGCTTTCCACAGGCCTTCGCCCTTTCCATGGGGAGCCGCGTGCATGTTGTCGGCGAAGCCGAAACCCGTGGGACGCGATACTTCCTCTTGGACAGCGGATTGGCCGTCATCGCCAATCATTGCGTCCCGGCCAACGAGGCACTCGCGGGCGACTATGTGAGTGTGGCGACACGCTTTCTGGAAACCCCTTATCTCTGGGGCGGCCGGTCCGGCTTCGGCATCGATTGCTCCGGCCTCGTGCAGCTATCGATGCAGATGGTGGGAAGTGATGCGCCGCGCGACTCCGACATGCAGGCGCGTGGGCTTGGCCGCGCTATCAGCCGCGAGGAGCTCCTTCGCGGTGACCTTGTCTTCTGGAAGGGCCATGTGGCGATCATGGAGGACGAGAAGACGCTGGTTCACGCCAACGGCCATACCATGACGGTCGCCCGCGAGGGACTGGAAGACGCCATCCGCCGCATTGGCTGGCTCTACGACCAGCCAACCGGCTACCGCCGGCCGTAGAGCGGGACCGTCGGGTGTTTTTGAAAACTTGGTTGCCCCTCATCCGCCTACCGGCACCTTCTCCCCGAAGGCGGGGAGAAGGGGATGCCGCGCTCCCTCGGCTTCCTCTGTCGGCGTGGCGAGCGGGGACAAGTCCCTTCGCCCCGCTTGCGGGGAAATGGCTAGGGTGAGGGGGCAATCCGCAGCGTCAAACCCTCGCTGCGCCCTATCAGTAGCCGGCTAATCTATCGACCACATGCTCCAGCGGCAGGCCGCTTTCGAACCGGGCGATCTGCTCTTCGACATGGGCAAAGAGTGCCCTGACGTCGGAGGAGGCGGCGACATGCGGTGTCACATAGACGTTGGGCATGGTCCAGAAGCGGCTGTCCGGTGAGAGGGGCTCCTCCTCGAAGACGTCGAGCGACGCCGCCGCAAGCACGCCGGAATCGAGGCATTCCAGGATATCGGCCTCCACCTGGCTGCCGCCGCGTCCGGCATTGATGAACACCGGGGCGCCAAGCGGCCCCTTGCGGCTGAGTTTTGCGAACAGGTCGGCGTTGAAGATGCCTTTGGTTTCCGCTGTCAGCGGCAGCAGGCCGACGAGAAAGTCCGTGCGGGCAAGGAAGGCGTCGAGGTCGGCGGCGCCGTAGGTGTCCATGCCCTCCATCGCCCGCTTCGTCCGCGACCAGCCGACGACCTTGAACCCCATCGTCGCGAGCTTGCGGGCCGCGTCCTGGCCAAGCACGCCCATGCCCATGATCCCGACCGTGACGTCGGCAGCCTCCGGCTGGATGAGGTCTCGCCACTCCCGCTTCTGCGCCAGGGCCTCGTAGGCGCGATGCTGGCGCAGGTGCAGGAGGCACTGCATCACCACCCATTCGCTCATGCGTGTGGTCAATGTCCGGTCGACGAAGCGCACGAGCGGGACGTTCGGCAAGCCCGGCAGCGTCAGGACGTGGTCGACGCCAGCGCCGCCGGAAAACACCACCTTCAGGTCGGGCGCGCGCGAAAAGAGATCCGGGGCCGATTTCCAGACCACGGCGTAGTCGATGCCGGAGAGATCGCGATCCTTTTGCGCCGGATCCGCGCGATTGATCACTTCGCGATCGGGAAACGCGCCACCGAGAGCGGCCTCTACTTCCTCAGGAATGAATTTCAGGTCGACGATGACGGGACTCTTGGCGGGCATTCTCGGAACTCTATTGACGTATGGCGGAAAGATTGACGGCTTCGAGATTGAAGGCGGCAGCCATCAAAGCCTTGGTGTAGTCTTCGCCCGGTGCCTCGAAGATGCGCTCCGCCGGTCCCTGTTCGACCACCTTGCCGAGCCGCATGACGATCATCTCGTTGGCAAGCGCACGCACGACCTTGAGATCGTGGCTGATGAACAGATAGGCGAGATTGTGCTTGCGCTGGAGATCGCGGAGCAGGTCGACCACCTGCGCCTGAACGCTCATGTCGAGCGCCGATGTCGGCTCGTCGAGCATGACGAATTGCGGCTTCAGCACCATGGCGCGGGCAATTGCGATGCGCTGTCGCTGGCCGCCGGAAAATTCGTGCGGATAGCGCCAGCGGGTCGCCGGATCGAGCCCGACCTCCTGAAGGGCGGCCGCCACGCGCGCGTCGCGTTCCTCGCCGGAAAGGGCGTTTTCGTGGATCTTCAGTCCTTCGCCGATGATGTCGGCGATCGACATGCGCGGGCTCAGCGAACCATAGGGATCCTGGAAGACCACCTGCATCCGGTTTCTGAGCGGCCGCATTTCGCTGAAGCTGTAGGCGTCGATGTCCTTGCCGACAAAGGCGATGCGCCCCTTGGACGAGATGAGGCGCGTCAGCGCGAGACCCAGCGTCGTCTTGCCCGAGCCGGACTCGCCGACGACGCCGAGCGTCTGGCCGGCGCGAAGCGTCAGGTCGACGCCGTCCACGGCTTTGACATGATCGACGACACGGCGCATGAAGCCTGCCTTGATCGGGAACCAGACCTTCACGTCCCTGGCCTCGATGACGATCGGCTTCGAGGCGTCAGAGGGCGGAGGCTCGCCCTTGGGCTCGGAGGCGAGCAGATGCCGCGTATAGGCGTGCTGCGGGTTGGCGAATATTTCCGCCGTCGGGCCGGTCTCGACGATCTTGCCCTTGGTCATGACGCAGACCCGGTCGGCGATCTTGCGGACGATCCCGAGGTCATGGGTGATGAAGAGCATGGACATGCCGTGCTCATCCTTGAGCGACTTCAGAAGTTCCAGGATCTGCGCCTGCACGGTCACGTCGAGCGCCGTCGTCGGCTCGTCGGCGATCAGGAGTTCCGGCCGGTTGGCGAGCGCCATGGCGATCATGACGCGCTGGCGCTGGCCGCCGGAAAGCTGGTGCGGATAGGCGCCGAGGCGCTTTTCCGCTTCGCGGATGCCCACCTGGTTCAGGAGCTCCAGCGTTTTCGCCCGTGCGACGGCGCCCTTGATGCCCTGGTGCAGGTCGAGAATCTCGCCGATCTGCTGCTCGATCGTGTGCAGCGGGTTCAGCGACGTCATCGGCTCCTGGAAGATCATCGTGATGTCGTTGCCGCGGACATGCCTCAGCTCCGCGTCGCTCGCCTTCAGGAGATCCTTGCCGTTGAAGAAGATCTCGCCGCTCGGGTGGCTTGCGGCCGGGTAGGGCAGCAGCTTCAGGATCGAATTTGCCGACACCGACTTGCCCGAGCCCGATTCGCCGACGAGTGCGACCGTCTCGCCGCGCTTGATGTCGAAGGAAATATGATCGACCGCGACCGATGTCTCGCCGCCCTGATGGAAGGCGACGGAGAGATCGCGCACGGAAAGGAGGGGCTCTGTCATCGTCGCGCTCACCGGAACGTCTTTCGTGGATCGAAGGCGTCGCGCGTCGCTTCGCCGACGAAGATCAAGAGCGAAAGCATGACCGACATGGCCGAGAAGGCCGTCAGCCCCAGCCACGGCGCCTGCAGGTTGGATTTGCCCTGTGCGATCATTTCGCCGAGCGAGGGCGAACCCGGCGGCATGCCGAAGCCCAGGAAATCGAGCGAGGTCAGCGTCGTGATCGAGCCGGAAAGGATGAAGGGCAGGAAGGTGAGGGTGGCGACCATCGCATTCGGAAGCAGGTGCCGGTACATGATGGTGCCATTGCCGACGCCGAGGGCGCGTGCGGCGTTCACATATTCGAAATTGCGGGCTCTCAGGAATTCGGCCCGCACGACGGCGACGAAGCCGACCCAGGAGAAGAGCAGCATGATGCCGAGCAGGATGAAGAAGCCAGGCGGCAGGATGGCGGCGATGATCAGCAGGATGTAGAGCACCGGCATCGACGACCAGATCTCGATGAAGCGCTGAAGAAGCAGGTCGGTCCATCCGCCGAAATAGCCTTGGATCGCCCCCGCCGAAACTCCGATCACGGCCGACGCGATTGTCAGCAGTAGACCGAAGAGGACGGAGATGCGGAAGCCGTAGATCATCCGCGCCATCACGTCGCGCGCCTGGTCGTCGGTGCCGAGCCAGTTGAGGTTGCCGAGCGTGCAGCCCGGATCCGCCGCACCTTGCGGGTAGGCGGAGCAGCGCTCCTCCTTGCTCATCAGCCAGAAAGGCGGCGTCGGCGCCGAATGGGGAATATTCGAGTTGACCGTCTGGTAGGAATAGCGGATCGGCGGCCAGATCATCCAGCCATTGGCCTGAATCTCGTCTCGAATGAAGTCCGATCGGTAGTCCGTTTCGGCAAGAAATCCGCCGAACTTCTCCTCGGGATAGTTGAACACAACCGGAAACAGAATCTCGCCCTTGTAAGAGGCGATGATCGGTTTGTCGTTGGCGATGAATTCCGCAAACAGACTGAGGCCGAAGAGCACGAGAAAGATCCACAACGACCAGTAGCCGCGGCGGTTGGCCTTGAAATTCTGCCAGCGCCGCCGCCCGATCGGCGTCAACCACCCCTTTTCCGGCGCGCCGGAATATGCCGAGACCACGCTCATCAGACGTCCCTCCGTTCGAAGTCGATGCGCGGGTCGACCCAGGTGTAGATCAGGTCGGAGATCAGACCGACGAAGAGGCCCATCAGCGAGAAGATGTAGAGCGTCGCAAAGACGATCGGATAGTCGCGTTTGACGACGGCGTCGTAGCCGAGCCGGCCGAGTCCATCGAGGGAGAAGATGTATTCGATCAACAGCGAGCCTGTGAAGAAGGCGGAGATGAACGCGCCGGGAAAGCCGGCGATGACGATCAGCATGGCGTTGCGGAAGACGTGACCGTAAAGCACCCGCCGCTCGCTCAAGCCCTTGGCGCGCGCTGTCGTGACATACTGCTTCTTGATCTCGTCGATGAAGGAGTTCTTGGTGAGCAGCGTCGTCGTCGCGAAGGCCGAAAGCAGCAGCGTGATGAGCGGCAGCGTCATGTGCCAGAAGTAGTCGAGGATCTTCTGCCACCAGGGGAGTTCATAAAAATTGTCCGAGACGAGCCCGCGCAGCGGGAACCAGTCGAAGAAGGATCCGCCGGCGAAAACCACAATCAGGAGGATGGCGAACAGGAAACCCGGTACGGCATAGCCGACAATGATGATGCCGGATGTCCAGACATCGAAGGTGGACCCGTCGGTGACGGCTTTCCTGATGCCGAGCGGGATCGAGATGGCATAGGAAAAGATGAGGATCCAGAGGCCGAGCGAGATGGAGACCGGCATCTTGTCGATGATGAGGTCGACGACGGACGTATTGCGGAAGAAGCTTTCGCCGAAATCGAAGCGGGCATAGTTCCACATCATCGACAGGAAGCGCTCGAGCGGCGGCTTGTCGAAGCCGAACTGCTTCTCGAGCTTTGCGATGAATTCGGGATCGAGGCCCTGCGCCCCGCGATATCGGCCGCCCTCGTCGCCGCCACCCTGGAGCAGATCGCCGCCGCCGCCGGTGAGCCGGTCCGATCCGGCCGCGTTCGTCAGCTCCGAAATTACCTGCTCCACCGGACCGCCCGGCGCGAACTGCACGACGGCGAAGGAGATGGCCATGATCCCGACGATCGTCGGGATCATCAGGAGCAGCCGACGCAGGATATAGGCACCCATCAGGCGAACCTCGGCATCGTGTTGCCGCCGATCGCGTCGATCCGCGGTGCTTCGGGTTGCCGTCTATTTCGTCTCAATGCCTGATACTCCTTGCCGTGCCTTTCGGCCCCGGCCACTGCCGTATTTAAGTGATTCGCTCTTTACATTTGGAATCGAGAGCCAGCTCGAGCGCAAGGGTTTCATTGGTTGGCGGCGGCCGACCACCACCAGATGTCCGGAAAGCCGATCGCGTATTTCGGCAATTCCGGCGGCCTGCCGACCGTATCGCGATAGGCGATATTTGCTGCCTTCGGGTAGTAGAGCGGCACGACATAATGGTGGGCGAGCAGCACCCGGTCGAGCGCCTTCGTGGCGGCAACGAGCGTCTCTCGATCCTTGGCGAATATGACGCGATTGATCAGGGCGTCGACGCCCGGATCGGAGATACCGGCATAATTTCTCGAACCCTGGCGTGACGCCGATTTCGACCCCCAGAAGTCCTCCTGTTCGTTTCCCGGGCTCAAGGTCTGCCCCCAGACTTCCCAGGTCATGTCATAGTCGAAGGCCCGCTCGCGGTTGGTATATTGCGACGGGTCGACGGTACGCACACTCGCCTCGATGCCGATCCGCTTGAGGTTCTGCGCGTAGGGCAGCACCACCCGCTCCAGCATCGGACTGCTCAAGAGAATCTCGAAGGAAAACGGCCTGCCGGTCGCCGTATTGACCATGCGGCTGCCTTTGAGCTCGAAGCCGGCCTCCTTCAGGAGCCCGATCGCCTTGCGCAGGTTGTCTCGCGCGTTCTGCGGCGTGCCGCCGACCGGGTTCGCATAGGGCGTGGTGAAGACCTCGGGCGGAACCTGGTCCTTGACCTCGTTCAGGATTTCGAGCTCGAGACCCTCCGGCAGGCCGGTGGAGGCCAGTTCCGTCAGGAAAAAATAGCTGTTCACACGCGTGTATTGATCGAAGAAGACGGTGCGATTCAATTCCTCGAAGTCGAGCGCATAGTTGAGGGCCTCGCGCACACGCTCGTCATCGAACGGCTTGCGGCGCATGTTCGGCACCAGCGCCTGCATCACGCCGGTCGCCCTGAATGGTACCTGCTCGCGTTTTACGTGTCCCTCCTTGACGGCCGGAAAGTCATAGCCGGTCGCCCACCGGCGCGCCTGGGTCTCGCGCCAGAAATCGATGTCGCCGGCCCGGAAGGCCTCGAATTCGACGCCGCTGTCACCGAAGAAGGTGTAGGTGATGGAGCCGAAATTGTTCTGCCCGACATTGACGTTGAGGTTTGCACCCCAATAGTCATCCCTCCGTTCGTAACGGATCTGCGATCCGGCCGAAAACGAAGCGATTCGGTAGGGCCCCGAGCCGATCACCGGCTCCAGCGTCGTGCGCGTGATGTCGCGCGGCTTGCCGTCCGGACCGGGCGCTTCCCACCAGTGCTTCGGGACAATCAGGAGCTGGCCGAGAATGTGCGGCAGTTCGCGATTGTTCTTCTCGTCGAAGCGGAATGTGACTTCCTGCTCGCCGGTCTTTTCAGCTCCGACGACGTGCTTGTAATAGCTCTGGTAAAGCGGATTGAGCTCCTTGCCCTTCTCGAAGCTGAAGATCACGTCTTCCGGTGTCACCGGTTTGCCGTCCGACCACTTCGCTTCCTTTCTCAAGCGGAATGTGGCGGAAGAGATGTCGTCCGGAAACGAAACGCTCTCGGCAATCAGGCCATAGGCGGTTGAAATTTCATCATCGGCGGGCTTCAACAGCGTGTCGAAGACGAGCGACAGGCCAACGGCCGCCTCGCCCTTTTCGAGCAGCGGATTGAATGTGTCGAAGGTTCCCGTCTGCGAGAGCCGGACGTCGCCGCCTTTCGGGGCATCGGGTTTCACATAGTCGAAACGTTCGAAGCCCGGCGGATATTTGAGCTCGCCGACGAGCGAAAGGCCATGGTGCCAGGTGGGCTGTTCCTGGGCACGCGCGCCGACCGAGCCGAGCGGTAAGAGTAGGGGCATTGCCAGAAGTGCGGTCGCCAGTTTCGTCTTCACAATACCGCTCAATTCCAGCATCCAGTTGCTTCCCTTATCATTCGATGATCTTTCGAGCCAGAATAGGCGAAATCGGGGCAATTGACAGGACTTGCCCAAAATCAGGCGAAATTTTTGAGTCACATCCGGGTGATCCGCCACTGCATGATTCCTTAAATCGGAATCGATTTGAGGACAAAATCATGCAGCAATTCTAAGTGCTGCGGCGACTCTAAGTGCTGCGGCGATCTTTGCGCGTCAGACGCGCGGCGCTGTAGGCTCGGCGAGTGCGGTGATTCGAAATAGGGGTGAAGGCAGACCGCGTGGGATACCGGTGCTGCCGCCGATCGGGGGACTGGAATGGGATTTGAAATAGCTGCTGCCATTCGACGCTGCGGTTCGGCAATTTTAGGCTTGATCGTGGGGGCGAGCCTTCTGGCCACTGACGCGGCTTCGGCTGATGGAACGCCTGCGAAGGAACTCTTTGGCGCCAAGGCATTGCCGGCGGCGATGGCGCCTTCGTCCCTCGGCTTCTATGCGAAGGGTTGCCTGGCGGGCGGTGTCGCGATCCCGACGGACGGACCGACCTGGCAGGCAATGCGTCTTTCGCGCAATCGACGCTGGGGCCACCCGGAAATGATCGCGCTGATCGAGCGCTTCTCGCACGATGCAGCGGAGAAGATCGGCTGGCCAGGCCTCTTGCTTGGCGACATATCACAGCCGCGCGGCGGCCCGATGACCTCCGGTCACGCATCGCACCAGATCGGCCTCGACGCCGACATCTGGCTGACACCAATGCCGCAAAGGACGCTGAGCCTTGAGGAGCGCGAATCGATTTCCGCGACCTCGATGCTGCAGAAGAACAAGTTCCTGACAGTCGATCCGTCCATATGGACCCCCGCTCACGCGCGGTTGATCATGATGGCGGCAAGCTATCCCCAGGTGGAGCGCGTCTTCGTCAATCCGGCGATCAAGAAGAAGTTATGCGACACCTGGAAGGGCGATCGTTCGGCGCTCGGCAAGGTCCGGCCGATCTACGGTCACGACTATCATTTCCACATTCGCATCAAGTGCCCGGAGGGCTCCGTCGGCTGCAAGGGCCAGGCGCGCGTTCCGGCGGGTGACGGCTGCGACAAGTCGCTCGCCTGGTGGTTCACCGACGAGCCATGGGCAAAGCCGAAGAAGAAGCCGGAAAAGCCCATGAAGCCGAAATTTGCGAAGCTTTCGGATCTGCCGAAGGCCTGCGCCCTGGTACTCGACGGTCCTGCACCGGCTTCCGAGCAGGAAGTGACCTACGGCACGGCCTATCGCTCCGCGACCGCCGTTCCCGCCGCCGCGACGAGCATCGAAGCCGTCATCGGTGCCGCGGCCGCGGCGCCGTTGGGAAACATTCCGGTACCCCTGCCGCGTCCGGCGTTGCAATAACCTGCGGAAGCGCGCGCTCGACAGGCCGGCTTCCGCCGGCCCTGCTGCCTTCCCAATTGCGCGAGGCTCATGTATAGGGCGTTCAAATCGATTTAAGATCGACGCTGGGGAGGCTGCATGGCCGATCGCAAATGTCTTGCCCTGATTGCCCACGATCAGAAGAAGGATGATCTCGCCGCCTTTGCCAAGGCAAACGAGACGGTGTTGTCCAAGTGGAAGATCGTCGCCACGGGCACGACCGGAGGCCGCGTTCTCGAGGCCTGTCCCGGGCTCGATATCACGCGCCTCAAGAGCGGACCGCTCGGCGGCGACCAGCAGATCGGCGCGATGATCGCCACCGGCGACGTGGATTTCCTCATCTTTTTCGTCGATCCGCTGACCGCCATGCCGCATGATGTCGACGTCAAGGCACTGATGCGCCTAGCGATCGTCTACGACATCCCGATGGCGCTGAACCGCGCCACGGCGGAAGAGTTGATCGCCTTCCGGCGCAACTGATACACAGTCTCGAAGTTTCCATGACCGCGATCAGGACGGATTTTGCAATGCTCAGTGCGAGTGACCACGGCTTTCCCTTTCCGATATTGATCGGCGACATCGGTGGAACGAACGCGCGTTTCGCGCTGCTGATCGATACCTATGCCGAACCGAAGCAACTGCCGCCGATCAAGACGGGCGATTTCGCGACGATCGAGGAGGCGATGCAGAAGTGCATCCTCGACAAGACGTCCGTTCAGCCGCGCTCTGCGATCCTTGCGGTCGCAGGCCCGATCAAGGGCGACGAAATTCCGCTGACGAATGCCGGCTGGGTGATTCGGCCGAAGGACATGCTGGCGAGCCTTGGTCTCGCCGACGTGCTGATCATCAACGACTTCGAGGCGCAGGCGCTCGCGGTCGCCACACCCGCTGACGAGGATCTCGTCCAGATCGGCGGCGGCAGCGTCCGCCCGTCGACATCGCGCGTCGTGCTCGGTCCCGGAACGGGCCTCGGCGTCGCCGGCCTGGTTTTCGCGCAGCACACCTGGATTCCCGTGCCCGGCGAGGGTGGCCATGTCGATATCGGTCCACGCACCGAGCGCGATTTCCGGATCTGGCCGTTCCTGGAGCCGATCGAAGGCCGCATGGCCGGCGAGCAGATCCTGTGCGGCCGCGGCATCATGAACCTTTACCGCGCCGTCTGCGCCGCCAATGGCGAGGAGCCGGTGCTCGCCGACCAGGCGGCGGTGACGACCAGCGCGCTTTCCGGCTCGGATCCGGTGGCCATTGAGACGGTATCGCTCTTCAGCACCTATCTTGGTCGGGTTGCCGGCGACATGGCGCTGATCTTCATGGCACGCGGCGGCGTGTTCCTGGCGGGCGGCATCTCGCAGAAGATATTGCCGGCTTTGATGCGGCCGGAATTTCGCGCAGCCTTCGAGGACAAGGCGCCGCATTCCGCATTGATGCGAACGATCCCGACTTTCGCCGTCGTCCATCCGATGGCGGCACTTTCCGGTCTCGCGGCCTTCGCGCGCACGCCGAGAGATTTTGGTGTTGCAATGGAGGGACGGCGCTGGAGAAGCTGACCGGCCCATGTTCGCAAAGACTCGCCAAAACGGCATCAAAGCACTATAGAGCCCCGGACAGGCGATGCCGGTACACGGAACGCTGGAGCGGGATGAGGAAAAGTGTGCGCGGTTTTCCGCCCGCATCCCGCTCTAACTTATTGGAATCGATCACGTTCATGATTTTAGGTCGATTCGACCTAAAATCATCGTGATCTAGAGCGAGCTCAGGGAAGACGGGCTTATTGGACGCCAAGAATAGAAAACAGCGCGCAGTCGATTCCGACACGATTACCGGAATCCTGAGGCGCGTCATTGCCGAAAACGGCCGCGACCACATCCGGGGTTATGCCTTTGCCATCGCCTGCCTGGCGGTCGTGGCGGCGACGACCGGCTTCACGGCCTGGATCATGGAATCCGTGATCAACGAGGCCTTTGCCAACAGGCGCGCCGATATCGTGCTGTGGATCTGTGCCGCCATCTTCGCGGCCTTCGTGCTTCGCGGTCTCGCGACCTACGGACAGGCGGTCGCGCTCTCGAAGATCGGCAACAATATCGTCGCCCGCTATCAGCGCCGACTTTACGCCCATCTGATGGCGCTGAGCGTCGGTTATTTCCATGACATGCGCTCAGCGCAGCTTGCCGCCAAGATCAGCCAGAATGTTAGCGGCATACGCGACGTGCTCAACATGACGGTGACGTCGATCGCGCGCGATTTTCTGACCCTGATCGGGCTCATCGGGGTCATGTTCAGCAAGGACTGGCTGCTCTCGCTCATTGTCTTCTTCGTCGCGCCGCCGCTGCTTCTCGGCCTGCGTTATATCTCGAAGCGCCTGCGCCTGGCGACACGCGAGGCCGTCGAGGTCAACAGCCGCGTCCTTGGCGCCATGCAGGAAACGATCCAGGGCATTTCCATCGTCAAGGCTTTCACGATGGAAAACGAACTGCGCCGCAAGGTCGAGACGATCATCGACCGGGCGGAAAACCGGGCAAACCGCATCGCACGGCTCAGCGAACGCACCGCGCCGATGACGGAAACCTTCGCCGGCCTGGCGATATCGTCGGTGCTCGCTTACTCGGCCTTCCGCACTATCTACAGCAACGTTCCGCCGGGCGCTTTCTTCGCCTTTGTCACCGCCCTTCTGATGGCCTATGACCCTGCGCGGCGTCTTGCGCGCCTGCAGGTTTCGCTTGAGCGCGCGGCTGTCAACGCGCGCATGATCTACGAGATTCTCGACACTGTTCCGCATCAGCGTGACCGTCCCAATGCAACCGAAATCAAGTTCGGCGAAGCGGCGATCGAGCTGCGTGACGTGCGCTTCGCCTACAGCAGCGGCGACGAGATCCTCAAAGGCGTGAGCTTCCGCGCCGAGGGCGGCAAGACGACCGCGCTGGTCGGCCCTTCGGGTGCCGGAAAGTCGACCATCATCAGCCTGATCCCGCGCTTTTACGACCCCAAGTCAGGGCAGATCCTCATCGACGGGCAGGATATCGCCGGAGTCACCAAGCAGTCGCTGCGCAACGGCCTTGCCTATGTCTCGCAGCAACCGTACCTCTTCGAAGGCTCGATCCGCGACAACATTCGCTATGGGCGGCCGGACGCCACGGACGCGGAAATCGAGGAGGCGGCACGACTCGCCTATGCCCATGATTTCATCCTGGCGCAGCCGCAGGGCTACGACACGCCGGTCGGCGAAAACGGCGTGACACTGTCGGGCGGCCAGCGGCAGCGGCTGTCGATTGCCCGCGCACTTGTGCGCAATGCGCCGATCCTCCTTCTCGACGAAGCAACCTCCGCCCTCGACACCGAGTCCGAGGCTGCGGTTCAGAAGGCACTCGATCAAGCGATGAGCGGCCGCACGGTCATCGTCATTGCGCACCGGCTTTCGACCGTCGTCAATGCCGACAAGATCATCGTCATGAAGGACGGCGGCGTCGTGGAAGAGGGCACGCATGAGGAGCTTGCACAGCGTCCGGACGGCCTCTACGCTCGGCTGCACAATCTTCAGGGCAGCGCCTCGGACATGACGGCGGAAGACGCAATCCTATAGCATCAGGGGAATTCGACGATGAGCGAAACGGACATGAAGCTCGTGGTGGTCGGCGCGGCTGGCCGAATGGGCCAGACACTGATCCGGATCGTTCACGGCATGGCCGGCGTGCGCCTGCACGCCGCGGTGGAGCGGCCGGGTTCGCCGTTTCTCGGGCGTGACGCCGGCGAACTCGCCGGGCTCGGGCCGATCGGTGTCGCCATCACCGACAAGCCGCTCGAGGCATTCGTAGAGGCGGAGGGCGTTCTCGATTTCACGTCGCCGGCGGGTACGGTCGAATTCGCCGGGCTGGCAGCGCAGGCACGCATCGTCCACGTCATCGGTACCACCGGCTGCTCGGCTGACGACGAGGCAAAGATCCGCGCCGCGGCACGGCACGCGCGGGTCATCAAGTCGGGCAATATGAGCCTGGGCGTCAATCTCCTTGGCGTGCTGGTGCAGCAGGCTGCACGCGCGCTCAAGGCGGCGGACTGGGACATCGAAGTCCTGGAAATGCACCATAAGCACAAGGTCGACGCGCCGTCGGGCACGGCGCTCCTGCTTGGAGAGGCGGCGGCCAAGGGCCGCGGCATCGCGCTTGCGGACCATTCCGTGCGGGTGAGGGACGGCCACACCGGGGCACGCCCGGAAGGGGCGATTGGCTTTGCGACGCTGCGCGGCGGTTCCGTCGTCGGCGAACATTCCGTCATTATCGCGGGCGAGGGCGAAGAGATCACCCTTTCCCACAGCGCCACGGATCGCTCGATCTTCGCGCGTGGCGCGGTCACCGCCGCCCTTTGGGGTCGCAGCCAGAAGCCCGGCTTCTATTCCATGCTCGACGTTCTCGGGCTCAACTGACACTCAAATCTTTCAAGAGGAATTGAAATGAGCGGCACCCTCGTTCTCGTTCGGCATGGCCAGAGCGATTGGAACCTGAAGAACCTGTTCACCGGCTGGCGCGACCCGGACCTGACAGAACTTGGCGTCGAAGAAGCGAAGGCTGGCGGCAAGGCACTCGCCGAATATGGCATCAAGTTCGACATTGCTTTTACCTCTTCCCTTGTCCGCGCCCAGCGCACTTGCCAGTTCGTGCTCGACGCCGTCGGCCAGTCCTCGCTTGAAACCATTCGCGATCAGGCGCTGAACGAGCGTGACTACGGCGATCTTTCCGGCCTAAACAAGGACGACGCGCGTGCCAAATGGGGCGAAGAGCAAGTGCATATCTGGCGCCGCTCCTACGACGTCCCGCCGCCCGGCGGCGAGAGCCTGCGCGACACCGGCGCGCGTGTCTGGCCCTATTATCTTACCGACATCCTGCCGCGCGTGCTTTCGGGCCAGAAGGTGCTGATCGCCGCGCATGGCAACTCGCTGCGCTCGCTCGTCATGGTGCTCGACAAGTTGACCAAGGAACAGATCCTCAAGCTCAACCTCGCGACCGGTGTTCCGATGGTCTACAAGCTGAATGCGGATTCCACCGTCGCTTCGAAGGAAGTGCTGGGTGACATGTCCAGCGCGCATTAACGCGCCTTCGCATCGGGTAAAAGGGACGCCGCGGCGTCCCTTTTTTTGTGTCAGCCCTTGCCCGCTTCCCAGCCGAGGATCGCCCGCTTGCGCGTCAGGCCCCAGTGGTAGCCGGTGAGATCGCCGCTCTTGCCGAGCGCGCGGTGGCAGGGCACGACGAAGGAAATCGGGTTGCGTCCGACGGCCGCGCCGACGGCGCGTGACGCGGTCGGCTGGCCGATCTCGTCGGCGATTTTCGAATAGGTGGTCGCCTTTCCGAGCGGGATATTCAAGAGAGCCTGCCACACCCGGATCTGGAAGTCCGAGCCGATCAGGAAGATCTGCAGCGGCTCCTCCGCGCACCAGCGCTCGGGATCGAAGATGCGGGCGGCATAGCGCGCCGTTGCCGCACTGTCCTCGACATAGCTTGCCTTCGGCCAGCGCCGGGCCATGTCGTCGAAGCTCGACCGCTCCTCGCCGGAATCGGCAAAGGCAAGTCCGGCAAGGCCCCGCTCGGTGACCATCACGAGCGCGGTCCCGAACGGCGAGGGATGGAAGCCATAGCGAATGGTCAACCCGGCGCCGCGCGCCTTCCATTCGCCGGGCGACATTGCCTCATGTGTTACGAAGAGATCGTGCAGGCGGCTCGGACCGGACAGACCCACCTCGATGCTTGTCTCCAGCAACGGCATGTCCTCCTGCCGCAGCAAGCGTTTCGCGTGATCGAGCGTCACCGCCTGGAGAAAGGCCTTGGGCGAAAGCCCTGCCCAGCGGGTGAAGGTCTTCTGCAATTGCGTTGGCGACTGGCCGAGGCGTCGGGCGACGGTTTCAAGCGACGGCTGATCGCGGTAATCCTCCGTCAGCATCTCGATCACGCGGCTGACCGTATCGTAATCGGTGCCTTCGGGAGTGATGTCGGTCGGAATGGATGTAACAACGTTCATGATCGCCTCCTGTCAGCCTACAGGTAAGCCTGTAGCGAGCGGATAACCACCCGATTCTTGTTGAGCATCGGTCGTTTCAAGAATCAGCGCCGGCGGACAGTCGCGAGCGCACGGGCAAAGGCCAGCGCGAAGGTTTCGCGGTCGTCGCGATTGAGGAAGGAGCCAATATCGGTCTGGCGACCGCCGCCGATGATCCACATCGAGACGATGCCGATCTCCTGGTGCCGCTTGATGCTGAACCGCGCCCAGAAGGGATTGAAGCGATGCTCGGTCATTCTCCCCGATGGGGTGAATTTCCTCACAGACACGTCGGTTCGCGAGACGCTCACCTCTTCCCGGGCCCGTGCGGAACGGTAGTTGAGCCAGAAGGCGCCGAAGAGCAGGACGAAGTCCAGGCCGAAAAAGAAGACGATTGGCCATGCACCGATGACCAGGAAGACGAATATGTGCACGAGGCTCATCGCGCCCGCGATCATCAGAAGGACCTTGAATCCCCTGAGACCAAGCGAACGGTAGGGCGTAAGCTCGGCGGCAAAGATCGTCTGGTCGTTGATGGAGGTCTCGGCGTTGCCTTCGGTCATAACCAATGACTATAGATGCGGCATGAAAAACGTGAAGCCGAAATCGCCGAAACAATCGTCAAAATCGAATGCTGCGACGGTCCGCCTGGTCCCGGCGCGGCAGCGCAGTGCCTACAGCGCTGCCGAGGTCGAGGAGATTTTCCGCCGTTTCTCCGTGCAGCGCCCGGAACCGAGGGGCGAACTCGAACACGTCAATCCGTTCACTCTGGTGGTGGCAGTCGCGCTCTCGGCCCAGGCAACCGATGCCGGCGTCAACAAGGCGACACGCGCGCTCTTTGCAGTGGCCGATACGCCGCAAAAGATGCTGGCGCTGGGCGAGGAAAAGCTCAGGGACTATATCAAGACGATCGGGCTCTACCGCAACAAGGCGAAAAACGTCATCGCGCTCTCGGAGAAACTGATCGCCGATTTCGGCGGCGAAGTACCCCGCACGCGGGAAGAGCTGGTGACCCTGCCGGGCGTCGGGCGCAAGACCGCCAATGTCGTTCTGTCGATGGCTTTCGGCCAACCGACGATCGCCGTCGACACCCATATCTTCCGCATCGCCAATCGCATTCGCCTGGCACCGGGCAGGACGCCGGACGAAGTGGAAGCGCATCTCTCGCGCGTTATCCCGGAGGCCTACCTTTACCACGCGCACCATTGGCTGATCCTGCACGGCCGCTACGTCTGCAAGGCGCGCCGGCCGGAATGCGAGCGCTGTGTCATCGCGGACCTCTGCAAGTTTCCGGAAAAAACGTGCGATATACCTGCCCCACTGGTCGAGCTGCCGCCGCAGGTCGTGCCTGTCGCCGGGTGATATGTCACGGCGGCGGGGGAGATTTCAGGGCGCGATTAGGCGGTCGACCAGATCGGTGATTGCTTTCATATAGACCGCGCGGGCGGCGCCCCCCTCGATCTCGACTGCGGCGCGATCGAAGGCAGCGGAAAGCAGGATTGCCGTCGCGGTCAGGACCGCGCTGTCGACGCGGCGCGGCGCAATCGCGGCCTTCAGACCGTCCTCCAGCGTGCGCCGCGCGTGAGCCGCGTCGATCGCCGCCGCCTCGTTCGCTCCGAGAACGGCAGGGCCGTCGAGCAGCAGCAGGCGCACTCTGCCCGGTATCGCCATCGCGTCGAAATAGGCGCCGGCCCCGGAGACGAGCGCGTCGCGCGGGGAGAGACGGGTGTCGCCGGATTGTTCGATAGCCGCGGCGACCTCCCGTGCCTCCCGCTCGACGACAGCCCGAAACAACGCCTTCTTGTCCTCGAAGTGGTGATAGAGCGCGCCGCGCGTCAGCCCCGCTGCGGCAACGACGTCAGGTGTTGCGGTGTCCGCGTATCCGCGGACGACAAAGAGCTCGCGGGCCGCGTCGAGGATTGCGGTTCGCGTGGCGTCGGATCGATCTCGGTTCGAGCGTCGAGTTTGTTGCATACATGCAGCCTGTATGTTAATTAGATACAGACAGATTGTATGAAAAAGAGTTGAGGAGGAAAAGCATGAAAACGACGAGCTATTACCCGGTCATCATGACGAACGACGTTCAGGCGACGTCGGATTTCTATATGAGGCACTTCCGCTTCGAGGCGCTTTTCACGAGCGACTGGTACATGCATCTCCAATCGACAGAGGACAAGCATGTGACCCTCGCCGTTCTAGACTATCGCCATGAAACTATACCGGAAGCATCGCGAGCGCCGGTTCGTGGCTTGCTCCTGAACTTCGAGGTCGACGATCCCGACCAGGTCTATGCGGAGGCGCAGGCCGCAGGGCTTCCCATACTCAAGCAGATTTGCGACGAGGACTTCGGCCAACGTCATTTCATCACCGCCGACCCAAACGGCGTCATGATCGATGTCATCAAGCCCATTCCGCCGAGCGCGGAATTTGCTGCCGCCTACGACGCCGGGGCGCTGCCGGCCTGATCGCATGCATTTTCGCCTCCAGTGCCTAAAATCGGAGCCGATTTAAGGGCGGAACATATCGCGTCCCGAAGTTCTACAGCGAGCTTTGTGCGTCTGAAAAGACGCGCGGCGCCTTAGTGGCTTCCAAATGGCCGGAAAACCGGTATTAACGGAGACCGGTCATTTCAGGAAACCGGACGGAGTTCATGACAAAATACGATGTGCTGACGATCGGCAACGCGATCGTCGATATCATTGCGCGCTGCGATGACAGCTTTCTTGTGGAGAACGGTATCATCAAGGGCGCGATGAACCTCATCGACGCGGATCGGGCCGAGCTGCTCTATTCGCGGATGGGCCCCGCGGTTGAAGCATCCGGCGGCAGCGCCGGCAACACGGCGGCCGGTGTCGCGAGCTTTGGCGGGCGCGCGGCCTATTTTGGCAAGATCGCCAGTGACCAGCTCGGTGACATTTTCACCCACGATATCCGGGCGCAGGGCGTCTATTTCCAGACCAAGCCGCTCGAAACTATGCCGCCGACCGCACGCTCGATGATCTTCGTGACGGAGGACGGCGAGCGGTCTATGAACACCTATCTCGGCGCCTGTGTCGAACTCGGCCCCGAAGACGTCGAGGCGGATGTGGTCGCGCAGGCCAAGGTCACCTATTTCGAAGGTTATCTGTGGGACCCGCCGCGCGCCAAGGATGCGATCCGCGAGGCGGCTCGAATCGCCCATGCCAACGGCCGCGAAGTGGCCATGACGCTCTCGGACAGCTTCTGCGTCCATCGCTATCGCGACGAGTTCCTCGACCTCATGCGTTCCGGCACCGTGGACATCGTCTTTGCCAACAGGCAGGAGGCCTTGGCGCTTTACGAGACGGAGGATTTCGATCTCGCGCTCGACAGTCTGGCGAGGGACTGCAAATTGGCCGCCGTGACATTGAGCGAGGAAGGCTCCGTCATCGTGCGCGGCGCCGAGCGCGTGCGCGTCGGCGCGAGCGTTATCGAGGAGGTGGTCGACACCACCGGCGCCGGCGATCTCTACGCCGCCGGCTTCCTCTTTGGCTATACGGCCGGTCGCTCGCTTGAAGATTGCAGCCGGCTCGGGAACCTGGCCGCGGGCATCGTGATCGGCCAGATCGGACCGCGCCCGATGGTCTCGCTTGCCAATGCAGCGAGGCAAGCCGCTCTCGTCTAAAGGATTCAGCCCGTTTCTAAACGGGACGTGCCGCTCACCCTAACCCACTCCACGCACGCGGGAGTGGGGCTGAGCGGGCGCCGCGAGTCCCTTCGCCCTGCCTGCGGGGAGAAGGTGCCGGCAGGCGGATGAGGGGCTTTCGCTTGCCGCCGCTTACTTGAACGCTTCGCCCGGATAGGCGCCCCAGATCTCGCCTTGAGCGATCCAGCCTTCGACGCCCTGCGTCTCGGCGTGGCACCAGTCGCCATTGCACTCGCCGATCTGCAGCATGACGCCCGGTTCCATCCGCGCGATGATCGGCGCGGTGCTTTGCGGATCTCGGCGGAGGTTGACGAATATGCCTTCGCCCTTGCCGCGCATCCACGGGGCGGCAAGCGCAGTCCGGTCGCCGGAAAGCAGCGCCTGGTTCACCCAGCCCTCCGTCCCGTCCGCGTCGCGGATGCGGCGCCAGTTGTCATATTCCTGGATGATTTCCACCGGCACGCCCGATTTGAGGTAGCGGAAGGCCACCGCGTAATCGAGGCTTGGACCGATTCGCAAGTTGACGCTCTTCGACTTCAGGCTGACGAAGCGCGGCAGCGGCAGGCCGCTCGCGCCTTTCGCCGCCTGGGCGAAGGCGCCGGAGGTCATCACGGCAATCCCGATGCAGGCGGCTACCAACACGGTCGAGAAGCTGGAAACGACATCACGCATGACGAAGCTCATGTTCCGATAGCAGTGAAGCCTTGGAGGCGCACTTTGATCTGGCCCGTCGGCTTGGGGTGCAAATCCGGTGTCAGGCAGTGACTTTCAATTGTCTTCGCCACCGGGTCTGGTAGAAATTGCGACTACAGGGAGAAACTATCACCCAACTTGGTTAAGGACCCGTGAACGAGGCCCGCGCATAGCGATGACAAGCAAGAAGAAGCCAACGGTCTACATCACCCGCAAACTGCCGGATGTCGTCGAAACCCGCATGCGCGAACTCTTCGACGCAGAGCTGAATGTCGACGACATGCCGCGCACGCAGCCGGAGCTGGTTGCCGCGGTCAAGCGGGTCGATGTGCTCGTGCCGACGGTGACGGACCGCATCGATGCCGCGCTCATCGAGCAGGCGGGGCCGCAGTTGCGGCTGATTGCCGCCTTCTCGAACGGGGTCGACAACATCGATGTCGACGCGGCCGCTCGAAGGGGCATTACCGTCACCAACACCCCGAATGTGCTTACCGAAGACACGGCCGACATGACCATGGCGCTCATCCTTGCGGTGCCGCGGCGGCTCGCCGAGGGTGCGCAGATCCTGACCGATCGCAAGGGAGAATGGGCGGGCTGGTCGCCAACCTGGATGCTTGGCCGCCGTATCGCCGGCAAGCGTATCGGCATCGTCGGCATGGGCCGGATCGGCACCGCTGTCGCCCGCCGCGCCAAGGCCTTCGGCCTGTCGATCCACTACCACAACCGCCACCGGGTAAAGCCAGAGACCGAGGAAATGCTCGAGGCGACCTACTGGGACAGCCTCGACCAGATGCTCGCGCGCGTCGACATCGTCTCGGTGAACTGCCCCTCGACACCCGCGACCTTCCATCTGCTGTCGGCGCGCCGGCTCGCGCTGATGCGGCCGGACAGCTACATCGTCAACACCGCGCGCGGCGGCATCATCGACGAGACGGCGCTGATCAAGTGCATCAGGGAAGGCAAGATTGCCGGGGCCGGGCTCGATGTTTTCGAAAACGAGCCGGCGGTCAGCCCCAAGCTCGTCAAGCTCGCCGGCGAAGGCAAGGTGGTGCTGCTGCCGCACATGAGCTCCGCGACGCTCGAAGGCCGTATCGACATGGGTGAAAAAGTGGTGATCAACATCCGCACCTTCTTCGACGGCCACCGCCCGCCGGACCGCGTATTGCCGGGGCGGGATTAGAGCGGCATTTCTGTCCGGATACCCCTCCCCCACCCCTCCCCACAAGGGCGAGGGGCTTGCTCGCGCCCAGTGCTGCGTCTCCACAAGCGGCAACGGTTCATTTCAGTGCGGAGGCTGCCGCGGGGAAGCCCCTCCCACCTGTGGGAGGGGTTGGGGAGGGGCTCTTCGTTTTGCGTCGAAACACTGCCGCATGGCTCCTTCGCTCGCTGCGCGTCTTTAAAGCACCTTCCGCATTTCGATCGACGTCGGACGGGTGAAGCCGGGATGGGCCGAACGGCCGGTCTCGGCGAAACCCCAAGCCGCGAAAGTCGCGTGATTCTCGGAAAGCTCGATGCGTGTCTGCAGCCGGAGCGCGGGAAGTTTCAATTCGCGCGCCGTTTCTTCCGCCGCGGCGAGAAGCAGCCGCCCCGCGCCCCTGCGCTGTGCCGAGGGCGCGACGGCGAGCTTGCCGATGTAGAGGCAATCCGCTTCCGGCTTGCAGAACACGCAGCCGACGAGATCGCGCTCGGCGAGGGCGACAAAGGCAATCTCGTCTTCGGTCTTTCGACGGAGCGTTTCCGCCGTCAGCGCATGCGCCGAAGAAGGGGGCTCGATCCGTCCATCCATATAGGCGAAGGATGCGAGGATCAGCGCCAGCAATTCTTCGATGCGATCGAAGCGACGGTCGATGCGAATCACCTTCATGGTGTCCTCAAGCCGCGCCACGACGATAGCGGATCGTGCTGAACTCGGCCGCGAGCGCATCGTAGAGCAGCAGCCGACCAACGAGAGGCACGCCGATCCCGGTAATGAGCTTGATCGCCTCCATTGCTTGCAGCGTGCCGATAACCCCGGTCAAGGCGCCGAGCACGCCGGCCTCGGCGCAGGAGGGAACCACGCCCGGCGGGGGAGGGGCGGGAAAGAGGTCGCGATAGGACGGGTTCGGATGGCCCTCGACATCGGTTTCGAATGGCTTCAGCACGGTGACCGACCCGTCGAAGCGGCCGACGGCGCCGGTGACCAGCGGAACCTGCACCGCTTCGGCCGTGTCTGCCGCCAGATAACGCGTATCGAAATTATCAGAGCCATCGATGACGAGATGGTAGTGGCGGAAGATTTCCTCGGCATTTCCGGCCTCGAGCCGCGTGTGATGCATCGTGGCCGTCACGTGGGGATTGAGCGCATTGATCGCCATCACGGCGCTCTCGACCTTAGGGCGACCGATATCCGCGGTTGCGTGAATGACCTGCCGCTGCAGGTTCGACAGTGACACGACATCGTCGTCGATGACGCCGAGTGTTCCTACACCGGCCGCGGCGAGGTACTGGAGCACGGGCGCGCCGAGGCCGCCTGCGCCGATGACGAGAACGCGCGCCGCCTTCAGCTTCTGCTGTCCCGCGCCGCCCACTTCCGGCAAGACGATGTGGCGCGCGTAACGGGCGATTTCCGCGGTGTCGAGCTTTGCGTCGATCGTCATTCGGGAACCTTTCCGTTGGATCACGTTGATTTAGGGACGGACCGACCGAAAATCACAGGCGTGACCGATTCTTCTCCGCATGCTTTGCAGCGCGAGTCTCACCCGGAAACCTGTCCGTTGGCAACGGTCAGGAAGCGGCCGCGTTCGCCAAGCGCTGCAAACATGGTCCGGTCGGTTCCGGTCATGAAGGCCTGACCACCAAGGCCGTCGACGAGATCGAAGAGTGCTGCCCGCCGCCCCTCGTCGAGATGGGCAGCGATTTCGTCGAGCAGCAACACGGGCGCATGGCCGGTCATGTCGCCGACAAGACGGGCATGGGCGAGCACAAGGCCGACCAGCAGCGCTTTCTGCTCGCCGGTCGAACACCGTTCGGCCTCCATGTTCTTTTCCCGGTGGCGAATGAGAAGATCGCTGCGATGCGGACCATCAAGCGTGCGGCCGGCCGCGGCATCGCGGCCGCGGCCTTCCAGCAGCATTGCCAGATAGCGCTCTTCGAGATCGTAGGCCGGCAGGCCGTGCAAGTCGTCGAGAAAGCCCGACAGCGACAGCGTCGCGGAAGGAAATGTACCCTCGCTTTGACTTCGCTCGACCTGGCTTCTTTCGACCAGCGCCGTCAGCAGGCCCAGCATTTCGAGGCGCGCCAATGCCATGGACACCCCGAGCCCCGCCATTTCTCGCTCGATTGCCGAAAGCCAGGCAGGGTCCGGCCGAAACTCCGTCAGCAGCCGATTGCGGCTGCGCATCGCGCGCTCGAACTCGCTGGCGCGCCGACCGTGCTCGGGGTCGAGCGAGAGCACCAGCCGGTCGAGAAAACGCCGGCGATCGGCGGACGGGCCGGTGAAGAGGCCGTCCATCGCCGGGGTCAGCCAGAGCACCCGCAGGTGGTCGGTCAATTCATCCACGGTCTTGGCCGGCGTGCCGTTGAGCCGCAGGCGGCGCGCTTGGCCATCCTCGGTGCCGGCGGTGCCCGTGCCGATTTCCACGGGCCCTTCCATGCCCTCGACTGCCGCAAAGACCGAGAAGCCGTCGGCCGCTCCAACGCGCGCGACGTCGGCATAGGCCGCACGGCGCAGGCCGCGGCCGGGGGAGAGGAACGAGACCGCTTCCATAAGGTTCGTCTTGCCTGCGCCGTTCTCGCCGGTCAGCACGACATGGCGTGCGTCGAGGTCGAGCGCCAGCGTCGCGTAATTGCGAAAGTCGGTCAGTTTCAGGCGGTTGACGAAGACCTTGTGCGGCATCTCGGGTCCGGATTCGACGTTGCTGTCAGGTAGGATGAAAGCGACGCCAAGGCAAGGCGAAAGGATGTTCGAGCCCGGCCCTGAATCCGCTGGGGGAAGCCTTTGTTTTCTTTCGCCTCGGAACTTTCCTTGGGATCGCGGGTACAATATGACAGTTTTATGACAATCGACGGTTGGATGCATCGATAATGATCGCTTTGTTTCGCAAGCTTCTTCCCCGCGAGGATAGATTCTTTGATCTCTTCGCACAGCACTCGCGCACAGTCATGGGAGCAGCGGAAGCGCTGAATGCCTTGCTCGCCGGGGGACCGGACATCGATCGCCATTGCGATCGCATCGTCGCGCTCGAGCATGAAGCCGACGAGATCACCCGCGAAGTTTTGCTGGCGGTTCGCCGGAGTTTCATCACCCCCTTCGACCGTGGCGACATCAAGGATCTCATCCAGTCGATGGATGACGCGATCGACATGATGCACAAGACGGTGAAGACGATCCGGCTCTACGAGCAGAAAAGCTTCGATCCCGGCATGCAGGAAATGGGTGCCGCAGTGGTACAGGCGGCCCATCTCGTTGCCGAGGCGATACCCTTGCTCAACCGGATCGGTGCGAATGCCCATCGCCTCAGCACCATTGCCGAGGAAGTGACCCGTGTCGAAGGTCGCTCCGATGACTTGCACGAGCAGGGGCTCAAGGATCTGTTCCAGCGCCACGGCGCCACCAACCCCATGGCTTACATCATAGGCAGCGAAATCTACGGCGAACTGGAGAAAGTCGTCGATCGCTTCGAGGACGTGGCAAACGAAATCAGCGGCATCGTGATCGAGAACGTCTGATGGATGCGACGCTCGCCTTCCCGCTGCTCGTGGGGCTCATCGCCGTCGCGCTGTTCTTCGATTTCCTCAACGGACTGCACGACGCGGCCAACTCGATCGCGACCATCGTCTCGACCCGGGTGCTGAGGCCGCAATATGCGGTCCTCTGGGCAGCCTTCTTCAACTTCATCGCTTTTCTCTTTTTCGGCCTCCACGTGGCCGAAACGCTCGGGAAGGGCATCATCGATCCCGGGATAGTTACGCCGCAGGTCATCTTCGCGGCGCTGATGGGCGCGATCGTCTGGAACATCGTCACTTGGCTGTTCGGGATTCCGTCGAGTTCCTCGCACGCACTCGTCGGCGGCCTCGTCGGAGCTGGCCTCGCCAGGGCCGGCTTCAGTTCCATCGTGTGGAACGGCCTTCTCAAAACTGCCGGGGCAATCGTCATGTCGCCCGCCATCGGGTTTTTCCTCGCGCTGCTTCTCGTCCTGATCGTGTCCTGGCTCTTCGTGCGCCAGACGCCTTTTGCCGTCGACAGCACGTTTCGGGTGCTGCAGTTCGTTTCCGCCTCGCTCTATTCGCTGGGACACGGCGGCAACGACGCGCAGAAGACCATGGGCATCATCGCCGTGCTTCTCTTCTCCCAGGGCTATCTCGGGTCTGAATTCTACGTGCCCTTCTGGGTGGTCATCACCTGCCAGGCGGCGATCGCCCTTGGCACGCTGTTCGGCGGCTGGAGGATCGTCCACACGATGGGATCGAAGATCACCAAGCTCAACCCGATGCAGGGCTTCTGCGCCGAAACGGGTGGTGCCATCACGCTGTTCGGCGCCACCTGGCTCGGCATTCCGGTCTCGACCACGCACACGATCACCGGCGCCATCATCGGCGTCGGATCGGCACGGCGCGTCTCGGCCGTGCGCTGGGGTCTGGCCGGCAACATCGTCATCGCCTGGGTGATCACCATGCCGGCGGCTGCCGGGATCGCCGCGCTTTCCTACTACGCCGCAGGCCTGTTCGGCTGATCGGCTCCAGGACATGTGACAGTTTTCCACCCGGCATTGAGGCTGCTCAAAAGAGTGGGGCGCTTCGCTGTCTCAACGAGACAGCGAAACGCCCCAAGGGTTTTCAGGTCGGGGGACGGCGGTGCGTCGTGTTCGAACCGATATCAGTCGCTGAGCGTGTCGAAGAAATCCTTCATCCGGGCGAAAAAGCCCGTCGACTCCGGATTGTTCTCCTTGGACGAGATCTGCTCGAACTCCTGCAAGAGCTCGCGCTGACGCTTGGTCAGCTTCTGCGGCGTCTCGATCTGGATCTGGATGTAGAGGTCGCCGCTTTGGCTGGAGCGCAGCACCGGCATGCCCTTGCCCTTCAGACGGAACTGTTTACCGGCCTGCGTGCCTTCCGGCACGGTGACGCGGGACTTGGTGCCATCGAGCGTTGCCACGTCGAATTTGCCGCCGAGCGCCGCCGTCGTCATCGAGATCGGCACGCTGCAATAAAGGTCGGCGCCGTCGCGCTGGTAGAATTCATGCGGTTTGACCGAGAGGAAAATATAGAGGTCGCCCGCCGGGCCGCCGCGAAGGCCGGCTTCACCTTCGCCCGAGAGCCGAATGCGCGTCCCGTCCTCGATACCGGCCGGAATGTTGACCGAAAGCGTACGCTCCTCCATGACCCGGCCCTGGCCGTGACATTTGGTGCAGGGATCGGTGATCGTCTGGCCGCGGCCGCCGCAGGTCGGGCAGGTGCGCTCGATCGAGAAGAAGCCCTGCGCTGCGCGTACGCGGCCGGAGCCCTGACAGGTCGCGCAGGTTTTCGGGCTCGTGCCGGGCTTGGCGCCGCTGCCGCTGCAGACGTCACAGGTGATCGACGTTGGCACGCGGATCTGCGCCGTCTTGCCGGAATAGGCCTCTTCGAGCGAGATTTCCATGTTGTAGCGAAGATCGGCGCCGCGCTCGCGCCCGCCGGCGGAGCGCCGCTGGCGGCCGCCGCCCATCATCTCGCCGAAGATGTCCTCGAAGATGTCGGAGAAGCCCCCGGCACCGCCGCCCGCAAATCCGTTGCCGAAGCCGCCGCCCATGCCGCCCTGCTCGAATGCAGCGTGACCGTAGCGGTCATAGGCCGCGCGCTTCTGCGGGTCCTTCAGCGTTTCGTAGGCTTCGTTGATCTCTTTGAAAGACTTTTCAGCTTCAGCGTCGCCCGGGTTCTTGTCCGGATGATATTTCATCGCCAGTTTGCGGAAGGCGCTTTTCAGCTCCTTCTCATCCGCACTTCTTGCAACGCCGAGCGTTTCGTAAAGATCACGTTTCATGCTTCAAAGAATGTCCCATTGACAAGGCGTGCCAGCGCGGGGATCCGGCGGCTGCCTGATTATCTTGCCACAGGATTTAGTAAACCTTGAAGCGCGATACCATAGCCAACTCGGGGTACGCGTGGTTTTTTGTCGAAAAAGGCGCTCGCGCGGCCTGTTGCGTCGTCGCCGGCATCTGATCGACCGCATGCCGGCGGTCGATCGGGCATCAAAAAAGCCCGGGATCGCTCCCGGGCTCCTGTGATGTCACGATCGAAAGATGCCTTATGCCGACCGCTTGCGGCCGTCTTCGTCCTTGACCTCTTCGAAGTCGGCGTCGACGACGTCGTCGTCGCGGGCGGCGTCCGCTGCGGCATCCGCATGGGCGGCTTCGGCCTGCTGTGCCTCATAGATCGCCTGACCGAGCTTCATGGAAACTTCCATAAGCGTATTGGTCTTGGCCTTGATGTCCTCGGCGTCGGGCTCGGAAACCTCGGTTGCGGCCTTCAGGGCAGCGATCGCGTCGCTGATCGCCTTGCGGTCGGTTTCCGAAACCTTGTCGCCGTATTCCTTCAGCGACTTCTCCGAAGAATGGATCAAGCTCTCCGCCTGGTTCCGGGCTTCGACGGTCTCGCGGCGCTTCTTGTCGGCCTCGGCATTGGCTTCGGCGTCCTTGACCATCTTCTCGATGTCGGCATCGGAGAGACCACCGGATGCCTGGATGCGGATCTGGTGTTCCTTGCCGGTACCCTTGTCCTTGGCGGAAACCTGCACGATGCCGTTGGCGTCGATGTCGAAGGTGACTTCGATCTGCGGCACGCCGCGCGGCGCCGGCGGGATGCCGACGAGGTCGAACTGGCCGAGCAGCTTGTTGTCGGCCGCCATTTCACGCTCGCCCTGCGAGACGCGGATCGTCACAGCAGACTGGTTGTCGTCAGCCGTCGAGAAGGTTTGCGACTTCTTGGTCGGGATCGTCGTGTTGCGTTCGATCAGGCGGGTGAAGACGCCACCGAGCGTTTCGATGCCGAGCGACAGCGGAGTCACGTCGAGAAGCAGAACGTCCTTGACGTCGCCTTGCAGAACGCCGGCCTGGATCGCGGCACCCATGGCGACCACCTCATCCGGGTTGACGCCCTTGTGCGGCTCCTTGCCGAATAGCTGCTTGACGGTTTCCTGGACCTTCGGCATGCGGGTCATGCCGCCGACGAGAACGACTTCGTCGATTTCGGCAGCCGAAACACCGGCATCCTTCAACGCCGCCTTGCAGGGCGCGATGGTCTTCTGGACGAGGTCGTCGACCAGGCTCTCGAACTTGGCGCGCGACAGCTTCATCGTCAGGTGCTTCGGACCGGATGCATCGGCCGTGATGAACGGCAGGTTGATTTCGGTCTGCTGCGAGGACGACAGCTCGATCTTCGCCTTTTCCGCAGCTTCCTTGAGGCGCTGCAGCGCGAGCTTGTCGTTTTTGAGGTCGATGCCCTGTTCCTTCTTGAACTCGCCGGCGAGATATTCGACGAGACGCATGTCGAAGTCTTCACCGCCGAGGAAGGTGTCGCCATTGGTCGACTTCACTTCGAAGACGCCGTCGCCGATTTCCAGAACCGAGATATCGAAGGTGCCGCCGCCAAGGTCGTAGACGGCGATCGTCTTGCCGTCCTTCTTGTCGAGGCCATAGGCGAGCGCGGCAGCGGTCGGCTCGTTGATAATGCGCAGCACTTCGAGGCCGGCGATCTTGCCGGCATCCTTGGTGGCCTGGCGCTGGGCGTCGTTGAAGTAGGCCGGAACGGTGATGACGGCCTTCTCGACCTTCTCGCCGAGGTAGGATTCGGCGGTTTCCTTCATCTTCTGAAGGATCATGGCGGAGATCTGCGACGGCGAGTAGCCTTTACCGTGCGCTTCGACCCAGGCATCGCCATTGTCGGCCTTGGTGATCTTGTAGGGGACCATCCCCTTGTCCTTCTGGGTGGTCGGATCCTGGAAGGTACGGCCGATCAGACGTTTGATCGCAAAAAGAGTGTTTTCCGGATTGGTGACGGCCTGGCGCTTGGCCGGCTGGCCGACGAGACGTTCGCCGTCGTCGGTGAATGCCACCATCGAGGGGGTCGTGCGCGCGCCCTCGGCGTTTTCGATCACCTTCGCGTCCTTACCGTCCATGACGGCGACGCAGGAGTTGGTCGTTCCCAGGTCAATACCAATAACTTTAGCCATGTCGTTCTCTCCTTGCAGCGGACTGTCGGAACCCGGTCAGGCATTCATGGGACAGCCCCTAACGGGATGGTCTTTGGATTTCATTGCAGCCGAGGCTGCGTCGATGCGGCGTATATAAGGACCGGCGTTTCGGACTGCAAGGCATTCTGCGGGGGGATCAGGGGCAAAAGCAAGCGCTCTTGATCGCGGGATGAAGCGATATCGGCACGGCACGTTGGCACCTTCGGCGAATCCGGTCGAAAGGCGCAGTCGGCGCGACGGCTCAACCGCCGGTCAACAGCTCGAATAGCGTCGTCCGGCGGGTCGCGCCGGTCGTCTCGCCGACACCCGCGGGCGGGATGGGCCCGGCGCTCTCACCGCTGGCGGGTCGCACCTGTTCGATGGCGGCCGTGCCGTCCACGCTTGCCGGCGGCTCGGGAAACGCATCGGGATTGGCGGTTGCGAAACCGTCGGGCAGGGTGCCGGGGCCGGCGACCGCGCCACCGTTGTCGAACATGGGCTGCACGCCGGTCGTCCCGAACAGCGGCGAGGGCGACAGACCCTCGTGGGCAGCGGTCATGAAGTCATGCCAGGCCTTGGCGGGAAGCCCGCCGCCGGTGACCTTCTTCATCGACTTGCCGTCGTCATTGCCGAACCAGACGCCGGTCGTCAGATTAGAGGTAAAGCCGACGAAGAGTGCGTCACGGAAGGATTGCGTCGTGCCCGTCTTGCCGGCCGCCTCCCAGCCCTTGATGCGAGCCTTCTTGCCGGTGCCGTCCGTCAGCACGCGCACCATCATCTGGTTCATCTCGCTGACGATCGCCGGGTCGAGCACGCGCGGCGGATTATCGTAGGTATTTTCGTAGAGCACCGTGCCGTCGGCGGTGGAGATGCGGCGGATGACGTGCGGGGTCGCCTTGAAGCCGCCATTCATGAAAGGTGCGTAGGAGGAGGTAAGCTCCACGAGACTCACTTCAGACGTGCCGAGCGCAATCGAAGCGTTCGCCTGCATCTCCGAATCGATCCCGAGCCGATGCGCGAGCTTGACCACGTTCTGCGGGCCCACCTCCATGACGAGCGCGGCCGCGATCGTGTTCAGCGAGTTGGCGAGCGCGTCGGCAAGCGTGACCTCGCCGCGGTATTTCTGATCGTAGTTTTCGGGCGTCCAGTTGCCGATCCGGACCGGCGCGTCGTTCCGGACCGACATGGGCGTGCGGCCGATCTCGAGGGCTGCCGCATAGACGAAGGGCTTGAAGGCAGAGCCCGGCTGGCGCTTGGCCTTGGAGGCGCGGTCGAACTGGCTTTCGGCATAGTCGCGGCCGCCGACCAATGCCCGGATGGCGCCCGTGCCGTCAATCGACACGAGGGCGGCTTGTGAAGCGTTGAGCTTCCCGCCCTCTGCATCGAGTGTCGCGGAAATGGCTTCCTCGGCTTTCTTTTCGAGCGTCAGGTCGATCGTCGTGTCGATCACCAGGTCCTGATTGATTTCACCGATCATGCCGGGAAGCTGGTCCATGACCATGTCGGCGACATAGTGCTCGGCGCCCGACCAGAAGCTCTTGGCCTTGGTGGGCGTCTGCGACATGGCCGTCTTGATCTCGGCGTCGGTAACGAAGCCTTCCTCGCGCATCGCACCGAGCACCACCTGCGCGCGCTCCTCGGCGGCGTCAGGGTCGCGGGCGGGCGAGAGGCGGGAAGGCGCCTTGAGCAGCCCGGCGAGCACGGCCGCCTCGCCGAGATTGACGTCACGCGCCGACTTGTTGAAGTAGCGCCTCGACGCCGCCTCGACGCCATAGGCGTTGGAACCGAAGAACACGCGATTGAGATACATCGCGAGAATCTGGTCCTTGGAGTATTTCTGCTCCAGCCACAAGGCGAGCAGCACCTCCTGCACCTTGCGCTCCAGCGTGCGCTCGGGCGAAAGGAACAGGTTCTTGGCGAGCTGCTGCGTTAGCGTTGAGCCGCCCTGGACCATGCGGCCGGTCGTCAGATTGGTCAGCATGGCGCGCGCCAAGCCCAGCGGATCGACGCCGAAATGCGAATAGAAGCGGCGATCCTCGATGGCGATCACCGCTTGCGGGATGTAGGGCGACATGTTTTCGAGCGACAGCGCCTCGCCGCCCGTCGCGCCGCGATTGGCGATGATGTCGCCACTGACCGAAAGGATTTTGACATTCGGCGGCCGGTCTGGGATCGACCAACTGGTGGCGCTCGGCATCCGCGCGCCGTAATAGAGCACCAGCCCACCGATACCGATTGCGCCCCATATGCCGAGCACGATGCACCAATAGGCGAGCCTGCGCACGAGGCCGAAAAAGCCGCCGCCGCTGCCGGAGCCGCGCTGACTGCCGCGCTTGCCGCGAGCCTTTCGCTTGCCTGATTCGGACTTGCCGCGGGCGGGCCGGCGGGCGCTTCCGCTCACGCGGTCGCTCGCCTCGACGCGCAAATCGTCGTCATCGCTGTCGACGCCGCCGAAGGAAGGTTCGATTCGTTGTCCTGATTTGCCGCGTGCTGCCATGCCGGAAGGATATGTCCCCTTGAGGCCGGACCTTGATCGCTCGAAAGCGATCCCCGGCGGCGCCATTGCTGTCGTGCGGTTCGATCTCATCTCGCCGCACCGGCCGATGCGTTGGACTCTAAATGCGGCAATTTAAGGGGGAGTTAAGAGTTGCCGATCAATGAGTTCGGGCCATTTTGACTGCCGAATTTACAAACTTAAGCGCGACCAAATTCTGGTTCGCAGCCTTACCACTTTACCCCTGCCATTTTGCCCTGCGTCAAACGCATTGCTGCATTGCAGCATTGACGGTATTAAATCAGCCGAAATGATTTATCTTCAACTCATCGAAGCGCTGCACCTCCTCCCGCGGCGCCCGATCACGGATCGGTTTCACTCCTCCTCCCAGGAACCGATCGAGTTCAAGGACCCCGAGCCACCTCCTCCCGGCTCGGGGTCTTTTTGTATCAGCCGACCGCACACCGAAAAAGCCATGGCTCCACGCCCGGCGCCGGTATATCAGACTCGTCATGAAATCCAGGGCAAACGGCTACGTCTTCGCGCTTCTTGCGATCGTTATCTTCGCGATCCAGGACGGCATTTCCAAGCATCTTGGCGCCATCTATCCGCCGGTCTTCGTGTCGATGATCCGCTATTGGGCCTTTGCCGCCTTTGCCGTGGTGCTGGCGGCGCGGGCGCCGGGCGGGCTCAAGGCGACGATCGTGACGAAGAAGCCGGCGCTGCAGGTGCTGCGTGGCGTGTTGCTGCCGGCGCAGATCGTGATCGTCATCACCGCCTTCACGATCGTCGGCCTGGCGCATTCGCAGGCGATCCTGGCGGCCACCCCGCTCTTCGTTGCGCTCCTGTCCATGCCGCTTCTTGGCGAGCGGGTCGGCTGGCGGCGCTGGGCGGCGATTTCGGCGGGCCTTGTCGGCGTGCTCCTGATTCTGAAGCCGCAACAGGGCGGCTTCGACATGAGCTTTCTGCTGCCGCTCTCGGCGGCGCTGATGTTTTCCATCTATATTATCGCTACGCGACTGGCGAGCCGCGGCGGCGATTCGGCGATGACGAGCTTCTTCTACACCGGCATCGTCGGCGCGGCTGCGATCAGCCTGGTGGGCCCGTTCTTCTGGACGGCGCTGGCGCCGACCGATTGGGGCTGGATGCTGCTGCTCTGCATCACCGGGACCTCCAGTCACTATTTCCTGATTCGCGCCTACGACATGCTCGATGCCGTCGCCGTCCAGCCGCTCACCTATCTGCAACTCGTCTTCGCTTCGATCATGGGCGTCACCATCTTCGGCGAGACGCTGACGGCAAACATGATTCTGGGATCCATCCTGGTGGTCGCAGCCGGCATCTTCACGGTCTGGCGCGAGCATGTCGTCGCGAGGCGCAAGGCCGGCCTGCCGCCGAAGTGATCCCGCATCGCTTCCGCACTCGGCCATCGCGGGCAGCGAAACCTGTCTTGCCTTCTGGCTGCCACTTGCCGGGTCTTGAATAGGCCTTCGGTTAAGGAGAAGGCGATGAAGGTTTGTTTGACGGCAGCGATCGCATTTGCAGCCCTCGCGGTGGTGAAGGCCGAAGCCTCGGCCGAGGAGGCGCTCCCCTATATCGACGATCGCTCCGACGGCGCCGCGCTCGTGCGTTCGCTCTACAACGCCATCAACCGCAAGGAATATGCCCGCGCCTATGGTTATTTCGCCGACACGCAGCCGGTCGGGGGGTTCGCGGATTTCTCGCGCGGCTATGCGAATACCGTTTCGGTCGAGGTCAGGGTTGGAAAGGTGACGACCGAGGGTGCAGCCGGCAGCGTCTATGCCGGCATTCCCGTCGCGGTCAAATCCATCGAGCGGCCTCAAAAGATCCGTCTATTTGCCGGCTGCTATGTCGCCCGCATCATCAATCCGGCGCAGCAGGCGCCGCCCTTCACGCCCTATCAGATCGAGACGGCGCGGCTCAAGGAGGTGGAGGGGCCGATCGAGCAGGCAGTACCTGCCGTCTGTGACGTGCCCTGATCGACTCCCTGCAGCGGCCTTTCAGGGATTCGGCCGCCGGCTACGGCATGCCGCCGTTTCGTTGCGCCAGGAAGCGCAAGCGCTCGTAGATCAGGATGACAACGAGCGCCATGACGAACGGCACGAGGAGGTAGAGCAGTCGGAAAATCGCGAGTGCCGCCAGCACGCCGGCCGGATCCACCTCCGGCAGCGCCGCGATGAAGACGAGCTCGAGTACGCCGAGTCCGCCGGGCGCATGCGACAGCAGCGCTGCCGAGAAGGAGGCGAGAAAGATGCCGAGAATGACGATGTAGCCGGGATTGCCGACCTCTGGCAGTGCGAAATAGATGATGCCGGCGGCGCCGAGGAGTTCGACGGGACCTATCACCAACTGCCTGAGAACGATCGCGGGTCTTGGATAGTGAAGCTGGAACCAGCGCGTGCGGATCGGGCGAAGGCCGATCAGGCTGCCGAGCACGTAAAGGCCGATGAGCACGAGGATGATGACCCCGGAGGTCAGCGACATCTCGATCGGCAGGAATTCCGCAAAGCGTTCGATGATGTCGGGCTTCGCCAACAGAACGATGGCCGACAGCGTCAGCGTGCCGAGCGTGAAGGTGAAGGAGCAGAAGGCGACGAGGATGCCGACCTCGCCGGCCGTCAGTCCCTTCGACCGGTAGGCCCGGTAGCGCACCACGGCGCCTGAAAACACCGACGCGCCGAGATTGTGCGAGAGCGCGTAGGTCGTGAACGAGCAGACCGTAATGTACCAGATGGAAATGTGATGGTGGCCGAGATGATCGAGTGCGAGTTTGTCATAGGCGGCAAGTGCCGCGTAGGCGACGAGGGTCGCGCCGATGGCAAGCAGCCAGCTTCCGAGCGAGATCGCCTGGAAACTGGCGATGAACTCATCGACCGAAAGGCCTCGCAGTTCATGGTAGAGCGCATTGCCCGAAATCAGGATCGCCGCCAGTCCGACGGCGGGCCAAAGATAGGCTTTTAACCTCTCCATGCCAGCGCCAGGGTGTTTCCGCGGGCGAGGTTGACAGGGGACCTTGGAGGACGGCGAAGTATGCCATCCCTGTTCCGCATTCCAAAAGGGCCGCGTCCGCAACGCGATGTCTCGGTCGTCGACCTAGCCAACAGCCCATTTCCCCATTCTGATTGTTTTGAAAAGGGAAGCATCCTGCAGCCACGAGGTCAAGCAGCGATGACCGGATATCCGATGCTCATCCGGAAAGATGCAAGCGGGTCCAAGGCCAGGGATGTGTAAACGTGAAGGCATTGCGGGGTCCCCTTTGGCAAACCGTGGCGAAAGCTCCGCCACGGTTTGAGAGAGGCAATCAGGCGGCCAGCGCGTCGAGGATGCGGATCCACGAGCGGATACCCTTGTGGAAGGACGTGAGCTCGTATTTCTCGTTCGGTGAATGGATGCGGTCGTCGGAAAGGCCGAAGCCGACAAGCAGCGATTCGATGCCGAGCATCCTCTGGAAATCGCCAACGATCGGGATCGAACCGCCCATGCCGATGACGACCGCCGGTTTCGGCCATTCGTCGGAAAGGGCCATCTTCGCCGTGTTCAGCAAGGACGAATCATAGGGCAGGTGGATCGCCGGTGAACCGCCATGGGCGTGGAACTCGACCGAGCAGTCCGCCGGCACCTTCGACCGGACATAGGCGCGGAGGGTTTCGCGGATCTTGGCCGGATCCTGATGGCCGACGAGCCGGAACGACACCTTGGCCGATGCCTGCGCCGCGATCACCGTCTTGAAGCCTTCGCCCGTATAGCCGCCGGTGATGCCGTTGACCTCGGCCGTCGGGCGCGCCCAGGTCAGTTCGAGCACGGAACGTCCCTTCTCGCCGGAGGGGATCGACAGACCAATCTGGCCGAGGAATTTCTCGGCCGTCTGGCCGAGCGTGTCCCAGGACGCCTTGATCTGGGCGGGCGTCTCTTCGACGCCATCGTAGAAGTTTTCGAGCGTGATGCGGCCCGTCTCATCGTGAAGGCCGGCAAGAATACCGGTCAGGATGTGGATCGGGTTGGCTGCCGCGCCGCCGAAATAGCCCGAGTGCAGATCGCGATCTGCTGCCTTGATGACGATCTCCTCGCCGACGAGCCCGCGCAGTCCTGCGGAAATCGCCGGCGTCTCGCTGTCCCACATGCTCGTGTCGCAGACGAGCGCATAGTCGGCCTTGAGTTCGGCGGCATTGGCCTCAAGGAAGGGCTTCAGCGACGGCGAGCCCGACTCTTCCTCGCCTTCGAAGAGAATGGTGATCCGGCAGGGAAGCGCGTCGTGGATTTCCTTGTAGGCGCGCACCGCTTCGAGGAAAGTCATCAACTGGCCCTTGTCGTCGGACGTGCCGCGGCCGGTGATGACCTTACGCCCCGGCTCGATCTCCTTGATCGCCGGTTCGAACGGAGGTGCGTCCCACAGGTTCAGAGGATCGACCGGCTGCACGTCGTAGTGGCCGTAGAACAGCACGTGCGGAGCGCTGGCCTTTGCGCCGACGTGGTGGGCGACGACCATCGGATGGCCGGGCGTCTCGCGCACGGAGGCAGTGAAGCCGAGCCCGTTCAGTTCCGCGACCAGCCACTCGGCCGCCTTGCGGCACTCCGCCTTGAAGGCCGGGTCGGTGGAAATGGACTTGATGCGGACGAGGTCGAAAAGCCGGTCGAGGCTCTTCGGAAGGTTGGCGTCGGCGCGCTCCAGAACGGGAATGATATCTGCCATCATGCGAAATCCTTATGTGCGTTTCGCGCGGAACCTAGCCTATAACCCCGAAAAAACGAAATCGGTTTCAGAGAAGGATTTTGTACATCTCAAGGTATTGCCGCGGCCATTTGGCTGCGCGGCGTGCTGAGAATCGACTGCGTGCGGCTTCAGGCTAAATCGTTGATCCAGCGATAAAGCTGTCCTTCGCGGGTTCAGGAAGCGTCGCCGTTGCGCGCGGTATTGGCGAGTGCCATGCGCATGAATTCGAGCATCAGCTCCCGTTCGAAGCGGCGAAAGCCCGACAGCAGCGATTGCTCCGCCGCGATTGCCGCTTCCTTCGCCGCCGCTTCGATCTCTCTCGCCCGTTCCGTCAGGAAGATTTGTTGCGAGCGCCTGTCGCTCGGGTGCTTGCGGCGGGTGATGAGCCCGTCGCGCTCCATGCGCGCGAGCGTGTTGGCCATGGTCGCCTGCTCGATGTCCAGCCGAGCGAGGAGCTGCTTTTGCGTCAGGCCCTCCTCGGACCAGAGTTCAAGCAGAACCGGAAACTGGCCGGGCGCGAAGCCGAGCTTCTGGCCCCGCTCCTGCAGGGCGCGCGAAAAGCCTTTTGCCAGCAGGCTGGCCAGGTATGTCGCAGATTCCATACGATTGAAGGCCATGGCCTATGGGTACGCGTGAACCGGGGCGAAGACAAGTTACAAAGCCGGCGATGGAGCCGATTTACCCTGACTTCACAGGGATTTGAGCCCATGCGTGCTTCCTTGAATGGGCGCCCGATTTAAGACGCGCGGCACTGTAGGCGGCGCGGAGGCGAGCGAAAACTGCGCAACAAAAAACCGTCGCGGCGCGGAGGCGGCGCCGTGACGGTTCTTTGAAAGCAGGACAAAGGCCCGGAGAGGGGGATAAGGCCTTTGTCCACATCTGGTGCGGGCGGGGGACAGGCCAATCACCAGACGACGGCATCATTGCAGTGCCGTTCGATAATAATTTGAGGAGCCAAATGTGGCTTTTCAAGGATTGTCCGACTGAATCGCACATTACAAATGTGTAACGTTTCCGTGAGCCTTCGGGCGGCGTCGGCGTCTGCCCCGCGTTAGCTCGAGATAGGCACTGCCGGTGAAAACCGCAATGGACGTTTGCTTCACCCCGCGCTATCCATGGCCGCATGAAAAACGGTGATCACCTCTTCCTCGTCGACGGCTCCGGCTTCATCTTCCGGGCCTTCCATGCCATCCCGCCGCTCAACCGCAAGTCCGACGGTCTTCCGGTCAATGCGGTTGCCGGCTTCTGCAACATGCTGTGGAAGCTCCTGACCGACGCGCGCGATACGTCGGTTGGGGTGGCGCCGACACATTTCGCGGTGATCTTCGACTATTCCTCGAAGACCTTCCGCAACGTGCTTTATGACCAGTACAAGGCGAACCGTACGGCGCCGCCCGAAGATCTGATCCCGCAGTTCGGGCTGATCCGGCATGCGACCCGCGCCTTCAACCTGCCCTGCATCGAGAAGGAAGGCTATGAGGCGGACGACCTGATCGCGACCTACGCAAGGCTTGCGGAAGAAGCGGGTGCCGATGTCACGATCGTTTCCTCGGACAAGGACCTCATGCAGCTGGTGACGCCGAAGGTGTCGATGTACGACAGCATGAAGGACAAGCAGATCACGATCCCCGAGGTGATCGAAAAATGGGGCGTGCCGCCGGAGAAGATGATCGACCTCCAGGCGATGACGGGCGATTCGACCGACAACGTGCCGGGGATCCCCGGCATCGGACCGAAAACCGCTGCCCAACTGCTCGAAGAATACGGCGATCTCGATACGCTGCTTGCACGCGCCGGCGAGATCAAGCAGCAGAAGCGGCGCGAGAGCATCATCGCCAATGCCGACCTTGCGCGCCTTTCCCGCGAACTCGTGACCTTGAAGAACGATACCCCTCTCGACGTTCCGCTTGAGGATCTGAGACTCGAGCCGCAAAACGGCCCGAAGCTCATCGCCTTCTTGAAGACCATGGAATTCAACACGCTGACGCGCCGCGTCGCGGCGGCGACGGATACGGACGCCGAAGCAATTGAACCGGCCCATGTGCCGATCGAATGGGGCATCGAGGCGCACGGACCGGATCTCGATGTCGGCGAGGCCGCCGGCCCACCGCCGTCTGCCGAGTCCTCGAGCACCGCTCCGCCGCGCGGAACGGCGGCCAAGGCGGCCGTTTCCTTCGTTGCGGGCGCCGAGGATGCGGACGTCACCGGCGCGACGCCGCAGGGGCTTGCGCGGGCGCGCGCCGAATTCTTTGCCAAGGCTTCCTTCAATCGTTCCGGTTACGTCGCGATCCGCGATCTTGCGATGCTCGACCGATGGATCGCTGATGCGCGCGATGCCGGCGTGGTTGGTTTCGACGTGGCAACGACATCGGCCGACGCCATGCAGGCGGATCTCGTCGGCTTTTCGCTGGCGATCGCCGATTATCGCGACAATCCCTCCGGTGCGAAGATCCGGGCGGCTTACGTGCCGCTGATCCACAAGAATGGCGCCGGCGATCTGCTTGGCGGCGGTCTCCTCGAAAATCAGGTCCCCGTTCGCGAAGCGCTGAGCCGGCTAAAGGCTCTGCTCGAGGATCCGTCGGTGTTGAAGGTCGCACAGAACCTGAAGTTCGACTTTCTGTTGATGAAGCGGCACGGCATCGCCATGCAAAGCTTCGACGACACCATGTTGATGTCCTATGTCATAGATGCCGGCAATGGTGCTCATGGCATGGATTCCCTGTCCGAGCGGTGGCTCAATCACAAGCTGACGGCCTACAAGGACATCACCGGCAGCGGGCGGTCTTCGCTCACGTTCGATTTCGTCGATATCGACAGGGCGACTGCCTATGTGGCGGAAGAGGCAGACGTGACGCTGCGACTCTGGCACGTCCTGAAGCCGCAACTTTCCTCCAAGGGGCTGACGCGCGTCTATGAGCGGCTCGAAAGACCGCTGGTCGGCGTTCTTGCCCATATGGAGGAGCGCGGCATCACCGTCGATCGCCAGATTCTCTCGCGTCTCTCGGGAGAGCTTGCGCAGGGTGCTGCGGCGCTCGAGGACGAGATCTATCGCCTGGCCGGGGAAAACTTCACGATCGGCTCGCCAAAGCAGCTCGGCGACATTCTCTTCGGCAAAATGGGATTGCCGGGCGGCTCCAAAACCAAGACCGGCCAATGGTCGACTTCGGCGCAGGTTCTGGAGGAGCTTGCCGCCGAAGGCCATGAGCTGCCGCGCAAAATCGTCGACTGGCGCCAGCTCACCAAACTGAAATCCACCTATACCGATGCGTTACCGGGTTTCGTGCATCCGGAAACACGGCGCGTACACACGTCCTATGCGCTGGCTGCGACGACCACAGGCCGTCTCTCTTCGGCCGACCCCAACCTGCAGAACATTCCGATCAGGACCGCCGAGGGCCGTAAGATCCGGACGGCCTTCATCGCGACGCCGGGACACAAGCTGGTTTCTGCCGACTACAGCCAGATCGAGCTTCGGGTGCTCGCCCATGTGGCGGACATTCCGCAGCTCCGCCAGGCCTTCGCCGACGGCGTCGACATCCACGCGATGACCGCGTCCGAAATGTTCGGGGTTCCCGTCGACGGCATGCCGGGCGAAATCCGCCGCCGCGCCAAGGCGATCAATTTCGGCATCATCTACGGCATCTCCGCCTTCGGGCTCGCCAATCAGCTTTCGATCGAGCGTTCGGAAGCGAGTGAATACATCAAGAAGTATTTCGAGCGCTTCCCCGGCATCCGCGACTATATGGAGAACACCAAGGCCTTTGCTCGCGAGCATGGCTATGTCGAAACGATCTTTGGCCGTCGTGCCCACTATCCGGATATCCGCTCCTCCAATCCGTCGCATCGCGCCTTCAACGAACGCGCGTCGATCAATGCGCCGATCCAGGGCTCCGCCGCCGACATCATCCGCCGCGCCATGGTGAAGATGGAGCCGGCTCTTGACGAGGCGAAGCTCTCCGCACGGATGCTCCTGCAGGTGCACGACGAACTGATCTTCGAGGTCGAGGACAGCGAAATCGAGCGCACCATTCCGGTGATCGTCTCGGTAATGGAAAACGCTGCCATGCCGGCGCTTAACATGAAAGTGCCGCTGAAGGTCGATGCCCGCGCCGCGCACAATTGGGACGAGGCGCATTAGAGCATCATGCAGTAGAGCGGAATTCGTACCGTCCACCTCTTCCCAGCGGGGAGCGTTTGGGAGGGGACTTGGGGCATCTACTCTGCATCGTCGACTTTATTGGCGGGCACGTCGGTTTTGGCGAGAATGGCGCCGCGCAAGGTTTCGGCGTGTCCCCGGATCTCTTCCGCCCGCTGCTTGTTTGCCCTGGCGGCCGCGTCCAAGCCGCTGCGCCAGGCGTCGTCCGCCATCTTCTCGCAGAGCGTCACCCTTTCCTCGATGATCCTGAGCGCCACCCTCATCGCCTCGTCCACGGCACCCTCCTTCTCTGTGACCAGCGTCTCGGATGTGTAGGCGTGGCCAACCTGGCAGCGGAATCTGAGAGGCGGCCGGCTCCTGATCTCGGAAAGAACGCCGCCGCACGCCGGACATGACAGGGGCACGGTGTCTGCAATCGTGCCGATCGCGGCTGGATCGACCGGGCGGCCGAGCGCTATATCGACCTCCAGCCTGATATCAGACGGTATGGGAACAGCCGGACCGGCCTGTTCGCCGGTGAGCTTGAGGAGCAGCGAGCCGAGGTCCGCGAGCGGAGCCCGATAGTCGACGTCGCTGGCTTTGAGCGCCCCCATGGGCATGCCCGGTTCAACCGCATCCAACGGATTTTGAACAACGGTTATGCCGCCGCATCGCTTGAGGTCGGCGAGGCCGGCTGCCCCGTCGTTCAGCATGCCGGTGAGCACGACCCCTACCGCCCTTGGCCCATAGCTCAGGCCAATCGATCGAAAAAGCGGATCGACTGCCGGTCGAGAGAGGTTCTCCCGTGGCCCGCGGCCGAGCCGAATCTTGTTGTCGAGAACGAGGAGATGACGGTCGGCCGGCGCAACGTATACGCAACCGCACTCGACATGCTCGCCATCGACTGCCGTCTTGACGGCAATCTCCACATGTTGGTTGAAAATATCAGCGAGCAGATCTTTCCCGCGCGCGCCCACATGAATGACGACGAATACAGTGGCGGCGAAGTCGGAAGGAAGCTCGCGAAGCAAATGTTTCAGTGCGCCGATTGCTCCCATCGACCCCCCTATCGCGATCACGTCGCGGTGGGCCATGGAATGCTCCATTCAGCTATAACGTTTTATGCGCTGATAGGTTCGACGCAAAGTCAGATCGCCTGGAGCAACGGAAGATTTTCCCAGGCGCAGCTCTTGGTGACCGCCCCTTAGCGGATATAACAATGTTACGCCGGGGCGCCGGTCGGTGTAAAATGATAACCTACTCTCGCTTTGAAGGGGTGTCGGAATCCGGCGAACGAGGCCGCGGTCGTGCAGGTAACTGTGATTCGCTGGGCGCAGGAGGAGTGAGGCATGGGGCATGAATCGGATCCGCCGATTGTGGGCATCGGAGCTTCGGCTGGAGGTGTCCAGGCACTTCAGACCTTCTTCGATCATATGCCGACCGATACGGATGCGGCCTTCGTAGTCATCGTCCATCTCGATCCTGACGCCAGGAGCGAGCTTGCCAATATCCTGGCGTCACGCACCAAGATGCCCGTGACACAGGTGGAGAACGAGGCCCGGCTCGAACGCAACCACGTGTATGTCATCCCGCCGAACCGGAGGCTGAAGATCGGTGACGGCACGATCTCGGCACTCCCGTTTGAGGAGGCCCGGGCGCACCGCGCACCGATCGATCTGTTCTTTCGATCGCTTGCCGAGGAGCATGGCCCCGGTTTCGCGGTCATTCTCACCGGCGCGGGGGCGGATGGTGCCATCGGCGTCAAGGCCATAAAGGAGGCGGGCGGCATCGTGCTCGTCCAGGACCCGAACGAGGCGGAATATGCCTCGATGCCCCGCAATGCGATTGCCACGGAGGCGGCGGACTTCGTGCTGCCGGTCCAGGAGCTTCCGGAACGGCTGGCCGAGCTTCTGGCCAACCGGACATCGCTCCCCACTGCTGAGGGGCGGCCGAGCGACGAAGACGTGCTCGCGCGGATCCTCGCACATGTGCGCGTCAGAACCGGTCACGATTTTTCGCAGTACAAGCGGGCGACCATTCTGCGCCGGATCGGTCGGCGGGCGCAGGTGACCAGGAAAGAGTCGATCGCGGAATATTATGCCTATCTGCGCGGGAACGTGGAGGAGGCGCAGGCTCTCTTCAGCGACTTCCTGATTTCCGTCACCACGTTCTTTCGCGATCCGGCCGCCTTCAAGTCGCTCGCCGACAATATCGTTCCGCAACTGTTCGACGGAAAGGAAACCGGTGACAGCATCAGGGTCTGGGTTCCCGGCTCCGCCACCGGGGAAGAGACCTACACGATCGGCATCCTTCTCCTCGAGGAAGCCGCGCGTCGCGATCTCACGCCGGAAATACAGGTGTTCGGCTCCGACCTCGACGGCGCCGCGCTCGCGATTGCGCGCGAGGGACGGTTTCCGGCGACAATCGAAGGGGATCTGTCGGAGGAGAGATTGCGCCGGTTCTTCCAGCGCGAGGGCGATCATTATCGCGTGCGCCGGGAACTGCGCGATATCGTTCTCTTCGCCAGCCATAGCCTTCTTCGAGATCCGCCCTTCTCCCACCTGGACATGATTTCGTGCCGCAACCTGCTGATCTATCTCGACCGGCAGCTGCAGCAACAGGTGTGCAGCACATTTCATTACGCGCTCAATCCGGGCGGGTTCCTTTTCCTCGGATCGTCGGAAAGCGCGGACTATCCGGCCGGGCTCTTTCGCACGGTCGACCGCGAGGCGCGCATTTACCGGTCGGTGGCGGGCACCGGAGAGCGGCGCCCGACGCTGCCGGCGCTGCTCGGCCCGTACCAGACGGCGGAAAGAGCTCCAGTCGTCGCCCGCCCGCCGTCGCCCTCCGCCAGCTTAAGCGATGCTGTCTTGCACCGCCAGATGCTCGAGAAGATCGCCCCACCGAGCATGCTGGTGGACGAGAGCCATCGCGCGGTCCATCTTTCCGAAAACGCCGGCCGCTTCCTGCAGCCGTCGGGCGGGCCAGTCAGCACGGATGCTACCGATCTGGTGCGCGACGAGTTTCGCTTCGACCTCAGGGCGGCGCTGCATCGCGCCTTCGAGCGAAACGAAGCTACCTTGAGCATGCCGATCCTGGCCCAGGTTAACGGACAGGCGCATCGCGTCTACCTTCAGGTGAAGCCGGTTATTCAGGGAAGCGACCGGACGCGGCATGCCCTGGTGCTTTTCATAGAAGGCGAGGCGATCGACAAGAGCGACGGCGCCGTTTCCGAGACAATTGACGGGCACCCGGCTACCAGCCAGACGATCCGGCAGTTGCAGGAGGAACTCCAGCTTGCGCAGAACCGGCTGCGGGTGGTGCGGGAGGAATCCGAAGCGGCCAACGAAGAGCTGCGCGCCGCAAACGAAGAACTCCAGTCGATGAACGAGGAATACCGTTCGACCGGGGAGGAACTCGAGACGAGCAAGGAGGAACTCCAGTCGATCAACGAAGAACTGCAGACGGTCAACAACGAGCTGAAACTGAAACTGGAAAGCGTCTCGCGCGCCCATAGCGACTTGCAGAATCTCATGGCGGCGACCGACGTCGCGACGCTCTTTCTCAATCCATCGCTGCGCATCAAGCGTTTCACCCCACGTCTGATGGAGATCTTCAACGTCACCGCCAGTGATGAAGGGCGACCGATCACCGACTTCACCCATCAGCTCGAATATGACGCCCTGGCCGATGACGCGCGCGCGGTGTTGGAGCACCTCGCGCCCACAGAACACGAGGTCAAGGGCCGCAACGGTCGCTGGTATCTGGTGCGGATGCGCCCCTACCGGACGATAGACGACAAGATCGACGGCGTCGTGGCGACCTTCGTCGACATCACCGAGCGGCGTCAGGCCGAAGAGGATGCGCGGGAGAGCAAACAGCGCCTCGAACAAGAAGCGCGACTTGTGGAGCTGTCGCGGTCACCGATATTCGTCTGGGACTTCGACGACGGCATCAAGCAGTGGAACCGAGGCAGCGAGGAGCTCTACGGCTACTCGCGGGAAGAGGCCATCGGAAAGCCAAAGGAAAAGCTGCTCAAGACCGAGGTGCCCGGCTCCTCCTTCGAGAATCTGCGACAGACCCTTTTGGAGAGCGGCCACTGGAGCGGCGAACTGCACCATACGACAAAGGACGGGCAGGTCTTGACGGTGGAGAGCCACATCGAGCTCCTGTCGATGGGAGAGCGGCGCCTCGTTCTCGAAAGCACCCGGGACGTGACCGACCACAGGCGATGGGAACGGCGCCGGCAGCTCCTTGTGAACGAGCTGAGCCATCGCATCAAGAACACGCTGGCCGTCGTCCAATCGCTGGCGCGCCAGACGATGCGCACCTCGGATTCGCAGGAGGACTTCGTCGAGCGTTTCGAAGGGCGCCTCACAGCACTCTCAAGCGCGCACAAGCTGCTCGTCGAATCGGAATGGAGCGGCGCGGAGCTTGGCGCACTGGCGCGCAGCCAGCTTGAGGCCTATGCGAGCGGTGATCGGCACAGACTGCAGCTTGAGGGCGAGCCTGTGACGCTTCCGGCGGATACTGCGACGCCCTTCGGCCTCGTTCTCCACGAGCTTGCCACCAATTCAGCGAAATACGGAGCTTTCGCCACGGCAAACGGACGGGTCCAACTCAGTTGGAAGCGCGGGAACAATGACCGCCAACTGATCGTTACCTGGAAGGAACGCGGTGGCCCGCCGGTCGAGCCGCCAGGAGAGCAAGGTTTCGGCGGCGTGTTGATCGAAAAGAGTTTGCCCGGAGCTACGGTTCATCGTGATTTCCACCCGGACGGGGTGGTCTGCACGATCGACATCGAGCTTCCGGAGACCTCACAAAATGGAGCGGATCGCTGACGAAAACCAACTTCTTTGCGGCGCAAGAATTCTGATCGCTGAGGACGAGATCCTGATTGCACTCGACATCGAGGCGGCATTTCGAGATGCCGGCGCTGATATCGTAGGCCCGTGTGCGACACTCGGGTCAGCGTTGGACGCAGTCAGGAAAGAAGCACTCTCGCTCGCCGTGCTCGATGTTCGCCTTGGCGCGGCCACGACCGAGGAGGTCAGCGACCTCCTTTCCGAACGGGGCATCCCGTTCCTCTTCTACACCGGACAAACCTTACCCGCGGAGATGCAACGGAAGTGTGACGGCGCGGTTATTGTCGACAAACCGGCCACTCAGCAGGATCTCGTAGACGCTGCCGCCAAAGTGCTGGCCGCTTAAAGCGCCGCGCGTCCAATCGGACGCGCTAAGGTCGCTGTAACAGTTTGAATGGCTGCATGATTTTGTCCTTAAATCGATTCCGATTTAAGGAATTATGCAGTAGAGCGGGATGAGGAAAAGTGCGTGCGGCTTTCCGCCCGCTTCCCGCTCCGACTACTTGGAATCGATCACGTTTATGATTTTGGGTCGATTCGACCCAAAACCATCGTGACCCAAGGCCAAATCCAGGGTGTAGCGGCTGGAGGTGCCCTCAGGCGGCAGTCTCTGTGGGGTGCGCCGGCCGGAAGCTGGCGAAGAGGTGTTTGAGTGCGTCGCGTCCCTCGGCCGCCAGATCGAACCGGCGTCCAAACAGCAGCCATTCGGTGCACAGACCCATCATCGTCCAGCGCAAGGTGCGTGCGGCGGATGCCGGCGTCCAGGTGACTTGCAGTTGCCCTCGTTCCAGCGCACGCGCGAAGGCACGTTCGAGCACTGCGTCGTGTCGTTCGTCGATTTCCTTCTGCCGGTCGAGCACGGCGGACATTTCGCTGTCGTAGTCGCACCGGAGCATGATCGCAAGAATGCGCTGCCGCTGCTCGTCCTTGGCCAGCATGTCCAGCCAGTCGGCCGTGGCGCTTTCGACGATCGCGAGCGTGTCGGAGGCCTCGGCCTCGATCTCGCGCGCGATCATGTCTTCCTGGGGTAGCGGAACGGCATCGTAGAGCGCCAGGAAAAGATCGGTCTTGTTGGCGAAGTGCCAGTAGATGGCGCCGCGCGTGACCCCAGCCGCCTTGGCCACCTCCTCGAGCGTCGTATTGGAAACACCCTTGGCGTAAAACATCCGCTCGGCGGCGTTCAATATCCGGCTTCGTGTGGCCTCGGCCTCGGCCTTGGTTCTGCGCATGCGTACCTCCCAGATCACGTGATTTTGGGTCGGATCGACCCAGAATCTTAAACGTGATCGATTCCAAGAAGTTAGAGCGGGATGCGGGCGGAAAACCGCACGCACTTTTCCTCATCCCGCTCTACAGCGCCGCGCGTCCAATCGGACGCGCAAAGATCGCTGTAGCACTTTCAATTGCTGCATGATTTTGCCCTTAAATCGCTTCCGATTTAAGGAATCATGCATTACAGCGCCGTGCGTCCTTTAGGACACACAAAGGACGCCGTAACTCTTTGATTCCACGCATCGTGGATTCCACGCATCGCGCTTTCCGAAAATCGGGTCCGATTTTTGGGCCGATGCGCTAGCGCGACGGCCCGCCGGTGAGGCGGGCCGCCGGTGATTGATCACTCGGCAGCGTCGGCGATTTCGGGTGCGCTAGCGTCAGCCGGGGCCGTTTGCGGCCCGGTCGTTGACGCGCCCTTTCGCCCGAAGATCTTCATGATGAACACGAAGAAGATCGGGACGAAGAAGATCGCCAGCACCGTTGCCGAGATCATGCCGCCCATGACGCCGGTGCCGATGGCGCGCTGGCTGCCGGAGCTTGCACCCGTCGCGATCGCCAGCGGCAGAACGCCGAGGGTGAAGGCGAGCGAGGTCATGAGGATCGGCCGGAAGCGCAGATGCGCGGCTTCGAGCGTTGCGTCGATCAACGACTTGCCCTGGTCACGCAGTTCCTTGGCGAACTCGATGATCAGGATGGCGTTCTTCGCCGACAGCCCGATGATCGCGATCAGGCCGACCTTGAAGTACACATCGTTCGGCATGTCGCGCATCATGACGGCGAGCACTGCGCCGATGACGCCGAGCGGCACGACCATGATGACCGAGACAGGAATGGACCAGCTCTCATAGAGGGCGGCCAGGCACAGGAAGACGAGCAGGCAGGAGAGCGCGATCAAGAGCGGCGCCTGCGAGCCAGACTGGATTTCCTGCAGCGACTGACCGGTCCACTCGTAACCGAAGCCCGCCGGAAGCTGGGCTGCCAACCGTTCCATTTCGGCAATCGCGTCGCCGGAAGAATAGCCGGGCGCGGCTTGGCCGCTGATGCGCACTGCCGGGTAGCCGTTGTAACCGACCGTCTGCGTCGGCGCCTTGACCCACTCGACGCTTGCGAAAGCGGAGAGCGGAACCATGCCGCCGTTCGAGTTGCGAACATTGAGGTTCAGGAGGTCCGCGGTCTGCATGCGCTTCGTCTCGTCCGCCTGCACCGTCACGCGCTGCATACGGCCGGCATTCGGGAAGTCGTTGACATAGGACGAACCGAGATTGGTCGAGATGGTCGAGTTGATGTCGGCAAAGGTCACGCCGAAGGTGTTGGCCTTCTCGCGGTCGATATTGACGCTGACCTGTGCCGCATCGGGCATGCCCTCGAAGCGAACGCCGGCCAGCACCTTGCTCTGCGCGGCGAGGCCGAGCAGTTGGTCGCGTGCCTGGGCAAGGGCCGCCTCGCCGAGACCGCCGCGATCCTGCAGGCGGAACGAGAAGCCGCCGGTGGTGCCGAGGCCCTGGATCGCCGGCGGCGACAGCGCGAAGCTGATCGCGTCCTTGATCTGGCTCATGGCCATCGTTGCCCGGCCGGCGATCGACTGCGCCGCATTGTTCGCGTCACGCTCGCTCCAATCCTTGAGCGTCACGAAGGCAAGGCCCGCATTCTGGCCGGTGCCGAAGAAGGAGAAGCCGTTGATCGCGACGATCGTGTCGACCGAGGGCTCCTGGCCGAACATCTTCTCCGCCTGCTCGATCACCTCGGTCGTGCGGTTTCCGGTCGCTTCCGAAGGCAATTGCATCATGACGATGACAAAGCCCTGGTCCTCGTCCGGGAGGAAGGACGAGGGAAGCTGCAGGAAGGCCCAGCCGAGGCCCGCAAGCAGCGCGACATAGATGATCATGAAGCGGCCTGCGCGACGAACGAGGCCCCCGACGACGCGGCTATAGCCATGCGAAGTGCGGTCGAAGCTGCGGTTGAACCAACCGAAGAAGCCGCGCTTGGCGTGATGATGTCCCTTCGGAACCTGCTTCAGGAAGCTCGCGCAGAGCGCCGGCGTCAGCGACAGCGCGAGCAGCGCCGAGAACAGGATCGAGACGACCATGGTCAGGCTGAACTGGCGGTAGATCACGCCGACGGCGCCCGGGAAGAAGGCCATCGGGATGAACACGGAAGCCAGCACCAGCGTGATGCCGATCACCGCGCCGGTGATCTGCTTCATCGCCTTGCGGGTCGCTTCCTTCGGCGTCAGCCCCTCTTCCGACATGATGCGCTCGACGTTCTCGACGACAATGATCGCGTCGTCGACGAGGATGCCGATCGCCAGCACCATGCCGAACATCGTGAGCACGTTGATCGAGAAGCCCATCGCCAGCATGACCGCGCAGGTGCCGAGAAGGGCGACTGGCACGACGATTGTCGGGATGATGGTGTAGCGGATGTTCTGCAAGAACAGGAACATCACCAGGAAGACGAGACCGACGGCCTCGACGAGGGTATGCAGCACCTTCTCGATCGATACCGCGACGAAGGGCGAGGTGTCGTAGGGAATGGAGTATTCCAGCCCCTCAGGGAAGAATTCTGCGAGTTCGTCCATGCGCGCCTTGATCGCAGCCGAAGTCGACATCGCGTTGCCGCTCGGCGAGAGCTGCACGGCAATGGCCGCCGAAGGCTTGCCGTTGAGGCGCGTCGAGAAAGAGTAGCTCTCACCACCGAACTCGACCCGGGCGACGTCGCGCAGCCGCACGGCGGAGCCGTCGGCATTGGCGCGAAGAACGATCGCGCCGAACTCTTCCGGGCTGGAGAGTTGGCCTTTGATCACAACGGGAGCGGCGACCTGCTGGGTGATCGGGTTCGGCTGGGCGCCGATCGAGCCCGAAGCGATCTGGGCGTTCTGCGCCTGGATCGCCGCCGTCACGTCGGCCGCTGTCAGATTGAGGCCGAGCATCTTGTCCGGATCGAGCCAGATGCGCATCGAGCGCTCGGTCGCAAACAGCTGCGCGCGGCCGACGCCCGGCACGCGCTGGATCTCGCTCAAAACGTTGCGGCTCAGATAGTCGCCGAGGCCCGTCGCATCCAACGAACCGTCGGTCGAGGTGAGCGAGATGATCAGCAGGAAGCCGGAGCCGGCCTCATCGACCTGCACGCCCTGCTGCCTGACCGAATCGGGCAGGCGCGGCTCGACGCGTTGGACGCGGTTCTGGATGTCCACCGAGGCCTGGCTGGGATCGGTGCCCGGTGCGAAGGTTGCGCTGATTTCGGCCGAGCCGGAAGAACTCGTCGTCGACTCGAAATAAAGCAGGCCTTCGACGCCGTTCAGTTCATCCTCGATCAGACGCGTGACGCTCTGATAGGTATCCTGCGACGAGGCACCGGGGTAGCTCGTGTTGATCGAGATTTGCGGCGGCGCCACGCTCGGATATTGCGAAACCGGCAGGAGCGGAATCGCAATGATGCCGGCGACCATGATGAAGATCGCCACCACCCAGGCAAAGATCGGCCTGTCGATAAAGAAACTGGGCATGTTCAAGCTCTCACTTCACTTCAGTGGCGGGCTTTTCGCCGTCGGCTGCCGAAGCGCTGGCCTGTTCGGCCGCGGGCTTTGCATTCGGGTCCCAGGCGGACGGCTGTACGGGCGCGCCGGGGCCGACCTTCTGGAAGCCCTCGACGATCACCTTTTCGCCGGCCTTGAGACCGGAGGTCACCTGCCAGCGGTCGCCGACGGTGCGTCCAAGCGTGACGTTGCGGAATTCGACCTTGTTGTCGGCATTCACGACGTAGACCTGGGACTGGCCGGCATTGTTGCGCTGGACAGCCTGCTGCGGAACGGTGATCGCATCTTTCTCCAGGCCCTGCTGGATCTGCACGCGCACATACATGCCCGGCAGCAGATCGTTGTTGGGATTGGGGAACTCGCCGCGCAACGTCACCTGACCGGTGGTCGCGTCCACGGCCGCTTCGGAGAAGAGCAGCTTGCCTTTCAGCGCATAGGGCGTTCCGTCGTCGAGGATGAGCTGCACTTCGGCTTCGTTGTCGGAGCTCATCATCTGGCCGTCCTTGAGCGCCTTGCGCAGGCGGATGAGGTCGGTCGCCGATTGGGTGAAGTCGGCATAGATCGGGTCGAGCTGCTGGATCGTCGCGAGGTTCTGCGTGTCGCTCGCACTGACCAAAGCGCCCTCGGTGATGAGCGCCCGGCCGATGCGGCCGCCGATCGGCGCCGTGACATTCGCGTATTGCAGGTTGAGCTTTGCGTCGGCGAGGCCCGCCTCGGCGATGCCGACATCGGCCTCCGCCTGGGCGACCGCCGCAATCGCGTCGTCGAACTGCTGAACCGCCGTGAACTGCGCGTCCTTCAGCCGCGACTGCCGATCGGCGGTCCGCTTGGCCTGGTCGAGCACCGCCTGCGCCCGCTTCAGCGTGGCCTCGGCGCTGTCGACCTTCACCTGGAAGGGGGCCGGGTCGATCCGATAGAGCACATCGCCTTCCTTGACGATGGTGCCCTGCTCGAACACGCGCTCGACCACGATGCCGGAAACTCGCGGCCGAACCTCGGCGATGCGCGTCGCGGTGATGCGGCCCGGCAGTTCATTGGTGATCGGCAAAGCTTCCGCGGCGGTCGTGTAAACGGCCACGGCCGAGGGTGGGAATGCCTGGGCTGCCTGTTGCTCTTCGTTCTTCTGGCAGCCGGCGAGAAAAATCACGGTTGCCAGGGTCGCGGCCAGTGTCGGTCGGTTCATGCGCATCGCAATGTCCATAATCAAAGGACCGCCCGCAGCCGTTGCACCTTGCAGTGTTGCGCGGTCCGATAGTGAGATGAAGCGGATCCGGTATCGGCGTGGGAACATACCGGGAATCTAATATACAGACACAAATGTATGTTAATTTCTCCCGCAGTGCAACACCATTTCCGAAGATCGGTAGGAGAGGCAAAAAGCGAGGAGTCGCAATGATTTGATCGCTGTGGCTGTCGGCGATCACACCGCCGTGATCCGCGTCGAAGCGGTGTTGAGGGCGGCAATCAGCCCCTCACCCCGCTGCCGCAACCTTCTCCCCGCAGGCGGGGAGAAGGGACTTGCCGCGCCGTTTCAATTCCCTCTCCCTGTACGTACGTGGGGAGGGGGTTAGTCCTCGGGTTAAAGCCGAGGAGAGGGCAGTCACACTGGCATCACCTCACTGCCCGGAATTGATCACCCGGCCGTCCGCGTCGAAACGGTGTATGCCGCCGATGACCGGCGTCGCGTAGACGATATCGTCCTCGGCATAGCGATGTTCGCCGAACAGCCGCACGGTGATCGTGCCGACCTCTTCCGAATCGAGATAGACGATCGTGTCTGCGCCGAGATGTTCGACGTGGATGACCTTGCCCTTCCACTGGCCGCTCTCGCGGGAAAGGCCGATATGCTCAGGCCGGATTCCGATGGTCCTGGCATGCGCATCGCCGAGCCGCTCGCCCTCGATGAAATTCATCTGCGGCGAACCGATGAAGCCGGCGACGAAGACGTTGGCCGGCCGATTGTAGAGCTCCATCGGCGAACCGACCTGCTCGACACGGCCGGCATTGAGCACGACGATCTTGTCGGCGAGCGTCATCGCCTCGACCTGGTCATGGGTGACGTAGATCATCGTTGCCTTGAGGCTGCGGTGCAGCCGGGCGATCTCCAGACGCGTGTTGACGCGGAGCGCCGCATCGAGGTTCGACAGCGGCTCGTCGAAGAGGAACAGTTTTGGCTCGCGAACAATCGCGCGGCCGATCGCCACGCGCTGCCGCTGGCCGCCGGAAAGCTCGGCCGGACGGCGCGCGAGATAAGGCTCGAGCGACAGCATGCCGGCCGCCTTGGCGACCTTCTCGTCGATCTCTTTCTTCGGCGCGCCCGCCTGTTTGAGGCCAAGCCCCATATTGTCCTTGACCGTCAGGTGCGGATAAAGCGCATAGGACTGGAACACCATGGCGATGCCGCGCTTGGCCGGGGCAACGTGGCCGACTTCCGCGCCGTCGATCTGTACGCTGCCCGAGGTGGCGTCTTCGAGACCGGCAATCGTGCGCAACAGCGTCGATTTTCCGCAGCCCGACGGGCCGACGAAAATGACGAACTCGCCGTCCTGCACCTCGAGGTCGATACCTTTCAGCACTTCATGGCCGCCGAAGGCCTTGCGGATGGATTTGAGCTCAAGTGATCCCACGTGTTGGCCCTCTTGGTTAAAGCTTGATCGGCACGCCAGTGCGCACGCTTTCGTCCGCTGCCAGGCAGATCTTGAGCGACTGCACGGCGTCTTCCATGTGGCGGTCGAGATTGATGTTTTCGCGAATGGCCTTGAGCACGAAGGCCTGCTCGCGGTCGCAGAGTTCCTGGTGGCCCGGCTCTCCTTCCATTGTCAGGTCCTCGTTGGACTTGAGGAAGCTGCCGTCCGGGGCGGTCGCGGCGCTGTGGAGGCGAATGACGGCTGTCTTGGTGTGGACGTCGATATCATCGGATTTGGCGTTCTGGTCCATGACGATCGAAACCGAACCATTCGGCGAGATCACGTCCTTCACGAAGAAGGCGGTCTCCGAGATCATCGGTCCCCAGCCGGCCTCGTACCAGCCGACGGAACCGTCATCGAAGATCACCTGCAGATGCCCGTAGTTGTACATGTCCGCGGCGATCTCGTTCGAGAGCCTCAAGCCCATGCCGCGGACCTCGACCGGTTTTGCGTCGGTGATCTGGCACATGACGTCGACATAATGCACCCCGCAGTCGACGATCGGCGGCGTCGTCTGCATCAGCGATTTGTGCGTCGCCCAGGTCGGTCCGCTGGACTGCTGGTTCAGGTTCATGCGGAAGACATAAGGGCCGCCCAGTTTCCGCGCCTCGGCGATCAGCCGCATCCAGGAAGGGTGATGACGCAGGATGTACCCAATCACCAGCTTGCGGCCGTTGGCCCGCGCGCAGGCGACGACCCGTTCGGCATCGGCAACGGTCGTTGCGAGCGGCTTTTCGACGAAGACATGGCAGCCTGCCTCCATAGCCATGACGGCATAATCCGCATGGCTGTCGGAATAGGTGTTGATCGAGCAGAGCTCCGGCTTGAGCTCGGCGAGCGCCTCCAGGAAGGATGGCAGGATCTCGTAACCGGAAAGCGCGTCCGGCAGCGGCACCTTCGAGCGATTGACCAGACCGGCGATCTCGAATCCGGGGTTTTCATGGTAGGCGAGCGCGTGGCTGCGCCCCATATTGCCGAGGCCTGCGCACAGCACGCGAACCGGGTTGACGGGTGAGTTCACTTGACTGCTCCTGCCGTGATGCCGCGGATCAGCTGCCGCGAGAAGATGACGTAGAGGATGAGAACCGGGAAGATCGCCAGCGAGAGCGCCGAGAGCACCGCATTCCAGTTGGTGACGAACTGCCCGATGAAGATTTGCGAGCCGAGTGTCACCGTCTTGGTCGTCTCCGCCGGCGCCAGGATGAGCGGGAACCAGAGGTCGTTCCAGATCGGGATCATGGTGAAGACGGCGACGGTCGCCATCGCCGGGCGCACCAGCGGCAGCACCAGCCGGAAGAAGATCGCATATTCCGAAAGCCCGTCGATGCGACCGGCATTCTTCAGGTCATCCGATACGGTGCGCATGAATTCGGAAAGAATGAAGACGGCGAGCGGCAGGCCCTGTGCCGTGTAGACCAGGATCAGTGCCGTCAGCGTGTTGACGAGGCCGGTTGCGACCATGCCCTGCAGGATGGCGACGGTGCCGAGGCGGATCGGGATCATGATGCCGAGCGCCAGGTAGAGGCCCATCAGGGCATTGCCGCGGAAGCGGTATTCGGAGAGCGCGAAGGCGGCCATGCCGCCGAAGAGCAGCACGAGCGCGATCGAGACGACCGTGACGATGGTGCTGTTCTGGAAATAGCCGAGGAAGTCGCCCTGCTTCAGCACCGTCTGGTAACCGATGAGGCTGAAGCTTTCGGGCGTCGGCAGCGCTAAGGGCTCGCGGAAGATCGCGTTGCGGCTCTTGAACGAGTTGACGATCGTCAGGAACACCGGAAACAGCGCGACGAGCGTGTAGGCGATCAGAGCGATATGAGCGCCGGCGGTCCGGCCAAGGGAGGCGCGTGCTTTCGACATTTCGGATCCTCCCTTAGAACTGGTAGCGGCGCATGCGGCGCTGGATTGCGAAGAGGTAGAGCGAGACGCCGGCGAGGATGATCAGGAACATGATCGCCGCTATGGTCGCGCCCATCGACCGGTCGCCGAGCTGGAGCTGGAAACCGAAGAAGGTGCGGTAGAGCAGTGTGCCGAGAATGTCGGTCGACTTATCCGGGCCGGCGAGCGCACCCTGAACGGTGTAGATCAGGTCGAAGGCGTTGAAGTTGCCGACGAAGGTGAGGATCGAGACGATGCCGATCGCTGGCAGGATCAAGGGCAGCTTGATCTTCCAGAACTGGCTCCGGCCGGTGACGCCGTCGCATTCCGCCGCTTCGATCACCTCGTCGGGAATGTTGAGCAGGGCGGCATAGATCAGCATCATCGGGATGCCGATATATTGCCAGACGGAGATCAGCGAGACCGCGATCAGGGCGGTATCCGGCTTGCCGAGCCAGGGCGCGAACAGCCATTTCAGGCCGACGGTATCGAGCAGGAATGGTGCGACGCCCCAGATCGGCGACAGGATCAGCTTCCAGATGAAGCCGACGATGACGAAGGATAGGAGCGTCGGCAGGAAGATGGCGGTGCGATAGAAGGCGCTGAATCGCAGCTTGGGGATCGACAGCATGGCGGCGAGCGCAATACCGATCGGGTTCTGCACCGCCATGTGGATCAGGAAGAAGATGAAATTGTTCTTGAGCGCATTCCAGAAGTCCGCCGCCCAGCGCGGGTCGCCGAAGAGCACCTTGAAATTGCCTAAGCCCACGAAAGTGTACTGGCCTTCGACGGTGTTGAAGAAGGACTGCCTGAGCGTCTCGATCAGCGGCAGGATCATCACCGCGGTGTAGACGATCAGCGCCGGCAGCAGGAATACCAGGATGTGCCAGCGCCGGGGACGCTTGATCTCGCTGATGTCCATCGTTTTGGTGTCGCTTGCGTTCATCGCCCTCTGGCCCGCTCTAAATCTGGCTGGCCGTTATCGGCACAGCTCCGGTTTCATCCGAAATACAGCGCGCCCGCATGACGCGTCGAGACGTCCCAGTCCCTTGGTTCAGGTCCTCCTTCACGTTCGGCGATCTTGTCCGAACGTGGGATTTCCGGTCATGATCGGTTCGCCCTTGCGCCTCTCCACTGGAGCGTGGCGCGGGTGCCCGGCTACTGCATTTATCCTTAAATCCCAACCGATTTAAGGATAAAACATGCAGCAATTCAAAGTGCTACAGCGTCCCTTGCGCGTCTCCAAAGACGTGCGGCGCTGTAGGCCGAGTATGAGGGTGTGGTGCAGGCGAAGGCACCGCCTCGACCATGGAAAATGCCGGCTGAGCCGAGCTCCCAGGTCCCCTCACGTCCGGCTTCTCGCCGGATACCCAAACACAAATACGGCGTCGTTCACAGCGCACGACGGCAAATTCGTGCGAGAAGAAGGGGCGCGTGAGCCACGCGGGATCACGCGCCCATTTCATCGTTACTTGGCCGGCTTGAACCAGCTGTCGAGGCCGTCCTGAAGCTTCTTGGCAGCCGCCTCGGGCGTGTCGGTGCCATTGATGACGTTCGCCGACTCGACCCAGGTCTCGTTCTCGAGATTCGGCGTGCCGCGCGACAGGATCTTGTAGGTCGAGCGGATCGTCGGCTTGCACTTTTCACGCCAGGAGACGAACTCCTGGGCGAGCGGATCGGACATCTTCACCGGCGTGGAATTCAGGCTGAAGAAACCGGGGAGCGCGTTCGCATAGATTTCCGCAAACTCCGGCGAGGCGACCCAGCTCAAGAAGGTCTTGGCGGCCTCGGCATTCGGGCTTTTGGCGTTGAGGCCGATGCCGATATCGTTATGGTCGGAGATGTAGCAGGTGTCGCCGGCCTTCTTCACCGGCGGCGGGAAGGCGCCCATCTTGAACTGCGCTTGGGTATTGAAGCCGGAGATTTCCCAAGAACCGGCCGGATAGATCGCCGCGCGACCGAGCGTGAAGAGGTTCTGGCTGTCCGGATAGGTCTGGGCCTCGAAGCCGTCGCCGAGATAATCCTTCCACTTGGCGAGCACGCGGAAAGGCTCGACCCATGGTTCGTCGGTCAGCTTCTGCTCGCCCTTGATCAGCGCCAGGCGGCCTTCCTCGCCCTTCCAGTAGGTTGGGCCGATGTTCTGGTAGCCCATCGTCGCGGCTTCCCAGAGATCCTTGGTGCCCATCGCCATCGGGATGTAGTTGCCGTCCGCCTTGATCTTGTCGAGAACGGCGAAGAACTCTTCCTCGGTCGTCGGAACGGAGAGGCCGAGCTGTTCGAAGGCGTCCTTGTTGTAGATGAAGCCGTGGATGACCGAAGCCATCGGCACGCAGAAGGTTGTCTTGCCGTCATCAGTTGTCCAGGCGGCTTTGGCGACATCGGAGAAGTTTTCCATGCCGGGCAGGTCGGTGAGGTCGGCGAGGTGCTTCCGGTTGTAGACTTCGAGCGAAGGGTCGAAGGGTCGGCAGGTGATAAGGTCGCCCGCGGATCCGGCGTCGAGCTTGGCGTTGAGGGCGGCGTTGTATTCCGTCGGCGCGGACGGCGAGAAGACGACCTTGATGCCCGGATTCTTCGCCTCGAAGGCGGGGATCAGCTTTTCCTGCCAGATGGCCAGGTCGTCATTACGCCAGCTCTCGATGGTGAGCGTGGTGTCTGCGTGCGCAAGCCCGGCCGAGCCGAGGATGCTCGACGCGAGCAGCAAGCCTTTCATTGTTGTGCGGGTCATGCATGTTCTCCCTTTTATAGGCGCGCCACGGCGCGGTTTGGATCCCAGTTTTATCAGCGCGAGACGGTTTCGATCGCCCGGCGCAAATTCTGATCGGCGTCTTTGAGTGCCGTTTCGGCGGCAGCAACATTGTCGGCCCCTGACGCGAGCAGGATCGCTACCTTGACGGAGCCAGAGGCCGCCTTGATCAGCCGGCCGGCCTCGGCAGCACTGACGCCGGTGATGTCGCAGACGATGCGCATTGCGCGCCCTTGCAGCTTGATGTTGTCGGCGCGCAGGTTGACCATGTGGCCGTCGAGCACGTGGCCCAGATGGATGCCGACCAGCGTCGAAAACATGTTGAAGGCAATTTTCTGCGCCGTGCCGGCGCCCATCCGGGTCGAGCCGGATACAATTTCCGGCGGCGTCTGCAGCAGAATGGAGACGTCGGCGTCCTTGAAAAGCGGCGCGCCGGCATTGTTGGCAATCGCGATGACTTTTGCGCCGCGTTTCTTTGCCTCGTCAGCGGCAGCGAGCGCATAAGGCGTGGAGCCGCTGGCGGAGACGGAGATGAGGCAGTCACCGGCCGCGATCCCGGCGTTGCGCACATCCTCGCGAGCGAGATCCATGTCGTCTTCGTAACCACCGGCGAGATCGGTAAGGCTTGCCGCGCCTCCTGCGAGAAGAATGACGATCTGCGCCTGCGGAATGCCGTAGGTGCCGGGCAGTTCGAGTGCGTCGGCCATCGCCATGAGGCCGGAGCTTCCCGCCCCCGCATAGGCAAGCCGTCCGCCGGCAGAGAGGACTTGCGCCGCAAGCGCTGCCGCTGCCGAGATCTGCTCGATCGCCGCATCGACCGATTTCGCCGCGGCCTGCTGGCCGGCGGCGAGCAGTCGAAGCGCGAGCGCGGGATGCATCACATCCAGGCCCTTGGCTTTGTCGTGGCGCTCTTCGGTCCTCGCTGACGGCATTGGCTGTGTCTCCTCTCCCGTGAATTAATGCCAAAAAAATACCAATTGTCTAGGAGAATTTTAAGTTTTGTGGTTTTGGGCGGTAGATGCTGAAAATAGCCGCGAAAAAACAATGATTTATTTCAAATGTTAGACGCTTGAGGAAATCTCGCTTGGTTATTGGTCTTTTTTTGGTATCTTATCTGACGGAGGTGCCCATGACGTCTTATCTGATCGGAATCGATGGTGGCGGAACGAGTTGCCGGGCGGCCGTGGCCGCGCCGGACGGGCGGATTCTCGGCCGCGGAAAGGCTGGCGCCGCAAATATCCTTACCGATCCGGAGACGGCACTCGCGAATATAGCCGAAGCCTCGCGGGCCGCGTTTGAAGATGCCGGCCTCGATCCGTCTGGGATCACCGCGGCCAGCGCGATCTTGGGTGTTGCGGGCCACAATGTCGGCGATGCCGTGCATTACGTGAAGCGGCGCCTTCCCTTTGCGGCGGCAGAGATCGAGTCCGATGGACTGATCGCGCTTCAGGGCGCGCTCGGCGAAAAGGACGGCGCGGTCGCCATTCTTGGTACGGGTACCATCTATATCGCGCGCCACGGCGAGGCCGTGAGCTATATCGGCGGGTGGGGCTTCACGATCGGCGACCACGGCAGCGGTGCGCGCATCGGCCATGCGCTGCTGCAGGAAAGCCTGCTTGCCTTCGATGGTATCCACGACGGCTCGCCGATAACCGACTCCGTCATGGCAGAATTCAACAACGATCCGAGGGATGTCGTCGACTTCGCACGGCTGGCCAGGCCCGGCGAATTCGGACGCTACGCCCCGCGCGTCTTCGAACATGCCGCACGCGGCGATGCCGTGGCGCTGCGCCTGCTGAAGGCAGCTGCGACCACTGTCGACGAGGCGCTCGACGTGGTGGTGTCGAGAGGAAGCGAGCGGCTCTGCCTGCTCGGCGGTCTGGCGCCGCTTTATCGGCCGTGGCTCGCCGAACGCCACCAGAAGCATTTTGTCGAAGCCGAGGCCGACGCCTTAACCGGAGCGGTGGCGCTCGCTGCCCAACGCTTCGGCTCCAGGCCGGAGGTTGGTGCATGACCCAGCAGCTTGCCGCCATCCTGCCGCTGGAAAGCCTGCAGTCGGGCGGGGCTGGCCCGCTCTATCTGAAGCTCCGGCAGTCGCTCGAGGAGGCGATCCTCTCGGGCAAGCTCAACCACGGAGATGCGCTGCCGCCGGAGAGGGATCTCGCGGACTATGCCAATATCAGCCGGGTGACAGTGCGCAAAGCGGTCGATGACCTCGTGCGCGATGGGCTGCTCGTGCGCCGGCATGGCTCTGGTACCTTCGTAGTCAGGCCCGTCTCGCGTGTCGAGCAATCGCTGTCGAGGCTGACGTCCTTTACCGAGGACATGGCCCGGCGCGGCCTGAATGCACGGGCGGAGTGGCTGGAGCGGGGACTGTTCCATCCGTCGCCCGACGAAATGATGACGCTTGGTCTTCCGGCCGATGCCCTGGTCGCGCGTCTCGGCCGCCTGCGCATCGCCGACGGCATGCCGCTGGCGATCGAGCGCGCCAGCATCTCGACCGAATTCCTGCCTGATCCGCTGGCCGTGACCTCGTCGCTCTATGCCGCCCTCGACAAGACCCGCTCCCGACCCGTCCGGGCGGTGCAGCGTATTTCCGCCTGCAATATCAAGGATCCCGACGCGTCGATGCTCGGCGTTCCGGTCGGCGCCGCCGGCCTTTCGATCGAACGTGTCTCCTATCTTGCGTCCGGACGCGTCGTTGAATTCACCCGCTCGCTCTATCGGGGCGATGCCTATGACTTTGTCGCGGAACTGACGCTTTCGGAGTCCTGATCCGCCCGTGCCAGGAAATGGCCAACAAAAAGGAATGGATGATGCAAACCAACATGCGGCGAGAAATCGATGAGATCCCGGAAGCCGCTGCGCGGTTGCTGGAGGGTTCTGCCAACGCGCTGAAAGCGGCCGGTGCGGCGCTGAACGCCAAGGATCCCGCGTTCCTGGTGACGATCGCCCGCGGCTCCTCCGATCATGCGGCGCTGTTCCTGAAATATGCGATCGAGCTCACGGCCGGGCGCCCGGTCGCTTCGCTCGGGCCGTCGCTCGCCTCGATCTATGGCGCCAACCTCAAACTCGGCAGCGCGGCGGCAATCGCGATTTCCCAGTCAGGCAAGAGTCCCGACATCGTGGCGATGGCGCAATCGGCGACACGCGCCGGTGCGGTGTCGATCGCGCTCACGAACACGGTGCCCTCGCCGATCGCCGAGGCCTGCACCCATCCGCTCGATATTCTTGCCGGTCCCGAACTCGCCGTCGCCGCGACAAAGTCCTATGTTAACTCGATCGTCGCGGGCCTCACCGTACTCGGCGAATGGACGGGAGACGCGGCACTCAAGCGTGCCGTCGCCGACCTGCCGAACCAGTTCGCCAAGGCTGTGAAGCTCGATTGGCAGGATTTCGCCGCCGATCTCGGCGAGGCCGAATCGCTTTACGTGCTCGGCCGTGGCCCGGCGCTGGCGATCGCCAGCGAAGCGGCGTTGAAGTTCAAGGAAACGTCCGGCATGCATGCCGAAGCCTATTCCTCGGCGGAGGTGCTGCATGGTCCGGTGGCGCTGGTCGGCGCCAAATTTCCGGTGCTGGCGCTCGCCGCCCGGGACGCGGCAGAGGCCTCGGTGGTCGAAAGCGCCGATGGCATGAGCACCAAGGGTGCGGTCGTGCATGTCACTTCGGCGCGGGCCCAGAAGGCGAAACGCCTGCCCTTCGTCGAAACGGGACATCCGATCACCGATGCGCTGACGCTGATCCTGCCGTTCTACGGCTTCGTCGAAGCCTGGTCGCGTTCGCGCGGCCTCAATCCGGATGCACCGGAAAGCCTCAAGAAGGTAACGGAGACACGATGACTGCGAAGAAGAAAATCACCGGCGCGCGGATCTTCGACGGCATCGACTGGCACGACGGCGCGGTCCTCGTTGTAGAGGCGGGCCGGGTGAAGGCGATCGTTCCGGCATCCGCCGCACCCGCCGATGCCGATATGGTCGACGCACACGGCCTGCTTCTCGTTCCGGGTTTCATCGACCTGCAGGTCAACGGCGGCGGCGGCGCGCTCCTCAACGAGCAACCGACGCTCGACGGCATTCGGCAGATTTGCGCCGCGCATGCGAAATTCGGCACCACCGCGCTGCTGCCGACGCTGATCACCGACACCCGCGAAGTGCGGACTGCGGCCATTCAGGCCGGCCTCGAGGCGAAGAAGGCTGCCGTCGCCGGCTTTCTCGGCCTGCATCTTGAAGGCCCGCATCTTTCGATCGCCCGCAAGGGGGCGCATGATCCGTCGCTCATTCGCCCGATGGACGATGCCGACCTTGGGGAAATGGTCGCCTGCGCGCGTGCCCTGGGCTGCCTGATGGTGACGGTTGCCCCGGAAAACGCGACGCGAGAGCAGGTGCGCGCCCTTTGTGACGCCGGCGTCGTCGTCAGCCTGGGTCATACGGATGTCGGCTACGACACGGCTTGCAGCTACGCCAGGGCCGGCGCCCGGACGGTCACCCATCTCTTCAACGCGATGAGCGGTCTCGGCCACCGCGAACCCGGCGTCGTCGGCGCGGCGCTCGCGACGGGCACGCTGCATGCCGGTTTGATCGCCGACGGCTTCCATGTCGATCCGGCGTCGATGGGCATCGCGCTTAGGGGCAAGAAGGGTCCGGGGCAGATTTTCCTGGTGACCGACGCGATGTCGCCGATCGGCACCGACATGACCACCTTCCATCTCAACGGCCGCGAAATCCTGCGCCAGGGCGGCCGCCTGACGCTTGCCGACGGGACGCTTGCCGGAGCAGACATCGACATGCTGTCCTCGGTCCGCTTCGTACACGAAAAACTCGGCCTGCCGATCGAGGAGGCGATCCGCATGGCCTCCGCCTACCCGGCCGATGTCATGGGCATTGCCTCCCATAAGGGACGGCTCTTGCCCGGGACGGACGCCGACTTCGTGCTGTTGACGCCGGAACTTGGCATGAGTTCCACCTGGATCGGCGGAGAGCAGGTCTTTTCGGCGTAATGCCTCGGCTGTAGCTGGGATTAGTGGAGGCGGCTTTGAGTCCTCTCCCAGCCCCTCCCCACAAGGGGGGAGGGGCTTTTGCGCCGGCGCAACGGCCCACCATCCTTGAACCACCGGGTTTGTCGCAACGCGGAAAAGGGCGCGAAGACGGTGCGGCGGATTAAGTCCCTCCCCCTTGTGGGGAGGGGTTGGGGAGGGGTGATCTCCGGGCGGTTCGACTCAATTTAGATGCAGACGGTACCAATCCGCGCCTTCAGTGCCTTGACCGTCGCCGCATCCGTCCGGCGCCTCTCTCCCGAGACGAAGCCCATTGCCACCAGCCGCGGGTCCTGAGCCGGCTCACGAACGGAGCAGGAGGAGTGGACCTCCGTTACGGCGAGCCTCGGCAGCAGCGCATCGATCGTGTCGACGCTAACGCCGGCGCCGGGCATCACGGAAATCCGACCTGCCGCCAGTTCGACGAGGCGCGCCAGGGTGTCGACCGCTTCCGGCGCGCTTTTCGCGCCGCCCGAGGTCAGAATCCTTTCAAATCCCAAATCTTCTGCGATCGCTATCGCCTCGGCGAAATCCGGAACGAGATCGAAGGCTCGATGAAGTGTCAGCCCCAATCCCGCCGCGTGGCCGGTAAGCTTGCAGAGCATCCGCGCGTCGAGCCGGCCATCTGCGAGCGATGCGCCGAGGACGACCCCTGCAAGCCCGGAGTCGCGGGCCGCATCGATGTCCCGGCGCATGGCGTCGAGATCGGTTGGGCCGTAGACGAAATCGCCGGGACGGGGGCGGATCATTGCGTAGACCGGCACCGGAGGGGGACCGGCGAGCGCCATCAATCCCGGGCTTGGCGTCAAGCCGCCGACGGCAAGGGCCGAGCAGAGCTCGATCCGATCGGCGCCGCCCTCGATCGCTGCCGCCAGGCCGTCGGGGTCGTCGACGCAGACTTCGAGCAGGATGCCGCTCATGCGCCCTTTCCTCCAAAGCCGAGCAACGCCGCGCCGATCAGGCCCGGTTCCAGCCGGCATTCCCCGCGCACGACCAGCGGCCGATCAAACTGCCGGAGGATTCGGTCGCGCACGGCGCCGTCGATTTCGCCAAGCAGGGCTTCCGAGTTGGAAAGGCCGCCGCCGACCGGCACGACGGTCGCGCCGGTTATGTTGATGACGAGCGCCAGGGGCGAACTGACGAGATCGACAAAAACGTCGATCGTGCGCGCTGCTTCTTCATCCCCATTCTCCCAGGCCTCAATGATCTCGTGGCTGGAGAGGGACTTGCCGTGCACTGTCATGTGCAGCCTTTCGAGCCCGCGCGCACCGCCGACGGTGTCGACGCAGCCGCGCTGCCCGCAACCGCAGTCGAAGATCGGTATGGAAATGGGCGGATGTCCCGCCTCGGAGGCGACGGCCGGCGCATGCCCCCATTCGCCGGCAAAGCCGCCATCGGCATTGATCAGCTTGCCGTCGACCACCAGGCCGCCACCGACCCCGGTACCAAGAATCGCACCGAAGACGATCCGGTGACCGCGCCCCGCACCGATGCCGGCCTCGGCAAGCGCGAAACAATCGGCGTCATTGGCTATCACCACGGGCAGGTGCAAGGCCGCCTCGAGCTCGGCGGCAAGCTCCCGGCCGTCGATGCAGGGAATGTTGGCGCATTTGATCCGGCGGGTCTGCGGATCGATGACCCCGGTAATCGAGATCGCCACCCGTTGCGGCAGGCCGCCCGCCTCGTCGAGCACCGACTCGAGTGTCGCGACAAAGCGGCGAAAGTCGTTGAGCGGCGTGGTGCGCCGCGGCAGAGGGAATATCCGTTCCGGCGAGTGCGTAATGGCACCCTTGATCGCAGATCCGCCGATGTCGAAGCAGATGATCATGCCTCACCCCGGATGGTCGCCTCGGCAGCGAGCGCCGCGCCAAGCAGCCGGTCGTCCTGGTGATGCGGCGCCGAGAGGAGGAAGCCGACCGGCATGCCGGCAGCGCCCGTCCCGCACGGGATGGAAACGCCGCAGAAATCGAGGAAATTGCCGATCAACGTATTGCGCAACGTCTTCGCGTTGATCTTGAAGAAAAGCTCGTCGTCGGAAAGAAGCGGTGCGACCGGCGGGGCGACATGCGGCAATGTCGGATGCGCGATCAGCTCGCCGAGCGCCAGGCTCTCGACCGTTTCATGGATCAATTGATCGCGTGCGTCGAGAAGGGTGATGTAATCACTGAGGGTGATCTTCTCGCCGAGCCGGGTGCGGGTGACTACGCGCGGATCGATCTTTGCCGCTTCGGGGCCGGCGAGGCGCTCGCGGTGGAGGGCGTAGGCTTCAGCCGTCACCAGTGCGCCATGGCGCGCCATCAGATCGAACACGGCGGCAAAGCTCGGGAAGGCTGCGCGCCTGACTCTGACGCCGACTGCTTCCAACCTCTTGATCGCCGCCTCGAAGGCCGCGACCACCTCCGGTTCGGCCTCGTCGAAGACGATCGTTTCCGGAATGACAAGCGACAGATCGGCAAGCTCGGCGCGGCGGATGACCGGCGCCGTCAGGCTGTGCATGGCGGCATCCGCCCACACCGCGTCCTGCACCGTATGGCAGAGGGGGCCGAGCGCATCGAGGCTCTCGGCGAGCGGAAACACGCCCTTCATCGCATAGCGGCCGCGCGTCGCCTTGTAGCCGACGATGCCGGTCATCGCCGCCGGGATGCGTACCGAGCCGCCCGTGTCCGTGCCGATCGCGAGCGGCACAAGGCCGGCGGCGACAGCCGCGGCCGAACCGGAGGAAGAGCCGCCGGGGATCCGATGCACATCGGGCGACGCAGGATTGCGCGGCGTTCCATAGTGCGGGTTGATGCCGAGGCCGGAGAAGGCAAACTCGCTCATGTTCGTGCGGCCGACGCTGACCATGCCGGCGGCCGCAAGCGCGCCGACCACGGGAGCGTCCGCCGCTGCGGGCGGGTTGTCTTTGAAGACGACGGAACCCGCCGTCGTCACGCTGCCGGCAAGGTCGAAAAGATCCTTCCAGGCGACGGGCAGCCCATCGAGCAGGCCGAGCGAGCGCCCGGCCTTGAGGCGGCTCGAGGCGGCCTGCGCTTCCTTGATTGCGCGGTCGCGCGTCAGCCCAACGAAGATCGACCGGTCCGGATGCGCTTCGATGCGATGAAACGTCTCTTCGACGAGTTTGACAGGATCGAGCTTGCCCGACTGAACAAGGACCGCGAGGCTCGCGAGCGTTTTCTGATTGGTCATTTGGTCTCCCTGGCTGGCCGCGGGACATTTCCGGCGCAACGCAGCCCTGCATCGATTTTAGGCATAGCATATCGCCCTGCGCCCCGTTTGCCAGCGGCGGGGAGAATGATCCGCGATTTTTGCGTGGCGAGACGGCGGTGCGGTACGGCTTGCAGCGCCCCGTGGACCGTCGCTGGCGGCAATTGCTGCCTATCTTGCCGTTCGCAATCGACCTGCCTACATGGGCTTGAGCCACCTTCTGCATGTTTCCGTCAATCATAGCCCGATTGAAGGATGAAACATGCAGCAACTGAAAGTGCTGCAGCGTCCTTTGCGCGTCTTATCTGACGCGCGGCGCTGTTCTCGATGGAGAGCGGTCATGATTCTCGATGCGGCGCGGCTTGCCTTCGCCAATCTCTTTGCGGCGGAGACCCGCGCGGTCTTCTGGAAGGTCATCGGACTGACGTTGCTGGCGCTCGTCGCACTCTGGTTTGCGGTGCGCGAGCTGTTCGTCTGGCTGGCGCTGCCTTGGTTCGACACGCTGATGCCGGGCACGCCAGAATGGGCCGGCTGGCTCACATTCATCGTTGGTATCTTCGCGAGTCTGGGCCTGGCTCTGGCGCTCGCCCTACTGCTCGCGCCGGTCACCGCACTCATCGCCGGCTTCTTCCTCGATGACGTTGCCGAGGTGATCGAGACGCGCGACTATCCCGATGGCGCGCCGGGCAAGCCGCTGCCGCTCGTGGCGGCGATGACCGGATCGGCGAAATTCCTGGGCGTCGTCATCCTCGGCAACATCGTTGCGCTCCTGCTGCTGCTCGTGCCGGGCGTCAATCTCATCGCCTTCTTTCTCGTCAACGGTTATCTGCTCGGGCGGGAATTTTTTGAGTTCGCCGCCATGCGCTATCGTCCGCCTGCCGAGGCCCGGCTCTTTCGTGTCAAGCACCGCTCGACCGTGTTTCTGGCGGGGCTTGTGCTGGCGGCCTTCCTGACTGTGCCGCTGCTCAACCTGCTGACACCGCTCTTTGCTGCCGGCATGATGGTGCATCTCCACAAGAGGCTTTCGGCACGCGATCCCGGTTTTTCGCCTCAAAAGGCGGCAGTCGGCGCGTAGTGTCGATCGCTTGACAGCGCGTTCGTCTTGGACAACTTGCCGATAACCACAGGCGCAGGAGCAATCACATGAGCGACGCAGACGACCGGATCACGCGTCTCGAAGAAATGGTGGCGCACCAGACGAAGGTCATCGAGGAACTGTCGGACCAGTTGGCCGAGCAGTGGAAGGTGGTCGAACAGGCCCGGGCGAAGCTCGACCGCCTGACGGAGCGCTTCCTGAGTCTCGAGGAGCAGACGCGCGATGCGATACCGGTGACCCGCCCGCCGCATTACTAAGCCAGTCGAGAGAACGGGGCGCAAGCCGCGTTTCATGATGCTCCGCCGACAGCGCCGCGCGTCTTTTGAGACGCGCAAAGATCCGTAACAGTCGAACGAAAAGGCCGCCTGCTTCACTCGAAGCAGGCGGCCTCTTGATGTCAGGTCACCGCAATTAGTAGGGGCAGGATTCGGTGCTCATGTAGTCGTGCACCTGGACCTTGCCGGCAATGATGTCGGCCTTCACCTTTTCGACCGCGTCGTGCATCTCGGGCGTGATCAGGGCCTTGTTGTTGTCGTCGAGGGCATAGCCGACGCCGTCTTCCTTGAGGCCGAGGTTGGAAATGCCGAACTCGAACTTGTCGTTCTTGGCCGCCATGAAGGATTCATAGACGGCGACGTCGACGCGCTTCAGCATCGAGGTCAAAACCTTGCCTGGCTGCAGCATGTTCTGGTTGGAGTCGACGCCGATACCGAGCTTGCCGGCATCCGCTGCTGCCTGCAGCACGCCCACGCCGGTACCGCCGGCGGCGTGGTAGACGACGTCCGCGCCCTGGTCGATCTGGGACTTCGCGATTTCACCGCCCTTGACCGGATCGTTCCAGGCGTCCGGCGTCGTGCCGGTATAGGCCTCGAGCACCTTGACGTCCGCGCCAACCGACTTGGCGCCGCCGACATAGCCGCAGGCGAACTTGTGGATCAGCGGGATGTCCATGCCGCCGACAAAGCTGACTGTCTTCGACTTGGAGGCGAGACCGGCAAGCACGCCGACGAGATAGGAGCCTTCCTGCTCCTTGAAGACGATCGATTTGACGTTCGGCTTTTCGACCACCATGTCGATGATCGCGAATTTCGTATCCGGATATTCCGCGGCAATCTTCTCGAGCGATGCCGCCCAGTTGAAGCCGGCCATCACGATCGGGCTGTTGCCGTCGCTGGCGAAGCGGCGCAGCGCCTGTTCGCGCTGCGCATCGTTGGCGATCTCGAATTCGCGGTATTCGATACCGGATTCGGTCTTGAACTTTTCGGCGCCGTTAAATGCCGCTTCGTTGAAGGATTTGTCGAACTTGCCGCCGAGATCGTAGATGATCGCCGGCTTGATGTCGGCGGCCAGTGCCGTCGCGGACATCATGGAGAAAGCAAAGAGACCGAGAATGGTTTTTTTCATCGTGCAGCCCTGTTGTGCTATTGATCTTATCGGGTCTGGCGGCAGCCCAGCCAAGGCCCCCTCCGCGCAACCCGCCCCTCTCTTGTTAAGGCTTGGGTGGGCGCATCCTTGCACGGCTTCCGCAAAAAAACACTCAAAATTTTTCGGATGGTAAAAAAGATACGGCGCCCGGCGAGAGGTCGCCGGACGCTCATTCCAGGGGGCAATCGGCACGCCGTTCCTACAGCGCCGCGCATCTAACCAGACTCGGCGCTATAGCCGCGATCAGGCGGCAAATCGCCCGGCGGCGGGGCGTTTCTTGTAACCTGCCATCCACAGCAGCAGGGCGAGCGCCAAGAACACCGCGAAAGCGGGCCGGGCAAGGAGCCATTGCAGCGCCGCCAGCCAGATGGCAGGGCCGGCGTCGGTGCGCTGCAGGCCGTGCACCCAGTTGAGTGCATCCGGGCCAAGGGCGGATATGGCATCGGCGAGCGAGGTCATTGCCGGCTGCGAGGCGGCAACCGACTGGATCGCGTCGACGGTCCCGGCAAGCACGGCCACCGCCAGCGCGAGAAAGCTTGCAAGCCTCAGCAGCAACCGCATCTTCGTCCCTTCGGCCTCCATGGCCCGATGCGCGCCGATGCGCGCTTCTCCGATCATTTACGCTTGTGCGCCAAGAAATAGTCGCCGCAAGTTGCGAGTGCAACGGTCGACTTCGCCAAGGCCATCGCACAAGATGTCAATAAACTGTCAGAAAGCAGTTGATCCCGCGTCGATCATCGGTATATATCGCGCCCGTCCGCCGCTTCGTCCGGCGCACGCCGGAAGAGCTTGCTCTTCCCCATCCAGCCGGATTGACCAGCGGCTGCTTCAAGGATGGACAGGTGGCCGAGTGGTTGAAGGCGCACGCCTGGAACGCGTGTATACGTGAAAGCGTATCGAGGGTTCGAATCCCTCTCTGTCCGCCATCAACCTTTCCCAAGCACCCTTATCCGAGAATTTGGACGACCTCGCCACGCTGGTTGATCGTGCGGCTTAGAATGATTGCAATGCCCCGATCGGGCCTCGAGCGGGAAGGCGTGATCTCGACGACCTCGCTCTCGACGTGCATGTATCGCCAGGACGCGTTGGGGCAGGCCACTTCATTTGATCACCTTGCCGCGAGAGACGATCGACCGCTCAGTGGGCGCCGCCCGCAGCGCCGGCTCCGACCTGGATCTTTCTCGTAAAGAGCAGCACGACGGCGGCGAGCGCAAGGACCGTTCCGATCACGGCGAACGTGTCGCTGAATCCGAGGATCAGAGCCTGGCGGCGCACCGTCGCGCCGATCGCGGCGATCGCCTTGTGTTGCGCAACAGCGATGTCGGAAACACCATGTGCCATGAAGTATTGCGTCAAATCGCCGATCCTGTCGCGCACCTCATCGCGATAAATCGTGACGGATTGGCCGATGATGTTCGAATGGAACTGCTCGCGCTTGGTCAATACCGTTGCGAGCGTAGCTGTGCCAACTGCACCACCCAAATTGCGCAGCATGTTGGAAAGGCCCGAAGCGGCAGCCGCCTCGCTCGGGGCAATGCCGGCTGTCGTGATCACGGTGATTGGCGTCAACACTAACGCCTGACCTATGGCGCGCACGATGTTGGGCACGAAAAACTGGTCGCCGGCGCTATCGAGCGACAGGGTAATGTTCATGAAACAGCTTGCCGCAAAGATGCTGATGCCGACGAAGCCGATGTAGCGTGCGTCAAACCGCTTCATTAGCAGCGGCACGAGCGGAATGATGAGGAGCTGTGGCAAGCCGGTCCAGGCGAGCACGAACCCGATCTGCTCGGCATTATAACGCTGCACCTGGCCGAGGTACTGGGGCAGGATGTAGACAGTGCCGAACAGCGCGACGCCGACCAGCACGTTGACGAGAACGCCCACGCCGAAGTTGCGTTGCTTGAGCAGGCGCAACTGAACCAGTGGCTTTGCAACCGTCAGCTCGATGACGACGAAGGCGGTGAGGAACACGGCTGCTGTCACGGCGAGCTTGACGATGAACGGCGACTGGAACCAGTCGTCCTTGTTGCCCTCTTCGAGCACCGTCTGCAGCGCCGAAAGCCCGATCGCCATAGTGACGATGCCGGCCCAGTCGCCTTCCTTGAGCAGCGAAAGCTGCATGGGCTTCTTCTCGAGCGTAAAATAGAGCGCGATGACCATCACGAGGCTGGGCGGTGTATTGACGAAGAAGATGGACTGCCAGCCGTGGTTTTCGGTGAGGTAGCCGCCAATGGTCGGGCCGATTGCCGGCGCGAAGGTGACCGACAGCGCAAACAGCGCCAGCCCGAACGGTTGCTGCGCCTTTGGCAGTTTGGTCAGCACCATGGTGAAAGCCATCGGAATGAGCACACCGCCGGCGAAGCCCTGCAGGCCGCGCAGCGCGATCATCGAGCCGAGATCATGGGCGAAGGCACAGGCGGCGGAGAAAATCGGAAACAGGACGGCGTTCGCCAGCATGTAGCGCCGGAAGGAAAAGACCCGACTGAGGTAATCGGTGAGGGGGATCACCACGATCTCGCCGATCAGGTAGGAGGTCGATATCCAAGCGCCGTTGTCGACCCCGGTGCCGATGCCACCCTCGATATCGAGCAGGGAGGCATTGGTGATCTGGATATTGAGGATCGCCATGAACGCGCCGATCAGGCCGGCGAGCACTGAGATCCAAGCCGTGGTGCTCGCCTTCTCGAAAGAAGACGCCGTCGCGATGCCGGGAGAGCCGGACGAAAGCGTTTGCGTCGTGTTGGACATCGCACCCTCCTGCCAAGTTTTGGCTGGTGAGACGGGCGTCTGGCGCCCTCAGTTTATGTGTTTCGGCACCGAGGCAACCTCGGTCGCGGTGGATTTGGTGTCGATGGTCGGGTAGACAGACATACCCGGCCGCAGCACCACCGAAGCCGGGCTGTCGTGATCAAGCGCGATCTTCACAGGTATGCGCTGCACCACCTTCGTGAAGTTGCCCGTGGCATTGTCCGGCGGCAGCAGCGCAAACTCCTGGCCGCTCGCCGGCGAGATGCTGTCCACGTGCCCCTTGAAGACCAGCCCGGGAAACGTGTCCACCTCGATTTCCACCTTCTGTCCGGGGCGGACGTCGGTGAGCTGGGTTTCCTTGTAGTTTGCGACGATATAGGCGGCATCCGTCGGCACGACCGCCATAAGCTGCGTACCCGCCTGGACATATTGACCGACACGCAAGGTGCGGTTGCCAATCACGCCGTCGATGGGCGCTGTGAGAGCGGTGTAGGAGAGGTTCAATTCGGCCTGATCCTCGGCCGCCTTGGCGCTGTCGAGCGCCGCCTTCGCTTGGGCGAGCTCGGCCTTTATCACGTCGAGCTGCTTGGTCGCATTGGCGAGCGCTGCGCTATCGCGCGTCACCGCCGCCCGTGCGGCGGCGATGCGGGAGGCGGCCTGCTGCGCGTTCTGAACGGTGCCGAAACCCTGCTTCGCGAGCTCGGCATAGCGCTTGTCGTCATGCTCGGCGAAGGTCTCGTCGGCCTTATCGGCCTCGACCGTCGCCTTCGCCGCGTCGATCGCGGATTGCTGGGCGATGAGAGCCGACTGCTTGTTGGCGATATTGGCCTCGGCCGCCTCAACCTCGGCTTTTGCCTGCTCGAGGTTGACCTTGTAGTCACGGTCATCGATGCGGGCGAGGATCTGCCCCGCCTTTACCGGCTCGTTGTCGCCCACGAGCACCGCGGCGATGTAACCGGAGACCTTCGGAGCAATCGTCGTGCTGTCAGCCTTGACGTAGGCGTCGTCCGTCGAAATTTCGAAGCGGCCGACGGTCCAGTACTGCCACCCGAAATCGGCTGCGCCCGCAAAGGCAGCGACGCCCACCGACGCGAACAGCAGGGCACGCAGCCAGCGCTTGCGGGACGCGTTCGGCCCAGTCGCAGCCGTCGCGGGAGGCATGGGAACAAGCTCGCGGGGCATGTCTATCCCCGGCGCCGCCTCGGCAGTAGGCAAGGGATTCTCGGCAGTGAAGACTGACTGGTGCTGGCTCATGTCCGATTCCTTCCCGGTGTCGCGGGCGAAATGCGCCGTCCGCAAATTAGGAAAATTGACATTTTCTAAAATATGCAGGAATATTCCGGAAGTCAACGGAATTTGGAAAATGATCATGGTCCATAATACCAAAGTCGCAAAACGCCGCGGACGACCGCAGATCCGGCCGGACGAGGAGACGCGACGGCTGGTCATTGACGCCGCGCGCCAGGAGTTTCACGCCAATGGCTATGCCGGCGCCAGCATGGCACGTGTGGCGGAGCGCGCCGGCGTCTCCACCAAGACGATGTATCGTTTGATCCCAACCAAGGAGGAGTTGTTCGGAAGTGTCATCTCCGAGCGCATTTCGCGCTATATGCTGGAACTGGACGAGGAGCATCTCGACATGCTTCCGCTCGAGCGAGCCCTCGAGCACATACTCTTCACCTACGGGACCCTGACCCTGGACGAGGACACGGTCCTAAGTCTTCGTCTCGTCTTCGCCGAATGCGATCGCTTTCCGGAGATCGCCGCGGCTTTCTCGGAGCTCGCCATCCGTCGCACGACCGAAAGCATGGAGGCGTGGCTGAAGCGACAGCTCGACCGCCGAGAAATCGAGATCGACGATCCGTCGACAGCCATCGGAATGCTCAGAGGCATGATGATCATGGAACCGCAGCGCGCCGTCATGCTGGGCCAGCGTAGGCCGCCAGATCGCGCCGAGATCGCCGAGCGGGCTCGCTATTGCGCGCGCCTTTTCCTGGACGGGTGCCGGCCGCGGCGCTTTTCCGGACAGGAAACCACTGGCTCGGAGCAACGTCTCGGTCCGACCCGGTAAGTTTCCTTGCGGGGGGTCTTGAACAGATGGCTGTCTCGGGCGATGACCTCAGTGGATCGATCTTCCCGCTTCCCATCGCCGAAACCGGATTTCGCAAAGCCACTTGTTCGTCAAAATCCATCGCGGCAACCTGATGCGCAAGATGCAGGCCCGATCACTCGCCGATCGCGTGCGCGATACCTCCGCCTCTCGCTATGGCAGCGCGAGTTGAACGGGTCGGCGCGGCAGACTTCGCGCCAGCCGTTCCCGCCTCTCAACCTGATCGGCGCACCGTCGGCCGCTGGAAACTCCGCCCCCGGGTACGGACATGCGATCTGGCGGTCCTTTATGCGCTCCTTGGACGCGGCGCCGAAGGCTGCCGCTACCGGACGGATTGCACAGCGTCGGTGACGCGCGCGATGACCTTGATTTCGAAATCAAAGCCGGCGAGCCAATTGACACCGACTGCCGTCCAGTTCGGATAGGGAGCCTCGCTGAATATCCTGTTCTTTACGCCCATTGTTGTCTCGAACTGCCTTTCGGGATCGGTGTGGAAGGTTGTGATGTCAACGATATCGTTGAAGGTGCAGCCTGCCGCCTTCAGGGTCGCTTCAAGATTATCGAATGCGAGTTGCACCTGGCGTCCGAAGTCCGGTTCAGGCGTTCCATCCTCGCGGCTGCCCACCTGGCCGGAGACGAACAACAGGTCGCCGGACCGGATCGCCGCGGAATAGCCGTGCGCCTCGTAAAGAGCATGTCTGTTTGCGGGAAAGATCGCATCGCGTTTGGTCGTTTGTCTGGTTTCCTTGAAATTGCTGGCGCCTTTGAAGCTGATGAGATACGCGCGACGTTGCGGGGAGCTTCACAAACTTCGCCTTATTGGATATACGTCGCGTATACAGACTAATTCGGATACGACGAGTATGTCAATCAACATACGTAGCGTATATGAAATTTGAGGGCAGGATGGCAAAACGCCGCCACGAGATGATGGAAGAGAATCGCGCCAAGCTGATTACCGCGGCGCGAAAGGCCTTCGCCGAGAAGGGTTATGCCGGGGCATCTATGGACGAGCTGACAGCCGATGTCGGCCTGACGCGAGGCGCGCTTTACCACAATTTCGGAGACAAGCGTGGGCTTCTGGCTGCGGTCGTAAACCAGATTGACGGTGAAATGGCCTCACGAGCCAAAGAGATCGGCGCTCGGGCAGAAAACGATTGGCAGGGGCTGCTCGCCGAGGGCATCGCCTATATCGAGATGGCCCTCGATCCTGAAGTGCAGCGGGTCGTACTGCTCGATGGACCTGCGGTGCTCGGCGATCCGTCGAAATGGCCCAGTCAGAGCAGTTGCCTTCATGCGACACGGCTGACAGTGGAGCGGTTGCTGGAAGCTGAAGTTTTCAAACCGGTTGACGCGGAGGCCGCGGCGAGACTCCTTAGTGGTGCGGCGCTGAACGCAGCCCTTTGGGTTGCCGCCAGCGACAATCCGAAGGAAGTCCTGCCAAAGGCCATCGACGCTTTCCGGTCAATGGCCTCCGGCCTGCTTGCGGCTGAAAGATAAGGGTGCTGTGACGAGAGCCGGCATCCGAGGAAACAGGCAGCAGGATCGCGCTGCGGCTTGAGCGGTGATCGCTGCAGTCCGGTCATGCGGGAGGTGAAGCCGCTTTGTCTTCACCTCCATTCGGCTGCGGGAAATAGGCATATCGCAGCCACGCCAAGCCATGCGCCAGGAAATCGATCCCGAGCAAGAGCGCCAGGACCCAAGGAGCCATCTTCGGGAATTCGGCCAGAATGACCAACCCTGCGCCGGCGCCGAAGACTCCCGACAGCATCATGGTCCATCCTGCCCAACGCCAGCGGCTTATGCTGAGCAGCATTCTGACGATGCCGGAGAAGATGAACAGCAGGCCGATCGCCTGCGCGCCATCGCCATGGGCACTGGCGCGCAGGCGACGGTGCAAACAGCATCAGCATCGGCACGGGCAATATCGTCAGCGGCGCAAATTCCGCCGCCATCGGCGATCCGAACACAACTACCGGCTCCGGCTCTATTCGCTCGGCAGCAACAACACCATCGCCGCCAACAACGCATTCGTGGTTGGCAGCGGCGTGACGGCCGCCTTCGGTCTCGACGGCGCGGTGGTGCTCGGCAATGGTTCGACCGTCTCGGCTGCGGTGGCAACGCCCAACACCGTGATCGGCGGCACGACCTACACCTTCGCCGGTACCGCCCCGACGAGCACTGTCAGCGTCGGTGCGGTCGGTGCGGAGCGCACCATCACCAATGTTGATCTAAAGCGTCTGATAAGACGCGCGGCGCTGTCGCGCGTTGCTCTGCGTTGCGAATTCAAACATGATGTTGGCTGCTGAATACGTGAAATACGACGTGCCTTCGCCATGTCCCGTGTGCTGATCATCGTCGGACTTGTTATCGTTGCGGTCGGTATTTTCTGGCCTTGGCTCACGCGTATCGGCCTCGGTCGATTGCCCGGCGATATCCTCATCGAGCGCGAGAATTTCACCATATACATCCCGATCACCACCGGCTTGCTTTTCAGCATCGTGCTCTCGGTCATACTGTGGCTGATCAATCGTTAGAGCGGGATGAGGAAAGGTGTGAGCGGTTTTCCGCCCGTATCCCGCGTCTCATTAGAATCATCACGTTTATGATTTTAGATCGATTCGACCTAAAAACATCGTGATCTACAGCGCCGTGCGTCCTTTAGGACGCACGGCGCTGTAGCTCTTTGAT
>NZ_WITC01000091.1:2500-22265 GCF_009601505.1 Sinorhizobium terangae
TCGCTTCGTTTGAGTGCCAGAAGCGTGGGTTGGATATCCTTGAGAGAAAATAGGTTTGCATCGTCTCGACTGAGACTGATGCCTGTTCTGCTAAAATTGTGAAGAGAAGATATGTCTGGATCGAACGCAAGTTCGTTGTCCTGAGGCAGATCGTTGTTCGGAGGCTTGTCCTTCGTCTGACGGTTATGCTGGATTGATGTTGCCTGACCGCGCATCACCGGACAGATCTCGAGAAGCTGGTCTTAAGACACGGCCTCGGAATTGCTCGGCGTAATTCCAATGAGGACCGTGTCGAACACGTCGATGGCATCTGATCGGCCCGGTTGTAAAAGGTAACCGGGCTTTTGGGCCGGGCATTCTTAACGAGTGCTTGGGACTGACTGGTTCGGCGCACTGCAAGGTGTCCGGATAGTCAGGTTTGGCTGCCCTACGAGGCGACAAGCCGAGTGGGTAAGCTTAGCCAAACCCAATAAGGATGAGCATTGGCAATGAGAACGATCAAGTGTCAAAAGGGCATTTGGTGGATGCCTTGGCATGCACAGGCGATGAAGGACGTGATACGCTGCGATAAGCCGTGGGGAGCTGCGAATGAGCTTTGATCCATGGATCTCCGAATGGGGCAACCCACCTTAAATGCTTGGAAAATCATTTTGGTTGTCGTTTGGCTGAACGAAGCGAAGCTTCGCAAGGCCAGAGGCCGTCGCGCATCGTTGCGCGCCCTAACGGAGCGTCAGCTCCGAAGGAGCGGTACGACGCGTGAGTGAGAACCAAAATGGTTTCCAAGCATTGTTGAAAGGTATCTTATTCTGAATACATAGGGATAAGAAGCGAACGCAGGGAACTGAAACATCTAAGTACCTGCAGGAAAGGACATCAACCGAGACTCCGCAAGTAGTGGCGAGCGAACGCGGACCAGGCCAGTGGCAATGAGGAATGAAGTGGAACGATTTGGAAAGGTCGGCCGTAGAGGGTGATAGCCCCTTACACGTAGAACACTCATTGTCCTTGAGTAAGGCGGGACACGAGAAATCCTGTCTGAACATGGGGAGACCACTCTCCAAGCCTAAGTACTCGTGCATGACCGATAGCGAACAAGTACCGTGAGGGAAAGGTGAAAAGCACCCCGACAAGGGGAGTGAAATAGAACCTGAAACCGGATGCCTACAAACAGTCGGAGCCCGCAAGGGTGACGGCGTACCTTTTGTATAATGGGTCAACGACTTAGTGTGACGAGCAAGCTTAAGCCGATAGGTGAAGGCGCAGCGAAAGCGAGTCTGAACAGGGCGTTCAGTTCGTCGCATTAGACCCGAAACCGAGTGATCTAGCCATGAGCAGGTTGAAGGTTGGGTAACACCAACTGGAGGACCGAACCCGCATCTGTTGCAATAGATTGGGATGACTTGTGGCTAGGGGTGAAAGGCCAATCAAACTCGGAAATAGCTGGTTCTCCGCGAAATCTATTTAGGTAGAGCGTCGACCGAATACCCCCGGGGGTAGAGCACTGGATGGGCTATGGGGACTCACCGTCTTACTGATCCTAACCAAACTCCGAATACCGGGGAGTACTAGTCGGCAGACACACGGCGGGTGCTAACGTCCGTCGTGAAAAGGGCAACAACCCTGACCTCCAGCTAAGGTCCCCAAGTCATGGCTAAGTGGGAAAGGATGTGAGGATCCCAAAACAACCAGGATGTTGGCTTAGAAGCAGCCATCATTTAAAGAAAGCGTAACAGCTCACTGGTCTAAATAAGGGTCTTTGCGCCGAAAATGTAACGGGGCTAAAGCCATGCACCGAAGCTGAGGATGTGCCGCAAGGCACGTGGTAGCGGAGCGTTCCGTAAGCCTGTGAAGGGATACCCGTGAGGGGTCCTGGAGGTATCGGAAGTGCGAATGTTGACATGAGTAACGATAAAGAGGGTGAGAGACCCTCTCGCCGAAAGACCAAGGGTTCCTGCTTAAAGTTAATCTGAGCAGGGTTAGCCGGCCCCTAAGACGAGGCGGACACGCGTAGTCGATGGGAACCACGTTAATATTCGTGGGCCTGGTGGTAGTGACGGATCGCTTAACTTGTCTGGACTTATTGGATTGTCCAGGCCTGGACGCGGTCCCGGGAAATAGCTCCACCGTATAGACCGTACCCGAAACCGACACAGGTGGTCAGGTAGAGTATACCAAGGCGCTTGAGAGAACTGCGTTGAAGGAACTCGGCAAATTGCACGCGTAACTTCGGAAGAAGCGTGACCCTTTTGTACGCAAGTATGATGGGGTGGCACAGACCAGGGGGTAGCGACTGTTTATCAAAAACACAGGGCTCTGCGAAGTCGCAAGACGACGTATAGGGTCTGACGCCTGCCCGGTGCTGGAAGGTTAAGAGGAGGGGTGCAAGCTCTGAATCGAAGCCCCAGTAAACGGCGGCCGTAACTATAACGGTCCTAAGGTAGCGAAATTCCTTGTCGGGTAAGTTCCGACCTGCACGAATGGCGTAACGACTTCCCCGCTGTCTCCAACGCAGACTCAGTGAAATTGAATTCCCCGTGAAGATGCGGGGTTCCTGCGGTCAGACGGAAAGACCCCGTGCACCTTTACTATAGCTTTACACTGGCATTCGTGTCGGCATGTGTAGGATAGGTGGTAGGCTTTGAAGCAGGGACGCCAGTTCCTGTGGAGCCGTCCTTGAAATACCACCCTTATCGTCATGGATGTCTAACCGCGGTCCGTCATCCGGATCCGGGACAGTGTATGGTGGGTAGTTTGACTGGGGCGGTCGCCTCCGAAAGAGTAACGGAGGCGCGCGATGGTGGGCTCAGAGCGGTCGGAAATCGCTCGTCGAGTGCAATGGCATAAGCCCGCCTGACTGCGAGACTGACAAGTCGAGCAGAGACGAAAGTCGGTCATAGTGATCCGGTGGTCCCGCGTGGAAGGGCCATCGCTCAACGGATAAAAGGTACGCCGGGGATAACAGGCTGATGACCCCCAAGAGTCCATATCGACGGGGTTGTTTGGCACCTCGATGTCGGCTCATCGCATCCTGGGGCTGGAGCAGGTCCCAAGGGTTTGGCTGTTCGCCAATTAAAGCGGTACGTGAGCTGGGTTCAGAACGTCGTGAGACAGTTCGGTCCCTATCTGCCGTGGGTGTAGGAATATTGACAGGATCTGTCCCTAGTACGAGAGGACCGGGATGGACATATCTCTGGTGGACCTGTTGTCCTGCCAAGGGCATAGCAGGGTAGCTATATATGGAAGGGATAACCGCTGAAGGCATCTAAGCGGGAAACCCACCTGAAAACGAGTATTCCCTTGAGAACCGTGGAAGACGACCACGTTGATAGGCCGGGTGTGGAAGTGCGGCAACGCATGAAGCTTACCGGTACTAATCGTTCGATCGGCTTGATCGTTCCCATTGCTTATGCTCATCATGGATGCGCATCGCAATTCTTTGTCCTCACGCTGTCGGCCTTCGGCCGACGCTGCGGACGGCGCGCCAGACGACTGGCGGCTCGGCTCTGCCGGCTGCTGGAGTTGTCCGGATAAGACGCATGACGTGTTCAAAACGAAGCAATCGCTTCACCAGCTTCTCGACAATTTGCTCCCCTCCGGGGAGCAACGCTTGCGCTTTGCCGACCTGGTGGTTCTGGCGGGGTGGCTGCACCCGTTCCCATTCCGAACACGGCCGTGAAACGCCCCAGCGCCGATGGTACTTCGTCTTAAGACGCGGGAGAGTAGGTCGCTGCCAGGTCTGCAAATCGCAAGATAAAACATCTTCTCTCACAAACGCCGGCAAACGGCGAAAACAACACAAAACAAAAACGAAAGTTGACGCGGGGTGGAGCAGCCCGGTAGCTCGTCAGGCTCATAACCTGAAGGCCGCAGGTTCAAATCCTGCCCCCGCAACCAACAAAAACCCCCGGTGCCCAAACGCCCCGGGGGTTTTGCCGTTCCCCCGCGCAGTTCGGACCCACTTGTACGATTCTTCGGAGGGCTACAGCGACCATTGCGCGTCCGATTGGATGCGTAGCGCTGTATCGGATCGGGCGATAGCGCGTCTTGCGACAAGGCGCTGGTCTGTGTTCCTCTACAAACCAGCAGCCTCGGATGCGGAGAAGATCTTGGACGAACTCGATTGTGTGGTCGCCGGTGCGGGTGTAATGGGTCTTGCGGTGGCGCGGGCCCTGGCGCTCGCCGGCCGCGAGGTCTTGATTCTCGAGGCGGCCGATGCGATCGGCACGGAGACCTCGTCTCGCAACAGTGAGGTCATTCATGCTGGCATCTACTATCCAGCCGATAGCCTCATGGCCCGTTTCTGCGTCGCCGGCCGCAAAGCTCTCTACGCCTATTGCCGGGAACGCGGCCTGCCGCACTGGAACTGCGGAAAGCTGATCGTCGCCACGTCGGCGGAGGAACTGCAGCGCCTGCCGGAGATTGCGGCCAAGGCTGCGGCAAATGGCGTTGCCGACATCCGCCAGATATCCGCGGCCGAGGCAAGGGAACTGGAGCCCTCACTTTCCACCATCGGCGCCTTGTTGTCCCCGTCCACGGGGATCGTCGACTGCCACGCCTACATGCTCTCGCTGCTCGGCGATGCCCAGAATGCCGGCGCGCTTCTTGCGCTGAAAAGCCCTGTCGTCCGCGCCAGGGCTGGCGACGGCGGCATTGAGGTCGACACCGGCGGCGATGACCCGCTTACGTTTCGCTGCAGGCTCTTCGTCAATGCGGCAGGCCTGCATGCTCCGGCGCTTGCCAATGCGATCGACGGCCTGCCTCGGCAACTGGTGCCGTCCTCGTATTATGCCAAGGGCAACTATTTCTCTCTGACCGGAAGGACGCCGTTCTCGCGCCTCATCTATCCGGTGCCTGTCAAGGGCGGCCTCGGCATTCACCTGACGCTCGATATGGCCGGGCGCGCCCGGTTCGGGCCTGACGTCGAGTGGATCGACCAGATCGATTACCAGGTGGATCCGGAAAGGGCGGCGCTCTTTTACCAAGGGATTCGCCGATATTATCCGGACCTCAAGGACGGGACGCTCGCGCCGGCCTATTCCGGCATCCGGCCGAAGATCGTGCCGCCGGAGATTGCCAACCAGGATTTCTGTATCCAGGGGCCGGACAGACACGGTGTGCCGGGGCTGATCAACCTCTTCGGTATCGAATCGCCGGGGCTTACATCGTCACTGGCGCTCGCCCACCATGTCCGCGACATGGCGCTCCACGCACTGCGCTGATTTTAGTGCCTTAAGGGCAAAGTCAAACTAAGGGCGAAATCATGCAGCAGTTCAGACGCACGGTGCGGTAACAGCCTCATTTTCCCGCGGGCTACGGTCGTTCCAGGTGACCCGGCTGTTTTCCGAAATGGCGCCCGAGGAACATGTGGCTCTGGCGATTCTGCAAAGGGAATCGCGTTCTGGACGCATGTTTTTCCAGCCACCGCGCCATGCGCGAGGTGATGGAGGAGGTGTATGCACTCCTGACGCGCCTGGGGATCGCGCAGCTTGCGCGGCGTCGTGTCAGCGAGATCGCCTATGGCCAGCAACGGCTGCTGGAATTGGCTCTGGCCCTTGCGCTGAAGCCGAAAGTGCTGTTGCTGGACGAGCCGGCTGCCGGGGTGCCGCAAAGCGATACCGCGCGGATCGAACGGGCGATCGCCGATCTGCCTTCGGATCTGGCCGTGTTGATGATCGAGCACGATATGGACCTGGTGTTCCGTTTCGCCAAGCGTGTGGTCGTTCTGGCCGCGGGTGAGATCATCTTCGATGGCCTGCCTAGAGATGTTACCAAGGACGACCGTGTCCGCCATGCCTATTTGGGGAGCTATGCCAATGACAGCAGCGTCGCTTGAGATTTCGGGCCTCTGTGCCGGTTATGGCCCAACGCGCGTCCTGTATCCGCCGGGAAAAGGCTGGGTATACTCGGGCGCAACGGCATGGGCAAATCGACGCTGTTTGCCACCCTTGCAGGCCAGACACGCCGTTATGGCGGCACTATTCAAATGAACGGTGAGAATATCGAAGGGACCGACAGCGCCACCCGTGCCCTCAAGGGGCTGGGCTATGTGCCGCAGTCGCGTGACGTCTTTCCCACGCTGACGGTGGAGGAGAACCTGTTCGTTGGTCTGAAGGCTCGACCGAAATCGGCGATCGAAGAAGCCTATGCAACGTTCCCGCGACTGAAGGAGCGACGCCGGAACCTGGGTTCGCAGCTTTCGGGGGGCGAGCAGCAGATGCTGACGACGGCGCGGACCATTCTGGGGCAGCCTTCGGTGTTGTTGCTGGACGAGCCGTTGGAAGGGCTCGCCCCGGTCATCTGCGAAGAGCTCATGGAAGCTTTCGGCAAGCTGGCTGCTTCCGGGGAGATGACGATTTTGCTCGTCGAGCAGCGAATCCAAAGCGCGTTGGACTTTGCGGATGAGGTGATCATCCTCGAACGCGGCCGGATGGCCTGGTCTGGAACGCCGCAGGAGCTTTCGCAGGACCAGCAGTCGGTAGAAACCCTGCTGGGAGTCGGTGGGCTGCATTAAGCCGTAACTGCCGGTTTTGCCGGCGCTTGCCATGCCATCCAGTGTCGCGTGTATTGTCAGCGACGCTGCGTATATCTATGCGTATATTCTGGCGGGTTGTGAAGTAATCATAAGCTTATACGGCAAATACGATTTATCATTTTACACATTATGTATTCTGATGAATTAGTAATTTCCGTAAATGTCCGCTGATCTTGTTTGTGTTCCATGGCAAATATCTGCGGGCAATCCGGATAGAATCTTCGGGCGTGCGGGGTCACGGTCCGCTCGCGTGCCCGGCTCCCCTATCGAGAAGCGTGATTCAAGTCTCGAAATGACAGCGCCGCGCATCCAGTCGGACGCGTGGCACTGTCGTTGTGGAACTTTGAATGGCTGCACGATTTTGTCCCTGCGGTGATTCCGGTTAGGGTAGCATGCCGTAGGTTTCCGAGCGCAGCTTGCGAGGGCGCAAAAGGCTGATCGCGCCGAAGGTGTCGGATCGACTGGCTCGGGCCTATGCGCATTGGCTCATGCCACGAGACGGAGACACAGAATGTCGGATCACCACCATCATCGCGATCATGACCACGAAAATGGAGAGGACCGGTGGAAGCATGACGGCGTTCGCGTCATCAAGGGCGACCAACTCGATGACAACACGCCCCAGACGCCCGGCATGTACCGGCAGGCGGCCATCAACCACGCCCGTGTCGGCGCTCAGAAGATCTGGGCGGGCACCGTGGCGATCGAACCAAATGCCAAGACCGGCGTGCATCACCACGGTCCGCTTGAAAGCGTGATCTTCGTTGTTCGCGGCAAGGCACGCATGCGGTGGGGCGACAGGCTCGAATATGTGGCCGAGGCCGGCCCCGGCGACTTCATTTACGTGCCGCCCTATGTACCGCACCAGGAAATCAATGCGGATCCCGACAACGTGCTGGAATGTGTTCTGGTGCGGTCCGACAACGAGGCCGTGGTTGTCAACATCACCGACGTCGATCCGGTGGAAAAGCCGGAGGAAGTCTATTGGGTCGATCCGATCCACAAACATCCGGGTTGATCGCTTCCGCTGAAGGATGCACTTTTCCCGGATCGCTCGCGGCGCAAGAGCGTCACTCCAGCGCCTCCACGAAGCGGATGATGTCGCCGACCATGCGGGCATCCCAAAGGTCGTTATGGCCGGAGCCGTCGTAGACCAGCATCCGCTTGGGCTCGGAAGCAATGTCAAATAGAGCCTTGCCGGAAGACAGCGGGATGATGGCGTCGCGCCGACCGTGGATAAACAGCTTCGGTTGCCTCACCTGCGCTATTCTTAAATCCGAACGGAAAGGATCCTTGATAAGGAGACTGACCGGAAAAAACGGGTAACGCGCCTCAGCGAGTGACAAGACCGACAGATAGGCCGAAACCAGAACGACTGCGGAAGCCGGTCTTTGCCGGGCGGTATTGACGGCGACGCCGCTTCCGAGCGACTGGCCGAGAACAACGATCTTGCCTTCAGTGCGGCCGGCGAGCCAGTCGAAGGCGGCAAGGCCGTCGGTCATGAGCCCGGGCTCGCTCGGGGCGCCGGTTGATCCGGGATAGCCGCGATAGGAGATTGTAAGCAGGCCAATGCCCCGTAAGGCCAGTGCCTGGGCGAGGAAGTCGTAGTTGCCGATCCGGTCAGCATTGCCGAGGAAGAACAGCACCGACGCCTTGCCGGGTTCGGCTTGGCTGTAGGTTGCGTGAAGCGTCTCTCCGTCGGGCGTCCTGATGGAAACGTTTTCCCCCCAACTCGCCTGCTCTGGAGTCGGCATCCAGCTTGCGCCCGGATAGAGAATGGTGCGCTGCGACACATATGTGAGGCCGACCAGCGACACATAGGCGAAAGCCGCCATCATCGATAACATCAGCAGGAGTTTTGTGGCGGTCACGACAACATCCACCCGCGGCTCGATTAAACATATATCGTACCGGCAAGCTGTCTACAGCGGCCGTCTGCTCAAATGAACAAAGGGTGCTGAGAGACGACAGCCGGCGCCGTGGCAAGGTGAGTGTGCCATGCAAGTTCAGGTCCAGACCTATATGGAGGAGGGCGGCGCCGAAAAGCTTCGACGGTTCTGGCTCAACGGCCGGCAGATCGAAGTGACCGAAAGCATCGATCAGTGGCATGGTGCCGACTACCGATATTTCAAGGTCAGGGGCAGCGACGGCAACATCTACATCTTCCATCGCGACGATTTTTCAATGGAGTGGGCGTTGACGATGTATGAGCGCGCCCACTCACGGGGAGGCGGCGATCCGTGACCCCACAATGCCCCCCGGACTAAGCTAAGCTCCGACCAGTTCCGACTATCTGGAACATCCGACGGTCGTCATGTCATTCGCCGGACGACCCAGAGCGACCGGCCCGTATGAGCGATTCCAGGCACGAGCCGAAGGCGCGGATTATCCTTCAGCCGCTCGGCCTCAGTGACGTCAATCAGCAGGACCTCATCATCGGTTTCGTTTGCATTCGGCGTAATCCAGCAGCGCTTGTCCTCGCAGCAAAGCCCGGCTTCCGGATTTTCCTGGAGGTACTCAATCGCATATTCAGCGTTCACTTTTCTCGGTCCAGGGTCGACGTTCATTTGCACTTCTCCTCCGTCCGATCGCTTGAGAGCCATGCCTGATTATGCACCCATGCATGTATTTGAGCACTCAGGAGGCTGGGGCGTAAGGTCAATTCCTCGGCTGGCCGAGGAATTGAGGCCGCAGGCGCCGCGGCGATCGGAAGTCTGCTGCGGCGCTGCAGTGTCTTCGGGAGGATGCGTTCAAGCGGCCTTCGCTGCCGGCTTGGCTGCCTTGATGCGGGTCACGCTGCGCCGGCCATCGACGCTGAGCGGCACATCGCCATCAACGGTGGCGCGGCGTACGACCCGGTGCTGGTCGCCATAGTCGTTGACTGCATAGTGCTGCGTGGCGCGGTTGTCCCAAATGGCAACGTCGCCGGCCCTCCAGCGCCAGCGCACGGTGTTTTCCGGGGCAGTCACGTAGGACTGGAACACCTCGTATAGTTTTGCCGAGTCGCTCTTTGAGAGGCCGACGAGGCGCTGGACGAAATTGCCGAGCAGCAAGGATCTTTCCCCGGTTTCCGGATGGACCCGCACGACCGGATGCTCGGTCTCGTAGATCGTCGATGTGAAGACTTCCTCGAAATGCTTCTTCTCTTCGGCGGTCGCGCGCGGGCGCACGGCGGCGTAGTCATAAACATTGCTGTGAATGGCCCAGAGATTGTCGGCCAACAATTTGAGCGGCTCCGGAAGGCTTTCGTATGCGGCATGCGTGTTGGACCAGATCGTGTCGCCTCCGGCCGCCGGAATGACGACGCCGCGCAGAACCGAGAACTTCGGATAGGCATCCACGAAGGTCACGTCGGTGTGCCACTGGTCCGCCCGGCCGCCGCCGCGGCTGGAATCGAGATTGAGGATCGAGGCCGTGCCAGCCGCGGCACCCTGCGTGGGATGCGGTACGAGGTCGCCCAGGCGTCGCGCGAACAGTTCCTGCGCGGCATCGTCGAGGTGCTCCTGGTCGCGAAAAAAGATCACCTTGTGCTTCAGAAGAAGCTGGTTGATGGAGCCGATCGTTGCATCCGTAAGATCTCCGCCAAGACGGACACCCTTGATTTCGGCTCCGACGCGGCCGGTCAGCGGCACGACGTCGAGCTCAGGAATGGTTTCGTTGACAAGAACTGGATTGCTCATGGAAGTCTCCTGATTGATCTTGGAAGAAGGCAGCAAGTCGCATCCGGCCAGCGACATGTCCGCTGGGCGTCGAATATCGATAAGACTACGCGGTAATCGAACAGAGTTATCTACTAAATTGATAGACAAAATTTGCTAAGTTTTTGCGATTCATTGAAACGGCAACGTCCGATCCTCCGGGCGGTAAACCGCTGAAACCCGCTGCTGAACCCAAGCAGCCCGACACTCTGTCCGTAGATCTGTGCCGATCGCTAAATAATCTGACAGCGCCGGGTGCCGCCTTGCGTCAGATTCCTCTCACGAAAGACGATGAGAGGAGATCATCCGATGTTGGACGGCATTTCGACTGACGTGAACCAGGCACATGTCGTGTCAAGACTGATCCCGCCTCAGCCGAGGGTTCCCGCCTTTGCTGCGCTCGAAGGGCGGGGCCTGGCTTTCCGGCTGCTGGCCCGGCTTGCCCGGTGGATGGATACGCGGCGCGGGCGCTTGGACCTGCTTCAGCTTTCCGACTACGAGTTGAAGGATATTGGCCTCTCGCGCGGGGCCGCCTATAACGATTTCTACAAACGCGATTAGCAGGACCCCGCATGTCCCAGTTTTCGTGCCAGACGATTCTCGCGACGTCGACCGTCACCCTTCGGGACGTGGTCTGCGACGGATCATGCCGCGGCAGGAGTGCGGAGGAATGCGCGCATTCGACGAGCCTAGTCTATCCCTATCGCGGCGTTTTCATGCGGCACGTCGGCAAGAGCGATACCGTGGCTGAATCCAACCAGGTGATTTTCTTCAATCACGGCGAAGACTACCGTATCAGCCACCCAGTCGCGGGCGGCGACGCGTGCCTTGATGTGAAAGTCAGTGAAGAAATCCTTGCCGAGCTTGCGCCGCAGCAGCAGTTGCGTTCCGGCGCCAGTATCTCCTTCAGGCGTCAGCGCCGGAGGATCGATGCACGCGCACAGGCGCTCGTCGCATTGTTGCGCCATAGCCTTGGTCGCGGCATTGCCGAGACGCTGGAAGCCGAGACCCTCACGCTGACGCTCATCAGGCGCTCACTCGGGGAACGGACTTCGCACGGAGCGACCGGTACCTGTGGCGGCGAAAAATTGGTCGGCCGGGCAAAACTGGTGCTCTCCGCCGATCCCGGCCGGCGTTGGACGCTGGGCGAGGTCGCGAAAGAGGTGGGCGTCTCGCCGGTCTATCTGACCCAGGTCTTCCAGCAGGTCGAGGCGATGCCGCTTTACCGCTATCAATTGCGCCTGCGCTTGGCGCGGGCGCTCGACCTGCTCGGCTCGTATCACGACCTGACCGCGCTCGGTCTCGAGCTCGGCTTTTCCAGCCACAGCCATTTCAGCTCCGCCTTCAAACAGGCCTATGGCCGCACCCCGGCGGAATTCCAACGCACGCTTCGTCTTCGTTGAGGCGCGTCGCGTTCAAGCGAATTCGCTAAAAAATCTGACAGCGCGACGGAAGCAGGCATGGTGTTCTTGCGGGCGTCAAAAACGAGGAGAGTGAACACCATGACCCCGAAAACCTGTGCCGCCTGCGATTGCGAGCTTGATCAACAGAGCATCAAGGTCAAACTCGGCGGCAAGACCGTGGAAGTCTGCTGCGAGGAATGCGCCACGGCACTTGGCGAAGCCGAAGCGGCGAGAGCCTCAGCCAAGGCCGAGAAATAAAAAAGCGAGCCTGCTCTGTCTTGAGCAGGCTCGCTTGTCGTCATTGCGCAGGCAATTGCCTGACGTTGTACGTCAGGTGCGCGGCTTGACGTTTTCCGGGTCGTAGAGCGGCTTGTAGCCGACGCCTGCGACTTCGACCGGATAGGTCTCGCCGAAATATTCCACCTTGAGCTTGCGGCCGACCTGGCAATACGACCAAGGGAGGTAGGCAAGCGCAATGTTCTTGCCGATCGTCGGACCATAGGCGATCGAGGTGGTGAACGACCGGCGGCCGAGTTCGTCGACGAGCGTTTCGCCGGTCTCCGGATCCATCACAGGCAGGATGCCGACCGGATAGCGGGCGACGCCCTTGGAGTCGACATTGTCCGTCATGACCAGCGTGCAGAGCATCGCCGGCTGATGCGGACGGGCGCGATGTTCGAGGTGCTTCGCCTTGCCCCGGAAATCGGCCTCCTTGACCTTCGGGCGGGCGAGATCGGCCTCCAGGAGGTTGTACTCGGTGAGGAGGTCGGCGTTCTGCAGGCGCAGGCTCTTCTCCATGCGGCGGCTGTTGGCGTAGGTTTCGACGCCGAAGGCCATGACGCCGGTTGCCCGGAGTGCGTCCCAGACGGCGAGCGCATCGCCATAGGCCATGTGCAGTTCCCAGCCCTGTTCGCCGACATAGGAGATGCGGAAGGCGGTGACATCCTTGCCGGCAATCCGGATCGGCTTGATCGCGGCGAAGGGGAAGTTCTCCGGCGCAAGGCCCTCGGGATTCTCTACGACCTTCTGCAGGGTCGTGCGTGCGTTCGGCCCCCAAAGACCGATCGTCACGTATTTCTCGGTGACGTCGGTGACCGTCACGTTGAAGCCCTTGTCCTCGGCAATCCGGCGCACGTAGTGGAAGTCGCGCGGGCCGGCGTCGGCGCCGTCGATCACGCGGCAGCGGTCGGCCATGCGGATGACCGTCAGGTCGGCCCGCACCATGCCCTCGTCATCGAGGAAGTGGGTGTAGATGCCCTTGCCGATATTGGCGTCGCCGCCGATCCTGGCCGCGCAGATCCATTCCATCAGTTCGACGTGGTCCGGGCCTTCCACATCGAACATGTAGAAGTGCGACAGGTTCACCATGCCGCAGTCCTCGCTCATGGCGAGATGCTCGGCATTGGAAACGCGCCAGAAATGGCGGTTGTCCCACTCGTTCTCGCGCACGGGGACGCGGTCACCGTATTTCTCGAGCAGGTGTTCGTTGGCAGCGTATCCGTGGGCGCGCTCCCAGCCGCCCAATTCCATGAAGTAGCCGCCGAGTTCCTTCTCGCGCTCCCAGAAGGGCGAGCGGCGCACGCCGCGGCCGGTGTCATAGGGTTCGCGCGGATGGACCGCCGGGTTGTAGATCTTCCGCGCGGCCTCGCCGCAGCGGCCTTCGATGAACTTCTCCTCGAGCATGTGCGGGTAGAAGCGCGAATAATCGATCTTGTTGTGGTCGATCGCGGTGCGGCCGTCGGTCATCCAGTCGGCGACGAGCTTGCCGAAGCCCGGGCCGTCCTTGACCCAGATGGCGACACAGTACCACAGGCCCCTGACCTTCTGGCTTTCGCCGACGGAAGGCCCGCCGTCCGTGGTCACCTGCAGCAGGCCATTGAAGGAGTGGCTTTCATTGTAGCCGAGCTCGCCGAGGATCGGGGTCAGCTCCATTGCGCGTTCCAGCGGTTCCAGGATCTGTTCCATTTCAAGGTCGCGCTGCGAGGGCGAAAGACGGGCTTCATGCTTTTCGAGAAGCTCACGCGGATGGCAGAGCCGCGGGTTCGTCTCCTCGTAATAGCCCCACTCGATCTGGCCGCCCTCGGCGGTCTTGGGATCGCCGGTGTCGCGCATATAGGCGGAGTTGCCCTGGTCGCGCAGAAGCGGCCAGCCGATTTCCTTGCCGGTGCCCTCGAATTCGTTGTAGGGGCCGAAGAAGGTGAGCGGGTGGTCGACCGGCATGACCGGCAGGTCCTCTCCCACCATTTCCGCGATCAGACGGCCCCAGAGACCGGCGCAGACGATGACGTAGTCGGCCTCGATCGTGCCGCGATGCGTGACCACGCCCTTGATGCGGCCGTCCTTGACGATGAGGGATTGGGCGGGCGTATTGGCGAAGGCCTGGAGCTTGCCGGCGGTGACGGCCTGGTCGACGAGCTTGCCGGCAACGGTCTGCGAGCGCGGGATGACGAGGCCGGCGTCCGGATCCCAGAGGCCGCCCTGCACCATGCTTTCCTCGATCAGGGGGAATTTCTCCTTGATCTCCGCCGGCTCGATCAGGCGCGCGCGCGTGCCGAAGGCCTTGCCGGAGGTCACCTTGCGCTTGATCTCGTCCATGCGGCCGTCGTCGCCGACGCGGGCGACTTCGAGGCCGCCGATGCGGGCGTAATGGCCCATCTTCTCGTAGAAATCGACCGAATAGAGCGTCGTCCAACAGGACAGGAAGTCGTGGCTGGTCGCGTAGCAGAAGTCGGAGGCATGCGCCGTCGAGCCGATGTCGGTCGGAATGCCGGATTTATCGATGCCGACGATGTCATCCCATCCACGCTCGATCAGGTGATGCGCGATCGACGCGCCAACGATGCCCCCGAGCCCAATGATTACGACCTTCGCCTTTTGCGGAAACTCTGCCATGAGTGCGACCCTAGTTAGTTTGGAAGCCGGATATTAGGGCTTGCAGCGCCACGACTACAGCCTGTCTACGACATAATCAGCATACTGCACGACCAGAACGATGCGGGCCACGGAGCAGCGGAGGATCAAGTCGGGAGCGGGCATGTCCCTGATATCGCGGGGAAAACGGCGAAGGAAGCGAAAAGATTTCAGGATCACAGACGAAACCAGCGACCTTCGAACGCGACATCAAAACGCGACGCCTTTTTCCATAGGCCATCTCGACCATGAACCGCAAAAGCCCGCAATCGGTTAAGCCCGGATTGTACCGCAAATGCAATAGCCTCCGTCATGGCTATAACACTAGGTTAAGCTGGCTCTAGCGCTGGCGATGAGCGATCCAGCGACCAAGATGCGAGGTAAGCTGAAATCTTCCAGAACAGGAGAGCCAATGTGGCGCCGACAAGGCCGTCGCTCGCATAATGCCATCCGAGCTGGATGGACCCGATGAAGATGCACCCCGAGAATGCCGCGCCCAGCCAGCGCCAAATACCACCGATCTGCCACGCGACGCAGGCGAAGATCACGGAGACGGCCACATGCATACTCGGCATCGCCGATATCCCCGATATAGCGCCATCGTTCAGCGAATATGCGTCCCAAAGCATGTCCTGTGCAATAAGCGCCCAAACCATGCCGGTCTCGTCATCCACTTCCCTCAGCAAGCTCATCAGCGGCTCGAATGCGTTATCTCCGGTGAGCAGGCCGACAAAACACGGTCCCGCCGAGGAGAAATAGATCGCCAGAATATTGCCGCCGACAAACCACGTCAGTAGAGCTGTCAGGATGTAGCGGAGGCGCAGAGTGTGGTTCCCCATCCACGGCGCCCATATCATCGAGGCGATGACGATCACGAGCCAGAGGTTATAGGCGAAGTTCAATCCGACAATGCCGTAGGTGTTGCCAAAGACAAGACCTGTTACCTTGTAAGGATCAATGCCAACGAACAGAGCCCGATCAAGACGGATCAAGGTTTCGTCCCAGGAAAACGGAATAATGAACGGTATCGTCGACTTCACACTACCAAAAACGACCAGCAGTGCAACGAATATGCAAGTCGAATGCGTTGCGTGGGCAAGGCGATCATTAGCCAGCAACACTTGCCCCATTCGTTGTTTGAGGGCCTTAGTCGGATGCTCGTACCCCTGAACGAGCATGCGCAGGACCAGCCAGAGCATGTAGAAGAGCGTCATATTGGCGATCGTGATCAATGACCATTGAAGGTAGACTGTCGCGGTTCTGTAATGCGGTTCCGCCCCCAAATACCAGATCAGCCCACTCATGATCGCAGTATGCGAAACCAGGATAAGATAGGCGAATCGATAATCGGCCGTCGTCCGCCCCATTGCCGAAAGGAACGCTCTCATAGGAGTTCAACCATAGCCTGTTTCCCCAATCGACAGTTGAGTTGAAGTCCAACATTCCGTCAACTCACCCCTATTAGTTACAGTTAATGGCCCAGTTCCGCGCGAGTGCTTCCGTCGGGGGCGCATGAGCCCGGACCGCGTTGAACAAGAAGGAGTTGGCGGTTATCTCCACTCTACGCGGTCGATCGCAGGAGGGTGGGTCGCGTGACTTCTTCCCCAAGCGGGCGAAAGGGCTTGCGACGCACGCTCGGCCCTTGCTCCGCCTGCGCATTATTGCAGCCCTCTCAGGCAGCGCCGGGGCGCAAGGCCATGACGGCGAGGGCGGCTGCGACCATGATGACGCCGTAAGGGATTTTGCGTGTGGCGCGGATCTCCTCGAGGCGCATGACCACTGAAAAGTGAGCGAGCTGCAAGGGCATCGGCAGACGCAGGGCGAGGAGCGTCACGATCCCGCCGATCAGCAGGAAGATCGCGAAGGGCAGCATGCCGTGCCAGCCGACGAAAAGGCCGATCGGCAGGAAGAGCTTGGCATCGCCGGCGCCGAAGAGCCGGAAGAACCAGAGTCCGAAACCAAGGGCGAAGAGCAGGAGACCGGCGCCGATATCGCCGCCGATGCCGGCCGTGGAGAAAAGCGCGGCGCCGGCATCCTCAGCCATCAATTGTCCCAGCGCGCCGCCGGTACGTTCAGCCATCAACAGATTTAGCGTCACATCGAGTGCGTAGACTGCGATTAGGGCGAGTACGACGGTGTTCGGGATCTTCCAGAAGCGGAAATCACTCCAGGCGGCATGAAGAAAAAGAAAGGTTGCAGCAACGGTAATAATGTTAACTTTTTCCATCATGTTTTTGCTTTTCTCCGTCTTTTTTTGCGTATCACCAAGAAAAGTGATTGACCTCGCAGCTTGCCTAAGTCTTTCGGGTTAGAAAAATGTCAAGAAATATTTCCGCGTGTCACATTGTGGCAACCGATACACGGAATATCTGGCCGTGGTTCCAGTTTCGATTTTAACCATAAAATATAGATGTCGAAAACGGCCACATTTAAGCAGTTGACGATATAATAATTAAGAGATTATTAATCATGATAGTCGGAGAGGTGGTCTCGATGACGGGCGGGCCGGGGGAAATGCGGCGCGCATGTATATTTCGGAGGTAATTCTCGATGAAAGCACTTTTGTCTAAAGTACGCGCTTTCGCGCGGGAAGAAGATGGCGTGGCGCTGACCGAATATCTTATTTTGCTCGGCCTGCTTGTCGGGGGCGTTATTGTCGCTGTAACGACTGCGGGGGACAGCCTTGCTGCCGCCTGGAACTCATGGGGCAACTTCTTTAGTCAGAGCCTGACTTGTGCGCCCAGCACATCTAACGGCGTGACCTGCTAATTGCTTGAATATTACGCGGTGGAGGGAATTGTTAACCTCCACCGTCTTATATTACGAATTGTTCAAGTATTTCGTTTTTAATAGCGAGTACCGGCGATGCGTTCGTCAACGATTATAAGCCTTGTTGTTGCCTTTATGCTCGCCGCTGTTGCGGTCTTCGCAACCCGGACTTATCTCGCCGAGCAGCGGGCGAGACTCGCAATCAACGGTTCCAAGATCCAGGAGAAAACGCTCGTTGTCGCTGCAAAGCCGATGCGCTTTGGCGATCGGGTGCGTGCAGAAAACCTGAAAACTATTCCCTGGCCCTCTGAGGAGCGGCCGGACGGCTCGTTCCAGACGATTGAGGCCGTTTTGGGTGAGAAGGATGAGCCGCGCTACGCCATGGAGGCGATCGACCCCGGCGAGCCGGTGCTGACCTCCAAGATCACTGGCGCAGGTGAGCGGGCGACACTGTCGTCGGCGCTTGACCAAGGCATGAAAGCCGTTTCAATCCGCGTTAATGACGTGCTCGGCGTCGCCGGTTTCGTCCGTCCCTCGGATCGTGTCGATGTCCTGTTGACTCGCGGCATACGCAACAGTAACGGCGGCGAGCAGACCTATGTCGACGTCCTACTCCAGGGCGTGAAGGTGCTGGCAGTGGACCAAACGGCGGACGAACGCAAGGACGAGCCATCCGTCGTCAAGACCGTGACCTTCGAGGTCACGACCGACGAGGCCCAACGCCTGACGCTCGGCGCCACAATCGGCACGCTGTCGCTCGCGCTTCGCAACATAGCTTCCTCCAATGTCGAGCAGACCCGTCCCATCACCGTTGCCGATCTCGGTGGCGGCTTGATTTCGACCGAACTCGCCAACAATACTGATGATGGGCGATTCGAGACGATCGAGAAGCTCGTGCGCAAGGTTGGTGACGAATTGGGAAGCCGGATCGACTCCGTCGAAGGCAAGCTGAAGCAGCCTGCTCGCGAAAAACAGGTGCAAATCGTCGAGCGCAAGGTCGAGCCGGTATTGCCGGTGGAACCGAAGTGGGCGACCGTCGGCGTCTGGAACACGACCAAACGTGAGGAGCATCGGGTGGGCCTGATCCAGTGATATCAAATGCGGCCTGCCGTTAGAGCAATTCCCGAACGTGAGTTGATCTGAGGGGTGGCGGGCCGGACTGCGAGGAGAGGGGCTGAGGCAGGAATGTTGAGGGGAAGCATGAAGGGGGTGGCGAGAGCCAGTTCCCTCGCGGCAGTGGTCGCGGCAATTTCGGCCTTTGGCCTCCTGGGACCCGGATCGGCCGGGCAGGCGGACGCCCAGGAAAAGTTCATCAACCTCGGCGGATCCGTGCAGCAGGTGACGCTGCCGCCGAACGACACGATGACGATCAGGACCGCCAAGCCGTTCGGCGATCTGGTCATCGGCAGTGCCCAGCTTATCGATGTCGTACCGCTTTCCGATCGGTCGCTGTTCATCCGCGGCAAGCAGACGGGGTCCACAAACATCTCCGTCTATGACGACGACAAGAACCTTCTCGGCGTCATCGATATCCGTGTGTCCAGCGATTTCAGCGAAGCGGCGGCGGCCATTCGATCGGCCGCACCTTCGTCGCAGGTTCGGGTGTTCAATTCCAACGATCGCATTCGCCTGACCGGCACGGTTCGCGATGCTGTCGAGTTGCAGCGTGTGCTGGAGATCGCCCAGTCCTATTCCGATCAGCCGGTGCTGAACCAGTTGCGCGTCAGCGATTCCCAGCAGGTCATGCTGGAGGTGCGCGTGATCGAGGCTTCCCGCCAGACGGGACGCGACCTCGGCATCGGTTGGTCCGGCCAGGGCAAGAACGGTATCGGCAAGGCAACGACCAGCCAGGGTATCGCTGTCGATGATGACGGAAACCTTGTCCGCACACTCGGAGATGCCGCGGGGGCGGCGACCGGCATGCAGCCCTTCGGGCAGCTGATCGCCAAGGTGCTGGAGATTGCCGGCGGCCGGATCGACGTCGTCATCAATGCGCTGGAGCAGAAGGGCCTGGTGCGCCGGCTGGCGCAGCCGAACCTGATCGCCATGAGCGGCGAGACCGCAAGCTTCCACGCCGGCGGCGAGGTGCCGATCCAGACGACGGTTGCCAATGGCGCGACGGTCGCGACCGAAACCGATTACCGGCCTTTCGGCGTCAGGCTCACCTTCACGCCGGTGGTGCTCGACAGCGGGCTCATCAGTCTCAAGATCGAGCCGGAAGTCTCCGAGCTCGACACCTCGATCAACGTCAACGGCAATCCCGGCTTCATCTCGCGCGCGGCGAAGACAACGGTGGCGCTGCGCGACGGCCAGAGCTTCGCCATGGCCGGGTTGCTGCAGTCGATCAATGCCAAGGACGTTCAACAATTGCCGTGGGTGTCGCAGGTTCCGGTGATCGGCGCGCTGTTCCGCTCGACGAGCTTCCTGAAGCGGGAGTCCGATCTCGTCATCAT
>NZ_WITC01000092.1 GCF_009601505.1 Sinorhizobium terangae
GCATTGGTGCCGCGCGGCCGCACGCGGGCTATTGCTGTTCGTCGAACGGCGGGTAGCCATCGTTTTCTTCGATGTCCTCGTCGATCTTCTCGGCCGCGGCCGTCAGAGCAGCTTTGACGTCGCCGCCATTGAAGATCTCGTCGACTGCTCCCATGAAGGCCGAGGTGATGATCGGATAGGCCGGATGCGGCGGCCGTGCGATCGCCGTCTTCGATGCCTGCTCGAAGGCGACGGCCATCGGGCCGCCGTTAGCGTAAAGCGGCGAATCGGCGGCGAAGCTCTTCAAACCGGGATAGGCGGAATCCTCCTTCGCATAGTCGCGGAGTGCCTTGTCCTTGAGCATGAAGCTGACGAACTTGCCGGCGATCTCCGGATGCTCGGACGCCGTGGTGATGCCCCAGATCCAGGTGCCGTTGGGGCTTGCGCCCTTCGGCCCAAACTTCGGCAGCGGCATGACGACGATATCGTCCTTCATCGTGGCGGCAGCCTCCGCATAGATCCAGTGGCCCCCGAGCGCGAGCGCCGCGGGATGACCTTCGGCGAAGAACTGGTTGGTGCCGGAGGATTGCGGCACGACCCAGCCGTTCTTCACCCATTTCTGCATCATCGTCAGCGCATCGACGCAAGCATCGCTGTCGAGCGTGCCCACGGATTTCCAAGCCTTGCGGTCGATGAGGTCGCAGCCCGCCGATTGCAGGATGGGGCCGTAGGCATAGGTGATCCACTCGGTCTTGATGCCGTAGCCACGGAACGTGTCGATCGGCCATTTGACGCCCTCGAGCTTCGAGAGCTTTTCGAGGTAATCCTCGAATTCCTCCCGCGTCCAGGCGTCGTCCACGCCATTCGGGATGCGGGCGCCGATCGCTTCGAGATATTTCCTGTTGCCGTAGAGCACGACCGAGGAGTCGGTGAGGCCGACGGCGTAGAGTTCCTTGTCGATCGGATAGGTGCCCTGTGCGACGTTGGACTCCGTCATGTCGTCGAGGATGTCCTTGTCGATCAGCGGCTTGATCGGCTGCAGGTAGCCCGACCAGACGTAGTTTGCGAGGAACGGCGCGTCGAGTTCCATGACGTCCGGCAACTGCTTTGACATGACGGCGGCGCTGAACTTCTCGTTATAGGCGTCGTGGGGAGCATAGATGAGCTCGATGTCGACATCCGGGTTCGCGGCCTCGAAGCGCTTGGCGACTTCGCCATAGGTCGAGACCCAGCCGGGGTCTCCCTGGTGCATCACGTGAATGACGGTTTTTGCTTCGGCCAGGCCTCCGAACGCGACCGATGCCATTAGGAACGAAAGTAAACGATTACCCATCATTGTTTCTCCTCCTCAACGGGGTTTTACGTGGCTACTGATTTATACGGATGACCGCTCCACCAGCTGGAACGGAAGCTTGTGCAACTCGCCCGGTGTCGTGTCGCCGCCAAGCAGGATGTCGGCGGCCAGCCGGCCCATCGCCCGATGCGGCAGGGCCATGGTCGTCAAGGGCGGATCGAGACGTGAGGCGATATCGACCTGGTTGTCGAAGCTGGCCACGGCGACGTCGTCGGGGATCTGCGCGCTAACGCGGCGCAGCGCCGCATAGGCCTCCATCGCCACACGGTCGTTGCCGCACAGGATCGCGTCCGGGCGGTCCGGTCCACGCATCAGCTCGGTAATGTGGGAAAGAACGAGGCTATGCGCCCTATCGCTGTAAATCGCCCTGCGAACAGCCGGCAATACGCGGGCGCCGGCGCCATCGAGGCCCGCCTCGGTGATCGCCTGTCGGAAACCGGCCTCGCGCAATTCGCCGGCGAGCAGGCCGGGCAGGTTGATGAAGGCGATATTCTTTCGTCCGGCCTCGACCAGATAACTGGTGATGTCACGGGCGGCGCCAAACTCATCCGGTACCAGTGAGGTCACCCGGTCGTTCGCTTCGCGGCAATTGACCATCACGCCGACTGTCTCAAGAAACTCCTCCGGCAGCGCGACCGTTTTGTGGTACATGGCGGCATAGGCGATCGCCCGCGGCCGAAAGCGGCGCACTTCCTCGATCACCGCGCCAAGGTCGCGGCTGCCGTTCACCGTCATCGCAAAGACGGCCATGTCAGAGGCTCGCGCCGCACCATCGAGCCCGCGGATGATTTCTGTCGCGAAGGGCGAGGTGATCAACTCGTCGGCAACGACGCCGATCAGCGGCATCCAGCCCTGCCGCATGCTGCGTGCGGCGAGATTGGTGACGTAGCCGAGTTCCTCGGCTATCTCCTTGATGCGCTGCCTGGTCGTCTCAGCCATACGGGCCGAGCCGCCATGCAGCGCACCGGAAACCGTCTTGACGGAGACGCCCGCACGTTCGGCAATGTCGTTGAGGGAGACGGTCACGGCTTCACCTAGGGTTATCGATTACCCAGTGGTAACATTCGCGGAGGCTTAAGTCAAATACCTGCCAGCAAAGCGACGCAGGACCATGCCCGCGCCGGCCGTGCCTGGGCCGATCGGATAGACACTGCCCTGGATGTCCTCGAAGGTCTTGCCAACCAATCATTCTTTGCGGTGATTTCCATCCGGCGGAAACGCCAATGGTTGGCTGTCATACTCACATCGTTACCTAGCCTCTATTGGTCATGAGCAGGATCCAGCCGCAAGGTCTGGCTTGTCCGCATCGCGGCCATTCATCGGGTCCGTTGTCGACTTCCGCTTCGGGTGGAGGGACTAAGCCGCTCGCGCGGCAATGGCGCTTGTGGCTGGCGGTGCGTTTCCTGATCGACGTCGGTTCTTTGTGTCTCGGGTTCCTGGCCTGACGATTGAGACTTCTCAATCTGATGGACAGGAGGGTCCGATGACAGAGGAGAAGACCACCGCGCTGCGTGAGCGGATGATCGAGGACATGCGCATCCGCGGGATGGGCGACAAGGCGCAGCAAGGCCACATCCGGGCGATCAAGGATTTCGCGGCCTTTCTGGGGCGCTCACCCGACACGGCGACGCCGGAGGAGTTGCGGGCCTACCAGCTACACATGACCAATGCCGGGGTGACGCCCTCGACATTCAATGTCCGGATCATCGCGCTCAGGTTCTTTTTCGGGATCACCTGCGGGCGCGAGGAGATGAAGCGGTACATGCAGTTCCAACGCAAACCGCAGAAGCTGCCGGTCGTCTTGAGCGTCGAGGAGGTCGCCGACCTGCTGGCCGCGGCTCCCGGGCCCGGGCTGAAGTATCGGGCGGCGCTCAGCATCAGCTATGGCGCCGGGCTGCGGGCGTCGGAGGTGTGCCACCTCAAGGTCACTGACATCGACAGCGAGCGCATGCTGATCCACGTCGAAGAAGGCAAGGGCGGCAAGGATCGCAAGGCCATGCTATCGCCGGGCTTGCTGGATCTGCTGCGCGATTACTGGCGGGAGGCGCGTCCGCGGGGATGGTTGTTTCCCGGCAAGCCGAAGATCAATCCGATCTCGCCGCGCCAGCTCAACCGGGCCTTCACCGCGGCCAAGCACATGGCGGGCATCGCCAAGCCCGCAACGCTGCATACCCTGCGCCACAGCTTCGCCACGCATCTGCTGGAGGCGAACACCGACGTGCGGGTGATCCAGGTTCTGCTCGGCCATGCCAAGCTGAGCAGCACCGCCCGCTACACCCACGTCGCCACCAAGTTGATCCGCGACACCATCAGCCCGTTCGAGCGCCTGAAGCAGTTGGAGGATCTCACCCTGAGGCGTCGGCTGGAATGAAGCGCGCGCCGGGGTGCCCCGGCAAAAGCTGGAGATCGCTGACATCTTCCGAGCCTATGGGCCTGCGTGGCGGCGAGCCAATGCCGGGCATGTCAGCCTGACCCAGCTCAAGGTCATGGCGGCGATCGAAGCCTGCCGAACCGAGGCGCTCGGCGGGCATGTGGCGGCTTGCACCAAGTGCGGGCATAACCACATCGCCTATAATTCCTGCAAGAACCGGCACTGTCCGAAGTGCCAGGGCCCCGCGGCGCGCGACTGGATGGCCGCCCGCGCCGAAGACCTGCTGTCGGTCGAGTATTTCCACGTGGTCTTCACCCTGCCGGCCGAGATCGCGCAGATCGCTTACTGGAACAAGAAAGCTGTCTACGACCTGCTGTTTCGGGTATCGGCCGAGACGCTGAGCACTATCGCCGCCGATCCCCGGCAGCTTGGCGCGCACATCGGCATGACCAGCGTGCTACACACCTGGGGATCGGCGCTGATCCATCACCCGCATGTGCACATCATCGTGCCCGGCGGCGGGCTGTCGCCGGATGGCACGCGGTGGATCTCATGCCGCCCCGGGTTCTTCCTGCCGGTGCGGGTTCTGTCGCGACTGTTCCGGCGGTTGTTTATCGCAGGGCTGCGGGCACTGCATTGCGCCGGCGATCTGAGGTTCTACGCTGATCTGACAGCTCTCGCAGAGGCTGACGCGTTCGCCGCCTGGCTGTGCGCAAATCAGAATGGGTCGTCTATGCCAAGCCGCCGTTCGGCGGTCCCGAAGCGGTGCTCGCCTATCTCAGCCGCTATACCCACCGGGTGGCGATCTCCAACAGCCGTCTGATCAGCGCCGATGCCGAGACCGTCACCTTCCGCTGGAAGGACTACCGGATCAAGACCGGCGACCGTCAGAAGGTGATGCGGCTGGCCACCGACGAGTTCATCCGCCGCTTCCTGCTCCATGTGCTGCCCGACGGTTTCCACCGCATCCGCCATTACGGCCTGCTCGCCAGTGCGGGCCGCAAGACCAAGGTCGCAAAGATCCGCGCTCTGCTCGGAGCGGAAACGGCCAAACACAATGATCCGCCAAGCGCTGAGACGATCCCGCTCACTCTGAGACAGCCATGCCCCGAGTGCGGTGGCCCGATGCGCATCATCGAGATCTTCCGACGCGGTCAGAAACCCAGAGCCCGGGCGCCACCGAGAAAGCAGGCCGCATGACAAGGTGCCCGTCACATTGGCCAAAGCCGACCCGAAAACACTCTGCATTCCGGGATCGGATCGCTTTGCGCCCAATAACACTGAGCATCGCAAAAGCGTCGAAATCGGCACCAACGAGACCGCCAGATCTGCTTCCGATCATCGCCTCCCACACCCTCGGGTCGGCGCCTTTGCGTCTGTCGGCAGCGCCGAAGTCCACAACAGACGCCCGCGGCCCCGCGCTTTCCCCATAGGTCCCACCCAGCCTCCGCGGCTTCCTCCTTCCAAGGTTTGTCAACGCGGGCCGCCCAACGCCAGCGGCAAACGTCGCGCTGCGGCCCGCATCGAAAAACCTTCAGG
>NZ_WITC01000093.1 GCF_009601505.1 Sinorhizobium terangae
GAAGGTGCTTGACCTCACCACGCCGAATAGAGAAGACAACCACTCCCTGGGACGCGATCGATGGATTTGAGACCGCTACTTCTCGAAGTCATAGGAACTGCGTCGATATCGCCTGATTGGTCGGCCGTGAACTAACCGCGAGTAGCTGATTTTTCTTTCTGATGTGCGGGAGGCCATCGGTGTTGAACGCGGCAGCATTCTTTCCGCGTTTGGGATTGGTGGCGATGTCGGCAAGCACGAGAACTTGCGCCGTGAATGCGCCCAGCACAGCGCCTGCGGCGGCGGAACAGCATCGCGATCCACCTTGAACAGCAGCTTGTAGCCGCCAAAGGCGTCCGCCTGTAGAATGCCGGTGAAGCTCTTGAGATGGCGCTCGGGATGCTCCTGCTGCCGATCGCGCGAGGCATAATAGAGCGCCGGCGGTGGCGATTGCCCGCCGAACGGCCGGTCATCTCGAACATAGGTCCACATGCGACCGGTACGGTCTTGCCGCGGGCAAGGATCGGCACGGTCGTGTCGTCGCCATGCAGCCGTTCGGCGGCAAGTAACATGCGCCTCTATCAATCCATGCACTGGCTTCAATGCCGCGGCGCAGGCGGCGACCTAGTTGGCCCTCGTGGGCATAGCGTTCTCGCTGTCGGTTCAGCGGCTGGTGCTCACGGCTGCCATGCATGTCGCGCTTCAGCTTCGCGGCGGGTAGCGCGCTCGGCGAGGATCATCGCATGTGCATTGGCAAGGTCGTCGGGAAGCTGATCGGCCGCATCGGTCATGGCGCGATGGAATCATGTTCGCTCCCGCCGTGCCAGCGGTTTTGCTCACCCCGCCGATGTCGGACGCCAGGTTTTATCGGGTCGCGCTCGAACGTCTCCTGCACCATCGGCGACAGGCCGGGAAAATCCCCTGCGCATGTCGGACCTTCACACCGCTCGGAACCGGGATCATCGCCGCTCCAACACATCGAGGATCCGGGCCGAGGCTTCGGTGTTGAAGTCACTCTCGACCCCGAGGCGACGACCGCCGCCAAGCTCGATGGTGCCGATGCTGACCCTTCTGCGGCCGGGGAACCGGTGGCGGCTTCAGACGGTCTCAGCAAGGCGGCCGTCACCGTGGGGGTACTCACCACAAAACCTCCAGTTTGCAGCATCGGTCGGATTTGAAGTCAAAAGGGACTCCCGTGCCACTTTATAACTTGACCACACCGGCGGGCTTACGCCGCACAACAAATTTGCAAAAAAGCTTTGAGAAATATTTCATCCTCAGAAGTGCAGTTCAAGTGTATAAAATGATAAATCAAGCCGCTAAGGAGATATTAGATGGACACAGAGAGATATCCTACGTGAGAAAACGTCTTTCAGAAAGCCAGCGCACGGACTTCCCCAAATATACGTGTTGTCTTTCCCTGGACCTGGAAATCCACCGCGAAGTGTTTTGGGACGAAGATAACAACGCAACAGGCCGTTGGGTTACCGAGAATCTGCCGGCGATGGCGGGAAAAGAGGTGCTTGAGATTGGATGTGGCTGCGGTCTGACGGCTTTATATTTGGCTAAGAACGGAGCGAGGCACGTACTCGCCACTGACATAAATCCATCTGCTGTAACCAATACACAGGCGAACGCTGTTAGAAATGAGATCGACAACGTAACTGTCGTCCAAAGTAATTTGTTCGAAAAAATTAATCCGTCTTTGAGGTTTAACTGCGTGGTCTGCCATATGCCTGCCACTCGCGTGCCCTTAGACTTCGAGTTTAAGAGCATGGTTGAGCATAGCAGTTTCGACCCTGGAGCGTCGTTACTTACGGGGTTCCTTAACGAGGCGCCAAAGTACCTCTCTCCATCGGGCGCTCTACTGCTTTGTTACAATGTGTCTCGAGATGAGTCATTTATCCTGGAGGAATCGAAAAAATTTCCAGTAATGACCAGAAAGATTGCTTCAAAGAAATTCACAACCGACAGCATGATCAATGTCCACCTGTACGAGATCAGGCCGTTAGTTGATGAAATCAAGACCTGAAAACCGGACATAGCCGCTAAATTAAGCGAATCACGATTACCTGACCGCTCGCCAATTTGCGAGAAAAGCGCGCTCGGCGAGCGCTGCCCTTCAATGCTGCGCCGCGACCCGGAGCTCAGTCAGCAAACGCTCTCGCGGCGATGGCATTTGCGGCGCCACCGCCCGAGGAGAAACTCTGGTCGGTGACTACCACGACGTCCTCGCCGTTCGCATCCGTGGCCAGGCCGCTGTCGAAGCTTCCGGATGGCAAAGCCGCGAACTGGCGTCAGCCACAGTGGATAGTTCCCAGCCGATCTTTACACTTGCCGGTGGTAAGGTGATCGGTGGGGGCGGGCTCCCTGCGTATTTTGCGGATCAGACGAAGGTGAAGTCCCACGCGGTCCAGGGCGGTAAGATCGGTCACACTATGCAAACTGAACAGGCCGGCGAACTCATGCGCGTGGTTTTCGGACGTGAAATGGGCCAGAACTGCGCGTTGAGCAGGTAGTCATGGTAGACAATGATGTCGTCGGCGTGGCTGACGAAGTTCGCGCCGATGCCGTCGATGTAATAGCCCACCGCTTCGAAGGCGAAAGTATTCTGGCTCGGGTAAAAATCCACGAGGTGGTGTTATCCGGGTTCTGACCGTACATTGGGTCGACCCGGGGACCGCCTCGTGAAATTGAAACACACAGGTGTCTTGGCCGTCGCTGCCGGTCAGCTGATCCTCCCGTCACTCACAAAGAGGACATCGTCGCCGGGACTGTGTTTTGGCGTGCAAATTTGACCCCCCTTGGAGGGTTATCGGCGTCAATTTTGGACGCCGATATGGAGTGCGCCCCTTGGGATGGACAAGGATCAGGCTGCTGATTTGCCAGTCTGCCGGATGTGTTGATCCTCGAACTGTTGCGGGCTCAAATAGCCGAGCCCTGAATGGAGCCGGCGTTTGTTGTAGACCTCCTCGATGAAGGTGCCTTCGCCACCAAACACTCCGTCATTGCCTTCGCCCGCCGAAATGGAGGTCGTTACCGCGAGCACCGTCAATCCGGTCATTGGCGAGGGACTCGATGAGCACATCGTCACCTTCGCTGCCAAGAAGGCCGTTGTCACTTGGACCGCCACGGACTAGCGTTGCAGATCCTCCTTATGAACGCCTCAAGACCGCCTTCTTCACTCCCCATCATACCATTGGAGTAATCAATTGGTCGGCCGCCCGAGACGAACTGGGTCAGGGCGCAGATTCATATCCCGTCTTTGAGATTTGTCAGTTATGCCAACGTTGTTGTTCTGGACTTAAGGAGGGCCACTGACATTGCTTTTTCATTTCCGCTGCCAGGCGAAATGTCTGAATCAGCATTGCTTCCAGCCCCCTTGCGGAATCCGCGAGAGAGGATTGGCGTCGACACGATTGAAGCGCCCGGCCTGCTGCCAGCATTACGGCCGAGCTGTGCCATGTGTTGGTCAGAACATTGATCCACCAAGACAGCTCAATCGTTTGGCGCATTTCACCATAGTCGCACTAATCAGCTATCAGACCCAATAGTGGATAAGGCGCGCGACCCTTAGTTAGATTGAGAACGTTCTCGGTTAGAGCATAGGCAAAATGCGCAAAGTCCAGAGCTTGGCGATTGTCATCACCGACCCACGGGAGACGATCTCGACTGGGAAAGAGCGAGTTTCCGCAGCCCTAGGTGTGATTGGCGGTACGTCGCTTCTGCGACGCTTATTATCTCAATTGGCACACGCTGGGGTGCAGAGGACGACGGTCCTGGCCCGAGGAATAATGGGCGACATCGCCAGCAACTTCGGTGACGAGCTGGATGGGATGGAGCATTGCCTACGCGCTCTGGCTAGTCCGAACGCCGGACGTCTCGTGGAGGCAGAAACGACAAAGGAAATCGCTCACGCTAGTGGCGACGTACTCGTGTTCGCCGAAAATGTGGTCATTGATTTCGAACTGATCGACCGCCTGTTGAGATCGCCGGATCGCAACTTGCCGTAGTCAGCAAATCACGCGGCAAACGGTCTCTGCGCGTACTAGCGGACAATGCCCTGCGCCTTACAGCAATTCTCCCCCACGGCCCACCACCGGAGGAGAACGCCTCTGCAGATTCCAACCTGAGCGGTGTCTACAAGTTTGATCCTGCGTTCGTCCGCGCGATTGCCCGAAACAGTCGGTGTCGCACGCACGACGATCTCGAGTTCTTTGAAACCGCATTGGGTATATATGCACACCCGATCTACATCATGCGCGCCGAACCGCAACGCGTGAAGATCGTGAACGATGCCCTTGATCTCGCGGTGGCCAATTTCGCGTTCAGGTCCCGTTCCGATCAGCTACCTACGGCTGAGGCACGCATGGGCTGAAAACCAGTAGAAAACCTCCCGAGGCGCTTTCTTGACCGTTGCTTACGATCGTCGGTAATTCGACAACGAAACACTTCGTGAGCATTCAAGCCCAGGATACGCACCAGCCTTGCCGTCGTGAGTTGCCTCCTCTTCGCTCGCTCGACACACTAACGCCGCGGAAGTAAGCGGCATGAACGGCCTCAGCTTGCCGCTTAGTTCGGAGGACAGAAACCCGGAAAAGGTTGACTGTGGAATTTGGGCTTGTCAGCCTCATTCATCGTCATTGTATGACCAGGACACCCAAGAGACAGCACATCTGAATCAGACGTTCATTGTCGGCTTTGTCCGATTTACTACATGGTTCCATTAATTGAGTCTTTGCAAGCACCTGTAAAATAAACCGTTGGACCGTTGCCCGCTCACTGCACAACTGGCATGAATCTTGATTCCGGTATTACAACACTGAATGCAAAACTAGTTTCGGTCCCGGGACCGCAGTTCCGTCGTTAAAACTCGTTGTGAGCCGACTTTCTGTCGGCCGGCCCCGGTCATGCCAAACCTCTCTGTCGCCCCCATGTAACCTGCTAAGGGATTCATATGACAAAAGTCGCACTAATAGACACCGCCCACTGGCACGTGCCTTTATATCTTGAGGCGTTGGAAAAGGCCGGCGTCGACGTAGTTGGGGTATCAGACCCTACCGAAAAAACTGGACCGGCTCTGGCTAAAAGATTCAATGCGAGATCATTCACAACCTGTGAAGAGCTGATATCGCAGGTGCGGCCCGGCGTTGCTTTTGTGTTCGGAAAGCACATCGATATGCGGAAGACCGCAAATTTCCTGCTCGATCAAGACATCCCGATCGCGATCGAGAAGCCGTGTGGCATAAGATCGGCTGACGTCAGGCAGCTTTCGGAAAAAGCGTCCCGCAAAAACGCATTCGTGGCGATTCCGTTCATATTTCGCCTCAGCGAAACGATGGGGGTTTTCCGGTGCGCCGAAGCCTTGGGAAGAACCGATCATGCCAGTTTTCGTTTCATAGCGGGGCCGCCGAGCCGATACCTTCAGGCGGGAAATCCCTGGATGCTAGAACGTGAGGTAGCTGGTGGCGGCCCACTGATCAACATCGGCGTTCATATGGTCGATATGTTCAGGTCCCTCAGTGGCAGTGAAATTACGACAGTGTCGGCTTTGTCGACCTCGCACATCAATAACCTTTCGATCGAGGACTTTATCGCCATCACGCTCAAGAGTGCCTCCGGCACAATTGGCACGATTGAATGCGGGTACACCTTCCCCAGTGCGCCTGGTCGGCAACGTGAATTCACATTTTCAGTTCGAGCCGGCAAACGTTTTCTGCGTTCCATCAATGATGGCATTGATGTCGTGACCGGCAACGAGACCGGCGTGGAGCAAGAGTTCTTGCCCGTCGAATTTGAGACCGATCTGTACTACGCGAAATTCGTCGAACATGTGCTCGAGGCCTTGGAGAAGAAAACTCCAACGATCGCGGACTTTGGAGACGCGGCGCGGGTGCTGGAAGTGGTTGAGGCAGCATACACATCCGCCGCCGAAGGTGGTCGAACGATCCACCTTTCCAACTAACCGTGAGACGCAGGCAGCGTCTTCCTATTCAACAACCATCAGGAGAGACATATGAGTAGCGTGTTCCACCGTATCCCAAAACGCAATCTACCAGTCGCTGTCAAAGGCGAGGGCATGTACATTATCGACAAGGACGGCAAGCGGTACATTGACGGCTACGCCGGCGGCGCCTGCGTCTCATGCCTGGGTCATAGCGAGGAATCGGTCATAGAGGCCGTTCGCGAACAGATTGGGAAGTTTGCCTTTTTCCATTCTGCGATGTTTACCTCGGAGCCCCTCGAAGAACTTGCGTCCATTCTGACCACCGATGCTCCTGAGGGCCTCACGCGGGTGTTCTTTACGAACAGCGGTTCCGAAGCAGTAGAGAGCGCCGTGATGATGGCGCGCCAATACTTCGTTGAGATTGGTCAGCCTCAGCGAAAGAAGGTTATCGGCAGACGGTCAAGTTATCATGGTGCTAATCTGACCGCACTTAGTGTCGGGCACCAGTTGTCACGCCGCGCTCCCTTTGAAGACATTCTTGCAAACGTATTCCATATTTCACCATGCTACGAATACCGGGGTCGCCAAGAGAGCGAGACCGTGGAACAGTACGGGCTGCGGGTCGCGAATGAACTGGAACAGGCTATCTTGGGTCTCGGCCCAAATACGGTAATGGCGTTTATCGCCGAGACCGTCACTGGGACGACCAACGGAGCCACGCCACCAGTACCTGGTTACTTCAAACGCGTGAAGGAAATCTGCGACAAATACGGCGTCCTGCTAATCCTTGACGAGGTATTCTGCGGCTTGGGGCGCACGGGCACGCTCCACGCCTGCGAGCAGGACGGAGTTGCCCCAGACTTCCTCACATTTGCTAAGGGAATTGCCGCCGGCTATCAACCGATCGGAGCAACAATGGTAAATGAAAAGATTTACCAAGCTATCGTGTCCGGTTCAGGCACTTTCAAGGGAGGATACACCTATTCTGGGCATGCGACTGCATGTGCAGCTGCCATTGCTGTCCAAAAGGTCCTCCGTGGTCCCGGTTTCCTTGACCATGTGAAGACAACGGGAAACCTGCTCTCTGCCAGGCTCAACGAGAGGTTCGGCCAACATCCACACGTGGGCGACATCCGCGGTCGAGGGATGTTGATGACCGTAGAACTTGTGGAGGACAGGAGCACGAAAGCGCCCTTCGCTGCATCGCAGGACCTGAGTTCCAAGATCTACCAGAACGCTCAGGCGAGGGGACTTATTACACACGCCCTCACCGGCACGATTGACGGTTACGTGGGGGACCATGTTGTTATCTGCCCGCCTCTTATCGTGACAAGCGAGAACATAGATACAATCGTCGAACTACTGGGTGAGGCCATTGATGCAGCCGTACTGGAAGCGCGCAGAAAGGCAGCGTGAGGGAGAACTGGGCCAATGCGCTAACGTCATTGGGCGCCGCGGAACCTAACCTGCGGCGCACCAGTTTGATTGAACGTCCTTACATTCAATTCGACGAATTGAAACTTCGCGGCAGAACGTTGCGATCCCGCTTGGGAGTTGCGAGCTTGTCATTCTGTTTGTAAATGT
>NZ_WITC01000094.1 GCF_009601505.1 Sinorhizobium terangae
CGCTTGAACTTCTTCGTGCAGTCGCTCGACGGCGTTGGTCTTTCGAAGCGATCTCCATTGCTCGGAGGGAAGCGCAGGAAGGTGAAAAGCTGTCGCCCCCTCTTCAAGGCTGTCGGCGACGGCTCGGCATCTGAGGCGCCATTTGCGGATGAAGGCCTTGCGCCTTTGCTTCACCTCCTTGACGGTCCTGGCGTAGATCATGTCGGCGTAGTCGACGCCGATCTCCTCACGAAGCCGCTTGGGCGCATGCGTCAAAAGGTTGCGATGCTTGTGAACGGCGCAGCGCTGAACGGGCACTTGTGGCCACAGGGCTGGAGGGGGCCTCCAAGCCCTGGCGCGCCGTCGGCGTGAGCAATTTCGGAACCTTGAGCCCGAGTGCCCATATCGTCGAGCCCCGTACGCTTGTGTTGGTCCCCCGTCGATGCCGGCCCACGGCTTACTGGCAGGGCGACTTTCTCGGAAATCGCTCGGCGAGCACCCGTTATCGGCACCTGGACAGATCTTGGCCGATTTCCACGAAACATATTGCCTCGATACTAATCCCACCTTCTGCGCGCGCACCTTCCCGCTGCTGTCAATGCTACTACTCCTTGATTGGAACGAGAAAGCTCGTCACCGCTCGACGTATCGCTCTGCAAGGGTTGATCAGCAATTATTCGACTTGACATCAATATGAGTTGCTGTTCTAAATTGGAAAGGCATTCCAGAAAAGAATTGATCGCAAGAAGCGACAGGGAACCGAATGAATGCTCAAGCGAGCATTGAGGTCATCAGGACCTATATCAACGAGAGCGCTGCAGTATGCATCAGGAAGGCTATCTGCCGCCTTGGCTGCGCGCCCCTAAAACGCTGTCTGCACGCGGCGTAGAATGGTTTCTAGGAGCGCAGCTCCTCAACCATTAGGAAGTGCAAACCAGAGGAGAGAGACTATGAAATGGTTGCCTAAAGAGCCGATGCGTTACATCGGCATCACTGCCGCTTTCGCGGTAGTGTCTTCGGCGGTTTTCGCTGCGGACCTCAAGGGGAGGGAAGCCGTTATGCAGAGTCCCGGCGGGAAATACACCACCGCGTTAGAAGAGGCTTATATCAAGCCATTCGAAGCGGAAACCGGGGCGAAAATTCGCCTCGTTGAATCCAATACAGACGAGTCGATCGCCGCAGTCTCGGCACAGGTCAAGGCTGGCAAGGTCGAGTGGGACGGGCTGTCGAGCCTCGATGCCCCGTATATGCCGAAGCTCATTCAGGACGGAGTCATTGAAAAGATCGACGTCTCAAAAATTCCTGGTCTCGAAAAGCTGCCGAAGGCCGTAAGCAATGAATACGGTGTGCCTGTGCTCAACTCGGTCGTAACTGTTTCCTATCGCACCGGCGATAACGTCGTGCCGCTCAAGAGCGTCAAGGACTTCTTTGACCCGAACATTAAGGGCTCCCGGGCCGTAAGTTCCCTGGCTGGTGAAGCCCAGTTTGTCTGCGCTTTGGCGCTTCTGAGCGATGGGGTCAGTGTCAATGAACTGACCAAGGGAATCGATATCAAACACTGCCTGAAAGTCGTTGACCCTATAAAGGACCAAATCACGGCGTATTGGGCCAATGGCAGCCAGATGGCCCAATTGATGATCGATGACAGTGTGGATTATTGCCTGTGCTGGGATGGCAGAATCGTACAGGCGGCGCAGGCCAACCCGCAATGGAAGATCCAGCATAACGGCGGCATCCAGTTCCCTAGTTATCTCACCTACACAACGGGCACGAAAAACGCGGATGTACTCGATGCCTTCGCCGTGTACATGCTGGATCCGAAGCGGCAGGCAGAATTCACCAAGCTGGTCGGCTACAGTTCACCCAATCCGGAATCTGTCGCCTACCTTCCGGACAACTTGAAGCCGTTTATCAGCGTCACGCCTGAGGCCCAAGCGGTGTTGACCACCTTGCCTGATGCCCTGTTCAAAAAGATGGCGGACCAACAGGTTGAGCTTGGGAAAGCTTGGCAGGCCTACGTCGCACAATAGGCGGCGCGGACTGAAACAATCCACAACCAGTCGGATTATTCAAATGCAAGCGACTTATGACACGAAAAACAGGCGGGGAAGCGCCGTCGCGGAGGTCGACAAAGGCGTCGTGCTTTCGCAGCCGATTGGGTTTGTTAGCGTTTCCCCGCTCTTTATCTTGTTGGGCATATTCTTCTTCGGGCCGATGATTGCCCTTGCTTTGGCGATATTTGACGGAGGAGTAGCCGCAGCCGTTCCACTGTTTTCCGACGTCCTGCGCGATGAACTCTTCCAGTCAGTCGCTTTGAGGACGTTTCGGATATCGTTGGTCGTTACCGTCATAAGCGTCGTCATCGGTTACTCAATGGCTTATGCCATGTGGAGGAGTTCGCCAAGCGTACGCTCAGTGGCGTTGGCTCTCATCATGTTCCCATTGTTCACGAGCATCGTCGTTCGGACCTATGCGTGGACCGCAATGTTCACCCGATTCGGCATCATCAATACGCTGCTGTTGAAGATTGGTCTAATCGAGAAGCCTCTTGCGATGCTATACACCGAGCCGGTTGTCCTCATCGGTATGGTTCAGGTAATGCTGCCTTTCGCGATCCTGCCGATCTACACGACTTTGTTAGGCCTCGACCTCGACCTACTGCGCGCATCAGCTATCTGCGGCGCGAAGGGGCGACAGACGTTTACTAAGGTCGTGCTGCCTCTGACGAAGCAGGGAGTCGGCGTTGCCAGTGTCCTGGTGTTCGTCATTTCCCTCGGCTTCTTTATCACTCCTGCAATTCTCGGCGGGCCGAAGAGCGCAATGATCTCCAACATGATCAGCACGGAGGTTACAACCTTTTATAATCTGAAGGGCGGTGCGGTGATGTCCGTTCTTCTCCTGATGGTCACGCTTTGCTTGCTTTTCATTGCCAGCAAGATCGGCAGCATCGCTGCGCATTACAGGAGATAATGAAATGGGCGATACCGCAAACGTGCGTCGCATCCGTTATTTGCTAATTGCGCTTGTGGCTCTCTACCTTATCGGACCAACGCTGGTAGTTATCTGGCTGTCCTTTAGTACCGATGAGGTTCTCAGGTTTCCACCTCACTTGTTCTCCTGGCGCTGGTATCAGGAATTCCTTTTCGACGAACGTTGGAATGAGGCAGTGTTTCGATCGCTGTTTGTCGGAGGGTTGGCGACCCTATTCGCTACTGTGATCGGCAGTATTGCTGCGTTTGGGACAGCTCGGACAAGGCTTCCAGCAAAGCGACTGGTCGAGGTTTTCGCGATCGCTCCACTTGTGGTTCCGCCAATCATTCTGGCAACCGGTGGCTATTCGCTGTTCGCAAAATTGGACATCATCGGCTCTAACCTTGGGCTAGCGATAATGCACACAGTGTTGGGTGTGCCATATGTTTATCTCATTGTCTCCTCGGCTTTGGCGCGGACCGATCCGAGCATTGAGCTCGCTGCTCTGAGCCTGGGAGCAAATCGATGGCGCACAATTCGAGATGTAACCATCCCCACCAACCTGCCGGCGATCATCACTGGGGGCCTGTTCGCCTTCTTGATCTCCTTTGACGAGGTCGTAGTCACGGTCTTCTTGTCTGGCTCGTTGGCGCCCACACTACCGGTGCGAGTCTTCTCGAGTTTGTCTCTCGCTGTATCCCCGGTGGTTGCCGCCGTCTCGACAATCCAGATCATAATCGCGATCGCGCTGATGTGGCTGGTCGGCATGCTGCAGCGCTGGCAGCGGAAGTGGGCAGAAGCGGTCCCCGCAATTTAACAGGTCGTCGTCCGTAGATCCATCTGGGAAGGAAGGTTTCGTGGGCATCCATTCGGTAAAAATGCAGTTGCAAAGTCATCCAGGAGGAGTTCCGGTGTCAGCAAATTTGGGTTCAATAGCCGGTTCTCGCGTGCAGATGCGAAATCTAACCAAAGAATACGGGGTTGTTCGCGCAGTGGACAACGTGTCTCTCGATATCGAGCCTGGCGAGTTTATTTCGTTGCTTGGTCCATCGGGATCGGGAAAAACAACGGCACTGATGATGCTGGCTGGTTTCGAGAGGACTACGTCAGGCACAATCCACATTGGTGATCACGATGTAACTTCCGTTCCGCCTTTCGCGCGCGGCATCGGGATGGTGTTCCAAAGCTATGCGTTGTTCCCGCACATGAACGTGTTCGACAACATTGCCTATCCGCTCAAGCTCAGACGCATGTCTAGGGCGGACATTGAAGCGCGCGTGCGTCGGGCGATGGAGATGGTGAAGCTCTCGCCCGAAAAATTTGCCAACAGATTGCCGCAGCAACTATCGGGCGGGCAACGGCAGCGTGTCGCTCTCGTCCGCGCGTTGGTATACGAACCACATGTCCTACTTATGGACGAACCGATGGGAGCGCTGGACAAGAACCTTCGCGAGGAGCTCAAGTTAGAACTCCTCAGCCTTCAGGAACGGTTGCGGCTCACGATAGTTTACGTGACCCATGATCAGGGGGAAGCTCTTATGCTTTCTGACCGCGCGGCAGTTATGCGAGATGGACGCATCGAACAGATAGCGAATCCTGAAACACTGTACCGGCATCCAAAGACCGAATTCGTCGCCAACTTTTTGGGTGAGGCGAACCTACTGCAGGTCAACCAAACTGCGGCCCGGGACTTTACTCTTGCAGATGGCCGAGTATTGCAGTGTAGCCCCGATATCGAGATTGACCCGTCTCAACAATACCTTTTGTTGCTCCGCCCGGAAGAGATAGAGGTTTGCTCCGACCCTGATGCCATCTTGGGAGGGCGAATAACCAACACCGTGTACCTCGGCAGCTCCATACGCATCGAAGTAGACACCCCTGTCGGTAGTGTGACGGCTTTTGCAAAACCCAATCAGTCGCGGCGATACGAGCGAAACCAGAGTGTCGGATTGCGTTTCCCCACAAGTGACGCCGTATTGGTCCCCAAAGCTACTGCTGGTTAAATTGTCATGTTGAATATCGACTGCGCCATTAGCTTTACTTTAGGGAAACGACGAATAAGGGGACGTAATCGCCAGAGGGCCGTCCCTGACCATCCAATCGGGTTGACCCACCTGGATTTGAGATCTTCGGCCCGTTCGGTCTGCAGAACGCAGCCGGCATTTCCCGAGATCTCGTCCCACGTTTTCTCTTCACGGTCATGGTCATGAGAGCGCTTGTAACCGGTGTGAGTGCAGGGATTGGCGGAGCAATTTGTGACCACCTATCCACCACCTATCGCGATGCCTTGTTCCTGACAATGTGCGTGCGCCGACCGACGGAGTACGTTCAATCGCTAGCGACTACCTGCCGCCTTCGAGGCTCCACCGTATCCATCGTGCCGGCAGACCTAAGCCAGCCTGAAGCGCCGGCTGATGTGGTAGAAAAGACAATAAGTGCATTCGGCGGTCTAGATGCGGTTGTATCCAATGCGGGCATGGCGAGACCTGGCCCGTTGGAGTCACTGGAGCTCGAGGTGTGGGACCAGATGTTTGCTGTAACCTGCAGAGCTAGTTGGTTGTTAGCCAAAGCGGCATTTCCCCACTTGGTTCAAAGCCGCGGGAGCTTTGTCGCGATTTCGTCCCAATCGGGCAGCCACCCGCATCGGGGCACGGGGGCATATAGTTCAGCTAAAGCAGCCTTGACAATGCTTTGTCGGCAACTTGCGATAGAATGGGGAAAACATGGCATCCGGGTCAACTGTGTGTCGCCTGGGATGATCCGAACGCCCATGACAGAAGCGGTCTACCAGGACGAACGCACTTTGAAGGCACGCGAAGCGATCGTCCCTCTAGGTACTATTGGACGGCCTTCGGACGTCGCAGACCTCGTGGAATTTCTGATCGACCCTGCAAGCAGGTACGTGACGGGACAAAACATTGGGATCGACGGTGGGCTCTCGCAAACAGTGATGGATCGTATTCCGGGATTAGCACGGAAACGCGAAACGTGAGGTCATTGATTGACCGAATGAGGTGACGGTCTGCGCCGGAATCTCCCATCTAAGCGCCGTTGTTCCACCCGATTTTAGCGGATGCTATTCCTGAACTTCTAGATAACCGTGCGACCGCACAAAAGCGAAACGCTGTTCGACAAATTCAGGCGCACGCCCTTGACTGACGTTGGCGAAGTTCTTAAAACCAGAACAGCGTTTCAATATAAGCCAAGCGGCGGGACATGTTTCGGTGGCTCACGCCAGCGCAGTGCGGTCTACTCCCCAACCCATTTTCTTGGGAACGATCACTCGGGCTGGCGGGCACTGCGTGCGACGCGCGGGCGTCAATAGGAGCTGACTTATGGCAAATGTTTATGATGCGGTAGTACTGGGTGGCGGACACAACGGTCTCGTTTGTGCGTCTTATTTGGCGCGAGCAGGGATGCGAACCGCAGTACTGGAGCGACGGCATGCCGTCGGCGGTGCGTCATTTTCGGACGAGGTTGTTCCCGGCTTCAAATTTTCTGTCTTCTCCTATGGCTTACAGCATTTGTACCCGCGGATCATTCACGATCTCGAGCTTGAGAAGTTCGGTCTGAAGGCGGTTCCCTATGGCGATCTCTTCAGCCCAACGGAAGACGGGCGTTGTCTGATTACAAATGACGACGACGCCGCAACTGCGAAGAGCATCGCGCAGCTCTCCAGAAAAGATGCGGAGGCTTACCCAAAATTCGTAGAATTTCATAACAAGCTCGCAGAATACATGCGCCATCTCGGCACCGAGGTTCCGCCTGATCCCACGGCTTCAAACTTCCGGGATCTCACCAGGACACTCTCTTTTTCTTGGCGGAACCTCGGCATGAGAACTAAGCTGTTCGACTTCGTCGAACTCATGACCCAGAGCGCAGAGGAGTATCTGAGCCGTTGGTTCGAGAATGATGCCGTGCGCGCACTGTTCGCCTACCAAGCGGGCATCGGAAATTTCGTCGGTCCTCACTCTCGAGGATCGGCGCTTGCGTGCCTCTACAATATGCTCACCGACCATTCCTACGAGGTCGTGCGCGGACATGTCATTGGGGGAATGGGAACTGTATCGAAAGCGCTAGCGGCATCCGCCCAGCGCTTGGGGGTAGAGATACATACGGATGCCGAGGTCGACCAGGTAATCGTCCAAGATGGAAAGGTCAAAGGCGTTGCGACTAAGGACGGTCGCGAGTATCGCGCTGGACTCGTCGCGAGTAGCATGCACGCAAAAATTCTCTTCGGTAAGGCAGTGGATCGCAAACACCTCCCGGACGACCTTGTTCAATCGCTTGAGAAATTCAATACCTTTGGTACAAACTGGAAAATCAATGTCGCCTGTAACCGGCCCCCTCAGCTCAAGGCCCTCGGAGCGGACAACGGTGGCCCCATTCCGGTTTTCGTGCATATTGGCCCAACAATCGATTACCTGGAAAAAGCCTACGACGATGCGAAGTACGGCGGCTTTGCTCAGCTGCCGTGGATGACTGTAGCGACGCCCACTCACCTTGACAGGAGCATGGCTCCCGAGGGTAAACACGTTGTAAACCTTTACGGAGGTCATGTCGCATACAAGCTTCGCGAAGGTGATTGGGCAACCCGGCGACCAGAATTCCTAAAGACTGTATGGCGAGTGCTCGACGAATTTGCTCCCGGGTTCACGAACGACATCATTGACTATCAGGTCCTGCTGCCCACGGACATCGAAAGTATCCTTAACATACCAGGCGGCAACATCCTGCACGGACAGATGACCCCAGATCAGCTGTTCTCGCGTAGGCCGTACCCTCACTACTCCGACTACAGGACACCGGTTAAGGGGCTTTATCAATGTGGCTCGTCTTGTCATCCGGGGGGAGGAGTCAGTGGGCTGCCTGGCCTTAACGCAGTGCGTGAGATCCTGCGAGACCGTGGGAAAAAACTGTCTTGAGCGCTGGGTTGCTGAACGACAAGTAGATATCTCGAATAGATAAGTCCCGGCGGCTGCGCTCCCTCGGGACGAAATGCGCGGCGCTTGAGCCGCAGGCCGTCATCGTGGCCAGCATGCCATAGAAGGGAAGAATTATGGACGTTCGCGCTGCCGTGGCCGTGCAGGCCGGCAAACCTCTGGAAATCATGATCGTGCAGCTCGAAGGGCCGAAGGCCGGCGAAGTGCTGGTTGAGGTCAAGGCGACCGGCATCTGCCACACCGACGAGTTCACGCTGTCAGGTGCCGATCCTGAAGGCCTGTTTCCGGCGATCCTCGGCCATGAGGGCGCCGGCATCGTCGTCGATGTCGGACCGGGCGTCACGTCGCTGAAGAAGGGCGACCATGTCATTCCGCTCTACACGCCGGAATGCCGCGAATGCTACTCGTGCCTGTCGCGCAAGACCAACCTGTGCACCTCGATCCGCGCCACCCAGGGCCAGGGCCTGATGCCGGACGGCACCTCGCGCTTCTCGATCGGCAAGGACAAGATCTTTCACTACATGGGCTGCTCGACCTTCGCCAACTTCACCGTGCTGCCGGAGATCGCGCTTGCCAAGGTCAATCCCGACGCGCCGTTCGACAAGATCTGCTACATCGGCTGCGGCGTCACCACCGGCATCGGCGCCGTCATCAACACCGCCAAGGTCGAGATCGGTTCGACGGCAATCGTCTTCGGGCTCGGCGGCATCGGGCTGAACGTGCTGCAGGGTCTTCGCCTTGCCGGTGCCGACATGATCATCGGCGTCGACATCAACGACGACCGCAAGGCCTGGGGCGAAAAGATCGGCATGACGCATTTCGTCAATCCGAAGGATGTCGGCGATGACCTCGTGCCCTACCTCGTCAACATGACCAAGCGCCATGGCGACACGATCGGCGGCGCCGACTACACCTTCGACTGCACCGGCAACACCAAGGTGATGCGCCAGGCGCTGGAAAGCTCGCATCGCGGCTGGGGCAAGTCGGTGATCATCGGGGTTGCCGGCGCCGGCCAGGAGATCTCGACGCGTCCGTTCCAGCTGGTCACCGGCCGCAACTGGATGGGTACCGCCTTCGGCGGCGCGCGCGGCCGTACCGACGTGCCGAAGATCGTCGAGTGGTACATGGACGGCAAGATCCAGATCGACCCGATGATCACCCACACCCTGCCGCTCGAGGACATCAACAAGGGTTTCGACCTGATGCATGCCGGCGAAAGCATCCGCAGCGTGGTCGTGTATTGAGCCATGAAGACGATCTCGACCGACAAGTGCTACGGCGGTACCCAGGGCGTCTACGTCAGCCGCTCCGATGCCTGCGATTGCGACATGACCTTTGCTGTATTCGTGCCGCCGCAGGCGGCCGAGCGCAAGCTGCCGGTGCTGTGGTATCTGTCCGGCCTGACCTGCACGCATGCCAATGTCATGGAGAAGGGCGAGTATCGGCGGCTTGCCGCGGAACTCGGTCTCGTCATCGTCTGCCCGGATACCAGCCCGCGCGGCGACCACGTTCCTGACGAACCAGACAACTGGCAATTTGGGAAGGGAGCTGGCTTCTATGTGGACGCCATAGAACCTCCGTTTTCCACGAATTACCGGATGTACAGTTACATCGTGGAGGAGCTGCCCAAGCTCGTCGCAGCCGAGTTTCCTGCAGACATGACCCGACAGGGCATTTTCGGGCACTCTATGGGCGGGCATGGGGCGATTACCATTGCCTTGAAGAACCCCGAACGGTTTCGAAGTTGCTCTGCGTTCGCCCCGATCTGCCATCCAAGCGTTTCTGGGTGGTCGCGTCCGGCATTCGAGAAGTACCTCGGTTCCAATAAGGCTGTCTGGCGGTCATACGACGCATGTGCCCTCATCGAGGACGGCCGCCGCTTTCCGGAATTCTTCGTGGACCAGGGTGGTTCCGATGCGTTCCTCGCGGATGGTCTGAGACCCGCCGAACTGAAGGCTGTCTGCGCGGCCGCCGGGGTCAAGCTTACATTGCGTATGCAGGAGGGTTATGGCCATTCCTATTTCTTCATCTCGACGTTCATGGACGATCACCTTCGCTGGCATGCGGAAAGGCTGGCTGGCGAAGTAGAGGACTGCAGCTCGGCCGGAGCATTCCGCTCCGGTCCAGGAGGGAAGGAGAACATCCTATGAGTAGCATCAACATTCACCCCGTGGTGGATTCCGGGTATCGGGCAACTGACGCGAGCTTCGGGGGCGGCACGCTCGTCTGCAATTGCGCAAGCAACCCGGTGAGGGTTAGGATCAGCGGCGATATCGCTCACAATCACGCCTGCGGCTGTACAAAGTGCTGGAAGCCGGCTGGCGCACACTTCTCCGTAGTCGCTGTCGCTCCTACGGACAAGGTCGAAGTTCTCGAAAATGGCGACAAGCTCGCCGTCGTTGATCCGTCCGCTCTTATCCAACGTCACGCCTGCAAGGAGTGCGGTGTCCATATGTATGGCCCGGTCGAACGCGAACATCCATTCCAAGGCTTGTCGTTCATTCATCCCGAGCGCTTTGAAGGCAAAGGATGGGCGCAGCCTGGTTTCGCGGCATTCGTCTCCTCGATCATTGAGAGCGGGTTTGACCCTTCGAAAATGAATGGGATGAGGGAAGGACTGAAGCAGGTCGGACTGGAGCCGTACGACTGCCTCTCTCCTGCTCTCATGGATTACATTGCAACATGGACCGCAGAAAAGAGCGGCGTTCTAGAGCGCAAGCGTAATCAGTCGCAGTGATCGGTCATCTGCGAGCAACCGCAGAAGTGGGTAAGCTAAACAATCTCGAAATTTTGCCTGTCGGAACGAGCTCCGGCAAGGCTACCTTAACGAAAGAAAGACCATGAAATCGACTCCTATCGACCCCGCAACGTTGAGCAATCCGGCCGCACCGTTCAGCCAGGGCATGCTGACTTCATCTGGCGCGACGTGGCTACATATCTCCGGCCAGATCTCGGGAGAAGGGGCTTGTGAGGACCAAGCAAAAACAGTCTGGAACCAGATCACGCAGGTGCTGAAAGAAGCCGGAATGGAGATCAGAAATCTGGTTAAGATCAACCAGTATATTGTAGCCGGAACGGATGTCTCTGCCTATACAAAGATCCGCAATTCATTCATCGACGGTCATCGCCCTGCAAACACGCTGGTTTTGGTCCCCGCTTTGGCGGGAGAAGGGGTGCTTCTCGAGGTAGAGGCGGTAGCGGCCAAGTTCTAACGGCTTGGATTACGATCTCATGAGCTGCGCAAAACGCCGTGTCTTTGCGCAGCTCTTCAAAATGATGATGGGCGCCAGTCTGCCTGCTCCGCAGCTGCGCATGGCTAAAGCTGAGGCTGGATGGCAATGGAGCTAACGTAATCAGTGCTTATCTCACGGCTCCTGCAGCGACAATCAGCGGCGTCATGGAACGCTGCCTGGTTCTCAGGGGCCAAATATGACTAAGCTCCAGCGCTGCTTTGTTGAGTGCACGGGCCAATTCAGACCAACGATCAGCATTGATGCGAATGACGGGGCCCGCCACTGAGATTGTTCCCGCAACTGGCGCATCAGAGTCGGGGTTGGCCCGGAATGGCACGGCTATCGCAGCGGCGCCGGCCTCGGCTTCTTCCACCGACGTGGCAAAACCCCGTTTGCGAGTTTCCTCTAAGCGAACCCGCAGTTCGTCAATAGAACGCGCAGAATTAGGCCCGAGTTTTCTAGTGGCTCCGAAACCACGGGAGTAGACTATCTGCAGAGCCTCCTCCTCTGGTAACGTTGCAAGCCAAGCTTTTCCATTTGCCGTAGCGTGAAGTACGATCTCCTGCCCCATGTCTGGATCGTAGCGCAATCCGGTCACCGCGCCTTGGGCACGGGCAACCCAGACTAAATCTTGCCCTTCGAGAATTGCCAGACGACAATACTCCTGCGTCTCCGCGGCCAATCTGTTCAATACGGATTGAACAACGTCGGGTACATTGCGTGCGTCCAAGTTGCGAAATGCCAATGTGCTCATCCGTAAAGAAAGTGCATATTTCTGACTCGCCGCATCCTGCGTGACCCATCCGTGGGTCACCAACGTCGTCACAAGGCGGTGGACCGCGCTCGCAGGCATTTCAAGCCGATCCGCAAGTTCTGATAGTTCGACCGACTCAAGTTCGCCAGCCAGTAGTTCAAGCAATGTGAGGCATCGGGATACAGCAGCGACGGTCAAACTTGGCCCCTCCGTTTCGAGTAGCATATAATGTTTGTTTCCAAAATGGAATAGGTTTCCACATGGGTTCTGGCTCACTGGACTCCACTCTCAGCCCGGACGGAATTGTTCCCGTTTGCCAAGCTTCGGAAGTGGTGTGATCGGCGAACCTGGCGCGTGCTCAAGTCCAGGACACGCCGCCGAAGCAATCGTCGTCCAACCGTCGACCACCTTCGACAAAACCTCAATCCGCTGCAGATCGCGTTCGCTCATCTCAATCAGTCCCATCCGCAATCTCCCACGACGTCATCAAAACGCGGGGAGAGTGACATTCCTTCTGTGGTTGCCGCCCGTTGCGCAAGGAGTTTCTGACCTCTTGAACGTGTGATCGAGTGCGGTCTTCTGTCAGGCCTTTTGTGCGGCACTTCCAAAAGCCGCTGGCCGGTATGGTGATCAGCGGATCGAGTCCAAATCTACTTTCCGAGCTTGCGAGCTCCAGAAATGTCCCTGGTTTTCCCTGTCCGGATCGGTTCGATCATGCGCCCATTCGGGTCCTCGACTTTTCACACCTCCTTACCGGCGTTGGTCGTCTGCGGTCAGCATCAGGTCATGCTGCCACGGCCAACGACGGATCACGAAAATCTTCCTGTTTTGTCAGCATCGCCCAGATCTTGCGAGCCATCTTGTTCGCCAGCGCGATCGCTACCAGCATTCGCGGTTTGCGAGCCAGCATCCGGGCCAGCCATGAGCCCAGCATGGGGCGGGCGGCGGCTTGCCCAACTCACGCGGGCCATTGCGCCGATGATCAGCAGCCTACGGATGTCGACCTGACCGGCTTTGGACACCCGGCCGAGCCTTTCCTTGCCTCCCGACGAGAACTGTCTGGGCACGAGTCCGAGCCAGGCCGCAAAGTCCCGCCCGCACTTGAAGCTCCCCATTGCCGGGGCAAAGGCTTCGACGTTGCGCGACGGCTCCAGACGATGCCGGGCATAGGCCCGATGGGGGCCCTTGCGCTGTCCCGAGAAAGATCCGCGATCTTTCTTGCTTTGTCCTCAATCCTGGCCGTCTTCTCGCTGATCTGGGCCAAAAGATCGCGGCATTCCTCCCGCACGATGTCCGGCATACGGATGTCGGCATCATCGACCATCGCGTCGATGCGCTTGATGTGGGCGATCCCTAGAGGAACGACATGGCCATATTCGTAAAGCACGGCACGTAGCGCGTTCACCAGTTCCGTCCGCTGATGAACAATGCGCTCCCGGGCCCGGAACAAGATCGCCCTGGCTTGCTGATCAGAGGTCTTAGGTTCCACGAAGCGCATCTCCGGACGCTGCGCTGCGACAATCGCTTCTGCATCGGCGGCATCGTTCTTTTGACGCTTGACGAAAGGCCGCACATACTGCGGCGCAATTAGCTTGACCTCATGGCCCTGTGTCAGCAATTCCCGCGCCCAATAGTGAGCGCTGCCGCAAGCCTCCATCACCACGACAGCAGCGGACTGGCTCCCCATTGCGCGGCGACAATCAAGGTGCGGGGTCAATTCCTCGATTCGCTTGACAAATGCCCCCTCCTTGGAGACTTACAGTCTCTAGGATCGATGTAGGCGGTGGTATGAATCGCAGGCTTCGAATACCGTCGAGGAGATCATCTCCCGGTCGCTTCTCGGTCATATGGTTGCGTGACGGCGGAAATGATCAATGCTTATTTCTGGGAGAATCGTTGGCACGGCGGGCGTGCGCTACCTGTACCGCTGAGCTCGTCGAGACGCTACCTCAGGCGACCTCAAGGAGAACTGATGCATGTCTTTTTGAGGCCAGGCATCTCGGTGGCGGACGTTATTCCCGCCAGCAAATACACCGGACTATCACACGCCCCCAAGCAAAGGGTCGACGGTAAGACCGTATTTCCTTTGGCAGAACCCAGTAACTTTGACCACACTTGCGGGCTTTGTCTTTGTGTGACTTCTACAAAGTGCCACTTGTGGAACCAAGCGATCTTGCCTGGGCCCTTGCCGGCCATATCTGAGCGAGTTCCGTCGCAGCTCTGTTAAGAGCGTCAGCAAGTTGACGCCAATGATGCGGTGTAATCCGAATGACCGGCCCTGCGACAGAGATTGTACCGGCAACCGGTGCATCGGATGCAGAACTCGCTCGGAACGGTACGGCGATAGCCGCGGTACCGGCTTCACATTCTTCCACCGAAGTAGCAAAACCTCGTTGCCGAGTTTCAGCTAAGCGAAGCCTGAACTCATCAATGCAGCGAGCCGAGTTCGGTCCGAGCTTGTGTGGGGCATCAAACCCGCGAGAATACACAATTGCCAGCGCCTCTTCTTCGGGCAAGGTGCCAAGCCAAGCCTTTCCGCTCGCCGTTGCGTGGAGAGCGATCTCCTGCCCCATATCAGGATCATAACGCAAGCCGGCGGTGGCGCCTTGTGCCCTCGCCACCCAGACCAGTCCCCGATTTTCCAGAACAGCAAGACGACAGCATTCATGCGTTTCAGTGGCTACTCGGTTCAGAACCGACTGGACTACGTCCGATAGATTGCGTGTATCGAGATTACGCAATGCCAATGTGCACATTCTAAGCGACAGCCCATACTTCTTACTTGCGGTGTCTTGAATGACCCACCCGCGATCAACTAGAGTTGTAACGAGTCTGTGAATTGCGCTGACCGGCATGTCGAGCCGATTAGCAAGTTCTGACAACTCTACGGGGTCACGGTCTCCCGCGAGCAATTCTAGTAGGGTAAGGCAACGGGACACAGATGTAACAGTCAACTTCAATCCTCTCCTCTTCAGCGCCTTTCGAGTTCGTTCCCAACTCGAGTGGCTGCCGTATGCGAAAGAGTGCTTGCTGCCGGCCATAGTTCTGGACCAGCCGCATTCTGTTTCAATCATTTACGAGCGCGTAAGCGCACGCGGATTCTTCTCTTGCGTTTCGTCCCTAGAGGACAATCAAGTGGTACCCGACCCCCAGACCGTCCGAGTATAGCCCATCGAATGCGTTCAGTACGGACCACTCCTCATATCTCCAAAATCTAGCGACGTGTTTGACCCCCTGAGGTTCATAGGACGAGTACATCTACCTAGTGCGGGCGGACCTTCAACACCCATGCCAGATATCAAAAAGAGCCTCAGCAGAGATTTTTCTGTTGTTATTCAAGGGCCAATTAAAGGTCAGCCTCAAACGAGATTGAGTCATCGTTTTGTCGTAGACCCGACAAAACGGACATTTTCGGAGGTAGTGCGATCACCCGTTTGCAAGACGTGATCTGAAATCTGAACCTGATCGGATCCCTTCAAACTGGGCCGATCTTGGGTAGAGTTTTCCGGTGATCTTTCTGGCTAGAAGAGGAACGGAAGACTGGTTGAAGAAGATGGTCGCGGACCTGACGCTGGATCGCGAGATGCTGCAGGACGTCATTCGGCGAAAGCTTTAAAGCCTGCCCGGAAGCGGAAGGTGGTGAAGGGCATGTGCCGCCGTTGGGCGATCTCGATCCGGCGCGCGCCTGCAAGACCCCCAACTTCGATCGTTGGACCTAACGCGACGCCGCTCGCAGCCCCAATCAGGCCGGTCTGGAACGACGCATCCGCGAGATTTGAGGCCCGGGTTCGGCGAGCGCTGCGTTCACGCGCTGTTGGAAGGGCGAGGGGTGGTGGCTCCAACATTAGGAGAACTAACGGATTTACAGGGACTTGCGCCGTGATAACTCCAGAACAAGCCACTGAGCCAGGGTCAAGGCAAAACCGCGGGAGGATTGCCCGGTAGCCATCGACCCGAACGAGTCGGGGCCATGGACTTCCGTCACGACCAACTCGCCACCGGTAAGAAGTTGCGGGTCTGACGGTGATCGATACCTGGTCTCGTTACGTGCCGGTGCTCAATCCGCGTTATAGCTATCGCGGGACGACATGGTGCAGATACTGGAGCGGCTGTGTCGGAAGATCGGCTATCCGAAGACGATGCGCGTCGACCAGGGCACGGAATTCCTATCCCGTGCCCTCGACATCTGGGCCTATGCGAAAGGCGTCGTTCTCGACTTCTCACGGCCGGGTAAGCCGACCGATAATGCCTACATCGGGGGCATAACGGCCGCTTCCGGCGGAATGCCTAGAACAGCATTGATTCCCGACCCTTGCGGAAGGACTGCGGGTGGAGAATACTATAGCGAGGAACGGCCACATGGTGCGATCGGCAACTAGGTGCTGATCTCGTTGATGAATTCGGGAAGCGCAACGAGCCCGCTTCCCTGAATGAAGCCGGAAAACTCGAGCGCCGGCGGTCCAGAGATCGGGGCGGTTCATAATCGGCATCTGCGCATCGACCGGATTTGAGAAGTCGAACGATCCGTGGGCCGGCTGTTGATCGAACAACATAACAACATCAGCTACTGCGGGCCTGCTAGGTAATGGCATAGTTCGACGGGGCACGATCAGTTCGAAGTACACTCACCTGCCGGAACCTGCCCCCGGGGGCTCCTGTCAAGCATCGATTTGCTCGCGTTTCACCTGCTATCCCGCACCCGCTGACGGGGCGATATCGGAGTCTATCGAATAGCCCTCACCGCGGACAGTTCGTATATAGTTAGGCTCTCCGAATTCATTTAGAGCTTTCCGAATACGGCTTATATGCACATCAACCGCGCGTGGAACGACGTGTATATTGTAGCCCCAAACTGCAGCTATTAGCTCATCGCGCGAGAAGACTTGCCGAGGGCGAGCGATGAGGTGTTGTAGGAGTTGATATTCGATAGGCCCGAGATTTACGATGCGCGTGTTTCGATATACGCGGCGTGCATTGTGGTTAATGATGATGTCTGCAAATGAAAGCACATTTGAGATTCTCTTAGACGAGGCGTAACGGAGCCGATGGAAAGTTGCTATTAATTGTTGAGCTGGGAAAGGTCTGAATAGGTATTCCGTGCGCCCAATCTGATGCGCGCTAAACTCTCTCGCATCGGCGGTTTCGGAAAGCGAAATTACGACGGGAATGTGTCGAGTACGTGGGCTTTCATAAAGTCTATGCCTCGCTGTCATAGCGGCGTGAAGCATTGGTAGGTCGCTGAGTGAAATTATGTCCGGGCACTTGGTCTCCGCCAGAAGGGCCACTTCATCCAGTTTATCAGCAATCAGCCCATGAAACCCTTCCTGCTGAAGGACGTGGTTCAATAATCCTGCATACGGTTGTTCGTCCCAAACCAACACAGTCGCTGGTGTTTCGTAGGTCATCGAGCCTCTCCATAGCTTAGTGGGCACTAGGGTCTGCCGAGATCTAGGACTCCGTTCGGAGCTCGGCCGTGATTTAAGCTTCGGATGGAACGATCCGCATTGACCGGCGCCCAATGGGCGAAGATGGCGCCGCATTGCTTGGGTAAGCCGACGGGTCACGGGCGAAGCAGCAGTGACAATCGGCGCTTGGTTCAAGCAGTGCTTTGGGTGGTGCACACGGGCCGCCCCAAACGTGACCTGCCGGCCTTCTTTGGCAAGTGGAATACAGTGTTCAAGCGGTAACGCGATCGGGTAATGGCCGACGTGTTCGCACGGCTCCTGCCCGGGCGCGCCGGACCTGGAATATGCGATCGTCGACGCCACCAACGTCAAGGTCCACCACCGCGGCCAGAACGAAACGGGGGACTCAGGGCCAGGCTATCGGGCGTTCCAAGGTCGGCTTGGCGACCAAAATCTTCGCGCTGACAGGCGCGCCCGGCAATCTTGTCCGTTTCGAACCACTGCCCGGCCATTGTTACGACAACGTCGGCGTGCCGCCGCTCATCGATGGGCGGGATGCGCTGCGCGCAGACAAGGAGTTCGACATCACCATTGTTGCCGATTCCAACGCACGCGGCGTCAAGATTGTCGTCTCTCAGCGTCCGCGGCGCGCCGCACCGCTCCCCATCGACCCAGAGATTTACAAATGGCGCGACCTCACCGAGAATTTTTTCTGCAAGCTCAAGGAGTTCAACCGCATCGCAATGCGATCCGATTAAACCGACCCGAGCTTCAAAGCCATCATTCATCGCGCAGCAGCCGTCATAAACTCCAGATAAATCTCAACGGTCCCTAGTTCGCTTAATCTGAGACGACCATAGTTCCTGCCCTTCCTAATGAAGGCGGGCGCTTAGCATCGAGTCATCTCTCTCGTTTCCTGTGGGTCACTCCAACGCGCAGTTTTGACTTGTCGCCCATACCACGGCCAATCCGGGTGATCTGGGATAATGTTGTATCCAGAAATCTCCTTCGCGGAGCTGCGGTCTGATAAAGACCGCCATCGTTTCGTGTTAGTGACTAGCTTGCGCTCGCAGTGATCCGCAATCAAGATTCATGCCAAGAGAACAAGATTCGAGCGTGCGGATAAGTAAGTAATTGTAATTAACCTGGGATTCAGGGTGGCAGTAGGTTCAAATTAAGCGTAAACGCCGTCACAAACCCGACAACTTGGTAGTACCGCCGGCGGTGGCTCGGCATCACTGTGGCCTCGAGTAACAGCGTGTGACCTGCAGCGTGTGCATGGCACAGGTGTGGCGCAAGACTTGGCCAGTGACACGCTTATCGGCGATGGTCGGTTGCTTCCCCGCCGCCGTCGTGAAGTGCTTGGCCCTGAACATGTTCCATGATGTGTCTCCAAATGGCCTGCCGCGCAGGAGAGCAGCAACTAGAAGCTGTTTACGTGAGCCGCGTAGGTATGTGGCTTACCCGCAGTTCACCGGCAGGTGCTCGCGTAGGAAGGCAGTGAGATGCGGAGCTAAGCGGTCATGCGACGTGTCCTTCGTGCAATGCTTCGCCAGCCGCCGCAATCTGCCTCCTCAATTAGCGTCTGGAGCAAGCGGCTCCTTTTGGGGAAAACCGCACTTCGCGGCGTCCTTTGCCGCGAATACGCAAGGTGCCTGCTCCAGTCGACAATTTCAAGTCGCATGCCTTAGACGTCACCGTCGCGCAGCCCGAGATGTTCAAATTGCAGAAGCACTTAGCGGTCGCGGAGCCAATTGTCACCGTGACGTCGCACGGCGGCAGTGACCCGCTCGACTTCCGCCGGGAGACCTAGCGCGGCGACGCTGACAGCCGCCATCGCTGAACCTCGCCTCTGGGGATAGCTTCCCTGGTACAACAATTAAGTACGAAGCCGACGCAAAGCTAGGCAGGTGATCCCGCAGTAAGTCTTTAAGGCGTGGTATGGGCCAGATCTCGCCTAGCTCCTTTGCCGCGGCGAGGAGATCCGGCGCGATTTCATTCCAGCGCGATGAAGTCATTCGTACGGAGGGCCCGGCAACACTCACACAGCCCAGCGCGACTCCACCCTCGCGATCTGGAATAGCCGCTGCCAGCGCCGCGATGCCGATCACGCTCTCGTCGGCAGAAACGGCAAAACCATGTTCTCTTATGCGCTTCAGTTCGTCTGAGAGCTCCTGCTCATTGGTCACCAGAGAACGCGCATAGTTGCGCGGGAGGATATAGCTCCGGCGACGAACCTGCGCCAACTCCTCTGCCTCCTCCAAGCTCGCCAACCACGCACGGCCGTTCGCGGTCGCGTGGAGCGTAGGTCCCACTTCCATCGTCGGATCGTACCGAAGTCCCTCCGAGCTACCCTGAGTGCTAGCGATCCAAACCAGATCACCATTTTAGCTGCGCAAACCCGAACAAACTCCCCCGTGCGCTGAGCCAATCTGTTGAGAATTGGCTGGCACGCCTCGTTGAGGCCAATGTTGCCAAAAAACCGCAGTCCCAGAGCCGCTGTTCGGATTGCCAATCGGTAATGCTGTGTCGCGGTATCTTGGGTCGCGAAGTCGCGGTCAACAAGAATTGAGAGAAACCTGTAGGCAATGCTTTTCGGGAGCTTGAGGCGTCGCGCAATATCGCTGATCGCGATCGTGTCCCGTCAGGTGGTGTAGGTCCTGAGGATTAGGTGGCCATCAGTGTTTTTCCGGCAGGGTCGGGTTGTTCAAGACCAACCTGATGGAAAGACCACCGATGACCGACGAGATGATGAACGTGCGCTTCTGTAACGGGCCTTCCCGAGTCAATCCCTTTTAAGCTCATCCCTCGCCGATCACTTGCTTCTGTCCGCAGTCGGCGTGGAAGTCGCTGCTTTATGGGGTCGGTGAGGACCGGTCGGCCGATCTCGCAAAATACGCAGTCGCAGAACGCTGCTTCGCACGTTACGGCCTAACCTGCCCGTCGTCCCGGCGAAGGGACTTCGCTCAGACGGGGGTGATGGTAGTTCCCGCCTAAACCTGTTTTTTGTCTCCTCCCGATCAAGCCGCCATTATTGGCACTGCCTTACGAGGAATGAAGTTGGTGCCGTCCCTGAGCATGCGATGTAATATCACCGCCAGCTTACGGGCCAGTGCAACGCGTGCTTTTCTCGGCCCCGCGCGTTTGGCAACCGCCAACGCCCAGCTCTTCAGATCCGAGCCTTTGACCGGTCGCGTGAGGATGACGTTGGCTGCCTCGTAGAGCGCGGTTCGTACGCCCACATCGCCGATCTTCGAGATGCGACCACTATAGTCGGTCTCGCCCGATTGGTACTTCTTCGGCGTCAATCCGAAATGCGGCCCGACCGCTCGTGATGATCGGAAGCGCTCAGGCGCGTCAACGGCCGACACGAATGTCAGCGCTACCAGAACGCCAACGCCGGGCGTTGTCATCAGCCGACGTGCGTTGTCGTCCTCACGCGCGATGGCACGTAGTTTTTGTTCAAACCGTGCAAATTCGTCCGAGCAGGCGTCGCGCACCTTCAACAGCGACGCGGCAATCGCCTCCAAGGTGGGATGACCTTCAATGAGCTCGCGAATCCGTGCCGCATAGGTGCGCCGCGTGGTCGGCCCCACCTTGAGGCCGAAGCCGCGCAGAATGCCCCGGATGCTCATCTCGATGTCGTGAAGCTTTCCCTGGATAAGCTTGCGTGCGGTCAGCAGCGCTCGCACCTCTTGGGCTGGAAGTGATTTGCAATGGACCGGTCTGAACCAGCCAAGCCGCATCAACTGCGCAATGCCCCGCGCGTCTTTCTTGTCGGTCTTCACAGGCATCGTCTTGAAGGCAGCACGCACGTGGCGCGTCTCAATCAGTTCGACTGCCAGACCGGCCTTCGCCATCGCGGCATGAAGCCACTGCGACAAGGGACCGGCCTCAAGACCAATTCGTTCCATTGCCATGCCGTACTCGTCAAACCAGGTGATCACCGCATCAGGCTCGCTGAGGACTTTTGCCTCCCGCATGATGCGGCCATCCGCATCCACCACGCACACACTTGAGTATTCCAATGACACGTCGATGCCTGCATACTGCTTCATGGTCGTCTCTCCGTGATGCTATGGAGCAGGCCGATCCTGACTCCGCGACACCATCATTGTGGGGGACGACCACCAGACCTCCAAACCTCGCTGGCTGGGCACGGCCCGTTACACCATCTCGCTTGTTGAGAAGAGCGCCGACGCGGATCTGTTGCGCGAGATGATTGGCTTTGCGGCCGAGCGGCTGATGGAGCTGGAGATCGGCAGCGCGACCGGTGCTGGCTACGGCGAGAAGAACCCGATGCGGCTCGCCCAACGCAACGGCTACCGTGACCGGGACTGGGAGACACGGGCTGGCACGGTCGAGCTTCGCATCCCGAAGCTGCGCAAAGGTAGCTATTTCCCGAGATGGGGTATTCGGCTTGAGCCCCATCCTTCAGCGGTGATGCCATGAAGGTGCGGCGCTTCGAGCTGATGGTAACCGTGGTCTGTTCTGGAACAGCCACAAGCATCAGGAAAGGAAGCGCAGCATGAAACATTATGCCGGATTGGACGTCGCAGTCAAAGAGACCGCCATTTGCATCGTCGACGAAACGGGCGCGATCTGCCGTGAGGGGAAGGTGCCGAGCCATCCCGAAGATCTTGTGCGGGCCCTCACCGATCCTGCCTGGGCCCTTGAGCGGATCGGGCTTGAAGCCGGGCCCTTATCGCAATGGCTATTCAGCGGGCTGGCGGAAGCCGGATTGCCGGTGACCTGCATCGAGACGCGGCACACCAAGGCATTCTTGAAGGCACAGCCGAACAAATCCGACCGCATTGACGCCCGAGGCATTGCCCAGATGATGCGGGTCAACCTGTTCCGCCCGGTGCATGTCAAGACGCTGACGAGCCAGAAACGCCTGGCCTTGCTGACGGCGCGCAAGCTCCTACAGGAAAAGGCGATTGCCATCGACAACGACATCCGCGGGCTGTTGCGCAACTTCGGGCTCAAGGTCGGCATGGTCGGAGCCGTCAAATTCGCGCACCGCATCCGCGAGCTCACCGAAGACATGCCCGAACTGGCCGAGATCCTGGAGCCGCTGCTCGACGCACGCGACAAGCTACGCCAGCATTTTGGCGCCCTGCACCGCAAGGTTCTGATGCTTGTCCGGAAGGATGAGACGTGCCGCCGACTGATGTCGATCCCCGGTGTCGGGCCGGTGACCTCGATGGCCTATACCGCGACGATCGACATTCCTCAGCGGTTCAGGAATTCCAAGGCGGTAGGGCCGATATTGGGGCTGACGCCGGTACTGCATGAGTCGGGCGAAAGTCGCCGCATCGGCCGCATCACACTGTGCGGCGACGGCTTGCTTCGATCCCTGCTCTACGAGTCGGCGCAGGTGCTTCTGACGCGGGCCACGAAATGGTCCTGGTTGAAGGCCTGGGCGATGAACGTCGCCAAGCGGCGTGGTGCGCGCAAGGCCATTGTCGCGCTTGCCCGCCGACTGGCGGTGATCATGCACCGGATCTGGATCGACGGCACCCAGTTCCGCTGGACCAGGCAGGACCTCGTGCCGGTCGCTGGCTGACGTCCCGACCAGTGCAGCCTGCCGCGGCGCTCGTGCCCGTCAAGGGCAAGTCGCTGCGCGATGGCCCCGCTGGGCCTCCCTTGACGACCACTGCGTGCCGACGGCCAGCGCGAAATCAGGTCGGGACGAGAAGATGGTCGCCCAATCGGCCGAACAAGAAGATGGGAGATGAACCACGATCAAATGTGACAATTATCACCCCGATGGAAGGTGAGACACAGTTCCACCATGCCGGTGGAAACCTGTCCTTCGCGGGACGGTGGATGAGGTGAGTTCGCCGCAGAAAGCTGTACCGATGCCCCTTGCATCAGGACGCTCCCGAGATTGTTCCACCTCATTCATTTGAATCCCATGGAGGGAGGGCCGAGGCGCCGATCCCGTAGAGAAGCAAGACCCCGCGAAGGACATCAAATGCCGGCAAGCCGGAACGCTCGAGAGCGCTTGACCTCAACACGCCGAATAGAGAAGCTTTCTGGAGCCGCGTCGCATGGCGGAGAAGGCTCTGACGGCTGTTATCCAGGAAGCCTACATCCAAGGCATCTCAACGCGTTCCGTCGACGATCTCGTCAAGGCGATGGGTATGAGCGGCATCTCCAAGAGTCAGGTGAGCCGCCTGTGCGAAGAGATCGATGTCAAGGTGAAGGCCTTCCTCGAAAGACCCATCGAGGGCGATTGGCCCTATCTCTGGATCGA
>NZ_WITC01000095.1 GCF_009601505.1 Sinorhizobium terangae
TATTCGCCGGCCCCCGCGTCTGGTCGGCCGAGCCGGTAAAGTCGAAGCGGATGGTGTCGCCCGCCTTTTCCACCCGGACATGGATGCGCACCGGCTTTGACAGTTCGACGCCATCGTCGTCGACAAAGCGCTCGGCCTCGAAGACGCCGTCCTTCCAGGTCTTGATAATCGCCCGCATCCGCCGCTCGGCGATGTCACCCAGTTCGTTGAAAGCGGCGACGCATTTCGATGCACCGAACTTTTCCAAAAGGGCCGCAAGCCGGCGCTCGCCGAGACGGGCGGAGCCCAACTGGCCACGAATGTCGCCGAGCACCAGTTCCGGCGTGCGGCTGTTGGCGGCTATGATCCTCTCGACATCGCCGAAGGGCAGGTAGTTGCGCTGGTAGCGCACCGGCGGCAATTGCAAGCCTTCATTATAGACTTCACGCGCCTGGCCCGAGCAGCTCCCCGGCACCGGGCCACCGATGTCGCCCTTGTGCGCGATGCTGGCGCAGAACGCTACCAGCGTATCTTCGAAGAACAGCGGCGTGATCACCGCCATGTCAGGCGCATGAGGGCTGCCACCCTCGTAGGGGTCGTTGATGAGGAACGCGTCGCCAGGCGCGATGTCGCCACCGAACGCTCGCAACACCGCCTCAGTGCAAGCCGGGAAGGCGCCGATGTGCAACGGCAGGACCACGTGCTGGGCGATGACCGCCGCATTGGCGTCGAGGAGCGCGCAGGAAGCATCCTGCGATTCCCGGATAATGGTTGAAAAACCGGTGCGGAACAGCGAGTTCTGCATCTCCTGCACGATGCCGCCGAGGCTCGCGCGGATCACTTCAAGTTCGACGGCAGTGGGCCTGCCAAGCGAAGCGCTACGCTGCAGCATCACGCGACCTCCGTTACGATGAGATTCTTGAATTCGTCGACCCGAACCTGCTGACCAGGCAGGATGACCGTGGTGCAGTCGAACTGTTCCACGACGGCCGGGCCGGTGAAGACGAGCCCGACATCCAGGCGCTCACGCTGGTAAACGGCGCAGTCGAGGTTTTCGCCGTCGAAGCGGACCGGACGGCGCCCGAGAAACGCCTCCGCAAGCGTTCCGCCGCTCGGCTGGTAGCGCTTGGCGTTGACCGGCGGCACGAGGCCGACAGCCTTGACGCGATAGGAAACGATCTCCACGGATTCGCCTGATGCCTTGTGACCGAACATCACCTCATGCTCGGCATCGAAAGCGCTGCGCACGGCATCGATATCCGCGGTATCGGCCAGCGCACCGATCGGAACAGTAAGTTCATACCCCTGCCCGGCATAGCGCAGATCGAGAGCCCGCTCGATACGGATGCGATCCGCCCGGAAGCCTTCCTCGGCGAGGTCGGCGAGCGCCTGTGCTTCCATGCCGGCGAAAATCGCGTTGAGTTCGCTTGCCGAGGCGCCGTCGAGCGGTGTCAATCGTGAGCGCACATAGTCATGCGTGACGTCCGACATCACCAGGCCCATGGCCGAGAAGACGCCGGCATGCAGCGGCACGACGAGACCGGCCATGCCGAGCTCACGGGCGATGCGGGCGGCATGCAGCGGACCGGCGCCGCCGAAGGGCAGCAACATGAAGTCGCGCAGATCGTGGCCGCGCATCGTCGAGATGGCCTTGATCGCCTCCTCCATCTTGACGTTGATGATCCGCACGATGCCTTCGGCCGCTTCGAGCACATCCATGCCGAGCGGACCAGCCACATGGGTTTCCACGGCCAGGCGTGCTTTCTGCGCGTCGAGACGCATCTTGCCACCGAGGAAGTTTTCTTCCGAAAGATGACCGAGCAACAGGTTGCAGTCGGTGATCGTCGGCTTGGTGCCGCCGCGGCTGTAGCAAGCAGGACCCGGTATAGCGCCGGCGCTTTCCGGCCCGACCTGGAGGACGCCGAAACGGTCCACTTCGGCGATCGTGCCGCCGCCGGCGCTGACCGTGTTGATATCCATCATCGGCATGGCGATGTCGCGGCCCTCGACCTTGCCGCGGTTGGCGATCACCGGCGTGCCGTTCTTGATCAGCGCCACGTCGCAGGACGTGCCGCCCATGTCGAAGGTGACGATGTCGTGGTGGCCGGTGGAGCGCGCCATCGCGACGCTCGCAGTCACGCCGCCCGCAGGACCGGAAAGTACTGTCGTGACGCCTTTCTTCGCGGTCGCCTCGAAGGTCGCCATGCCTCCGTTCGACTGCATGATGTATTTCTGCGGTGTCTTCACGCCCGCCGCTTCCAGCCGGTCGGCGAGCCGGGCGATGTAGCGGGCAAGGACCGGTTGCAGGTAGGCGTTGATCACCGTCGTGCTCAGGCGATGGTATTCGCGGATCTGCGGCACGATTTCTGACGAAAGCGAGACTTCGCAGCCTGGCAGTTCCTCGCGGACGATTTCGCGGATCCACTCCTCATGGCGCGGATAGAGGAAGGAGAAGAGCAGGCAGACGGCGACGGATTCGACGCCCTGGCCGCGGAGTTCGGCAAGCGTCTCGCGAAGCGCGGCTTCGTCGAGTTCGGCAAGGACGCTGCCGTCGTGCACCACGCGCTCCGAGACTTCGCCGGTCAGGGACGGCAGCACGATCGGCTGAGGCTTTTCATAGAGGATATCGAAGATCGCCGGCCCATGCGGACGCGCCTGCTCACCGACTTCGTAGATACCGCGAAAACCTTTGGTCACCAGAAGTCCGGTCTTCGCCCCCTTGCCTTCCAGAAGCGCGTTCGTCCCGACCGTCGTACCATGGCAGAAATAGCTCACCTCGTCCGGACGCACGCCGCGCCCCAACAGAATATCGATCCCGGAAAGGATAGCCCGCGACGGGTCGTCTGGTGTCGACGGAACCTTGGAAATCGACGTCTCTCCCGTCGTTTCGTCGAGATAGACAAAGTCCGAAAACGTCCCGCCGGTGTCGACGGTCACGCGATAGCCTCCCATGCGGCAGCCTCCCTGATGCGCTCCCTGCGGCCTGCCATTCAGGCCGCCCGGCGCTCTCTCCTGACCGCGCCGGACTTGATGTATGGCAAGCCTAGTGGCGCGAAGACGGCCTGTCCAAGACCGTTGAAAGCGGCGAGCTATAAGTTTTTCGCTATGGCTGAGGGAGGTCGCATGGCGTCAGGAAGACGTCCCGGCAATGTCGAAGCGCGGATCGACGATGATCGCGTAAGGGGCCGAGGCACGACAGATATGACGAACCACGTCCTTCAGGAACGGTCCGATGACTTCGTCTTCCAAAGGCGAGCGCTCCTCGCGCCGGCTCACCATGTAGAGCGTGCGGCTCGGCACGGGACGCTCTATCCTGCGGATGGCGAAGATGCCGCGGCTGACGCCGTCGGCAACGCTGCCATAGGGCAGAAGGCTGGCGCCGCCCTCGGCGATGCGCGCCCGGATCGCCGGCACCGACTGCATGTCCGAAACGATGCGCGGTTCAAGCGACAGTCGCTGGGCCATGCGGCGGACAAGCGTGACGATGCCACGCTCGCCGGCGAAGAAGAGCTCCTCTTGAAGGGCGTCGGCAAAGCTGATGGGGCTGTCGTCCTGAGCGTTGGCGCGGGCGGTCACGAACAGCAGTTCGTCCTCTATCACAGCTTCGCGCACCAAGCCCGGACGCCCCTCGACGTCATAGGCAAAGGCGAGGTCGATCTCCTTCCGCTCGAGCGCAGCGATCAGCGCGAAGCTCAACTCCTCGACCAGCTTCAGCGATGTCGCCGGCAGTTTCGTCCCCGCCGCGATCAGCACGTCGGCCCCGACAAGGCGCATGTGGCTCGGGACGAGGCCGATCACGAAAGGACGCGGCGCCGGGCTGCCGGCGGCAGACCGGACGTCCTCAAGCGTCCGCTCCAGAAATCGCTCCAGTTCGTTGTAGCGCTCGTACAAAACCTCGCCGGCCTTCGTCGGCACGACGCCGCGCGAATGCCGCTCGAACAGGCTGACACCGATCTCGCGTTCGAGGTCGCGAATCTGGATGCTGATCGCGGTCTGGGCAAGCTTCAGCCGGGCGGCGGCGTGCGACATGCCGCCGGTTTTGACCACCATCGCGAAATAGCGCAGCTGCCGAAGGTTTATGGCTTAGCCTCCTCGTGTCGACGCGGTACAACGTTGCCGATGAGATTGCCGTAGGGTCCCATCTTCTCGGCGAGCCGGCCGATCATCCGGTCGAGAAAGGCGAGCAGCGCCGTTTCATGAACGAAAGACGGGGCATCCGACATCCGGTTCAGGAAGAGCGTCCGCTTGATCGACGGCTGGCGGATCGGACAGGCAACGATCAGCCCCTGCTGGATTTCCTCCGCGACCACGCCGTAAGGCACCACGCTGGTGGCCGCTCCCCGCGCGACCAGCGTCTTGATCGCCGGCATTGACTGCACCTCGAAGGCGACGTTCACGGAAAGCCCTTGCCGGCCCGCCACCTCGTGAACGAGCCGCCAGACGATGTCGCGGTCGCTGACGAGCGCCAGGTCGGTGCGGATCGCCTCCTCGAACGAGATCGATTCCCCAAGCACGCGGGATCCGGCGCCGGCGACAAAGAGCAATTCTTCCTCAATGAGCGCGGTGGCCGCGAGCCCCGGACGGTTCTCGAACTCATATGCGAGCGCGACATCGAGCTCGCGGCGCATAAGCGCGTCGATCAGGATGAAGCTCAGTTCCTCGACCACGCGGAAGGATATGTCCGGGATCTCGTCACGGGCGGCAACAAGTAGTTCCGGGCCTATCAACGCCTGGATACTGGGCGTGACGCCGAGATTGACCACCTCTCGCCTCGCCGCCCCATGCGCCTTCACCTCCCGGCGCGCCTCCTCGACGGAACTGAGTATGGCAAGCGCATGCCGGTGCAATACCTCACCGGCCTCGGTCAGCGAAATGCCGCGCGAATGACGAACCAGAAGCCGGACGCCAAGCGATTCCTCCAAATGCCTGATCTGCTGGCCGAGCGCCGTCTGCGCGACATTCAAGCCCTCCGACGCCCGGGTGATATTCCCGGTCTCGACCACCTTCACGAAATAACGAAGCTGCCTGAGATTAATGGTCTCCTCCCAAATCCACGGACCGTGGCGATGCTACTGCTCGCCGTGCCGAACGCGCAATGGCGTTTCTTTCAGGCTTCGACCTATCGCCACCAGTGGCCCGCACCTGAGGTCGAGCCAATTAAAGGACAAAACATGCAGCAATTCAAAGTCAGCGTCCTTTGCGCGTCTGAGACGCGCGGCGCTGTAAACGACGCCGACCTCGGGGTTGCCCGCCAGACCGCGGTGGCCGGGGGCGTTGTCGCCGGTGGAGCGGGTGTGGAGATGACGCCTAGAGCATTTTGCAGTCAGGTGGAATCACCTGACGTCGCACAAACGCGGCAAAAACAAACAGATAGAGCGGTGGCGCGAACGCACGTAAGCGCATCCCGCTCTAGACACCGAGAGTGATGATTGCGCCGGGCCTCACGGCTGGCTTGGCCGGTGTGCCGATCGGGCCGACATACTGCTCCAAAGGCGTCGCCGAGCGCCAGGCGATCTGCGGATCCGGTCCTCACTGGGGGTACTGAGTTACTATGGTTCCACCTTAGTAAGCCATTGACTTTGAAGACAAATGGTGGGCCCGGAGGGACTCGAACCCCCAACCAAGCGGTTATGAGCCGCCGGCTCTAACCATTGAGCTACAGGCCCTTGCCGGTCATCTGCCGGTTGACCGCGAACCAATGGTAATTCGCGGGTCGCAATGGCTCTAGCGGAAAACCTTTTTGACGACAAGCCATTGCCGCAATGCCTACACAATCGATAAGCAAGAGTTCGGCATAAAACAACCGGAGAGAAATAACCATGATTTCTACACGCATTGCCCGCACGGTTCATGTCGCTGCCATGGCCGCTGCCTTTGCCGGCGCTTTTGCCGCCGCCGCTGTGGCGGCCGACGGCAATGATACCAAGAGCGGCGGCAACGGGCGTCCGGAAGGCGTCCGGGGCCGGCAGGCGCTGATCAAGGTCTCCGGTGAAGGCCGCGCAACGGCAGCACCCGACATGGCGATCGTGCAATTGAGCGTCGTCAAGGATGCGAAGAGCGCGCGCGAGGCGCTCGACGCCAACAACAAGGCGATGGCGGAGGTGCTCTCGGCACTCAAGCAGGGCGGCATTGCCGAGCGCGATCTGCAGACCAGCGGCTTCGCCATCAATCCGCAATACAACTACCCGCAGGGCAACGACGGCAGCAACCGCCCGCCGGAACTCATCGGCTATCAGGTCGTCAACGGTGTTACCGTGCGCGTGCGCGATCTGAGCAATCTCGGCGAGGTCCTGGACAAGTCCGTGACCCTCGGTATCAACCAGGGCGGCGGCATCGAATTCACCAAGGACAAGCCCGACGAAGTCATCACCGAGGCCCGCAAGGCGGCGGTGGCCGACGCGATTGTCAAGGCGAAGGTGCTGGCGGAGGCGGCCGGCGTTTCGCTCGGCCGGCTCATCGAGATCTCGGAACAGGCTTCGCGCCCGGAACCGGTTCCGATGGTACGCAGCATGGCCAAGGAATTCGCGGCCGATGCCGTTCCGATCGCGACCGGCGAACAAACCTACAATGTCACCGTCAACGTGACCTTCGCCATCGAGCAGTGAGCATTTGGCCCGGCGCGGCGAAGGAAACCGCACCGCGCCTCTTTTGCGCGATGACCACAGGCAAAGCCCCGGCGAATTCATCGCGCGGGGCCTTTCGAATCAAAAGCCCCTCACGGGTTTTCCATGAGGGGCACATTTCCGCGGCCGGGGAAGACAGACGGTGCGGAAATCCGGCAGGTTACCAGCGGCCGACCACCGGGCATCCACGCACATTGGCGAAGATGATTGCCTGGCGGTAACCATGGCGGCGGCCCTCGACGATGACCTGGCGCCGCGCGACATTGGCGACATGGGCCCGGCGCAGACCGCGATCACGTGCCTTTTCGACGGCAAGCCAGGGGTCACAACGGCCGCGGCGCTCACCGCCCCAGCGGGGGCGATCCCTGCGCCAGTCGCGATCGTAGTCACGGTACTGGACATCGGCGGCACGCGGCGACCCGAACTCGAATATCACCGATTGAGCAGAAGCGGCGGTGGCTGCACCCGCAAGACCGGTCAGCCCGATGACGGCAGCAACCGCGGCATTGACGAGGAATTTTCTCATAGCGTTTCTCCGGTGTGGCGAAGGATTCAAAATTGGCGATTACCGCTCTCGACGATTGCGCCAACCATAGTCCGGATAAACTGAACGCTACCGGAACCCTCCGTTCATGCACTGTTCAGGTTGATGAACACTGCATGGACGAAACAGCAGGCAACACGATTCGTTCCCGTCGACCGCGCCTGCTTCGGCTGATCCAGAGAGAAAACCACACAGAGATTCAGTATGTTACGTGGGGCGGCTCAGCTCGCCAGCTCCCGCTCGAAGATGCGGAGATTGCGATAGTGGCTGAGGCGCGTGATGGCGCCGTCCTCGATTTCGAAGATGAAAACGCTCGGAATGGCGTAGATCTGGCCCGAGGCCTCGGGAAATCCCGGCATGGTCTTGCGATAGGTGCCGCGTGCGGTCATGTCGGCCGCAACCCGCTGCCCGAAGGCGTCATGCATCAGCACGATATCGCTGAACGCCTCGTCGAAATGGCTGAGATAGTTCATGATCCAGGCCCTGAGCGGACCGACGCCCATGGTTCGCTGGCCGGTCAGCGAATCAAGCGCGACGTCCTCATCGACGAGCCGGGAAAGCGCATCGAAATCACGGTCATTGACGGCCTCGATGAAACGGCTGGCGATGGTTTGCGCGTTTGTCATCGTCTGTCTCCGAAGCTGCACTGTCGCCCACTGTACCGCAGATTAGTTGGCCGGAGCAGAACTCAGTAAAGCGCCGTTCACGCGCCAAGATGCAGGACGATCTCGCGCCGGTGCGGGCGATCGCGATGTTCGAACAGATAGAGCCCTTGCCAGGTGCCGAGCATCATGCGGGCATCGCTTATCGGGATGCCGAGCGAGACCTGGGTGAGCGCCGCCTTGATGTGCGCCGGCATGTCGTCCGGTCCCTCCTGGGTGTGGACGATCCAGCGCATCGTAGGATCGGAGGACGGCGGCACCAGGCGACCGAAGAACTCGGTGAGATCGCGTTTCACATCCGGGTCGGCGTTTTCCTGGATGAGCAAGGATGCGGACGTATGGCGGACGAACACGGTGAGAAGTCCCTCCGCGATGCCTGATTGCCGCACGAAATCGGTGGCAGCATCGGTGAACTCGTAGAGTCCCTGGCCACGGGTGGCGATGGTGATGACAGTCTGCGGCATTTGAAGCGCGGCCCTCTGCCCGCTACAGCTCTAAGAACGGTTCGAAGCCTCCATAAATCAACCGCTTGCCGTCGAAGATCGACTTCCACTCATCACCCTGAAGCCGCGGATCGGCCATGACCTTGGCAATGATCGCATCGCGATCCTGACGCGACGCATAGAGGACCCAGGAGAAGACCACCGTCTCGTCCTCCTTCGCCTGCACTGCACGCGGAAAGGACGTCAGTTCTCCATAAGGTGCGTCGTCGGCCAGGCACTCGACGTAGTTGAGCGCACCGTGTTCCTTCCAGACATCGCCGGCCCGGCGCGCGAGCGCCTTGTAGTCCTCGACCTTCGCCTTCGGCACCGCGACGAGAAAACCATCGACATAGGCCATGTTCATCTCCTCCTGTTTGGCTGAACAGGCAAAGGACGATCGAAGCGGAAAGGTTCCGACAGCCGATAATGATTTTTTCGTCATCCCATCCACGAGGAGGAGGCCGCTCTTGCTGCAGTGTCGGCGAACGGCGCAGAATGCGCTGCACGTTATGAACCGCAGCCGCGCAGTTGCTGCGCATAGAGCGCCGCCATGCCGGAGGCGCGCTTTGCGCCTGTCTGAGCCGTTTGGCTCCAGTTCCCGCGGGCGTAACCGCCATGGCCATGATAGTAGGCAATGTAGAGCCGGTAAGGGTCGTTGAGCGCGATGCCGTTCTGCTGGTGGCTTTGGTTGTGGTACCAGGCGATGAAGCGGATCGCGTCGGCAAAATCCGTCCGACGCGCCGTCCAGCGTCCGGTTTCGGCCTGATAACGCGCCCAGGTGCCGTCGAGCGCCTGCGAGTATCCATAGGCGGAGGAGACGCGCGTCCAGGGAATGAAGCCGAAGAGCTTGGTGCGCGGTGGCCTTGCGTTGTGCTGGAAACCGGACTCCGTATAGATCGTCGCCATCAGCACAGGAACGGGCACGCCGTATTCGCGCTCCGCCGCGTAGGCAGCCCGGCGCCAATTGTTGAAAAGACCATCTCGCTGCTCGAAAACCGCGCAGGCGTTCCGGGTGTCCTTCGGCACCGTTCCGCAGCCGGCCAGCAACAGGAGGACGACGACAAAAACGCAACGCATCGCGGAACCTCTCGTTTGCGAGAGATTGATAAAGCGTAAATCTTAAGGATCGGTTTTGAGGCGAAGTTGAATGACCACCAGAATGACAATCGTCTTGCCGTTCCTCGCCATGCTTGCCGGTGTGACCTCTTCCGGGATAGCGCAGGCCGCCAACGTGCAGAACCTATACGTGAGCCACGCGATCGTCACCGGCACCGGCGAAGAAAACCGGAAACTCGGCTTTCGCGAATGCCTGGGTGAAGTCCTCGTCAAGGTCTCGGGCGACCAGCGTGTGATTGCCGGAACAGCGTTCGCGCCGCTGATTGAACGCGCCGGCAGCTTCGTCGCGTCCTTTGCCTATCGTGATCGGCTGGCAGGCATCCCGATTCACGACGAACAGGGTACGCACGACCGGCCGCATGACCTGACCTGTCGTTACGACCCGGCAACGATAAACCGGCTGCTCGACGCGCTCGGAAGCAGGCCCTGGCCGCAACCGCGCCCGAGGATTGCCGTCCTTCTCGCCGTCCACGACCAAAAGCGCAAGTTCATGCTGACAAGCGACGGCGAAGAAAGCCCCTACATGGCCGAGTCGCTCGCCGCCGCGACCGTGCCTCTCGCGCTTGAGACATGGCTGCCGGAGCGGAAAACGCTTGCCCAGGAAAAACTCGACCTCGATATGCTGTCGAGCGAACCGACGGCGCAGTTGGAACGGCTGGCAAAGAAGATTGGCGGCGATGTCGCGCTCGTCGGTACGATTTCCTGGAACGACGAGGCGCTTGGCTGGATTGCCGACTGGCAACTCGATAGCGCCGGGAAGACGCACCGTTGGCAAATCCGCGGCGTCAGCTTCGACGATGCCTTTCGCAACGCGATCCGCGGCGCCGCGCAAGTCCTGTCGGGCAACGGCGAACCTTGACGCAAATCACCCTTCCACGCATCGACGGCATGTCAGTCCGCCGCGAGATGAAGTCACCACCCCTTTGAGGATCGCCTTCGAGATCATCTCGCTGTTTCGTTGAAACAGCGAGATGATCCAACTTCGAACCCATGCAATCTTAGCCGAGCGTGCCGATCAGTTCACGATAGGCGGCTTCCGGAAATGCCTTCAATGTGCGGGTGCGCACGTTGCCATTCATCCCGAGAGTCAACGCGAACCGTGCGGCAACCGCGTCGTCGGGCGCTTCGCAGACTGCGACCATGTCGTATTCGCCCATGGTCAGATAGAAATCCTTGAAGGACCCGCCCATGTCGGAGAGCACCTTCCGAGCGGCATCCAGCCGCTTCGGAGACTCGCGTACGTTCCTGATACCCTGCTCGGTCCAATTGAGAAGCACGACATAAGTGGTCATCTCACACCTCCCCACAGAGCATCCCGCCTTCGGATGAAAGCGAACAAAATGCCCTGGAATCAAAGGACTAGCGGGATGAGGAAAAGTGTACGTGGTGTTCCGCCCGCATCCCGCTCCAACTCATTCGCGGGCCCATGATGCGTTCATCGCATGGGCGCTTTCGGTTCGCACCCGCGGTGCGTCCTCCCCGGCGTCGCGGGCTCGCTGCAAGCCCCAAAGTATAATCCCGTGGTCATGGGCGAACAAGCGCCGCAGGAACAAGGTGCGCCCGCAAAAACCAGAAAGGGCAGCACAAAAAAAGCCGGGCGCAAAGCCCGGCTTTCTCGACGTTTCTGTAACGCTTAGCTTAGCTGTCGAGAAACGAGCGCAGCTTGCGCGAACGGCTCGGGTGCTTGAGCTTTCTCAGCGCCTTCGCTTCGATCTGACGGATACGTTCGCGGGTGACCGAGAACTGCTGGCCGACCTCTTCGAGCGTGTGGTCCGTGTTCATGCCGATGCCGAAGCGCATGCGCAGCACACGCTCTTCGCGCGGCGTCAGCGAAGCGAGAACGCGGGTCGTCGTTTCACGCAGGTTCGCCTGAATGGCGGCGTCGATCGGCAAGAGCGCGTTCTTGTCCTCGATGAAATCGCCGAGATGTGAATCTTCCTCGTCACCGACCGGCGTTTCGAGCGAGATCGGTTCCTTGGCAATCTTCAGCACCTTGCGCACCTTCTCGAGCGGCATGGCAAGCTTTTCGGCCAATTCCTCCGGCGTCGGCTCGCGGCCGATCTCGTGCAGCATCTGGCGCGAGGTACGAACGATCTTGTTGATCGTCTCGATCATGTGCACCGGAATGCGGATCGTGCGTGCCTGGTCGGCGATCGAACGGGTGATCGCCTGCCGGATCCACCAGGTGGCATAGGTCGAGAACTTGTAGCCGCGGCGGTACTCGAACTTGTCGACCGCCTTCATCAGGCCGATGTTGCCTTCCTGGATGAGGTCCAGGAACTGCAGGCCGCGGTTCGTGTACTTCTTGGCGATCGAAATGACGAGACGCAGGTTGGCCTCGACCATCTCCTTCTTGGCGATGCGCGCTTCGCGCTCGCCCTTCTGGACCATGGAAACGATGCGGCGGAACTCGGCGATGGAAATGCCGGTTTCGGTCGCGAGATTCTGGATCTCCTGGCGGATATCCCGGATCGTCTGGTTCTCGGCCTTGGCAAACTCCTTCCAGCCCTTGCCGGCGAGATTGCTGATCGACTTCATCCAGTTCGGGTCGAGCTCGGCGCCCGAATACTGTTCCAGGAACGAGTCGCGCTTGACGCCGTAGGATTCGGCAAGGCGCAACAGCCGGCCCTCGTTCTGCATCAGGCGCTTCGAAATGTCGTAAAGCTGCTCGACCAGCGCATCGATGCGGTTCTGGTTGAGCGACAGCGACTTCACCGCCTTGATCAGCTCGTCCTTCAGCTCCTTGTAGCGGCGCTCCTGCGCCGGCGACAGCGTGCCCGTCGCGGCAAGGCGTGCTTCCACCTGCTGGTCCTGCAGCTTGCGGAGCTTCTTGTAGGTCTCGGCTATGATGTCGAGCGTTTCCATCACCTGCGGGCGCAGTTCCGCTTCCATCGCGGCGAGCGAGAGGTTCGATTCGTCATCGTCCTCTTCCTCTTCCTCGGGCGGCTGGCCATCGCCGCCGACATTGGTGATGTCGTCGTCATTAGCCGCGGCCGCGCGCGTCTTGCGCACCTTTTCCTTCTCTTCGGCGGCCTTCCGGTCAGCCTCGATCTTTTCCGGGCTCTGGAACTGTGGGGCAGCCTTCGCCTCGGGACCGGAATAGGTCGTTTCGAGATCGATGATCTCGCGCAGAAGCGTCTGGCCTTCGTTCAGTTCGTCGCGCCAGATGATCAGTGCCTGGAAGGTAAGCGGGCTCTCACAGAGACCGGCAATCATCGTCTCGCGGCCGGCTTCGATGCGCTTGGCGATCGCAATTTCGCCTTCGCGGGAGAGAAGCTCGACCGAACCCATCTCGCGCAGATACATGCGCACCGGATCGTCGGTGCGATCGGTCGGTTCCTTCTTCTTGCCGGTCGCAAGCGCGGTGCCGCTGGAGGTGGTGAGTTCACCGCCCTCGCCGTCACCCTCGTCGCCGCTGTCTTCGTCGTCGCCGCCGGCGGCGGCTTCCTCGGCTTCTTCATCCTCGATGACGTTGATGCCCATGTCGGAGAGCATGGCCATCGTGTCTTCGATCTGTTCGGAGGTGACTTCCTCTGACGGCAGGACCGAGTTCAATTCGTCCATCGTCACGTAGCCGCGCTTCTTGGCGGCCTTGATCATCTTCTTGACAGCGTCGTCGGAAAGATCGAGAAGCGGGCCGTCAGGAGCGCCTTCGCGTTCTACGTCTGCTTCTTCGTTTTCTTTGACTTTAGTTGCCATTTATTCGTCGCTTTCCTTGTCGCAACCAGCGTGCGCCTGGTGCCAATGCCGCTTCGTGGTTCGGGCGCCGCGCACCCGCCACCGAATCATTTCCCCTGACGTAACGGGATGATGTTTAATTCCTGATTAACCACGACAGCGATCGCGGTTGAGCGGGCAAGCCTCGACAGCCTTGCCACTGAAACATCTCAGGCATGATTTTCCTATCCGCCGTCCGTATCGCCATTTCTGCTTGAAATGGTGATTCCCAGAATTTTTGATCCCGTCAAGCATTTCCGGTGAAAAACCGCGTAAATCGGCAAAAAACGCTTCGTCGCGGGTTTTTGCGCTGTTTATCAGCTTTCGCTCAAGATGTAGGAGCGGTCGAAAAAAAGACAAGGGTGGCGCTGGTTTTCCGGCGATTGGAGCCAGGAAGTCGGCCGCCGGAGCAGCCTGCGGACGGCTTACTTCGAGATCGAGATCAGGTTCGGACCTGCAAACGACCGTCCCCCGGGGTGCCACTTCACCGCGGGCTCGCGATCGCTACCAGTCCATCACAACCTTGCCGGAATTGCCCGACCGCATCGCCTCGAACCCCTCGCGGAAATCGTCGATGCCGATCCGGTGGGTGATGACCGGCGAAAGATCCAGCCCGCCCTGGACAAAGGCGATCATCTTGTACCAGGTCTCGAACATTTCGCGGCCGTAGATGCCCTTCAGGTTGAGCATCTTGAAGATGACCTTGTTCCAGTCGATCTCGAAGCCCGCCGGAGCGATGCCGAGTATGGCGATCTTGCCGCCGTTGTTCATCTTGTCGATCATGTCGCGAAATGCCGGCGCCGCACCCGACATTTCGAGACCGACATCGAAACCTTCGGTCATGCCGATCGATCGCATCACGTCGGCGAGGTTTTCCTTGGACGCATCGACGACGTAGTCGATGCCGACCTTGCGGGCGAGTTCGAGGCGCGTCGGGTTGATATCGGTGATCACCACCTTGCGCGCGCCCGAGCGCTTGGCGACGAGCGCGCCCATGATGCCGATCGGTCCCGCCCCGGTAACGAGCACGTCCTCGCCGACGAGATCGAAGGAAAGCGCCGTGTGCACGGCATTGCCGAAGGGATCGAAGATCGCGGCGATCTCATCCGGCACGTCGTCGGGGATCGACACGACATTATATTCCGGGATGCAGACGAACTCGCCGAAGGAGCCCGGACGATTGACGCCGACGCCAAGCGTGTTGCGGCAAAGGTGCCCCCTGCCCGCCCGGCAATTGCGGCACTTGCCACAGACGATGTGGCCTTCGCCGGAGACGCGCTCGCCCACGTGATACTTGGTGACGGCCGAGCCGACTTCGGCGATCTCGCCCATGAACTCGTGGCCGACGACCATCGGCACGGGGATCGTCTTCTGCGCCCACTGGTCCCAGTTCCAGATGTGAACGTCGGTACCGCAGATCGCCGACTTCTTCACCCGGATTAAGACATCGTTCGGGCCTACCTCCGGCACCGGTACCCGCTCCATCCAGAGCCCGACTTCCGGCTTCGTCTTGACCAGTGCCTTCATCATGTTGGTCATTGCAGGTTCCTCACTCGCCCCTCACCTAACTCTTCAAATCACGCCGAGTTCGCGACCGACCTCTTCGAAGACCGCGATCGCGCGCCGGACATCCCGCTCGCTGTGGGCGGCCGACATCTGGGTTCGGATGCGCGCCTGCCCCCGCGGCACGACCGGGAAGGAGAAGCCGATGACATAGACGCCCTTCTCGAGCATCCGCGCGGCCATGTCCTGCGCGAGCGCCGCGTCGCCGAGCATGACAGGAATGATCGGATGCCCTTCGCCGGCAAGCGTGAAACCAAGCTTCGACATTTCGGCACGGAACAGCGCGGCGTTCGTGTAAAGCCGTTCGCGCAGCTTGTCGCCGTTCTCGATTAGGTCGAAGACCCTGAGCGAAGCGGCGGCGATGACGGGCGCCAGCGTGTTGGAGAAAAGATAGGGCCGCGAGCGCTGCCGCAGCCATTCGACGACTTCGGCCTTGGCCGAGGTGTAGCCGCCCGAGGCGCCGCCGAGCGCCTTGCCGAGCGTGCCGGTGATGATATCGATCCTGCCCTCGACGCCGCAATGCTCGGCGGAGCCGCGACCGTGCTTGCCGACGAAACCGACCGCATGGCTGTCGTCGACCATGACCATCGCGCCATATTTTTCCGCGAGGTCGCAGACGCCCTTGAGGTTGGCGATGATGCCGTCCATTGAGAACACGCCGTCGGTGGCGATCAGCTTGAAGCGGCTGCCTTCGGCCTTCTTCAACTCCTCCTCAAGCGCGGCCATGTCGTTGTTGGCATAGCGGAAGCGCTTCGCCTTCGAGAGCCGCACGCCGTCGATGATCGAAGCATGGTTCAGCGCATCGGAGATGATCGCGTCTTCCTCCCCGAGCAATGTCTCGAACAGCCCGCCATTGGCATCGAAGCACGAGGAATAAAGGATCGTATCCTCCATTCCGAGGAACGAGGAGATGCGCGCTTCGAGCTCCTTGTGCTCTTCCTGCGTGCCGCAGATGAAGCGCACGGAGGCCATGCCGTAGCCGTAGCGGTCGAGCGCCTTCTTGCCGGCCTCGGCAAGCTCTTCGTTATCCGCGAGGCCGAGATAGTTGTTGGCGCAGAAGTTCAGCACGCGATCGCCGGACGCCACCTCGATTTCACCCGCCTGCTTCGAGGTGATGACTCGCTCGGACTTATAGAGGCCGGCCAATTTCAGGCCTTCGAGTTCGGAACGAAGATGGGACAGAAAGGCTGAGGTCATGGCTGGCCACTCGCGTTAAGAAGGATGTTTCGCACCCGGGCGCCGCGCGTGGGCGCACGCTAGACGACTAGCACGACGGGCCGACTCTTGCAGCAATTTCCAGCGCCTCGGGAAGGTCGGAACGCATCGATCGATGAAAACGATAGGGGCTTTCGTGACGGACACCGCGCACAGACGCTTTCTGTCCCCTATCGCGCCTTAGGCGACATTTTCATTCGCGAAGGCAAATGCTGAGGCACCGACTACGGTCGACTACCCATCGAAATAGCCGTCGATGACCGCCAGGAACGCCTCGCCATAGCGCTCGCGCTTGCTCTCGCCGATGCCGGGAATATCGAGCAGATCGTCGAAGTCGCGCGGACGTTGCTTCGCCAACGCAATCAACGTCGTATCCGGGAAAACGACATAGGGCGGGACGTTCAATTCCTTGGCGATCGAGAACCGCTCGGCGCGCAGGCGTTCGAAAAGTTCAAGATCGGAGCCGGCGAGATCGGCTCGCTCGCGCGGAGTGCCGGACTTCGCCACCCGGGCGGCCTTGCCCGAGGTCGGCCTGTCCTTGCGGAAGAACACCTGGCGCTCGCGTTTGAAGACGGCGCGCGCCTCCGGCTCGAGCTGCAGCGCCCCGAAGGCGGAATGATCAACCCGGACGAGGCCAGCGGCGAGCAGCTGCCGGAACACCGATTGCCACGTTCGTGGCAGCAGATCCTTGCCGGCACCGAAGACAGGCATATCGACATGGCCAAAGCGCTCGGTTTTCTCGTTGACCGTGCCCATAAGCACATCGATCACGTGGCCGGCGCCGAAGCGCTCGCCGGTCCGATAGACGGCCGCCAGCGCCTTGATCGCCGCTTCGGTACCGTCCCAGGTCTCGACCGGCTTCAGGCAGGTATCGCAATGGCCGCAGCGTCCGGGATGCGCCTCGCCGAAATGCGCAAGGATCGCCTGCCGCCGGCAACCCGCGGTCTCGCAGATCGCAAGCAGCGCATTGAGCTTCGCCCGCTCGATGCGCTTGATCTCCTCCGCGGCGCCGCCCTCGTCGATCATCCTCCGACGCTGGATGACATCGGCCATGCCATAGGCCATCCAGACTTCGGAGGGCAGCCCGTCGCGACCCGCCCGGCCGGTCTCTTGGTAATAGGCCTCGACCGAGCCCGGCAGATCGAGGTGGGCGACATAGCGGACATCCGGCTTGTCGATTCCCATGCCGAAGGCGACCGTCGCGACGAGGCAAAGGTCTTCCTCCTTAAGGAAAGCGTCCTGATGGGCGTCCCGCAGGACGCGATCCATGCCGGCGTGATAGGGAAGCGCGCGCACGCCTTGCGCGTTCAGCCATTCCGCCGTGTCTTCGACCTTGGCACGTGAGAGGCAATAGACGATGCCGCTCGATCCCTTGAAGCGGGAGAGGAAGCGAAGGAGCTGCTGGCGCGGCTGGTCACGCTCGACGATCTCATAGGCAATGTTCGGCCGATCGAAGCTGGTCGTGAAGACCTTCGCTCCGGTGAGCGCCAGCCGCTCGATGATGTCGTCGCGCGTGTGCGGATCCGCGGTCGCGGTGAGTGCGACGCGTGGCACGCCGGGAAAGCGCGACGCGAGGCAATCCAGGCCGCGATATTCAGGCCGGAAATCATGGCCCCACTGCGAGACGCAATGCGCCTCGTCGATCGCGAACAGCGCAATGTCGACCTCGTCGATCATCTCGGCGAAACCGTCGGTGACGGCGCGCTCCGGCGTGACGTAGAGCAGGTCGAGCGCGCCCGCCGAAAGCGCGCGGCGAACCGCAATCGCCTCGTCGCGTGTCAGTGAGGAATTGAGCGCGGCGGCGCGAATGCCGAGCTGCTTCAACGCCTCGACCTGATCGCGCATCAAGGCGATCAATGGGGATACGACGATGCCGACGCCGTTTCGGCAAAGCGCGGGAATTTGAAAACAGAGCGATTTGCCCGCTCCCGTCGGGAAGAGCACCACCGCATCGCCGCCCGCTATCACATGTTCGACCACGTCCTGCTGCTGACCGCGGAAGGCGGAATAGCCATAGACGCGTTTCAGGACTTCGAGAGGATTGGCCACGCCTTCGCTTTCGAACAGGCGCGCGGCGGAAGCATCGTCGTTGTGAGGCATGGAATCGCTTTCGTCGGGCGGCTGACTATGGGGTTTGGGCAGGTGGGATGTAAACCTGTTAAAGACTCGCAAAAGGGGGAGCATCGCCGCGCTCCGCAGCTAACGCCCCCTCACCCTGCCCTCTCCCCGCAAGCGGGGCGAGGGTACGTCGCATCGGTGGCTCGCGTCGTGCACCAACTGCAAGAAGCCTTGCCGAGCTGGCGCGGCATGTCCCTTCTCCCCGCCCGCGGGGAGAAGGTGCCGGCAGGCGGATGAGGGGCAGCGCATGCGACGACGCTACCGCGCGGCCGGCCCCTTAACTCGGCCGGAAAGTACGCCGAAGCCTTCGATGATGGCTTCCTGGTTCTCAAGTCGCGTCACTTCGAGCTGGACCTCCTGGAGCGTCCTGAGCAACTGTGGTACGACCTCGAGGTCCCCCTCCTCGGTGGCGTGGGCCAGTTCACGCTCCAGTTCGCGCCGCTGCCAATGGAGGGCCTTGCTGCGCCTGTGGAGGGCAAGCGCCTGAAGGTAACCTTCGCGCGCATCCTCCGGCGCCGCCGCAACCGTCGCCGTCCACAGCCGCGCATAGCGGACCTGCTGATCGAGTGCCAAGATCAGGGCGCCGAATCCCTCCGCTTCCAATTGCTCGATGAGGATCTCGCGCGTCAAACGCGGCCCGCTTGCCGCCGCTGCGTTCAGAACCGTGGCCCAGCAGCGCTGCAGATCGCGGTGGTCGAACTCGATCGTCGAGATCTCGTCATATTCGTCGAAGAGCAATTGCGGGTGATTGACGATGGTGAGTGCCAGCACGCTCTCGCGCAACAGCGGCACCGCCTGTTGGCCGCTGACGAGGGAAGAGCGCGCGAGGCGATCGGAGATCGCGGTCGGGCCGGCGGCAATATTCCGGGCGCCTGCGCCGCCACGCGGGCCACCACCTTGGCGCCCGCCCCGCTCGAACGGCCGCCGTTCACTCCTGAACGGCGCGCTGCCCTGCAGAAAGGCGTTGAGGCGGTCGCGCATGTCCTGGCCATAGTGGCGGCGCACGCTTTCGTCGGCGATGACGGACGTCACCTGCCTCAGCCGCGCTTCGAGTTCGGCGCGTTTTTCCGGCGTGTCGAATGCGCCGCCCTGGACTTCGCGCAGCCACACCATTTCGGCGAGCGAGCGGGCATTGGCGAGCACCTTGTCGAAAGGCTCGCGTCCGTCATGGCGGACGAGATCGTCCGGGTCCTTGCCGTCCGGCAGCATGGCGAAGCGGACTGATTGTCCGGGCTTCAGATGGGGGAGCGCCAGATCGACGGCGCGATTGGCGGCGCGGAGGCCAGCGCCATCGCCATCGAAGCAGAGCACCGGCTGCGGCGTCATCTTCCAGAGAAGATCGAGTTGGTTCTCTGTGAGCGCGGTTCCGAGCGGCGCCACGGCATTCTCGATGCCGGCCTGATGGAGCGCGATCACGTCCATGTAGCCTTCGACGGCGATGATCGTGCCGGCGCCATCAGCGCCCTGCGAAGCTCGCCGGGCGCGCGCGAAATTGAAGAGCACATTGCCCTTGTGGAAGAGCTCTGTTTCATTCGAATTCAGATATTTGGCCGGCGCATCGGGTGACATGGCGCGGCCACCGAAGGCGATGACCTTCTCGCGCGCCGAAAGGATCGGAAACATGATGCGGTCGCGGAAACGGTCGTAGGAGACGGGCACGTCGGGCCCATGCACGACGAGACCGCAGGCTTCGATCTGCTCCTTGCCGACGCCCTTGCCGGCCAGAAACTCCTTGAGCGCATTGCGGCTGTCAGGCGCAAAGCCCAGCCGAAACGTCTCGATCGTACGCCCGGTCAGTCCCCGCTCGCGGAGGTACGCCCGTGCCTTGGCACCGTTCGCCGTCTGGAGCTGGTCCTGGAAGAACTGCGTCGCCATTTCCATGACGTCGAGCAGGCTGGTCCTTTCCTTCTCGCGCCGCTCAGCCTGCGGGTCGGGCTGCGGCATGGAGACGCCGGCCATGTCGGCAATCTGCTGCACCGCTTCAGGGAAGCTCAGGCCCTCAAGATCGGTCAGGAAGCGGAAGTGGTCGCCGGAAACACCGCAGCCGAAGCAATGATAGCGGCCCTTGCGGTCCTCGCAATGGAAGCTCGGCGACTTTTCGCCGTGAAAGGGGCAACAGGCCCAGTAGTCACCGCGCGAAACGTTGGTCTTGCGCCGGTCCCAGGTGACGCGCTTGCCGACCACGTCCGAAATCGGAACGCGATCGCGTATCTCGTCGAGGAAGGACTGTGAAAAGCGCATGGATAGCCGATACCCCTAGCCGGCCTCCCATACAAGCAGTATGGACAGGGGAACTCCTGGCCACGATCGGCAGTGCCCGCAATTCACAGGGTAGATACCGCGCGCCGAGGCTCGAAGACGAGGCCGATCGGCGCCGGCATGGAAGGCGATACGCCCGCTGCAAAGCGGGCGTAGGGCTTACTTCAGCAGTTCCTTGACGAGACCGGAGGCCTTGGCGAAGTCCATCTGGCCAGGGTAGCGCTCCTTCAGCGCGTTCATGCACTTGCCCATGTCGCGAAGACCGTGGGCGCCCGTCTCCTGGACGATCGCGGCACAGGCCTGCTTCACCTTGTCCTCGGAAAGCTGTTCGGGCAGGAACTGGTTGATGACGGCAATTTCCTGGCGCTCCTGCTCGGCGAGCTCGGGGCGGCCGCCCTCGTCGTAAATGCGGGCGGACTCTTCCCGCTGTTTGATCATCTTGGCGAGGATCTGCATGATCTCGTCATCGCCAACCGGGTCCTTGCCCTGGCCGCGATTGGCAATGTCGCGGTCCTTGATCGCCGCCTGGATCAACCGGACGGTCGAAGTGCGCCGTGCGTCCTTGGCTTTGAGGGCTTCTTTCAATGCGTTCGCGAGTTGGTCGCGCATGTCCTTACTCCATGTCGAAACCGGCCCGCGGAGCTCATGCCCGCAACCGGTTCGATTACGTCGTTGTTGTCGTCGTCTTAAACCAGTGCGGCAGGTGCAATCAAACGGATTACGCAACCACTTGAATTATAAGGAACTTTATTTCCTTGCAATTCATGGCGGCCGGTTGACCCGGCCAAGGCCTTTCGTTATTTTCCGGCACCTGCACGAACATCGGCATGAACCTTTTCTCGCGGGGTTTCCGCGCGCCATGCCGTATGCGATTTGAAATGGCGCTGAACCGACCGGCTTTCAAGCCTCGCTTCCGCCGCAACGGGATAGGAACGATGACCGCGACACCCGCATGGACAACCCAGAAACCCACCGCCCTTCTCGTTCTGGCCGACGGCACGGTGATCGAAGGCAAGGGCATCGGCGCGACCGGCAAGGTTCAGGCCGAAGTCTGTTTCAACACGGCGCTCACCGGATACCAGGAGATCCTGACCGACCCCTCCTATCTCGGCCAGATCGTCACCTTCACCTTCCCGCATATCGGCAACATCGGTACCAATGACGAGGATGTCGAGGACCTGACCCCCGCCGCCCGCCACGGCGCCGTCGGCGTCATTTTCAAGGCCGACATCACCGAGCCATCCAACTACCGCGCCGCCAAGCACCTCGACGCCTGGCTGAAGGCGCGTGGCATCATCGGCCTTTGCGGCATCGACACGCGCGCGCTGACCGCCTGGATCCGCGAAAACGGCATGCCGAACGCCGTCATCGCCCACGACCCCGCCGGCGTCTTCGACATCGATCAGCTGAAGGCTGAGGCCAAGGCCTGGAGCGGTCTTGAAGGTCTCGACCTCGCCAAGGTCGCCACCTCCGGCCAGTCGTCCCGCTGGAACGAAATGCCCTGGGTGTGGGACAAGGGCTATTCGATGCTCGGCGAAACCGACGCCGCGTATCATGTCGTAGCCCTCGACTACGGCGTCAAGCGCAACATCCTGCGGCTCTTCGCCGGTCTCAACTGCCGGGTCACGGTCGTCCCCGCACAGACCAGCGCAGAAGAAGTTCTGGCACTGCAACCGGACGGCATCTTTCTCTCCAACGGCCCCGGCGATCCCGCCGCAACCGGCGAATACGCCGTTCCGGTGATCCAGGATCTCCTGGAGACCGAAATTCCGGTCTTCGGCATCTGCCTCGGCCACCAGATGCTGGCGCTGGCACTCGGCGCCAAGACCGAGAAGATGCACCAGGGACACCACGGCGCCAACCATCCGGTCAAGGATCACACCACCGGCAAAGTCGAGATCGTCTCGATGAACCACGGCTTCGCGGTCGATTCGAAGTCGCTGCCGGAAGGCATTGAAGAGACTCACATTTCGCTCTTCGACGGCACCAACTGCGGCCTGCGCGTGAGCGGCAAACCGGTCTTTTCGGTCCAGCACCATCCGGAAGCCTCGCCGGGTCCGCAGGACAGCCACTATCTCTTCCGCCGCTTCCTCAATCTCATCCGCGAGAAGAAGGGCGAACCGGCGCTTGCCGAGCGCTGAGAGCCACCATCCGCGTTTACAAAGGCCCGCTCGCTGCGGGCCTTTTGCTTTCCCGCTATCGGCTTTGCCGATCAGGCTTCGGCAAGGCGCGCCGCGATGAAATCGACGGTGGCACGCACAGATGGCAACTGCCCGCGCCGGTGCGGCATCAGGATCGTCGTTGTCACAGACCCCGCGGTCCACTGGGGCAGCACGCGAACGAGCACGCCACGGGCGATCTCGTTGCGGCAAAGCTTGCCAGGCAGGGCGGTTATGCCAAGCCCTGCCACCGCGGCCTCGCGCAAGACATGCGATTCATCCGCCACAAATCGCGGCTTGGACGACACGCTGACAACCGTTCCGTCCAGGTGCTCCAGCGTCCAACTCTCCGAAGTCAGCGATGTCAGCAGGCCCTCGTGATGTTCTAAATCTTCAGGATACTCCGGCACATTGCGCTTATCGAGATAGGCCGGCGACGCCACCAGCCAGCTGGCCTCGGAGGCGACGCGACGCTGTACGAGGCCGGAATCCGGAAGCGGTGCAAAGTGGTCGCGCACGGCGATGTCGAAACCCTCCTGGATGAGATCGACGAACCGGTCGGTCGCATGCACCACAAGGCGGATTTTCGGGAAGGCGATCGCCAGCCGTGGCAACAGAGGCGCGAGCGAAAGCTGCGCCGTCGGAACGGATGCCGTGATTCTGACAGTGCCGCTTGGCTCGGCTAGCCTCCCCTTGACCACATTCTCGGCAGCTTCCGCTTCGATCAGCATTGCCGCTGCGTGACGGTAGAAATCCTCCCCCGTCTCGGTCACCGCGAAACGGCGCGAGGTGCGGTTGATGAGCCGAACGCCCAACGCTTTTTCGAGTTCCGCCACACGCTTACTGAGCGTCGACTTCGGGACATTCAGCGCGCGTGCCGCCGGGGCAAATCCCGCGTGATCCACGACGTGGACGAAGAGCATGAAGTCATTGAGGTTCGCCATTTAGTCGGATCCATTGTCCATATCTGCAGATGATAAGTCCACATTAGCCCGGCTAGCGCAAGCTCGTCCACAAATGCATCTCTTCCTCACCCCCTATTGGAACCGAAGAGGAAGACATCATGACTATCTACGAAGGTAAGAAAGCCGTTGTGATCGGCGGCACCCATGGCATGGGGCTGGCGACCGTCGCACGCTTGGTCGATGGCGGCGCGGAAGTGCTCCTGACCGGAAACAACGAGGACAACCTCGCAAAAGTGAGGGAGCAGTTCGGCACGCGTGCCCACGCGCTGCGCTCCGACATCGCCGATCTCAACGACATTGCAGCGCTCGGCGCCGCCACCGGTCAGAAGATGGGCGCGATCGATCTTCTCCACATTAACGCCGGCATTTCGGAACTTGAGCCTTTCGATCAGGTGACGGAGGCATCCTTTGACCGCCAGTTCGCGGTCAACACCAAGGGCGCGTTCTTCACCGCGCAGCGGTTGGCCCCACTGATCCGCAAGGACGGTTCCATCGTCTTCACTTCCTCCGTTGCGGATGAAGGCGGTTATCCGGGCATGAGCGTCTACAGCGCCACCAAGGCGGCACTCGTCTCGTTCGCCTCCGTGCTTGCGACCGAGCTCCTGCCGCGCGGCATCCGCGTCAATACTGTCTCTCCTGGTTTCATCGACACGCCGACCAAGGGCATTGCCGGCATCACCGATGCTGAGCGCGCCAATTTCAAGGCGCTGGGCGATGCGGTTACTCCGATGAAGCGCAACGGTACGGCCGACGAGGTGGCGCGCGCCGTGCTGTTCCTTGGCTTCGAGGCAACCTTCACGACCGGCGCAAAGTTCGCCGTCGATGGCGGTCTCGGCCAGAAGCTTTCGACCGCCTTCTGACACGAACCAGGAAAGGAAGAAGGATGAGCAGGATTTCTGTTCTTGGCCTCGGTGCCATGGGTACAGCACTCGCTGCGACCCTCGTCCGGAAAGGCCATTCCGTAACTGTCTGGAACCGCACGCAGTCGCGCGCCAAGCCGCTTGTGAGCGCTGGAGCAATGATTGCTGCGACTCCCGCGGAAGCCGTCGCGGCAAGCGAACTCACGATCCTCTGCGTCGTCGACTATGCCGCCGCCGGCGCGGTGCTGGCTGAGGCGCAGGATGCACTCCGCGGCCGCGATCTCGTCAACCTGACGAACGGCACGCCGCGCGAGGCGAAAGATCTCGCCGACTGGGCCGAGACGAAGGGGGCGGCCTATCTCGACGGAGGCATCATGGCCATTCCGCCGATGATCGGCGACCGTGGCGCCTTGATCCTTTATAGCGGCTCGAACGCGCTCTTCGAACGACACAAGCCGTCGCTCGATGCGCTTGCCGAAAGCCGTCATCTTGGCGAGGATCCAAGCCTCGCAGCGCTTTATGACCTCGCGCTGCTTTCCGGCATGTATGGCCTCTTCTCGGGTTTTCTGCATGCCGGCGCGCTAGTGGCAAGCAGTGGCGGCAAGGTCACCGATTTCCTGCCGCTTCTCCTTCCGTGGATCACGGCGATGAGCGGCACACTCCCGGACCTTGCCAACAAGGTCGACAGCGGCCTGCACGATCGCTCCGTGGTTTCGAATCTCGCCATGCAGAGGGTAGCACTCGAGAACATCGCCAGGGCGAGCAGGGAGCAAGGTATCGCGCCGGACTTCATCGAACCGATGCTTCGGCTCGCCACCCGCCGGATTGCGGAAGGTCATGGCAGCGACGACATCTCGGGCGTGATCGAGACAATCCGGAGACAAACGTGAATCGGATCTCAGAACCGCCGCCCGAATCCGGACTGGCAAGTCGTTGAATCGCCTGTGGGCGACAGCAGGCCTGAGCGCAGGCCTGCACGCGTTCCTGCAGCGCCGCGCGTTTTATCAGGCGTGCAAAGGGCACTGCGGTAGCGATAGAATGCACCGGTACAATGCTGCGGAAAATCCGATGCGAAGTGACCGCGTTGGTCGGGGCTTCCGCGAAATACTCTATCGGGAGCAGACAATGGCAAAGCCTCTCGTCTTTGGAGCGGATTACAGCGTTTACGTCAGAACTGTTCGGTTGACGCTGGAAGAAAAAGGCATCGGTTACGACCTCGTGCCGATCGACGTCTTCGCTGAAGGCGGCCCGCCTTCCGACTATCTTCAACGACACCCGTTCGGCCGCATTCCGGCCTTCGAACACGACGGCTTTCAGTTGTATGAGACGGGCGCGATAACGCGCTATATCGATGAGACCTTTGAAGGGCCCGCCCTTCAGCCTTCCGACCTGCAACGGCGCGCCCGCGTCAATCAGGTCATCAGTATCATGGACAGCTATGCCTACCGGATTTTGGTTTGGGGCATTTACGTCGAGCGGGTATCGAAGCCTTCCAAAGTCGGCTTTGCCGATGAAGCACGCATTGCCGAAAATCTCCCCAAGGCGGCAACGTGCCTCAAAGCGGTGAGCGATCTCATGAAGGATGCGCTTTGGCTCACCGGCGACAGCTTGACGTTAGCCGATCTGCATGCCGCTTCGATGTTCGGCTATTTCCTGATGGCTCCGGAAGGACGCACCCTGATCAAGGATTATCCTAACCTCGTATCGTGGTGGACACGAATGGCGGACAGACCGAGCATGCGGGCGACAAGACCCACGACGTGACCGCACGCGTTGTCGCCAAAGCTGCCCCCGCGCTGAAATTGATCCCGATTTCAGTGAGATAGAACCGTCGCCTGAATCGGATTGGCAAGGCGTTGAATCGCCCTTTGAGCGGCAGCAAAAAGCCCGCCGACGCACCGGCGGGCTCCTCGTTTGCGGTAAAGGCCGTTCTTACCTGCAGGCGGCGCAGAAGCGCTGGATGCGATGGCAAGCCTCTTCGAGCAGCGCCTCCGACGTCGCATAGGAGATGCGGAAGTTCGGACCGAGACCGAAGGCCGAACCGTGAACGACCGCGACGCCTTCTGCTTCCAGAAGCTCCGAGACGAAATCCTCGTCCGTCTCGATGACCTTGCCGGACGGCGCAGTCTTGCCGATGAGGCCGGCGCAGGACGGATAGACGTAGAAGGCGCCTTCCGGCGTCGGGCAGGAGATGCCCTTGGCCTGGTTCAGCATCGAGACGACGAGATCGCGGCGGCCCTGGAAGATTTCCTTGTTGCGCGGGATGAAATCCTGCGGCCCGTTGAGCGCCTCGACGGCCGCCCACTGCGCGATGGAGGTGGCGCCCGAGGTCTGCTGACCCTGGATCATGTCCATCGCCTTGATGAGTTGCAGCGGGCCTGCGGCATAGCCGATACGCCAGCCGGTCATGGCATAGGCCTTGGAGACGCCGTTCATCGTCAGCGTGCGGTCGTAAAGGCCGGGCTCGACCTCGACCGGCGTGGCAAACTTGAAGTCGCCATAGGTCAGGTGCTCGTACATATCGTCGGTCAGCACCCAGACGTGGCTGTGCTTCATCAGCACGTCCGTCAGCGCCTTCAGTTCGTCATGCGAATAGGCAGCGCCGGAGGGGTTGGACGGCGAGTTGAAGACAAACCACTTGGTCTTCGGCGTGATAGCCTTTTCGAGATCCTCGGGCTTCAGCTTGAAATTGTTTTCCTGCTTGGTCGCGACGAAGACCGGCGTGCCGCCGCACAGCGCCACCATCTCCGGATAGGAGACCCAGTAAGGTGCCGGGATCACAACTTCATCGCCGGCATTCAGCGTCGCCATGAAGGCATTGAAAAGAATCTGCTTTCCGCCGGTGCCGACGATCGTCTGCGCCGCCGTGTAGTCGAGATTGTTCTCGCGCTTGAACTTCTTCGCGATCGCCTCGCGCAGTTCCGGAATGCCGGAAACCGGCGTGTATTTCGTCTCACCGCGATTGATCGCATCGATCGCGGCCTTTTTGATGTTGTCCGGCGTGTCGAAGTCCGGCTCCCCTGCACCGAGGCCGATGACATCACGGCCTTTCGCTTTCAGCTCACGGGCTTTCTGCGAAACGGCGATGGTGGCGGAAGGCTTTACGCGGGAAAGGGCATCGGCAAGGAAGGCCATGGTGTGAGGTCCTGATCGTTTCGAAACGGCGTGAAGCGCTACGGAACGGAAAGTCAGGCTCCATAGCGGTTAGGTCTATGTCGAAAGAAGCCCGGTCTTGCAAGCGCTTGAGCGGCAAAAACGGCGGCAAAGCCGCGCAAAATGCGTCACCATGACAAAGTTTCATGAATGCCATCGAAGCGATCGATCGGTGATACCCTCGCCCTCAGGCGTGCACGGTCCTGACAAAGCCAATCCATCTCGCGCCTAGCTGGGGTCGCGGCGGCAGGGAATCGACACCAGAAACGAACGTCCGCGCTTCAAATTTTCTTCAAAAAAATCAGCGTGTTTTGCCGCTTTCTGCAATGCCTTAATTTGGTCACAACAACTGTCGCGGAGCGCCGCAATTTAGTCCCGCAAGAGCCGATTTCCGGGCCTCTTCTACCATGACGTGAATGCATTCGCATCGTGGGGGTATGCAATGTTTTTCGACGACGAAATCGCCACTGCGCGCACCCGGCACAACGAGGCGCGCTGGGGCTTTTATCTGGCGCTCGCGGCACTTGCGGCCTGCATCGTGATGATCCTCGGCCTGTTGGCGCAGGCTTCAGCTCAAGCGGCCGAACCCAGGCCGCAGCGGCTGGCCGGCTATGTCCGCCCCAATGACATGGGGACCGGCACACTGCTCTTTCCTTCCAGGGAACCTGGCTATTTCGTCGAGGCGCCACGGCTGGCAACCGACGTCGAGATAAACGTCAACGGTCCCATCATGCGGACCCGTGTCACCCAGCGCTTCGAAAACCCGAGCAAGGGCTGGGTCGAGGGCACCTACGTCTTTCCGCTCCCCGAGGACTCCGCCGTCGATACGCTGAAGATGCAGATCGGCGATCGCTTCATCGAGGGAAAGATCAAGCGGCGGGCCGAGGCCAAGGAAATCTACGAACAGGCCAAGGCCGAGGGCAAAAAGGCCGCGCTTCTCGAGCAGCAGCGACCAAACATCTTCACCAACCAGGTCGCCAATATCGGTCCAGGCGAAACCATCGTCGTGCAGATCGAGTATCAGAGCGGCGTTCGCCAGTCGAACGGGGTCTTTTCCTTCCGCTTCCCGATGGTCGTCGCGCCCCGTTACAATCCGCAGCCGATCGTCAACACGGTCGATATCGACGGCCGCAGCGGCTATGCCGTGAGCGAGCCGGTTCCGGATCGGGAGAAGATCGAGGCGCCGGTGCTCGATCCGAAAGAAAACGCCAAGGTCAACCCGGTAACGCTCACGGTCAACCTCAAGGCCGGTTTCCCGATCGCAAGCGTTAGCTCGCCCTATCACGAGGTCGAAATCGCATCACTCGACGAACTCAGCCGCCGGATCACGCTCAAAAACGGCAGCGTTCCGGCCGACAAGGATTTCGAACTGAGCTGGAAGGCGATCGAAGGCAAGAGCCCCTATGCCGGTCTCTTCCGCGAGACGGTGGGCGGCAAGACCTATCTGCTTGCCTTCGTGACGCCGCCATCTGCCGTCGAGGCCGGCAAGGCAGTCAAGCGCGAGGTCGTTTTCGTCATCGACAATTCCGGCTCGATGGCCGGCCCATCGATGGAACAGGCCAAGGAGAGCCTTGCGCTGGCGATTTCACGACTGAACAACGATGACCGCTTCAACGTCATCCGCTTCGACGACACGATGACCGTGCACTTTCCCGAACTCGTTGCCGCCACGCCCGACAAGCGCGAGGATGCCATCGCGTTCGTGCGCGCGCTCACCGCTGAGGGTGGCACGGAAATGTTGCCGGCGCTGGAGGCGGCCCTTCGCACCCAGGGACCGGTGCAACCCGGCGCCTTGCGCCAGGTGATTTTCCTTACCGACGGCGCTATCGGCAACGAGAGCCAGCTTTTCGACGAGATCCGCAACAGTCGCGGCGATGCCCGTGTCTTTACCGTCGGTATCGGTTCCGCTCCCAACAGCCATTTCATGACCAAGGCCGCCGAGTATGGCCGTGGCACCTTCACCCTGATCGGCTCGGAGAGCGAGGTCGCCTCCCGCATGGTTGAGCTTTTCGAGAAACTCGAAAACCCGGTCATGACCGAAATTTCAGCTGCGTTTGACGGTATTGCCGCAGCGGACATCACCCCCGACCCTATGCCCGACCTCTACCGCGGCGAACCGGTGGTGCTGACGGCGGAGCTTGCCGGCGCAGCGCCGGAAGGCAAGCTCAGGATCGTCGGCAAGGCGGGAGACCAACCCTGGCGGGTCGAGATGGACATCGCCAAGGCGGCACCTGGCGAGGGCATCGCCAAGCTCTGGGCGCGCCGCAAGATCGATGATCTCGAGGCGAGCGCCGCGGCAATCGCGGATCCGGCTGAACTCGATCGGCAGATCGAGACCGTCGCGCTGGCTCATCATCTCGTGTCACGCGTCACCAGCCTTGTCGCGGTCGACGTCACCCCTTCCCGCCCGGCCGGAGAGCCGCTCGCCGGCGCCAAGGTTCCGTTGAACCTTCCGGAAGGATGGGATTTCGGCAAGGTCTTTGGCGAGAACCCGGCCGACCCGGGCAAGATCGATGAGCGTGAGGCAGCGGGCGACCGGAGCGAACGCGCCATGCTGGTTGCCGACCGCATGGCCGCAGCACCGACGGCGCGCGCCGCAACCCTGATCGCCGAGGCGAACAACCAGGTGAACCTGCCGCAGACGGCAACCGAGGCCGACAGGCAGATACTGATCGGTCTGATGCTGCTTGCGATCGCGCTCCTGGCCGGCACCACCTTCGCTTTCTGGCGGGAGCAGATCGCCGCGTTCATTGTCGAAAGGGTTCACCGCCATGGCTGACGACGATGATTTCTCCGGGCAGCGTGCCGGCTTTCTTGCCAGACTGTCGGCGATCGAAACGATCGTCGTGGCGATCATCGCCCTCGTTGCGCTTGCCGGCCTGCTGCTGATCGGCAAGGGCTTCTACATGAAGGCCAAGGCCGAGGTTTCGCAGGTCCTGTTGCGAAAGAGTTTCGAAGAACAGCTTCGCGGCAACGCCGACGGCAGGCCCTGGCCTTGGGCGGATTTCGAGACCGAGGCGGAAATCTCCGCACCCCGCATCAATCGCTCGGCAATCGTCCTTGCCGGAGCAAGCGGCGAGGCTCTTGCCTTTGGCCCCGCCTGGCTCGCCAACACGCCACTACCAGGCGATGAAGGAACATCCGTGATCGCCGCCCATCGCGACACGCATTTCCGCTGGCTGAAGGACGTGAGCCCCGGTGACCTCCTGGTGCTGACGCGCAAGGATGGCCGCCGCTTCATTTTCCGCGCCGGCGAAGGCCGTGTCGCCCGCTGGGACGAAAGCGGCATCAACGCGTCTGCCAGCGGACACCACCTTGCGCTCGCCACGTGCTGGCCCTTCGATGCCGTCGAACAGGGGCCGATGCGCTATATCGTCAATGCTGAACTCGTCGGCGAGCAGCGCGCCGTTCCGCTCACCACGGGCTCGATCTCCCGATAAAGCCGTTTTGATCCGATTTGACTTGAAAGACAGGCGCCTGCGCCCCAGCTTACCTCAACCGAAGGCACAATCCGGAGAATGGCATGCGGCGCTCGCTCTTGAGGGCAGGTTTGACGAACCTCCCGGCCCTGTTGACGCGGCCTGCGGCCCTTTGTCTTTCCGGCTTTCTCTGCCTCCTTGCCCCGCCGGTCGCGACCGCACAAGGGGCGCAGGAATTTTCCACCCAGACCGGCACAGTTCTCGTCGAAACGCTCGCAACCGGGCTCCGCCACCCCTGGGCTATCGAGGTGATGCCGGACGGCGGCCTCGTCGTCACCGAGCGCCCGGGACGGCTGCGCATCCTGCGCGACGGCGAGCTATCCGCCCCGATCGATGGCGTGCCCGATGTGGCCGCTCGCGGCCAGGGCGGATTGCTCGATGTGGCCCTCGATCCGCAATTCGCCACCAACCGCGTGCTTTACCTGACCTACTCCGCCAGTGACGGCGACGGCTATGGCACGGTGCTTGTGCGAGCGGCTCTCTCCGACGACCAACGGCGCTTGAGTGACATCAAGGAACTGTTCCGGATGAGCAAGTTCACCGGCGGGGGCCAGCATTTCGGCTCGCGCATCGCCATCGACAAGGACGGCAGCCTGTTCTTCGGCATTGGTGATCGCGGTCAAGGTGACCGGGCGCAGGACCCGCGCGACCACGCCGGCGCCATTCTGCACATCAACCCCGACGGCAGCATTCCGGCTTCCAACCCCTATCGCGGCGGCACCGAAGGTCTCGCCGAGATCTGGTCGAAAGGACACCGCAATCCGCAAGGCATCACCTTCGACCGGGGTGACGGCAAGCTCTTGACCGTCGAGCATGGTGCGCGCGGCGGTGATGAAGTGAACAACCCGCAGCCGGGCAAGAACTACGGCTGGCCGGTGATCACCTACGGCAAAGACTACTCCGGCGCAGAAATCGGCGAAGGCACGGCCAAGGAGGGCCTTGAACAGCCTCTCTACTATTGGGATCCGTCGATCGCCCCGGGGGCGCTCGCTGTTTACCGCGGCAGCATGTTCCCGGAATGGGACGGCGACCTCTTGGTCGCGGCGCTGAAATACCAATTGCTCGTCCGCCTGGAGAGAGACGAAAACGGCGCGATCACCTCCGAGGAACGACTGTTCGACGGCGAATTCGGCCGCATCCGGGATGTGATCGTGGCGCCGGACGGCGCGCTGCTGATGGTGACCGACGAAGACAATGGCGCCGTTCTCCGAGTCTCCAAGGCTCCGACCCAGTAACGGCGTTCAGTGCACATCCAGAAAAAGTGACGGCTTTCCATCCGGAATTGGGTTTCAGCCCGTTCGAAGCGATGCCCGCACCTCCTTGCGAAACATGAATTTTAGCCCCGACCAGACCGGGTCGATGGCGCAGACCTTCACATCCACGAGATCGAGCGGCAGAAATATCTCGCGCAAATCATTCTCGGTCAGGTCCGTCGCAACGCCCGAGGACCGGTTCGGCCACGAGACCCAGAACATTCCGTCCGCCCTAAGCCACGCCGGGAGCGCATCGGCCCGACTTTCGAGCGCGGTCCGGTCGGTTTCGAAGACATGGATGTAGTCATAGCGGCGTGAGACGGTCCGGCCGATCGAAGTGTCGGCAAGTGCGAAACCGGGAAAGGCAGCAATTTCAGGAAGGGTGGACGGAACGGCAAGAATGAGCGCGGTCTGCCCGTCGCGCAGGCCGAGCTTTTTTATCAGTGGTGTTCCGGAATAGCCTGCGTCGCTCATCGGATCACGTCAGGTCCCTACGGCGGGAGTCGCCATCGTCACATCACCGGTTTTTCCCCATCGAGGAGGCGAAGGATGAGGCTTGCCCCGCAAAAACGCAACTGATAGAGCGGCTTTGCAATCACCGGAGCGGCATGGCTTTGGATTGCCTCGATCCAGAACCGTCACGATCCGGGAGCACAGCCGTGACTCGCCTCCAGGCCAATCTATTCCTGCTGTTTTCCGGTGCGATCTGGGGGGCCGGTTTTGTCGCTCAATCGACTGCGATGGAGGCAATCGGTCCGCTCTGGTTCATCGGCCTGCGTTTCGCGATCGCGACGATCGTCGCGCTGCCGCTGGCGGTTGTCGAAGGAAAAATTGCCAAGAAGCCGCTTCCGCAAAAATCGATCCGCAACTTCATTGTCATCGGCCTGGCGCTCTTCGGCGGCGCGGTGACGCAGCAGTTCGGGCTTCTGACGACGAGCGTGACCAATTCCGGCTTTCTGACGGGGCTCTACGTCGTCTTCGTACCGATATTGACCGTCGTGTTCCTGCGCCGCAGGCCGCATTGGGTCATCTGGCCGGGCGCCCTGCTTGCGACCTTCGGCATCTTCCTTCTGAGCGGTGGGGCACTTTCGAGCCTGACCGGCGGAGATCTCCTGACGATCGTCTGTGCGCTCTTCTGGGCAATCCAGATGCTGCTCGTCGGCATCTTCGCCTCCGATACCGGTCGCCCGATGCTGCTATCGATGGTGCAATTCGCCGTCTGCGCCGTGCTTGGTTGCGTACTCGCAGCCTTCACCGAACCGCTAAGCCTCGAGGTGATCGAGAACGCCCTGCCCCAGATCCTTTACGCCGGCGTGTTTTCAAGCGGCGTCGCCTTCATCTGCCAGGTTGTCGGCCAGCGCTACACGACGGCACCGCAGGCGGCGATCTTCCTGTCAAGCGAGGCTCTTTTCGCCGCTCTTTTCGGGGGGCTGCTGCTTGGCGAAGTCATCACGCCAATCGGTTACCTTGGCTGCGCCGTCATTTTCGTGGCGATGCTGGCGGTGGAACTCATTCCTGAACTGGCGAAACGGCGCCAGGAGGCAGAAGCAGCCGCTTGATGCGACTCAACCTACAGCGCCCGGCGTCCGATCAGACGGCTCGCTGTAGACTTTGAAATCCTGCATGATTTTGTCCTTAAACCGATTCCGATTTTAGGAATCATGCCTTAGGCAAGAATTCTCTGTACAGCGGGCAAGCTGAACTTACGGTATTACTTATTACTGTCCAGTAGCGCCAATTTTGCTTCGGAATGAGACAAGCCAAGCACCACCGCGGGCGAAGTTTGCTGTATTCCTTGCAGATTTTCTGCAAAGATTTGCGACAGAGCTTTGCCGCTTCCGGAACATGAGACATATCAGGCGCTTGCGATTTTCGAACGAAACCGCGCGAAGCCGCGGCATGATCGAGAGCGACAAAATATGACGCAAATCGTCCAGTCCAGCCGCACGCGTGTTCAAAAAGCTGTGATTTCAACAGCTTGCGATGCGTTCATAATATCCCGCGCCGCGACGGCAACTGATCGATTTTTGAGCAATGGCAAGCTGCAATACCTCGTCAGAAAAGTTTTGCTTGCCAATTCAAAATAAACCCATCACTCTTACTGTGTTCGGGCAATCTGCGAACACGGGAAGATCTTGAATTATAAGCGGGCCGGAGACGCAAGCCACTCCGGGCGGCCAGATCGGGGGGGAGGCTTGTTTTCCCTTCTTATGGCTGGTCGCGATAACAGGACCCTTTCCTCAAATTTCGAGAACTGCCTGCCCCCACGCCCATTTTGGGCAAAACTGCAATGCTGCCCGCGCCGTCAAGCGGGTGGAGAGAAAAGGACCTGACGCATGGCCGAAACTGGCACTGTAAAATTCTTCAACACCGACAAGGGCTTTGGTTTCATCAAGCCTGACAATGGTGGTGCAGACATCTTCGTACATATTTCAGCCGTGCAGGCTTCGGGCCTGAGCGGCCTTACGGAAAATCAGAAGGTAAGCTTCGACACCGAACCGGATCGCCGCGGCAAAGGCCCGAAGGCGGTCAACCTGCAGATCGCCGGCTGATACGGCCTCTGCTGACATTTAAGTTTAAGTTGCAGCCCGGCAAACTTGCCGGGTTTTTTCATTCAGGCTGCGTTCAGTTTGGACGCCATAGAGTCCGTTCATGATGAAAACCGGAACTGATTCCGGCCCCATGCATAGGATTGAAGCCCATGAACAAATTCATCAAAGCCGCTGTTCTCTCCGTTGCCGCAGCTGCGGTGGTCCTCCCGACCTTCGGTACCGCCCAAGCAGGAGATCACGATGATGCATGGGCCGCGGGCGCCGTGGGCCTAGTCACAGGCACGCTCATCGGAGGCGCGATCGCCTCGCAGCCGCGCTACTACAGCGAGCCGGTCTATAGCCAGCGCGTCTATGTCGATCCGGAACCCGAATATTACGAGCCCCGCCCGGTCTACCAGCCGCGTCCGGTTTACCAGGCTCGCCCGGTCTATCGCCGCGTCGCTGTGGAGAGCTACGGCCTCGAACCGTGGACACCGGCCTGGTATCGCTATTGCTCGCAGCGCTACCGCTCGTTCGATCCGGACAGCGGCACCTTCGTCGGTTATGACGGCCGCAGCCATTTCTGCACCGCCGGCTGATAGAAGCGCGGCAGTCTGAACGATGGCACACGCCTTTGTACGAGGCGTGTGCCATTTTGATTCATGCAGCGTTTCAAGGTGCTGTAGCGCCCTTTGCGCGTCTCCAAAGACGCGCGGCGCTGCAGGACGAGCTTAATCCTTCGGCTGGCCGAAGGATTAGTGCATCGGCCCGAAAATCGGACCCGATTTTCGGAAAGCACGATGCGTGGAATCAAAGAGTTACAGCGTCGTTCGTCCTAAAGGACGCACGGCGCTGTAATGCCGCAATGTCAGAGCCCCCTGAGATAGGGATTGCTGCGGCGTTCCTCGCCGATCTGCCCGCCGGGCCCGTGGCCGCAGATGAAACCGACGTGATCGCCAAGCGGCAGGATCTTGTCGCGAATCGAGGCAAGCAACTGCTGATGATTGCCGCCGGGCAAGTCGGTGCGCCCGATCGAACCGTGAAAGAGCACGTCACCCACATGGGCGAAGTTCTGCGCCCTGTTGAAATAGACCACGTGGCCCGGCGCATGGCCCGGACAATGCAGCACCTCGAAGACATGATCGCCGAAGGAGACGGTATCACCGTCTTCGAGCCACCGGTCGGGCAAGACGTTCTGCACCTTCATCGTCAAGCCGAAGCGCTCCGCCTGGCTTTCCAATCGCTCAAGCAGGGGCTGGTCGTCCTTGTGCGGACCGATGATCTCGAGCCCTAGCGCCTCCTTCAATTCCTTGGCGCCGCCGGCATGATCGATATGGCCGTGCGTGAGCCAAATCGCTTTCAGCGCGATGCCGTTCTCCCGAATCGTCTGCAGGATGATGTCGACGTCACCGCCCGGATCGACGACCACGCCCTTCTTGGTTTCACTATCGAACAGGATCGTGCAGTTCTGTTCGAAATGCGTAACCGGGATAATGCCCGCCTGTAACATGCGACCTCGCTTTGCTTATGGGTCCTCGGTTGAAATGTGGGGGGTGACCCCGCGCATACCAACCCGAACTCGTTCCGTTCCGCGGCCACCTATAGCGACAGAAGGGCGGGATGACAGCCCCGTTCACCGCAACGAGGCGATTTCCGGTGCCGGAGCTGGCGAAGGCAACTGCACTGTCGTCAGCAGTAAGGCCGATACCGCCAGCTTCGACACCACGACGACAATCACCAGCGGGCGAAGCCTCTGGGCCGTCGTCCTGCCTTCATAGATGAGTTCGTGCTCCATTTCATTACCCTCGGATTGCAGCAGACCGCCCCTTCCGGGGACGGGAAAATATCGAAGTTTCACGCGGCCTTTCGACACTCGGGACGGCCGGCCACATCGCTTCGATCGCCGGCGCCGGGACAATGTCTCTCATCCTCACATTTCGTGATGTCACGGGGGGAACATCCCGGTTCCGCGAGGCGTTTCGCATCCATCACGCAATAGGAGCAAGACGATGAAGACCCCCTCCACCCATCTGTTTCGAGCGGTTGCGGCAGCGGGTTTGATGCTCGCCGCTGGCGCGTCGACGGGTTATGCCGCGATGAGCGCAACCGCGGTGACGGATCTCAACGTCCGCGCGGGCCCTGGCCCGCAATATCCGACAGTGGGCCTTGCAACGCGCGGCAGCCCCGCGGTCCTCGATGGATGCATTCAGGGCAGCAACTGGTGCCGCATCAGCGTCAACGGAATTCGCGGCTGGGCCTATGCCCGATATCTCGCAACCGATCTCGGCGGGTCCTCCGTTGTGATCGAGCAGCGTCGCACTGACCTCGCAATTCCTTCCGTGACCTATCAGGTACAGCCGGGCGATCCGACGATCGCGACCACCGCGGAACCGCTGGAACTGATCGGCCCGGTCGAAGAGGTTGACGCCATCACGCCACCTCCGGCAGTAAGCACCTATATCACCGAAAATCCCGCCGATACGGTTTATCTCGAAGGCGAGCCCGTTATCGGCGCGGCATTGCCGAGTACAGTCGCCGTCCGCGAGATTCCGGACTACGGCTATGATTATGTCACCATCAACGGACAGCCCGTGCTGGTAGAACCGGCGACACGGCGCATTGTTTACGTCTATCGCTGACATAATCGTGGATACGGCCTGCTCTTCTCTCCCAACATGAAGCAGCGCGCTTGGGTCAGCGCGCTGCAGAGAGGATGATTCGCCGAATCACGCGCACATATGCGCGTCCTGCTAAAGAAAACGCTTGCCGCCCGCACGGAATTACTCGGCTTTCTTCTGCCAAAAGCACCTTCTACTATTCGCCAGATCCTTCCCTGAGCACCGAGCGCCAAGGAAAATAACAATATGGATCAAGGCATTATAGTAATTCCAGCGCCTCTTCCGAAGCACCAGTCATCGCCGCAGCTTCCGCACAACCTCAACGTCGAAATTGACAGTTTCCGCTTTCGGTCTCAACCTCTCCGTGCCGGATCATCGGCGCATCGCGGGCTCTTGGACGGGGGCCGCAGACGGAGGGTTCAATGGAAGCATTAATGCCTATCATTACCCAATTGACCGCGGGGGCAGCGGGTGGCAACGCAGCCAGCGCAATGCTGAAGCAGCAGGCATTCGGGGTTGTGGCGCGAACGATCGTAGGCGCCATCGGCGGTCTCGGCGGCGGGTTCCTGATCCAGATGTTTGGCGGGGAAGCAGCAGCTACCGGTCTTGTCATGCAGGCAATTGGCGGCGTTGTCGGCGGCGGCGTGCTGAGCGGCATCGTCGGACAGTTCCTCGGCAAGACGGCATGACGTCTCCCTCCTGCATGATTCCTCAAATCGGAATCGTTTGAGGATAAGGTCATGCAGCAATTCAACGTGCTACAACGCCGCGCGTCTCGTAAGACGCGCGGCGTTGTAGCGATATCCACACGAACACAAAAGGCGGCCGCAGGTCGCCTTTTACTGAATCCTGTGTCGAACGCCTCCGATTCTGCGGAGGCGGAGGAGCTGTTGTGATTATTCTGCTGCCGCTGCGACTGGATTAACTTCCTTCGTATAGTCATTCATCAGCGTTTCGCTGATCGCGGCGGGCGCGAAGCGATAGGGGCCGATCTCCGATACCGGAGTGACCTCGGCAGCCGAGCCGGTCAGGAAGCATTCCGAAAAGCCGGAAAGCTCTTCCGGCATGATTGCTCGTTCGACCACCTCGTAGCCCCGGCGCTTGGCAAGTTCGATGACCGTCCGACGTGTGATTCCGTCCAGGAAACAGTCCGGAACAGGCGTATGCAGAACGCCGTCCTTTACGAAGAAGACGTTGGCGCCGGTCGCCTCGGCCACCTGGCCACGCCAATCGAGCATCAGAGCGTCCGCATAGCCCTTGGCTTCGGCCGCGTGCTTCGAGATCGTGCAGATCATGTAGAGGCCCGCGGCCTTGGACTTCGACGGAGCGGTCCGCGGATCGGGACGACGATACTCCGCGATATCAAGGCGAATGCCCTTCAACTTCTCTGCCGGATTGAAATAGCTGCCCCATTGCCAGATGGCGATGGAGACGTTGATGCGGCTGTTCTGGGCGGAGACGCCCATCTGCTCGCTGCCGCGCCAGGCGATCGGTCGGACATAGGCCTCGGAAAAACCCTGGCGCTTCAGCAACTCGTTGCTGGCACTGTCGAGTTCCTCCACCGAATAGGGAATCTTGAAGCCCAGAATGGCCGCAGATTGGTGGAGCCGCTGATTGTGTTCCGTAAGCTTGAAGATGCGCCCGCCATAGGCGCGTTCGCCTTCGAAAACCGCGCTCGCGTAGTGCAGCCCATGCGTCAGCACATGTATCTTTGCATCCTTCCAGGGCACGAACTCGCCGTTGAACCAGATTTCACCGTCCAACTGATCAAAGGGAATAGCTGCCATGGTATTATCCTCCGGCGCGTAAGCACCATATCTACTGTTGATTATCTTGCTGTTTCCAGTTTATCGGCAAACAGACTGGGGGAGAATTCAATTTCATGATTTTGGATTTGCGAACGGAAACGCGCGGCCCATCCTCCAACGGCGACATCGGGCCCGATGTTTCGCCCGACGAGCCGATCGCTATCAATGGCGTAAAAATATGTCAACAAAACTGACATATTTTGCGATATATTTCGTGAACTGCAATTTGGTTGAAAGGAAATGACTGCGTGCCCGGCCGACCTAAGGACAACACCGAGTACCTGACCGAAGTTGCCGGTCAGGAGGAGGACACGATAGATTTCGAGATCATCGAGCTGCTCTTCTTTGCCTATCGCGACTTCACCGGTGATCCGGACGCCATACTCGAAAAGAGCGGCTTCGGCCGAGCACATCACCGCGTCGTGCATTTCGTCAATCGCGAGCCCGGGATGACAGTCGCCGACCTTCTCGAGACGTTGAAGATCACCAAGCAGAGCCTTGCTCGCGTTTTGAAGCAGCTTATCGATTCCGGCTATATTCGGCAGGTGACCGGCCCTGAGGACAGACGGCAGCGAATGCTTTACACCACAGAGGAAGGCAAGGCGCTGGCCCGGGCGCTTGCTGAGCCACAGTCCCGCCGCATAGCAAAGGCATTGGCAAAAACGGGTCCCGGCGCGCGTGAAACCGTGAAGCGTTTTCTCGCCAACATGAAGAATGCCGCCGCGGACTGATGTTCATGGGACCTCTGTCTTGAGCTTCATTCGAGTGAGGCGGACAGATCCGTGGAATCGGGGAATTGGGCGGCCGCCGCGCATCTGCTTGAATGCGTGATCCGGCCGGCCGGCTTGCGGAAGATGAGGGTGTCGAGCAATGACAGTAAAAGCGAAAGTCTCCGACGATGCGGCGCATCTTCTGATCGTCGATGACGACCGACGGATTCGAGACCTGCTCAACCGCTACCTGGTCGAGCAGGGTTTCCGGGTGACGACGGCTGGCGATGCCGACGAGGCGCGGCGCAAGCTGATCGGCATTGATTTCGATCTCCTGATCGTCGATGTAATGATGCCCGGTGAGAGCGGCATTCAACTGACGCAGAGCCTGAGGCATATCAAAACGGTGCCGATTATCATGCTGACGGCGCTGGCGGAATCGAATTCGCGCATCGAAGGCCTTGAGGCAGGTGCGGACGACTATCTGCCGAAGCCTTTCGAGCCGCGCGAACTCGTGCTCCGCATCAACAACATCCTGCGCCGCAACCAGCCGACACAGGCGCCCAAGGTCGATCAGGTCATTTTCGGCCCCTACACCTTCTCCGTGGTGCGCAAGGAGCTCCGTCGCGGTGCCGATCATATCCGTCTCACCGACCGCGAACAGGAGATCATGACCCTGTTTTCCCAACGCGCTGGGGAGACCATTCCCCGGCATGAACTGATCGGAGACGATGCCGAGGTCGGCGAACGGACGATCGACGTGCAAATCAACCGGCTAAGGCGCAAGATCGAGGACGACCCGTCCAACCCCATCTGGCTTCAAACGGTGCGCGGCATCGGTTACCGGCTGAGTGTGGACTAAATGCGGGAGAGTCATGGCAAGCTTTGACAGCATCAGGCGCGAAGGAACGGGCCCCGCCGACGGGGCCTGGAAACGCCTGACGCGGTGGTTGCGCCGCCGCCTGCCGATCGGCCTTTACGCGCGCTCGCTGCTGATCGTCATCATTCCAATGGTGCTGCTGCAGTCGGTCGTCGCCTTCGTCTTCATGGAGCGCCACTGGCAGCTCGTGACGCAACGCCTCTCGGCCGCTGTGACCAGCGACATAGCCTCGATCGTCGATCTGATCACGACCTTTCCGCGCGATGGCGATATCGACCAGATCGTGCGCATTGCCCGTGAACAACTCAATCTGAACATCGCCGTCGAGCCTGGCGGTGATTTGCCGCCGCCACGCCCCAAGCCCTTCTTCGAAATCCTCGACCAGATCCTCAGCGAGGAGATTTCGAACCAGATCCGCCGCCCCTTCTGGATCGACACCGTCGGCAATTCGAAGATCGTCGAGATCCGCATCAAGCTCGATGATGGCCGCATCCTCAGGGTCTATGCGCGGCGCAACCAGGCCTATGCTTCCAACACCCATATCTTCCTGGTCTGGATGGTCGGCGCCTCGCTCGTGCTGCTGACGATTGCGATCCTCTTCCTGCGCGGGCAGATCAAGCCGATCCTGGCGCTGGCAAGCGCTGCGGAAAGCTTCGGCAAGGGCCAGAAGATCGACGACTTCGCGCCGCGCGGCGCCGAGGAAATCCGCCGCGCCGGTCTTGCCTTCATCCTCATGCGCGAACGCATCGAGCGCCAGATCGAGCAGCGCACCGCAATGCTGACCGGCGTCAGCCACGATCTGCGCACGATCCTCACACGCTTCAAGCTGCAACTCGCACTCGCCGGCAACAACCCGGACCTCGAAAGCCTCAACAACGATGTCGAGGACATGCAGAACATGCTGGAAGGCTACCTAGCCTTCGCGCGGGGCGAGGCGGAAGAGGATGTCGGTGAGTTGAAACTCAGCGACCTCATGACCCGCCTTGCGGCCGAGGCGGAGCTATACGGCAAGACGCTGACGACCTCGATCGAAGGAGAAGACGATATCCGGGTAAGGCCCGCCGCCTTCACCCGCCTCGTCGCCAATCTTGCATCGAATGCTTATCGCTACGCCAATTCGGTGCGGATCGAGGCGCGCCACAGTGCGAAGTGGCTGACGATTACGGTCGACGACGACGGGCCCGGCATTCCGGAGAGATCGAGAGAGGACGTGTTCAAGCCGTTCTTCCGCCTCGACGAGGCCCGCAACCTCGACAGTTCTGGCACGGGGCTCGGGCTCGCGATCGCCCGCGATATCGCGCGAAGCCACGGAGGGAACGTCACCCTCGGCGACAGCCCACTCGGCGGTTTGCGCGCAACAGTGCGCGTGCCGACGTGATCGCGGAGCTCTTCGTTATCGCGAATAGGCAGCGGTAAGGCCGCGCCGGAGATTGAAGCGGTGCCACGCGTCGATCCGGCGCGGATAGCGAGCGCGCATTGCGTCGAGCGGGGCAAGCAGCCTGCCCTCGCGGCCGAGGGAGGCATCGAGGATTTCGACGATCCGGCGGTTTGGCCAGGGCTTGCGGGTGATCGTCAGCAGCGCCGCGAAGGCCTCGTCCTCTCTGCCCTTTCCAAATTGATGGGCGATCAGCCCGTAGGCGAAAGCCGTCGAACGGCTGACGCCGGCATGGCAATGGACCAGGATACGGCTCGATTGATCGTCGGCGACCGGCCTCATGGCCTCGAAAACATCCAGGACGAGATCAGGGAAATGCTGCGTCGCGCCGGCATTTTCCTGATCGCGCATGCGCACCACGCGGTGCGCGACATCGGCGATGGAGGGCACGTCCGTTTCCGGCAATTCCGGATCGAGAAGGGAGAGCACATGGCTCGCCCGCCATTCCCGCGCAACTTCCGCCGCGCGCCAGAGGCAGGAAACCTTGACGCGTTCGCAGACAACGTCGCGGCTAATCGTCATAACGCTCACATCAACTTCTTGCCGTTCGGCACCGGCTTGTCGGTCGCCGCCAGCACGATTGCACCGGCCTCATCCTCGAAACCGAGGGTCAGCACCTCGGAACGCACTGGGCCGATCTGGCGTGGCGGAAAGTTAACCACGCCCAGCACCTGTCGTCCGACGAGATCCTCCGGCTTATAGTGCACAGTAATTTGCGCCGATGACCGCTTTATGCCGATTTCGGAACCGAAATCGATTTTCAGCTTGAGTGCGGGCTTGCGTGCCTCCGGGAAGGGCTCGGCTTCGATGATCGTTCCGACGCGAATGTCGACGCGCTCGAAATCGGCGAAGGAAATGGTCTCGGCCATGATCGTGCTCTTGAAATTGCGGTGATTTATCCGGCCAGTTCCTCGGCGCGCTTGCGCGCGGCTGCGATGGCCTTGTTGAAGAGCGGCTGCATTCCGTCGTCGGCCATTAGAATGGCAAGTGCCGCGGCCGTCGTGCCGCCGGGAGAAGTTACATTCTGGCGCAACTGCGCGGCATCGTCGGGGGACTGATGCAGGAGTTCACCAGCCCCCGCGACGGTTTCCCGAGCGAGACGCATGGCGAGGTCCGCCTTGAGGCCGGCCCTGCGCCCGGCCTCCGCCATGCACTCGACGAGATAGAAGACATAGGCCGGTCCACTGCCGGAAACGGCCGTCACGGCATCGATATCGGCTTCGGTCTCGACCCATTCGACCGGACCGCTGACCTTCAGAAGGTTATGAACCAGAGCGCGCTGCGCCTCTGTTACGCGCGCATTCGCATAGGCGCCGGTAACGCCGCGGCCGATCATCGCCGGAGTATTCGGCATGGCACGCACGGTTGCAGCTTCGCCAAGATGGCTTTCAATGGACCGGAGCGTCTTGCCTGCGGCGACGGAAACAATGACCGTCTGCGGACCGACGAGCCCTTTGAGCGGCGGCAATACGGCGTCCATGATCTGGGGCTTGACCGCCAGGAAGAGCACGCCCGCCTTGACGCCGTCCGGTGCGGATGTGGCATGGCTGACGCCATTGTCGGCAATCAGCTTCGCCATCGCCGGCGGCGGACCCGGATCGATGACGAGGACGTCGCCACCCTTGACGCCGCTCTTCAACCAGCCGCCAAGCATCGCACCGCCCATATTGCCGGCACCGATGAGGACGATTGGACCAGACACGGCTACAGCCATCTCACGCCTCCCCGACGGTTTCGAACAGCACCGCATCGACTGCACGTTGCGCGTCCATTCCGGACCAAACGACAAACTGGAACGCCTGGAAATAGGACTCGCAAGCATCGAGCGCACTCGACAACAGCACCTCGACCTGCTGATTCGTCGGTTCCGCGCCGCCCGCGAGCAAGAGAGATTGGCGGAAGATGATGACTTCTTCTTGGCGCCAGAGGTCGAAATGCCCCATCAGCACCTGGCCGTTGATATGGGAAAGCAGGCGGATCACCTCGTTGACGCGGCTTTCCGGCACCTTGATATCGAAGGCGCAAGCCAGATGCAGCGCCTCGAACTCCTCCATCCAGGAGAAGGAAACGTGATAGTCCGCCCATTTGCCTTCGACCGTCATGGCGATCTCGTCTTCACCGGAGCGCTCGAAAGACCAGTCATTGTTGGCGGCCACGAACTCGATCATATCGACCGGGTTGGACTGGCGTTCGACTTCCATTTCCAAAAGGCTCATGCATCACCCTTACGGCGCGGCACAGGCGCGCAAGATCGCGTTCACAAGACGCAACGCTGCAAACCCAATACCAGATACGGACACACTATGATTGCTGGACGCACGGCCATCCTGGCTTACTTACCCTGCCCGGAGCTTACGTGATCCGTTTCGAATCATCATTTAAAATCAGTGTATAACGGCAGAGTCAGCCTGCCAGCCCCTCGGGCGAAAAATTGCGGCGAAGAATGACGCCCGCGTTGCAGTTTTGATTCAGCACCGATGCTTAAGCGACTCTGCCATAAGGACTTTTTGGCAGTGTCCACAGGTGGAAAACTTTTCAGATTTTATTAACTCTAAGGCGCCGCACGTCTCTTCCGACAAACAAGATCGCCTAGCACTTTGAATTGCCGCATGATTCCTCAATTCGGAGTCCGATTTGAGGAATCATGCGGCACGCGCGATCGTATAGACACGCAGCAGTCTTCTACCCGCAGGCCCGCAGGAAACGCGATGAACCTCGCTCGCTCCGAGAACAGAGACGGAGCGGCAAGGCCAATAGGTCGTTACTTCTTCTTTCCGGTCTCTGCGAGGCGTGCTTCGAGCGCTTCGATGCGGGCAAGCAGCGCGTCGTTTTCGTCGCGCGCCTTGACGGCCATTTCCTTGATCGCCTCGAATTCCTCGCGCTTGACCACATCGAGCGAATTCAGCCAGCTTTCGGCCTGCGCGCGGAAAGCCGTCTCGACCTCGCGTCGCACGCCCTGGGCAGCGCCCGCCGCATCGGTCATCAGCTTGGCAAAATCGTCCAGAATGCGGTTGGCTCCAGTGCTCATTGTCCAGATCTCCATTTCAGCGTCGCGCAACAGCGCGGTCTTGAAATTGAGGTAGGGTCACCGGCGAAAGGATGCAAGGAAAATAAGATGGCGCTGGGGTGACGGCCGCCTCCGGCGGCTTGACCCGCCCGGATTCGATCGCCATGTTCCGCCAAAACAACCGGCCGGCACGAGACAAGACCTTGGAAACAATCGCCACCCGCCTCGCCATCCTCCCCTTCCCGGAAATCGACCCCGTCATCTTCACGATCGGGCCGCTTGCCATTCACTGGTACGGCCTCGCCTATGTCGCAGGCATCCTCATCGGCTGGTTCTATGCGCGCCGCATCGTCCAGAACACCGCGCTCTGGCGCAACGGGACCCCCGCATTCAACCTGACGCAACTCGACGATTTCCTGCTCTGGGTTGCCGCCGGCATCGTCCTTGGCGGACGCATCGGATACATCCTTTTCTACGATCTGAGCTCCGTCCTGCAAAATCCGATCCGCGCGATCGAGATCTGGAACGGCGGCATGTCGTTCCATGGCGGCTTGCTCGGCACGACGCTCGCGATGATCATTTTCGCGCGGCGCAACGCTATTGCCGTCTGGAGCCTGTTCGACGTCGTCGCCGCCGTGGTGCCGATCGGCCTCTTTTTCGGCCGCATCGCCAACTTCATCAACGGCGAACTTTGGGGACGTTTGTCGTCCATGCCCTGGGCGATCGTCTTTCCGACGGGCGGTCCCTTTCCCCGCCACCCGAGCCAGCTCTATGAGGCGGCGCTCGAAGGCATTCTGCTCCTCCTGGTGCTTGCCTATTTCGTCTACCGTCGCAAAGCATTGAAGGTCCCCGGCCTGGTCTGCGGCATATTCGTCTGCGGCTATGCCGCGAGCCGCATTTTTGTCGAATTCTTCCGCGAACCGGACGCTCAGATCGGCTATCTGGCCGGCGGCTGGCTGACCATGGGCATGGTGCTGTCGCTGCCGATGGCGCTCGCAGGCATATGGGCGATCGCGCGCGCACGCCGGGCAGCAGCGACCGCATAACTGGACGGGTGCATGACGAATCCTCTTGCCGACAAGATCAAGGCGCTGATCAAGACCAACGGGCCGATCAGCGTCACCGACTACTTTTCGCTCTGCCTCGCCGATCCGCAGCACGGCTACTACCGGGTCCGCGAGCCCTTCGGCCGCGCCGGCGATTTCACCACCGCGCCGGAGATCAGTCAGCTTTTCGGCGAAATGATCGGCATATTCCTGGTGCATGCGTGGCAGGAGCACGGCCGCCCTGAGCCTGCGATCATCGCCGAGATCGGCCCGGGCCGAGGCACGATGATGTCCGATACGCTGCGCGTCATCGCTCGGCTGGCGCCCGATCTCTATCGGTCGGCGAGCGTCCACCTCGTAGAGACGAGCGAGCGGTTGCAGAAGGTGCAGGCCGAAACGCTTGCGGGACACGAGGGCAAGGTCCATTGGCACGCGAGCTTCGAAACCTTGCCCGCAGGCTTTCTCCTGCTCGCGGCAAACGAGCTTTTCGACGCAATTCCCATCCGGCAATTCGTTCGCACCGCGCAGGGGTTCCGCGAGCGGATGGTCGGTCTCGACGCCGATGGCGAATTGATCTTCGCGGCCGGCGTTGCGGGCATCGACCCGTCGCTTCTGCCCTCGCCGGCGCAATCGGTCGCAGAAGGCACGATCTTCGAGATCGCCCCTGCACGCGACGCAGTAATGGCCGCGTTTTGCGAGCGTCTTCGCGCCGGCGGCGGTACGGCAATCATCATCGACTACGGACATCTGGCGACCGGCTACGGAGACACACTGCAAGCGGTGCGCGAGCATCGCTACGATCCTCCGCTCGCCAGCCCCGGGCGGGCGGATCTCACGAGCCATGTCGATTTCGAGCAGCTTGCCCGCCGCGCGAAGGCGGAAGGGCTGCAGGTCAACGGACTTGCCCATCAGGGTGACTTCCTCGTCGGCCTCGGCCTGCTCGAGAGGGCAGCCGCACTCGGCCGCGGCAAGGACACGCCGACACAGGAAGGCATTCGCGCCGCCGTCGAACGGCTCGCCGGCTCGGGAGCAGGAAAGATGGGCGAACTGTTCAAGGTGCTGGCGGTCAGCAGTCCCGAAGTCACGCTGGCGCCGTTCCAGAAAAAGGCACAGTAACGATCAACTGTCTACACCGTTGAGCGTCTTCTCACAGACACGGCCGCCGCCGTACCCCATTGAATTGTTGCATGTTTTACCCTCAAATCGATTGCGGTTCAGCAAACCCTGCAGCGGGCTGGCGGCGGTTGGGCGATTGACAGTGCCAGCATGCCGCGTCAACATCGCGCCGCAAATCAGCCGCAAGTCACCGGGCCGCGACGCGCCCCCAATTCCTATGAAACCTCAAGATAGCAAGGGCTACCGATGCAGGACGACGCCTCGCTTTCCCCGGTTCAGAGTCCGCTCTTCAGTACAAAGGCGGGACCGGCGATCGCACACGGCTATTTCACCCGCAAGGGCGGCGTTTCCGAAGGCATCTATCGCGGCCTGAATGTCGGCCTCGGTTCGAAGGACGACCGCGAACGCGTCGGCGAAAACCGGGCGCGCGTCGCGCGCTGGTTCGATGCCGAGCCGCGGCGCCTTGCAACCGTCCACCAGATCCACTCGCCGGACGCCGTCGTCGTCGACGGCAGCTATGACGGCGCGCGCCCCGATGCCGATGCGCTCGTGACTGCGACCCCGGGTATCGTGCTCGGCGTTCTTTCAGCCGATTGCGGGCCGGTGCTCTTTACCGATCCGCAAGCCGGCGTGATCGGCGCGGCCCATGCCGGTTGGAAAGGCGCGCTCGGCGGGATTCTGGAAAGCACCATCGAGGCGATGATCTCGCTCGGCGCGCGCCGCGAGCGGATCATCGCCTGCCTTGGCCCTTCGATCAGCCGCACGCACTACGAGGTCGGGGCCGAATTCGTCGAACGGTTCATTGCCACCGACGAGGACTATGCATCTTTCTTCAGCCCGTCCGGACAGAACGGCCATGCCATGTTCGACCTGCCGGGGCTGACAATCCGGCGACTGACGGAAGCCGGCGTGACGGCGGAAAATCTCGACATCTGCACCTACGCGGACGAGGACCGTTTCTTTTCCTACCGCCGCACGACGCACAGACAGGAGCCAGACTACGGCCGGCAGATGTCGGCGATCTGCATACGGGAGATTTGAAATGGCGCTTCAGTTTGCCGCAGAGGAATACGCAGCCCGCCTTGCGCGGCTGACGGCCAAAATGCAGGAAGAGAAGCTCGACGCCCTGCTGCTCTTTGCGCAGGAGAGCATGTACTGGCTGACCGGTTACGATACGTTCGGCTACTGCTTCTTTCAGACGCTGGTCGTCACGAAAGACGGATCGATGGTGCTCCTGACGCGCTCGGCCGACCTGCGCCAGGCGCGTCACACGTCCAATATCGAGCGCATTGAAATCTGGGTGGATCGGGTCAATGCCGATCCGGCGGTGGACCTCAAGAACCTGCTCAACGAACTCGACCTGCTCGGCTGCCGGATCGGCGTCGAATACGACACGCACGGCATGACCGGCAGAACGGCACGACTGGTCGACCACCAACTCGCCAACTTCGGCGAAATGATCGACGCCTCGCTCCTTGTGAGCCGCCTTCGCCTGATCAAGAGCCCCGCCGAAATCGCCCATGTCGAAAAGGCAGCCAGCCTCGCCGACGACGCGCTCGAAGCGGCCCTGCCACTGATCCGCCCGGGTGGCAGCGAGGCCGCCATTCTCGCGGCCATGCAGGGCGCGGTCTTTGCCGGCGGTGGCGACTATCCGGCCAACGAATTCATCATCGGCTCCGGCGCCGACGCCCTGCTCTGCCGCTACAAGTCCGGCCGGCGCACGCTCGACGCCAACGACCAGCTGACCCTCGAATGGGCAGGCGTCAGCGCCCATTACCATGCGGCAATGATGCGCACCGTCGTGATCGGAGAGCCGACCGCCCGCCACCGCGAGCTCTACAGCGCCTGCCGCGAGACGATCCAGGCGATCGAAATGGTGCTCCGCCCCGGCAACACCTTCGGCACCGTCTTCGACGTCCATGCCAAGATCATGGACGAACGCGGCCTCGCCCGCCACCGGCTGAACGCCTGCGGCTATTCTCTTGGTGCGCGCTTCTCCCCATCCTGGATGGAGCACCAGATGTTCCATGTCGGCAACCCTGAGGAGATCGAGCCGGACATGTCGCTCTTCGTGCACATGATCATCATGGATTCCGACAGCGGAACAGCCATGACCCTCGGCCAGACCTACCTCACGACACCCGAGAAGCCACGCGCGCTCTCACGTTACGGGCTGGACTTCATTTCTGCGTAAGGAAATCCGCCTATGATTTCCGACCGAGACGGAAGGCAGCTTCCTGGAGCATCCCTTGTGCGTTCATTTCAACGCACGGCGCTCTAGAAGCTGTCGGGAAGCGGAACGGGATCAGGGCGTGCGAAGCTCCCCTCCCGCTCCGACTGTTAGAGTCGAGACGGACGGACGGTGGGAACGATGCGCAAGCTGATCATGCCTATCGCAAGCCTTGGTCTTGCAACTGCACTTACAGGCTGCAACAGCACGGATGTGCTGATACCGCAGGTGGATGTGGGCGCCGGGAACTTCCGTTCCCCGCCCGTGACGCAGTCCGATCTCGACACCATGTCGACGCAAACGGCCATCGTTCCGGTGCAAACCGTGCCACCAAGCAGCACGGCCGCCTTCTCGGCGCAGCCGAACATCTCCAGCCCGCCGACGCAATATGCCACGGGCGATGCCACCTATACGGATCCTGCCGGCACGCTCGACGCCCAGGCAAACCGCCTTGCCGAAGGCACGGTGCCGATCCAGTCAAGGCAGGCCCAGACCGTACAAGACGAGGCCGAACAAGGCGAGACGGGCCCAGACGAGACTGGACAAGACGAGGTCGGGCAAGTTGAGGTAAGGAAGGTCCAGACCACGCGCATACAAAGCCCCGCCCCTCAGCAGGAGCCGGCCCCGCAGCAATCCGCGACGGAACCAGCAGCCAGCGCGCCCCAACAAGAAGTAGACCAGACCGCCGCCCTGCCAGCGGCAAGCGGCTCGGGCGGCATTCGCTTCCTGCCGATCATCGGTGCACCGGTCGAGGCGGTGACCCCGCTTTCGAAACAACTCGGCGCCGACGCCCGCGCGCAGGGGCTGGCGATCAAGGGCTCTGCGGACAAGACGAGCGAGCATATCCTCAAGGGCTATTTTTCGGCGCTCAACGACGGCGGCAAGACGACGGTCGTCTATGTCTGGGACATTCTCGACGGCAGCGGCAACCGCCTGCACCGCATCCAGGGCCAGGACACCGTGGGCAGCACGGCCGCCGAGCCCTGGAGCGCGGTCCCGCCGGAAACAATGCAGGCGATCGCCACCAAGACGATCAAAGCCTACCTCGATTGGCGTCAGTCGAGAGCAGGATGAGAAAAAGCGTGCGGTTTTCCGCCCGTATGCTCGCGACCCAAATCGTCGTGAACTTGGCCAGCTGACGCAAAGTTTTTAGGGTAATGGCCTTTGCGCCGCAGCATTCCCCCTTGCATTCAGGTTCAGGGACGCTAAAAAGCGGCCGATCAGCTCTGAACAGCGGCCATCCGTAAAGATTGCCCGCGATCGGAATGGCTCACGGATTTTGCGCGGAGAAAACCGCCCCGGACTGCACCCGGACGGAGGCCGCGCCAGCTCAAGGCGGACCGTCAATGAAGGTTTTCGCAGGCAATTCGAACCGGCTGCTTGCCGAAGCGATCTGCAACTATCTCAACCTGCCCCTCGGCAAAGCTACAGTAAGGCGGTTCGCCGACCAGGAAATCTTCGTTGAAATCGGCGAAAACGTGCGCGGCGAGGACGTTTTCATCGTCCAGTCCACCTCGTTTCCGACCAACGATCATCTGATGGAACTGCTCATCATGATCGATGCGGTGCGTCGATCTTCCGCCCGCCGCATCACCGCCGTCCTTCCTTATTTCGGCTATGCCCGACAGGACCGAAAGCCCGGTCCGCGCACGCCGATCTCCGCCAAGCTGGTCGCCAACCTCATCACCGAAGCTGGCGCCGACCGCGTTCTCACCCTCGATCTTCACGCCGGCCAGATCCAGGGCTTCTTCGACATTCCGACCGACAACCTCTATGCGGTTCCGATCCTGGCGCGCGACGTCAAGGAGCACTATGACCTGAAGAACGTCATGGTCGTCTCGCCGGACGTCGGCGGCGTCGTGCGCGCCCGTGCCCTTGCAAAACGCCTCGACTGTCTGCTGGCGATCGTCGACAAGCGCCGCGATCGCCCGGGCGAATCGGAAGTTATGAACGTCATCGGCGATGTGAGCGGCAAGGATTGCATCCTGATCGACGACATCGTCGATTCCGGTGGCACGCTTTGCAACGCCGCCGAGGCACTTTTGAAGAATGGCGCCACCAGCGTCACCGCCTACATCACCCACGGCGTCCTTTCCGGCGGCGCGGTGACCCGCGTCGCCTCCTCCATGCTGAAGGAACTGGTTATCACCGATTCCATCCAGCCGACGACAGCCGTCCAGTCGGCGCACAATATCCGCGTCATCTCGACCGCCGCCCTGATCGGTGAAGCGATCAGCCGCACCAGCCAGGAAGAGTCGGTTTCGAGCCTCTTCGACTGAAGTCGTTCGGTTCGACGAAGGTCACTGCAGCAGGAATGTGTTAACGCCGGCGCCCTAGCGCCGGCGTTCTTCTTAGAGCTTATCGACCTTTACCCAGGACCTGCGCCACCGGCTGGTCGGCTAGATTGTCGATGAACCAGTTCGGATAGACCGGCGCCGGCACGGTCTCTGCATCGAGCGCCGAAATTTCACCTTCCGTCAGGGTGAGCTCCGCAGCTCCGAGGTTGTCTGCCAACTGGTGCGGCTTGGAGGCCCCGAGCAACACGCTTGTTACTGCCTTCTTGGCGAGCAACCAGGCGATCGCTACTTGTGCCACGCTCGCCCCATGCGCGTCGGCGATGGTGCGCATGCGTTCCACGAGCCGGAACCCCTGTTCCTTGTCGAACGGCAGGATGTCGAAGCCCGAATAGCGGTTGTCCGGATCGCCGAGATTCTCGCGAGTGTATTTGCCGGAAAGGAAGCCCGAGGCGAGCGGGCTCCAGACGGTGAGCCCCAGCCCATAACGCTGCATCATCGGGATGACATCTCGCTCCACGTCGCGGCCAAGCAACGAATAATGCATCTGGCCATGGGTGAAGGGCGCAAGGCCATTGGCCTTCTGTATTTCGAGCGCCGCCGCGACCTTCCACGCCGACCAGTTCGAGAAGCCGATATAGCGCGCCTTGCCGGAGCGGATGACCTCGTCGAGCGCCGACAGCGTCTCTTCCAGCGGCGTGTAGGGATCCTCCTTGTGGACGATGTAGACGTCGATCCAGTCGGTGCCGAGCCGTTTCAGGCTCTGGTCCACGGACCAGAGAATGTGGCGGCGGGAGAGACCGGCCTGCGTCAGCGGCGTCCCGGTGCGAAAACCGACCTTCGTGGCGATCACCACCTCGTCGCGACGCGTCCTCAGCGCCTCGCCGAGAATGCGCTCCGACTGACCGGATGCGTATGCGTCGGCCGTATCGAAAAAATTGATGCCGGCATCCAGCGCTTTCCCGACGAGGGCGGCCGCCGCCTCGGCATCCGTCTTGTAGACTGCACCGATGCTGCGGTCGCCGGCCGTGAAGGTCATGGCGCCGAAAGCAAGACGCGAAACCACGAGACCGGTATTGCCGAGTGTTGTGTACTGCATGTTTTCCTCCGTTCTGCCCGATGGGCCACATTAGCGGTTGGCGGCGATCATGCCAAAACGGATTATTGTGAAAAATAGGATGTCTCTGTAAAGGTTATGAAGAATAACTTCATAATGGCGCGACAGTGGCAACCGACCCCTTCAGCGGATTGATGGAATTCCTGGCGGTGGCGGAGCATCGCAGCTTCACCGCCGCCGCAGCCACGCTCGGCGTTACGCCGAATGCCGTCAGCCAGACGATCAAGGCGCTCGAGACTCGGCTTGGCGTTCAGCTCTTCGTCCGCACCACGCGCCGCGTGGCCTTGACGGAAGCTGGTAGCGCATTGCTGCTGCGCGCGCGCCCGGCGGCATCCGAGATCGCTGAGGCCTATGATCTGCTTGGCGGCTTTCGCGACCGTCCGATCGGCAACCTCCGGCTAACCGTCCCGCGCATGGCGATCCCGCTCGTTCTGACCCCGCTGCTGCCGCGCTTTCGGCAGGCCTATTCGGACGTGTCCGTGGAAGTCTCGATCGATGACGCGGCCATCGATATCACCGAACGCGGCTTCGACGCCGGCATCCGCATCGGCGAGGCCGTCGAAAAGGATTATGGTCGCTGTCAGGCTGACGCCCGACATTGGCTGGGCAGTCGTCGGCGCACCCGCCTATTTCGCCCGACGCGGCCGACCGGCGACGCCAGAGGAACTGACCCGGCACGAATCGATCCGCTATCGCTATCCCACTTCCGGCACGATCTATCGCTGGGAGTTCGAGCGGGAGGGGCGCGATTTCTCCGTCGACGCTCCGGGCGGGTTGACCGTCAACGACTTCCTGCTGCTCATCGAACTGGCGCAAGCGGGGATGGGACTCGCCTATCTGCCGGAGCCGTCGGTGCGCGAGGCTGTCGCAGCCGGGCGTCTCGAACGCGTGCTCCACGCCTATCTGCCGACATCGCCGGGCCTCTTCATCTATTTTCCTGCCAAGGCCCAGACGCAGCCCAAACTGCGGGCGTTTCTCGATCTGGCAACGAGGATCGGACGCGAGAAAACATCGGCAACGGGACACTGACTGCGGCAAAGCGTGCGCCTACGCGGCGAATGGCTTTGCCAGTTCGTCCGGCTTTGGCTGACTGTTTTCGAGAAGGGCCGACACGGGTTCCGCACCATCGAGTACCAGAACTTTCACGACTTGCGACAACGCATTCAGCTTGACGGCTGCGGGATCTGGGGACACTTTTGCGGCAGCGATTTCCGCGTCAAACGCAGCCTGCTTTTCCGCAATCTGCTCTTTGAAGATTTCGCCCTTCATCGCAGCCACAGACGGAATGGTCGTCGTGATCGATGCTCCATCCGGCAGATCGGTGTGTATCGTGAACTCTTCTGGCGGAAAGCTCTGGCGATGCTTAATGATCAAATCGGCGAGCGCAATGTGCTTGGCGTTGTCTGGGTGGATTCCGCCCAGCGTCGCGCCGCGTTTCATCGCGGCATCATAAGAATCCAAAAACTCTTTCTGAAAGTCGCTATTTCCCGCAATGGCATTGAAAATAGCTGCTGCAACCGCATCCGAGCTGGCCTTGAACACTGATGAGAGGAGGAAATCGACAGCCGACACGCCGGCCCGCGAACCGGATCGCAGGATGGCCAGAGCAGCAGAATTGCCCACGGACGAAATCGTTGTCATGAAACTGCTCCCTCGCAAATTTCAACGCCCGCATCGGCATCGAAATCAATCAGCATCTGCGGCTTCATGCCTGGCAACAAAAGAGTGGAAAAACTGCAGCAACTACTATAGATTGCAAACGTTTAAGAAGGCCTAACGCGACCGGCGCAGCCGGCACTAACTGCCGCCACAAGCCAGGGGTTGTACCGTGCAAACCTCGCCTCCACCGAACAGACGCGACCGCGTCAAAAAACGCTTCTCCCGACCATTATCGAGCGAGAACATCCCGCCCCTTCCCGGAACGACATCGATGATCAGTTGCGTGTGCTTCCAGACTTCAAACTGGCTGGCGCTGATATAGACCGGCACGCCGTCGATCTCGCCGAGCCTCACGTCATTGTCGCCGACGATGTAGTCATCCGCCGGATAGCACATCGGCGACGAGCCGTCGCAGCAGCCGCCCGACTGATGAAAGAGAATGTCCGGATGATCGCGCCGGATCTCGCGGATGAGTTCGATTGCCGCATCGGTCGCAAGCACCCGCGGCTCGCTATTTGTTTCCGTCATGATTTTCTCCCTTCCCGCACGACCGACAGGCCCCCGATGAAATACCGGAAGCCCGCCGGGAGGATCACTGGCGGATCGCCGCCGGGATCGAACTGTGAGGATCAGAAGAAGCCGAGCGCCTTCGGGCTGTAGCTCACCAGCATGTTCTTGGTCTGCTGGTAATGGTCGAGCATCATCTTGTGCGTCTCGCGGCCGATGCCGGACTGCTTGTAGCCACCGAAAGCGGCATGCGCCGGATAGGCGTGGTAGCAATTGGTCCAGACGCGGCCGGCCTGGATGGCACGGCCGAAGTGGTAGCACCGGTTGGCATCCCGGCTCCACACACCGGCACCGAGGCCATAGAGCGTGTCGTTGGCAATCTCCAGCGCCTCGGCCTCGGTCTTGAAGGTCGTCACCGAAACGACGGGCCCAAAAATCTCCTCCTGGAAGATGCGCATCCTGTTGTGGCCGCGGAAGACCGTCGGCTTGACGTAGTAGCCGCCGGAGAGCTCGCCTTCGAGCACGTTGCGCCCGCCGCCGGTCAGCACCTCGGCCCCTTCCTCCTTGCCGATCTCGATATAGGCGAGGATCTTTTCGAGCTGCTCGCTCGACGCCTGTGCGCCGATCATCGTCGCCTGGTCGAGCGGGTTGCCCTGACGGATCGCTTCGACTCGCTTCAGCGCCCGCTCCATAAAACGGTCATAGATGCTCTCCTGGACCAGCGCGCGGCTTGGGCAAGTGCAGACCTCGCCTTGGTTGAGCGCGAACATCGCAAAGCCCTCAAGTGCCTTGTCGAAATAGTCGTCGTCCTCGCTCACCACATCGGCGAAGAAAATATTCGGCGATTTGCCGCCGAGTTCGAGCGTAACCGGTATAAGGTTCTGGCTGGCATATTGCATGATCAGCCGCCCGGTCGTCGTCTCGCCGGTGAATGCGATCTTGGCGATGCGGGGGCTGGTGGCGAGCGGCTTGCCCGCTTCAAGGCCGAAGCCGTTGACGATGTTCAAGACGCCCGGCGGCAGGAGGTCGCCTACGAGTTCTGCCCAGACGAGAATGGAGGCCGGCGTCTGCTCGGCCGGCTTCAGCACGACGCAGTTTCCGGCGGCGAGCGCCGGCGCCAACTTCCACGCGGCCATCAGGATCGGGAAGTTCCAGGGGATGATCTGGCCGACGACCCCGAGAGGCTCATGGAAGTGATAGGCCACCGTGTCGTGGTCGATCTCGCCGATCGAGCCCTCCTGAGCGCGGATGCAAGCGGCGAAATAACGGAAATGATCGATCGCCAGCGGAATGTCGGCAGCCATGGTCTCGCGGATCGGCTTGCCGTTGTCGAAGGTTTCCGCCCGCGCCAGAAGCTCCAGATTGGCTTCCATGCGGTCAGCGATCTTCATCAGAATGTTGGAGCGCTCCGTCGTCGACGTCCGCCCCCATTTTTCTCGCGCCGCATGCGCAGCATCGAGCGCGGCCTCGATATCGGCCGCATCGGAACGGGCGACCTGGCAAAGCGTGCCACCGGTGACCGGCGTCGTATTGTCGAAATAGCGGCCCGCAACCGGCTCCCGCCATTCGCCGCCAATGAAGTTTCCATATTTCTGCTTGTACGGGGTCTCGACAATCTTCTGGTGCAGCATGGCTTCCTCCCTTCGAACAGCAGTCCTTTGCTGTGCGAAGAAGGGTGAGGCCGAATATCGAACTGCGATAGAGAGGCACAGCACTCGACAGTGCCATCTGTTTCAGAATTGAGACAGGCAGGACCGGCTCGGCGTGCTGCAGCGCAGCAATCGCTCAGTTCAGCGAAAGCCGCTTCATCTTGCGGTAAAGCGTGGCGCGGCTGATTCCGAGAAGGTCGGCGGCCATCGAGACGTTGCCGTTCGCACGCGACAGAACGCGGCGAAGTGCAGCTCGCTCAGCATCCGGCAGTTCCCCTCCGTCGCCGGGCGGCTCTTCCTGGAGCAGGTCGGAAGCGGGAACGCCCGCTGCAATCCGCCTGTCGTCGAGGCCGAGCCGCTGGCGCGCGGCGCGGGTTGCACCAAGGACGAGGTCGTCGCGGTCGACCGCAAGTAAGGCCGGCCCTGCCCTGTCTACCTGTACGAGCACGATGCGCGCCCCAGCGCAGGCCCGCCGGAAAAGATTGGCCTCGATGCGGTAGGCGGCGTCGCGCACGGCCTGGGAGAGGATCGACACCGTTGCCTCGGACGCGTCGTCGCGGCAGGTGGAAATGTCAATCGCCCCCGCAAGGTGTCCCGCCTCGTCCCGGATCGGCGCCGTCGCGCAACTCAGTCCGATATTGCGGCTCAGGAAATGCTGGTCACGCTGGATGACGACAGCGCGCTCGTCGGCGATGGCAGTGCCAATGCCATTTGTGCCGACGCTTGCCTCGCTCCACACGGTTCCCGACCACAGGCCGACATCGCGAAATTCGGCATCATCTCCGACCGCGCCGCGGCGTTCGAGCGCGACGCCCTTGTCGTCGGTCAACAGAAGGCAGCAGCCGGCCTTGCCGATGACTGCGAACAGCCGATCGAGTTCTCCGGCCGCCTCGGCAACCAATACGCCGGAACGCTCGTGCGCCTGCCTGAATTCGTTGTCCGTGAGCCGTAAGGGCGAACGGGCCTCCTCCGGTGTCAATCCATGCAAGGTCATGCAGCGGCGCCACGATGCCGCAACCGGCGAACTCGCCGCAGCCGACGATTGATGCGCGATCCTGTAGACGTGTTCGGAATGATCCCTGACGGCAGGCATCCGCTCCCTCCCTGAAAGCGTCCTTCGGCGCGAACAGGTCCGCCGATCTCCCGCTCGGCATACCCACGCCGCAGCACTATAGGCATCGATTGCGCGGCCGGTCCAGCCAGACGAAGGTCGCGCAATCAATCGCCTTCGTGGATATATCAAGTGACACAGTGCACCGAGCCGCGTGTTTTCAGACGCGCAACGGACAGTGTAGCGCTTTGAATTGCCGGATGTTTTTATCCTTAAATTGGGCATTGGGATATGCTACTCGATGCCGTCATTTCACGCCCCGCTCCCGCAACATCCGGTTGTTCGCCATGCTTCGCGACTTTTCCCTTCAAAGCCTGTTCATGGGCCTGCTGATCGCCTTTGTCGGCTTTGCAAGCTCATTCGCCGTCATCCTGAACGGCCTTGCCGGCGTGGGCGCAACGGACGCCCAGGCCGCCTCCGGCCTGATGGCGCTGTCGATTTCGATGGGGGTATGCGCAATCGTCATCAGCACAGTCACGCGGCTGCCAATCAGCATCGCGTGGTCGACCCCTGGCGCCGCATTGCTCGCAAGCTCGACCGCCGTCGCAGGCGGCTTCAATGCCGCGGTCGGCGCCTTTCTCGTTTGCGGCCTGCTGATCGTCATCGCCGGGCTTTGGAAACCGCTCGGCAAGATGGTTTCCTCGATCCCCTCGGCCTTGGCGAACGCAATGCTCGCCGGCGTGCTCATCGGCCTGTGCTTCGCGCCGGTCAAGGCAATCGCCTTCAACCCCCTCTTCGGCCTGCCTATCGTTCTCGCCTGGGCGCTGGTCGGCAGCATCAACAAGCTCTATGCCGGCCCGGCCGCCCTCCTCGCCTTCGTCCTCGTCATCGCCTTCGGCATCGAAATGCCTGACGGCATCTTGGCAAGGCTCAGCTCGGCGCTGATACCCCAAGCCGAATTCGTCTTCCCCGTATTCAACACTGCGGCCTTGGTTAGCATCGCCCTGCCGCTCTTCATCGTGACGATGGCGTCGCAGAACATTCCCGGCATCGCCGTTCTGAAGGTCAACGACTACCACCCGAATCCGGGCCCACTCTTTGCAACCACGGGTCTCTTCTCGATGCTGAGCGCGCCGTTCGGCGGCCATGCGGTCAATCTGGCAGCAATCACCGCGGCCATGTGCGCCGGCGTCGATTCCCATCCCGACCGCGCCCGCCGCTACTGGTCGGCAATTAACGCCGGCATTGCCTACATCCTCTTTGGTCTGCTCGCCGGCGCCGTTACCACCTTCGTCAGTCTCGCACCTCCGGTGCTGATCGAGGCCGTCGCCGGGCTTGCGCTTGTTGGCGCCTTTGCAAGCTCGGCCTTGGCCGCCTTCAGCGAAAGTCAGACGCGGGAAGCCGCCGCCATCACCTTTTTGGTAACCGCATCAGGCGTCAGCTTCGGCGGCGTTTCCGGCGCCTTCTGGGGTCTGATCGCCGGCGGCCTCATGCTCGCACTCGCCCGCTTGACCAAGCGGAGGGCGTGAACCATAGCGCCGCGCCTTGCATTTCCGCCCGATCTCCGCTATGGACCGCGCGTCCGCGCAGACACCCTTGGAGGCAACGCGGATGAAGCTGCCCGTCAGCTTCAGGTTTTTCCGCTTCTTTGACGGACGAACTCTCCAAATAACCAGAAAGGTCTACCCATGAGCCAGACTTACGAGCTCAAGGCCGAGACGCGCGAACGGGTTGGTAAGGGGTCCTCCCGTGAACTTCGCCGCAACGGTCTTATCCCGGCTGTCATCTATGGTGACAAGCAGGCCCCCCTTTCCATCGCGCTCTCCACCAAGGAAGTGACGATGAAGATCCACGCCGGCGGTTTCATGACCACCGTCGCGATCATCAACGTCAACGGCGAGAAGATTCGTGTCCTGCCGAAGGACTATCAGCTCGACCCGGTCCGCGATTTCACGATGCATGTCGACTTCCTGCGCGTCTCGAAGGACAGCCAGGTTTCCGTCCAGGTCCCGGTTCACTTCGAGAACGAAGAGAAGTCTCCGGGTCTCAAGCGCGGCGGCGCCCTGAACATCGTTCGCCATGAAGTCGAGCTGAACGTTTCGGCCGACAACATTCCGGAGTTCCTGACCGTTGACCTCACCGGCCTGAACATCGGCGACACCGTCCACATCTCGGACATCAAGCTTCCGGCAGGCGCGACCCCGGTTATCGCTGATCGCGACTTCACGGTCGCCACGATCGCCGGCCGCGTGATGGAAGCCGAAGAAGAAGCAGCAGAAGAGGCTGAGGGCGAAGCAGAAGAATAATCTGCATTTCGCATCTCGCCAGCCCGCTCAAGGCTGACAAGACAAACCCGCTCCATGTCGCATGGGGCGGGTTTTTCGTTTCCGGACGGGCGTGAGGCCGCCCGGGCTTGGCTTTTGCCAAGCATCATCATCCGCTAATGCAAGCACAGCGTCTCGGCTTCGCCCCCATGAAATCTCGGCGTGCAACTTCAGCAACATTTAAGGTTTGGATGATGTTCTGCCGGCGGGAGACGTCGGTGGCAATCCAAGAGAACCAGCAATGATTAAAGTGGCAGCAACTGCCGAGGGGAGCGCGCGATGATGCACTCGGTGGAAAACCGGTTTGTTGCGATCATCTGCGGCGCGATGTTTGTATTCGTCGCCCCATTGCTCGCACTCTTCCTCACCATATCGAGCGAACGTGTCGCACGCGAGCGCCTGCAGAATATCGAGCTTCTGATGGAAGCTAGCGGCGAAGCGCTCGGCAAGCCGATCTGGGATTTCGACCAGCAAGGCATCGAACGGATCGCCCGCTCCCTGATGAACGCCACCGATATTCGGGCCGTCGCCATTCACGATGCGGGTGGAAATATCCTTGCACAATTGCCGAAGGGTATTGGCGGCACGGCCGCCAGCCGCTCGCTGAAGACCGCGATCGCCTTTGATAGCGTCGAGGGCATCAAACAGGTCGGGACGCTCGAGGTCGTCGTCCCGACGCCCGGCATCCTTTCACGCTTCAGCAAGGACGAATGGACCGTCCTCGCCATTCTGCTTTTTGCGGTCGCGATCGTCTTCGCGGCCGCCCTCGTCGGCAATCGCTTCACGGTGATCCGCCCGCTGATGCGGCTGACCGCCGCGATCGAGGCGACACGCCGGCTGGGATCCCGCCACCGGGTCGACTGGATTTCGGACGACGAGATGGGCACGCTCGCCGCAAACTTCAACGAGATGCAGGATCGCCTGGAACGCGAGGAAACCGAACTCAAGATCGCGCACGAGCGCGCAACCGAGACCTATAACCTGACTCCGGCCATGCTCTTCTCGCTCGACGCGGCAAACAGGCTGAGCGCCGTCAGTGATTACTGGCTGCTTGCGACCGGCTATGCCCGCGAAGACGTCATCGGCCGCAACTTCACCGATTTCATTGATCCCGTGTGGCACGAAGCCTATCGCCTTCGCGCAAAGACGACCGCGGTCGACAACGACAACATCAGCGAAGTGACACTGCCCTTCCGCAAGGCCGACGGCGAATTCATGACCGTCCTGATCCTGGAATCGGAAATGGCTCATGGCGGCGATCTCTCGCTATCCGTCATGACCGATGTCACCGCGCTCAAGCAGGCAGAGAGTCGCAACCATGCCCAGGCGATCACCGATCACCTGACCGGACTGCTCAATCGCCAGGGCTTCGAAAGCGCCCTCGACGACGCAATCCGCAACGCCGACGCGTGCGGCATGCAGCTTGCCTGCCTGTTCATCGACCTCGACCGGTTCAAGTGGATCAACGACAGCTTCGGCCACGCCGCCGGCGACGCCGTCCTGCGCCGTACCGTCGAACTGGTCCGCGCAACGCTTGCCGCGGATGACGTAATGTCGAGGCTCGGCGGCGACGAGTTCGCCATTCTCGTTGCGGCAACGGATGTCGCCGCACTCGCCGCCGAGATTGGCGAGTGCATCTGCGCCGCACTGCGCGAGCCGATGCCGATTGCCGGCAACGAACTGTCGGTCAGCGCCAGCGTCGGCGTTTCCGTCTACCCGACGCATGCGACAAGCGCTTCAGACCTTCTGCTGAAGGCGGACATGGCGATGTATGCGCGCAAGCGCGACGGCAAGAACGGCCTGCGGATTTTCGACGCGAGCATGCTCGACACCGCGCGCGAGCGCCACGAGATCGAGCAATGCATCGAAACCGGCCTGAAGGAGGATTGGTTTGAAGCCTGGCTGCAGCCTATCGTCGGACTCGGCGACGGCCAGATCGTCGGTTTCGAAGCGCTGATGCGCCTCGATCATCCGGAAAAGGGACTGATGCCGCCCGGCAAGATCATCGGCATTGCCGAGGAGACAGGCACGATCGGCCGTATCGGCGACCGCGTGCTCGAGAAGGCGATCCGCCACCTCGCCGCGATCTCCGCGCTCGATGGAACGCAGAATACCTATCTGGCAGTCAACTTCTCGCCGCTGCAGTTCGAGTTGACACTGCCCCACAAGCTGGCTGCGCTGCTCCTCAAGCACCACATTTCGCCGCAGAGGATCGTCATCGAGATCACCGAGGCGGTGCTGATGCTGGACAATCCCGAAGTTCACGCCGTCCTCAAACAACTCAACGAGTTCGGCTGCCGCATCGCGCTCGACGATTTCGGCACCGGCTACTCGTCGCTCAGCTATCTCAATCGGTTCCCTGTCGACATCGTCAAGGTCGACCAGTCCTTCACCCGGTCGCTGAGCTCCGGTACAGCCGACGTCAGGCGCAAGAGTCGCATGCTCATCAAGGGTATTCGCACCATTTCGCATCAGATGGGATGCACGGTCGTCGCCGAAGGCATCGAAACGAAGGAGCAGTGGCAGCTTCTGCGCAAGCTCGGCGTGGATAATGGCCAGGGTTATCTCTTCAGCCGGCCCATGCCGATCGACGGTATGCTGGCCCTCCTGGAGAACGAATCCGAAGCCAAGGCGGCCAATCCGGCATAGCGCACATCGAAAAGGAGAAATGGGCGTGAAGCATCTGATCCTGGCGTTCCTGCTCGGTCTTTCCGCCACCGCTCACGCCGAGACGATCCATTTCGTCACCGAGGAGTATCCGCCCTATAACTTCTCGACCGCGAACGGCGTGAACGGCTCGTCGGTCGAACAGGTTGCATTGATCATGAGGGCCATCAATCTCCCTTACGAGACCGAGGTCCTGCCTTGGGCGCGCGCCTTCGCGCTTGCCGAAAACCAGCCTTTCCACTGTGTTTTCACCACGGGCCACGACGCCGAGCGGGACAGGAATTTCAAATGGGTTGAACCGCTGCTCGTCGATCACATGATCATGGTGCGGCGCAAGGGTGCGGCGATCGCGCCGCAGACGATCGATGAAGCCAAAGAGTTCGTCGTCGGAACACAGCGCGGAGACTTCTCCGCAGCCTATTTGAAGGCGCATGGTTTCGACAAGATCGACTATGCCGCCAACCTCGACTCCACGATGAAGAAGCTCGCCGCCGGTCGCATCGATCTGCTCATGACGTCGGAAAAAACCTTCGAGACCATGCGGGCCGATGGCATACCGGTCGAAGCGGTATTGGTGCTGGAAGGCAAGCAATATGGCATCGCTTGCCACCGGGACATGCCCGATGAGACCATTGCCCGCATGCAGGCCGAACTCAACCGCCTGATCGCCAGCGGTACGCAGGACCGGATCTTCGAACGCTACGGCCTGCGCCCGAACCGTATCGAACAGGCGGCGAAATAGGCGTTGACTTTGGCCGGGCCGCGATGATTTTGGGTTGAAACAGCGGGACGTGGCGGAACTGCCCCTCTCCTCGGGTTCAACCCGAGGACTAGCCCTCTCCCCGCAAGCGGAGAGGGGGACAAGAACGGCACAGCGAGTCCCCTTCGCCCCGCTTGCGGGGAGAAGGTGGCCGGCAGGCCGGATGAGGGGCGAGCCACCCTCCGCGCCAAGCAGGAAGCATCAGGAGTACGGCGACATGCTGATTATCGCGGGACTTGGCAATCCGGGTGCGAAGTATGCCGGGAACCGCCACAATATCGGCTTCATGGCGGTCGAGGCGATTCAGCGTCGCACGAGCTTTTCCTCGTGGTCGAAGAAGTTCAAGTCGGAAGTCTCCGAAGGCGAAATCGCCGGTGAACGCGTGCTCCTGATGAAACCGCAGACCTACATGAATCTGTCAGGAGAGGCGGTCGGCGAAGCCATGCGCTTCTACAAGCTCGCGCCGAAGGATATTGTCGTGATCTACGACGAACTCGATCTTCCTGCCGGCAAGGCACGGATCAAGACTGGCGGCGGCCACGGCGGCCACAACGGCATCAAATCGATCGACGCCCACTGCGGCAAGGACTACCGCCGCCTGCGCCTGGGCATCGGCCACCCGGGTGTTAAGGACCTCGTGCACGCCCATGTGCTCGGCGACTTCGCCAAGGCGGATCAGGCCTGGCTTTCGCCACTCCTGGACGCCATCGCCGACAACGCGGACATGCTGGTCCGGGGCGAGGATTCGCAACTGATGAACAAGATCGCGCTTGCGACCGGCAGCAACCCGACTGACGAAAAGCCGCAGGCACCGAAGAAGCAGCCCGCGCAATCCCATATCCACCAGGCCCGCAACGCAGCGCAGCCAAAAAAACTTCCCACCACCGGCCCAATGGCCGAGATGCTGAAGAAGATGTTCGGCTCGAAAGGGGATTGAGGAAGGGGGATTGAGGAAGAAGGGCCGAGCCTACTCCTCCGGCTCTGTCGTGAACATCAGCGGATAGCCCGCTTCCTTGCCGACATCCGTCGCCTCCTTGGCCTTGGTCTCGGCGATGTCCCTGGCGCAGACGACGACGACCGAGGTGCCGAGCTTGTGTGCCGTCATCATCACCCGGTAGCCGGTTTCCTCGCTCATCCGGAACACGGCCTTGAGCACCATGACCACAAATTCACGTGGGGTGTAGTCGTCGTTGACCAGAATGACCTTATAGAGCTTCGGCCGCTGCAGCTTAGGCTTCGATCTGGTCTTGAGTCTTGGGGCAACATCGCTGTCACTCATCGGAAATCCACCCGTTGATGACATGAGGAGGCGATCACCATCGCGCGGACAATATCGCGCGTCGGACATGCGCATTCAAGGGAAGGCCGGAATGCTACAGCGTCCTTTGCGCGTCTGACAAGGCGCGCGGCGGTTCAGAAGAGCTTGACCGCTCCTCTCCTTTACCCCATAGCCACCGCCAAGCAATCCGAGAAAGACAGGTTTTAGCCATGGGCTTCAAATGCGGTATCGTCGGGCTGCCGAATGTCGGCAAGTCCACACTCTTCAATGCGCTCACCAAGACGGCAGCGGCGCAAGCGGCAAACTATCCCTTCTGCACGATCGAGCCGAACACCGGGGAAGTCGCGGTTCCGGATCCGCGCATGCGCAAGCTCGCCGACGTCGCGAAGTCAAAGGAAATCATCCCGACGCGCATCTCCTTCGTCGATATCGCCGGCCTCGTGCGGGGCGCGTCCAAGGGCGAAGGCCTCGGCAACCAGTTCCTCGCCAATATTCGCGAGGTCGACGCCGTGGTCCATGTGCTGCGTTGCTTCGAAGACGACGACATCACCCACGTGGAAGGTCGCATCCACCCGGTTGCCGATGCCGAGACGATCGAAACCGAACTGATGCTCGCGGATCTGGAAAGCCTGGAGCGGCGCACGGACCAGACGCGCAAGCGTGCCGCCGGCAAGGACAAGGACTCGATGGCACAGCTTCCGGTGATGGAAGCCTCGCTGAAGCTCCTGCAGGAAGGCAAGCCGGTGCGCACCCTCCTGTCGAAGCTCGACGCCGACGAATTGCGCATTCTCCAGGGCCTCAATCTCCTCACCGCCCATCCGGTGCTTTACGTCTGCAACGTCGCCGAAAGCGATGCCGCCACCGGCAACGAGCACACGCGCGCGGTCGCCGAAATGGCAAAGGCTCAAGGTGCGGAAACCGTTGTTATCTCGGCCGCGATCGAATCGGAGGTCGCACAGCTGCCGGAGGAAGAGGCCAAGGAATTCCTTGCTGCGCTCGGCCTCGAGGAGGCCGGTCTCGACCGATTGATCCGCGCCGGCTACAAGCTGCTCGACCTCATTACCTATTTCACGGTCGGCCCGAAAGAGACACGCGCCTGGACCATACCGCGCGGCACCAAGGCGCCGCAGGCCGCCGGCGTTATCCACACGGATTTCGAGCGCGGCTTTATTCGTGCGAACACCATCGCTTATGATGACTATATTTCGCTCGGCGGCGAAACCGGCGCGAAAGAAGCCGGCAAGGCGCGCGACGAAGGCAAGGAGTACGTCGTCCAGGACGGCGACGTCATCCATTTCCGCTTCAACACCTGACGCGGTGGCTATGCGGCACAGCGCCGTCCTTAAATTGTCTTCGATTTGAGGAAACATACGGTAGAGCCGCATAGCAGCACATCTCCGGCAACGAGGGAGGCCGGCATGCTCTATTTCGAAGACTTCACGCCAGGGCGGCGCTTCGACTATCATCCGGTCGCCGTGCAGGCGCCCGACATCATCGCCTTCGCCAGCGAATTCGATCCGCAGCCGATGCACTTGGATGAAGAGGCCGGCAAGCGTAGCATTCTCGGCGGGCTCTCCGCCTCGGGCTGGCACACGAGCGCGATCGGCATGCGTATGATGATCGACGCCTTTCTCGGCAATTCCTCCTCTCAAGGCTCGCCGGGCATCGACTTCATGGATTGGAAGAAACCGGTGATCGCAGGCGACGTGCTGACAGGCTTCAGCCTGGTGCTCGGCGCCCGGCAGTCGAAGTCGAAACCTGACGTCGGCATCGTCAAGTTCCGCAATGAGATCAATAACCAGACGGGGGAAGCGATCGCGGTTTCGGAATGCTCCGTCCTTTTCCGCCGCCGCGACCGGGGGCAGCGGTTGTGATGACATTGGCGGAACTCTACGCAGCCGGCCGAAAAACCGTGATCGGCAGTCTGACATTTACGGCAGAAGACATCGTCCGCTTCGCGCGCAACTTCGACCCGCAGTCATTCCACCTCGACGCGGAAGAGGCCAAGCACTCGCTTTTCGGCGGGCTTTGCGCGTCCGGTTGGCACACGAGCGCCGGCTGGATGCAATGTTTCGTGCGGTTCTGGAGGGATGAGATCCGACGCCTGGCGGCCGAGGGGCTGCACGCGCCGAACCTCGGCCCCTCACCCGGCTTTCGCGAACTCAAGTGGCTGAAGCCGGTCTATGCCGGCGACACGATAACCTACGCCGTCACCTTTCTCGAAGCGCGGAGCGTCGCGTCGAGACCCGGATGGCGCATCAACACCATTCTTTGCGAAGGCGAGAACCAGCACGGCGAAACCGTCATCCAGTTCGAAAGCAAGGTGATCGAATTCACCTGAGGTTGGCGCGTTGCGCGCCGCCCATACGCCAGTGCTTCAATGTCCCGCGAATTCGATCAGTGTGCGGACATTGACGCCGAGGGCTTCGAGCTTCCTGCGCCCGCCAAGCTCTGGCAGATCGATGATGAAGCAAGCAGCCACGATATCCGCTCCCATCTGCTGCAGAAGCTTGACGGCGCCTTCGGCGGTCCCGCCGGTGGCGATCAGGTCATCGACCAGGATCACCTTCTCGCCCGGTTGGATCGCATCCCTGTGCATTTCCATCTCGTCCACGCCGTATTCGAGGCTGTAGGCGATGCGAACCGTATCGTGCGGCAGCTTGCCCTTCTTTCGGATCGGCACGAAGCCGGCCGAAAGCTGGTGGGCGATCGCACCGCCCAAGATGAACCCACGCGCCTCGATGCCGGCGATCTTCTCGATTTTGGTTCCAGCATAGGGGTGAACGAGTTCGTCGATCGCGCGGCGGAAAGCCCTCGGATTGCCGAGCAATGTCGTGATATCGCGAAACATGACGCCTGGCTTCGGGTAATCCGGAATGCTCCGGATGGAGGAAATCAGTTCCGATTGAACGGTCGCGGTCATGACGAAAAAATAGCCTCTGCGAGTCTCATGGGAGGCAAAGCCATACCATCAACAATGTGCAATTCTATAGAGGTTTCTTCGCGTTGCCGTCAGAAAGCTCACCCTCCCCGCCGCAAACCGCAAGGCCTTGCAAAATCTCCGCAGGGCATGCGGAACAATTTGGCGGCGTCGGTGTTAATGTTGCGCTTGAATTTGCAAGGCACGCAATGGGGCGTAGCTGCGCGTGCGGCGTCGTGCGCCTTTCGAGACGCGGAAAGGACGCTGTAGCGCCTTGAATTGCTGCATGTTTTTACCCCAAAATCGGCTAAGGAAACATGCAGGAGAGCCAGCAGCAGAGGAAGGAGGGCCACCATGCGCTTGTTTGAATGCGGTTCGCTCGTCCCGGGTTGTGAATGGCACACCCGCGCCGACAATGATGCGGAAATCGTCCGTCGCGTTGTGGAGCACATGCGCGTGACCCATGGCGAAACGGTCATCCGCGAGAACATGATCGACAACATCAAGGTTCGTATCGTGGACGAAAGCAAGGCCGCCTGACCGGAGCGGGGCAAGCGCCCTTTGCTGCCTTCGGATCGGATGGACCGCGGAGCGGTATCGCTCCGCCGACGTTACTTGGGTTGTCACGTCGAATCGCGCACCATCGATTCGAGCCGGGCTGCGAGCGCTGCCCGGCCGGGAGCGAAATTGCGCTCGATCCAGAAATTTTCGAGCTCGGACAGCACCTCGCCGACCTTGGGACCGGCCGGAATGCCGGCCTTCAGGACATCGGCTCCGGTCAAAGGAAAGACCGGGCGCTGCCACTTCATCGCACGCGAAAGAAGCCGCTGAAACGCGGCCGTTTCGGGAAGGAGCGACGGATCGTTTTCGGACAGGCGGCGCGACGATGCGAGAGCAAGCCGCAGACGCGTAGTGATCCCGTCAGCGCCGGAGCGATAAAGCTGGCGATCGAGAGCCGCATCCGCGAGCGTTGCGGGAACCGCCGGTGCAGTGGCAAACCGCGCGAAATAGGCGGCCTCCGCCTTCGATAGACGCAATCGCGCCGCCATGGCATCGAGCCGTTCCGCATCCGGCGGAACGATCGCCGCCAGCCTGAGCAGCGGATCCGGCTTCCAGGAGAAGGCCTTCTCGGCGGCAATCAGGCCGGGAATGGCGTCAATGCCCCACTTCTCGGTCTCCGGCAGGATTTCGGAGAGCACGCCCGCTTGGCGCATCCACAGCAGTGCGCGACCTGGGTCATCGGCGGCGAGCAGTTTCTTCGTTTCGGACCAGACCCGTTCCGCCGAAAGCGTCGAGAGCTTCGCACGCGCCTGTGCGCAGGCCCGCAGCCCATCTGCGTCGGGTCGGCCGGCGCCGTAATAGGCAAAGAACCGGAAGAAGCGCAGGATGCGCAGGTAATCCTCCCGGACGCGCTCGGCGGCATTGCCGATGAAACGCAGCGTCCGGCTCTCGAGATCGGCAAGGCCGCCGACATGGTCGATTACTTGACCATTGCTGTCCGCATAAAGCGCATTGATCGTAAAGTCACGGCGCTCCGCATCCGCCCGCCAGTCGGTCCCGAAAGCCACTTCGGCGCGGCGCCCGTCGGTTGCAACGTCGCGCCGCAGCGTCGTCACTTCATAGGGCGTCCCGTCGATGACGAGGGTGACCGTGCCATGCTCGACACCGGTCGGCACGACCTTGATGCCCGCTGCCTTCGCCCGTTCAGCAACATCCTCGGGCCGCCAGGTGGTCGCCATGTCGACATCGCCGGCCGGCAGTCCCATGAGGCTGTTGCGGATCGCGCCGCCGACCACACGCACCTCGCCGCCGTCGACGTCCAGGACGTCGAAAACACGCCGGAGCGAGGGAGCCTGAAACCACGCCTCAGCGGCAACGGAAGTCATGCATAAAGCCTTTCGTAGAGCATGCGGACGATCCCCGCGGTAATCCCCCAAATATTCCGTTCGCCATAAGGCATGCGGTAGAACTGCCGCTCCGCACCCTGCCAATGGCTGCGTCCGCGCCCGTGATTGACAGGGTTCATCAAGAAAGAAAGCGGCACTTCGAACACGCTTTCCACCTCTTCCGGATTGGGCGCGAGTTCGAACCCCGGCTGCACGACCGCGAGCACCGGCGTGATGCGGAAGCCCGACATGGCCATATAGTGCGGCAGACGGCCGATCGTCTCGACGAAGCGGGGGTCGAGGCCGATCTCCTCCTGCGCCTCGCGGAGCGCCGCAACTTCGATGGACTGATCCTCGGGATCGACGGCCCCGCCCGGAAAGGCCACCTGACCCGAGTGCTTGCGCAACGTCGACGTCCGCTGGGTAAAGATCACGCTCGCGTCTTCGCCATCGTCGACGACCGGCACAAGCACGGCCGCGTCCTTCAAATGGAGAGTTTCGAGGTAGGGCACGATGCCCGGATTGAGCAGGAAATCGCCGTGATCGCGCCAGGCCGTCTCGACCGGCCCACCGGCCTGGGCGAGCGCCCTGCGGCGAAACTCGTCGGCGGAAAAGGGATGATTTGTCATTGCGAGAGGGCTTCCAGCTCCGCCGCCGGCATGATCGGAAAGGTGGCGCCGGACGATTTGACGCAGAACATGTCGACGCCATCGATCTCGACCGTTTCGCCCAGTTCGACAATGTCATACATGACCGGCCTCGATACGAGCGCCTCAAGCCGCCCACGCACATGAAGGTAGGGCTTCAGTTCGCGATTTTCGCCGTGGACGACGAAGCGGAGGGGATGCTCCGGCCCGGCTTCCACCACATCGCCAACATTGGTGCGAAATGTCAGGACATTTTCGCCATCCTTGTCAGTAACGCTCATCTCCACGGCGATGAACGGAGCGTCCGCAATGCGGATGCCGACCTTTTCCACTGGCGTGACGAGGTAGGTCCTGCCGTCCTCGTCCTTGCGGAGCACGGTGGAAAACAGCCGGACGAGCGGCTGGCGACCGATCGGTGTTCCCATGTAGAACCACGTTCCGTCGCCACGGATTTCCATGTCGATGTCGCCGCAAAACGGCGGATTCCAACGGTCGACCGGCGGCAATCCCCGCGCTTCACCGCCCCTCTCGCCGGCGGCGCGGGCAATCAGCGCGGCAAGGCCGGCCGCGTCGCCCGTTTGCTGAATCTTGGCCTCTGCCATCGTTCCGTCCCGTTTGGTCCTGATCTTGCTTTTGAAGCATAACGCGTTCAGACGAACGTGCGAGGGATGCTCCGGCCTCCGGTTTTGGGGCATTCCGTCCGCATCGACGAGCATGCGGGATGCACGGCGAGCGTCCTGCAAGCTCACGACATAGTGCGTTGGCGGCGGCTTGTCAGCCGCCTGCCAGGGTCTAAATTGAAAAATACGGACTGAATATCAGGCAATGGCGATTCGGTTCAGCAGCGACGATCTGGGAGAATTGCGATGAGTGTTATGAAAAGCGCGACAGATGCGGCCGACGAGAAGGCAATCGTCGCGGCCGCGGAAGCCGCACTGGGTGAGATCGCGCTCATACGCGCCGAAGTCGGCAAGGTGATCTTCGGCCAGGAAAGCGTGATCGAGCAGACGCTGCTCGCCGTGCTGTCCGGCGGCCATGCGCTGCTCGTTGGCGTGCCGGGCCTTGCCAAGACCAAACTCGTTGCCACGCTCGGTACCGTGCTCGGGCTCGACAACAGCCGTATCCAGTTCACGCCCGACCTGATGCCTTCCGACATTCTGGGCTCGGAAGTGATGGACCAGGACGCCGCGGGCTATCGGTCGTTTCGTTTCGTCCCCGGCCCGATATTCACCCAGCTGCTGATGGCGGACGAGATCAACCGCGCCTCGCCGCGCACGCAGTCGGCGCTGTTGCAGGCCATGCAGGAGTACCACATCACTGTTGCCGGCGTCCGCAAGGACCTGCCCCAGCCGTTCCACGTGCTCGCGACCCAGAACCCGCTCGAGCAGGAGGGAACCTACCCCCTGCCGGAAGCGCAGCTCGACCGTTTCCTGATGCAGGTCGATGTCGGCTACCCCGAGCTTGCCGCCGAACGGCAAATCCTCCTGGAAACGACCGGCGTCGCTGAAGCCGAAGCGCGACCGGTGATCGACGCCCAGCGCCTCCTGCAGATCCAGAGTCTGATCCGCCAGATGCCGGTCGGCGAGAAGGTGGTCGATGCCATCCTGTCGCTCGTGCGCTCTGCCCGCCCGGGCAACGGCAACTCGACCACCGACAAGAATGTCGCCTGGGGCCCAGGTCCGCGTGCAGGCCAGGCCCTGATGCTGTGCGCCCGTGCGCGCGCCCTCTATGACGGCCGCCTGGCGCCTTCCGCCGACGATATCCTGGCTCTTGCCGAACCCGTGCTGCAGCACCGCATGGCGCTCACCTTCGCCGCCCGTGCGGAAGGCATGACTGTGCGCGACGTCATCGACGGCCTGGTGAAAAGAGCCAAGGGTTAATGCATGGCCTCGATCGGGCACATAGTCGCGCGTACCCCCTCCGGCGAAGTCCTGTCGCGCGCTCAACAGCGCGCAATGCTCGTTCCGGACTGCCTTGTCGAAGCTCGCAGGATTGCCAACACGGTGATCTCCGGGTGGCATGGCCGGCGCAAGCGGGGTATCGGCGAAAATTTCTGGCAGTTCCGCCCCTATAGCGAGGGCGAAAGCCTGTCTCGCATCGACTGGCGCCGCTCCGCCCGCGACGACCATACCTATGTCCGCGACCGCGAATGGGAGGCGGCCCATACCATCTGGCTTTGGGCGGACCTATCCCCCTCGATGATGTACAAGTCGACGCTCGGCGCGGTTTCGAAGGAAAGCCGTGCACTGGTGCTGATGCTGGCGCTTGCGGAAATTCTCGCCCGCTCCGGCGAGCGGATCGGCTGCCCCGGCGTCATGGAGCCGGTCTCCGCGCGCAATGCAGCCGAACGATTGGCAACGGCGATCATGCTGAGCCAGCTTTCCGAGGGCCTGCCCGAGACCAGCATGATCCGCAATGCCAGCGATCTGGTGCTGATAGGCGATTTTCTCGACCCGGCCGACAAGGTGATGGAGCGTCTTGCTCCGCTCGCCCGCCGCGGTTTCCGCGGCCATATGGTCGAGATCGCCGACCCGGCCGAGGAAGTCTTCCCCTATGCCGGGCGAACCGAATTCACCGACCCGGAGACCGGCGAAAAGCTGACCGCCGGACGCGCAGAGATCCTGCAGGAGGATTATCAGCGCGCCTATCTCGCCCGCCGCGACAGCCTGGGCTCGAGCCTCAGGCATCTCGGCTGGACCTTCATCCCGCATAGGACCGACCGCCCCGCCTCCGAGGCGCTGGTTGCCGTGCACATGTATCTTTCCGGAATGCCTGGACGCGCAACGCATGGAGGTCTGCTATGATCGGCGGCCTTTCCTTCGTCTTCGCCAATCCTGCCATGCTGGCCGCGCTTGTCGCGCTGCCGGTGATCTGGTGGCTTTTGCGGATGACGCCGCCTCGACCAGCGGCCGAGGTCTTTCCACCGCTGCGCATCCTCGCCTCGGTTCTGAAGCGCGAGGAGACCCCGTCGAAGAGCCCCTGGTGGCTGACGCTTCTCAGGATGATGATGGCGACCGCCGTCATTTTCGCGATCGCCGATCCGGTCTTCAATCCGCGCACCAACACGCTCGCGTCCTCCGGCCCGCTCGCGCTTTTGATCGACAACAGCTGGGCGACGGCGCCCGATTGGGAGCGGCGGGTCGAGGCTGCCTCGGCGCTCATCGACGACGCGGAGTCGAGAGACCTTGCCGTCTCGATCGTTTTCACCGGCGAGCGACAGCATAATGCGACGCCGGGATCGGCCGGAGCCGCGCGCAACCGCCTGGCTGCCGCGTCGCCCGAACCGCTTCCGGCCGATCGCCGCTCCGCGATCGCGGCCATGCGGACGACCTTCAAGGGCTCAGCACCCGGCACGCTCGCCTTCGTTACAGACGGCATCGAAGCTGTTGACGGCAAGACGATGGAGGCACTTGCCGGACTTGGCGCGGCCAACCTCCGGGTGATCGAGGCCGACGGCAGTCAAGCGATAGCGCTGACCGACAGCAGCAACGAAAACGCCGGCATGTCGGTGACCGCGAGCCGGTTGAAAACCGATGATCGCCGTTCCGTGTCGATCGTCGCTTACGATACGCGTGGCCGCGCCATCGCCGATGGCGCGATCGATTTCGCGCCCGGTGAAGCGGTTGCGAAGGGAACGATCGCCGCGCCCTTCGAGCTGCGCAACGATTTCGCCCGCATCGGCATCGAAGGCGCCGCGACCGCAGGCAGCGTCCACTTGCTCGACGATGGCTTCCGCCGCCGTCGCGTCGCTCTCCTGAGCGGCGAGGCTCGCGATCTTTCCCAGCCCCTGCTGTCGCCGCTCTACTACATCAACCGGGCGTTGGCTCCCTATGCCGATCTCATCGAACCGCGCGAGACCGACCTTGCCGTTGCCATTCCGGAACTTCTGGAACAACGGCCCTCGGTCCTGATCATGGCCGACATCGGCCGCTTGCCGGAAGAGATGTATCCGCTCATGAAGAAGTGGATCGATAATGGCGGCACGTTGATCCGCTTTGCCGGGCCGCGGCTTGCGGCGGCACCGGCCGACGATCCGCTCGTCCCCGTGCCGCTGAGGCAAGGTGAGCGGGCGCTTGGCGGAGCGCTTTCCTGGTCCGAGCCGCAGCCGCTCGCCGACTATCCTGGCAACGGCCCCTTTGCCGGCATGCCACGTCCGACCGATATTCTCGTCAAGCGGCAGGTCCTGGCCGAACCTACGGCTGACCTCGCCGAGCGGACCTGGGCAAATCTCGCGGATGGAACGCCCTTGGTGACGACGGCGGTCCAGGGATCTGGACGCATCATCCTCTTCCATGTCAGCGCCGAGGCAACCTGGTCGAACCTGCCGATTTCCGGGCATTTCGTTGAAATGCTCCGCCGCAGTGTGCAGCTTTCGCGCAGCGGCGGCGTCGCAAGCGAAGGCAAGGTGCAGGCGCAGACGCTGGCACCCTACCGGCTGCTGAACGCCGACGGCGTCCTTGTTGCCGAAACCGGCAATGCGCGGCCGCTTAACGTCGCTCCCGGCAAGGCGCCGCTTGCAACTCCGGAAAACCCGCCGGGGCTCTACGGTTCCGAAGACGGTTTCACGGCGTTGAACCTGCTTCCGCGCGACGCGCAACTCAAGCCGATCGACATGGCGGCGGCGGGCCCGCACAGCTCAGAACGGCTGACCGGCGAGGAAAGCTGGTCGCTGAAGCCTGCTCTCTTGACGCTGGCACTGCTTCTGCTCCTTACCGACGCCATCGTCGTTCTCTTCATGGGCGGAGCCTTTTCGCGCATACGGATGGCAAGGAGCGCCACCGCAGCCCTCTTCGTGCTGTGTGGCACCCTTGTCCTCCTGCCGCCGCAAGCGTTGGCGGATGACACCCGTCCGGACGACCAACAGATCCTCGAACACCTCGATACGACCCATCTCGCCTATGTCGTCACCGGGGAAGACGAGGTCGATCGTCTCTCCGAACGCGGTCTCACGGGCCTTACCGATTTCCTGACCTATCGCACGACGCTCGAGCCGGGCGCGCCCGTCGGGCTCGACATTTCCAAGGACGAACTCAACTTCTATCCAATCATCTATTGGCCGATCTCCGCCAATGCGCCGATGCCGAGCCCGCAGGCCGTCAGCCGCATCGACGCCTATATGCGCGCAGGCGGCACAGTGCTCTTCGACACCCGCGACCAGTTCTCCTCGCTCGGCGCCTCGTCGAACGGGACGAGCCCGAACAGCGAACGGCTACAGGCGATCCTAGCCAATCTCGACATTCCACCGCTGGAGCCCGTTCCGAGCGACCATGTGCTGACCAAGGCCTTCTATCTGCTCACGAATTTTCCGGGCCGCTACACCGGCAGCCCTCTCTGGATCGAGGCGCAATTCGACAATCGCGAAGGGCCAAGCGACCGCCCGGCCCGGTCAGGAGACGGCGTCACGCCGATCATGATCACCGGCAACGACTTTGCCGGCGCCTGGGCCGTGGACACGAACGGCGTCGCGCTCCTGCCAACCGTTCCGCCGGACGAGATGCAGCGCGAATACGCGTTCCGCTCCGGCGTCAACATCATGATGTATATGCTGACCGGCAACTACAAAGCCGACCAGGTGCACGTGCCCGCCCTGCTCGAGCGGCTCGGTCAGTGAGGACCGTTCGATGACCGTCGACTTTGCACCATTTCTCCCCTGGCCCTATCTCGCGGCGCTGATCCTTGCGGCGGTCGCGCTCGCGGCACTCGGCCTGTGGCGTCGCGTTCGCGGTGCCTGGTTGAGAACGGCGGCGCTGGCGGCGTTCTGCCTGGCGATTGCCAACCCATCGGTTTTCCAGGAGGAGCGCGAGCCGCTTTCGACCATCGTTGCCGTCGTCGTCGACCGCAGCCAAAGTCAGAACAATGACGGTCGCCGCGAACAGACCGACAAGGCGCTTGCCGATCTCAAGGATCGCCTCTCACGTTTTCCACAGATCGAGACCCGCATCGTCGAGGCCGCGGATAGTGCCGAAACCGAGGCGCCTTCGACGAAGCTCTTCGGCGCATTGGCGACCGCGCTTGCCGACGTGCCGCCGGCGCGGGTCGGCGGCGCCGTCTTCATCACCGACGGACAGATCCACGACGTTCCCGACGTCAATCAGAAGCTCGGCTTCGATGCGCCGATCCATGGCCTGATCACCGGCAAGCCGGATGAATTCGATCGCCGTATCGAAATCGTCAGCGCGCCGCGCTTCGGCATCGTCGGCGAACAGCAGAAGATGACCTTCCGTGTCGTCGACGACGGCGCCGCTCCTGGCGGTGGCGCCGAAGTGACGATCCGCCTCAACGGCAACGAGATCGCGACCGAGCATGCGGAGCCGGGCACCGACGTGCCCTTCAGCTTCACCGTACCGCGCGGCGGCAACAACATCCTCGAATTCGCGGTGAACCCCCTCGCCGGCGAAGTGACCGAGGTCAACAACCGCGCCGTCCACGTGCTCGACGGCATTCGCGAGAACCTGCGCGTGCTCCTCGTTTCGGGTGAGCCGCATGCGGGCGAGCGCGCCTGGCGCAACCTGCTGAAGTCCGACGCGGCGGTCGATCTCGTCCATTTCACCATTCTGCGTCCACCGGAAAAGCAGGATGGCACCCCGATCAACGAACTCTCGCTGATCGCCTTTCCGACACGCGAGCTCTTCGTCGACAAGATCAGCGAGTTCGACCTGATCATCTTCGACCGCTACCAGCATCGCGGCGTGCTGCCGATTCTCTACTACGACAACATCGCGCAATATGTGCAGAACGGTGGCGCCCTGTTGATCGCCGCCGGCCCGGAACATGCCGGCGACGACTCGATTGCTGCCACGCCGCTCTCGGCAGTCCTGCCCGCGACCCCCACCGGCGCCATGAATGACAAGGCGTTTTTCCCCCGCCTATCGGAGGAGGGAAAGAAGCATCCGGTCACGCGCGGTCTCGAAGGCGCGGCGAGCGAGCCGCCGCGCTGGGGTCGGTGGTTCCGTACCGTCGACGTGGACCGTCCGCTCGGGCAGACGGTTATGGAAGCGGCCGACGGAAAGCCGCTGCTCGTTCTCAACCGCGTCGGCAAGGGGCGTGTGGCGATGCTTTTGTCCGACCAGGGTTGGCTGTGGGCGCGCGGATTTGAAGGCGGCGGACCGCATGTTTCGCTTTATCGGCGCACGGCCCACTGGCTGATGCAGGAACCGGCGCTCGAAGAAGAGGCGCTGACGGCGCGCGCCTCCGGCCGCACGCTGGAAATTACCCGGCAGACGATCGAAGGCGATCCCGGCCAGGCGACGCTCACCTATCCATCGGGCAAGACCGAAGAGGTCACGCTGACGGAGCGTGAACCGGGCCTCTACAAGGCCGAAGTCAAAACGACGGAAACCGGCCTCTTCGAAGTGGCCAATGACGAGCTCACGACGCTCGTCCATGTCGGCAATGTCGATGCACCGGAATTCAAAGCAGCGATCTCCACCGAGGAAAAGCTCCGTCCCTGGGCGGATAAAACCAAGGGCCTCGTGCGGCGGCTGGCGGATGCCGATGGCCCGGTCGATCTTCCCTCGATCTTGCCGGTGCGTGGCGCAGTCCGGGTGGCCGACGACGAACGCCTCTCGCTGCGCATGACGGACGAGACGGTGCTGAAGGGCATCAACTCCCTGTCCCTGTTCGGCGGTCTCTTTGGCCTCGCCGCCCTGCTCTTCCTGATCTCATCCACCTGGTATCGCGAGGGTCGGTGACCAGCAGCGAGATAACGATCGCGGACCTGCGTGCCGTGCCGCACTTTGCAGCGGATGTCGCTGATCGGGTCTGGCGGGCCTGGTGGAAGCCGAAGGGCGTGCCGTTGGAGCATGTTACCGATCTGGCCCGAGAGAATCTCGGAAGCGGACCGGTACCCGTTGCCTTGGTCGCTCACCGCGGTCCGACCTTCATGGGCACGGCCTCGGTCATCGCTTCCGACATGGAGGAGCGGCCGCACTTCACGCCCTGGGTCGCCGCCGTCTGGGTGGACGAAATGTTCCGGCGGCAGGGCATCGGCGGTACCATCGTCAGCCATGCCGCACGCGCCGCATTCGCAGCCGGCGCCGATACCGTCTACCTTTGTGCCGTCCCGGCAAAAAGGCCTTTCTACCAGAGGCTTGGCTGGTCGCTCCATGAACGGGATGTCGGAGGCCACGGGCTCGACGTTTTCACGCGCAAGTCGATCTGAGTGCACACCATCATAGATGCGCGTCGAATCAGGCGGCAGCGCCCTCGGCCTGCGTCTCTGCGGCGAGTTCGGTCACCGGTGCAACGCTGTCGTCCCGCCAGCAGATCATGCCGCTTAGCCGCGCGTGGACATCAGCCGCCATCGGCACCACCAGAACCCTTGCCGGGTCGACAGGCCCTGGAAATTCGAGCGCACCGTAGTGTACCTTCTCGAAGCCGAGCGGCTGGTAATAGGGCGGGTCACCGACGAGGATCACCGCTTCCGAACCCTTCCGCCGCGCAGCTTCGACGGCAATGCGCACGAGCTCGCGGCCAATGCCCCGGTTCTTGTGCGAGGGCCGCACGGCGAGCGGGCCAAGCAGGTGCCCCCTCACCGACCCGGCCATGACCGGCGTCATCCGCACGGAGGCGATCGTCTCGCCATTGTCGGCGCAGATGAAGGACAGCGAACGGTCATGGGGACCCTGCTCGCGAATCCGGGCGGCGGCGCGCACGAACCGCCCGGGTCCGAAGGCTTCTTCGTTGATGATTTCGATGGCTGCGTCGTGTGACGCGTCTTCAGTCAGATAGACGATGTCGTGCTTTTTCATGGATATCGAGAACCAAGCATGCGGACGGACAATAGGGATGGCGCGCCCCCGAAAGGGGCGTTGGCAGCATCAGCGTCGTCGCAGGCTTCCCGACAGGATCATGGTTACGATCGTTCCGAACACGAAAAATTGCCTGATCGCGATAGCAGAAAATTGCCGCCTGTCAAAGCCCAAAACGCAGTGTTCAGAATTTGACACCTATCACCGCCCCGCTGCTGCGTTATCTATCAATGGTAAGAGAAAACATGAAGGAGCTCATGCATGGGCAGGTTGGTCAACGGAGCCTGGCAGGACGTCTGGTACGACACCAAGACGACGAAGGGCCATTTCAAGCGCAGCGAGTCGCAGTTTCGCAATTGGATCACTGCCGACGGATCGCCGGGCCCGTCCGGCGAAGGCGGCTTTGCTGCCGAGCCGGACCGCTACCATCTCTATGTCTCGCTTGCATGTCCCTGGGCGCATCGCACGCTGATTTTCCGCAAGCTCAAGAAGCTTGAGGAGATCATTTCGGTCTCCGTCGTCGATCCGCTGATGCTCTCCAACGGCTGGGAGTTCAAGGGCGAGAACGGCGGCACCGTGGACCATCTCTTCGGTTCCGACGCGCTTTGGCAGATTTATGTGCGCGCCGATCCCAACTATTCCGGACGCGTGACGGTGCCCGTGCTTTGGGACAAGAAGAAGAACACCATCGTCTCGAATGAATCGGCCGAAATCATCCGCATGTTCAATTCGGCCTTCGATCGTCTTACCGGCTCGAGCGAGGATTTCTGCCCCGCGGAACTGCGCGGCGAAATCGACGAGCTTAACGCGCGGGTCTATGACGCGGTAAACAACGGCGTCTACAAGGCGGGGTTCGCCACCAGTCAGCAGGCCTATGACGAGAGCGTCAAGGCCCTGTTCGCCATGTTGGACGAGCTGGAAGGCCGTCTCTCCTCGCAGCGTTATCTTATGGGAGATCGGATCACCGAGGCCGACTGGCGCCTTTTCACAACGCTGGTGCGGTTCGATCCGGTCTATGTCGGCCACTTCAAGTGCAACATTCGGCGCATTGCTGACTACCCGAACCTTTACGGGTACCTGCGCGACCTCTACCAGGTGCCGGGCGTGTCCGACACTGTGAACTTGCACCACATCAAGCAGCACTATTACCGCAGCCACACGATGATCAACCCGACAGGCGTCGTGCCGGCGGGCCCGGTGGTGGACCTTACGACGCCGCACGGTCGCGATCGGCTCGATCGCGCTGCAGGTTCAAATGAGACTGCACGGCGCCTCGCCGCCGGCACCCGCTGACCCTTACCAGAACGTGTCCGGCGCCTCCGTTCCGGCAAGTTCTGCAATCCGCCGGCGCGTCGCGGCGGTCGTGTCCTTCGGCAGTTCGTCAAGCGCGAAGAAGCCGGAGGCAGCTATCTCCAGGTCGGGAACCTTTGGCCGTTGCTGACGGACGTTGTCGCAACGAAAGAAGATGACGTGATCGCGCTTGCTGGTGCCCCGGTTGTAGTAGACCTGCACCAGCAGCGGCGGTGAGGTCAGTTCCAGATTGCCTTCTTCCCGGAGTTCGCGGGCGAGCCCCTCCACCGCAGTCTCATGGCGATCGAGGCCGCCACCCGGCATGTGCCAGCCGGGAAGATAGGAATGCCTGACGAGGAAGATGCGCCCTTCGCGGTCGAAGCAGGCGGCGCGCACGCCAAGCGTCATGCCGCGCGAGATCGCAAAATAGGCATGTGCGAACCGCGTCAGCAGGCGAATTCGCCAGTTGCGCAGTTCCGCCGGTCGCTGCTGCTTCAAACGCGTGTCTCCTTGGGCGAGCGGCATTCACCCGAAATCGTGATTCCACTCGGATGGAATATGCGCTAGACGGGGGCGATGTTCAAACTTGCGCATATTTCGGACGTTCATCTCGGACCGCTCCCAGATCTGTCCCTGAGGGAACTTGCTTCCAAGCGGATCACCGGTTTCGTCAACTGGCACAGAAACCGAGCGCGCCATCTCTTTCCCGGTACGCTCGCCTGCCTGATGGATGACATCGAGAAGCGTAATCCGGACCATCTGGCGATCACCGGCGACCTCGTGAACCTCGCCTCTTCCCTGGAGATCGCGGCCGTGACCGCGTGGCTTGCGGCGGCGGGCGACCCCGGGGACATCTCCGTTGTACCGGGCAACCACGACGCCTATGTGCCGGGTGCCTACGAGAAGACGACACGCGCCTGGTATCCCTACATGCGCAGCGACGAGGGGCCGCTCGGCTGGATCCGAGACCATCATTGCTTTCCTTATGTGCGCGTGCGCGGCCCCGTGGCACTCATCGGCTGCTCGACCGCCGTCGCCACACCACCCTTCGCCGCGAGCGGCTACTTCGGTCAGCGACAGGCGCGTGCAACCGTCAACCTGCTGCAGGCAGCAGGCGAGGCCGGCCTCTTCCGAGTCGTGCTGATCCATCATCCGCCGATCCGCGGCGCGACCTCGATGCACAAGCGCATGATCGGCATTCGTCGTTTTGCAGCGGCCATCTCGTCCGGCGGCGCCGAACTCGTGCTGCATGGCCATACCCATCTCAACACGGTTTACTACCTGAAGGGACAGACCGCGCCGGTGCCCGTCGTCGGCATCGCCTCTGCGTCACAGGGGCCGGGCGGCAGCAAGCCGGCGGCCGCCTACAATCTCTTCTCGATCGCAGGCGAGCCCGGCCACTGGCATCTCAGCCGCGAGCGCTACATGCTCAATGCCGACGGGACCGGCGTCGAACTCGCCGAAACCACCCTTCTCTAGGTGCGGTCTGCCCGCAACGTCGAAAACCTTCCGGGAATATTCCGCTCGCGCCGAATAATTTGCCACGCCCATGCGTCATAATGCGGTTCGGGTTCGGCACCGGCGCGACGCGCGTGCGTCAGTCGGGTTGCCGTCGCTGCGCGACATTCCAGGGAGACAGGCACGATGTTCCGGAAGACGACTTTCTTTGTCCTTGCTGCATTCATGGCTTCGATCGCCGGCCAGTCGGCCATGGCCGTCGGCGACACCAGCGAACCGCCGCGCAAGACCAAGACAAGCACCCAATGCAAAAACGGCAAGATCTGGGATACGCGCAAGGGCCAGTGCGTCAACGCGAAGAAAAGCGGCCTCAGCGACGACGTCCTGTTCGAAGCCGCGCGCGAGCTTGCCTATGCCGGCCAGTACGACAATGCGATCAAGGTGCTCGAAGCCGTAAGCGATCAACGCAGTGCCCGCGTGCTGAACTATCTCGGCTACGCCAATCGCAAGGCCGGTCGCATGGAACTCGGCATGCAATACTACAAACGCGCGCTTCAGGCCGACGAGAACTATATTCTCGCCCGGTCCTATCTCGGCCAGGCCTTGGTCGAGCAAGGCCGGATCGAGGAGGCCAAGGTGCAGCTCGTCGAGATTCGTGATCGCGGCGGAGAAAACACCTGGGCCTACAGGGCTCTGCTTCAATCCCTCGGCGGCCTCCGTCATCACTACTGACAAGCCGGGCGGGAAACGGCCGCCCCTGCTCGTCGAGGGAAACTGACGCCGGAACGCAAAAACCTGTTTCCGTTCCGGCTCTTCCCTTGCAGACTTCGGATCAAATGTTTCATATCATTGGGTAGTGCATTTCGCACCGCGAATAGATGCCCGATCCGGTACGTCTCATTGGAAGAGCAATGCGCCCAGCGGCAGAGACGAAAGACTTCAGACAGGATTTGGTCAGCCTGCTGCCCAAGTTGCGCCGCTTTGCGCTGACGCTGACGCGCAATGCCAATGATGCCGATGACCTGGTCCAGGAGGCCTGCGAGCGGGCCATCGCACGCAGCCACCTGTGGAACGGGGAAGGCCGGCTGGAGAGCTGGGTCTATGCCATGACACGCAATCTCTGGGTCGATGAAGTCCGCAAGCGCAAGGTCCGTGCCGGCGGCGGAGCCGTCGACATTTTCGACCAGAGCGAGTTGCGTGTGGAAGCTGTTGCCGAAAAGGCGGTCTATGCCAACCAGTTGCAGAAGATGATCCTGTCCATGCCGGAAGGGCTTGCCAGCGTATTCCTGCTCATCAATGTCGAAGGGCACAGCTACCGTGAGACCGCAGATATCCTCGCCATTCCGATTGGCACCGTGATGAGCAGGCTGTCCACCGCCCGCCTGCGGCTCGCCGCCATGCTGTCCGAGAATACCGAAAGGAGGGCCTGACCATTGCAGCAGACGACAGGTCAAGCGCTTGAAGTTCGGTTGTCCGCCTATATAGACGGCGAACTCGGCGACGCCGAGAGAGCCGAACTCGATGCTTTGCTGGCCCGTGACGAGGACGCCAAGATTGTCCTCGAGAAGCTGAAGGCAGGCAGCGCGTTTGGCAACAAGGCCTTCGAGGACTTCCTCCATGACCCGGTGCCGCTGGCGCTGGTGCGCCAGATCAAGCAGGGATCCGGCATTAATCCGAGATCCGAGCGCGTCGCGACTGCGAACCTGCCGGCGCGGACGGTTCGCATCTGGCCGCGGGCCTTGGCCGCTGCCATGGCGTTGTTGCTTCTCGGCGGTGCCGCGGGTTACCTCGCCGGCAGCGCGCACTACGCCGCCGAGCCCGAGAGCACCGCCTCCGTACGCCCGTGGATAGATGAGATCGCCGATTACCATCGCATCTATTCTCGGCAGAAGGAACACCTCGTCGAGGCGCCTGCGTCGGACGGACCGACGATCGAGACCTGGCTCGCCTCCAGCGTCGGCGTTGGCTTCAAGACCCCGGATCTCGCAAGCAAGGGCCTGACCTTCGAGGGTGCAAGGCTGTTGGTGGTTGACGGCAAGCCCGTCGGCCAACTCGTCTACCGCGATCGCGAGGGCGATATCTACGCGATCTGCTTCCTCAAGCGTGGCGACACGCCGCAAACGGATCAGTTCCGCGAGGATATCCGCGATAACCTCGGACTGGTCTCCTGGCAGAAAGGCGATGCGTCGCTGGTGGTCGTCGGCCCATCCGCGGATGCCGGGCTCCGCGAGCTCGCAGAGGCTGTGGCGGCGAGCATCTGACTATACAGGTTCTAGAGTCGGTCAGCGTTAAGCTGAATCGAAACAGGATTCCCTTTTTGTTGGGATTGTGATTCAAGATCATTGCTGGTGAGGAGGCCAGCAATGATGGCGCGACCTCTTTCTCTTGATTTACGCCAGCGCGTCGCCGCCGCTTTGGCCGGAGGCATGACGGTGCGGGCGGCCGCCTTGCGCTTTGGGATATCGGCGGCGACGGCGGTGCGGATCGGCCAGCTCGACCGGTCCGGCCGCGGTTTGGCGCCGGCCAAGATGGGGGGCCATGTCAAACCCATGCTGCGGGGCGCGGCGGCCGATGAGGTTCACCGCCGACTGGCGGCCAAAACCGATTGGACGGTGCGGGCGCTTGCCGCCGATCTGAAGGCGGCCGGGATCGATGTCTCGCATGACACCGTTTGGCGGTTTCTGCGCCGCGAAGGCAAGACATTTAAAAAAAACGCTGATCGCCAGCGAGCAGGACAGGCCGAAGGTGGCGCGCTTCCGAAGCCGCTGGAAGACCCATCAACATCGACTTGATCCGCGCCGCCTGGTGTTCGTTGACGAAACCTGGGTCAAAACCAACATGACGCGCAGCCGCGGCTGGTGTCAGCGCGGCCAGCCGCTGATCGCCAGAATACCGCATGGCCATTGGAAGACGCTGACCTTCCTCGCCGGGCTGCGTCACGACCGCATCGTCGCACCCTTCGTGCTCGACGGCCCGATCAACGGCATTGCCTTCACCGCCTGGGTCGAGCAATGCCTGGCGCCAACCCTCAACCCCGGGGATATCGTCATCCTCGACAATCTCGGCAGCCACAAGGGCAAGCCGGCGCGCAGCGCCATCCGCGACGCCGGCGCCCATCTGTTCTTCCTGCCGCCCTACAGCCCCGACCTCAATCCGATCGAGATGATGTTCGCCAAACTCAAGACCCTGCTGCGCAAGGCCGACGAGCGTAGCGTCGAGGCGACATGGCGGCGCGTCGGCGAAGCTCTCAAGGCGTTCAGCCCGCACGAATGCGCCGCCTATCTCAGGCATGCAGGATACGTTTCAACGTAGGTCTGACAGACTCTA
>NZ_WITC01000096.1 GCF_009601505.1 Sinorhizobium terangae
ACAGTATTTTGCGGCCAAAGCCGAGCTGGAGAGCCTGAAAGGACAATTGGAGGCGGCACGACAGGCAGTCGGCGAGGCGATCGCCGTATTCTACGATCCCCGCCAGAACGCCGAGCACGCCGCCGACCTGCAACGCTCGCATCGCTTGAGGGGAGAGATGGCGTCGCTGATGCAGCGTGCTGAAGCCTGGGGCAGGGCAGCATCGGGTGCTGACCGGCACGATAGATCGGAGGCGGAAGCGGAACCGGAAGAATGGCAGCCGTTTGAGAGGCGAGCCGATGCACTCTTCGGTACGTCGTCACGGTTAGACGATTAGCCGGGCCGCTCGTCCATTCTTTCGTTCCGCGTTGTTGTAGTAGCTCGCCGCTTGGGTGACCGATTTGTGCAGTGACTGCTGCATCGCTTCCGGCAGGGAAACACCGCGGTTGGCCGCCTCGGTCAGATAGCCGGACCGAAGTCCATGGGCGGAAAATAGTGCCGGATCGAGGCCGGCCTGTTTGCAGCGACTTTTCAGGATCAGGTTGACCGACTGCGGCGTCAGCGCCCGCCGGTCGATGTTGTCCGCTGATCGATGCGCTGGATCGGTCGTTCCTTGATCTCGGCTTCGGTCAGCCATCGCTTAAGGCGGTGCGCTGGCCGATCAAAAGCACGTGCTCGCTGTCGTCGCTCGTTGTGGTTCTAGTGCGACCAAGATGAATTGTGATGCAGGCGCGGAGGGGAGTTCGTGTCGTGATCGAACAGACCATCGAGGACATAGACGACCTCGCTTTCGGTCGGGCTGATCGGTAATATGTATGTTTGTAGCGTCCGCGACAAAATGTAGTCCGACCTAGTTTCCTGCTCCACATTAAACCGCTGATATTACAAGGCCATTCTTGCCTGGTTCACTTTCTACGTAATTGGCACGAATTTTGAAATTTCTCCGGCGACGCGTCGCGAACGAGAACCGTGGCCCACTGATCGCCTCGCGCCGTAAGAGGAGGCTTATGTTCACTGGCGGCATCGTAATGTTAACGGACCTTGGAATTCGATGTGGATGATGACCTATGACGAACCGTGAGCCGTTTTATCGCCGCCACCGCTTCCCCGCTGAACTAATTGTCCACGCCGTTTGGCTCTATTTCCGTTCTCCTCTCAGCCTGCGGATGGTCGGGGACATGCTGGCTGCGCGTTGGATTATCATCTCGCATCAGGCGGTCCGGGTGTTGGCGGAGAAATTTGGGTGAGCCTTTGCCAATGACATCCGCCGCCGCTCATCCGGTCGTCTCGGTGATTAAGTGGCACCTCGATGAGACCGTCATTTCGATCCGAGGCAAGAAGCACTGGTTCTGGCGCGCCGTCGATCAAGACGGGTTCGTCCTGGAGGTTCTGGTACAAAGCCGCTGCAATGCCAAGGCGGGCAAGCGCTTGATCCATAAGCTATTGAAGAGCCGAGGCCAAGTACCACGAGTGATGATTACCGACAAGCTTCCCTCCTACGATGCTGCAAGGCGCGAGATCATGCCGGGTGTCGAGTACGACTCTCACAAACGCTTGAACAATCAAGCGGAGAATTCTCATCAGCCATTTCGGCGACGAGAGCGGCTCATGAAGCGCTTCAAGTCAAAGCGACATTTGCAACACCTCGTATCCATCCATGATCCGATTGCCAACCTGGTTCATATCGCTCGCCACGACATCACTTCCAGCCATCATCGCGAACTGCCCGCCGCAGCGATGAACCTGTGGGTGCAAAATCGCTCAAGGATACGCGGCCGAGTCGACCGGCGGTCTGCTATTGGCTCGTCGCCGTTAAGTTACGATGCCCTGCCGGCACATGCCGGAGACCACGGTGACCAACACCGTCAGCCACACCATCCCAAAGGGGCGATCATGTGAAAGGAGATTTGAACATGGATGGAGAATATTCGTTTCACCAAGAGGATGTGGATCGAACGTTTTCTAAGCTCTCCGCACACTGGAGCCACAAGAGCTCTCGCGTGCAGAAGGGGGGTGGTGTACGGAATCGGCTGATCCAACTCCTGCTCTCGATCTTGAACACGTCGGACAGTCTGCTTGACGTCGGTTGTGGTGACGGAAAAGTTGCGACACTCCTCCGCCAACGGAGCGTAAAAAACGAGATTACAATGATTGATGGCGCCGAAGGAATGGTTTCCGCAGCACGCGATCGATTTAGCAACGACCCTCAGGCGGAGGTAGCCTGTGCTCACTTGGAGGATTACGTCGTAACAGAAAAGCGGAAATTTGAAGTAATATCAGCATTGCAAGTGCTTCATCACGTCGCAAATTTGCGGTCTTTTATCGAGTCCGCCCGGAGCGGGCTAAAGGAAAATGGCTACATGGTAGCGTTGACGGTCGGTCCGAGCTTCCATGCGGAGGCCATACCGTTTCATACGCCTGTGAATGATCCCCTCGGCAGACGCTCTTCCTTGGAATGGGCGGAGTCATTCAGATCTGCAGGCTTTTTCGTGGAAACGGTAATTGATGATTACTTTTGTATACAATTTCCAGGTCCTGAGGATTATTTAGAGTATTTGAGAAGTATCGGTTCAATCTCAAAAATGACCCGTTACAGGAGTGAAAGTGGATGCGCCGCTACCCACGCGCTGGCTTCTCTAACGGATTCGGACGGTCCGTTGGCATTAACCGGACATCACGTAACTATCGTCGCCCAAAAAATGGGTGGACATTAGTGCGCGCATTTCACGCCCTCTTGGCCTAGCGAGGCGGACATGTGTTCTGGTTGTCAATCGGCGTCGCTTTGGATGCCAACACCCGACCTTTTCACCAATCAAAATGGGCGAGCCCTTATGACAAATACACTTTCTGCCTCTGAGAAAATTCAGAGTGATGCCGCTCGCGAAGGGTTTGCTTGGCCAGACATTGTTGCTGCTCTGGACAAGGTGCAGGAAGAGCTTGATGAGCTGCGCGAGTGTGCCGACAATTGTGATTCCAATGCCTTTTTTGAAGAGTTTGGGGATCTCCTCTTTGCTTGTGTCGGCTTAGCGATCCCCTCGGGGCGTTCCGCTGTTTCAGCGCTACAACACGCAAACCACAAATTCTCTGAACGCTATAGCCGTATGAAGCGAGGAATGACCGAAGCCGGCCAGGATTTGTGCTCATCAAGCCTGAAGGAGAAACTAGAGCATTGGAACGTCTGCAAATAACAAATTTCATTCGTCTCGCATTTCATAGGTCTCGACGAGACTTGCCTTAGAGCGGTTTCCACACGAACTGAATCGACCTGAATTGAACTAACCCGCTGCCGCTGCCGATGAAATCAAGCAGCTACATCTATGGAAAGCACGCAACGAGCGCCGTGGCGGTGTTGTGCCCTTGGGGCCTATACCGACGGACGAGAGCAGGCCTGTGCCCCCTGCCGAGTTCATTCCGGTTGCAGAAGAACCGGCCAGATTGGCCCGCTCCGTTCGCGGTTGAGAGTCACCGCCTACCAGCTGTTCGCGTCGCGTTGGCGCTCCTCGACGGCTCGCCGCATGGCGTCCTCACGCCCACACTCGTACTTCTCCATCTAGTAGGAGATCAGAGATTGCCAACGGCCTTCATCCATGATGGCGAAGACGTTCCTGAATTCCTGTTTGACCGCTGATTTGCTCTTAGCTGGCGCAGACCGCCGATGAACTTGACAGCACACGGAGCACGCCAGCAGTCCGATGACGCTCCCAACCAGCAGGCTGAAAACGTTTTCCTGGCCGAGGAAGTCGCTCGGAAAAGCCATGGGCAGCTACCTTAAATCGCGATCGAAGCGCACCCTCTCTTGCCCGCCAAAAGGAAGCTCCGATGGCGGCGATGATCTCCTGATCGGTCACAGGCTGGCAGCGCGATTGTCGCGACCAAGAACCGTTCTCGTGATCTCTCGCCCGGGCGGGCAGTGCGAACATAATGCTTGCCGACCTCCCGCAAGTCTCCGAATGCGGATCGGGTGACCTCCCGCTCGTTGAAGCCAGTCGCTACCCCGCGCACGTCACCCTGTGCAACAGAGGATGCATCATAGCGGCGAAAACTCGTGTCCCGTCTGTCACCTTAATCGGTAGAGCTCTCGGCGCACCTCACGTTGACCAGATTGTCGGGTTTGTCTAGTCCGCGACGTGGTGATGTTCTGTGGGCGCGTCGCCACTCTCAGCAAGTCTTTGAATAATATCGAAGAACAGATTTCTGAGGCTCTTCCTGTGCAGCTGGCACGTTTCTTGAATCTCTTTCGGTACCCGTCGGAGGGACTGCCGACGGGCAAGACGGATGACCGTTTGATCGTAGAAAAGGAGACAACAATGAAGACCAAAATGACAGCCTATGGTGTGTCCGAACTAACTCCCGAAGATGCATCCAAAACTTCAGGAGGACTGGGCACAGTTGTTCCAATTTCCCCTGGTGTTGGTTTTGGGGAGCCTCCGTGCTGGCCGCGGTTTGGTGATGGTGGGCGCTTCGAGCTCAATTTGAGATAATCTCTAAAGAGCATAGGGGGTGCCCCCCCCTATGACTCGGTCGGATCGCCGCAAAGTCCCTATTCCGAACCTGGATGCAGCGAGCCTTGCCGATAGGCCGTAGATCATCGCTCAGTGCTCTTGCCCACTGACGAAGAGCGTCGGCTGGGCCGTGAGCGCACAGCGCATCGGTTCTGACGATTTACAAGACATGCTGAAGGCAAGTGTCAATATGGCGCTCGACACGGGAACGGCAACTGGAGCGGACGGTGAATGCGACGATGCAGCCAAAGCGATCGCCTATTCGACTGACGACGCCTCTATCTCAGGGCCGTCCTCCCTGGCGCTCCGGCAAGTGCTGCGGTCCTACACTCGTGCTTGCGGGTTTCGCCGCATACGTCGAGAGTTGGAGGAGCTGCGCATCTATCTGGGTCGTCTATTCAGCGATATTTGCTGCAAGATTGCCGGAAACGGGGGCCCTGAAAGCCGTTTGGCCGCTGCGGCTGGTTTGAGCCGCTACGTGGCGCGGCGCTTGGGTGGGAAATGCCGGTGAGCGAATTGCTGGAGGGTAGAGATGACGCATTGCTCTTCGCCGGAACACGTAAGCCCTTACGAACCAAGTGGTCGGTACGGGCAACGCCCTGCAGCCCCTTCGAGACGCTCGAGCATGTTTATTGGCAGTGGCACGCTCGCGATCAGCTGCGCTCAGCTCGCAATGGAGATGGGCCACGACATTCGCGCGGTGCTATCTGCCGACACCATATTCGCCGATTGGGCGGCTTGCGCCAACATCTCGGTTGTAGCCAGTGTTGAAGAGCTCTCGACGTTGCTTGCCACCGAGCCGGTGGAGTGGATTTTTTCCGCAGCCAATCCGTTCCTATTGCCGGCGGAGGTATTCGGACGAGCGCGTCAAGGCGCTTTCAACTATCACGACGGACCGTTGCCGCGATATGCGGGGACGCACGCGACGTCCTGGGCACTGCTGGCCCAGGAGAGCGAACATGCCATCACCTGGCATCGGATCGATGACGGTGTTGATACCGGGGATGTCGCGGTTCAGCGCCAGGTTTTGATTGCCCCCACCGACACGGCGCTGAGCTTGAACCTCAAATGTTATGAGGCCGCTGTCGAGGGCTTCCGCGAGCTTTTAACAGGCTTAGCGAATGCAGAGCTCCGTCTCCGCCCGCAGGCACTGGCGGACAGAAGCTATTTCCCGAGACATCGACGCCCGGATGCTGCGGGCTGCCTGCGATGGCATCGATCCGCGCAGGACTTGTCGGCGATGACACGTGCCTTGGACTTTGGACCGTATCATCCCAATCCATTGTGTCTGCCCAAGGCTCTCGTGGGCGATGATGTTGTCATCGTCAGGCGTTTGGAGGTGCTGCCTCGACGCTCGGGTCTTCCGGCCGGTTGCCTGCTTGAACTCCACCCCAGCCACTGGTGTGTGGCGACGGGAACGCAGGATGTTGATGTTTGGTTTGCCAGCTTGGATGGTCAGGCTGTGGACGCGCTTGCTCGCGCGAGGCACTGCGGTCTCGACGCAGGCGATCGCCTTCCGATCTTGAGCGATGAGCAGGCGCGCAGCCTGAGAGCTGCACATGAGGAGATAGCACCTCAAGAGGATTTTTGGCGACAGCGGCTTGAGCAGTTTAAAATCTTGCAGCTCCCTTTCTTGTCCTCTTGCCCAGCCGAGGCACCGCCCAAATGGCAGTCGAGTTGGTGGCAGCGAGCCAGTGGCTTGGTTGAGCTGCCTGCCAAGGATCGTGTGGAACACCTGTTAACCGCTTGGCTGGTCTATCTCGCGCGCGTCACGGGCGAGGCAGAGTTTCAAGTGGGATGGACCCCGGCGCCGAAAGCTTCGCGAGCCGGCTTGCCAGCGGGGGAGGCCCAGATCGCTTCCGTCGTGCCGATGGAAATTACCATTGATCTAACCCATGATTTCGCAGCCGTGCGCAGGGCAGTGGCGGCCGAATGGGATCGGCTGAAGGAACACGATAGCTTTGCGCGGGATCTTATCGCGCGCTACCCGACCTTGCGCACTATGAAGGCGCTACGGTCGCGCCGGCCCTGGCCGATTGGCATCACAATTACTGCAAACAGCTGGTCTGCCGCTGGCGTTCTGACGTCGAGCCGAAGCGCTGGGGCACCCCAATGCGGTGAGGTGCTGACATTTGAGGTTTGCGATGTGGATGGGAGCTTCCGTTGGCATTTTGATGCCAATCGATTGGCACCCAAGCAGATCGATCGCATGACACAGCATCTGCAAAATCTCTTGAGTGGTGAGATCGCCGATGTCGAGCAGCCGGTCGGCCGCATCGACATCCTGCCGGCCGACGAGCGGGCCTAT
>NZ_WITC01000097.1 GCF_009601505.1 Sinorhizobium terangae
ACAGTATTTTGCGGCCAAAGCCGAGCTGGAGAGCCTGAAAGGACAATTGGAGGCGGCACGACAGGCAGTCGGCGAGGCGATCGCCGTATTCTACGATCCCCGCCAGAACGCCGAGCACGCCGCCGACCTGCAACGCTCGCATCGCTTGAGGGGAGAGATGGCGTCGCTGATGCAGCGTGCTGAAGCCTGGGGCAGGGCAGCATCGGGTGCTGACCGGCACGATAGATCGGAGGCGGAAGCGGAACCGGAAGAATGGCAGCCGTTTGAGAGGCGAGCCGATGCACTCTTCGGTACGTCGTCACGGTTAGACGATTAGCCGGGCCGCTCGTCCATTCTTTCGTTCCGCGTTGTTGTAGTAGCTCGCCGCTTGGGTGACCGATTTGTGCAGTGACTGCTGCATCGCTTCCGGCAGGGAAACACCGCGGTTGGCCGCCTCGGTCAGATAGCCGGACCGAAGTCCATGGGCGGAAAATAGTGCCGGATCGAGGCCGGCCTGTTTGCAGCGACTTTTCAGGATCAGGTTGACCGACTGCGGCGTCAGCGCCCGACGATCGAGGTTGCCCCACTGGTCGATGCGCCGGAACACCGGCCCATCGTTGATCTGCGCTTCCGCCAGCCAATGCTTCAGGGCGCTCACTGGTCGACCGATCAGCAGCACGTGTTCGTCGTCATCATGCGTCATCGTTTCGGTGCGACCAAGGCGGATCGACAGGCAGGGGAGGGGAGGGGAGCTGAAATCCGATGGGTCCGTCTGAACAGGCTCCTCGTCGACGAGATCCCCGACGCGCAATCCCGCCACTTCGGAGCGGCGACGGCCGCCGGAGGCGAAGGCGGTCAGGAGCAGCGCCCGATCGCGCACGTCAACCAGTCGATCGGAGGCGCATGTTTCGAGGAGCTTTGCGAGCACTTCGCCAGTGACTGCCTTCCTGCTCTTGCGTTCCCGCGGCCGGGCGCTGGCGCGAACGGCAAGCCGCAGCGCCGACTTGAGCGATGGCGCGGCAAAAGCGCCGATCAGGCCGCGCCAGCGGGTGAGGATCGACCACGAGGTCAGCCGCCGCCGCACCGTGCCTGGGGCGTGCGGGCCGTCGGCCTTGAGCAGGTGTTCGGCGCGCAATCCGACCTCGACGTCGGCCGGCATGCCGTGCGCCGGATCCTCGGCGCGCTTGACCGGATCCCAGAGATGATGAGCGACGAATTTCAAGAGCAGCGATTCCGGCGCCGGCCAGGGGAGGGGAGAGCCGGTTGCAAGCTGGCACCAGGCCTCGAGGTAGCCGAGATCGGAGGCAAGGGCCCTCAATGTGTTGTCGCCCGTGCCTTCGGCTGCCAGATGTTTCAGGGTCGCGACATCGTCGTCGGTCAGCAGCGCGGCGAGCTGATCGCGCCGATCAAACGGCAGGATGGCGCCGAGCGCGTCGAGTTCCTCGGCGCGGCTGGGGATCGATGTCGATGGCACGACAGTCATCGCGGCAGCGCGTCTTCGTCAGAGAGATCATCGTGCGCCGACGTCATATCACGTTCCCATCCCGGCTTGCCTTCCGCAGCGAGCATCCACACCTGGTCGACCGAAGAGACTTTTCCACCCTCGAACAGTTTGCCGCCCGGGGCGGTCGGCCCTGTCTCAGGAAAAGTCCCTGCGAATTCGTCCGAGCGGGGATCATCCTTCGTCCCTGAGAAGGCGCTGAGCTGAGCTACAGGCCGTCCGCCCCGGCACACATAGATTACATCCCGCTGGGACGCCAGGTCGATCAGCTCTTCCAGCCGTTCTGCCGCCTCGTCGACCTCGATCAATATCTTCATCGGCTTGCCTACCAGACCCGCTCATGCAGCACCCCATCGAAAGCGCTGTCGAGCGAAACAAACGTGCAATGTTCCAGCCGCGTCTGGGCGGCTAGAAGGCGGTCCCATGGGTCGCGGTGATCCCAGTCGAAGCTTGCGGCCAGTTCGGCATGCAGATCGGTGATGGCAAGGGTCTGCAAACCGCTGGCCGTGACGGCGGCGCGCAACTCTTGTGGCTTGAGATCGAGCTTCTTCAGCCGCATCTTGTTGTCGAGCTCGTAGAAGGAGACGGCGCTGACAAGAATCGTGTTGGCCTTGTCCTCGATCATGGAGCGTGCCGTGACGGAGAGGCGATCGCTGCCGATCGTCCACCAGTAAACCGCGTGGCTGTCGAGCAGGACCTTCACTTGGAGGGTTCGCGGTCGTTGGATTTGCCCTGCCAGACGCCGACATCGTCGGTCCAGTCGCCGGCGTCGATCGCCGCCTGTTCGGCGTCGACCTCGTCGAACAGGTCGTCCGGCAGGCCACGCTGGCGTAAGAGGCCGAACGGGCGCTTGCCGCCGTCGGCCGGGCCGATGCGGGCATAGACTTCGTTGCCGCGCATGATGATGATTTCCTCGCCGTGGTTGGCGCGTTCGAGCACCTCGGCGAAATGCTTGCGGGCTTCGCTGATCTTGTAGGTGATCTGGGGCATCGCAACCTCCGGCAATTTGGCGCGTGAGGCAGCATAGCATTGCTCTACGGTGCGTACAACTGACATGTACATATCACTATCGATACTTGAAACCTATCGATAGTGACCGAAGGGAAAATGGGCGTCCGGATGACGGAAAAATGTTTGGAGGTAGCTTCTGTTTATGGAAATACGGGCGTTAATTCAGATGGTTAATTGATCGTGAATTCGCGTGGGGGTTCACCACAGCGCCACGGCGCACTCGGTCCCCGTTAACGGGTCAGGCCAGCCAGAATCGAGAAAACTGGGGACGCAAAGAAGAGGAGAGACGCACCGTATTCGCTGACAAGATTGCAAATCCGGAGAATCCACCCTTATCTGTCGATTGTACGAAATGGCGGGGCAAGCCCAAGGAGAAGCACGCGCGCTAACTAGCCGGTATCTATGAAGTTGCGGGTGTCGATAACACGCTCCTCGGCCCGACGATGATCGTGATGCATATATTCGAGGATTGGTTTCGGTCTCATGAGTCGCAAGTCTAGTCGGTTGCCGTCGTCGCGACATTCAGTGGCGAGCAAGATTCCACGTCAGACCGTTCGCAACGCCCTGCTCAAGCTGGCCGCAACGCACAAAGGTTTCGAAGGTCTAATCGACTCGCTGCTGGCCGCCGAAACTGGTGATGCCCTCCGCCTCATGGCGTCTGGCGATCAACATGGGCTCGACGCGGTAGGTTCAGCGGGGCGCGGTCCGAGACGAGCAATGCAAGCCAAACGGTACGGCGATACCGCTAAGCTCGACCAAACGTATCTGCTCGGTGAAATGGATCGTGCTCGCGCTGGTTCGGCGGCATAGACTGCTGGCTTCTTGCAACCACGCAGCCCCTGCGCGGCAAGGAAGCCGAAGCGCTAAAAGCTCATGCCGAGAACCTCGGTTGGGGTTTCGTTGCGTTGGATTGGTCCGAATTGCAGCCGGGGCTTCCCTGCCTTGCTCTGCTTTGCGCGTCGCCCATCGACCTGGCTAGTGGCTGGACCGAGCTCGCCGCGGTTCGCGGCGAGCTCGAGGCAATTGCCAGCGATCCGAATTTCGGTATGGCGCGGCGCAAATTGCAATGCCAGCTCTCAGCAGGTGACACGGGGTTTGTGGCGGTACAACGCATCAGCCGCACCCGCCTCGCAGCGATCTACACAGACCCGGCAACCGCTCGCACCCTTGCTGGGGCATCACCTACTTTTCTCGCATCGGCTCCGCCCGTTGGACGTCCGGAGCTGCTAGTATCGGGGCAAAACTGGTGGGCGAGCCCACAGCAGGTGCGGGTTCAGCTCGGCCTGGAGGGCATGGGAAAGACGTGGAGTGCTCTCGAGCTTATGCGCGACCTCTCCGCGAGTGATGGCGGACCGATCCCTGTCATCATAACTTCGAAGCGTGCTGAGCACGCACCCGATGGCCTCGCTGCTGTGCTCGATGGGTTGGTCGCCTTGGGCGAACACGCTGGGCTGCATCTGTCCGATCCGCGCGGCTTCTGGCAGCGCCGACTTCGGCTTTGGGCACATCCTGCGGCGGGGTCAGATCCAAAGTTGCTCATTCTCGTCGATGGCCTTGACGAACTCGATCCTTTCGATTGGGAAGGTTGGCTGGCGCCTTTGTTCGCCCTGGAATGGCGTAGTCTGTTCCGGTTGATCATTACTTGTCGCGATGACGACTGGGTGCGCCGCGTCAGAGCTGCCTCAGTGCTACCCCGGGACACTGCTCCGGTTTCCGTGGGGCGGTTCGGCACGGCGGAACGCGACGTATATCTGTCGGCCCGCGGCATCAATACGACGGTGGTTTCGGAGCAGGTTCTTGAGGCGGCACTCCATCCACGCACGGCCTTCCATCTAACGCGCCTCGCAGCGGAGATCGGCGATCTTAAGCGCATAACCCGCGAGCAACTGCTGCTTCGCGACTTTGCCAACCGGCACATGCTCAAGGGGGGCGAGCTTGATGGCGATGGCTTCATGGCGCTGGTGTCCGCGCAGGCGCAGGCGGCACAGGCGGCAGCGCTTGCACAGCAGGCTTACCGGGTGACCCAAGGTGCGATCGTCGAGCTGGCGGCAGAGATCAGCGGCTATGACCGCAATCGAATGCGTTCCGTGCTCGGCGATTTGATCGGAGCGAGCTGGTTCGAACGTGATTCGAGCAAGCCGCATCTCCTCACCTTCAAGGATACCGCCCTGCCAGATGCGGTTGGTTTCGCGCTAGCCGACAAGATTCGGGGGTTATCGGTGGCGGACGCCGTTGTCGAGATCGACCGGTTCCTTGAGCCATGGAATGCCGACGATCTGGTCGAAAAGGTTCTGAGGACCTGCGCGACTGCGCTGGTCGTCGACTCAGCGGTCGAGGACGCGCTATGCATGGCGGTGCTCGAGCGCTGGGAAGAAAAGCCATTCCATGGGGACGCCGGTCAGGATTTTTGGCGGCGTCTCCACATTTTCCGTCCCACGCTTTTTCTTGACCTATGTGGGCGGCATGGCAGCTTCGACGGGTCTTGGCTCCTCCCATGGGGCATTGCCTGTCTTTGGGATGATCATCCATCCGCGCGCGGCGAGGTCGAGCAGCACATCAGCCGGTGGCTATCCGTCGTTCCCTTGTCCGATGATCGCGATTCTGGCGACCGATCCTACAATCGCGTGGTTAACCGCGAGCGTCGCAAACAGCGCCGTCGCTTGCGAGCGTTGGAGAAAATCCAACCCGGACAGTGGGCGCCGCGCATTGGTGTGCCGACCAGCGACTGGCCCCAAGGTACTGTGCGCTTAGCCTCCCGGATTGTTGGTTTTCTACCGCGTCTCTCGTTCGTTCCCGCCATCGCGGCCTGGGCCGAAAACCATGCTGCCGCCGGCCATGGCGGGAATGAGCGCGAGATCCTCGCTCTGCTGCGTTACAATGAGCTCGATCATACCGAAACCCTGACTGCCGTCCGGACCGAGGCGCATCGGCTCCAAGCACTGGATACCGATCTCGGACGCACGGCCGCGGCCATGCTGCTGCGGTCAACGAGCGAACCCGATGACGCGGCGAGCGCCGAGACGCTGAAGGCCGGACCGACAAAGAGATTGCCTTCCTACCTGACGCGCGGCAGAGACCGCGGGAGCAACCGGATTTGTTTCGTCCTCGACCGAACGCCGCCGTCCGGCCAAGCTCTGCTTCGAGAGCTGTCTGCCTATGCCGCCGATCCGTGGTCCCACCTCGATCCAGCAGTCGCTGCGGCGCTAGAGGGTGCTGTTGCCAATCTGAATGCTAAAGATGTGCCCACACTGTTCGAATTCAACGGGCAGGCGCTCGCGACGGTGCTGCGCTGGCATCCCGAAAGGTTCGATGCCCTTTATCGGGCATATCTGCGCGCAAACCGAGCAGGCGCAAGAACGGATGGGAGTGGGAATCCTGATCAAGTGAATCGCGATCATGCGCTTCACGCCCTTCCATTTTTTGAGGAGAGCGAGCTCACGTCATTGGCTGACCGCCTCGCGGTGAGCGCAAACAGCAATCATGCCGGCCGTGACTTCACCGATGCGTTCCGGCTCGCACATAGGCCGCTTTCCGAGCAGGTCGCTCTGTTGATCGCTGCTCCGATGACTGAGTGGCCCCAAAACTACAAGCATTTGCTCAACGAGCCAGAAGGGAGTGAGATCGCAGATCTGATCACCGGCATTGATTTTAAACAGGCGCGTGACGATATCTGGCCGGACCTGACGCTTGCTGACACCCTTGTTCGTCGGTTTGGCGCGGGCTGTACTCCGATCGAGCGGGATTGGCGGATCGGGCTCGGTCACGGCGACGAGGACGTCCGCCGCCGGGTCATCAGTCTTGCTACCCACGTCGCCCCCGCTGCAGCCGCGCTCGAGTTGGTTGCATTGAGCGGGCCGGGAGCGCTGACTGTGTCGGGCCGGCTCCCGTTTGAGGAGTCGGCGCCGCTGCTAGCGCTGGACGACGAAACTCTGAGGCGTTTCTTGCCACGACTCCACCCCGAAGTGCTGATGCGGGCCTATCAGCGCCGGCCGAATCTGCGAACTGACATCTCCGGACCGCTGCGTGCCTGGATGGCGGACAAGCTGCTTGTCAAGCGCAGCTCCCGCGCGTTAGGCAACGCATTCATGCAGTATGTTGACCGCGACGAGGCATACGCCGAGTTTTGCCGCGTAGAGCATGCCGAGGCGGTGCGCCTGATCCGTAGCGCGTGGGGGGATAAGCACTTTCGAGACAATATTCTCTGGGAGCATGGCGGAGGGCCAGCTTGGGCGATGATCAAAGCCCTGGCGACATCAGAGATTCAGCTGGTAAAGGAGATCTGGCGCGGCAGCCTGGACGAGACCAGTTCCATATGGGTCGGCGATGTGGAGATCTTCCCTGCGACTCTCCCTGTCGGCGAGACCTTTGATGACCTGCGTGCCGAAATGCTTCACCGGGCACTTACTGACGAGAGGCTGTTTGTGGCGGTGATTTCACTTGAGCGCGCTGGCCATGGCGCATTTTTGCGCGACTGGGTGCGTGCGCGTCTCGATGGGGGGCGTGCCCTCGACCGGGCGCGGGCATTGGCTGTGGCCGGTTTTCTCGACGGCACGGATGAGGCGATCGCGCTGTGGGCCGAGATCGAGGCCAGCCCGGTACCGGCGGGATGGCTCGGCGACGTCCGGACCACCGCTCGCAAATGGTTCAATCGTGCACTTGCCGCACGCCATTGGTACCGCGAGATGAGCAGCGCCACCAGCGAGTTCAGCGCTTATCGCTGTTTCTGGCTGGCCAGCAGACATTTCGACGACCGCTACGAACTCTATTTCCGAGCCCCTGGACTTCGGGTTGACAGGAACAGCTGGCGCGCGCAATGGCTCGATTTTTTCGGCGATATGATCAAGAATTTTCGGAGCAATGCCGACAAAGATCTCAAGAAAAGCTTCGCGTTCGATAAGCGCGCCAACGATATCATTCATGGCGCGTGAAAGCGTAGCCAAACCGCGTAATTGGAATTTGCTGCGGGACTCTTAGGTAGAGAAGCTCGTATTGGGTGATACGCTTTCGGCGGGCAAGCGTCAGAATGATCAGTGCATAGCTACTCAATCGACCAGGTCATAGCTTGCAGCGGCCTGTGCCTGCGCGCTACGGTACCGAGACTTCCATTCTTCACCTTTCATGCACAGGTATCCGCGTGAACAAACCTTATATTGACATTGCTTTTATTATACCACTTCGAGAAGAATTTGATCGCCTAACTGCAACGTTCCCAATAAAAAGGGACTTTGTTGATGGACTGAACTTCTGGGCTGAGCTTGATCTAGGGGTCGAGGATTGTTCGGCAGTCGCCTTACTTCAGGACGCTATGGGGAAGGCAGCTGCGGTTCGAGCGACCAATGCTGTTCTTGCGAAGTACGAGGTGGGATTTTTTGCGGTCGTAGGGATCGCAGGCGGGCTCAGCAGTGACGTTGCGATCGGGGACGTGTGTTTCACCGGCCCTCTCCTTGACATTCTTGAAAATTCGAAGGTTTCCGATAGCTCAAAAGGAAAACTGAAGATTGAGTTTAACTCAATTCCTTTCAAGACGGACGCTCTACTTACCTTCGCCTTGAAGTATGTTTCGCTTGGTAGCGATACCAAAGGCGCTTTTGAAGAGTGGCAGCTTACGCAGCATTACGATGGGGCAAGGCTAGTGCCGGGCGAGTTCATCGGACGTAAAGATAAAAATGAGAAACTCGGCCTCCCGCAAATTCACGAAGGAAGTATAGTTTGCGGAGCCGTCTCCAAGAGCGAGGTATATAAGAGTAACATATCGGGCCTGGATAGAAAGCTTCTGGCGATCGAGACTGAAACAGGAGGCGTATTTTCTGCTGCAGATCCGCACAAGGTGCCCGTTGTAACGATCCGAGGGATATGCGACTACGCCGATAAAAACAAAAATAAGCTTGAGGAACAAACCAACGGACATTGCCGCGCAATCGCGGCATCCAACGCCGTTAGCTTTGTAAAACTGCAATTGTTCAATCCTCAGCTGAGAAAATTCTTGGAGCATCGACGTCAAGAGTTGTCGGGCGTTGCCGAGCTTGCACTGAGAAGGCAGGCGTTGGATGAGCTAGTTCCATCAGCACTGTCCTCGCTCAGGATAGACGTCCACTCACAACTTTCTCAGCTGTCCCCGGAATATAATGGAAAGCCTGCTGGCTATCGCCTGCCACTGCCGCGCGTGAAGCCGTCATCGGCAAACGCTTCAATAAGCCCCGCTGCGCGAGATTACAGCCCTCAAAGCATCCTCGAGGCCGTGACCAAACATCGGACACTCCTGATCACTATCCCCAAAACTTTTCCAGACAATAGTCTGCCCTGGATCGTTGCATATGAGCTTAGTCTAATTGAAATCAACGGCAAACAAGCCGTTCCGGTTATGATTTCGGGTGAGGCGCTGAAGCCACCAAACGGATCGCTCGCAAAACAGTGCGACCTCGACCTCGAGGCATTAAACGCACGCCATGATGCGAGGCCAATCTTTATTATTCAAGGATTCCCGGTTGAGGCCAGAAACCGCGTCGATTTTCTGCATGGACAGATGGAGGTATACAAGGAAGCGTCCTTTGTAATCATGAATAAGGAAGAGGGGACGACTGCCGATTCCACCGCGCTCGTATTCGCGACGTCGGCGGAGCGCTTTGACGTATGTGACATCTCCTTCGTAGAGCTTTCGTCGTTTTTCAAGAGAACTTTTCAGTTGGGAGATCAGGAGGCTGGGGTCATTGCGCTTCGCCTCCAGGAGATGTTCCGCAAATTCGAATTGAATGCGCATCCCAGCTACTTTGCAGGGCTTAGCGTTGAAATCCTGTCTTCACTGCTAAAAGCAAACCGCAGAGCCGAACTGTTGCAATTGGCTGTTGGGGGCTTTCTGAGCTTCGTAGTTGCCGGCGACGAGGACAGTGTTGTCCTGAGTCGAACAACAAGAGAATCGTTTCTGAGAAATCTTGTGTTCCGAATGGAGGTCCAGAAAGAACGCTTTGACCGTTCCGCCCTAATAAAGCTCGTTGAAGACTTCGCATTAGAGAAAGACTTTGAGATTGATAGCATTCTGTTTATTAAGGCGTTCCAAGATAAGGGTATAATTCATTTTACTGACGGGTCTGTGCAGATTTCCTTACCCTTTATGGCTTCGTACCTGCTTGCAGCGGAGCTGGCGTCGCGGCCAAGTGACGCGAAGACATACTTTGATGTGCAAAATGATGACTTCGATTATCCAGCGTTTGACGTATACTGCGAGGTCAACCTAAATAACGAAATCACTGATAGAATAATATCTACATTAAAAAAGGTAGCTGACGACGAAAAATCACACAAGCCGAATCAGCACATTCTGCTAACCAACGAAATTCGGCCTGTTTTAGTTGATCATCCGGAAAGGCACCGAAGCCTTCAGGAACAGCTCGAGAAGGCTTTTAGCGATGTAGTTAATAATCGTTCGAATAGCGCGGAAAAGCAGAGAATCTTGGACGTTGCGCAAAACGTCGAGGCGAGGGCGCGAGAGGCACAAGAAACAGCTCAATTGGCATACCGAGAGGAGACCAAGGCTGAAGAACGCAAGTTCAATGACCTTCTTCGCATCTGGAGCATTGCTATTGTCCTGTTAGGTTCCGGGTCAGAGCGCCTAAACCGTGAACCGAAGCGAGAACTTGCGCGTCTAATTGTTGAGCTCAGTAGCATTCTGTTGGAAAAGCTCCTTCGGGGATTCCCACGTGAGCAGTTTAAGGAATTGAAGGATAAACTCAAAAGCGATGATGTAATTCGGGCCGTTTTCGAACTTTCAGAGCAGGAGTCTGTAAGTGAAAAACAACGCGGCTACATTGAGCTGCTCGTCGACGCCTATGAATTTTCCGTTATGGGATATCCGATACGTGTGATTTTTGAACAGCTAGGCAATCTCGCCGGTCAGGCGGTACTTCGCGCGAGTGTCGCGAGCGTCGAATCCGACGATGCGATGGAAAACCTCATTGCGCGGATATGGGCGGCGGAAATTAACGCGGCGCAAGAGAAGTCTGCTTTGTTGCGAGCGTTGCATAATCTTCCTGTGGTCCCGTTCCTTCGGTATTCCCTATCAACATATTTTTTAACTCGCGTCTTTTGGAATCATTGGGACGTTGCTAACCGGTTGGCATTACTGGATGCCGCTGAGGAATCGCTTCGCCCGATAGCGGCCGGGATCGACAAGGGCAGAATGCAGCGAATCATTACCAGCAAGCGTGACGAGGAAGAGCAAGAATGACCCCCTGGTCGGGGAGCGCGGTGAACGGGCCGCTCATCGTTCTGCTCGAGCAGCAGCGAGCCGACCAGGCGGATGATGGCGTCGTCAATCGGGAAGATGCCGACAACTTCTGTGTACCGCTTGATCTCGCCGTTGAGGCGTTCGATTGGCTTGGCCCAATGCGGCTTGGCCCAATGTGGCTTGGGAAAGGTCCTGTAGGCGAGGACGTCGTTCTCGGCCTCGTCCATGATGGCGGAGAGCCTGGGCCCTTTCGGCCGGATCCGGTCGGCGATGTTGCGCCACTGCTGGCTAGCGGCTTCCGGCGTGCCTGCGCGAAGGCCGTGGCGATGAAGTGAACCCCGGCAGCGTTGCCAGATGGCGCTGAGCACTTGGAAACCGCTGCCTTGATCATGCGCATCGGAGACGACGAGCTTGACGCTGCGCAGGCCCCGCCGCGTCAGCTTGCGCAGGAATTCCGTCCAGATCGGCTCAGCGTCGGAGGTCCCGATCTCCGTGCCCAGCACCTCGCGGCGGCCGTCGGTGTGGTTGACGGCGACCGAGACGATGCGCCCACAGCGCCGAACCTTGAGAAAGGTGGCATCGAGCGCTTCTTCGCGGCACCGGGATTACCCCAGTTACACAGGGCTCTGCTGCATTCGTCATAGATGCAAAGGGCGTGTCGTCGTTCGCGTGGACGGCAATGAGCTGTGAAGGAGTTGATCTGCCCTGCTGACAAGAACCTACTTATCGTCCTTCTTCCCGATCACGGCAGCAACGAGCTGGCCAGCAACCGAAATGATTTGCGGATCAATCTCGGCTGCATTCAACGTCGAGAAGGTCGAGCCGCGATCAATGTTCCAGTTCGCGAAAGCTTCTCGAACCTCTTCAGGCGAAAGCCGCGAGCCATAGGCCTTTAGGTAGAACTGGCCGAAGTGGATGGCATGAATCCGATCTGCGGACTTTAGGGCCTCGCTCATGAAAGACCTGCCGAGCGAATAACCGTATTTCGCAAGGGCGCCGAGAAATCCGATGGCTACGATATTGGCGATTCCGGCAGCGATCATCCGCGCAGGGTCTAAGACCGTCTTAGGGTCCATTGCCCGCTGAAGCGCCTCGATGGTCAGCACCAAGCCAGCAAACAGCGACAGCGCTCCGCCGAGGTAGCACAGGTAGGCCACAAGCTTGTTGTTCTTGCCTTCTTTCTTCTGCGTCTCAATCGCATCGTCCACGAATTTGGACAGGTCTTGCTCGACCTCGCGCAGCCTTGTTTCCTGATGCTCGCGTCTGCTTTCAAAATTGGCAATGCTCAGGGCGATTTCGCCAGTCACTTCCCTTGCAGGACGACCACGACCCATCAGGGCCAGCCATTGGCGGAGGATGTCAGGAACCGGTATGTTATCGATGATGACGGGGATGAGAAGCTTGCGCCCACCGCCAGCCAGTGCCTTGGCGCGGCCAATCTCGTTCAGCACCCACGAGCTTTCCATGCTCTCCTGAGAAATTAGGAAGACGATGACATCGGCGTCATCAAGCGCCTGCTCGAGGATCTTGTTCCACTCGGAACCGGGAGACAGCAGCGTACCATCATAAAGGGGCTGATGGCCGAACTCGATCAGACCATGCGCGAGCTGGTCGGCATATTCTTTATTTCTGCTGGAATGGGAGATGAAGACCTTGGCCATGCGAAGTCCTGGAGCGGCTGGTATTTCCTTGACAATATTTTGCAGGTTTACCGCTCACAATCTCTGAATAAGCGCATGGCGAGTAATACACAATTTTGCAAGTGAAGCTTGAAGATCGGCAAACGAATTCTTTTTACGGGGCTGGCGGACGCGCCGGCGCATACGAACCTGCGATCTGTTCAATCTGTCTATACGCCGAAATCTGAACCTACGCTCGAACCTAAAAGCGCTCCTACGTCTCAATCGAACTGTTGCTGAAAGCCGACCTACGCTGAAAAGAACCTACGAAGCTACGCTGAAACGATCTCTAAAAAACGCGCTCACGGACCTGATTTGAAAACGAACCTACACTCTTACGAACAAACGACATGAAAGGTTCTGCTCCGGTCGGCCGGCTGGAGGTTCCTTCCCGAAATGCCTCACTGACTTAGCCCGCACTCATTTTTGAGAAAATGCAGCCCAAGAACCGGTTACGCTGCTAAAAATCGGCGCATATCTCCAACGCAGTGGGCCTCATTGCTCGACAACGAAAATGCATCGCAAGGCTGAAAACGGCGGCCGCCCTCATTGCGTTCAATCTCCCAGACCCATACCTGGTATTTTGGTTGGCCAGCGTCAGTATCGGAGACTGCAGCCGTGACGCTGTAGGGGTATGAGTAGGGTTGCTTTAGGAAAATGTCGCTTGGGAACGATCCGGTTGCGTACTTTTCAAAGTAGGGCCGCAGCTTCTGCAAATATTTTCCAGTCAGTTTTTCGACCGCAACACTAGCCCGATCGACGCGGTCAAAAAGCAACCCCTCGACTAGCCTGGCGTTTTGCCATTGATAACGAGCCGCTTCGAAAACTTCGGTCATTCGGTCTCGCTTGCCCGCCAACACAAAGTAGGCCTCAGCATTCTCGGCATGGGCGACCATTTCCAAACGGATCAAATCCCAGATGATCGCCTCAACTTTTACACCCGCGTCATTCAGCCACTTTGATTCAACCAACGCGCGGACTTTTGGATAGTGTTCAATCACGGCGAAATCTACAGATGGCTTCGCGCCCCGCCCTCCACGCACTGGGCCCAGAGTCGGATGTGGATGCTCTGCCGAAACGCCACACTTGAATCTGTACGATAGCACTTGGGAGATTGGCGTGCTGATATAGCGCTCATTAAACAATCCGCCTCGGCCGAGTGCATATTCGTACTGAAGCCAGGAACCGAGAGCTTGCGCGAGGACCTTTGTTGTGGTTGGCATTCTTTAACCTTGACTAACTGCTTGAATAAGTCGCGAGCAGACTAGTGCTGGTCGGTAACTGATATCCTGAAAATATTGGCTTAAAGGACACGATTAACAGAAGCTTGCCCGAGCGAAACGCTGCCCATTTACGCTCGAAGATTGATCGAGCTGTCACCAGTTTTGCTCTAGGTCTTCGAACTATTTCAGGCTTGTGGGCACTTTAGAAAAGGGGTCGTTGGTTCGAGTCCTTTCAAGGCGAGGGATGCAAAGTCCGCTTCCGGTGACAGCCGGGTAGGTTCTGTTGAATCCACCCGCTCGGAGCGGGCACGTTGTGACGATCACCGCCACGATCGAAGCGTGAATTTTCTCTCGCCTAGGTGGAGCGCAGGCTGGTATAGTGGCGTTATATTTGCGGCACGAGCACTGAGGGGCTGAACGTGCGTGCAGCGCTGTCCTTGATGGGGAAGAAATCTGCAGACGCAATCCCGGTCGGGGAGGGTGGCGAGGGATATAGATACAGGGCCTTCATCAGTTACTCCTCCAAGGATCGCTCGGCAGCAGAGAAGCTTCAAAGGTCATTGGAGTCATACAGGATACCTAAGCCACTCCGCAGGTCCGGGATCCATCGGAACGAAAGGGTCTCGCCGATCTTCCGAGATCGATCTGATCTAAAGGCCTCTGCAGACCTCGGGCAAACAATCCGGGAAGCACTGGAGAGCTCCGAGTACCTGATAGTGCTATGCAGTCCAGCAGCCGCCAACTCGCAGTGGGTGGACAGGGAGATTTCGTTTTTCAAGGAGCTTGGCCGATCGGGCAACATCATAGCGGTGATCGTGCGCGGTGTGCCTGCCGTTAACGATCCCGTCCGAGAGCCGCAGGGAGCTTTCCCAAAAGCCTTGGTCGGCCTACTCGGCGGCGATGGCTCGTTGACGGAACCTTTGGCCGCCGACATCCAGGAGCCGGCCGCGGACGGACGAGGCGGTGATGGTTTCAATCTGGCGAAGCTCAAAATTGTCGCGACGCTGCTTGGCGTTTCCCTTGCCGAACTCACGCAGAGACAGGCTGAGGTGGATCGACGTCAACGTCGCGTAGCTCAAGCCGTTGCCGTTGGAATGCTTGTGCTCGCCGTTGTCGCGGGTATAGGGGCATGGATCGCAGTGGAGCAAAGTAGGGCCGCCGAGCGACGCCTTCAGAACGCTGTCGAAAGTGCAGCTAGGCAGATAGGGGCCACAGTCCGATATAGAGATCGATACGGCGTGCCGTCAGACGTAATCCAGGAGCTGCTGAGATCTGCGGAGCTAGATTTCGGCAAGCTCATCTCGGACGATGACACTTCGCCAATGCTCGTGTTTCAACGCGCGCGACTCAATCTGGAATTCGCCGAGCTGTTTAATCTTGTTGGCGATGAGCAATCGCAACAGAAGGTTGCGCCCCTCATCGCGGAAACGACCACAGCCTTGGATCGGTTGGAGCAAAGGTCCCCGTCGGCTTTGGAATGGATCGGTCTGGCCTCGGCACCGGATCCAGCGGCGCTTGCGATGTTGCGATTGAAACTGTTCGACGTCGTCGGGCAGGAAAAAAACTATGCAGGGAGGTTCAATGAAGCAATCGCGTCGGCGGAATCGAGGATTGCCTTGTCGCAGGCATGGTTCGTCAAGACAGGTGGCCTGTCATGGCTTCGGGAATTGGCACAAGGACATTGCCGGCTGGGAGGATACAATTATCGATGGGGGAAGCTGGCGGCTTCCGCGGCTTCATACGAAAAATGCCTGGAGACAACCAGGTCGCTCATGCAAAAGAGGAACCAGCCACCAGATCGCGGAGATCTGATGGCTGCGCTTTCCTCTCTGGCGACGACACTCGTGGAGATGGACCGTCGTTCCGATGCACTGTCGCGACAGCAGGAAGCTGCGAACACTGCGAAGGCTTTAGTTTCCGCCGAACCTCAAAACACCGAGTACCAGCGAACTGAGCTGGTCACGTTGACGAGGCTCGGCGATATGGTTCTTTCGGTGGAAATGAATGTTGCCAGGTCCCTAAAGGACTATGAGCAGGCTTTATTCATCTCTAATATGCTCACAAGATCCGATTCCTCGCGGCTCGACTGGCAACGGGACCGCTCTCTCCTGCTGGAGCGACTGGCGAGCGCCCACCTCCGTTTAGCAGATAATGCGGATATCACGAGATCCTTGGAGAACTTGCGTCAAGCGGAGCAATACGCTCGGGATGCTTTCGAGATCGCCGAGCGAATTCTGAATAACGATCCTCTTAACCAGGAATGGTTAAGAGATAGGAGCGTGCTCGAGGAAAGGCGAGGTCAAATAGCTTTCGCGAGCTACAAGCGCGGTGGCGATACGAGAATATTGGAGGACTCTGCGCGGTGGTACGCCAAAGCGATCGCCGATCGCCGCGTTATTCTAAAAGCGGATGCGGAGCGCTCGTTCTACAAACTCGACTTGGCTGTTGTGTTGATTCAATTCGGCGAGGTTGCGGTGGAAAGGCGCGAGAGCGATAGCGCGGAACGTTCACTGCGAGAAGCGTTGTTGCTTTTGGAGGAGCTGACGAGCGGCAATGAAGCGCAGCCAATATGGTTGCGTGAGACTGCTAAGGTCCATTCTGCGCTTGCGAACCTCTTTCAACAAAGGGGAGATATAGTGAGCGCCCAGGCGGAAATTCAGCGCGCTATAGCGCTAATACACGATTTGCGTGGAAAATTCCCGGACATTGTTCAGTATCGACGGGACGAAGAATACCTAGTGGGCAAACAAAGCGAACTCGCGAAACTCGCGCCGGAAGTCCCGGAGTGGCCGCAGCCGTAGGCAAAACGCGCGCTGTGCTTTTCAGAAAGATATCCGCAATCCTCCCGTAACCCCGTAATTGTCTACAAGTTCATTCGCTAGGATCGCCCGCCCATCGATGTAAGCCACTCCCCCATTAAATACTTCGGCTATGACGCCGGTTCGTAGCTCGAAGAAATCACGGTCCGGTGGATTTGTCTTAAAAGTAAACCTAAAAGGGTCAGGTCGACCGTCCTCGACAAAAGTCGCCCTGATTGTGCGCTGATCATTCGCGAACTCATGGATGTAGTCCAACTGTGCGAACGGAACGACTGTCATAGTATTAAACGTGAACGGCCTCGACACCGCTACGCCGATGCGCGTCTGTACGGACGAGATGTCTTGGTCCTCATAGTTTAGGCTAGCACCCGTGATTGGATAACCCAAGGTGCCTGGCTCCTCTGTTTCAGAATAGCTATCGACCTTCTTCCATTTGGCGCTAAAGGAAAGCCGGGGTCCGACAATTATACTGTTGTAATCCCAATCGTATCCGGCGTTGATGTCTGCGGATAATCCCAAAATATCCGGATTGCCGCGAATTATACCGGCTGTTTGATCAATCGGAAATGGAACAAAAACGTCTTCTGCTATCGTCTCAAAATCCAAGTCGAACTTACAGAGGCTGTTCCGATACTTTAAGCGCGTCTTGCTTACACCTAGCTCGGTGTTGATGAAGCCATCTTGCAGAAACATGGTTTGATAGAATACAGATCCCCCGAACTCGTTGGTATCTATTGTGCCTTCGTGGGGAACGCCGCAGATATTCTCAAAGTTACCACTAAATACTTGCCCACCGATTGCATTACCTGTGCCCAAGATAGTAATCGTCTCGGGTCGCGGGGATGTGCCATTCCCATCCGAATACAGCCCCTTGAATCCCGCCACACTGTCAACCGAGACGTTCCAAAAGGCTCCGGCTTCCGCGGTAAAAATATCGATTTTCTTTCCTGGTTCAAATTTAGAGTTGGATTGGCGATAGTTTTGATACTCAATCTGTCCAAAGATGCTAAAACCGTCGAATGGTACAAATCCACTTGCGCTAAGTGCATCATCACTATCGCTGATAAGACTAAAAGCTGAGTCTCCCGATGACGTGATGCTTCCTTGGTAAAAGTAGTTGGAAATAACGGTGTTCCTACTGTCGCTGTCGTTGCATTCTGGATCTTCTGCCGGATCACATGGTTCGGATCGGCGGCGCGTGGTGTCGAATTGCGATACGGTTCTGGTTGACTGCAATGACGACAGGCTTCCCCCGACGACGGAGCCGCCAGATAGATTGGTGTTATCTGTGTTCGGATGGCAGTGACGCGAAAGATTCGGGCCGATTAAACCCGTGCTCGGAGGAAGACCGCTTACGTTACCCGGTAATATTGTGAGGGCGGGATTGGGGCCATTCGGAGTACTTGTCACAAACCCACAAAATCTGTCGCCCGCTCCAAGGAGAAAATTTAGCGCTTCGCTGTACGTCTCGAAGTTGTGTCTAACTTGAGTGGGAGCAATTTGAGCATACGCCCCGCCGGTATACAGCAGACAGCAGCAAGTTGCTGCAATGACCAGTTTTATTCGCATCACGTCCCCCTCGACGCGTTGACGTTCCCGTAATCTGGTTCGCGGGAAGAAAAGAGTGCTCCGATGGTGCGGCTCACGCTCTCAATGGCCCGATGATCACATCTTTTTGAAGGAAGACAATAGTTATCCCACCGCTCCTCTAGATTGCAGCCGAAGGATGCAGAAAAACAACAGTCGCTAATCTGATGGGAGCGTGCCGCGAGTCCGCCACTCCAATCCGATAGCTGCGCTGGTTGCCGACGGAACCTCTTGCAGCGTAGGTAGTGCCGAAGCTCAAGCTATAGCTGAAATCCATGCGCAAAAGGTGCAAGATGGACTTGGTGGACGGAATAGACGACCTTTTGGCAGTGAGGAAGCGGGTCCCTGCGAAGAAGGTACTTGGCTCAAATTGCGATAGCTTCATTTCAGGTGTGGCGTACGGACGGACCCGCGAAGCGCACAGCGTCCGCGCTCGAGAGACTCGATTGCTAGAGCGGCGCACGTAGAAACTCGTTATCACTCGTGCACAGTGCGGCGTTTGAGGTATTCTGTCGCAGATGGAGATCCCTTAATCGGAGCGGCGATGGCGGTTTCTATTCTTTTCACCGGCCACATGATCGATAAGCCAGGCCGCCCGAACGCGCGTTTTCCATCTGAGCTGGAGGCGGCGGCTGCAGCACGCATTGCTACAGCAATTGTACCGTATGCAACCATAGACAAGGCAGCCTCTGTTATTGGGTTTGCAAGCTGCGCCCGGGGTGGGGACATACTGTTTCACGAACAATGCAGGGCCGTTAGAATCCCGACGTCCATCGTGCTACCGTACTCTCCAGAGCTTTTTGTCCAGACGTCGGTGAAAGGGATTCCCGGGAGCGATTGGGAGCAACGCTTCTGGCATCTGTGGACCACGACATCCGAGGCGCAGCGTGAAACCATGAACCTGCCTCGGTCTGACGAAGCATACAGCATCTGTAACGTCCACCTCCTTGAGCGCGCTCAGGAGCATGGCGCAGTTCATTTGATCGCTTTATGGGACGGCCAACGCGGCGATGGGCCCGGCGGGACGGCCGATCTCGTGGACCGCGTAGGTCTTTCGGATAAGCCGGACATATTCACGCCGGCGGGTCTAGCGGCGGACCAGTAGCACCTGCGACACGGAGACAGGGGTGTGTCCTGATCCGGACTTCGGTCGCTACGAACCTCGTAGTGATCCCTGGGGCATTGGCAGAAAATCTCCCGCCCAGAAATTGATGTTCGCCCAATCCGCCGCCCGCCCATCATTGGCGAGCTTAGATATACTGTGTTACGGTTAGATTATTTGACTTGTGAATTTCAGGAAGTCAGTGACGTCACAGCAAGTAAGCGCAGCCAAGAGCAACGCTTTGCCTGGGGGATGGCGATGTCATCGGAAACGCTGGCCCAGAAGCTGAAGGCGGCTGGAGCCAAGCCGGCGCTGGAGCAAAGGCGCTAGCCGGGCGGTACTGCGCAGCTGAGACGCCTTTGTGAACTCTGAGCGACTAGAGCGCGTGGCAGTGCGGCAGGGACCGAGGTTGGTGAGATCAATAGCGGAGCTACCGGGGCGGCTGCCAATTCTTCGTCGGCGCGTTCCGGCTTTGGACTTCGAGGAGGGTGTGCATGGCGAGGGAAAGTCTGCCAGATTCGATGCGCTTTATTATGAAGTGGGAGGGCGGCTTCGTTGACGATCCCGATGACCGCGGCGGTCGCACGAATAAAGGGATCACGCAGGAGGTCTATAATTCTTGGCGGAGCCGCATTGGTCAGCCTTCGCGCGACGTCAAGCAGATCGACGATGAGGAGGTCCAGGCCATCTACGATGGCAACTACTGGACTCCCGCGGGATGTGATCTGCTGAGGCGTAGGCTCGACTTGGCGCAGTTCGACACAGCGGTGAACATGGGAACCGGCCGCGCGATTCGGATTCTTCAAGCGGCTGTTGGCACGCGGATTGATGGGCAGTTCGGACCCACGACGAAGCGCGCCTGCGATGCCTGTGATCTCGGTACGACGCTGATTCATTACACTCAAATACGGGAAGGTCTATACCGGAGATTTGCTCAGGCGCCAGGGCAATCTAAGTTCCTAAGGGGTTGGATGAACCGGTTGAACGATCTTCGCCGCGAGATCGGGTTACCAGGTTTCGAACGGATTCGGCAGGAATCAGACTTCGGGGATATGCCCTACATCGCTCGCATTCCCGATTTGCCGGAAGGCGCGCCATTGGAACGCTGGGATTAGCGAAGGGGACCCAAGGGAGGAGAGGGGACGCATGGCACATGTCACAATGATCCATGGCATCGGTCAGAAGCCCGAGGAGGCCGCGCTCCTGGCGGTCTGGCGACGCGCGTTGGCGGGTGGTCCACAAGAGACTCGGATCGATTTAGGCGCGAAGGGCGTAAGCAGCTCCATGGTCTACTGGGCCGATGTGCTCTATCCGGCACCCGATCCGAATGTCGCGGCTCATGAAAGTACAGATGAGCTGGAGACGTTGAAGAGCGACGTCGGCCACATTGGGCACGCGATAACAGTGAATGGGGCGGCAGACCCCGAGTGGCTCGCGAGACTGGCAGGACGGCTCCTTCTTGAGGATCCGGCATTGGACGAGCCGGAATATTCGGTTGGTTCCGCATCACGTGTGGAGGAGCGCTTTCCTCTCCCTTGGGCGCTCAAGCAACGCTTCCTTGCTGCTTTTCTGCGCGACGTGCACCACTACCTTTTCAACGTCTCCTGGACGCCCCGAGCGGGTGAGACCTACCAGGTTCAACACGAGATTCGGCGGCGATTCGTTGAGAAGATCGCGGCTGGCGCCGAAAGGGGGCGACCTCACGTGGTCGTCAGCCATAGCATGGGTACGGTGATCGCTTATGACTGCCTAATGCGGGTACCGGCGTGCCCTACCATCGACGCGCTGGTGACACTCGGCAGTCCGCTCGGCATCGACGAGGTACAGGACAAGCTCACGCCAGAATGGACGCGGTCGGATGGGTTCCCCGCCCAAAAAATTGAAGGCGACTGGGTAAACATCTTTGATCGCCTCGATGTCGTGGCGGCGCTCGATCCGGAGCTGGCTAACGATTTCCGTCGCGGGGGACTTGATGTGATCAGGGACATCCATGAGCCTAATAACGGTCTGTGGCGTCACAACCTGAGAAAGTATTTCGAGGGGCAACTGTTCAGGACAGAGCTCCGGAGACTGCTGAAACTGTAGGGAACGTCGATGAACTGCTCGGCAGAGGCGATGAAGGTTCTCGTGGCGGCCGCGAGCCTTGAGGAAAATCAGGTTGAGACAGCATGCAGCGACTGGGTCGAGTGCCTGAGGGACGGGGGCGAGGTTCCGAATCCAGAGATCGCTCGACAGGTACTGGACGGACTGCGAAGGCACCGGCACATGGGCGCGCTAAAGCGGCTGGCCGACAATCTATTGCGCCTCGGATCTCGAGAGGACGTTGTCTATCGTCACTACAGCCAGGCCCTGATCGAGAGCGGCGAACTCATTGCAGCAATCGCGATGCTTCAAGGTTTGGTCAGGAGAGCCACCCCTGGGGCGAGCGAGTGGAATGAAGCTCAGGGGCTGCTCGGTCGCGCCTACAAACAGATTTACATTGACGCCTGCGGCTCCAAGTTGGGAATGGCAGAGGATGCGTTGGAAGCTGCAATTGCTGCCTATCGTCAGGTATTTGACCGTGACCCAACGCAGATCTGGCACGGGGTGAATCTGGTCGCCTTGTTGGCGCGGGCTGAACGCGACGGTGTTAAGATTTCAGACTTTCCGCGAAAAGACACCCTTATTGAGGGATTGCGTCGTGAAGTCGAGCAGCTCTGGTCGGCAGGCACACTTGAGGCGTGGGACTATGCGTCCGCCGCTGAACTGTCGCTGGCGCGTGGTGATCTGGCCGGAGTGCAGCGCTGGCTAAAGGAGTACCTTAGTGCGGCCGATGTCGACGCTTTCAAGATCGCCGGGACCCTGCGCCAGTTCACCGAAGTGTGGAGACTTCGCGCGGATGAGGGCGAAGCGGGGGCTGTGATAGCTGTTCTCAGAGCGGCATTGCTCCGAACCAGGTCCGGCACACTCAGCCTCACGCCACAGCAGGTCCAACGCACTGCCGAAGCGGACATGGTGTCCTTCGAAAAGATTCTCGGAAATACGGGAGTTCAGACGTACTGGTGGATGCGAGCGGCGATGAACCGGGCACGTTCGGTTGCGCTGATCCGTCAGCCTGATGGGCGAGGCGTCGGGACCGGATTTCTGGTCCGCGGTCGCGACCTCCACGAACCGCTCGGCGACGAACTCTTCCTGCTCACCAATGCTCATGTGGTAAGCGATTCCCCAGAACAGAGGGGAGCGCTTCGAAGCGACAAGGCATCCGTAGCCTTCGAGGCAACGGCCGACTCGGACCGGACCCCGCGGCGACATCTGGTGCGTGAGATTGCATGGAACTCGCCACCTGAACTCCTGGACGCCAGTCTGCTGCGCTTTGTGGAACCGCCAGTCGGGATAGAGCCGTGTCCCGTGTCGGATTCGCTTCCGGTGACAGATGAGGATCAGCGGGTTTACGTGATCGGCCATCCACTTGGGGGCGACCTCAGCTTCTCGCTTCAGGATAATCGACTGCTGGACCACGAAGGTCCGACCAGCGGCAAGCCGACAATCGCCGGGCGGGTTCTCTTGCATTACCGAGCTCCTACCGAACCGGGAAGTTCCGGCAGTCCGGTATTCTCAGCTGATTGGGACGTGATCGGTCTCCACCACGCGGGAGCGGACTTCATGCCAAAGTTGAACGGGAAGCAGGGAACCTACGCAGCCAACGAAGGAATATGGATTCGTTCGATCAAAGAGGCGATTGCGCGCAGCTTCATTGGTGGAAGTCACTGAGCCGACGGACGGAACGCTGATTGACTGTATTAGGTCGGCGATAGCCCCGAATGCGAGCGCTAATCGATAATCACGGACGTTGTTGCGTCACGAAATAGACGTCGGTGACGAGACGTTCTCGTTTTGTGCCAAAAGGATCGCATAATGTATCAACGGGAACCGCGTTGCTCCACGCCGGCATCATGAGCGACTAGGTTCTGTTGACAAAGTACGGGAGCCAGATTTTTGCTGCAGCTAAGGCGAGGAACGCTGCGTATGAGGTTCTCGTCTTGTCATAGCGCGTAGCGATCCGGCGAAACTGCTTGATCCTGTTGAACAGAGTAAGCGTGGCGTGATGACCGCGGGGATGCGTTCGGTCTGGGGCCGGATAGTGTCCACTATGGATTTAAGTGGGCACTATGATTGGGCGGACCAGTTCCAAGGAAGGAGTTCGTCGATCCTGTTTACGGGATGATCGGCGATGCGATTGATGATGTCGGCGAGGTAGGCGTGCGGGTTGATGCCGCCCATTTTGCAGGTCTCGACGATGGTGTAGATGACGGCGGCACGCTCACCGCCGGCGTCTGAGCGTAAGCGGCAAGCAGACCCCGTCTGGCGGAGGGGGTGAGCGGTCGGATATTGGTAGCGGACACAATGAACTGCTGTGAGCTTCTATGTCTGCGCCTAGTTCTGGAACTAGAACCTTCCATATGATCGAAGCTGTTGCCGACCGCCTTGAGGGTGCGCCGCGGCAGCTTCGCCGGCGCTGGTCGGATGAGTTCAAGGCACGGGCGGTGGCGGAGGCATTGGAGTCAGGCGCGAGCGTCTCGGCGATCGCGCATCGGCTCGGCATTCACCCGTCGCAGCTCTTTGGCTGGCGTCGTGCGGTCTTAGATGCTCGAAAGGTTTCCACGGAACCGGCGCGTCGCGAGGTAGTCGCGGCGTATGCTGGCGAAGCGGTGATCGAGGTTGTCATCGGCGAGGTGATCGTGCGTGCTCGCGCTGACGTCAGTGAGGCGCACTTGCAGCGGGTGATCCGGGCGGTGCGTTCGGCATGATCCCCTCCGGCGTGAAGGTGTTCCTCGCCAGTCATCCGGTCGATTTCCGCAAGGGCCCGGACAGCTTGCTGTCGCTGGTGCGTGACGCCGGCAGTGATCCGTTCAACGGTGCGCTTTACGTCTTCCGGGCCAAACGAGCGGATAGAGTGAAGATCGTCTGGTGGGACGGCTCCGGCGTCTGCCTTTATGCCAAGCGCTAAAGCCATCTTTTTACGAATCCATCACACGCGGCCTCACACCCTTTTGACGGGGACGGAGGATCGTTGCGGACGACGCCGCACGTCGAGGTTGGAGGGTAGTGCAATGAGTTTCATCCGTAAAGGCGAAGAGGAGATGCGCAAGGGAGCCGAGAGGCCCTGGTGGTGGACGCGCCTGCATGATCTATGGATTGCTGCCCTCAATCCGGTTGTCCTATGGCACCGACAGAGCGAGCATCTTCTGCGGGATATCGGCAAGACCGCTGCCGATGCCGAGTGGGAGGCGTATCGGAGAAGCTTTGGCTTGTTTCGCCGATTTCGTTTTCCGGATCGCGAATAGGCGTGTTTTTGGCAAGCGGCCCTGACCGGGCGTTCGTCCGACGTGTGAACGGCACCCCTGTGCCCGGTCACCGCGGCGCTCCGCGGGCGGCGGTGCGTGTGCGTATAAACGCCCAGTTGATCGATGCGATTGGAGGGGACCACCTTTGGGCCGAACGGTTCGACCGTGGCTTGGAGGACATCTTCGCCGTTCAGGATGAGGTGACGGGCAAGATAGTCGAAGCGTTGGTCGGCAGATTGACGGCCGCGCCGGTGCGCAACAGACTCACGAACCTGACTTCTGCCGATCTGCGAACCAGCTTCCGCATTCACAGCATGTCGCTGCACGAGATATGATAGGCGAAGTCATTTTGACCGATTTCAGGTTAGGCCTTGGATCAGGAAATCCGACTTTTTGGCGCTGTTGCTGTCCGGCCCGCCGTCCTTGCTCTCATATCTCCGTTCGAAACAGCGACAGGATATACTGTTGCGGCCAAGTTCGAACCCAATCCGACAGTAAAGAAGCAGATTGAGGCCGGTGAGCCTTTTGACGTCGTCATCATCAATCCACATATGGTTCAGCATCTGACCGCCTTGGGAAAGGTGAAGGTGGGGGAGTCAGGTTGCGTTTGGCCGGATAGCAATGGGCGTGGCAGCCAAGGCAGGCAGTCCACCGCTCGACATAGCGTCCGTGGAAGCGTTCGAACACGCATTGAAGAGCGCCAGATCAATCGCCTATGCCGCTGACGGAACCAGCGGCGGCTACTTCTCCGGGTTGCTGGAGCGCCTGGGGATAGCGGACGAGGTGAAGCCTAAGCTGGTGGGCAGAACGGGAGGGCAGACAGCGCTGGCTGTAGCCCGCGGGGAAGCCGAATTGGGGGTCGTTCCCGTGACTTCGATTCTCGCCGCCGCACCCGATGTCATGCTCGTCGGCCGATTTCCCGCGGAACTGCAAAGTTACATCGACTTCGCCATTGGCATCAGCGCCGATCCAAGGGACGCAGAAGCTGCCAAGCGACTGTCGGAGTTTCTGATGGCGGATGAGGTCGATGACACTTTGCGGCAAAGGGTGTCGAGCGCCGCCAATCGCATGCTTGATAAGCTCGGCTCACGGCCGCCAGCCGATGGGCGTCGTGGTGGCAACTCTTGCTGGTGCCCAAGCGTCCGCTCTGGGTCGAAGCGAGCCGTTCTTCACGAGCCCTGTGCGCCCTTGTTGGGATGACGTTCACGTTCTGGGCTGAGAAAATCGCATAATATATCGACTGGAACACTGGAATTTGCGCGATGAAGGGTCGCCGCCAGACAGGCTTTCAGCGTACCGGAAAGAACGCCGAAAGCCGTAGGGGCGAATGCCATAAAGCGCGCGAGCGCGCGCCGTCGCATTCGCCGTGTAGGTAAGCCAACCTGAGTGCATCGAAGCTCGCGCCTTTCTTCCTTCCAGAGTGTGCCGACATATTCGGCGAAACCCCTCTTTGCCTTCCCTAGGTGTGAGCTTCCAATAGGTTGTCCATTCGGTCCCGGCGGGGAAAGCTGAGGTTGTCGAAGCTTCAGTGATTCTCGGGAGACCGAATGGACATCCATAAGAATGCCCGCCTCACGCCGCGCAGTCGAGCGGTAATCGCGCACCGCGTGCTCATCGAACGACAGCGGCCGGCGGCGGTTGCCGCGGCTTTTGCGATCTGCGTGAAGACGGTTCACAAATGGGTGGGGCGCTATCGTCGGGAGGGCGAGGCCGGCCTCAAGGACCGCAGTTCCCGGCCGCATCGGCTGCATCGACCGACGCCACAGGAGACCAGCGCCCGGATCGAGGCGTTGCGCCGCCTGCGCATGTCTGGCCGACACATCGCCAAGGAGGCCGGTGTCTCGCCCGCCACGGTCAGCCGCGTCCTCAAGCGCCTTGGCTTGACCAAGCTCAACGCCTTGGCGCCGGCTGAGCCGGTGCGCCGCTACGAACGCGACACGCCCGGCGAGCTCATCCATATCGACATCAAGAAACTCGGCAAATTCAACCGCACCGGCCATCGCATCACCGGCGACCGCACGCGACAGAGCAACAGCCGCGGCATCGGCTGGGAATACCTGCATCTGGCCATCGACGACCACTCGCGCCTGGCCTATTCGGAAATATTACCGACGAGACGCGGCGCTCCTGCCTGCGCTTTCTCTTCAATGCCTTGCGCTTCTTCAAAGCCCATGGCGTCAAGGTCCATCGCGTCATGACCGACAACGGCACAAGCTTCCGTTCCCATCGATACGCCAAGGCGCTGCGGCGGCTCACCATCAAGCACATCCGCACCAAGCCCTATACGCCCAAGACAAATGGCAAGGCCGAACGCCTGGTCCAGACCGCTCTGCGCGAATGGGCCTATGCCAAGGCCTACGAAACCTCGCAGCAGCGGGCCGCCGACCTGCCGGTCTGGCTCCACCGCTACAATTGGCATCGTCCGCATGGCAGCCTACAATCCAAACCGCCTATCAGTAGACTCGGCCTGACCGAGGACAACCTGTTGAGGCTCCACAGCTAGGCGTCCAGAAATCTTCGAAGCTGGCGAAGTCCATGCGAATGGTGATCATGTCGATGACATCGTTGAGGCCAGCATCCCGCCAAGCGCGCGAGATCGCCAGGTCGCGTTATTGTCGCGAACCTCGACATAGCCGGAGCGCTGCACGCGCCTCCTCCATGTCCATCGAGCCGGATATACCGGGTGTTTTCGCCTCAGCGGCGCGGTGCGGCAGGTTTTAACGGACCGTCGGCGAAGACGTGAACACGCTCGGTATCGATGAGGAACGCTCCATGTCCGAAATCGAACGAAGCCCGCCTATAGGGCGCCGTACCTCGCGAGGATGAGCGGCCGCGACCCGCACGAGAGGGGCCACCGTGCGGCGCCGCCGCAGGAGCCGCTCTTCGACCTGCAGTCGGCGTATCCGGGGAGGCAGCAACCTTGTTGAACATGCGAGGAGGCGCTGTACGCCTAGTGTGTGGTCGCTACTCTCACTCGTCCCGACCGTTCAAGAACGTCGACGACGACCTGGGATCTGGAGCGGCGCAGCGCGATGTCGACGAGTCCTGAACCGGTCCGCAGGCGTCGCAGCACGACCTCGTCGAGAAAGCGCGGCAGCGTCGGCTCGTTCAACGTGACATGCCCCTTAGCGGGATCGAAGCCGAGGCCGATCATTGACTGAAGCAGATAAAGCGGCGCCGCTGCCGCCCAGGCCTGAGGTATGCAGGAAACCGGATAGAACGTCGGACCACGGGCACGCCGGCGTGGGAAGCCGCAGAAGAGTTCGGGCAGACGTCTGAGGTCGATGTAGGTCGATGCCGAAAACAGCCCCTCGAAGAGGCTGGCCGCTTCGGCACGGAAGCCATAACGCACGAAACCCGACGCAATCAGCGCGTTGTCGTGGGGCCAGACGGAGCCGTTGTGGTAGCTCATCGGATTGTAGCGCGCCTCCGAGGTGGCAATCGTGCGCACACCCCAGCCGCAGAAGGAAGATTGCGCCATCAGTGTCGAGACGACTTTGTCGGCGCGTTCCGGCAGCGCGATACCGGTGAAAAGTGCATGTCCGGCGTTGGAGGAGCGGACGCGGCAGGGCTTCTTCTCGCCGTCGAGGGCCAGCACATAGGTTGCAAGTTGCTCGTCAAAGAAAGCATCGTCGAAGCGGGTGCGGATATCTTCCGCTCGTCGTTCAAACCGCAACCCATCGTCGACATGGCCGAGCTTCCGCGACAGGCGAGCGGCCGCCTGCCAGGCGCCGAAGACATAAGCTTGTACCTCGGCAAGCGCGATCGGCCCCTCGGCCAATCTCCCGTCGGAATGAAAGATCGAATCGTGGCTGTCTTTCCAGCCTTGATTGACCAAGCCCTTCGCGCTCCGGCTTCCGTACTCGACGAAGCCGTCCGAGTCGCGATCGCCGTAACGTTCAATCCAGTCGAGTGCCGCCACCACGTGTGGCCAGAGCTTCCGGGCCGTCTGCAGATCGTCGGTGCGATCGAGGTAGGCGCCGGCGAGCATGATGAAGAGCGGTGTCGAATCGATGCTGCCGTAATAGCGCCGGAAGGGCACCTCGCCCAGCTCCGCCATTTCGCCATAGCGCATCTCATGTAGGATCTTCCCCGGCTCCGCATCGGCGGTAGGATCGAACTGGGTTGCCTGATTGGCCGCGAGATGGTTGAGCACGCCTTTGGCGATTTCGGGATCCAGCCACAGCGTCTCCAGCGCGGTGATGAGAGCATCGCGGCCGAAGGCCGTGCTGAACCAAGGGATGCCAGCGTAAGGGTAAGGACCTTCGGGTGTCTCCGTGATCAACATGTAGAGATCGGCGACGCTGCGCCTGATGGCTTCGTTGAAGGCCGCATTGGAGGTGACGATAGCGGTGGCGCGCGAGGACGAATAGCGTAGCGCCCGCCTTGCATCGCGAAGCGCGAGAAAAAAGGTGAGGGCCGGAGGGTTCCGGTGCTCCTGGCGGGCATTGCAGATGATCTCGATGAAGATTGATTGCGCCTGGTGAGGCGCCAGTTCGACGACGAAGCTCGCCTCGCCTCCGGAGAGGGCATTCGGCTGCGGGTCGAAACGGAGGAGCGTGCTGCGGGTCCGACCGTCGAGGCCGTCATAGGCCAACAAGACCCGATCGTTGCCGACCAGCGGACTATGATGCATGCCGCGGCGCTGGCGCGGCGTGCCGCGCACTTCGAAGAGGTCGGCGAAATCGGCGGCGAACACTATCTCGACCTTGAGCGTCCTCGGCACGTCATCGTAATTGCGAAGCATGAGGCGCTCGTAGCATGCCTCCTGCCACAGAAAGCGGGTGCGCCGCGCATGAATGAGGTCGTGCATCAACACCTCGCCGTCACCAAGCACCAGACGCGGATTGGTGAGATCACAGTCGAGCGTGGCGTTATCGTCCCGCAAGGTAGAACTCAGCAACAGTGGCCGAGCGCCGTTCAACGACAGTAAGAATTGCGAGAGATGGCGTGTGTCGCGGTGGAAGATTCCCTCTGGGTTGGCCGGAGAGGAGAACGCATCACCGAGATAGTCGAACACGGCGAAGGTGTCGCCGTGCTTTAAAGATCTCGAGCTCCGCTCGTACCGCGAGACTGCTGCAGGCACGAGATTGTCGGCAATTATTTCGCCTGGACCGGCTTCCGCCGGTCCCCCATAGATATCGGCTGCCATAGGTTCGGTCTCCGTTACATCAGACGACCTCGGTCAAATCACTGCCAAACCCGCTGTCGCTGATAGCGGGAATCGACATGACCTTTTGACGTCCGCCCGCCAGGCCGCGATAGATTTCGAGATAGTCGCTTGCCATGCGCTGCGCAGTGAAGCGCTCCTCGAAGGTCGCCCGAACAGCGCGGCGATCGATGCGGTCGAGGCTTTGGACCGCCTTCACCGCTTCCTCCATGCTGTCGATGACGAAGCCTGAAACGCCGTCATCGATGATTTCCGGCACGGAGCCGCAGCGGAAGGCGATCACCGGCGTGCCGCAGGCCATAGCTTCGATCATCACCAGGCCGAAGGGTTCCGGCCAGTCGATCGGGAAGAGAAGAGCGCGCGCATTTCCGAGAAATTCAGCCTTCTGCTGCTCGTTAATCTCTCCGATGAATTCGGCATTCGCAGACCGTTGCACCAGCGGTTCGACTTCACTGCGCCAATAGTGCTCGTCTACCTTGTCGATCTTGGCGGCGATCCTGAGCGGCAGATTGACCCGATCAGCGATTTCGATCGCGCGGTCGGGCCGCTTTTCGGGTGAGACGCGGCCAAGAAAGGCGAGATAATTGCCCTTCGGATGACTGTTGAACGGCAGGACGTCCGGTGGCAGTCCGTGGTGCACCGTGCCGACCCAGTTGACCGGCGGCATAGGTTTTCGCTGGTCGTCCGAGATCGAAACCAGCGGGACATCGGGGAAGACGTCGTAGAACGGCTTGAGGTCGGGGAGATCGAGCCGCCCATGCAGCGTTGTCAGCGTCTTGTGGGCGAAGCTGCGAACGACCGGGAAGTGCAGTAGGTCAATGTGAAAGTGCAGGATATTGAAACTCTTCGCTAGCCGGCGCACCTGTTCAATCATCATCACGTGATAGGGGATCGGATCCTGGATGGCAGGGTTCAACCTCAACGCCGTTCTCGAGCAAGATATGAGCTTCGCCGATGTCATCGAGTCGCCGCTCGCGAACAGTGTGACCTCGTGCCCTTGTCGAACGAGCTCTTCCGTCAAATGGTGGACGACCCGCTCGGCTCCGCCGTAGAGCTTCGGCGGGACGCTTTCGAACAGCGGCGCAATCTGGGCGATCTTCATGAACAAACCTAAGTTCAAGCGATGAACAACACCGGGCCAAGATTGCCGATGCGGAGAAGCGGGCATTCTGTTGGCTCCGGAACCTCCCCCCAATCGCTGCGCCGCCGCAATGTTCCGCCGCGAAAGGGCTCTTGGCAGGATTGTGTTTCCGACGTGAAGTGGGACAGCTACAACCTTACAGTTCACATTGAGCCCGGCCGGAACACTATCATCACGCGCGGCGGCATGACTGGAGTGACCGTTCACCTCGACCGCTGACGATGCGCGGCGGCTTTGCTGTGGAAACGCCATCCTCGACGGCGAGGACGATCCGGCGGAGCAGGCCGCGTCCGCTCACGCGTTTCCGGCCACGAGCGCCACCGAAGGAACAAAGCCGTTCCGGCAACGTTCGATCTATTACGGTTTCACCGGTTCACAGTCATATTCTTGCGGCTCCAGGCCGAAGACGACGTTTGAGAGCGGAAAGGGAACCTTATCGATGAGCGAGCCAAAATCGCACTCGATCTGGCGGTCGTACAGTTACGCGTGGATTACGCTAGCCTTCTTTATTCTGACCATCGTCGGCCACTGGATATTCGGCTGGTTTGCTTATGTCGACGAGCAGACCGCCCTTGGTCAGCCGGCAGATACCAGCGGTTACCTCATAGAGATGTCGCGCGATACGCTCGAAAATTGGCAGTCGGAATTCCTGCAGTTGCTCTGGCAGGTCGGTGGTTTGGCTTTCTTGCTGTTCGTCGGCTCTCCGCAATCCAAGGAGGGCTCCGATCGGGTGGAGGCGAAAGTAGACGAGCTTCTCAGGCTAGTCGACGAAGAGAAGGGAGAGGCTCTGATTCACGAACTGGACGAACAGTACGGCGGCCGGCATACCGACAAACCGCATCAGCACCGGGGGTAGGCCGCCGGGAGCTCCGACAGAACAAGACGAGCCTGTCCCACGCAGGTGCGATCCCCTCCAATCAGCACCATTTCGGGGTTCACCGCCGTGCACGGCTGCCCGCTGGACCGCTGAGCCAACCCCAGTGATGATTGATTGCACTCCCACCGAGCACGTTCCAAAACAATCAGATCTCGTCGCGGATGTTCACTGTGCGCCCTGACGCAAGGTCCGGACGCGGCGGACCGGGGGAACTTCACGGCCGCTCAAAGATTGGGTGAGCCTTACGGAGATGAAAGAATGCGCGATAAACTGCGGACCTCCCGTGCCGGTCCGGGCGGCAAACACGGCGTCAGCCGGGCGACGCTGCTGCTGCGGCAGCGTCCAAGCTGGCAGGAAACGGCACTGGCGGCGGTCGTAACCGGCACGCTGACCAGTATAGTGACAACCGTCGCGCTGGCATTGCTTGCAAGATCGGAAGGGAAGAGCATCTTCCAGCCGACGAATGCGACCAGTCACTGGATGTATGGCGACGCTGCCGGGAGTGTCAGGTCCGCAGACGCGAGGCACACGCTGTTCGGCTACTGCACGCATCACGTGTCCGCCATTTTCTGGGCTGTACCTTTTCAAGTATGGCTGGCGGCCGGCCATTCGAGGGCTCCATCGATTGTGACCCGAAAGCCGCGCTAATCGCCGCAACCGCGGCCTTGATTGACTATGGCTTCGTGCCAAAGCGGTTGACCCCTGGATGGGAGACGGCCATTTCGAAGCGGTCGATCGGGCGACGTTTATTGCGATGGCGCTCGGTCTGGCACTAGGCGGAACGATTTCGCCGGAAGTGCAACGTCGAGGCGAGCGGACGAGAATCTCTGGTCAAGGGGAGGGGCCTTGGCATGCGGCGTGGCTCGCTTCGGCTTTAAAGGCGTCACCCGCACTCGTGCGGCCGACTTTCCGACGCCACAGTGACCTATGAGCGGGCTGACGTACCGACCAGCGTGGAGTAACAACTACTGGGTCACGACACCGGCAAGCTCGTCATGTATGTTCCGGGCCATTTCAAGATGCAGCAAGACGCGAGGCAGGATCTCTGCGGCGTATCTCTGCAGCTCAGCGTCCTCGCCGGAGGATATCTCCCACTGCAGGAGGTGCGACGCCTTTTGGTGGTCGACGATCTGGGCCTTGATATAGGCGAGGTCGAACGCCTTGCCATTGAGCGACTGCAGTCTTTTCCTGATCGCGGCGTGCTCGGCGTCCAGCTTCTCGGGCAGGGGCATCTTCGACGCTTCCGCGAGCTGCTTGAGCCGGTCGTTCGCGGTGCCATGATCGGTGACCATGCGGTTTGCGAACTCCTTGACAGCTTCGGTCTCGGTCTTGCCGGCCGCCAGTTTCCCGAGCTCGACCTCTGCCATTCCGCCTGCTGCCGCCAGCCGGGCGAACAAGCGATCCTGGTTGTTCGTCTGGTGGAGCGCCGGAACGCCGGGCTTAGCCATCCGCGTATCGGCATCCAGCCCCGCCGGGTTGCCGATCTGGGCGGCGGCGGGCACGGCGAGAAGGGCGGTAGCAAGGTAACAACCTGCAAAGCGGGACATCATCTCCTCCTCGGCTCGGCTAGAGCGTCAGCAAATAGGCCACCAGTGCGTCTTTTTCCTGCTGGCTCAGCTTCACGCCAAGCACGAGGTTGAAGAACTCCACCGTGTCCGCCAACGTCATAAGGCGACCGTCGTGCAGATATGGCGGCGTGTCTTTGATACCGCGAAGCGTGAAGGTCTTGATCGGTCCGTCCGGTATGGCGACGAAATCGTTGATGGTCCGGCCAACGTCGTAGAAGCGCTCCAGTTTGAGGTCATGCATGTTGTTGTCCATGAATGACGTCTGCGGGATGTGGCAATCCGCGCATCTACCCTTCCCGAGAAAGACCTTTTCACCTTCGAGTTCCCGATCGGTGGCACGTGCCCGATCGAGGCGTCCGAACATGTCCAGCTTGGGAGCCGGCGGAAAATTAATAATGTTTTGCATCTGCGCCATCATCGCAACTTGGTTGGTCCTATCAGGTAAGTTGGCCCCCTTGCGCGTTGCGCTGACGTGATCGCCATTGAAATACGCGGTGCGCTGCTCGAACTCAGTGAAATCCTCCACCGACCGCAGCGACCGTTTTGAACCGTGAATTTGCTGGTTGAACATGCCGCGCAGACTTGTCGTGTCCAGGCGGAAGCGGGAAGCCTGCGGCCGGATGTCCGGCGTCAAGTGGAACGCACCGTTGGTGCTGAAATTGGCATGGCAATCAAGGCAGGCGACTCCAAGACTTTGCCCTGCCACCTTCCGATCTTCGGTCTGGTTGAATTCCTCTTGCGGGAAAGGTGTGAGCAGCAATCTCAGCCCCTCCATCTGCACAGGGGTGATGATCCCGTTCAAGAGCTCGTAGTGGTTCTTGATCGTCAGCAACTGACCCCGCGAAACGTCACCGAGCTCGGGATGCGTGGTCAGGAAGATAGGCGGCGGGAACTCCGGTGTCATATGATCGGGAAGATCGAAATCAACGTCGAAGCGGCGGAGGTCGCGCGCCTCCTGTCTGTTGATCTCTTCGATCTGCCGGTTCGGAAAGACCTGACCGCCGGTTGCCTGCTTCACATGCGGTAGAGGCATGAAGCCCTCCGGCAGCAATCTCTTCTCGCGGATTTCCTGGGGCGTCATCGACGCAAGAGAATCCCAGCTCACCCCGTCGGGCAACTTCACTCTGACGCCAGACTGGACGGGCCGGGTGCCTCCCGACATCATTGCGCCTTCCTCGGGACGGTTCGAGAGATCGTAACGCCGGTTCAGCGTGTCGAGCTGCCTCTGCATCACGGCTGACTTCTGCGCCTCATCGATCTCCTTCACCTGCGAAAACGGCAGTGTGGCGAGCGGCCGGTAGGTGAGATCGGGCGGCAAGGGGTCCGAATTGGCCTCCAAGCTATAGACTACGGCTCCGAGTGCCGCAGCACCGACCACCGTCAGCGTCGAGATCTTGGGCATGACACTGTCCTCCTGCGTCGGAACCGGTGCTTGACGATGAATGAAGTCCCCCAAACTTTCCGGCGTAAGGAATGTTCCAAAGGATGTGAGGCCAAGAGTTCGCTATCCCAAGGTGATCGCCGGTCGCGTTATCATGAGCCAGAAAATCGCGAGAACCGCCCCAAACGCCGGAAAGCCGAAGGCGAACCACAAGCGGAAAAGCTGGTGATAGCGTTTTGGCAAGGGTTCGTTGCCTTTGTGCGCCGTTTCCGCGAGCCGGCGCATTTGCATCTGCATCCAGACAACCGGCAACCAGAACGCGCCCGTCACGACATACAAAAGCAGCGAAAGCAGAATCCATCCCTCCGTCAAGGCGTAGCCGACATGCCAGGCAAGGGCGACGCCCGTGATCGGTTGCACGATGACGGCGGTTGCTGTGAAGAGGAAGTCGGCCACAACGACGATGCGGGCAACGGCAGCAATGACCTCTGCGCGGCCGGTGCGATGGGCGAGCAGCATGAAGAACGCGATACCGGCACCCGTGCCCAGCAGGACTGAGGCACCGATGAGGTGCAGATACTTGAGCAAGAAATAAAGCATCACCGCTCCTTGAGGATCGCCAGGGCGGCGAAGTGCAGCGCCAGGATCGGGAAGATTTTCGTGAGGGGTCCAAGCGGTTCATTCCACAACTCGGGGAGCAGGACCGTTCCAGCGAGCGCGTAAAAGACCGACAAGCCGACCGCTCCATAGAGTCCGATCCGGCTGGTTCTACGAATGGCGATCGCGAGCCCTACAATGATGTCCGCGAGCGCCCCGGCAACGACGCTCGGCTCTGATAGCATACCGGCTCCGGTCCGTCGCATCAGATCGACGCCGATGCCGTATCCGGAGGTAAGGGAGACAATGCCTGTACTGGCCCAGAACAGCGACAGGATAACGAAGATGATGGGTTTCAAGAGGTAGAGCTTCGCGAACCAACGTTCCTGGACATGCACCGGCGTTCTCGCGAGTGCTTCGGACAATGCCAGTGGCTGAATTTGCGTTGTCTCGAGCCAGAGCCGATTATTGCCAACGGCCCCGCGCGCAATCTCTTTTTGCGCCGTACTTCTCGTCGGCGGACGCCAGCCCAGAGCTCCGGCGAAGTCGCTAAACCCATAGATGAGCTCGGCCAGAAGGTGAGGCACCCTGATTACTCGAGCAGGCGGCCAACCAAACCAACGCCGGTAGGTGCCTACAACGTCCTCAAAGGACAGGACCTCCGGACCGGCGAGTTCCAGCACGAGGCGCTTGGGAGCATCCGGACTGAGGAATATTTCGACCGTTTGCACCACATCTTCCAGGCGCACGACCTGAAGCAGCCCGGTGTTCGGCATGAGTGGCAAGACTGGCAAAGCCGCCAACCCCCTGAAGAGGGCACTGGCTCCATAGGCGCCGGGACCGAGCACCACCGAGGGGCGCAGGATGACCCAGTCCAGATCTCGTGCCATCAATTCCTTGTCGCCTTCGAGCTTCGTCTGCGAAAAGGACGAGGGCTGTTCCTTTTCGACTCCCATCGCAGAGAAGTGGATTACGCGGTGCACACCTGCCTGTTCACAGGCTCTAAATAGAGCCGCCGGGCCGCGTTCGTGAACGCCGGACGTATTCTCGCCGGGACCGTCTTGTAGTGTGCCTGCGCAGTACACCACCGCTGCAATCCCTGACAAATGAGGTAGCCAGGCTGCCGGCTCGCCGGCCTGTGCAACATCGAGTTCGACGACATTCCCACCTGCTCCAGCCGCCAGCGCAGAGCCAGGCCGAATTACGCGCACGATTTTCATGCCGCGTTCGGAGAGCATTGCGCATACCGCTGAGCCGATCAGGCCGGAAGCGCCTACCACAAGCACTCTCATGGTTCGTCCTTCGATATATCTGCTACGACAACGGCTTCGCGCGAGCGAGGTTCTGATCGTCTCCTGCAGTCAGGACGGGTTGTTCTTGTCGCCGGCAGCGTTCGGCGGCTCTTTGTCGATCGTCCTTACACCATCATGAACTGACCACCAATGCCGTAAAGCATGGTGTCGGTCGGGAGACCGCAACATAGCGGAGTTTATGTATGCCCCACGGCCGAGGACGTTGAGCGCAATCACGCAGGAGATTGGGCGACGAACACACCTTCGAGTTATGCTATCGCGATCTGAGGCATTGTGCGCTCGCGCGGACTACATCGGCCCACCGGTAACCGGATTAACTTTCGGCTTTTCGCTCGTGTCCTTAGCGCCGGGAGGCTGGACCGTCGGTGGTGCAATCGACTCCTCGTCCGGATGCTTCTTGCGATCCGCAGGTTGACGGACGTCTTTCGGCTTCGCCTGCTCAGGCTTTGCATTGGTGTCTTTCGTTGCCATTGAGCATCTCCTTCGGAAGAAAGAACGGCGTCGGGAGCTTGGCGGTTCCGGCAGGAAGGGGCTCCACCCGCTAGCCCCTCTTTCCAACACAACCTTCAACGTTCTTATGGGTCGGCCGCATACAAGAGTGCGTCTCTGACTTTAGGCTATCGGCGCGCCGCGGCAACCTGCAGATCGACAACGACATTCTTCGTCCGGTTGCTGCCCGAGATCCCGTTCTCCTCGCGCATGTCGCGTATCGGCGATCGACCGATTGAGCAGCCCTTTGATCTCGAACGTGGTCAGCCTGTCCGCTTCGTTGGCGGCACTGATTAGCTCGGCAATGAAGGCGGTCGTAAGGCTCATGCGCTTATCCTACCGGGATAAATCAACAGTCGAACGGCAATTCAGGAACGTCTTCGCCATCATGGATGAAGGCCGCCGGCACGGAGGCGGCCTCGCGTTACTTCCGGAGCGATGCTGATTCCGCCTCGCTCCGCGCAGGTCAGCACGGGCGTTGATGGCGTCGCCGCCTCCGTGCGCGAGGCAGTCTACGGGTGACCGGCATCGACAACGCTCTCCAGCATCGACCGCACCTGCTTGGCCATCTCTAAAAGCGTTAGATTGCCGAGCGCCATAGCGGCGACACGACCGATGGCGGCGACCTAATCTTGCTGCGTGTTTCAGTAAGTCCCGGACACCGATTTCAGTAACTCGCGGATGGCGATTCCGCTAAATCCCGGACAGTTTCCGGGGCGGATTTTACGGCCGGTTCTCGGCTGCGCCGTTTTGGCAATGTGGCGTCTCACGAAGACATTGAGAGGCGCCATGCCAAGACGGAAGCAAGCGAGACGAACGAGCGTGAGAGACATCCGGACGATCCTGCGCCTGACCCACGGCTCTTCGAGGACCTAGCGCTCGCCCGCCTTAATGGCCGCTACCCCCGCCTCACCGACAAGCTCACGCGCGTGCAATTGCTCATTCTCGACGACTTTGGAACCCACAACCTCACCGACCAATAGCGCTTCCATCTGTCCGAAATCATCGAGGAACGCTATCGGCGCAAATCCACCCTGATCACCGCCCAGGTTCCGGTGGCCAGATGGCATGACCTGATCGCAGACCCCACCGTCGCCGACGCCATTCTCGATAGGATCGTTCACAACGCCCACCGCATCACCCTCCGGGGCGACAGCATGCGAAAGCAAAAAGCGCCCCCGCTCTTGACCGGCGGCGAAAACGACGAAATCAATCACTCATGAAGACAACCAGGCACCCGAGGACCACCGCCACCAAACTGTCCGCGACTTAGTGAAACGAATGTCCGCGACTTAGCGGAATCCCTGTCCGGCTTTTGCGAACGCAGCTCGAAACTGCGAAACAGTTCACAGAGGCTGACGCAGCCGCAAAGCAGCCTACATGAGGATGCTTCACGCGGCATTTCGCCCCTGTGCTTTTTCTTTATCGCTAATCTACCTAGGGGGCTGACCGGCGCGCTGAATCTTTTTCGAACGGCCATATCCCGACTGGGGACATCCTTGGCGGTGGAGGCGTCAAGCTGCTGGAGGCATAGCTCAAGCATAGCGACGTGGTCGCACTTTGGCTGCACATGAGCAGCGATCCGGGCCCTGAGCTCAGGATAATCTTCAAGCCGCCCGGATTGTTCTGTTAGCAAGATGATCGGCCATTCACACCTGAGGACGGCATCGTAGCATGCCTTCGCTTCGAGCGCCGCCGCCCTTGCGGAATCGGCCTGGCCGTTCGGTGGCATCCAGGTGTTGGCGTTTTTTGCCCAATTCCAGGTCATGTACCAATTCCACCATCCCATGTGGTACCAGCGGATGTGCGATATGTCGGCTGCCGTCGCACCCGGAAAAGTGTTTCGGGACGTCTGGCCATGCCGCCATTGGTATTTGGGTTTGGGTTCTTCAGACATGCCTATTCCCTCCTCGGTTGAGGTTGCCGATATCCCGCATGTCGTGGAGGAGCGACCGCACTGCGCCGTCGGTGTTTCTGATATGTTCCCGTTCTCGATAATGTCAATGCGGTTCTTGGCGGACGTCTGCATCCAGATGAGAGTGCGCCCGTCGGAGGGACTGAGGGCCGCTGCCGGCCATTCGACGGCTTCAGGAAGCTGTGACCAGTTCTATGGCATCATCAACGGACATAGCGGCCACCGCGCTTGGCGCGCAGTCGCGACGCGAACACCCAGCCGAACCAGATCTGGCATTGGCGCGTTATTGAGAGCAACGCTTTTGCGGGAGAACTGATAGTGAATCATTTTCTTTTTGGAATGGCTGATTTTCTTTCTCGCCCTCCCGGCTTCTATTTCGTGATTCTGGCAATGGTTGTCAGCACAGCATTGGTGCCTTTCGGGCTCACGGGCGTCGTCACTTATGCTCTGTCAGTGGCGGCAATAGTGATCACCAGCGTTGTTTTGATCCAAGGCTATCGCGACACGGCGGCAATTCACGCCAAGCTGGACGAGATCATTGTGTCACTGCGTGAGACCCGGAACGGGGTAGTCGGGCTCGAGCACGAACAGCCAGAGCATATCGAGGCGGCAGTCGAGCAGCTCGAAGCGGAAGCGAACGGGCAAACAAGAGCCAGTCGGGAGACCATTTCATAACGGAGTGATCGTTGCTCCGGGCGTTTACCGCCGCGATCGCCATCGCGAGCCCACGAGCCTTCGAGATCTTGCCGCGGACGAACCGGGTCCTATCCTTCATCAATAAAGTCGGAGGAAGGAAATGGCAGACGATCCGAAGAAGAAAGGCCGCGACCGATCGCGTGTTTCCACCCAGGAGCATGAGGTGGCGTACATCGTTAAGACGGCCAAAGTGACACGGCAGAAGGCGCTCGAGGCGATCCGTGAAGCCGGGCCGAGCCGTGAGAAGGTGATGGGCTACCTTGCGAAGAAGTAGCGCAGCCATCAGGTGGTGATCCACCGGGAGGCGAATATCGCCACCAGTGACATCTCCTTTGGTATGAAGTCCCACGGCCGATGTCCCGAGCAAAGCGATGGCAGTAACCGGGCTCGGCAGGCCAAGACCCGCCGAGCCTTTTGCTTTAGTGAACCGCTTTGGTGCCAGATCTGCCAGATCTGCGATGGTCTTTCTGACCTGCTTGGGCCGGTCAGCTTTTATATGGCAGGATGTGCGGACCGATCGTTCCGATGAAAATCTCGGATGGTCGAGGCGGCCCGTCAAAGCTATCTCGTGGCTTCGCTACGCGTCAGAAACTGCCGCGTGACACCTCCTATATGCGTTGCCAGCCAGTCAGCCATCGCTGTTTCCTCCTGGAGGATCTCTTCGCAAACCGACTTTGTCTGCATATCTCCGATCTCCTCCGCCGCCGCTATCAATATGCGGTAGCTGGCAATCTCCATATGTTCGAACGTGTAGCTTGCCAGCGAGCCCTTCACTACTTCGTCACTGGCAAACATGCCGCTCAGCCCCTGCGCCATCGCTGTGGCCTTACCCGCTACGTCCTTGATCGAGGATGAGTCGTCACCAAGGCGATCAAGGCATATCTCCAGTTTACGGGCATGCTCTCTCGTTTCCTCAAGGTGGGTTTCGACCTTGGCTTTGAGTTCCGGATAGTCATCAAGGCGGCCGGCCTCAGCGGTGAGCATGGTGACGGCCTGTTCTTCCATTGCGTGCGCGTCGCGCAGCCAGGCTATGAAATTGTCGCGGGCTTCAGTCACGTGCGTTCCTCCTGTCGTGGGAGCCCTAAAACACTGAGGCTATCTTTTTGTTCCGACGGCGGCTGCCTCCAACGGCGAGATCGAGACGCCGCGGGCCTTTATGGAGTTCGTGGATCGGATCCCAATCGGCTACGCGCGCTTCTGAGCACTCATCCCACTGCTGGTTTATCCGATCCCGTTCTCTGACCGATTGCCCATAATCCTCCGTTAGACCTCACCACATTCCCGACGTCTCGCGACTTCTGGCTGCTGCGTCAGGCAGGGCCAGTGGCCGCAGCTTCGTAGACGCCCCCGCGGGCCATGAGAGCCCAGGCGATACGCGCCAGTTTGTTGGCCAGAGCGACTGCAATCAGCTTTGGCGGTTTCGTCAGAAGCATTCTTGCCAGCCAGGTACCAGCCGGCGCGCCGCGTCGCCTCGCCCAGCGGACGACGGTCGTGGCTCCAATGATGAGCAGCCGCCGCAGATCCCGCTGCCCATTTTCGATGTCTTTCCCAGACGCTCCTTGCCTCCGGACGAGTTCTGTTTAGGCGTGAGCCCGATCCACGCCGCAAAATCACGGCCCTTGGAAAAGGCCGCCGCCGATGGTGCCAAGGCTTCCATTGCTGTGGCGCAAATTGCACCAATCCCTGGGATGGTGGTCAAGCGCGAGGCAACCTCGTCCTGTCGCGCTCTGGCTCGCAAGTCTTGCTCACCGCGTTGATCTTATCCGTGAGAGATTCGATGTGCTGCAAAAGTCCGAAGCTCAGGCTTCTGGCGGTCTCTGGCAGGTCCGGATGCGTTTCGATCAATTGCCGCAGGCGGGGAACGTTTCGCATCCCTTGCGCGACGACCAAGCCGTATTCCATCAGATGCCCCCGCAACGCGTTGATCGTTTGCGTTCGCTGTCGGACCAAAAGGTAGCGAACCTTGAACGTCATCGAGGAGGCCTGCTTTTTTTTCAGCGCTCTTGATCGGGACAAAGCGCATGGTCGGACGGGAGGCAGCTTCCGCGATGGCTTCGGCATCGGCGGCATCGTTCTTCTGGCGCTTGACGAAAGGCTTCAGATAGGACGGGTTGATCAGTCGAACCTCATGTCCCAATTTGCCGATCTCTCGTCCCCAGTAATGCGCGCTGGCGCATGCTTCCATCGCGACGATACAGCTTGGAAGCTTGGCAAAAAACTCGAGCATTCTGCCGCGCCCCTACTTCTTGCGGAGAACCACCCTCCCATCGGGGCTCGCGCCATGGATCTGGAATACTTGCTTTGCCAAGTCTAAGCCGATGATGCCGATCTCGTTCATAACCATTCTCCTCGCAGGAACACCCTCCAGATACTGTCACATTCGAGGCCGTCGAGGGGCGTCCACCCCATCGGATACCGCCTCGCGGTTCACGTGGAGCCGGGGAGGGTGCGCGTCATCACACGCGGCGGCTATGACTGGACCGAGCGCGTTCCCTCTATCGCCGACGATGCGCGGCGGCTTGCTGTGAAAACGGCCATCTTCGACGGCGAGGCCGTCGTGCTCGACGACAAGGGCCGTTCAGATTTCGGAGTGCGGCAGCGTGCTCTTGGGCGCCTACCGTCGTCGCATGAAGCGGGCGCGATCGTTCTTTACGCATTCGACCTCCTTTATTTCGACGGCCGCGACCTGCGACGGTTACCGCTTCGCGAGCGCCGCCGGCAATTGGAGCCGCTCCTCGCCGGCGGTGAGGGGCAATCCGGCTTTCCAAGGAGGTCCAGGCGGACGGTTCTTTCGGGTTGCCTGCGCGCACGGCCTGGAAGGCATCATCGCCAAAGACAGGGAGAAACCCTACCGCTCCGGTCGTGGCGGCTGGCTGAAGATCACTTGCCGGCAGCGCGACAGCTTCGTGATCGTCGGCTATGAGCCGTCGACCGTGCCGGGCGCGATCGGCCGGCTGCTGCTGGCGGCACGAAAGGGCGAGGGCCTCGTCCGTGTTGGAGGCTGCGGGACGGGCTGGAGCTATCAGGAATCGATCAAGCTGCGCGAGCTGCTCGACGAGATCAGGACCGACAAGCCGGCGGTGTCGCTGCGGCGCAAGGGTGCTGTATTCGTGCGCCCGATGCTCGTCGCCGAGGTGGAGTATCGCACCTGGACAGGTGACGGGAAATTGCGGCATCCGTCATTCAAAAGGATACGGAAGCGAGCGGATGATGCGACGGTGTTTGATGTCCCTGTCACGCCCTCCAGGTGGTGAACGTGCGCCCCCGCGGGACCAGCTTTTCACGGGCGGGTTCCGCTCTACGGCGTTGCCAGGGAACAGTTTCACGGGACCTTGGTTTGGATGGGCGGCGTGAACACAAGGGAGGATTTTACGATGAGCGAACCCGTCGCCGTTCGTCAAACCCGCGAGACCGATTACGCCGCCGGTCTTTCGGCCAATGCCGCCATCAACGAAATCTCTTGGGGAGCTGTATTTGCGGGCGTGGCGCTTGCCCTTGCGGTGCAATTTCTGCTGAATCTATTGGGCGTCGGGATTGGAGCCGCGGTGATTGAGCCGACAACGTCCGCTAATCCGAACCCGAGCACAATTTCGATAGCCGGGGGTCTCTGGTTCGTTATCTCTGGTATTGTCGCGGCCTTCGTCGGCGGATATGTCGCCAGCAGGGTCTCCGGCCGTCCCAGTACGACAACGGGGAGTTACCATGGGCTTACCAGTTGGGCGGTCACGACATTGATCATTCTCTATCTGCTGACGACCTCGGTCGGCGCCTTGGTCGGCGGGGCCTTCAGCGGTCTTAGCAGCGTCATCGGTGGTGTCGGCAAAACTGCCGCCACGGTCACTACTGCCGCGGCGCCGGCAATCGCTACGTCCGCTGACCCGATGGCAGACATAGAGCGGCAGGTCAGAAGTGTCACCGGAGGCAATGATCCGGCAGCTCTTCGCGATGCTGCCGTCGCAGCCGTACGGGCGGCCGTCACCGGCGACGAAGCGACAGCGGAAGAAGCCAGAAATCGCGCCGCTGACGCCATCGCGAAGGCGCAGAACATTCCGGTGGACCAAGCGCGCGCGCAGGTCCAACAGTACGAAGAAAGCTACAGAGCCTCGGTCGAGAGAGCCAAGCAGCAGGCGACCGAAGCCGCCGACGCGGCTGCTACCGCTGTTTCAAGTGGGGCGATTCTCGGCTTCCTCTCGCTCGTTATAGGCGCCGTCGCTGCCTGGTTCGGTGGCGCGGCTGGAACGACGCGCTCTGTGGTGACGACTGACACTACTCGGCGTATGGGTTAGGCATTCCAGCACCGTCACGACGATCGCCATGGCACGATGCCGTGATTAACGACCATGACCAATGGATGACGGAAGCTGCGGCACGTCATTCAAGGGATTCGAGAGCGCGCCGAGGACGCGACGATCTTCGAGGCAATATGAAGCGGTCTCCTGACAAGGTATCGCCGAAAAAAGACGCCCGCCGTGAGGCGGGCGAAGTATGCATGACGAAGCCATGTACGTACTGTCTCCGTGGGGGATTCTGCACAGTAACTACACAGCATCTATAAAACGTGTCTAGGAGAGCGAAGTTCCCACGATGTTGGGCAGCATCGCACTAGTTCGCAAGTCACTGTTCGGCTGCTTACCTCTCTTTCGGCATGGGGTAGTCGTAGTGATCGAGGTATGACTTCAACCTTCAACCTCGCCTTCGCGCCAGAGGTGGAAGTTATCCAGGAGGCGGCCAAAGCGCAGCCTCTATGAGAGCCGATCGCTTGATGAGTTTCGCGACAGCTTTGCAACGCGCCTGGGCGCCCTCTCCAGGACTCAGGACCTGCTGATGCGCGCACCTGCGCACGATGTCCTCATGGCTGAAGTTCTGCGCTTGGAGTTGGAAGCGCAGGGCGGCTATGAGGGAAAAAATGTCAGCTTGACGGTCCAAACGTCACCCTGTCGCGTGAAACCACGCAAGCATTCGCCATGGGGATCCATGAACTGGCCACCAATGCCGTAAAGCACGGCGCCTGGAGATCATGAACGCCCGGGTTTGAGTTTGCCGCTGTTTCCGCTCTTGCTGCCCTTTCCGCTATTTCCGCTTTGCTGCCCGTCCGCCGTCACGTCTGGCGACGCCTGTGGCGCTTCGCCATAGCTTGCGACGTCAGACTCGTTGACAGCAGCAACGTTACGGCTGGGGCGTGATCGCCGCAAAGCGGTCGCAAGCTTTTAGAAGCTCGCGTCTGCGGAACGGTCCCCAATCGGAATCCGCCTTCTCGTCGATGGAGTTCTTCGGTCCGAAGCGGCGGTGCCAAGAACAACCACTCTCGCGATAAAGTGATCGATCTTTTTTGCTTTTATATTGCGGTTTTCGATCCCTCCACAACCGGTCGCAAACCTCGGCTCAATCGCCGACAAACTAAGGTGAAATTAGACGGTCGGTGCTCAGTCAGCATTTTTTGATATGCGTGCGTCAGCTAATTTATTGCTGGCAGCCAGCGCAGAACGCGACTTGCTCACCAGGTTGTGCTGTGTAGCCTCGCCAGCGTTGGGGGATTTTCCCTGTGTGAGGAGGAGACAAAATCAATGAAAGTCATGCTTTGTATGGCGGCCGCTATGACCGCCCTGACATTTGCCATGCCGACGCTCGCTCAAGACGGCGAGCCGATCGACTTGTCGCTGACCGACGTTTCACTCAATAAAATTGCTTTCCTCGTAGCCGGGGATAACGGGCTTTATGAGAAGTATGGGCTCAATATCCACCAGTTCATCACCAAGGGGGCCGCGGACCGCATCAGCCGAAGCGGCGTTACCGTGCCGGCGGAATTCATCGGCACCAAGGAACAAGGCGACAAGGCACCGATTTCGATCGGCGGCGGCAGCCCGCTTATCTATTCGATGACCGCCCACCCCGAACGGGGCGTGGACCGCGTGATTGTCGCGACGACTGACAGCGAGGCGCGCTTTCACATCATCGCCAATAGCGCACTGAATTCGGCTGGTGACCTGAAAGGAAAACGTCTGGGTTTCTCGAGCCTTGGTGCGGTAAGCCATCTGATGACCCTTGAATTCCTGCGTAAGCAGGGCTGGACGCCCGACCAGGACATCACCTTGGTCGAAGAAGGCATGGACTACTCGCGGCTGAAGAGTGGTGAAGTCGATGCCTTCATCGGCAGCGAGATCTACTACACCATGGCCGAACAGAACGGCGCCAAGGACCTGGTCAACCTGCAGGACTACAATTTCCCGATCGCAGGTTCCGGCGTGAACGTCGATCGCGCCTGGCTCGCCGAGCACCGCGAGGAGACGATGAACTTCCTCAAGGCGATGATCGAAGCCTATGCGTTGATGAAGAAAGACCGCGGCGTGGTCGAGGCGGCCTTAGGCAAATGGTATGGCGTATCTGACCCCGAGCAGGTTGACGACATGTATGCCCAAGTGGGCACCACGCCACAGAAACCATATCCCGGCATCGATGGCATCCGCCTGGTCAAGGAACTCTACCACAACCCTGTTTTAGACAGTCATGATGCCGCCCATTTCTACGACGAGAGTTTCGTCGCTGAATTGGACAAGAGCGGTTTCATCGACAAGGTCTATGCCGCTCCCAAGGCGAACTAACCGCCACGTCAACTACCCGGCAGCCAAGCTGCCGGGCCTGCGTTACTTCATTTTGCCAGCGTCACGATATCGTTTGCGTTGCGGTCCGCACCGAGCGCCATATGCGCTGAGGGTGAGCAGTTCGTAATCCGTGATGCCGCTGTCCGGCGGCAAGTAGGCCGCGGTGTCTCGCTGGCAGTCCCATTGGTTCTCACATTAACTGGTTTGCCTCACTTTGTGTCTTTGTGTGGCGAAGCGGTAGCATTCGGGCTCTCTGTAACTTCGGACCGGCGCGAGGTTGTTCGTCGACCAAATGGCGTGAGGATCACCTGACGAGGTTGGTCGCCGGGATTGCGATCGCTGATCGCGATTTGTCGCTACGCGAGATTGCCGCCCAGTTGTACCAGGTGCATGAGCGTCCGCCACGCGGCGGCTGGAAATGGCCAAGGCGAGCCGCGTCGGGTTATTTCGCTCGTGGGCGCCTAGCCATGAGGTGCCCGAGCTTGGAAAGACGTGCCATTGTGGCGAGCGGACGGATGACAGCCTAGTAGGCGGCGGCATTGTGAATCAATAGGCACCCATCTTCAATCGCTGAACGCGGGTTCGAGAACAGCCGTACCTCCGCCAGCCAGGAACGGCGCTGTCGCTGGGCCGAGTCCGTGTGAATTTGGCATGAGACGGTCGCTGCGGCTCTAGAATTTGTCATGCATGTGCATTACATTGGCGTGAAGGAGATTGCACATGGCTTCAAATGCACTTGTTCAGACCCGGATCGATGCCGAGGTCAAAGAGCGCGCCACGGCGGTTTTAGAGAACATGGGTCTGACGGTCTCGGACGCTGTTCGAATCCTGTTAACTCGGACGGCGAATGAGGGCGCCCTACCGCTGGAACTCTTCAGTCACAGCGAGGCGCACGACGCTTGGTTCCGCGCCAAAGTGTTGCGGGCACTCGAGGATACCCGACCCGACGTCGACGATGCCGACGCCGATGCGCACTTTCGAGAGCGCCGGGCGGCAGCTTTGCGCAAGGTTGCGGCGGGTGATCGATGAGGCTCGTCTGGGCGCGATATGCGCTTGACGATCGCGACACCATCTTCAGTTACATCGAAAGGGAGAATCCGAGGGCGGCGGTCCACGTCGACGAGGAGATCGTCAGCGCGGTACGTCGTCTGCTTGATTTTCCGGAAAGCGGCCGCCCTGGCCGGGTTGCCGGAACTCGAGAGCTTGTTATCCCTCGGACCCCCTACATTGCCGCCTACATGGTAATGGCGGATAGAATTCGAATTCTGCGTGTCCTGCATGGCGCCCAGAAGTGGCCCAGCGAGCTCGACGACGAGTAGAAGCAGCCTCACTTGTCGCGTCGTGGCCCCTACGGTTTCCCTGAGCACGCCGATTATCGCGAGGTCGATGGTTCGATCCCGTTCAAGGCGAGGGATTTGCAGTCGGGTTGCCGCTGTCCCGTGGGCAATCCCCGGAAGTTCACATTGCTGGCGACGAGCTGAACGCGCAGAAAGCGCCAACTTGCGCCAGAGTGATGGTGAGCCCGAGCGACTGCGTGGGTCGGACCCTGCCCTTGTGAAACGCTGAGACTGTCGCTTTTCTAACCTGCTGGACGCAGCGCCTCTCTAAATCGCTTTGACGTAGCGCGCAGGGAGCGTTTGCATGCCGCAGCCGAGCGGCAACGCGAGCACGAACCCTACTTAGCAGGGTTCGTATTCCAGATATCCCGATGCAGTCGCCACTCGCCGTCGTCGCCCTTCTTCCATACGACAATGTATTTGCCGATTTCCTCGCTGGTCTTGCCGTCCTTGCCGGGAATCTTGATAGAGTAGGTGCCCTCCTCATACGCGAGATTGCCACTCTCCTCGACCTGCGCCGCTTTCAGTGTCAGATCGGTCAATCCGGCATCAATCCAGCTCTGCCACATCTTCTGAACGCTTTCGCGGCCGGCGACCCGGTTCTCGTTGGGAGGAAACGCTACTGCGTCTTCGGTATAGTGTTGAGCCAGGCCTTTCGCATCCTTAGCGGCAAACTTGGCGACGAAGTCAGCATTGTTCGCCTCTATGCTCGATTGGGCTGTCTGGGCACCGGCAGGTTCACCAGCGCCGATAACGAGTGCGATGAAACAAAAAGACGCTAGAAAGTAGCGCATCGAAATCCTCCCCTGGGCGATTCCGGCACTTGTTCTTGGCCGATGGGCACAACTTTATACCGGCAGCCTCGTGAGAGCAAACAACGCTGCGCGGTTAAGTCCTAAAGTTGCTGGAGATTCACGGGGTTGACCCTTTGCTGGGGGATCAGAGCCCATGCCAGTTGGCGCCGGACGACGAATGGAACAACGCCAGGCTCGGCGCCATGTAGCTGGTCACCTTCAGGGTATTGGCCTCAAGCTTGGTGTCGGGACCTTCTGGGCGCTCTCACTGACCCGCTCGAAAATTGACCGTGCGTACCCGGTAGCCGATCGCACCGGCGATCAGCAGCCTGATCGCGGCTCAACGACCACTCTGCTGGCTAAGATCTCACGAGCTCTGTGCGCGCCTTGTTGCGAGGATGTTCACGTTCCGGGCCAACAAGATGGTGTAACGGGCCGACCCGGCCCGGCAGGTTTGAAGGGCCGGTGGTCGTCCCTCACAATGATGGTGTCGCGGAGTCAGGAGTGGCCTGCTCCATAGCAGCACGGAGAGACGACCATGAAAGAGTATGCCGGCATAGACGTATCCCTGGAATACTCAAGTGTGTGCGTGGTGGATGCGGATGGCCGCATTGTGCGGGAAGCAAAGATCCTCAGCGAGCCCGCTGCGCTGATCGCCTGGTTCGGCGCGCACGGCGTTGCGATGGAGCGAATTGGTCTGGAGGCCGGGCCCTTGTCGCAGTGGCTCCATGCCGGGATGGTGAAAGCCGGTCTCTCGGTCGAGCTGATCGAGACGCGCCACGTGCGTGCAGCCTTCAAGACAATGCCGGTAAAGACCGACAAGAAGGACGCTCGGGGCATTGCGCAGTTGATGCGGCTTGGCTGGTTCAGGCCGGTCCACTGCAAATCTCTTGCGGCCCAGGAGGTGCGTGCGCTGCTGACCGCCCGCAAGCTCATTCAAGGCAAGCTTCACGACATCGAGATGAGCATCCGGGGCATCCTGCGCGGCTTCGGCCTCAAGGTCGGGCCGACGACGCGGCGCACTTACGCGGGGCGCATCCGCGAGCTGATTGCAGGCCATTCGACCTTGGAAGCGATCGCCGCTTCGCTGCTGAAGGTGCGCGACGCGCTTGTGCATGAGTTTGCAGGGCTTGAGCGCCAGCTGCGCGCCATCGCCCGCCAGGATAACAACGCACAGCGGTTGATGACGACGCCAGGCGTTGGTGTCCTGGTGGCGCTGACGTTTGTGGCGGCCGTCGATGCGCCGGAGCGCTTCCGCTCATCACGCGCGGTGGGGCCGCACTTCGGATTGACGCCGAAGAAATATCAATCGGGCGAGACCGATCATAGCGGTCGCATCTCGAAGATCGGCGATGGGAGCGTGCGCACCGCGCTCTACGAGGCGGCCAACGTCATCCTGACGCGACCGGTCAAAGGTTCCGATCTGAAGCGCTGGGCGTTGGCGGTCGCCAAACGGGCCGGTCCCAGAAAGGCGCGCGTGGCGCTGGCCCGCAAGCTCGCGGTGGTGTTGCATTGCCTGCTCAGGGACAGAACCAACTTCATTGCTCATAAGGGAGCGCCAGCCGTGGCGGCT
>NZ_WITC01000098.1 GCF_009601505.1 Sinorhizobium terangae
CCCTTCATCAGTGCAGCTCCGCAGGCGCAAGCCGTGCTCACTACAATTCCGGCTGCACTCTTCGAACGAATGGCCGACCAACAGGTGGAAATAGGCAACGCTTGGCAAGCTTACGTCAGCAAGTAGGCGCTAGCGAGCCCTTTTGCGTCCCAACGCGCAGTAGTTCACAGGCCCAATGACATTGTCATTAGCAGCATTATTCGCAACCGGCATTGCTGAAGATGATCTGCTCGCCGCGGGGAAGCGCCTCTCAGCACTACTTAGAAGAGATCATATTCTCACATGGCGACATTCGCTTTTACAGTTTTACGGGAGGAAGCCTCAACGGCGGAAACGGACGTGTTCCGACTTTACGATATCGTTCTTAGTCCGGGATTCGGATGCAATGACACGCGAGTGGAGCGCGAAAGGACGCTGGCCATTCGTGGATTGCTCGAGAATAACGTCTTTATTCCAGCGGCACATCAGGGAGGTCCTTACCGAGCCGAGATGGGGCTTGCAGGGGGACGCCTTGCGCTCACAATTCAAACGAAAAATGGCGATGATGTTCTGAGCCAGCTTGTGTCGTTAACCACCATTCGACGTCTGGCAAAAGACTATACCCGAGTCTGCGCAAACTACTTCGACGTGATCCGGTATTCTGGTCCTGGATTACTTGAAGCGATCGATGTTACTCGACGCGGTATCCACGAGGAGGCTGCTCGATTTCTAAAAGATGAACTGGCGGGAACCGTTTACATCGACGCGGATACTGCGCGTCGGCTATTCACGCTCGTTTACGCTTTGCTGGATCGAAGGGGGCCAACCTCCGAGGACTACCGTCGCCTGCGGGCAGCCGAATGCGAGAGCATTTCCGCGTCGGAAACAGACGCGACGTGAAGGTAGTCACAGTTATGCAGCGCGAAAGTCCAAAATCGGGTGCCCCGTCGACACTAGCTCCCCTGCAGAATCGCGCATTTCGCGCGATCTGGACAGCTACTCAAATTTCAAGTCTGGGATGGCTGGTGCAGACGACGGCGATAAGTTGGCTGATGGCCACGATCTCGGCCTCCGATCTGATGGTCGCACTGGTGCAGGCTTCGTCGACACTGCCGGCGTTCTTTCTTTCGATCCTGGCAGGGGCGATCGCCGACAGTTTCAGCCGTCGCGGCGTGATGCTTGCCGGCCACTGCCTGATTGCGCTCGCATCTGCGACGCTGGCAATCTCCGTGTCGCTCGGCTTTGTCAATCCATGGCTAATCCTGGGCCTGGGCTTTCTGGCGGGCTGCGGCTTTGCACTCAACGACCCCGCCTGGCACGCCTCGGTCGGCGATATTCTTGAGAAGCGCGACATCCCGGCAGCGGTGACGCTGATGTCGGTCGGATACAATATCATTCGCAGCATTGGTCCGGCGCTCGGCGGCCTTATTCTCGCTTTCCTCGGACCGCTTGCCGCCTTCGTCATGGCTGCGCTGAGCGACCTGGTGCCGCTAACTGCTATTGCCCGTTCAAGATGGCAGGTTCGGGCTTCGCCGTTGCCGCGTGAGCGCATCACCACGGCCATCCATGACGGCTTGCGCTTCACGGCGATATCATCGGAGATCCGAGCGGCTATTTTCCGCGGTACCTTGTTCGGCCTGGCGAGTATATCCATTCTGGCGCTGCTGCCACTCATCGTGCGGGGTCGCTTAGCGAGCGGGCCTATTGTGTACGGCATCCTGTTAGCCGCCTTCGGCATTGGCGCGTTTTCGGCTGGTCTTGGTAGTAGCTATCTAAGGCGGACAATGTCTCGCGATCAATTGCTCGCCGCCGCCTCTACCGCCGGCGCCGCCTGCTGCCTGACACTGGCTCTCACGTCGTCTTTGCCTCTAGCGGCCGTTGCGCTCGCAATTGGCGGTGCAGGCTGGCTGCTCACCTGGACCAGCATTGACGTCGCGATACAGTTGTCGAGCCCGCGGTGGGTCGTTGGCCGCACCCTTTCCATATACTACGCCTTGTCATATGGCGGTATGGCTGCCGGCAGCTGGATCTGGGGCACGATTGCCCAGAACTACTCGCTGGCCGTGGCGTTGGAAGGTGCCGCCACAGTCCTGTTGCTCGTTGCGGCCGCGGCTTTCGTGCTGCCGATCGAGCTTTGGGAAGAATCCGAACAATCCTCCTCCGAGTTCGTCGCACCGTCGCTCGCGCTCGACCTGAAGCCAAGAAGCGGGCCAATTATCGTCAAGGCCGACTACCGGATTCCCGAGCACAACCTCGACGCCTTTCTGGACTGCATGCGCGAACGGCGACGCGTTCAGAGCCGGGCCGGTGCGCGGAACTGGTCGCTGCAGCGAAGCCTGCACACCCCATCGCTTTGGACCGAGACTTACTGGACGCCAACGTGGATGGACTATCTGCGACTCAACCATCGGCTGACCGCCGGCGACAAGGAAGTCGGCGTGCGTCTCGCCGCTCTTCACGATGGGGACCTTCCGCCTGACCCAGTGCTGTCGATCGAGCGGGGAACCGGCCCGGCTCGCAGCCGCAGCCAACCAATTGCCCGCATTTCGCGTCCCTAGAGGCGATTGGAAGATGAGTGTAGCAATCGATGACCCAAAACCCCCGCAAGGAGAGAATGCCCCAGGTTTTCCGCCCCGAGGCGCCCGCCCAGGCCCTTTATTTCCCGCCTTGCCTCCCAAGGCATGGTGACCGTCGTCGCGGCTGTCGCGGCGGCGGTCACCGCTTGAAATTCAGGAGCCACACTCGGGGGCCAACCTGCCCTATCGGCCGAGTAATCGCCGGATACGCTTATTGCAATCTTGACCCCATATAGCTTAGAAGCTATACCCGCACGTGCCATTGGGACAGGTGGCTGTCACTGCCGCAGTTGATAAGAAGGGGCCGATCTACGGCATGGAGCATGAACGCAGTTAACACCTCCTTGCCCCGGGCCGAGCGCAAGCGCTCCCAGGCCGGCGATCAAGATCTGAAACAGCAAGTCGAAGGACTGCGCGAACTACGTCAGATTACTGGCAAGGCGCAGGCAGACATAGCCTCTGCTCTCAATATAAAACAACCCTCTGTCTCCAAAATCGAGAAGCAGACGGATATGTATCTCTCAACGCTCCGCAGTTATGTCGAAGCGGTTGGGGGGAAACTTGAGTTGACCGTGAAGCTTCCGAAGCGTCCCGCGCTTCGGATCCAGCACCTGGGCGATCAGACGGCTGCCGCAGTTGCGAAGCCTCGCGCTGCTAAGATGGCCCCTGCGTCATCGGCAAGGCGGCGGCATGGATGAGTTGCAGAGGTCAATCTACGTCGACAAGTTCCGTCTGGCGTTCCACACTCAAAAGGGCACGGCCTTCCAGGACTGGTTTGTTCGGCTAGCCGGGCACGCTTTCGGCGCCGACTTCGAGGAGGTTCGCCCCTACGGTCCGTATGGTGACCTGAAATGCGATGGCCGCCGCATCAGCAGTGGCTCCGTATTCCAGTGCTACGCACCGGAGGCGATGAAAGAAGCTGACCTCATCGCCAAGATCGACGAAGATTTTCACGGCGCGCGCGCCCACTGGGGCGGCAACATGCAGGAATGGGTGTTCGTTCATAACGACGGCCGCGGTCTGCCGCCGAACGCAGTCCAACATCTGGACACCGTGCGTAAGGCCCATTCGCCGCTTCAGATTTCAACCTGGTCCGAGCCCGAGCTTCTTGCCCTCGCCATGGGTCTGGATCTCTCTTCCCTGCAGGCCTTGTTCGGATTTGCCGCTTCGATTGCCATCGTCGATCGGCTGGTCCTGTCCGACCTCATGCCGATCATCGACGCTCTCCAGCGCCAGGATAGCCCAGCCAATCCGCCGCTGACGCCCCCGTCGCCCGAGAAGCTCGAAAAGAACGCGCTTTCGGAGGAGTCCGGCCTGTTTCTGAGAATTGGCCGGCGCAAGTCCAATCTTGTCGATACCTTTTTCCGGAAGAGCCCCCGGCCCGATCTGGGCGAGCGCATCGCCGAGGCCTTTCGCACGCGCTATGCCGAGCTGAAGGCGCTCGACCTTCCAGCCGACACGATCTTCAAACATCTCCAGGACTACGCAGGGTTCAACGGCGAGCCGAAGCGGCAAGGCGCGGCGTTAGCGGTCCTCGCCTACTTCTTCGACAGTTGCGACATCTTCGAAGATCCGGTCGCCACCGTGGAGGCCCTATGATCCTTCCGACAAAGCATGTCCGCCCGGATCGCGCGCTGATCGGCGTCGGCGCAGAGGTGCTGGAGATTCTCAGGCGGCCGATGACGATGTCGCGGCTGTGGGATGAGATACGCGGACGGCGATCCCTGCACGCCCCGAACGCACCGATAGACTACCAGTGGTTCGTTCTGTCGCTGGACCTGCTCTACACTACCGGCGCGCTCGAATTTGAGCGCGGCCTCGTGCGGAAGGTCCAGACATAATCCGTCGCTTCGCCAGTGATCTCGCATCGTTCAAGACGCTGACCTTCGGGCCGGGGCTGAACATCCTGCTCGCCGACAAGAGCGAAGGCGCTAACGATCGCCAGTCGCGAAACGGCGCAGGCAAGACCAGCTTCGTGGAACTCGTGCATTTCCTGTTCGGCGCCGACGCGCGCAAGGAGAGCATTTTCCGTTCCGACGCGCTCTCCCCGTGGACCTTTGATGTTGCCGTGGATATCGCGGGCGACACCATTTCTGCGGCTCGGAGCGGGGCAAAGCCCAGCCGGATTTTCATCAACGGCCCGGTCGAAGGCTGCCCCATCAGGCCGCAATTCGATGAGCGCGCGGGACTGTTCGAGCTGTCGAATGAGAACTGGAAAGCCAATCTCGGCCATCTCTGGTTCGGCCTCCCTATTTCGGCGGGAGACGAGGCAGAGCGCTTCCAGCCATCCTTTCGCTCGCTCTTCTCCTACTTCGTGCGGCGGCAGCTCAGTGGTGGCTTCCAGCAACCGATGCAGCATTCGACCATGCAGCAGACGTGGGACCAGCAGGTCTCCATCTGCTATCTGCTCGGCCTAGACTGGACGATCCCCGGCCGCTTTCAGGAGCTGCGCGGCCAGGAGAAGGTGGCCCAAGAGCTTCGCAAGGTGGCTCGCAGCGGTGATCTCGGCCGCTTCTTCGGCAAAGCCGCCGACCTTCGCACGCGTCTCACCGTCGCCGAGGCGCGTGCCGAGCGGCTACGGGCCCAACTTGAAAACTTCGAGGTCGTACCGGAATACAAGGCACTCGAGCGGGAAGCGAATGACATCACGAGCGAGATCGACGCCCTGAACGTCGAGAACGTCGTCGATGGCGACCTGCTGCAGCAACTTCGCGCCTCTCTGAACGAGGAGGATGCACCGGATCTCGGCGACGTCACGAAGCTTTATGCCGAAGCTGGGGTCGTCCTGCCGGATATGGTCCGCCGACGGTTCGAGGAGGTCGAACGCTTCCATCGGACGATCATCGAAAACCGCCGCGCACATCTTAACGCCGAGATCGGTTCGGGTTCGGCCTGCGCTTCGAGTAGACTTCCCATGCGATCTTCTCGGGCGCATCGTCCTGCAACGCACGGACACGATCCTCGACACGCTCGACGGCAGCATGACCTTGGGCGAAGCGGTGATCCGGCAGGCCGCACAACTGGCTCAGCAGGATTCGGGGCAGCCGCTCCGAACAGCATTCGCGCGCGGACTTGCACGCGACGGATACGTTCTGGTCTGGGACGCTTATGGCCGGAACGCATCGATCCGGAGGGCGCTTCCCGGTGAGATTCAGCTCCCCGAGACCGACGACGAAGTGCACCAGCTCCTTAAGCGCTTCGGCTTCGTCACCCCGCTGGGGCACCTCGACCAGGCAATCAAAGCGCACACGCGTGGCGATTGGGCCGCCTGCAACGGACAGCTTCGAACGTTTATCGAGAGCCTGTTCGACGACATTGCCCGAAATGTGCGGCCCGCGGAATCGGCGACACGTTCCAGTTCAGAGAACCGGCGCGCACTTCTTGCGGAGATCGGCTTTCTTGCAACGGATCGCAACGAGTGGACCCAGGACGGGAAGAACTACATCAACGGCCTCTTCAAAATGCTGCACACCGAAGGGTCGCACCCGGGCCTTTCCGATGAAGAGTACCTTCCGGCTCCACGTCGTCCTGGTGACAGCCAGGACGTTTTTGCGGCGCCTCGCGAACGGCCGGTGAAGAGCCTATGGCGTTCTTCTCTCAAGATCAGTTGGAGGCCATCGCGGGCGCAACCGCCTCAGATCTTACGTTGATCATCGACCCAAAGAATATCACGTTTGTGTCAGAGCGGTCGGCGGCCGAGGGTCACCACTGATCTCAACATGAGATATCCGTGCAGTTGGAGGTCGCTGCTGATTTTTTCCAGCAAAGTGGCAGCAAATGTACCCTTAAGACGCTGGCGCGGGAATCGGGTAGCTAGAGTTCGATTTGATTGGCAGAACGCGAGCGGGCAGTCAGATCACGGACTGCAGACCGATATGAAACAGCACGAAGAGCCGAAAGATGACCGGGATTTCCGGCAAACAAGCCGCTTCAAATGAACTGGGGCACGTAGTTGCACACATACTCGATGCTGCCGCAATGACGATGACAATCACAGCGCTACTGGAAAAGGAGATAGCCGAGTTCGCGAAGGAGATCACCGAAGTCGAGAAACGCTTTCCGCGCTTCAACACGCGGCCGCGCCGCCAAATAGACAAGGAGGTGCGGCGCACCATATCTGAGCGGATTCCGGCCTGTGGCGCGAGTTTGAGGACCTCCTCAACGCCCGGCTCGGGTCAGACGACCAAGGCAGCGCTGCGGTTCCAGCGTCATCAGATATCAGGCGAGCTGCGTGATGCCGCGTTTATCGGGTCGCTGGAAACCGACGATCATAGCGATGCCAGACTGTCAGAGCGTATGTCCGCTCCCGGGCGAGCGCCAGCCGATCGTGTTCCTTCAGGCCAAGCGCGGCAGCCTCGGCAACCGCGTCGAGGAATGCCAGCAATCGCGTCGTCCGGGCGCTATGGCGCCGGCGCTCGCGGCCAACGACGCGCAAGCCCACGTTAAGGGCCAGCAGGTGGGCTGTGGTCTTCCGCCGCTGGCGCAGACCGGCCGCGACCAGAAGGTTGCCAAGCCATGGTTGATGTTGCAGCGGGCTGATATCTTCCCAGGCGTCCCAAAGCATCGCAGCAGCAAGAACGGGCGGGAGGTTCGCGGTGCGATCAGCCAAGATACGCCAATCGTCGAGACGGGCAGTCTGATCCCAATCCGGATCGTAGATCAACGGATCTCGTTCGGACCCCGGCTGCGGCCGAAATGGCTGAACCGCCGCGCCTTTGAGAACTGCCCTCGAGCGCGCCAGCACGGCGTCAATGGCCGCGAACTCCACCGCCAGCGGATCCGAGTCGTCCGCCTCGTTTTGCTCCCGATCCTGCTCCGGGGCCAGATCCCCCTCCCCTGCATTTTTCGCCGCCGTTCCGTCGCCGCGGCCAGTCAGCTCTCGCAATCCTTCCCGACCGAGCGCCCAGTCGGGAGAATTGCTGAATACCTGCCGGCGGGTGCGCAGGATCGCATGCGCGCGGGTGAGCTCGTGCGTCGGCGTGCGGATATCCATATGCGCGTCGTGCAGGACGAGGTCCTCGACATGGACAAGCTCCCCGTCGAGCCAGAGTGTCGCAGCCGCATCGTGGAAATGAAACCGCTCCACAAATCCGTCGCGCACCGGTGAGCGGGCAAGTCTCTCATCGAGGCGAGCGACGGCGTCTTCGGCCGCGACCAGCGGCACCGCGAGTTCGGCCCACGGTATTGCTTTCGCCAGGTCGCCATGGATTGTGATCCTGCATCGTGTCAATTGACAACCCCACCATACTCGGGAACGGCTCGTCCCGAGCTTGGCCCGCCTGCCTCATGCCACCGCGCGCAAGATGGTTGTGGCGGACGCTCTCAACGGCGCTTGTTCCACTGGCTATCTCGAGCCCTCCCGCCAGGCCCTTCTCGCTCAGCCAAGTTATTGATTTTCTATTAGGCCGCTTCGCCTTGATGAAGCTATCTCGACTTTCGCTTCATCCACGGAGTATTTCCCGCCGCTAGGCAAGCTTGGCGAGCGAGTGCCGAGGGGAACGCGCTTTCTCCTTTGTCGATCAAGGCTTAACAGCCAGCAGCGGGAAGGTGCGCGCGAGATTTAAGGGATCTTCCGCAACGCTGCTCGCCGAGCATTTTCCGAGAAAAGTCGCCCTGCCAGTCAGCCGTGGCCGGCATCCACGCGGGACCGCTACAAGCGCACGGGCTCGACGATATGGTGGCGCGCGGGCTCAAGGTTCCGGAATTGCTCATCGTCGACAGCCGCGCCGGCCCCTGGAGAGCGCCCTTGCAGCCCTGTGGCCACAAGTGCCCGTTCAGTGCTGCACCGTTCACAAGCATCGCAACCTCTTGGCGGATGCTCCCAAGCGGCTTCATGAGGAGATCGGCGCCGACCACAACGACATGATCTATGCCAGGACCGCCAAGGAGGTGGAGCAAAGGCGCAAGGTCTTCAACCGCAAATGGCGCCTCAGATGCCGAGCCGTTGCCGACAGCCTTGAAGAGGCGGGCGTCAGCTCTTACCTTGCTGCGCTTCCCCTCCGAGCAATGGAGATCGATCCGAACGACGGATAAGATCGACAAGCAGATTCCTTCGGGATACCCTTCAGGCGCGCGGACGACCTCGTGGCGAAGCGCGGCGCATCGGCTGCAAGCGCCGTCAGGCAGCCTCTATTCGAGCCTTGCCGGAGTGAGGCGCCCGCGCGCCCTTTCCTTTGGCGGGTTGGCGACATGCGAGCCGAATGGCGGTCACTCGATGAGCGGAAACTGGCGCGGCGAAGCCTGGTAGCGGTCGAGCCGCACGACGCCGCCCAGAGCATCGTGAGGACGCTGCGCGGTTGTAGACATGGCGCCATCGGTCGAACGCCTGAGCTTTGGCGAGATCGGCAAAGGGCGGCCCCTGCAGCGCCTCGGCCTTAAGCGAGCGATGGAAGCGCTCGTCCTTGCCGAGTGTCTGCGGGTGGCAAGGCCTGGAGTGGCTGACGGCGATGCCGGTTTCAATCAGCCAAACGGTCACCAGCGTGACCGCCGGACAGAGGCAAGTGCACAATTAGACGATGACCCACGGCACCCGAGGCGAGAGAGGCCGGCGCGACAATGCGCTTACAGCGCGTCAGATTGATTAGCCCCTCGCATCGCGAATTTCATCGAGGCCAGCGGTCTTAGACCGCGCTGAAAGGCCGGACATATGACCGCACCTATCCCGCTGGATGAAATGTCTGAAAAAGCGCTTGCCCGCGTGGCCGTTCCACATATGTCGCGCTACAGGTCTTCCAGTCGCCGGCTCATTTCGTTCGAGTTGTGCCGGCAGTGGATGGTGGATCTGGCGGTCCAGCCCAGCCGCCTTCTGCCCTGCCGCCTTCTCGTGAATCTCTCGCAATTGTTCTATGAGAGGGAGAAGGCTGCTCGAGCAAGTGCCGGCACGAGATCGTGATGTCTCATCACAACGATCAGGATGCTTCCGAAATTGTTCCGCATCATTCTTCTGATCGCCATCAAGGCGACGGCCGTGCGCCGATCCCGCAGTGAAGCATCATGCCGCAAAAAACGGGACGCAAACGCAACGCGGAAAGCTCGACATGTACTTGACATCAACGTGACGACCAAATCGCGACAACGGCCAAAAAGGATGGCCTTGACGCGCCTGACCGATGTCGGGCTCGGCCTGAGCCTAACGCGCGGTTGAACGTTTCGGCTGGCGCTAGTTGACCTATCGTATCGACGTCCCTCAGAGCTCCCTTGAGCCTTAAGCGATCCACACCAGCTCGCAATTTTCTGCAGCGCACACCCGAAAGAGCTCTTCTGTGCGTTGTGCCAATTGATTCAGAATTGGTTGGCACACATCGTTGAGGCCAATGTGCAGCGCGACAAACAAGGTGATCTCAGCCAGATTGTCGCTCCATACCAATGTTCGCAAAAAAACGAAGCCCGAGGGCTGCGGTTCGGATTGCCAAGCGGTAATGCTGTGTGATGGGATCTTGGGTGGCGAAGTCACAGTCTGTAAGAATTGAAAGTAGCCTGTGGGCGATGCTTTTTGGGAGCTTCAGCCGTCGGGCTATGTCACTGACCGCAAGGCCTTCAGGATGATCGGCGAGCAACTCAATGATGTCCAGAGTACGCTCCGTTGGTGAAACATTTGCTACGCTTTAATTCTCAATGGCAAGGGAATCTGCCTCTGCAACAGTGCAATCAGAACCACGTACGCATCTGGACATGCGTTGACCGGCATTCTCGTTTAAGATATTCATTCAAGACTGCCTTTTTCCCGTTACATCCATTTTTTTCTTGCTCTACAATCTGTGCATCTTAGACGAATCTTCAGCTCGGCTGCAGCGCTGATCCAGCCGTCCCTGCGACCTGCTCGGCTGGACTCATTGAGGACGGCGAAATACGACGTGAACCGCCGTGCCCTCGGCAGAGTGCTGGTTCAGCATTTCGGTGGATGTCAACGTCGCGGTCCGCTGGCCTTGGATCTCGCCATGCGCTTGGTGGTATCTCTTCTCCCGAGCGAGATATAGCCTGGGCTTCATTTCATCGTTGCGTCGGATATCGCATCTCCGTTCAGTCGGACTATCCTCACGAGAGGGCTTCCGCCGCGCCTTCTCGTCGCCAAGTGAGACTACCGAGAGCAGCCTTGCTTTTTCAAGGCGCGGCTCTCCAACGGCTCCGCACACCTACCTGAGAACAGTCAGTCCATCGATGGTATTCTGGGGACTAAGCTCGCGTGTTCTGACAGCACCACCGATTCAGAGAATCTCAGAATCTTCTTTGTTTCGGTGTGCAGTTTCCGAACTACGGATTATATAATTGTCGACCGCGTTTGGCGTCAAAGTTATGTGAAAATATATTGCGGTCGGTACATTCTAATTTGAAGTGCGACATGCCAATGATTTCAATGGTTTCT
>NZ_WITC01000099.1 GCF_009601505.1 Sinorhizobium terangae
TTGTCGCCACCGCCGCCATTGTCGTCAGGAGGAGGAGGGCTGCTGCCGCCGCCACCGCCGGTGCCGCCGCTACCGCCAGTGCCACCGCTGCCCGTGCCACCGCCTTTGGGCGGTCTGGCATCACTGCGCTCGCCGCCGGTCGAGGCACCCTTTATGGTTGCAGTCGACAGGGGAGGGCACATTTTGATCTGTGCAGGTGTGAGGATCTTGGAGCGGTTGAGCGCTACGCAGCAGGCGGCGAAGTTATCTTCAGTCAGCGGGCTGCATTGGTTTGCAGTCATACGCTGTCGCTGTACTGCGTTCGCGTCTGTCGTGAGAACTACCGATGTTATTGATGCTGTCGAGAGGATAAAGAAAATATTTAATACGGACTTGTTTAACTTACACATTACACAACTCCAACAAATAAATATTTGAAATAAGTAGTAAATAATTCGCGTAAAGCGCAGGAGGGTCAAGTTACGAATTATTAGTAGTACCGCCACAACATCGCCCAATTTCGGGCTAATCAACCTTGAGTTAATCCCCTTTGGTTATGCGTTGTTGGACTCGGGAGCGTTACGCCCGCCGTTGGAGGTCATTTTCATGAAATGTTTCATCGCGCTGACCGCATCTTTGTTGCTGTTCGCCATCCCGCAGGTGGCCGATGCTGGCACGACGATGAGGACCGGCGGCAAGGCCTTCGCGCCACCGGCTTTCGCCTCGTTCTGCACGCGCGAGCCGCGCCTGTGTAGTACCGTCGGCGGAAGCAAGCTGGTCGTTCTGCACCCGGAAAAGGCGAGCGAGCTGCAGCAGGTCAACCGCGCGGTCAATGCGCGCATCAGAGAGCGAAGCGATCTGGCAAACGTCGGCCGGGACGACGATTGGCGCGTGCCCACGGCCTATGGCGACTGCGAGGACTTCGCCATCCTGAAGAAGCGGGAATTGCTCAAGCGCGGCTGGCCCGCCTCGGCGCTGCTCCTGACGGTTGCCCGTTATCGGGGTGAGGGGCACACGGTGCTGACCGTGCGCACCAGCGAGGGCGACCTCGTGCTCGACAACATGACCAATTCGGTGCGCGACTGGTCGAGGACCCCTTATGATTATTTCGCCCGCCAGTCCCAATCGAACGGCCGACGCTGGGAATTGATCGCCGGCGCGCAGCGGATCTGAGCCCCACAGCGCCGCGCGTCTTCTGAGACGCGCTAAAGTTGCTGTAGTACTTTGAATTGCTGCATGAATTTGTCCTCAAATCGATTCCGATTTGAGGAATCATGCAGTAGCCGCTGTTAGGCGGCCCCGACCGTGCAGATGCGGGCGCAACCGCCAGCGGCAGCGCATCCTTCCAGGCATGCGACTTCAATACGTCGGAGTCGCGTCTTCCCGCGGCTATCTTCGTACGGCGACGACCTGTCTTCGACTGAACTGCGACAGTTGAACGCGCCCCGACTGGTTGCCGCCAATCAGTTGTGCGGTCGACTTGGATAGGGCGGAGAGGATCCCGACATGGTATCCGCGGCCGGTGCGCACGACGATGACGTCGCCAGGACGCGCAAAGGCGAGGCGCACGGGTGCGCCGAAGTGCAGCCAGGAACTTGCGAAACTATAGGCTTTGGGTGGCTCTCGGCCGGCCCTCCGGGCAACCATGCCCATAAAATGGCCGCACCATGGCGTGCGGGCGGGATTTATGCCGAGGGCGGCGCGCAGCCGCCTGTTGTTCTTGACTTCATGCAGTCCGGTAAATTGCTGAGCCTGGGCCAACATGCTGGCGGTAGCCGTATCCGGCATTGTGCAGGCGACATATATTGCGGCGAGAAACGCTAGAACCCTCATGGCTTGAGTCTCCTTGCCATTTTTCGGTGTGCGTTCGCTGCTTTAGAGCCATCCGCCTCTGTGCGGAGCCGCTGAAAGCGAGTAAAGTGCTTTGGAATCAAAGCACTAGAACGCCATTGCGCGCTCGCACGAACGCGCAATAATCCACCCTCGGGCTCGGCCGAGCCGAGTCCGCTTCTGTTTTGTTCTCTATCCAGCGCGCAGAACGGTGGCGTCCCCGTATTGCGTCGAACGCTGCAACACGGCCCCAACAGGCGGGCGAACCGAGAGGTTCGGGCCCAACTCTAACGAAACAAAAATTCGGTATTCCCCTGCCATCCGCTGGATAGCGAGCGGACTTTGCCGGCTGCGTAAAGCAAAATTGTGGCAATGGCTCTATTCGCGCCATTTCTCCGCGTCACAAGCCCCGGAGGACCCTCCACAGGCGGCCACAGGTGGATCTATCCAGGATTGTTCCGGTCTGTTCCGATACCCGGATATGGTTAGTTCCTTCGGGTTGTTCGGGGCGTCGCGATGGAAGGCGCTAAGGTGAAACGGGCGGCCGTCCTCGCGGGTGGCCTCTTCCGGATTAATCCGCGCTCAGAGCCACCGCTGGCTGGAGGCGGGAGGCGTTGCGGGCCGGCAGGAAGCCGAAGAGCAGGCCCGTGAGGAACGAGCAGGCGAATGCAAGCGCCACGGGCCCGATGGTGAAGCTTACCGGCATGCCGAAGGTCTTGGCGAGGGCCCCGGTGCCCAATCCGGCAGCGACGCCGATCGCTCCGCCGATCGCCGAAACGACCAGCGCCTCGACGATGAACTGCACGAGGATGTCGCGCTCGCGCGCGCCAGTCGCCATGCGCACGCCGATTTCGCGCGTCCGCTCGCTGACGCTGACCAGCATGATGTTCATGACGCCGATGCCGCCGACGAGGAGCGAAATCGCCGCGACCGACCCGAGGAAGAGCTTCATCGTGTTCGACGTCTCGGTGAAGGCCTCGCGCACCGACGACATGTTGGTGATCTGGGTGTCTTCCCTCTTGTGCCGCTCGTTGAGCAGCGCCTGGATGCGATCCTGCGTCAGGTCGATGGCGGAAGAGTCCTTCACCTCGACGGTGATCGTGCGGATGTTGCGCTGGCCGAAGATGCGCATGCTGCCGGTCGTCAGCGGCACGAGGACGACGTCGTCCTGGTCGTTGCCGCCGGCGCTGGCGCCTTTTTCGCTCATCACGCCGATCACCTGGAAGGGGATCTTGTTGACGAGCACATACTGGCCGATCGGGTCGGAACCGTCCGCAAACAGCGTCTTCACCACGGTCTCGCCGAGGACGGCGACGGGAGCGTAGCCTTCCATGTCGTCGCGGTTGATGAACTCGCCGCGGCCGACGCTCCAGGATTTCGCCGCCGTGAACTGGGGCACCGTGCCGTTCGCCGTCGTCTGGTAGTCGACATTGCCACGCCTCAGCGTCACCGTGCTTGTCATTTCCGGCACGGCGAAGGCGACGTTCGGCAGCTCCTGGATCGCGTCGGCATCGGCCGGCACGAGCGTGACGTTGCTTCCACCGGCGCTGCCGCGGAAGTTGGCCATGCTCGGGCGGACGAGGAGGAGATCCGAGCCCATCGAAGAGATACGGTTCAAGACGGAGTCCTGCGCGCCGGTGCCGATCGCGAGCATCGCCACCACCGAGCCGACGCCGATGACGATGCCGAGCAGCGTTAGAATTGTGCGGAAGAGATTGGCGCGCAAAGCCCGCATCGCCATCTTCACCGCCTCGGAGACATCGGCGATCGCGGCAAAGCCTTCGCGGGTGCGCTCGGCGAGTCCCAATGCGCCCTCCGGATTGCTGCGCCCCTTCTTCGTCCGGTCGGCGATGATGCGGCCGTCGTGAATTTCGATCAGCCGGTCGGCCTGTTCGGCGACCTCGCGCGAATGGGTGATGACGATGACGGTGTGGCCGTCCTCGTTCATTTCGCGCAAGAGCGCCATCACCTCGTCGCCGCTCTGGCTGTCGAGCGCGCCGGTGGGCTCATCGGCGAGGATGACGCGCCCGCCGTTCATCAGCGCCCGGGCGATCGACACGCGCTGCTGCTGGCCGCCGGAAAGCTGGCTCGGCCGGTGGTCGAGTCGCTCGCCGAGCTTCAGCGATTTCAAAAGCTCCTCGGCGCGGTCGTGCCGGTCGCGCGCAGGCATGCCGGCATAGACCGCCGGCACCTCGACATTCTCCCTGGCGCTCGCCGTCGGGATCAGGTTGTAGGCCTGGAAGACGAAGCCGAAGGTGCGGCGGCGCAGCGCCGCAAGCTCATCGCCGTCGAAGCCGGAGACCCTTTCGCCATCGATCAGGTATTCGCCCGACGTCGGCTGGTCGAGACAGCCGAGAATGTTCATCAGCGTCGACTTGCCGGAGCCGGACTGGCCGATGATCGCGACGAATTCGCCGGCCTCGATGTCGAGCGAGATATCGTGCAGCACCTCGACGGCGAGATCGCCGTTGAAATAGGTCTTGCTGACGTCCCTGAGCGAGAGAAGCGTGGTCATCTGCTTGCTCAGAACATCGGCGGCATGCGTATGCCGCGCGAACGGTTGTTGCGTGCGCTGTCGCCTGTCGAGGCGGACGCCGCATCGACCACGATACGATCGCCTTCCTCCAGCCCGCTGACGATCTCGGCGCTGACGCGGTTGCGGATGCCGACCTCGACGGCGCGGGCCTCGGTCGCGCCCGAGGGCGTGACAACCGTAACCTGCGCCTTGCCGTCGCCGTTCGCATGGATCGCCGCGCTCGGCACGACAAGCACGTCCTTGGCCGCAGCCTCGACGAAGAACACCTGCGCGCTCATCGACATCATCAGTTCGCCGGTCGGGTTGGGCACGTCGAAGAGGGCGTAGTAGAGAACGACGTTGTTTTCCGTGTCGGGCATCGGCTGAATCTGCCGCAATTTGCCGGTGAAGCGTTTGCCGGGCTGGCCGAGCAGGGTGAAATAGGCGTCCATGCCGATTTTCAGCTTGCCGACATCGGCCTCGGAGACCTGAGCCTTCACCGTCATCGTCGAGAGATCGGCGATCGTGACGATCGTCGGAGTCGTCTGGTTGGCGTTCAGGGTCTGGCCTTCCTTGGCCGGGTTGGCGACGATCGTGCCGGCCATTGGCGCATAGATCTTGGTGTAGCCAAGATCGACCTTGTCCCCGGCAAGCGTCGCCTTCTGCTTGCGGATCTGAGCAGAGATGGCGTCGACGTCGGCGGCGGCGGCCGCATGGTCGGCAACCGCCTGGTCAAGCGTCGATTGCGAGACGCTGTTGGTCGCGACCAGATTGCGCTGGCGCTCGATGTTTGCCTGTTTCAGCACGAGCTGCGCCTTCTTCGAGACGAGCTGTGCCTCCAGATTGGCGAGTTCCGCCTGGTCGATCTCGATCCGGTTCTCGATGGTGGCTGGGTCGATTTCGGCGACGAGCTGGTTCTGTTCGACCTTGTCGCCGATCTCCACGTGGAGCGATTTCAGCTGGCCGGAAACCTGTGCGCCGGCGTCGACGGAATCGATCGCGTCGAGGGTGCCGACGGCGGTGACGCAGTCCTCGATGTCGCCGCGCGCGACGACCTGAGTGATCATCGCGGTGGCAGGCTCGGCCCCGTATTGGCTCCAGGCATAATAGCCGGCGCCAAGCACGGCGAGGAGAACGGGCGCGGCGATCCAGAGGCGCGAGCGGCGTTTCCGGCGAACCGGCGGCGCGGCTGCCGGGATGACACGCACATTGGCGGGCGCGGGCTTGAGCGCCGTCGCCTCGTCCCTGATCGTCTTCGCTGCCCTGCTCATGGCCTCACCGCTTCGCTGGCGTTCATTGCTTCTCAAGATAGAGATGAACGAGATCGGCGAAAAGCATTGAGATCATTATATTTTTGTAATGTGTGCGAGGCGCCGGCGGATATCCGGCGCCCGAAACATCATCTTCACCAACAGCTTAGGCTGCGTCGTCTTTCCGGGCGGTGAGCGTGGCGACGTCGGTGACGCAGGCATGGCGGTCGGCGAGTGCGGCAAGTTCCGCGATATGCAATTCACCCGCTGTTACGGCGCCGGCCGGATAGGGCAGGTCGCGGGTGGCGCAGGCATCGGCCGCGATGGTGATCTCGTAACCGAAATCGAGCGCGGCACGCGCCGTCGAGGACACGCAGTTGTGGGTCATAAAGCCGGCGATCACGACCTTCGTGCCGGCGTCGCCGACGAGATCCGCAAGGCCGGTGCCGGAGAAGGCGTTCGGGCGCGGCTTTTCGAAGATCGCTTCGGCGGGGAGCGGTTTCAGTGCATCGACGAAGGCGCCCCGTTCGGCGGCACGATCGAAGGGACCGCCGGCAGCGCCCTTGTGGGCAACATGGATGATCTTCGCGCCAGCCTGCCGCGCGGCGGCAAGGAGGATGCCGGCGCGCTCGACGGCGGCTTCCGCGTCGACGAGCGTCAGCGGTCCGGAAAGATACTCGTTCTGATAGTCGATGAGGATCAACGTGGCTTCACCAAGCGCCGGTGGCATGGGCTGGCGGCCGGCGAGGGAGAAGAGGGTGAAGGGCGAGGTCGTCATGGCGGGCTCCATTGCCTGTTTAGATGCTTCACCCTATGCTCCGCGAAAACGCCGAGGAAGTCGAAATATTCAGAGGTGAACCTGCATGATTGCAGAGAGCTGGGCTGATCTCGAACTGCTCGACCATATCGTCCGGGGCGGGACGCTGAGTGCCGCTGGGCGCACCCTCGAGGTCGACCAGACGACCATTGCACGCCGCCTCGCGGCGCTGGAGCGGCGGATCGGGGCGGCGCTGTTCGACCGCATCGGGGGGCGGCTCACGCCGACGCCGGTGCTTGCCACGGTGCTCGATCGGCTGCGGACGATTTCGGAGGAGGCGTCGCTGTCGATGGCAGCGCTGAAGCGGGCGACGGCGGAGCTTCACGGCCACGTGCGCGTGACGAGCGTCAGCTTCGTTCTCGGCCGCATCATTGCGCCGGCGCTGGGCGACCTCGAACGCAGCCATCCCGGCATCACCCTCGATCTCGTGGCTGACGACCAGGCACTGAGCTTCGAGCGCCGGGAGGCCGACATCGCCGTGCGCCTCGGCCGCACCGGCGAGGACACGACGCGGATCAAGCGCATCGGCGCGATCCGTTTCCGGCTCTGTCGTCCCGCCGGCCTTCCGTCGGGCGAGCACCCGGTCGTGCGCTACCGCGATGCGCTGGCGCATGTGCCTGAAATGCTGGCGCTCGACCGGGCGAGGCCGAGGGCACGCGTGGTGCTCTCCGCCGACAAGCTGGAGATCCTGGCCGAGGCGGCGCTTGCGCTCGGTGCCGAGGTGATGCTGCCGGAACTCTCCGCCCGGCGCGATCCGCGCTTCGAGATCGTCGACGAAGCGACGGCCGTGGCCGACCGCCCGGCCTATCTGATGATCCATCCCGAAAGGGCGCGCGTACCGAGCGTCGAAGCGGTCGCCGCCTTTGTGGAGGCGGCGCTGCGCGGGTGGAGGTAGCTGGCCGCGCCACACCTCCTCCCTGCCGGGACCAGTCACGGTGCGTCTGCAACAGTGCCCACATGCGAAGGCGGACGAAAATTCACCACGCCGGTCAAAATCGCCTTGACGCCTTTTCGCCACCGCATTAGAAACTTGCGAACCGTACCGTACGGTACTGACGGAGCGATGGCGAAGTGCAGGACGTCTTGGAGAGCAGGGGGGCAAATGCCGCAAGCGGCCTGACCGAGCGGCAGGGCGCCGTGCTCGAACAGGCGCTGAGACTGCTCGTCGACGGTGGCGAGAAGGCGCTGACGACGGCGGGCATCGCGCGGGCCGCCAATTGCTCCAAGGAAAGTCTCTATAAGTGGTTCGGCGATCGCGACGGGCTGCTTTCGGCGATGATCAGCTACCAGGCGAGCAAGGTCAGGACACTCGACGTTTCCGCCGGGGCACTCGATGTGGAGGGCCTGCGCCGGCATCTCGTCGCCTTTGCCAGGGACCTCCTCGACGTGCTCGCCGGCGACGTCTCGCTGGCGCTGAATCGCTTGGCGATCGGCCAGGCGAGCCGCGAGGGATCGAAGCTCGGGCATATGTTGCAGGAGCGCGGCCGCCGCCAGATCGGCCGGCGCGCCGGCGCGCTGCTCGAGGCTGGCCGCAAGGCAGGGCTTCTCGCCTTCGACGATGCCGAGGAGGCCTATGGTGCGCTTTACGGCCTCGTCGTTTCCGACTGGCATTTGCGGATGCTGCTTGGCGAGGAGCCGAGCGAGATGAAGAAGGGTTTCAGCCGCAGGGCGGAGCGGGCGGTCGACGCCTTTCTTACGCTCTACGGCAAGAAAGGGTAGCGGCGGGTCTCAAACGGACGCATAAGCCTTTGCGAAGATCAAGGGATCTTCCGGGTCGTGCGTTTGGGCCAGCCAGTGGAACAACAGACCAGCAAAGGGAAGGAAAATTCGATGCGCGTCTATTACGATCGTGATGCCGATCTCAACCTGATCAAGTCCAAGAAGGTCGCCATCGTCGGCTATGGCAGCCAAGGTCGCGCCCATGCGCTGAACCTCAAGGATTCCGGCGCCAAGGAAATCCGCATCGCGCTGAAGCCGGGCTCGGCAACGGCAGCGAAGGTCGAGGCCGACGGCCTTCAAGTTCTCTCGGTCGCGGAAGCGGCCAAGTGGGCGGACCTCATCATGATGGCGACGCCAGACGAACTGCAGGCCGACATCTACAAGGGTGAGATCGCCGACAACATCCGCGACGGTGCGGCGATCGCCTTCGCCCACGGCCTCAACGTCCATTTCGGTCTGATCGAGCCGAAGGCCTCGGTCGACGTCGTCATGATCGCCCCGAAGGGCCCGGGCCATACGGTTCGCGGCGAATACCAGAAGGGCGGCGGCGTTCCCTGCCTCGTTGCCGTTCACCAGAACGCTTCCGGCAACGCGCTTGATCTCGCTCTCTCCTACGCCTGCGGTGTCGGCGGCGGCCGCTCGGGCATCATCGAAACCAACTTCAAGGAAGAGTGCGAAACCGACCTCTTCGGCGAACAGGTCGTTCTCTGCGGCGGTCTGGTCGAACTCATCCGCGCCGGTTTCGAAACGCTGGTCGAAGCCGGCTATGCTCCGGAAATGGCCTATTTCGAGTGCCTGCACGAAGTGAAGCTGATCGTCGACCTGATCTACGAAGGCGGCATCGCCAACATGAACTACTCGATCTCCAACACCGCCGAGTGGGGCGAATACGTCACCGGCCCGCGCATCATCACCGAAGAAACCAAGGCCGAGATGAAACGCGTCCTCAAGGACATCCAGACCGGCAAGTTCACCTCGGAATGGATGCAGGAGTACCGCTCGGGTGCGGCCCGCTTCAAGGGCATCCGCCGCGTCAACGACGCTCACCAGATCGAGGAAGTCGGCGCGAAGCTGCGCGGCATGATGCCCTGGATCGGCAAGAACAAGCTGGTCGACAAGGCAAAGAACTAAGCGAGCGCGCATGACCCCGGAAATCGCATCGATTTCCGGAAAGGGTTATGCGCCGTTTTCAAGTGTGCCGCGTCCCTGTGCAGATGCGCAGCTCGGCACGCCTTATCTCCGAAGAGGCGAAAGGAAGCCGGGCGTTTTGCCTCGGCCTCCTTTCTCGACGACCGTTCTTGATCGATTCCAATAGATTAAACGGGCTGTGAGCGGAAAACCGCTCGCACCTCTCGTCACGCTCCGAGAATTGAATTGGCCGTACTCGCGGAACAAGCTCGCCCATGATCCGTTTTTCTGCTTGCCAAGAGCATTCCGACTGCAACTTGGTCGAACCATAGAGCCTCCGTGTGCCGATTGCATACGTCAGGTTGGTGCGACGGCAACTCATGCGCGGAGCCCTCATGGAAGACTTCCTGCTGTTTGCGGTAGTCGGGTTTCTGGCCCAGTTGGTCGATGGAGCTCTTGGGATGGCCTATGGGGTGATCTCTTCAACAGTGCTCCTCGCCTTTGGGGTGCCCCCCGCGCAAGCATCAGCTTCAGCGCATGCCGCGGAATTGTTCACCACCGCCGCTTCCGGTTCGGCTCACCTTTATCATCGCAACGTCGACTGGAAGCTGTTTCGGCGACTGATACCCTTTGGCGTTGGCGGGGGTATGCTCGGCACTTTTGTCCTTACCTCGTTTGAGGGAGATCAGGTCAAGCCATTCGTCACAGCCTATCTCGCAGTCATTGGGAGCTGGCTGTTGTTGCGGTCGTTTCGTCGTATCCCCACCAACCCCGTGAAGCTGAGAATTGTGGCGCCGCTGGGCGCAGTCGCCGGATTTCTAGATGCGGCGGGCGGTGGCGGCTGGGGCCCTGTCGCCACCACCGGTCTACTTGGCGCCGGTGGACAGCCGCGATACGTAATCGGGACGGTCAATGCGACCGAATTCCTGATCGCACTTTCAGTTTCGTTGAGCTTCCTCGCCACGATTGTAACCGGCCATTGGGAGCAAGCCGGCGAAACCCGCAATTACTTCACATCTGTCAGCGGACTGATCACCGGGGGCGTTCTTGCGGCGCCTCTTGCAGGATGGGTTGTCAAGGCATTGCCAGAAAATGCGCTCCTGCGGCTCGTCGGCTCCCTGATCACGCTTTTGGCCGGCTACCAGACGCTCGAGCTAACCGGATGGCTCTAAAAGCGCGAGGGAGCACCGGCCTCCACGGAGCCCGGCGCTTCCTTGCGCTTGCCGGACGCTACATCGGCTCGTTGCCCTTCATAGCTTTGGACATATGCGTCTTGCACTTTTCCATGTCCTTCGCGTTCATGGCCTCTTTGGCCATGGCGAGTTCCTTTTTGGCATAATCCTTCTTCATTGCATCGGTGATTTGGCCGACGTCGGTTTCGAGCTTTGTCATCGCCGCCTGATCGCACTTGATATCTGCCTGGGCAAAGACGGGCGATGCAACAGCCGTGAGCATGGCAGCCGCAACCAACACTTTGTTCAACATGGTGGAACCTCCGATGTTCTCAATTGCACTTCGCGTGCAATAGGTGGAGTTCCAACCATCGTCCTCGACTTCGGTTCCATCCAGACGCGCCTAAGTGCCGCGATGCGCGCTCGAGATGCAACGAGGAAGCGGTTCGGGCTCGCAAACCCTTGATAGGAGGCTCAATCGCGATAGAAATTGCGCGGCCATTTGTGTGCGCGCAGTTTCTCGCGCTGACCGGCGGGAAGGCCGCGTCCATCGCCGATCGCACAATTGCGTTCTACATTGCGGACCGAGCGCATGCCGGGGATGACGGTCGATACGGCCGGATGGCTGAGCACGAAGCGGAGCGCCGTCTCGGCGAGCGCGTCGGGGGCGATTGCCAGGTCCTCGACGATTTTTTGCGCGCGTTCCTCGACTTCGCGCTTGCGGTCGCCGCGGAAATAGTTGGCCCTGAAGTCTCCCTCCGGGAAGGCCGAGTTGGCGCGGAGTTGTCCTGTCAGGCCGCCCTCGTCGAGCGCGACGCGGACGATCACGCCGACATTGTGGCGCTTGCAGGCCGGGAACAGCTTTTCCTCGGGCGTCTGCTCGAAGATGTTGTAGATCACCTGCACGCTGTCGACGACGCCGCTTTCGATGAGGGCGAGGGCGTTTGCCGGCTCGTAATCGTTGATCGACACGCCGAAGAAGCGGATCTTGCCGTCCCGTTTCAGCCGCTCGACAGCCTCGAGCCAGTCGCCGCGGCCGACCCACTCGTCCGACCAGACGTGAAACTGCTGTACGTCGATGGTGTCGACGCCGAGGTTCCTGAGGCTGGTCTCGGTGCAGGCGACGACGTGGTCGGCGGGAAAGCCGTCCTCGACCGGTGTGCCGGGACGGGCCGGCCATATCCTGTTTTTCGGCGGGATCTTGGTTGCGACGTAGATCGTCTCGGAGCGTTCCTTGAGCAGCCTGCCGACCAGCCTTTCGCTGTGGCCCTCGCCATAGCCGAGCGCCGTGTCGATGAAGGTGAGGCCGAGGTCGATCGCCCGGTTGAGCGCGCGAGCCGATTCCTCGTCGTCCGCACCCCTCCAGCCGCTGTTGCCGATGCCCCAGGCACCATAACCGATTTCGGAAACGCTGAGGCCGGTACGGCCGAGTGTTCTGTAGTGCATGGCTTTTCTCGCAGGTGGGATTGAACGGGTCGATCCGGAACGATCGTTTGCAGGTCGCCTTCTACCTAGGTTTCGGGCAAGGGAAGTCAAACGCGACCGGCGGCAACAAGGCCTGTTTGTGGGGCAGGGGCTAGTTCCTGTCGACCGGCTTCGAGCGCATGCGCGACACGGTTTCGCGCTCGGCGCGCTTGCAGCGCATTGGCGGCAGGCCGCGGTCCATCAGGTCCATGTCCTCGAGCACCATGTCTCCCATGCGTTTGAAGGCGATATCTAGCGCGCCGGCGCGGTGGGCCGAGCGCAGGAAGCCGGGAAGCGCGCGCACGGGATGATCGAGGCTCAGTGGTTCCTCCGGAAAGACATCGCTGGCCGCGACGATGTGCTTGCTGCGGACCGCCTCCATCAGCGCCTCGAAATCCACGACGCCAGCCCGGCTGAGCAGGATGAAGGCAGCACCTTTGCGCATCTTCGCGAAGGCGTCGGCGCCGAGAAAACCCTGGTTCTCGCTGGTGACCGAGGCGACGACGAAAACGAAGTCGCTCCCGGACAGAACCTCATCCAGGGAGCCCGGCTCCACGCCGTGCTCGATCAGCATCGACGGCGGCAGCCAGGGGTCGAAAACCCGTGTATGGGTGCGGAAGCCCGAAAGCAGGCGGTTGAGCGCCTTGCCGAGGTCGCCGAAGCCGATGATGCCGACGTCGGCGCCGGAGATGAGTCGAGCCGTGCGGTTGCCGTCACCGCCCCACAATTCCTTGCCTTCGCGGAAGGCTAGATCCGCATCGACGATATCGCGCGCAAGGTTGATCGCCAAGGCAAGACCAAGCTCCGCCACGGGCTCGGCAAAGACCGCGCCGGTCGTCACCACATGGATGCCGCGCTCGAACAGCGTCTCGTAGGGCATGTTGTTGATCAGGTTGGTCTCGACATTGAAGACGCAGCGCAGCGACTGCATCCTGGCCAGCAGCGCATCCGAAATCGGCGGCTGGCCGATGATGTAGCGGGCGTCGGCCAGGATATCGTTGTGCAATCCTGCAATACCGCTGTCGGTTGTCTCGACGATCCGGTAGCCGGCGCGAAGCCGGGCGAGTGCGGGCGGGTTGAAAATGAGGTCGAGTGTACGCGGTTCCGGCGCGCTGATCACCAGCGGCAGCGAATTGTCGGACATGGCTTCTTCCTCCCGGTCGGCTCCTTCCGATGCATTCGGTACATGTACCGCTGACGCTCAGGTTGTACGCCGAATGAAACGATTTACAATACGAAAAAATCGATTTATCGCTTGTTGTGCGACACTCGGCAGACTGCTTGCTCTCGGGAGGAGAGGATGGTTCATCGGGAAGCGCATGCGCGGCGGCCGTCGATCCATGACGTGGCGAACAGCGCCGGCGTCTCTGCCGCGACGGTGTCGAAAGTCCTGCAAGGTGTCGCGACGGTGAAGCCCGAGAACGTCCAGCGCGTGTTCGACGCGGTGGAACTGCTCGGCTATCGCGTCGATCCGCTCGCCTCGGACCTGAGGCGGGCCAAACGCCGGATCATCGGCGCGATCGTTCCGGAATTCGAAAGCGAATTCTTCGGCTCCATGATCACACAGCTCGAACGGCTGGCCGAGCAGCGCGGCTATGCGCTGGTCGCCGCGTCGAGTCGGGAGTCGGAGGCGCGCGAAAAGGAAATCCTCGCCCGCATGCATGATTGGCGCGTCTCCGGCGTGGTGCTGGCGCCGGTGCGCAACGAGCACGGACCGGCGGCGGGCTTCATGAAGAAGAACGGCATGACCGGTGTGCTGATCGACCGGGTGCTTGCGGACGATGCCTTCGATACCGTTTCGGCCGACAGTGTTTCGGCGAGCGCCGCGGTGGCGCGCGAGCTGGTCGAGAGAGGCCATCGCCATATTCTCGTGCTCGGTCTCGGCGAACAGGCGGCGACGGTGCGCGCCCGGCTGGAGAGTTTTCGCGAGCGCGCGCTGCAGCTCGCCCCGGACACACGCGTCGACGTGATCCTTTCGGAAAGCGATGTCGAGCCGCTGCGGTCTTCGCTCCGAGACTATTTCGCCAAGGGCGAGCGGCCGACCGCCGTCTATTCGCTGTTCCTGAGGGGCACGCTGGTGGCGCTCAGCGAATTCCGACGGCGGGGATGGCACTGCCCGAACGACATTTCGCTTGTCGGCTTCGACGATGCCGAGTGGATGCAGGTAACATGGCCGGCGATCGCCGCGGTCGTTCAGCCCGTCAGGCAGATCGCCATCGAGGCCATGGACGTGCTGTTTCGCCGGATCGGCGGGGAAGGGGGGCCGCCCATGGCGCGGCTCGAACCATGCAAGGTCTTGATGCGGGAATCCGTTGGGTCGCCAGGTAGCGGACCGCATTCCGGGGGAGGAAAACGACAATGACCCCGATTGTCGAAGACGGAAGGCAAGCGCCGGATCTGGCTGAAACTCACGGTGCGTGACATCAACTGGAGGAAACGATGCAACCATTTGTCGCAAAGATAAATCGATTTACTTTGGCGTTGGGCGTTGCAATGGCCTTCGCCGCGCCCGCTATCGCCGAAGATGGCGAATATGGCGTCCTGATGAAAACGCTCGCCAATCCGTTCTGGGGCGCCATGAGCCAGGGGGTCGAAGACGGCGCCAAGGAAGCCGGCGTGAAGTATTTCCTGCAGGCCGCCGAGAGCGACCAGGCGGCCGAACCGCAGCTCAACCTCTGCAACACGATGCTGGAGCGCAAGCCGGTGGCGATGATCACTGCGGCCATCAACTCGACAAACCTCTTGCCGTGCCTCAAGGCGGCGCAGGACGCCGGAATCAAGGTCGTCGATCTCGACGGCAATCTCGACCAGGCCGTGCTCGACAAGGAGGGCATAAAGATCACCTTCCGCATCGGCTCGGACAATGTCGCGGCGGGCGCGCAGGGCGCCGAATATTTGGTTGAGAAGCTCGGCAAGGACGCCAAGGGTCCGGTGCTGGTGATCGAGGGCCTGTCGGGCAACGTTACCGGGCAGAGGCGCGCGCAAGGATTTGCGGCACGGCTGAAGGAATTGGCGCCCGGCCTCGAGGTCGTCGCCTCGCTGCCCGGCGACTGGGACCGCGGCAAGGCGGCCTCGATCACCAACGACATCCTGACCCGCAACCCGGACCTCGTCGGCATCTTCGCCGCCAATGACGGCATGGCGCTTGGTGCGGTCGAGGCTGTCTATGCCGCCGGCAAGGGCGACCAGGTGACGATCATCGGCGTCGACGGCAATTCCGACGCGGTGAAGTCGATCAAGGACGGCAGGCTCAACGCCTCGGTCGCCCAGCTTCCCTATCTCGTCGGAAAACAGGCGGTCGAAAACGTCAAGAAGGCGATCGCCGGCGAAAGCGTCACGGCGGACATCGCGGTGCCGACGCTGGTGCTGACCAAGGACGTGCTCGACGCCGGCAAGGAGCCGATGCTTCAATACGTCAAGTGATCTTTGCCGAACCCGGCTGGCGCGCCATCCCGCGCCAGCCGGACTTTCAACGTGTTACATGGACCATTGTGCGTCTGGAAAGACGCACGGCGCTGTAGAGGTGGAAATCATGGCACATGAAACGTCGCAGCCCGGCCTCTGGGCGCGGGCGCAACGAACATCGGTCGAGCAACTGCACATACGGCTGGAATCCTTCATCGTCCTGATCGTGCTCAGCGCCGTCATGGCCATCCTGTCACCGTTCTTCCTGTCGCTCAGCAATTTCTTGAACATTCTGCTTGCCACCTCGACGATCGGCGTGCTGGCGATCGCTGCGACCTATGTCATCGGGTCCGGCGGACTGGACCTGTCACTCGGCTCGGTGATGGGACTTTCCGGCGTGGCGGGCGCCTATGTCGCCGTCAATCTCGGCGCGCCGTCGCCCGTGGGGCTTGCCGCCTGTATCCTGGCCGGGGCGGCCGCGGGCTGCGTCAACGGCCAATTGATCACACGCGCCTTTGTCCCGGCCTTCATCGTGACGCTCGGCATGCTGGGGCTTGCGCGCGGGCTTGCGCTGGTCATTTCCGACGGCCGGGTGATCTATGGCCTGCCAGCGGTGATGGTCTATGTCGGGCAGGGGCGGCCGCTTGGCATTCCGATGCCGGTGATCATCTTCGTCATCACCGCGATCGTCGCCCATTGTGTGCTCGCCTATTCGAAGTTCGGCTGCCACACCATGGCGCTCGGGGACTCCGAAAGTGCCGCGCGCGCCGCCGGCATCCGCGTCGAGCGCCACAGGCGCATCCTCTACACGCTCTCCGGCGCGCTCGCGGGGCTCGCAGGCATGCTGTTCATGGCGCGCATCAACTCCGGCGATCCGACGGCGGGCCTCAATTACGAACTGACGGCGATCACCGCGGCTATCATTGGCGGCACCAATCTCTTCGGCGGCCGCGGTTCCATTCTCGGCACCATGATCGGCGCGCTGATCATGGGCGTGCTGCAGAACGGGCTCAACCTGCTCGCGGTGCAATCCTACTATCAGCAGATGGCGATCGGCGCGGTGCTGATCCTCGCGGTCTTCATCGATCAATATCAGGTGCGCAAGGAGAGCCGCGTATGACCCTTCTCACCCTCTCCGGCATCCGCAAGAGCTTTGGCGCGGTCGACGTGCTGCATGGCGTCGATCTTTCCGTCGACAAGGGCGAGGTCGTCGGCCTCGTTGGCGACAACGGCGCCGGCAAGTCGACGCTGATGAAGACGATCACCGGCATCTACCGGGCCGACGCCGGCTCGATCGAGTTCGACGGCAAGGACGTGCTGCCGCTCGACCCCGGCGCGCGGCGCGAACTCGGCATCGAGATGATCTATCAGGACCTGTCGCTGGCAAAACAGCAGGACGTGGCGAGCAACATTTTCCTCGGCCGCGAGCCGACACGAAAGCTGTTGGGGCTGTTTCCCGGCTTCATCGACAAGGCCCGGATGGACCGCGAGGCGGCAAGCATGATCGCGCGGCTCGGCGCCCACCTGCCGTCTATAAACCGTTCCGTCGGCTCCTTTTCTGGCGGCCAGCAGCAGACCGTGGCGATTGCCCGGGCGCTCACCTTCAATCCGAAGCTCGTCATCATGGACGAGCCGACGGCAGCTTTGGCCGTGCGGGAGGTGCAAAGCGTGCTCGATCTTATCCGCCGGCTGAAATCGGAAGGCATTGCCGTGATCCTGATCTCCCACCGCCTGAACGACGTGCTTGCGGTCACCGACCGAATCGTCGTCCTGCGTCACGGGCGGGCCGACGCAAATCTCGCCACCGCCAGAACCAACATGAGCGAGGTCGTCAGCCGCATCGTCGGTGGCGGCGACCTTTCGGCTGCGGCCATGCACGAACAACGGGGCTGACTTCATGAACATCTTCGGATTGCACACTTTCGCGATCGCGCCGGTCTGGGATCTCGCACGTATCGAGCCGCAAATGGACCGGCTCAAGGAGCTCGGCATCGGGCTTCTCGAAATTCCGCTGCTGAGGCCGCGGGAAATCGACACCCGGCGGACGCGTGCCTTTGCCGGCCATTATGGCGTCGAACTCATACCGTCGCTCGGGCTGCCCCGGGCGCTCGATATCGTCGCACACCCGCAGGACGGGCTCGACTTCCTGGAGCCCGCCTTCCGGGTCTGCGAGGAAGTGGGCAGCTTTGGCCTTGCCGGCGTCACCTATGGCTCGATCGGCAAGACCACGGGCCGTGCGGCGACGACCAGGGAGATCGATGGCATGTGCCGGTTTCTCGAACGGGCGGCGAAGGCGGCGAGGTCGCACGGCCTGAAACTCGGCATCGAGCCCTGCAACCGTTACGAGACTCACCTCATCAACCGCGGCATTGACGCCGCGCGGATCATCGAGCGGATCGGTGCCGACAATATCTTCATTCATCTCGACACCTATCACATGCATATCGAGGAGGAGAGTTTTGCCGCCGGCTTCGAGGCGGCGGCGCCCCATCTCGGCTATGTGCATGTCTCCGAAGCCAATCGCGGCGTGCCGGGACGCGGCATGCTGAACTGGCAGGCCTGCATGAAGGCGATCGCCGACATCGGCTACGAAGGCCCGATAACGCTCGAGAGCATGAACCATGTCGACCAGGACATCGCGGGAGGGCTGGCAACATGGCGACCGGTTGCCGAAGACCCGCGCGACGTCATCGAGGTCGGCTTGCCGTTCCTGCGCGAGGCGGCCCGGGCGGCCGGCCTGCAACTGGGCTGAAGGCACAAATAGGCCGACGCTCGGCGGCGCTATGCCGCCGCTTGCGTCTGTGCGCTGCCCGCCGCATCCTCGAACGATGAACGGCCGACGGTCCTGAGAATCGTCGGGTTTCAAAGATTTTTCAGCACTGCCGCTCCCGGGCACGACTTCAAAAAGACGATTGCTACGTTACCTACTATAGCGTCCAGTAGCGTTGCCCGACGGGAAGACGAACTATGAGTGCCGGTCCTTGGAGCGAGTGTGTTGTTGTGAGGTCTGGCGACGGCACGTTGGTGTTTGTGTCCACCACAAGCGAGGCTCTCGCAATGCTGCAGGAGGCTTGGCCGCGACGGAAAGGACCCGCCTATCACGCTGCTGTTAGCGCATGCGAGGAGGTGCTGAGCGGCCATCTGGCGCCTTATGTCGCCCGGATCGCATTTCTGGATGCCTCCAGGGAGGCGGGCATCGCCGTTGCACCGTAGCCGCCGGATCAGCGAAGCCGATTTTCGCGCTTCGGTGTATCGGAAAAATTTGAAAATGTTCGGCATTTCCTGCATCTTTCCTCCTCTCAGACCAAATCCGTCAGGCAGAATGGATGAGTCCGGGGCATAGACTCAGCTGCGACGGCTCGAATGGTTTCGTTTCTCCCGCAACAGGTGGAGGCCCACATGCGCGCCGATGAAATCATGACGATAAACGTGGCCACGATCAGTACGGGAAGCAGCGTGCGTCACGCGATCGAAACCATGGTAGCGAAGGGGCTGAGTGGTCTGCCTGTCATTGATGACGATGGCGCGGTGGCGGGCATGCTGACGGAAGGCGATCTCTTGCGAAGGATCGAGCTCGGAACCGGGCGAGGTAGCGCGACGGCCGAGAGCGCCCTGGTCGATCTCGACCGCTACATCCGAAGCAACAGTTGGCGCATCAGCGATCTGATGTCGACCGAGGTCTTCACGGTTGGCCGCGACGCGCCGATCGGCGCCGTTGCCGAACTGATGTTCAAGAACAAAATAAAGCGCGTGCCGGTCGTGGAAAATGGTGCGCTGGTCGGCATCATCAGCCGCGTCGACCTGTTGCGCGCGATCGTCGACGTTCGGGGTGAGGGCACGGTCAGGGGAGACGAGGCGCTCGCCGTAGCGATCCGCGCGCGCCTACGCTCCGAACTCGGCCTCGACCCGGAAAAAATCAAGGTCTCCGTGGAAGCCTGCCAAGCCGTGCTTGAAGGCAAGGTGAAGAGCGAGCTGGAGCGTCGTGCCATCAAGGTGCTGATGGAGAATATCAACGGCGTCGAGAGCTATGTCGACAGGCTGGTCGTGGAACAGGAGATTTAGCCGCCCACGTTCTTGATCTTGGAGACTGGCGCCGTGCGCGGTTGGGGCGCCCGCCGCGAAAGCAAGATTCTTGTCGTGATGCAACTGAAGGCCAACCCCGAGGCGGCGTTCCAATGTGCTCTCAGCACGGGCACGACAGTCGCGCGATGGCGCAGAGGGTGCATCCGCGGAATTGACAAAAGCGGTTGCAGCTGGCAATTCCCGCTTACCACCTATGGTTCTCGTTGCGAGGACCGATTATCAAGGACGCCGCCCCTTGTTTATCGCACATTTGCCCGCCGGATATCTGCTGACGCGCCAGATGGCGAGGAAGCGCGAAACGGCTTGGCGCGGACTGCTCGCGGTCGGTCTGCTTTGCTCCGTCCTGCCGGACTTCGATCTCATCTATTTTTATGTAGTCGATCATCGGCGAACACTGCACCACGACTACTGGACCCACACCCCGCTATTCTGGATTGCGGCCGCGGCGGTCATCGGTCTGGTACTTCTGGTTTCCGGCAAGCGCGAACGGCTGATATTCGTATGGGCCGGCCTCCTCAACATCCTGCTGCATCTCGCAATGGATTCTGTGGCCGCGGATATCAGATGGTTTTATCCGCTGTCGGAGGCGCGGCTGAACCTCGTCCACATCCCCGCCCGCTATAGCCCCTGGTTTCTAAATTTCCTTCTGCATTGGACATTTGCCGTCGAGCTCATGATCCTCATTGCCGCGGTGGTCGTGCTCCTCAAGAGCCGCAGGAAGCGAGGTTTTGCGACGGGCCCGACAACGACAAGTTGACGGACGGGAATAAGCTGGTGCATCCTGCCGGCCATCAAGACATGCCTGTATAGCATTCCGGGTCGCGTGGACCCCGCAAACAGATCAACTGCATGCGCATTGCGTACGTAGCGTCCGACATGGCGCGACGCTGCAGACTTCGACTCATAGCGTTCATTCACAATCAGCCGCTGTATTCGGGGAATCTGTTCGGAGGGCACTGTGAAGAGAAGCACGAAATTTCGCGTGGCCGCCTTCGCAGCCATGCTCGCCACAACTGTTGCCCTTGCGGCCGAGGCAGCCGATCTGGTGATCGCCATGCCCAACTGGCCGTCTGGACAGGCAACGGCCAACATCCTCAAATTGAGCATCGCCAAGAAGTTCGGTCTCGATGCGGAAGTGCGCGAACTCGGAACGATCAACGCCTTCGTCGGGCTCGACAAAGGCGAGGTCGACATCCAGCCAGAAGTCTGGCGGCCGAATTTCGAGGATCTCATCAAGAAATACGTGACCGACAAGGGTGCCGTCGTCTTGAGCGGGCGCGCCGTGCCGGCCTGGCAGGGTCTTTGCGCGACGCCTGAAGCCGTCGCTGCCGGCCTCAAGACGATCGCCGATCTCAGCGACCCGGCGAAGACCGCCGTGCTAGACACCGACGGAGATGGGCGCGGCGAAGTTTGGATCGGCGCGCCGACGTGGCTTTCGACGGGGATCGAGCGGGTGAGGGCGAACAGCTACGGCTATGCCGCGAACGTGACGCTCGTCGAGACGGAGGAGGAGGTGGCGATGGCGGCGGTCGATGCGGCGGTCGCGACCGCGCGGCCGATGGTTTTCTATTGTTACGCGCCGCACCACGTCTTCGAGCTGCACAAGCTCACGCGCATCGAGGAGCCGGTGCATGACCCGGCGAAATGGAAGATCGTACCGGCGGACGATCCGCTGTGGATCACAAAGTCGAGCGCGGCCACCGCTTGGGGCACCGCGCATTTCCACATCGCCTATGCCGCCGCCTTCGGCAAAAAGCACCCCGATATCGCGAAGTTCCTGGAACAGGTGGACTTCTCTCCGGAAGAAGTGACGGCGATGAGCTACGCGGTGGAGGTGGAGCGTCAGACGCCTCCGGACTACGCGAAGGAATGGGTCGACGGCAACGCGGCGCGCATAGACGGGTGGGCAAAGCCATGACGACGATCCGGGACGGCCTTGGGACCCAGGTAAAAGGTGGCCGAAGGATGCGGAAAATCGGCTTGATCGCGCTTGCCGCGGGCCTCTGCCTCGGGCCGCTGGCGGCGCTCGCCGCGACGCAGATCTACGATGCCCGCACGAAGAAATGGGTCGACTACGACAAGCGCAAGGCACGGCAGTATTTTGCGCGCAACAAACAGGTGCCGGAGGCCTTCCGCCGCCAGGTCGTACCGTTTCGCACGGCCGAGCCGCCGGGCACGATCATCATCGACGGCAACCAGCATTTTCTCTATTTGGTCCAGCCCGGCGGCCAGGCGATCCGCTATGGCATCGGCGTCGGGCGCGAGGGCTTCGGCTGGGCCGGCATCGTTCGCATCGGCCGCACGGCCGAGTGGCCAACCTGGACGCCGCCGCCCGAGATGGTGGCGCGCGACCCGAATGCGGCGAAGTGGGCAGCCGGCATGCCGGGTGGGCCGGACAATCCGCTCGGCGCGAGGGCGCTCTATCTCTACGAGGGAGAGAACGACACGATCTATCGCATCCACGGCACGGTGGAACCCTGGACGATCGGTCTCGACGTTTCCTCCGGCTGCATCCGGATGAACAATGACGACATCATCGATCTGCATTCTCGCGTGAAAATCGGCGCGAAGGTCATCGTGCTGATGCAGGGGGCGGCGCTCTACAAGGGTGTGTGAATGGGGGCGTTTGAAAATCGCCAGCGAAAGCGACATTCGGAGGTGAGGCTTTGTCGACGACCAGGTTGAACGCATATTCGATCGCGCGCGGCGCATTTGTTGCCGCCGGCGTCTCGCTTCTTGGCGGATGCCAGTCATCGGCGCCTGAGCCGCAGAACATGGCCCGCACAAGCCTGCAAACTGCGCCCGCCGATCTGCAGCTTATCTGCGCCAATGCGGTTGTCGCCCAAGCCAGCGGCGCCAGGGTTCTCCCAACGAGTTCGCGCCAGCTCGATGCGACGACCTACGCCGTCGATGTCGATGCCGGCGGGCGCAAGTTCAACTGCGTCGTCGACAGCAGCGGCAGCGTCAAATCGGTGCAGCCCGCCTAAGACCTATCCCGGGAAATCCGGTAGCGGTTTTCATCCGCCATTCCGTCGCGTCAAAATCAGTGCGTTCGGCTGTTTCAACGAATCTGCCGAACAACTTGCGGCGCGACCGCGCCATCACGTTCCGCTTTTCATCTCCGCCATAGAGTGGCGCATCGGAAATCTGAATGGCTCTGCTGAAGAGGCGACCAGATTAAAGCGGTCCGATCTTGTTTGAGTTTCCGTGAATATATCATTGTGCACCGCAGAATACTATTGTGCGACGCAAATCTTACCTTCCTAAACCAAGGTATTCCGAAATATTATTCTGCATTTCTCTTCCTCTGGAGACCAATTCGTGTTCTGATGTGTTGGTTGGCGGGAGGAAGCGTAATGACTACGATTCTGCAGCACTTCGCGCTCTTCGATTTCTTCATTCTGGCTGGAATCTGCTTCCTGCTGATCTGCAGCTACTGGGACGAAGGGGAGGTCTGAGCGGCACAGTCGAACTAAAAGGCCTTGCAGACCGGGTGCGTCCGGCCTTCTTTACTATTGTTCTGCTGAAATCGGTTTTGCAGCCGACACATGCAACCAGCGGGTCGGCTCTCCGTCGTAGCCGCCGCCGTCAGCTTCGCCAATCTCGATATTCGCCCAACCGTTTGTGAACTGTCGCATCAACCAGTCCCGCGAGGGATAGTTGTAATAGCGCCCGAAGCGATCGTGGCCTTCGGCGTTTCCTGCCTTGAAGCTGGCATGGAGTATTCCGCCGCCTCTCAGCGCGCGCAGGATGCGCGTGAGGACGCCGGATAGATCGGATCGCGGCACATGCAGGAGGCAGGCTTCCGCCCAGACCGCGTCGAAGACGTCGTGCCATCCGATCTGGTCAAACCGGACGACCTCGACCGGCCGCCCGAGTAGCCGCTCCGCCTCCGCCGCAAGTTCCGGCGAGCCGTCGGTTGGCGTCACATCGAAACCCCTGGCAAGCATATAGGCGCTGTCCTGTCCGCCGCCGCAGCCGAGTTCGAGAATCCTGGCGCCGGGTTCAAGTCTGGCGAGGAACCGGTCGAGGCGTGCCGCCGGCGCCTTGCGCTGCCGATTTGCATAGGTTGCTGCGTTGTCGCGGTAGAAGGCATTCGTCTCGTCGCTGAGCGGCGGCATCTCATTTCCTTCATCGAACGTCATGGTGCCTATAAGGCGCGCCGTCAGTTCGGACAAGCGCCGAGGGGAGACGCGCGGGTGACGGAATCTAGCGCGTGCCTAGCAGCGTATTGAACGCTTTCAGATCGACGTTTCCGCCGCTCAAGAGAATGCCTGCTCTTGCGCCCGGGCAGGGCAGCACACCGTGCATTATGGCTGCAGCGGCCAGGCAGCCGGTCGGCTCCACGATGATCTTCATGCGTTCGGCGAAGAATCGCATGGTTTCGACCAGTTGGGCGTCGGTAACGGTTATGATCTCGTCGACCGTGCGTTTCAGGATGGCGAAGTTGCGCTCGCCGATATGGGTGACGATCGCGCCGTCGGCGATGGATTTCGGCGGCGGGATATGCACGACCTCGCCCTTCCTTAGCGATTGCTGGCCGTCATTGCCCGCCTCCGGCTCGACGCCGACGATCCTGCAGACGGGTGAGAGCGCGCGGGCGCTGAGCGCGCTGCCAGCGAGCAGACCGCCTCCGCCGAGCGGCACGACGAGCAGATCAAGTTCTCCGACGTCCTCGATCAGTTCCAGCGCGGCCGTGCCCTGTCCCGCAATCACGTCCGGATGATCAAAGGGCGGGATCAGCGTTGCGCCTCGCTCGGCGGCGAGACGTTGGCTGATTTCCTCGCGATCCTCGGTGTACCGGTCATAGAAATGGATCTCCGCGCCATAGGCCTTCGTCGCCGCGATCTTTATCTCCGGCGCGTCCGTCGGCATGACGATCGTTGCCGGAACGCCTTGAAGTCTTGCCGCATAGGCCAGCGCTTGGGCGTGGTTGCCGGAGGAGAAGGCAACAACACCGTTTCTCCGGGACGATTGGTCGAGTGCCGCGACCGCATTGTAGGCACCGCGAAACTTGAACGCACCGGCGCGCTGCAAATTCTCCGCCTTGAAGAACAGAGACGCCGCAGCGATTCCGTCAGCCGTCCGCGATGTCAAAACGGGGGTGCGATGCGCGGCACCGGAAATGCGCTGCCGCGCCGCTTGAACGTCCTCGAATGATGGAATCTTAAGTGAAGTGGACGCTGATGACATGCCGTTCACGCAACCTCCCGACGCGGTTCCCACGGATAGAGGGAGCATAGCGCGCGACATCCGCGCGCGCTACACAGCGCGCCTATATCTCACGTTACGTCATGCAAGTAACCATGCGGCAGAAACTGGTTTCGTAAGTCGGGAACCACGAAAAAAGAACTGATTTAGGTCAATAACGTTGACATAAATTAGCGGACGTGATCCTGTCGCTGGACAATCGACAAAGAAACGCGGGACATCGGAAAGCCGCTTCATCTTCCGCGGTCCCGTTCCCACGACCTCGAGGAAACCGCCCATGCTGCATTGGGACCATATCTTTGCGACGCGTTCGAGCCGGATGCGCGCCTCCGAAATCCGTGAGCTTCTGAAACTGCTCGATCGTCCCGATATCATCTCCTTCGCCGGCGGCATTCCCGATCCCGAACTCTTCCCCGACGCGGAATTCAAGGCGGCCTATGCCGAGATCTTCGGCGGCCCGGCCGTCAGCGCGGCGCTGCAATACTCGGTAAGCGAAGGTTACCGGCCGCTGCGCGAGTGGCTGGCCAAGCAGATGGCGGCCCTCGGCATTCCGGCAACTGTCGACAACATCTTCATCACCTCCGGCTCGCAGCAGGCGCTCGATTATCTCGGCAAGCTGTTCCTGTCGCCGAAGGATACCGCGCTCGTCACCTGGCCGACCTATCTCGGTGCTCTGCAGGCCTTCAATGCCTATGAGCCGAACTACGACCAGCTGAACCCCGGCGGCAATCGCACGCCGGAGGCCTACCGCCAGCAGGCGGCTGAGGCCGGTGGCCGGGTGAAGTTCGCCTATCTCTCCGCCGATTTCGCCAACCCGACCGGCGAGACGGTGGACCGCGCCGGCCGCGAGCGCGTGCTCGACCTCGCGGAGGAACTCGACGTTGCCGTGATCGAAGACGCGGCCTATCAGTCGCTGCGCTATGACGGCGAGGCGATCCCGCCGATCCTGGCGCTGGAAATCGCACGCAAGGGCGACATCAACAGCGCCCGGACGATTTATTGCGGCAGCTTCTCGAAGACGCTGGCGCCCGGGCTTCGCGTCGGCTGGGTCTGCGCCTCCGAAGCGGTGATCCGCAAGCTGGTGCTGATGAAGCAGGCAGCGGACCTGCATTCCTCGACCATCAACCAGATGGCAATCTGCACTGTCGCCGAACGCGGCTTCGACGAGCAGGTGGCGAAGATCCATAGGGTCTACAAGCATCGCCGCAGCGCCATGCTGGCCGCACTCGGAAAATACATGCCGGCAGGGGTGACCTGGACCAAGCCGGAAGGTGGCATGTTCGTCTGGGTGACGCTGCCGAAGGGCACGGACGGTGCCGAGCTGCTGGCGAAGTCGATCCAGACGGCGAAGGTCGCCTTCGTCCCCGGCCGTGCCTTCTTCGCCGATGGTTCCGGCGAGAACACGCTGCGCCTGAGCTTCTCCTGCGCCAACGACAAGATGATCGAAGAGGGCATCCGCCGGCTCGGCGACCTGATCCGCGGCGAGGTGGCCGAGGCTGCCTGAGTCGCAAGGAACGACCTGAGCATTTTTCGAGAGGGCCTGGCGGAAACGTCGGGCCTTTCTGCTTATCGGCCTGCTTATCGGCGGAACTGTCCAGCGCTCGGTCGTGACAGGGCCCGTGGCCTCATTCTCAGTTGCGAGCAATGGTGATTGGCGGCAAACTTATGGGCAGCCCACGCTTCTCGCCTGACGAGAGAGTGGGCTGTCATCGTTTCCGATTCATGCGCGTTGTGCAGTAACCGAAAGGGGAGGACTGCCATGACCGATCGAAGCGAACTTGAAAGCATCGTGCAGGCGATCTACCAGGCGCGGGCCGACAACGACCTCGACGCGTTGATGGCCTATGTACATCCCGACTGCAGCTTCCGTATCGCCGGAAGCGCTGGGCTCGGCCCGATGTGCCGGAAGATCGAAGGCGGCGACGCCGTGCGCCTCAATTTCAAGGAATTGATAGACGTCTGGGATCTCTCTAGGGTGGAAACGCTCGCCCTTCATATCGATGGCGAGACGGTTATCGCTCATCGCGCCGGCGAGATCCGTTTCGTTCCGGGCGATGCCCGCTTCGAAACCGAGTTCATCGACAAAATCACCTTCAGGGACGGGCTGATGGTCGAGATCACGGAGTTCGTCGATACGCTGCAACTGTTGGAGGTGACCAAGCCTCTGGACACCACCCTGCGGCCTGAGGGCATCGCGGTGTCAGGACAAGCGGGCGCGTAGCACGGCTACGGCGGTTTCAATCCGCGCCGAATCGGCGAACCTGGTCCGTGCGGCGGCCCGCTCTCGAAAACAAATGTTCTTGACGCCTGGAATGACGCCCGCGATCCGCGGGCGTCCCCACAGGTAACGGTGGCTCTCCATTTTCCCTTCCTTGACGGCATAAACCTGAGCGCCGCTGACAGAGAATTGCGCTTCCACGCCGGGCCGGACAGGTCATCTCGGACCGCTGAGTTTCTTGCGTTTTCGGCGCGCCGACCCTTCGTTTTTGAGGGGGCGTGTTTGTCGGTTCCATCAATCCGTGGTTGCGACGCGGAGGTGTGCCACGGAGGGGCGTCTGCACGGCAATGGTCCGGTTCCTCTGAGTCGCCTCAGAGCCGCAAACGTGCGGGCAAGCGCGCAAACTTCAGAAAGAATTGAAGAAAGCCCCATATTGCCGCCTCATTTTCGGTCAGGATCACCTCCGCGACGACGTGCTGCATTGCGGCGCAAGATGCTGCGTCGCATCAAAATCACCGTTTGCCTCCAGATCTGTTCGTGCCATGAATGACTGGGGCGCCTGAGAGAAATGCAACCAGTGGTATGAGTATGCAAGCGGCCCCAGGAACCTTTCGCCCGGACATCGAAGGACTGCGCGCCTTGGCGGTCTCCGGCGTCGTCGCCTTTCACTTCGGCATGACCGGCCTGCCCGGCGGCTTCGTAGGCGTCGATATCTTCTTCGTCATATCCGGATACCTGATCACCCGGCATCTGCAGCAGGAGATTGCCAGGAGCGGCACGGTCAATCTCTGGCGCTTTTACGGTCGGCGCGCCCGCCGCCTGCTGCCGGCCTCATTGTTCGTCATCCTGTTGACGCTGCTTTTCGGCTACTTCATTCTCTCGCCGTCCGAGCAGCAGTTCTATTCGAAAGGATCGCTGTTTGCTTCGTCCTATATGATCAATCTGTGGCTCATCCGCTGGACGGTTGATTATTTTGCGTCGGACGCGTCGAATAACCCCTTCATCCATTACTGGTCTCTGTCGGTCGAGGAGCAGTTCTATCTCGTCTGGCCCGCGCTCCTCCTGGTCCTTGCGCGGCTTCGTCCCGGCAAGCGCGGTCTGTTCCTGCTGCTCGCCGGCGTGGCCGCGGTTTCCTTTGCTGTTAGCTGGCGGGTAACTGCAATTGCTCAGCCCTGGGCTTTCTATTTCTCGCCGCTGAGAGCCTGGGAATTCGCCGCCGGTGGCCTGGCTTCGATGGCGGTCCCGCAGGAGTGGGCAAGGCGGTTCCGCTTTTCGCCAGCGCTCGGCTGGTTGGGGCTCGCCTTGATCGCGGCGGCCTATCTGACCGTCACGGAAGAGATTCCTTTTCCGGGCTCGATTGCCCTCGCGCCGGTGCTGGGCACGGTGATGGTGCTTCTCAGCGGCGCGCATGAAAGCCGCATCGGACCGAGGTCCGTTCTCGCCCTTCAGCCGTTCCAGGAGATCGGAAAGCTCTCCTATTCCCTCTATCTCTGGCACTGGCCGGTCATCGTCTATGCGGGAATCCTTGAGCCGGACCTGACCATCGCCCAGCGGCTCCTGTGCCTGGCGCTCACGCTCGTCCTCTCGCTTTTGAGCTACCATTTCATCGAAAATCCGGTGCGCCACAGCGGCTGGCTGGCGGCCAAGACGAGCCGGTCGCTGGGACTCGCTGCGCTGCTCACGGCGACGGGAGCGACGGTTGCCTACGGAAGCGCAGCTTTGGCGAGCTTCAACCTCGACTCCGAGCAACAACAGGTCCTCAAAAGCGCCGAGCGGAAATCGGCTGCGCGGGAATTCGATTCGGCCTGCGTGCTCGAAAGGGACGAGATTGCGCCAAAGGCCTGTGAATTCGGCGCCAAGAATCCGAAGAAGACCATCGTTCTCTTCGGCGATTCCCATGCCGACCACTGGTCGACGCCGCTCAAGCGAATTGCCGAAAACAACGGCTGGCGGCTCGTCACCTATCTGAAGTCGTCATGCCCAGCGGCAAGTGTCACGACCTGGAACTCGGTGTTGGCACGGAACTACAGCGAGTGCGACCAGTGGAGGAAGCTGGTGTTCGGCGAGATCGCCTCGCTGAAGCCGGATGTCGTGATCCTTTCGCAATATTCCTCCAGCTACGTCAAAAACGACATCAATTACATATCGAGCTACCAAATCGACGTCGGCGAATGGGCGAAGGGCATCAAGCGCACGGTCCAGACATTGAAAGACACCGGCAGCGATGTCGTCGTGCTTCGGGACGGGCCGTTGCACAAGTCCTATCTGGACAAATGCGTTGCGCGCGCCCTGTGGCAGGACGAGAGCCCCAGCGTTTGCGACACACCGCGCAGCGAGGCCGTGGAGGAGACGATTCCGGCGGCGGAACGAAAGGTCGTTTCGGAAGCGGGGCATGCGTCCTATGTCGACGTCATCGATCTCTTCTGCAACAAAACCACTTGCCCCGCCGTGATCGACGGGAAATTGACGTTCCGCGATCGTCATCACATCGCCGCGCCCTATGCGGAATCTCTTGCGGCTCGCCTTCGACGCGCGATCTTCGGCGAAACTGTCGACGGCGGGGTCAGGACGGAGTAGGGCTACGGCCGCTCTATTGAGGAGGGTACCGAGCGGGACCGGACCGCATTGTCGGCTGCACGCTGGTATCGTGCGCGTTGTTTAAAGTCCCGGCTTGGCGCCTTCTTCCTCGCTGATCCGGCCATCGACGAGATGGATGCGCCGATGCATGCGGGCGGCCATGTCGAGGTCGTGCGTGACGGCGACGACCGTCTTGCCGCGCTCGTTGACGAGCGCTTCCAAGATTGTAAACACCTGTTCCGAACTCTTGCTGTCGAGGCTGCCGGTCGGCTCGTCGGCGAGGATGAGCGGCGGATCGTTGGCGAGCGCTCTGGCGACCGCGACCCGCTGGCGCTGGCCGCCGGAAAGCTGGTCGGGTCGCTTGTGGAGGTGATCCTCCAACCCGAGCGAGGAGAGCAGTGCTGTCGCCCGCTCGCGCATCTCGGCGCGGGTGAGGTGGGCGAGCTTGCGCATCGGAATCTCGACATTTTCGCGCGCAGTGAACTCGGGCAGCAGGAAGTGGAACTGGAACACGAAGCCGATATTGCTAAGGCGCGTCACGGCGCGCTCCTTCTCGCTCAGCGGTTCAGCATCACGGCCGCGAATTTTGATCGTTCCCGCGGTTGGCCGGTCGAGCAGACCCAGGAGATAGAGGAGCGACGACTTTCCCGATCCGGAGGGGCCGGTCACGGCGACGAACTCTCGCTCGCCGATACTAAGCGTGACATCCCTCACCAGCGTGACTGGCACGGCCTCGTGGAGAATACGCGTGAGGTCCGTCGCCTCGATCAGGCTCGTCATGTCGCGCCCCGTATGATGTCGACCGGATTGAGATGGGCCGCGCGCCGGGCCGGCAGGTAGCCGGCGACCGCCGCAGAGCCTAGCGCGGAGGCTGTCGCGATCAGGTAGTGGAGCATGCTCCAGGCGATCGGCAGCCGCGTCATTTCCTGGCCGGTTGCGGCAATTTCGAAGTGCACGAGGGAAAGCGCATAGGTGATGGAAAATCCGAGCGCCCAGCCGAAGAGCGAACCCGCGCCGCCGATTGCGAGCCCTTCGAGAACGAAGAGGCGCTGCATGTCGGCCTCCGAGAAGCCGAGCGATTTCATGATCGCGATGTCGCGCGCCTTCTCGTGGGTGATGGTCGAGATGATGTTGAAGATGCCGAAGCCGGCGACCAGCATGATGGCCGCCACGACCGTATACATGATGATGTTGCGCACCACGAGCGCCTCCAGGATGGATTCGTTCGCTTCCTGCCAGGCAACCGCCTTGTAGCCGAGTTCCGCCTCGACGCGCCGTGCAATCGCGGGCGCGGCATTCGGATCGTCGAGCTTGACGCTGATCCGGTTGATCGCGTTCGGCCGGTTAGAAAGGATCTGCGCATTCTTCTGCAACACATAGGCCTCGCCTTCGTCGCGCGCGGTGGTCCCGGTGTGAAACAGCCCGACGATCTTGAAGTTGCGGGTAAGACCCTCGGACGATACCGCGGTGATGGTATCGCCAAGCCCGGCGCCAAGTCTCGAAGCCATGGTATCGCCGATCACGACATTGTTGCCGCCGGCGGTGAGCGCGGCGAAGCTCCCTTCGCGGAAATCCTCGACGATTGGCGAGACGCTTGCTTCCCGTTCCGGATCGATGCCGATCACCACGGCGCCCACCTCGCGGCCGGAATAGCGGATGACGCCCTCGGCGTGGAGCGTTGCGGCGAACCGTCCCGGTATCCATTCCTCGAGCCACGCTTGCGCCGCCGTCGGGTTGATGATGCCGCGGCGGTCGTCGCGCGGCCGCAAGCCCGATATGGCGGCGACCTCGAAGACGTCTTCCGCCGGCTGCCGGCGCGCCGAGCGCTGTTCGTCGCTGACCTCGACATGCGGCATGGTGTCGACGAGCTGGCGGACGAAATCGTCCTGGCCGCCCTGCATCAGCGCCGCCATCGCGATGGAGAAGCCGACGCCGACCGCCACGCCGACTATCGCGACGGCGGTCTGGCGTCCGCGACCGGCGATGTGCGTCCATGCGATATCGAGGATAAGATGCATGATGGCCTCAGTTCCCGCTGCCTCCCGCAATGGTCACGCGCGTGCCCTCGGCAAGCTCGGCGGGGAAGGGGGAGATGACCTGTGCCGTTTCCTCAAGTCCCGAAAGTACCTCGACGCCGCCCGTGCCGCGTATGCCGGTTTCGATCTCGCGCAAGCGCACGTCACCTCCCTCGACCACGGCGACACGCTTGCCGCTGATGGCGCCCGAGGGAAGGATCAACGTGTCCGGCGACTGGCGCACGATCACGTTGACATCGGTGGACATGCCGATCCTGAGCGGCGTGTCGTCGGGCAGGCGGAAGCGGACGCGGTAGGTCTTCGTCACCGGATCGCCCTTCGGCGTGATGATGTCGACGACCGCCTCCAACTCACGCCCGGGAAACGCGTCGGACCGCAGCAGCGCCCGCTGGCCCACCTCGACGCGCGGAATGTCCTCCTCGTTCACTTCGGCCGTGACGATCAGGGGCTTCGGTTCGCCGACCCAGAAGAGCACGGTCCCGAGCTCCGCGACCTCGCCGATCTCACCATCCTGGCGCAGCACCTGGCCGGCGCTCGGCGCGCGCAGCACGTAATTCGCGAGCCGCGCCTGCTGGGCGGCCACCAGCGCTTCCAATTGCGCCACTTCGGTACGGGCCCTGTCGACCTCCTGGACGCTGGCCGTGTTGCGTGCCGAAAGCGCGAGCTTGCGGCGATACTCCTCCTGCGCCAGCGACAGCCGCGCCTGGAGTTCACCGCGCGTGGCGCGCGCCTCAGTGTCGTCGAGGCGTGCGAGCACATGGTCCTTTTCCACGCGCTCCCCCTCGCAATTGCACTGTTCGACGATCCGCTCGCGCACGGTAGGGGTAACCTTGGCCCAGATGCGAGGTTCCACGACGCCGCTCGCATAGACGATTTCGGCCGCATCGCCACGCTTGGGCTTGACCACGGTCACGGGTGCCGGACGGGAGATGTACCAATAAGCCGCCGCACCCACCGCCGCGGCCATTGCAATACCGATTGCGTAACGCTTCAACCGCACGAATCTCTCCACGAACCCGAATGCCTTGCGCCTTGCCGATCTAAACGCGCAAACGGCGCAGAAGACTTTGATCTGGAGCATTCCACTTTAACGCAGACGCACTCTAGCAATAGACCGACCGTCGGTCTATTATCAAGTCATACTTCCACTGCGGGTTTCGCGCGGCCCGATATCGCTAACGCTCCCATTCCAGGACGACCGATGGCTCGAATTAAAAAATCGCCGGATGTTCGAACGAATGAGCTGATCGATTGCGCGCAGCGTCTCTTTTTCGAACACGGATACGAGAATACGACTGTCAATGACGTCATCCGGGAGGTGGGCCTGTCCAAGGGTGCCTTCTACCACTACTTCGCGTCGAAAGAGGCGCTGCTGGAGGCGGTGGCGGCGCGAATGGCCCGCCAGAGCCTGGACGAAATGCGGCCGCTTCTCGAAGATCCATCGCTCGACGCCGTTGGCCGCCTGAACGCGCTTTTTGCCAGCTCCCGGCGCATGAAGGTGGACATGGCCCCGCAATTGAAGAACACCTTCGATGCGCTGTTCAAGCCGGAAAACATCGTGCTTTACCACCGCATCGACGAGGCGTTGACCGCCGTCACCCTGCCGTTCATGACCGAAATCCTGCGGCGTGGCCAAGAGGAGGGAAGCCTCGATGCGCCCGATCCCGAAGCGATGGCGCTGATGCTGCTTAACCTACGACTGGGTGTCGCCAAGGTCATGCACCGCGCCCTGCAGCAGGCGGAAGCCGGCGACGTCGAGAGCGCGGCGGCCATGCTCGATAGCTGGATGCAAAGCTATGGTCTGGCCGTAGAGCGGACCTTGAAGCTCCCCGAAGGATCGATCCAGGTCACGGAACCGGGCTTTGCCCGTGCGTTTCTCGCCGCCTAGGCCTTACATCTGGGACAAGATGCGGGGCGCCGGCGAGCCTGTCCATTCGAAGGTTATCGTGCGGCCCTGGCGGATGTTCTGGATGACGGAGGGGCGGAACACGGCGAGGCATTCGCCCTCGGGGTGGCGGGCCGAGGGATAGATCACGCCGTTGCCTCCCTTGGCGAGGATGGTGCCGGCGAGCGCCTGGCCGGCCGGATAGGCGATCGCCGGATCGGGATCGAGATAGGCCGCACCCCTTTCGCCACGCACGTCATGGAAGCGGCAGAGGAAACCGGCGATCAGTTCCCGATAATGGCCGAGGTCGTTGAAATTTCCGGCGTCGCGGAGCGCCCGCGTACGGTGGAAGATGATTTCCGCCTGGCAGGTCTCGCTTGCGAGCGCCCCGAAGGCGCAATACCAGGCGCCGCGCTCCTCGCCATTGAAGCGGTTGCCCGGCGGGCGGGCATGGCAGAACGCGGCGTTGATGAGCGACCAGCCATAGCCGAAGGATTCGTTGAGCAGTTCGGCGGGGCTGACGCCCGACGGCAGCGCGACGGGACTCAGCCGTGCCGAGGTCTGCGCCTCCAGCCGGTTGAGGATTTCAATCTCATCCTCGTTGTCGCAAAGCGGAGTGACCGCCGGTTCGTCGATATAGGCGGTGGATATCAGCCGGACGGTGGCGGGATCGGTGAAGTCGATTTCGGGGATCATAGCCCACCGCGCAGGCCGTCGACATAGCGGCGGACGCGGAGCATCTGAGGGATGCCGCCCTCGATCATCGTGGCGACCGGCGTCTTGCCGTTGAAAACCGGGCCGGTGTTGGCCGATTTCGGCCAATCATAGGTGAGGGGGCCGTTGAAGAAGAGGCGCAGTCCCTTGAAGATGCCGACGATCAGGCTCGCGCGCGTGCGCTTGTCCTGGTCGAGCTTGCCCCGGAAGTCGCCGGCCTTCATGCGGTTCCAGGTGGCGATCGGCACGTCGAAGAGCTCGGCCGACTCCTTGTTGGTCAGCTTCCAGAACTCGCAGGCGCGCACCACCGCCTTGACGATGACGGCTTCTTCCTGTTTCGCCGCGCCCCGATCCGGGACTATTGCGGGCTGCGGGCTGGACATGATCGTCTCCTCTGATTTGCTCATCTATATCATATGATATCAACAGAGCATTTCAAGGGGCGGCGAGTTCATCGCCAAGTCGGTTGTGGCGCCCCAACTGACTTGACGGGTGGTGTACGTTGTCGGTCGCCATCGTCACCCGGACTGACCGCATCCCGGTCGGCCGTGCTTGGCAGCCGCACATGCATCGCCGCGCCTGCTCGGGGCGTGAGCAAGAACGCAATCCTAAATCTGGTGCCGTTCCGGGTTCAAACCTGATAAGTTTCATCTCTCGGAAGGAGAGGTTTTTCGATGAAGCGTCGCCTCACCACGATCCTTTCGGCCGACGTGGCCGGTTACAGTCGCCTCATGGGAACGAACGAGGCTGAAACGCTCGCGGCGCTGACGGCGCACCGGGCGGAGCTGGTGGACGCCATGGTCGCGGACCATCAGGGGCGCATCGTCAAGCTGATCGGCGACGGCATGCTGGTCGAGTTCGAGAGCGTGGTGAGCGCCGTCGATTGCGCGGCCAAGATCCAGCAGGGGATGCGTGCGCGCAATTCGGCCGTGCCGGTGGACCGGCGGATCGAGTTTCGCATCGGCGTCAACATCGGTGATGTGATCGTCGAGAACGACGACATCTTCGGCGACGGCGTCAACATCGCGGCTCGGATCGAGAATTTCGCGAAACCAGGTGGTGTGGCGGTGTCGGCCGCGGTGCGCGAGCATGTCGGCAACCGGCTCGATCTGATTTTCGAGGATGCCGGCGAACAGCTCCTGAAGAACATCGAGCGGCCGGTCCGGGTGTACAACGTCGTTCTTGATGCTCCGCAAGCGGCAAGCGACCGGTCTGATCGGGTGCCGGCCGTGGCGCAAAAGCCGTCCATCGCCGTCCTGCCGTTCAACAATATGAGCGATGATCCCGCACAGGAGTATTTTTCAGACGGTATCACCGAGGATATCATCACGGATCTCTCGAAAATCTCCGGCCTTTCCGTCGTCGCCCGGCACACGGTCTTCGCCTACAAGGGCACGCGGGTTACCGCGCAGCGCGTGGCGGCCGAACTCGGCGTCAGCTTCCTGCTGGAAGGAAGCGTGCGCAAGGCGGGCCAGCGCGTCCGCATCACCGGGCAATTGATCGATGGCAGCGACGGACGGCACGTCTGGGCCGAACGTTATGATCGGGACCTCACGGACATTTTTGACATCCAGGACGAGATCACGCAGGCAATCGTCACGCAACTGAAGATCAGGCTGCTACCCAAAGAAAGGAAGGCGATCGAACAGCCTGTCACGGCGAGTGTCGAGGCCTATAACTACTGCCTCAAGGGGCGAGAGCTCTTCTATACGATGACGAAGGCATCCCTGCAGCATGCCCGGCGGATGTTCACTTACGCGGCGGAACTCGATCCGCGTTTTGCGCGTGCCTACGCCGGTATCGCGGACTGCGATTCCTTCCTGTGCGGATTCCACGGTGAGCATGTTCCGCCGGAATCGCTTCTTGAGACCTGCGCCAAGGCGCTGGAGCTCGATCCCGATCTGCCGGAGGTGCACGCATCGCACGGCTACGCGCTCTCGACGATCGGACGCCATGAGGAAGCGGTAGCTGCTTTCGAGCGCGCGCTTGCGCTCGATCCGAATTCCCACGAGGCTCACTACTTCTATGCACGCCACTGTTTTGTCCGGCGCAATTTTGAAGAGTCCGTCGCGCACTTCGAGCGCGCCGCCGAAATCCGACCCGACGACTACCGCTCTCCGATCCTTGCAGGAAACGCGCTCGATCACCTCGGGCAGCTCGACAAGAAGGAAAGGCTAAGCAGGATCGGCCTCGAGCGCGTCGAGCGGAGCTTGGTGCAGCATCCGGAAAGCTCGGACGCCGCCCAACTCGGCGCGTGCGCATGCGCGGTGATGGGCGATCGCGATCGTGCGCTGGAATTGGTCGCGCGGGTCAAGACGATCGATCCGGAGGATACGCACGCACGCTACAATATCGCCTGCGTCTATGCGCTGCTTGGAGAACAGGACCAGGCCATCGATTTGCTGGAACAGTCTCTGCCGTTCGTTTCTCCGGAACTTCGCGCCTGGTTCCGCAACGATACCGATCTCGAGTCCATCCGCTCCCATCCGCGCTACGCGCAGCTTCTGAAAATGGCGGAGTAGGACGCCCTTTAAACATGCGGCCCGAGCAACGACAGGTCGGCCTCGCCGAGGCGATCCTTGGCTGTCCATAGCTGGTGCCAATAGGGGTAGATGACCGGCGGCAGGCTGACGGCGTCGAGCAGCTCGCGCTCCTCCTCGGTAAGCTTGAGGCTGGCGGCGGCGAGATTGTCGCGGAACTGTTCCTCCTTGCGCCCGCCGATGATGACGGAGGTCACACCCTTGCGGCCGATAAGCCAGGCGAGCGCCACCTGCGCGGGCGAGACGCCGCGCTCGGCGGCGATCGCCACCAGCATGTCGACGATCTTCCAAAGCCGCTCCTCGTCGCGGATCGGCGGCTCGTTCCAGCCGGCGAGCTGGCGCGTGCCTTCCGGCGTCTGGCCGCGCCGGTGCTTGCCGGAAAGCAGTCCGCCGGCGAGCGGGCTCCAGACGAGCACGCCGAGGCCCTGGTCGATCGCGATCGGGATCAACTCGTATTCGGCCTCGCGCGCTTCGAGCGTGTAGTGGATCTGCTGGCTGACGAAGCGCTGGCGATGCTCGTGGGCGCTGACGCCGAGCGCCTTCATGATGTGCCAGCCGGAATAGTTGGAGCAGCCGATGTAGCGCACCTTACCCTGGTTGACGAGCGTGTCCAGCGCGGCAATCGTCTCTTCGAGCGGCGTCTGGCCGTCCCATTGGTGCACCTGGTAGAGGTCGATGACATCCGTCTTCAGCCGCTTCAGGCTCGCCTCGCATTCGCTGATCAGGTGATGGCGCGAGAGGCCGCCGTCGTTCGGGCCGGGGCCCATGGAAAAGCGCGCCTTGGTGGCAATCAGCACGCCGTTCTTGCGCTTGCCGCCGAGGACTTCGCCGATGATCTCCTCCGATGCCCCGGCGGAATAGATATTGGCGGTGTCGATCAGGTTGACGCCGGCATCGAGGCAGAGGTCGACATAGCGGCGGGCTTCGTCGAGGCCGACATTGCCGACCTGGGCGAACTTCCCTTCGCCGCCGATGGTCATGGTGCCCATGGTGATCGTCGAGACTTTCAGGCCCGAGCGGCCGAGCAGACGGTATTCCATTTCCCGATCCTTCCGTGGTTTTCGACAGCGTCCTGTGCATTCCGTCGCATGATGTCACACAGCGCGCGACGTCAAAGGAAGCGCGCGGGAATCGCGTCATGGTAGGGAAACAGGGGGAAGTAAGGTCGCGCCTCCGCGAGCGTGCGCTGAAAAGAGGGGCGCTCGAGCAGCCGCTCGAAATAGGCGGCGAGATTGGGATGCGTGCCGTCGAAAGGCACGACGATGCCGGCATAGAAGAGGGCGGGGGCGGCGGCGCAATCGGCAATCGTGAAGCTCTCGCCGATCACGAAAGTCCTGTCGGCCACCTGCCGCTCAAGCATGTCATAGGCGACAGGCAGTGCCGCACGTGCATCGAGGACGCCGCGCCGGTCATTTTCACCCATCGCCCGCAGCTTGTCCGTGACGATCTTCTGCATCGGCACCTGGACATAGAGATCGAAGAAGCGATCCCAGAGCCGCGCTTCGAGGGCCTGCGCGGCGTCGAGCGGAATAAGCGGCCTCCTGCCGGGGTAGTGCCGCTCAAGATATTCGATGATGATCGAGGTTTCCGGCACCGTCTGGTGTCGGGCGTCGTCATGCAGAACCGGAATCTTGCCGACCGGCCAGAGATCGAGGAAGTGGGCGTGCTCGTCCGCATCAGCTAGGTCGACCAGCCGGCTTTCGAAGGGTGTTCCGGACTCATAGAGCGCGATCAGCACCTTGTGGCAGAAGGAGGCGAGCGGATGGAGATAGAGGGTAAGCGCCATGTCGAAATCCCTTGTCTTCGGGCCGATGCCGTCGCGCCATGACTATAGGGCGCAATCGCGGTGGGAAAAAGGGGAGCCGGAGGGTTCCAGCCGCGGCGCGTCTCGCCGTGAGCAACTAGGGCTTCGGCTGCTTTTATCCGCGGCTTCCCCTTGCTCCGTCATCCTCGGGCTTTGACCCGAGGATCCAGAATCCAGCCGCCACTTCGGGCTCGCGACGTGTTGTCGGCTGCCTGTGCTTGGATCCTCGAGTCATGCCCGAGGATGACGGTGGAGTACGAAGATGAAGAGAGAACCGACGCCGTCATGGCCCCGAAGACGATCCCGTGAACGCGGCAACGAAGCGGTCGAGGCTCTGGCGGACGTAGTCCTGCACCGGCATGCGCGGGTCAAAACTCCACCAGAGAAGGGCGCCCTGCCATTGCGAGGCCATCATCAGGCCGATGCCGGCGGGGGCGGCCGGCACGCCGGCGAAGCGCGCATCGATCGCGTCAGACAGCACGCCACGCCAGTGCGCGCCACGGGCGCGGAGCGCCGGATCGCGCAGATCCTCGCGCAGGATCATGAGATCGTCAGCATAGGATTCGATGCCGCCATAATCGCCGGAAAGGCCGACCAAGAGCGCCACCGCGCCTTCAGGCGTCTTCGGTGTGCTCTCGGCCAGCTCAAGTGTCAGGCGGTCGAGCCGGTCCCAGGCCTGCGAGAGCGCCGCCTGGATGAGGCGGGTCTTGCTTTCGAAACGCTGCACCAGCGTCGAGGCGGAAAGGCCGCAGCCGGCAGAGAGCGCTGCGAAGGTCAACGCGTCCGGCCCTTGCCTGCGCATGATCGCGAGCGCCATGTCGAGCACGTCTTCGTCGGGCAAGGTTTTGGGGCGAGGCATTTTGGGACCTTTATTTATAACCGAATAAGCGTTTATATATAGAGCTCACGCCAAATGCCAGATCAATTTCGATGGGAGGAAGCGATGTCGCTTACGGGAAAAGTGGCGCTTGTGGCCGGCGGAACGCGCGGCGCCGGGCGCGGAATCGCGGTTGAACTCGGGGCAGCGGGTGCGACCGTCTATGTCACCGGGCGGACGACGCGCACGGAGCAATCGGAGTACCAACGGCCCGAGACGATCGAGGAGACGGCGGAGCGAGTGACAGCGGCAGGCGGCGTCGGGATCGCAGTCCAGGTCGACCATCTGCAGGCGGAGCAGGTGAGGGCGCTCGTCGACCGCATCCGCCAGGAACGGGGCCGGCTCGACATCCTCGTCAACGATATCTGGGGCGGCGAGCGGCTGTTCGAGTGGAACAAGCCGGTCTGGGACCACGATCTCGAAAACGGGCTGAGGATACTAAGGCTTGCGATCGACACGCACCTGATCACCGCGCATTACGCGTTGCCGCTGATGATCGAGCGGCCGGGTGGTCTTCTCGTCGAGGTGACGGACGGAACGGCGGAGTACAATGCCGAACACTATCGGCTCTCGCCCTTCTACGATCTCGCCAAGGTCTCGGCGAACAGGATGGCCTGGGCGCATGCGAAGGATCTTGTGGCGCACGGCGCGACGGCGGTTTCGCTGACCCCCGGCTGGCTTCGCTCGGAAATGATGCTGGAGGCTTTCGGCGTCACGGAGGCCAACTGGCGCGACGCGGCTCAGAAGCAGCCGCACTTCGTCATCTCCGAGACGCCGCAGTTCGTCGGCCGCGCGGTCGCAGCACTCGCTGCCGACCCGGACACGGCCCGGTGGAACGGCAAGTCTCTTTCGAGCGGCGGCCTTGCCAAGGTCTACGGCTTCACCGATATCGACGGCTCCCGGCCGGATTGCTGGCGCTACATGGACGAGGTGATGGATCCCGGCAAACCGGCGGACGCGACGGGATATCGATAAGGCCATCGACGTCTGACCACCACCTTCCGCGCTCCCCTCGACCGGCGTATGATCGCGCCTTCGACATCTGTTTGACGGGAGGGCAGGCACGATGGCGGAAATCGACAAGGTGTTTGCGGGGGCGATACCGGAGCTCTACGATCGACTGTTGGTGCCGCTTATCTTCTCGGATTATGCACGCGATCTTGCCGCGCGCGTGGCCCGGCTGAAACCCCACGACATACTGGAGATCGCGGCCGGAACCGGCGTCGTCACCCGCGCGCTCGCGCCGCAAATGGACGCCAACGCGCGGCTCGTCGCGACCGACCTCAACCAGCCGATGCTTGATCTCGCGGCACAAAAGCAAGGGGACGATCCGCGCATCACCTGGCGACAGGCGGATGCGTTGGCGCTGCCATTCCAAGCCTGGAGCTTCGACGTCGTCTTCTGCCAATTCGGCGTGATGTTCTTCCCGGACAGGGTGCAGGCTTACCGAGAGACCCATCGCGTCCTGAAGCCGGGCGGCTATTTCCTCTTCAATGTCTGGGACGCGATCGAGACGAACGAATTGGCGCACGTGGTGACGGAAGCGCTGGCCGCGCATTTTCCCGCCGACCCGCCGCGATTCCTCGCGAGAACGCCGCATGGCTATGGTGACCCCGCCTTAATCCGCGCCGACCTGGAGGCGGCCGGTTTCCGCAACATCACGCTGGAGACGCTGGAAAAGAAAAACGGCGCGCTTTCGGCCGAGGAGATCGCGACCGGTTTCTGCCAGGGGTCGCCGCTCAGAAACGAAATCGAGGCGCGCGATCCTTCAGGCCTCGGCGGGGCGACGCGGGCGGCAACCGACGCCCTTCACCAGCGCTATGGCGAAGGCGCAATCGACGGGCGCATCAGGGCCCATGTCGTGGCGGCTAGCCGTTAGCGCAGTTTCATGCGGCCGGAGGAACGTATGCAAATCGGCAAACAGCGTGCGGCGACGAGCCGGATCTCAACGGTAAGTGCGGATCGGGTCGAGGTGCGCGGCCGCGATCTCTGCCGCGACCTGATGGGGCGGCTGACGTTCACGGAATACTTCCATCTGCTGACGACCGGCCGGGAGCCGACGGAGGACCAGCGCTATTTTCTCGACCTCTTGCTGATCGCGATAGCCGAGCATGGCATGATGCCGACCGTGCAGGCGGCGCGGATGACGCTCGCGGCCGACCCGGATTCGCTTCAGGGCGCCTTGGCGGCCGGTCTTCTCGGCTGCGGGCCGGTGCTGGTCGGAACCGCCGAGCTCTGCGGCGCGCTGCTGGTGAAGGCCGAAGCGCGCATCGCTGCCGGCGAGGATGCCGATGCTGCGGTGCGCGCGCTGGTCACCGACATTCGCGAGGCGGACGGCAAGCTGCCGGGCTTCGGCCATCCGGTGCACCGTCCCGTCGATCCGCGCGCCGAGCGCATTCTCGAACTTGCCGATGAGCGCGGCGTGAGCGGCACGCATGTGAAGCTTGCGCGGCTTACCCGCACGACCGCCGCTGAAGTCTGGGGTAAACCGCTGGTGATGAACGTGTCCATGCCGATCGCCGCCGTGCTTCTCGACCTCGGGTTCCCGGTGACGATGGTCAAGGCGATCCCGCTGCTCGCCCGGGCGGGCGGCATTCTCGCGCACCTGACGGAAGAGCGGGTAAACCCGATCGGCTTCGCCATGGCGTCGGCGGCGGAGGCATCAGTTACCTACAGGACAGACGAAGAGGAGGGGGGCGGCTGACCATGCTTGATCCCGAGATCGAAACGCTGCCCTGGCGCGAGCAAGTCCGGCTCGACGACGCGCTCTATCGACAACAGATCGAATATCTGCTCGCCCGTTCGCGCTTCTATCGGACAAAATTGGAGACCGCCGGCTTCCACACCACTGCCGAGATTGGCGGTCTCGCCGCCATCGTCGATCTGCCCCTCACCGAGAAGAGCGAAATCCGCGCAAGCTGCAGCGCGGCCGATCCGATGGGAACGCATGTGGCCGCGCCGATCAGCGAGATTGTGCGGATCTATTCGACCAGCGGAACGACCGGGACGCCGAGCTATATTCCGCTGACGGCGGGTGACCTCGACAACTGGGTGACGACCTCGGCGCGCAGCTATTCCGCCTCCGGCATCCGGCCGGGCGAGGCGATCGTTTCCACCTACAACGCCGGCCCGTTCGTGGCCGGCGCAGCGCTCGCCGCCTTCGACCGGCTGGGCCTGTGCCATATCCCGGTTGGCACTGGACACACCGAGCGGCTGATGGCGGCGATCCGCCTTTTGCGGCCCGCGGCCGCGGTAATGACGCCCTCCTATGCGACCTATCTCGCGGAATGGGCGGCGGAGCGCGACTTCGATCTGAAGAGATCGAGCGTCAGGCGACTGCTGGTCGCCGGCGAGCCCGGCGGCGGCGAGCCGAAATTTCGGGCGCGGCTCGAAGAGGCGTGGGGTGCGAAGGTTACCGAGGCGATGGGCATCGGTGATATCGGCGTGTCGCTCTGGGGCGAATGCGAGGAGCAATGCGGCATGCATCTCGGCGGCCGCGGCGTCGTCCATGCCGAACTGGTCGACCCGGAAACCGCCGCGCCCGTCGCGCTTGAGGACGGCGCGCGCGGCGAACTGGTGCTGACGCATCTCCAGCACCGGGCGGCGCCGATGCTCAGGTTTCGCACACGCGATCACGTGGAGATGTGGACGTCGCCCTGCCGCTGCGGGCGGACGGCGCCGCGCGTGCGCTGCATCGGCCGAACCGACGACCTCCTCATCGTACGCGGCGTCAACATCTTTCCCTCGGCCATCCGCGACGTGGTCAGCGAATTTGCGCCGGCCGTCAGCGGCATGATCCTGGTGAGGCCCGTAGCGAGGGGGCCGCGACAGGCCGCCCTTGCCGGTCTCGGTGGAACTCGGCAAGGATAGCGAAGGCCGCGCGGGGCTCGCCATAAGCATCGAGAAGCGCATCCGCGAGGTGCTGGTCGTCTCGACGCGCGTGGAGATCCTGCCCTGGGGGTCGCTTCAGCGCAGCGAATACAAGTCGAAACTGGTGCAGAGAGCGGAGTAAGATCAGACTTGTGCGGCTTGCGTCGACGCGCCGCCAAGCAAAAAAACGGGAGGATGACGATGCGAAAGCTGCAATCGCAAGGGGTTCATCACATCACGCTGGTCGGCGCGGACCGCCAGACTTCGATCGATTTCTGGGAAGGCTTGCTCGGCATGCCCTTTGTGTTCGAGCAGCCGAACCTCGACCGGGCGACGGAAAGTCACCTTTATTTCGATCCGGGCGACGGCCGGCTGATCACCGTCTTCACGGACGAGAACCGCAAGCCCGACTCGAAGCGGACCTCGACCGACATCGGCTGCGTGCACCACATCGCCTTTGCCGTCTCGCGTGCGACGTTTCAGCAGGCGGTCGAGCGCCTGAATGAGCGGGAGATCCGGCACAGCGGGGTCAAGGACCGCGGCTTCATGGATTCGATCTATTTCGAGGATCCGCTCGGGCTGCTTGTCGAACTCGCCTCCTATCGTTTCGAGCCGCCGGCCGGCCACACCCACGCCGAGGTACTGATGGAGGCGCACAAGGTGCGAGTGGCGCGCGGCGACTACAACATCGCCGAGGTGCACCTTGCCGACGCCATCGAGGCGCTGACCGAACGGACGCGGGGCTCGCTGTCGGAGGATCGGACGCCGAAGAACCCTTACTGATGAGAGTGGGACCAAAAGGGAGGAGCAATCATGCCTGAAATCAAGCTCAACGTGATCAAGCCCAGCGTCAACAACATGACGGCGCGTGTCTTCATGCGCGCGGCGGGCCTCGATTTCAACGAGACCGACGTCTTCGGCCAGACGCGTACGCCCGAATATCTGGCGAAGGCGCCGTCGCATCTGACGCCGATGATCGAAATGAGGGACCTGCCGATGGGGGCGCTGTGGGAAAGCTGTGCGATCATGCAGTATCTCTGCAACAAGAACGGCCTCGACGACCTCTATCCGAAAGACCCCGAGGCGCGCGCGATGATCGACAGCGCCATGTTCTACCTGATCGGCACTTTCTATCCCTATCTCGCCCGCGCCACCTATCCGGCGCTCAACTTCCCGCAATATCCGGGCGAGGTCGGCTACAGCGATGCCGACCCGGTGGCGAAGGAGCATGCGCGTATGGCCGCGACCGAGGCGCTGGCAGAGCCGCTCGAGGTGTTCCACAGGTTCTTTATCGGCAACAGGTCCTTCATCGGCGGCGCAAAACCCTCGATCGCCGACATCAGGCTTGCTGCGACGCTCGAGTTCCTCGCGGTGATCGACTATCCGCTGCCGGATTGGGCGAAGACCTATATGGCGTCGATGGAGGAGGCGCTCGGCAGCGCCTATAGCGAGCCGGCGGCAGACGTTCGCAGCTACATTAGTTATGTGCGCGGTCAGAGGTGACAGGGTAGAGCGTACTTAGGTTGAACCAGCGCATTGTGGTGGTTTGCTGCGGGTTCGCATAAGCACGACGCATTGTTGTTTTGCCGCCGGGCCTTCTCTTTCGGTCATCCTACTGCATGATTCCTTAAATCGGAATCGATTTAAGGACAAAATCATGCAGCAATTCAAAGCGCTACAGAGACCTTTGCGCGTCCGATTGGACGCGCGGCGCTGTAGCGCTTGACCCGAGGATCCAGAATCGCGCCGTCGCTTTGCTCGCTTGCGCCGCACGCAAGCCTCACTTCCGATAGAGCATCCAGTCCTTGCGGGTGCCGCCACCTTCGCTGCCGGCGAAGAACACGACCCGGTCGCTCGCTGTTTCGGTGGCGGTCTGCAGGGCCTTTTCGGCGTGGCCGACCAGTTCCGAGGCGGTGCCGGCGTCAAAGGTGGTGCTGCACCCGAAGCGGGCGAGGACCACCGGCATGCGGCGCTGGCGGTTATCGAATGCGCTCTGGCAGCTCTTCTTCAACTGGTCCGCCACCTTCTGGATTTCCGCTTCGGCGCTCGTCCAGACGAGGATGCCGATCTGCGGCCGGTCGAGCCATGCGGCGAAGTCGGTCGCCTGCACGATCTGCGACACGACGAAGCCGAGCCGCTCCAAAATCGCTTCCTTGAGTTTGACGAGTTCCTTGGCCTCGAAGGGTTCGAGCGCCAGCAGATTGCAGAGGATGAGCGATGTGCCTTCGGGATAACGCTCGCCGCCATAGAGTTCGGCGAGTTTCTTGTTGAAGCCGCGGCGGTTGGCGAGGTTGGTGGCGAGGTGGGTGAATTTCGTGCGCTCGAATTCCTCGACGTCGCTCGCAATGGCCGCGACGGCCGTGATTTGCGTCGAAACGCTTTCGAGCATCTGCGTGCTCTTCGACTGCTGCACCTCTGTCAGTTGCCGGATCGCCTGCAGGTGGGACTGAATCGACTTCGTGTCTCTCGGGTCCATCGAAGAGATCTTGCCGGTCGCCTGGCCGAGCAGGCTCGAATAGCTGGAGAGCGAGCTGTGGCCCGATTGCAGCGACTCCTTCAGGGTCGAAAGCTCGCTCTGGATGCGGTTGGTGGATTCGTCGAGGAGCGACTTGCCGAAATGATGCGGCAGATAGGCCCGTGCGAGTGCATCGACCTCTTCCTCCGCGATCGGCTTGGCGAGGCGGGCAAATTTCTCCCGGAGCTCCGGATTGCTGCCGCTGATGATCTCGTACATGAGCTCGTAATTGACCGGAGAGGCATGAATCTCCAGCCGGTTCAGCGTGGCAAAAACGGTGTAGCAGAGTTCCTTGCGGCTCTGATCCGCAAGCTGTTTCGGGGAGGAATTCGCAATCGCCATGGTGCAGCGCCTTTCGCATGAAGCGTCACAGGCAAATGCACCTGGGACGACGGTCGGACAGGTACGCGGGGGGCCGGAGCCTCGTATCGATATGCAGCAGCGAGTGGTATCGCGTCCGACTCCGCCATTCATGCGATTTGATTGACGCGACCGCGTCCCGTCGGACAACCTAGAGTAAGCTCTCGTCCATTAATGACTGGTGAATTAGCAAACGATAATCGGCCGGAAACGGCAAAGCGGTCCCGAAGTTTGCGATCGCGGCTGTGAAACAGCAGTAACTGCCCTCGACCGATCCGGTCAGGGAAGATGCAGTCTGAAAAGGGGAGCCGCGCGAATGAACGCGTGGTGAGGGCAGAAAGGTCAGCGCTTGTAGAGCGACCAGTCTTTGCGTTGGCCGCCAGCCTTGCTGTCCAGGAAGAAGACGACGGCTTCGTCGGCCTGTTCGGTGGCGGTTTCGAGCGCCGTTTCGGCGTGGATGAAGAGGCTCGCCGCCGTGTCGGCGTCATAGGTCGTGCTGCATCCGAAATGGGCCGTGACGGCGGGCATGCCCGGTCGCTGACCACTGAAGGCGCGCAGGCAGTTCATGCGGATGTGCTCGGCGACCCGCTGGATTTCCGCTTCGCTGGTGGTTCCGACGAGAATGCCGATCTGCGGCCGGTCGAGCCAGGCGGCGAAATCGGTGGCGTGGATGGTCTGCGAGACCACGGAGCCGAGGCGCTGCAGGATCGCTTCCTTGTGCTTGATCAGTTCCTTCTTCTCGAAGGGTTCGAGCGCCAGCAGATTGCAGAGGATGAGGGCCGCGCCGTCCGGATAGCGCTCGCCACCGTAAAGCTCGGCGAGCTTGCGGTTGAAGCCGCGCCGGTTGGCGAGATTAGTGGCGGCGTGTGTGAACTTCGCCCGCTCGAACTCGTCGAGGTCGCCGGTAATCGCGGTCACCGCCGAGATATGGGTCGAAACGCTTTCCAGCATCTCGTCGCTCTTCGAGCGCTGGATGTCGGTCGCCGCCCGGATCGCCTGCAGCTCGGACTGGATCCTTTGGGTATCGCCCGGATCGATCGAGGAGAAATTGCCGCTCGCCTGGCCGAGCATGGTCGAATAGCTCGAAAGGGAGCTGTGGCCCGATTGCAGCGACTCCTTCAAAGTCGAGAGTTCGCTCTGAATGCGGGTGGTCGACTCCTCGACCTTCGACTGGCCGAAATGGTGCGGCAGGTACATGCGCGCCAAGACATCCAGATCCTCCTCGGTCACGTCGCGGCCGAGGCGCGCGAACTTCTCGCGCAGTTCCGGATTGTTGCCGCTGATGATTTCGCACATCAGCTCGTAATTGACCGGCGAGGCATCGATCTGCAGCCGCTCCAGCGTTGCGAAGGCATTGTAATAGACATCCCGGCGGATCTGCTGCGCAATATGTTTCGGCGAAGGGCTCACGACAGCCATGGTGCGGCACCTTTCAAGAAAAGCGTCTGATGCGCGACGGGGAGGGAACGCATGAAGCGGAAACCTCGGATCGGAAAAATGGCGGCAAGGATCTTCGATCCCGCGTGATGCGGACGGAACGATGCCTGATGCATCCGATCGAACAGCCGAAAGTAAGCGAACGCGCGTTAAGGGCGGGTGAAAGGAATAGGGAGAATGTTTGGGGTTGTGGGGATTTTGGCCGCGACTGCCCCTCAATCCTGCCCGATCGACGCATGGGGGCGCGTCTCGTCGCCATGCTCGTCCCGCGTCTCAGCAGCCTCCCTTACCGCCGGCGGTACGCTTGTTCCGTGCTCCCTCAGCCCGGCGAGCTTATGGCCGCGTTCGCGCAGCCACTGGAAGACGACGTAGAGGGCGGGGATGATGAAGATGCCGAGGAGGGAGGCGGCGAGCATGCCGCCGGCGACGCCGGTGCCGACGGCGCGGCGGCTGAGCATGCCGGCGCCCTGCGCCGTCACCAGCGGAATCAACCCGACGATGAAGGCGAAGCTTGTCATCATCACCGCGCGGAAGCGGGTACGCGCGCCCTCGACGGCGGACTCGACGATGCCGGCGCCTTTCTCGCGCCGGAATTTGGCGAATTCGACGATCAGGATCGCGTTCTTGGAGGCGAGCGCGATCAGCACGACAAGGCCGATCTGGGCGTAGATGTCGAAGGAGAGGCCGGCGATCAGCACCGAGACGAGGGCGCCCGCGACGCCGACGGCCACCGACAGGAGCACCGGAATCGGGATGGTCCAGCTTTCATAAAGCGCGACCAGGAAGAGGTAGGCGAAGAGCACGGCGAGCGCCAGGATCACCGTCGTCTGTCCGGCGGCCTCGAGTTCCTGCAACGCGGTGCCGGTCCACTCGTAGCTAAAGCCCGGCGGCAGCGTGGTGGCGGAAAGGGCGGCCATCGCTTGCAGCGCCTCGCCCGAGGAGACGCCGGGGGCGGGCTGGCCGTTGAGCGTGATCGAGCGGTTGTTGTTGTAGCGCACCATCGACTGCGGGCCGACGATATAGTCGACGCGCGCGATGGACGCGACCGGCACCATGCCGCCCGAAGCATTGCGCACATGCAGGCGCTGGATGTCGTTGACGGAATCGCGGTCGGCCTCGGCCGCCTGGAGGTTCACCTTCCAGCTGCGGCCGAAAAGGTTGAAGTCGTTGACATAGTAAGAGCCGAGCGTGCCTTGCAGCGTCGCGAAAAGATCGCTGATCGAGACGCCGAGCGCCTGCACGCGGTCGCGGTCGATGTCGAGATAGAGCTGCGGCGAACTTGCCGAATAGGTGGTGAAGGTCGGCCCGAGCTTCGGGTTCTGGTTGGCGGCGATGATCAGCCCGCCGGCTGTCGCGGCGATGTCGGCCGCCGGGCGGCCCTGCAGGTCGAGCAGCTGATATTCGAAACCGGAGCCGGTGCCGAGCCCGAGGATCGGCGGCAGGTTGAAGGCGAAAACCTGTGCCTCGCGGATCGTCACGCCCTTGGCCATGGCCGTCGCGACCGCGCTGTTGACCGAGGCCGAGACCGCCTCGCGCTCGGCAAAGGGCTTCATTGTGACGACTGCGAAGGCGCTGTTCGACTTCGAGATGCCGTCGAGGAAGCTGTAGCCGGCGACGCTGGTCACGTCCTGCACGCCTTCGATGCCACGGAGGAAATTCTCGACCTGGCGCAGCGCTACATTGGTGCGATTGTAAGAGGCGCCTTCGGGCAGGCGCACTTCCGTGAAGAACATGCCCTGGTCTTCGCTCGGCAGGAAGCCGGTCGGCACGATGCGGAACAGCCAGCCCGTGGCACCGATCGCGACCGCGATCAGAACGAGGCCGATGATGGCGCGCCGCGCGATCTTTTCCGCGACATAGACATAGCCGTCACGGCCGTTGTCGATGCGGCGCGACAGCCAGCCGAGAACGCCGCGCTTCTCGCCGTGATGCGGCTTCAACAGGATCGAGCAGAGCGCGGGGCTTAAAGTGAGCGCGTTGATGGCGGAGATCACCATCGATACCGAAACGGCGACCGCGAACTGCTGGAAGAGCTGACCGCTCAAGCCCGGGATGAAGGCGACCGGGACGAAAACGGAAAGCAGCACGAGGGTGATGGCGACAATCGCGCCGGTGATTTCGCCCATCGCAAGGCGCGCGGCCTCCGGCGCCTGCATACCGGGATTTTCCTCCATCACCCGCTCGATGTTTTCGACGACGACGATCGCGTCGTCGACGACGATGCCGATCGCCAGCACCAGCGCCAGCAGCGACACGGTGTTGAGCGAGAAGCCCATGGCGAGGATCACCGCGAAGGTGCCGATGAGTGCCACCGGAACGGCGACGAGCGGAACCAGCGTCGCGCGCCAGTTGCCGAGGAAAAGGAAGACCACGATGATAACAAGCACGAAGGCCTCGACCAGCGTGTGCACGACGTTTTCGACGCTCGCCTCCACGAATTCGGAGGTGTCGTAGGAAACCTTGTAGGTGAGGCCTTCCGGGAAGGCTTGCGCCAGGCGGTCGAGTGCGGCCCTGACGCCCTCGGCGGCTTCAAGCGCGTTTGCGCCGGGCGCCAGATAAGTGCCGATCATCGCGACCGGCTTGCCATTGAAGCGGGCGCTCGAATCTGAACTCGCCGCGCCGAGTTCCACCTTGGCGACGTCGCGGATGCGCACGAAAGAGCCGTCGGGCTCGGCGCGCAGCACCACATTCTCGAACTGCGCCGGATCGGTGAGTCGCCCCTGGGTCTGCAGGTTCAACTGGAAGAGGGGATCGTTCGTCATCGGCTGGGCGCCGATGCGGCCGATCGCCGCCTGGATATTCTGGGCCTTCAGGGCGTTGATCACGTCCGTCGGCGTCATGCCGAGGCTTGTCAGCCGGTCGATGTCGAGCACGACCCGCATCGAATAATCCTGCGCGCCGAAGAGCGAGGCGTCGCCGACGCCAGGCACGCGCTTGATCGTATCCATCACGTTGATGGTGGCGTAGTTCGACAGGAAAAGGTTGTCGAAGTTGGTGTTCTCACCCTCGCCATAGATGGCGATCACCTGCATCAGCGCGGAGGATTTCTTGCGCACACTGACGCCGGTCTGCCTGACTTCGGAGGGGAGCCTCGCCTCGGCGAGCGAGACGCGGTTCTGCACGTTGACGGTGGCGATATCCGGATCGGTGCCGACGGCGAAGGTCACCGTGAGCGTGTAGGAGCCGTCGGCGCCGCTCGTCGACTTCATGTAGAGCATGTCGTCGACGCCGACGATCTGGCTTTCGATCGGTTGCGCCACGGTCGACTCGACCACCTCGGCGCCGGCGCCCGGGTAGCTGGCTGTCACGCTCACCTGCGGCGGCACGATATCGGGAAACTGCGCGATCGGTAGCGCGGTGAGCGCGATCAGCCCGGCGAGCGTCAAGACGATGGAGATGACCGCGGCAAAACGGGGACGATCGATGAAGATCTCGGAGATCATGGCTCAGCCGCCCGTTGCCAGTGCCGCATCGACGGCGATACCTGGCCTGACCTTGCCGACGCCATCGGTGATCACCCGTTCGCCCTCCTTGAGGCCCTTGGCGATCACCGCCTGGCCGCGAGCGGTCCGCTGGACGTCGACACGGCGAAGCTCGACCTTCGAGTCGTCCCCGACCACCATGACGAAGGCGCCTTGCTGGTCGCGCTGGATCGCCTGCTGGGGAACGGCGAGCACCTCCTGCTTGTCGGTCGCTTCGAGCGTCACGCGCACCAGCGTGCCGTCGAGCAGGAGGGCGTCGGGATTCGGAAACTCGGCCCTGACCGTGATCGTGTCGGTGCCCGCAGCGACATTGCTGGAGACGAAGTTGATCGTGCCCTTCTTTGGATAGGTGGTGCCGTCCGGCAGCAGAAGCTCGACATTGGCATCGCGGCCGACTTCGCCTCTCAGCGCGCGCTGGCGATATTCGAGAAAGATGGCGGTCGAGACCGGGAATTCGACATTGATCGGATCGAGCCGCGTCAATGTTACCAGCGCGCCGGAATCCGGACCGACCAGCGCCCCGACATCGACGCTGGTAAGGCCGAGGACGCCGTCGAAGGGCGCGACGATCCGGGTATAGGAAAGATTGAGCTCGGCCGCCTGCTTGCTGCCGGTGAGGCGGACGATATCGGCCTCGGCCTTCTTCACCTGCGCATTGGCGGTATCGACCGTTGCCTGTGCGACCGTGTTGCTGGAGATTAGCCGCTGCGCGCGGTCGCGCTCGAGGACGGCGAGGTCGCGGGCTGCCTCGGCGGCCTCGATCGAGCCCTGGATCTCCTGGACGGCAGCCCGATAGGTGCCGTCCTCGACCTCATAGAGCAAGGTGCCGGCGGTGACCTTATCGCCTTCGGTGAAGTTGACTTTCTCCAGGAAGCCGGAAACGCGGGCGCGAATATCGACCCTCTGGATCGCCACCACCTTGCCGGTGAAATCCGCGCTTTCGCGCAGATCCATGATCGCGGCTGGCGCGACCACGACGGCGGGCGCCGGTGCCTGTGCCTGCTGAGCGAAGGCCGTCTGCGATGGAATTGCGACAAGCAAGCCCGCTGAAAGGGCGGCAGCCAGGATCCTCGAACCACGCATGCAACGTCCTCCTATGAACGAAACAGCTTTGAGGCGGCCCTTATTCTCCGCTGGAATATTGAAACCAGAGCATCTTCACCGTGGCAAGTCACGCAACTTCAGATTGATCGCTTGTCGACAGATTAGTTGCGTCCGGAGTCGAGGCGTCTCGCCGGGCCGAGCCCATCCAGGCGACGACGAGATCATAGAAGACGCCGAGCACGATCGGGCCGAGGAATAGGCCGATCAGCCCATAGGAGAGTGTGCCGCCGATGACGCCGGCGAGAATGACGAGCATCGGCGTCTTCAGCCCGCGGGCGACCAGCATCGGCTTCAACACGTTGTCGATCAGCCCGATCAGCGCGAGGATCAGCGTCAGGCCGAGGGCGGCGCGGGTCTCCATAGACATCCACGCCCAGATGACGACCGGCAGGAGCACCGGGGCCGGGCCGATCTGGATGATGCAGAAGATGAGCACTGCGAAGGCGAGCACGCTCGCCCCAGGAATATCGAAGAGCGAGAAGGCGAGCCCGGCAAGCAGCGCCTGCAGCAAGGCCACGCCGATCACGCCGCGTGCGACATTGCGGATCGTCGCGCCGGCGAGATCGACGAAGCCGGCGCCGCGGTCGCCGGCGACCCGACGGGCGAAAATTTTCAGTCCTTCGCCGAGCCGCGGACCGGGGCGGAAGAGAAAGCCGGCGATGATGACCGAAACGATAAAGCCAATGAGGTCGACGCCGATGCGTGCGATCTTGCCAATTACCGTGCCGCCCGCCTGCAGCAGCGACGGCGCAAGACGCTGCAGCGTCGCTTCAAGATTGCCGGAGGCCTGGGTCCAGGCGGTGTGAAGCCATTCGCCGATCAGCGGCCAGTCGCGCACGGCATCCGGCGGCGCCGGCACCGCAAGTGTACCTGCCGCCAGCTTTCCGAGAAGCGCCTGTACGGCTTCGGCGAAGCTCAGCGCGATCGCCGCCAGCGGGCCGGCGATCACCATGAGCGCGAGGAGCGTGATTGCCGCCGCCGCAAGGCGCGGCCGACCGCCGAAGAGGGCGGTCAGCGCCTTGAAAAGCGGATAGAGCGCAACCGCGAGAATACCGGCCCAGACGGCGATGATCGCGAAGGGGGCGACGAGGGTCAGCGACAAGTAGGCGAAAAGCGCAAGCACCCCGAGCCGCAGGAATTCGGTGACCCGAGGCTCGATCGACGCCGGGCTGGCCGAGCCGCTTGCGCCGGCTTCCGCCTTGACCGGAGCTTGCACATCATCCATGGCGACTTCCCCACTGCATTTATCCTTAAATCGTACCCGATTTAAGGATAAAAACATGCAGTAATTCAAAGTGCTACAGCGTCCTTCGCACGTCTGATAAGACGCGCTGCGCCGTAGGGGCGAGAAACGCCCGCCGTCCGCGCGCCCCTGCAACGGTCGGCAAGTCCGCGTGATCCAGCTCTTTGAAGCGACGCAATTCCGGACGGAAAACCGTTGCACACTTTTCCTGGAATCGCTCTGACTTCAGTTCAGGACCGGATCAGGCGGCGAGGGGAGTGTACAGCGAGGGTCGGGTGGCGGGAAGATGCGCCCGGACACGCGCCGTCCGGAAGGCGAGCTTCAATCGCCGGGGGCTACGGCGCGCCTTCTGCATGTTTCTTCAAATCGTCGCCGACTTAAAGATGAAATCATGCCGCAATTCAAAGTGCTACAAGCGCCCCTGGCGTGCGTCTGAAAAGACGCGCGGCGCTGTAGTGGGGCGCGCAACGCTCATTTAAGCAGTTTGAATTTCTGGATCGATTGGCCCGGCCGGAGCGAAGGCGAACTCCCTTCCCCGGCACGGATTTTCCGCTATCGGGCGCGGGCGACCTTCTTCGGTCCCGGCAGCAGGCCCTCGCGCTGGAGCTTCTTGCGGGCCAGCTTGCGGGTACGGCGAACGGCTTCCGCCTTTTCGCGCGCACGCTTTTCGGACGGCTTTTCGTAGGCGCTACGCGCCTTCATTTCGCGGAAAACGCCTTCGCGCTGCATCTTCTTCTTCAAAACGCGAAGGGCTTGCTCGATATTGTTATCCCTGACGAGTACTTGCAAAGTCTGTCCTTCCTTTCAACGGCAGGTGCCGTGTTACGCGTTGCTCGAATGCGGTTTCGTCTGACGCGGAGAGGGGGCTCCCCGGTTCAAAATCCCGGACGGCACACCGCCTGGCGTCACCCGGAAAACGATTGGCTCAAGTGATTGTTTCACTTGGCTCCCTTTGTGCTCAACGGTTTGAGCCATGGTTTGCCGCTCACCGTCGCCGCCCCGTCGTCGTGGCGAACCGGCAAGTCCGTTTCGGAGGCATCGATGTCGCTCTCGAAGATGCGTCGGTCGAAGTTCTCGGTGCCGAAGCGGATGCGATACTGCGGCTCGCCGTATTCGGCCGCCGGTAGGGTTCCGACGATGCGGCATTTTCTATCGTCGCTTGCCGTCCGGGTGAGGTCGGCTCTGAGTACGACCGTGTCGCCAACACTGTAGCTGTTGCGGCTCATCGCCATCTCCTTTGCCGAGACCTTCCGGAGGCAAAACAAAAAGGCCGGGCATTACCCCGACCTCTTCCTGTCATTCGCTTGGCGCTGCTGCCAGTACATCCGTGGTCAGCGGCGGCGAATGACAAATTACGCAGCGCGCAGATTGTCCGCCGAGCTCTTGCCCGACTTGTTGTCGCGCACGATGTCGTAGCTGACCTTCTGGCCCTCGACGAGCGAGCGCATTCCGGCGCGTTCAACCGCGGAAACGTGCACGAACACATCCGTCGTGCCATCGTCGGGCTGGATGAAACCAAAACCCTTGGTGCTGTTGAACCATTTTACGGTGCCTGAATTCATAACGATTTCCTTTCAATCGTTGGAGTTTCCGGACGAATATTCATCCGATTTGATCGATATTTGAGAGGAAATCTGTCGAGCGCGTCGGCGCTGAGGCAAAGGTCACAAGCAATGTTCGACGGGTCATATATAGACGTTATTAGCGGATATGCAATGGACGGGCGGAAATTAATCGGGAAAGCAGGTTTTGGGTGACGCGGAAATACGATCGAGCCCGATGGGAACCCAAGATAATATTTCCGAGGACCATCGACACGCTGGCCGGCGTGTGCAGGCAGCGGTTTGGGAGCGGGGTGCAAACGAGCTAACCGGGCCGCCCGAGCACGTCGAGGAGCCAGACGAGACCGGTGTCCATCAACGCCGCCTTCGGCACAACCGCCTGGACGCTGGGGCTGCCGAGGCCCAGCGGCAGCTTTGTGGTGGCGACGGCGAAGCGCTCCGCATGCATCGCGACGAAGCGCTTCGGCAGAAAGCAGATCAGCTGCGTCTTGCTGACGAGATCGAGCGCCAGCAAAAAATTCGGCACGGCCAGGGCTACGCGGCGAGAGAGGCCGCGGCTTTCGAGCAGCTCGTCGACAATGCCCCGGGGGTCGCCTCTGGGGGCGACAAGCAGATGCTGCATGCGGCAATAGTTCTCGAGCGTCGGGTTTTCGAGGAAGGGATGGCCGCTCCGCGCTGCGACGACGAACTCTTCCTCGTAAAGCGGTTGCGCGGTGAAGCGGGCCGGCAGCTCGTAAAAAGGGGCGATCGCCACATCGATCAGCCGCCCATCGAGATCGGAAAGCGCCGTCTCCATTTGCATGTGACGCACGACGAGATCGATGCCCGGCGCGTTGCGGGCGATCTCGTCGAGCAGCGGCGGCAGGAAAACCGAGAAGCCATCGGCCGTGCCGATCGTGAAACGGCGACGGGCGCGCGCTGGATCGAAGGGCTCGGCCGTGGAGATGACGCTTCTCACCCGCGCGAGAATATCGGCTATCGGCGTCGCCAGTTCCTTGGCGCGATCGGTCGGCACTACGCCCTTCGGAGTCTTCAGGAAGAGCGGATCATTGAGCAGCCGCCGCAAGCGGCCGAGACCGTGGCTGACGGCCGAGGCGGAGAGGTTCAGCCTTTCGGCGGCGCGGCCGACATTCCCCTCGTCAAGCACTGTTTCGAAGAGCACCAGCAGGTTGAGGTCGGCGCGCGACAGGTCGATTTCATTCAGCATAATGCTGAAATCATATCACTTCATTCAGTATCCACAAAGTCGTAGGTCTTCGGGGAGGCCCCTGCGGTCTCCCAACCAACTGGAGGACGAAATGAGCGACTTCATCGGGTATATCGAAAGCTTGGCGCTCTGCAGCTTGCAGCCAGCGGAGGGGCAGGGCCAACCACCGGCGCGTTCCGATGCGGCCGTCAACGCGCGGCTGCGCGAAGCGCTCACCGGCGAGGCGCTTGTCGGCGAGGACAAGGCGGCGGCGGTCATCAACTTCTGGCGCGACGCGGGACCGACACGTTGGTTTGCAAAGGAGCCGGAGTTCGACCGCGCCTTTCGCGAGCGCTTCCTCGCGAGCCACGAGGCGGCGGCCCGCGGTGAATTCTTGAATTGGACGGTTTCGCCGGAGAAGGCGCTTGCGCTCCTTCTTCTCCTCGATCAATTCCCCCGCAACGCCTTTCGCGGCACGCCGCGCATGTATGAGACCGACGCCCTGGCGCTCGGCATCGCACGCGCCGCCGTGGACGCGGGTTACGATCTCAAGGGACCGGCCGACCTGCAGCTCTTCTTCTATCTTCCGTTCGGCCATTCGGAAGAGCTTGCCGACCAGGAGCGCTCCGTCGAACTTGCCCGCCGTCTCGGGGAGCCGAGCCTTTCCCACGCCATAGGCCACCGCGATATCGTCCGCCGCTTCGGCCGCTTCCCGCACCGGAACGGGATTCTCGGGCGGACGATGACGGAAGAGGAGCAACGGTTTCTCGACGCGGGTGGGTTTGCGGGGTGAGAGGGGGCGACGAGCGGACCCCTCCTGCATGTTTCCTTAAGTCGTAGCCGATTTAAGGATAAAAACGTGCAGCAATCCAAAGTGCTACAGCGTCCTTTGCGCGTCTGATAAGACGCGCGGCGCTGTAGTACAGGCCGAATCTCCTCCGACGACGTGAGCTTCGATGTCGTTGTTTTCAACGCAGCGAGCTACCGCATCTGAGGCAAGAAACAAAAATCCTCGGGTTACCCCGACTTCTTCCTGTCATTCGCTTGGCGCCGCTGCCTGTCCATCCGCAGTCAGCGGCGGCGTATGCTCCCCGATCAGCTCCCGGTAATGCGGAAAGATGTGATCCGCGGTGAGCGGGGCGAGCGCCACGCCGTCAATGTCGAACGGCGAAACCCATTCACTTCCTCGATTTCGGCCGCGGGGTGAAAGTGAAGCTGCTCCGTCCTAACGAGGAAGACATCCGCATGGACGCGGTGTCCCGGTTCATTGGAGGATTCGGCGCTGAAAGCACCCAGGACCTCGAAGGACGCGGGCTCGACGTCAAGGTCGATCTCTTCCCTGAGCTCCCGCGCCAAGGCCGCATCCGGCATTTCACCGAGGCCGATCTTTCCGCCCGGCTGCATGAAGGCGCTCGCCCCGCGCTTGCGCATGAGGAGCGTTTGCCCGTCGGGGCGGATCAGGAGGGCAGCGGCGATGTGGATGGTGGTCAAGTTGATTGCCTTGCTTTGCGGCGGCGGAGCGCTGAATCACAGATGGGACAATAGGGTTGGCGTTAAGCGAGACCAACTGCACTGGGGGCCCAAGGGGCGAGGGCGTCGCGTTTGCCGCGGCGGCAAGCAGTGATCGAATTCAAATCGTTGTTAAGCGTCTTGATCGGATTCTACCTATGGTGGAGAATTCGATTCTGCTGCTATAACTCGCTGCACGAGAATCAGTTTAATTAGGATTGAGCGATGCATCTGAGGACTTTGTCCATCGAAAACTTTCGCGCTATCGAGTCAATTGATGTTGAGTTTACGGAGCGTGTTAACGTTGTCGTTGGCCCGAATGCGGTTGGGAAGACTACAATTCTGGAGGCGATCCGTCTGCCCAAGGCAGTCTTGGCTCCGCGTACTCAAAACGAGTCTGCTCAAGCACTTATTTCTATGGGTGCGGTTTCTCCCCACAATCCTCAGCAACTTATTGCAGAGGCGATCGCTCGCGACCCCTTAAAGCCCGTAATAATCCGATGCGGCTACCAACTTAATGCCGATGAGATTGCAACAGTCGCCGATGGACAGCAGCAACTAGTAACTCGACTTATACGTTCGCGATTAAACGACAATCTTTCACCTGCAAATTTCGCAGCTTTTCTGTCCTCTCAGGCCGGGCAATCAACTTTGCAGGAGGCGAGCAAGGAAATTGCTCAAGGGCTGGAAAGACTCCAGGCAATGAGAGGCATTTGCCGGCTCGATTTGCTAATCGATTTTCGATCTTCGCAAATTTCCACACCGGACCCGACGGGCGCAGCGATCATCGCTTTCCTTGATGAGCGCTTGTCTCCTGAAGAGACGAAGTTTAGTTACTTTCCCGCTGACCGAGCTCTACCTCGCGGTGAACAGCCAATACAACTTGGAATACAAGACGCGGTTCAGCAGCTTGAAGCACACAATTCACAGCCGCAAAGTAAGTATAATCGCCTGAAGAACACGATTTTCAACGCGATAGTGGGTTCTGAATCAGGACGAAACGCGATCCGTGAAAACTTTGAACGGATCTTCTCCGGCGTGCTGAAAGGCCGTGAGTTAGTAGGAGCGGGCGTTAATCAGTACGGTCTGTTGACGATCAACGTGAGAGATTTGGAATCCGGACGCGTTTTCGACATTGATGCAATGAGCAGCGGCGAAAAGGGACTAATTCTCACATTTCTCTTGATTGAACGAACTCTCGCAAACGGCGGCGTCGCTCTACTTGATGAGCCAGAGCTGCATCTAAACCCAGCAGTTTGCAAAGATATTCTCGCCTTCATGGTAGATGCTTACGCGATCAGAAAAGATCTGCAAGTAATTCTGTGCTCCCATTCCCCAGAGATACTTGCTGGCACATTTGGGCGCGAGGAATGCGCGCTATTTCACCTGGTATCCGGTACTCTTCTAAGCCGCGTGCGGAGAAGTGATGGAGAGGCCGTCGCCGAAGCACTTCGCCAGTTGGGTACATCGGAGAGCGAGGGGCTTTTATACAAAGCGACGATTTTTGTTGAAGGGGAGCATGACGTTGAGCTGCTCGAGTTGGGCTTTGGCTCTATTTTGCGGCAACACAAACTGAAAGATCTGGGAGGCCGAACAGAGGTCGAAAAGCAAATCAGACAGCTTCAAGAAGCAGAGAAGTCCGGCGTGACGTTGACGCCCAGATATTTCATTTTTGATAAAGATGACGTGCCCACAAATTTGGAGAGTTCGAGCAACATCAAGGTATTGCAGTGGGATCGTCGTTGTCTTGAAAATTATCTTATCGACGTAGACATCTTGACCACCTTATTAAAGGATACGGATATTGTCAGGACACCGATTGCGAGTGAGGGCGAACTCAGCCGACTTCTAAAGCAACTCGCTTTGGGGCATCTGGATGATGCAGTCGTCAAAGAAGTCTATGACGGCATGGCGTACGAAAACCCGGGTCGACGGCCGCGCGAGACTAGCGGCAAAACCTTCGAAGAGGTTTCCGCTATTCTGTACGGTCGGCTCGAGCAGATTTCGCAGCAGATATCTGGTCTTCACCAGCGGGATTGGCAGGTGAAATTCGTCAGAATGTGCGAGGCGCGAAAGGCGGAACTGCTGCCGCTTTGGGACGCGGAATGGAAAGAGCGCTGTGATGGAAAGCGGCTTTTTCGGGAACTGCAGCAAAATATTTCTATGAAGATTCCGATGCGGAGTTTCAAGCGACGTATCATGGAGCGGATGCGCGGAGTCCCGACAACTGACAACTGGCGAGCAATCGAGGGGCTTCTCAAGCAATTGATTGCCTGATGGCTGGAATATGGCGCGACGTGCCGTACGTGTGAGCGGCCAAGGTAGGCGAGTCCGCTGTCACACCCCTGTAAAACACCGGCTCTATCCCTCGGCACCATCTTTCTCCCACCGAGGGCAATCCCATGAAAACGCTTCTCTCCGCCGTTGCCGCAGCGCTCGTCGCCGGCCTCATGTCCACCACGGCTTATGCCGAAAGCCTGGTGCTTTATACGAGTCAGCCGAATGAGGATGCGCAGGCGACGGTGGATGCGTTCGAGGCGGCTAACCCGGGCGTCGAGGTCGAGTGGGTGCGCGAGGGGACGACGAAGATCATGGCCAAGCTGATGGCCGAGATCGAGGCGGGCAATCCGGTGGCGGACGTGCTTCTGATCGCCGACACGGTGACGATGCAGCGGCTGAAGGAGGGCGGGCATCTGCTGCCTTACAAGTCGCCGGAGGCGGCGGGCTACGATGCCGCGCTCTATGATGCGGACGGAGCCTATTACTCGACCAAGATGATCACGACAGGCATCGTCTACAACACATCCGCCGCGATGAAGCCGGAAGGCTGGCAGGATCTCGTGAAGCCCGAGGCCAAGGGCCTCGTCACCATGCCGAGCCCGCTCACCTCTGGTGCTGCCCTGATCCATGCCGAGACGCTTGCCGGCATTCCCGGCCTCGGCTGGGACTATTACAAGGCGCTTGCCGAAAACGGCGCGACGGCCGCCGGCGGCAATGGCGGCGTGTTGAAGGCGGTCGCGACCGGCGAGAAGGCCTATGGCATGCTCGTCGATTTCATGGCGATCCGCGAGAAGGCCAAGGGCGCGCCGGTGGAGTTCGTCTTCCCGGCCGAAGGCGTTTCCGCCGTCACCGAGCCGGTCGGCATTCTGAACACCGCGAAGAACGTCGATGCCGCGAAGAAATTCGTCGACTTCCTTCTCTCCGAGGAAGGCCAGAAGGTGGCGGTGAAGATGGGCTATATCCCGGCCCGCAACGGCGTGGCGCTGCCGGAAGGCTATCCGGCCCGCGAGACGATCAAGGTGCTGCCGGTCGATGCCGCGGCGGCGGTCAAGAATTCCGAAGCGGACCTCAAGACCTTCTCCGGCATTTTCGGGACGAACTGATCGCCTCATGACGCGAGCGGACGAGATCGCCCGCAGCCGGAGCGCGAGCGCTCCGGTGGAAGCTGACGCGGAAGGCGGCTCCGGGCTGAAACTCCCGGAGCCGCCTCGGCGTCTGCTGTCGAGGGTGCGGCGTTTCGGCCCATTGCGGTTTTTCTTCGGCGGCGGGGAGGCGGCGGAAAGCCGGCCTCCCCAAACGGCTCCCGCAAAACTGCCCGGCGAACTGACGCGGACGTTGCGCGTCCAGTTGCCGGCGATGCCTTACGTCACGGAAGATAACTCCCTCAAGGCGATGCCGCCGCATGGCGCCGGGGCAGGGCGCGCCTTCCGCGCCCGCAAGCGGCGGGCGGCATCCGGCGGCGAGCCGGGCTGGCTGCTGCCCTTCGTGCTTTGTGCCGTGCTGCTGCTCTCCGTGTTGCCTCTCGCGCGCCTTGCCGGGGCGGGGGTGAGCGGGCTTGTGGACGGTGAGGCGGCGCGGCTGATCTTCGAGCCAGCCACCTTCGCGGCGCTCCGCAACACGCTCGTCACCGCCACCGGCGGCATGGCCGTCTCGCTTATCCTGGGTTCGCTCTTCGCCTTCGCGGTGGCGCTCACCGATACCAGGGGCAAGCTCACTTTAAGCTTCGCCTTCATGCTGCCGATGATGATCCCGCCGCAGGTGACGGCGCTTGCCTGGGTGGGAATGTCGGGGCCGGCGAGCCCGTTGCTCAAGACGCTGGGGCTGGCGCCGCCGCTCGGCAGCCCGCAGCCGCTCTATTCGCTTTCCGGCATCGCGCTTCTTTTGGGCGTGCAGCATGCGCCGCTCGTCTTCCTGGCGCTCAAGGCCGGGCTTGCGGCGAGCCCGCGCGACGGCATCGAGGCGGCACGGCTTGCGGGGGCGGGGCCGTTCCGGGTCTTCCGCGACATCGTGCTGCCGCTGGCAACTCCGGGGCTGATTGCCGGCGGGGCGATCGCCTTCGTCTCAGGCGTCGGCAATTTCGGCATTCCGGCGATCCTCGGCATTCCCGCCGGGATCGAGACGCTGCCGACGCTGATCTTCAGCCGGCTGGCGAGTTTCGGCGCCGCCACCTTCGGCGAGATCGCGCTGATCTCGACGCTGATCGCGGCGATCTCCGCCGGCGGTCTGCTGGTGCAGCAGCGGGCGCTTTCCGGCCGCGACTATCGCCTCATCGGCCATTCCGGCGCGCGCGCCGCCTTCGCGCTCGGGCGCTTGCGCATCGCTCTCGAAGCGCTGCTATGGGCCGCGCTGGCGCTGGTGCTGGTGGCGCCCCTTCTCGCGCTTATCGCAAGCTCGCTGGTGCCGGCCTATGGCGTGCCGGTCAATTTCAAGACGGTATCGCTCAGTGCCTATGGTGAAATCCTCTTCCGCCAGTCGATCACGCTGACGGCGCTCAAGAATTCGCTCTTCCTCGCCTCCGCCGCGGCGCTCGGCCTGCTGGTCGTCACCGTGCCGGCCGCCTATCTTCTGACTCGGCGGAAGGGCGTGCTTGCCAATCTCGTCGCCATCCTGATCGAGATCCCCTATGCGCTGCCCGGCATCGTGCTTGCCGTCGCCTTCATCCTCACCTTCGCCGCGCGGCTGCCGTTCGTCGGCGTTTCGCTCTACGGCACGATCTGGATCATTCTCGCCGCCTATTTCTCCTCCTTCCTCGCCGTCAGCCTGAAGCCTGTCATGAGCGCGTTTTTGCAGATGGACCCCTCGCTCGAGGAGGCGGCAAGACTTGCCGGTGCGGGTTTCTCCCGGCGGATGCGCGACGTGCTGCTGCCGCTGATCGCGCCGGCGGCCGGAGCTTCCGTCATCCTCGTCTTCCTGATCGCGGCGAACGAACTGACGGTCTCGGCGCTGCTCTGGTCGGCGGGCACGCAGACGCTCGGCGTCGCGATCTTCAATCTCGACGACAGCGGCTCGTCCGATCTCGCCTCGGCGCTCTCGGTGCTCGTCGTCCTCCTGGTGATCGCGCTGATGACGGCGCTCGAATTTTTCGCAAAGTACCTGCCGGAGGGCGTGCTGCCGTGGCGCAACTGATCCTCAATCACGTGACCAAGGATTTCGGAGGCGGCCGGCCGGCGGTGGCGGACGTCTCGCTGACGCTCCGCCGGCAGGCCTTCCTCGCACTCCTCGGCCCCTCGGGCTGCGGCAAGACGACGGTGCTCCGCATGATCGCCGGCTTCGAGCAGCCGACGGACGGCTCGATCTCCTATGGCGAGCGGCGGCTTTCGGATGCCGAACGCGCGCTGCCGCCGGAAAAGCGCAACATGGCGATGGTGTTCCAATCCTACGCGCTCTGGCCGCACATGACCGTCGCGCAGAATGTCGGCTATCCCTTGAAGGTGAGGGGCATTTCCGGTGCTCAATGGCGCAAGCTCGTGGGCGAGGCGCTGTCGCTGGTCAGGCTCACCGACCTTGCCGAACGGCGGCCTGCCGAGCTTTCCGGCGGCCAGCGCCAGCGGGTGGCGCTCGCCCGCTGCCTCGTCACGCAGCCGGATGTCGTGCTGCTCGACGAGCCGCTCGCCAATCTCGACCAGCATCTGAGGAAGGCGATGGAGGAGACGTTTCGCGCCTTCCACGAGCGCTCCGGCGCCACCATGGTCTATGTCACCCACGACCAGGCGGAGGCGATGGCGCTCGCGACCGACGTCGCGGTGATGTCGGAAGGCCGGCTTCTGCAGGTGGCGCCGCCGGCGGAGATCTATGCCAGGCCGGAGGGCCGCATCGTCGGCGGACTGATCGGCCGCGGCAGCATCCTCCGGCTGCCGCTGGCGGAGAGCGGCGAAAGGCAACTCGGCTGGCCGGTGCTGCGTGAGGCCCTTGGGTCGCGCGGTGCAGATGGTGCGAGCGGCGGGCTGCTTGCCGACGTGCCCCCTGCCGACATGCTGGTCAGGCCGGAACACGTCCACCGCGGCACGGACGGCATTCTGATGCGGGTCATGTCGTGCGTCTTCGAAGGCGAGCGCTTCGCGCTCGATCTTGCGCTTGGAGATGGCCAGCGGCTGAAGGCCTTCAGCAGCGTGGCGATCGCCGAAGGGCAGACGGTGCCCTTCGTGATCGCGAGCGGTTGGCGGCTTTGAAATTGGCGCTGGGCCTGCGCGTTCAGTGCGTCGGCCCCGCCACTCACCCGCCATCCCCGGGCCCAGCACGGGACAAGGGTGCCGGTGCGCCGGTGCCGTGAAGGCGGGGGACGATCTCCGCTGCGGGGTGCACAATTCCCCATCCGCCATCCTCGGGCTTGACCGAGGATCCATCGTCAATGGGTTTTGTCGGCGGCGCTTTTCAACGCCTTGTGTTTGGATCCTCGGGTCAAGCATGACGGAGTTGATAGGCTTGAACTCGACCGAGCGAACACGGAGGGCCAGCCGGCAAGGGAAAGATCAGACCGCGGAGGATGCGAGGGTTGGCGTCTCCGCCGCCTGAAGACAGACTCAAAAACAAAACCAGTTGCTTTTTGCAATCATTGTTGTCATAGTGCCATGGTGATCAACAAGGGAGGTGACAATGAAGCTCTATCAGGGCATTGGGCCGAACTCTTATCGGGTCCGCATCTTCATGGCCGAAAAGGGCATCACGCTGCCGATGGTGAACATCGATTTCTTCAAGGGCGAGCACAGGGCGCCGGACTTCCTCAAGCTCAATTCGCTCGGACAGATCCCGGTGCTGGAACTCGATGATGGCACGATCATCACCGAAAGCGTCGCGATCTGCCGATATCTCGAGGAGACGCATCCCGAGCCGCCGCTCTTCGGCACCGGCGCCGTCAGCCGTGCCAAGGTCGAGATGTGGAACCGGCGCGCGGAACTGGTGATCTTCGCCACGATCGGCAATGTCCCGCTCCATTCCGAAGAGTTCTTCAAGGACCGCCTGACGCAGTTTCCGGCCTTCGCGGAGACTGAGCGGCAGGCCGTGCCGAAGAAATGGGCCTGGCTCGATCGCGAGCTTGCCGACGGCCGGCCGTTCCTCGCCGGTGAGAATTTCTCGATCGCTGACATCACCGCCGGCGTCTGCGGCTGGCTGGGCGAGGCCTTCGGCATGGAAATCCCGGGAACGCTCGAAAACGTGAAGCGCTGGAATGAGCGGGTCAGGAGCCGGCCGAGCTGGAACGCGTAAGGCGGCGACGCCGCGCCCACAGCGAGCCTCCGGTTCGGCGATGGGCAACCCATCGCCGGTCGAGCGGACATAGCCCGCGAGCCTTGGCCGCTGCCGATACGCGCTCGCCATTTTTTTGAGGCCGGCCGCACGTAGCTGTGGACTCGCCTCGTTTTTGCCGTTCTTGCCTTCTCCGTGGCCTTTTTGAGTTCCTAAAATATGTGACTGATTCGCGCCCGCACCGCTTTCGTCGCAGTTTCCGGGGACGGACGAGACCCCACGAAACTGCCCAAGGAGAAGAGCCAATGACAGAGTACAAGAAGCCGATCATCACCGAGATGCGTCCGAAAATCACTGTCATCGGTGTCGGCGGCGGGGGCGGCAACGCTATCAACAACATGATTGCCGAGAACCTGCAGGGCGTCGATTTCATCGCCGCCAATACCGACGCGCAGGCGCTTTCGATGTCAAAGGCGGAGCGGCGCATCCAGCTCGGCGCCGCCGTCACGGAGGGTCTCGGTGCCGGTTCGCTGCCGGATATCGGCAATGCGGCGGCGCAGGAGTCGATCGACGAGATCATGGATCACTTAGGCGGCACGCATATGTGCTTCGTCACGGCCGGCATGGGCGGCGGCACCGGTACCGGGGCGGCGCCGGTGATTGCGGAGGCTGCGCGGCGGGCCGGCATCCTGACGGTCGCGGTCGTTACCAAGCCTTTCAGCTTCGAAGGCAAGCGGCGCATGCAGACGGCGGAGATGGGCATCGATCGGCTGCGTGAGAGCGCCGACACCGTCATCGTCATCCCCAACCAGAACCTCTTCCGTATCGCCGACGCCAAGACCACCTTTGCCGACGCCTTCATGATCGCCGATCGGGTGCTCTATTCGGGCGTCAGCTGCATTACCGACCTGATCGTCAAGGAAGGCTTGATGAACCTCGACTTCGCCGACGTGAAGACGGTGATGAAGGGCATGGGTCGGGCGATGATGGGAACGGGCGAGGCGACCGGCGAGAGCCGCGCGATGATGGCGGCGGAAGCGGCGATCGCCAATCCGCTGCTTGACGAAGTCTCGATGCGTGGCGCCAAGGGCGTGCTGGTCTCGATCTCCGGCGGCATGGACATGACGCTGTTCGAGGTCGACGAGGCGGCAACCCGCATCCGCGAGGAGGTCTATGACGAGGCCGACATCGTCGTCGGCGCGATCTTCGACCGCACGCTCGACGGCACCTTCCGCGTCTCGGTGGTGGCAACGGGTCTCGACAGCCCGCGCACGACCGGCGACATTCAGGGACAGCCCGAGTTGGCCAACGGCCAGCCGGCACAGGTTCCATCGCGCACGCTGCAATAGTTCTTTGACGCAATTCCGGAGGGGAAACCGCTACACACTTTCCTGGAATTGCTCAGGCGGGGGAGCCGGAGAAGCAGCGGCAAAAGGCGAGCCTTCTCGCGCTGCAAGCTTCTCCGGCACTGTCTTTTCGGACAGTCCGGACGGCGAACCGCTTTACACTTCGCCTACAAATGCTTTTATCCCGGCAATCCGGCCCGCTCGAGGTCGGTGGCGAAGCGGTCGATGAAGTGTTCCGGCATGGCCGGAATGCCGCCGAAATAGAATTCGGCGCGCGCCTTTTCGAGCGTCATCTCCGGCCGGAATTTTAGAAGCTCGGTGAGCGCCGCAGGTGCCGCCCCGGCGTTGCCTTGGGCGCCGAGGACGGCCGTCAACACCATTGCCGGCCAGAATGTGGTGTTTTCCTGCCTGAGCGACGCGCGGGCGGCGGCTTCGGCCTCCGTGAGCCGGCCCGACTGGTAATGCGCGATCGCAAGCATGTTGTAGAAAGTCCAGAGATGCGGATCGCGCGGGCTCAGCCGGAACGCCTCGTTGATTTCGGCGATGCCCTCCTCGGGGCGCTCGACGTAGCAAAGGGCTTGACCGAGGGCGAAGTGGCCTTGCGCAAAACTCGCGTCGAGTTCGAGCGCATTGCCCAGATATCTGATGCCGCGTTCCGGCTGGCCGCGCAGCGCCAACGCCCGGCCAAGCGCGAGATGGGCAGCGGGCTCCCGGCTGTCGAGCGCGATCGCCCGCTCCGCGAGCCGGATGGCATCGGCGATCCTTGCACCCCGCTCCTCTAGGGCGCCGTACCAGCCGAGCTGGATATGGACATAGGCGAGCCGCGCATAGGCCTGCGCGAATGCCGGATCGACGCTGGTTGCGCGTTCGAAGAGGTCCTTTGCTATCCTCAGGTCGTCGAGGTTGAACTTATAGAGGTGCCAGAGACCTTTCAGGTAGATGTCCCAGGCATCCATGTCGGCGGCCGTCTGCCCGCGCAGCGCGGCAAATTCGATCATGCCGAGCTCGGGCCCGACCGTTCCGGTGATCTCGCCGGCGATCTCGTCCTGGAGCACAAAGAGGTCGTCGAGTGTCCGGTCGTAGCGCTCCGCCCAGAGAAGGGTGGCGCTCTCCGCGCGCAGAAGCTGGGCGGTGATGCGGATGCGGTCTCCGGACCGCCGGACGCTGCCTTCGATCACGTATTTGACGCCGAGGTCTTCGGCCGCCTTCCGGACATCGACGGGCTTGCCCTTGTAGGCGAAGGAGGAGTTGCGGGCGACGACCTGCAGCCAGCGGCAGCGCGCGAGCGTGTGGATGAGCTCTTCAGTGAAGCCGTCGGCAAAATGCTCCTGTTCGTCGACGCTCGACAGGTTGATGAAAGGCAGTACGGCGATCGACGGCCGCTTGCGGTCGGGCAGGGTGCGAGCGGACGGGGGCCGGTCGGACCGCGCCTGTCTGTCGGCTCCAGCCGTCGTCGGGGTCTCGGACGCTTCGTCCGGCGTCCAGCGCCAGGCGCGAACGGCGTGGCGAATGTCGGCGAGCGTGCAGCGGCCGAGATCAGTCAAGGGGAGGTCGAGCTTTGCTCCGATATGGTCGTGGACCTGTTGCGACAGGCAGATACCGCCCGGCGGGGCGATTTCCTGAAGCCGCGTGGCGACGATGACGCCGTCGCCATGGATGCCATCATCGTCGATTATGACGTCACCAAGATGAATGCCAATGCGTAAGTGCATGTGGCGGTCGGGGGCCACCGTCTCGTTGCGCCGGAGCATTGCCTGCTGGATCTCGAGCGCTGAGGCGACCGCCTCGACGACACTCGAGAACTCGGCGAGCAGGCCGTCGCCGATATACCTGACGACCCGCCCGCCGTGTCCGGCAATGGCGGGAAGAATGACTTCCGTCTGGTGGGCCTTCAGCGCCGCGAACGTGCCGGCCTCGTCGTGCCGCATCATCCGGCTGTAGCCGGAAAAGTCCGCATCGAGGATTGCTGCCAGCCGCCGCTTCATGCGCTCCGTCTCCTACAGCGCACTTGCGTCCGTTCAGGCGCTCGAAGGCCGCTGTAGCATTTAGATCGCCCCCAAAATTTAGGGAGACTTGCTGTGGAAGAGTAACAATCGCAGCATCGGGAGTCCATGAAGGCAGGCGCTGCTACGGAGCTTGTTCGATCAGCGACGGCGCAAAGCATGTGAGGAACCGGGCGATAGCGCAGTTCAACGCCCGCCTGCCGGTGTCACACGCCAGATTGTGTTGCCGACGTCGTCGGCGACCAGTAGGGCGCCTTTCCTGTCGATCGCCACGCCGACCGGGCGCCCCGCCGCCTTGTCGTCCCTGTCGATGAAACCGGTCAGCACGTCCTTCGGCGGGCCAGCGGGCTTGCCATTGCGGAAGGGTACGAAGATCACCTTGTAGCCGCTGCGCACGCTGCGGTTCCACGAGCCGTGCTGACCGACAAAGGCGCCGTTGCTGTAGTCCGGCCCGAGCCGCGCGCCGTTGGCGAATGTCAGCCCCAGCGAGGCGGTGTGGGCGCCGAGCGCATAGTCGGGCTTGATCGCCTTCTCGACAAGGTCCGGGCGCGGTGGCTTCACGCGCTCGTCGACATTCTGGCCGAAATAGCTGTAGGGCCACCCGTAAAAGCCGCCGGCACGCACGGAAGTCATGTAATCCGGCACGAGGTCGTCACCGAGCTCGTCGCGCTCGTTGACCGCGACCCAGAGCCTGCCGTCGTCCGGGTTCCACGAAAGCCCGTTCGGGTTCCTGAGGCCCGAGGCGAAGACGCGAGCGCGGCGGCTCGCAAGATCGACCTCCAGAACGGCGGCGCGGTTTCGCTCTGCCTCGATGCCGTTCTCGCCGACATTGCTGTTCGATCCGACGGTGACGTAGAGCTTGCGGCCGTCGCGGCTGGCGATGACGTCCTTGGTCCAGTGATGGTTGAGGTTGCCCGCGGGCAGGTCGATGATCTTCTCGGGCGCCGCTCTCATCCGGGCCTGGCCCTCGGAATAGGGAAAGGCGACGACGGCATCGGTGTTGGCGACGTAAAGTCTGCCTTTCGAAAGTGTCATCCCGAAGGGTGAGTTGAGACCCTCGATGAAGGTACTGCGCTTGTCGGCGACACCGTCGCCGTTGGTATCACGCAGGAGCGTGATGCGGTTGGCGCTCTCGGTGGCGGCGCCAGCCCGCTTCTGGGCCTGGTCCGTGAAGACCTTCTTGATGCTGAAATATTCGTCGTGTTTGGCGGGAGCATTGCTTTCGGCGACCAGCACGTCGCCGTTCGGCAGGACATGCAGCCAGCGCGGATGGTCAAGGTCGCCGGCAAAGGCGTTCACCTTCAGCCCGCGTGCTGCCTTCGGCTTCGCGCCATTCGGCCAGCCCTTGGCTTCCGCGATGTTGACCGTCGGGATCAGCGTGCGGCTGGGCGCCGGCAGTTTTGGGTGGGGACCGTAGCCACCGCTCTGCTCCACGCGTCCTTGTGCCGAAACGCCGGCGCAAGCCGTGACGAGCGCACCATTGAGGACGATAACTGCAATTCTAAGCGAACCGATTTTCATCTTGCGTCCTCCAAACGGGGTAAACTCACACCTCGGAATAAGACAAAATGCCGCTCCCCATTATTCCTCACCTCATTCCTAATAGCGGCGCCCGGCCATCGTTCCCTGCAATCTTTGCGTGGGGCGCGATTGAGGAGTATTCTTCGATGCCTGGGCGAAAAAGCCTATGTTTTCGGGAGGAAAAGATGAAACGCAGAACCCAGTTCGGGGGGAGGACGTCGCGTCGCAAATTCCTGAGCGGCGCAGCAATGGCCGGGGCGGCAATGGTGGCTGCGCCGAGTGTCGTCAAGGCACAGGGGCCGGTGAACATGCGCTGGCAGAGCACCTGGCCTTCGAAGGACATCTTTCACGAATTCGCACTCGATTTCGCCAAGAAGGTCAACGACATGACCGGCGGCGACCTCAAGATCGAGGTGCTGCCGGCGGGCGCCGTTGTGCCGGCATTCGGCCTGCTCGATGCCGTCTCGGAAGGGACGCTCGATGGCGGCCACGGCGTACTCGTGTATCACTACGGCAAGCAGACCGCGCTCGCACTCTGGGGCTCCGGCCCGGGCTTCGCCATGGATGCCAACATGCTGCTCGCCTGGCACAAATACGGTGGCGGCAAGGAATTGCTGGCAAAGCTTTATGAATCGATCGGCGCCAATGTCGTATCGTTCCCCTATGGGCCGATGCCGACACAGCCGCTCGGCTGGTTCAAGAAGCCGGTGTCGAAGGCCGAGGACTTGCAGGGTCTGAAGTTCCGCACGGTCGGCATCTCGATCGACGTTTTCACCGGTCTCGGTGCGGCCGTCAACGCGTTGCCGGGCGGCGAAATCGTCGCGGCACTCGACCGTGGCCTGCTCGACGCCGCGGAGTTCAACAATGCCTCGTCCGACCGCGTGCTGGGTTTCCCCGACGTCTCGAAGGTCTGCATGCTGCAGAGCTACCACCAGAATGCCGAGCAATTCGAGATCCTGTTCAACAAGCCGAAATACGAGGGACTGCCCGACCAGATGAAGGCGATCATCACCAACGCGGTCGAGGCGGCGTCACAGGACATGGCCTGGAAGGCGATCGACCGCTATTCGCAGGACTATGTGGCGATGCAGACCACCGACAAGGTCAAGTTCTACAAGACACCGGATGCGATCCTCAAAAAGCAACTGGAAGTTTATGACGAGGTGGTGAAAAAGAAGGCCGGAGAAAACCCGCTGTTCAGGGAGATCCTGCAATCACAGATCGCTTTCGCCGAGCGGGCAACGCGATGGGAACAGGACACCGTCGTCGGCCGGCGGATGGCGTTCGACCACTATTTCGGCCAGGAGGGTGTGGCCAAGGAGCTTTAGTTTGAGAGGGTCTTGGGCTTCCAGGCCCAAGACCGCAACGTCACCGATTGCAAATTGCAATAAGAGAGAGCGGTGATGCGGCCACGGCTGCGTCTGCCGCCGCCGTGGGAGGCGCGGGGTGAACGTTCAGCATATTCTCCTGAGAATAGATGCGATCAGCGTCTGGATCGGCAAGGCTTCCGCCTGGCTGATCATCGGCCTGATGACGCTCGTCTGCGTCGAGGTCGTCAAGCGCTACATCCTCAACATGCCGACGGCATGGATCTTCGACGCCAGCAATATGTTTTACGGCACGTTGTTCATGCTTGCCGGCGCCTATGCGCTGGCGCAGAACGCCCATGTGCGCGGCGATTTTCTCTATAGTTCGCTTAGGCCCCGCACGCAGGCAGTGCTCGACCTCTTGCTTTACATCCTGTTCTTCCTGCCCGGCGTCGCCGCCCTGATCTATGCCGGCTACGACTACGCGGCGCTCTCCTGGCGGATCGGCGAGCATTCGACCGTGACGGCGGAGGGGCCGCCGATCTACTATTTCAAGACGGTCATCCCAATCGCGGGCGCGCTGGTGATGCTGCAGGGGCTTGGCGAGATCGCGCGATGCGTCCTTTGTATCAGGACCGGGGAGTGGCCGGAGCGGCTGCGTGACGTCGAGGAGATCGACGTGGTCGCCGAGCAGCTCGCGCACAGCGAATATGTCGATCTGGAAGCCCGCGAAGCGGCGATCGAGCGGGCGCAAAACATCGAAAAGGCGGCCCGGCAACGGGGAATGGGGGGAGAGGTCGAACCGTGAGCGATCAGTTCCTCGGACTGACGATGCTGGTGCTCATCGTCGTCGTCATCATCATGGGCTTTCCGACCGCCTTCACGCTGATGGGGCTCGGCATGCTGTTCGGCTTCTACGCCTTCTACAATCCGGCCGAGCACTGGATCGACAACCGCGTCTTCGACCTGATGGTCCAGCGGACCTATGGGGCGATGACCAACGACGTGCTGATCTCTATCCCGCTCTTCGTGCTGATGGGCTATGTGATGGAGCGCGGCGCGCTGGTCGACAAGATGTTCTACAGCATCCAGCTTTCGTTCCGGCGGGTGCCGGCGTCGCTCGCCGTCGCGACGCTGATCGTCTGCACCTTCTGGGGCATCGCCAGCGGTCTCGTCGGCGCCGTGGTAGTGCTGATGGGCGTGATCGCCATGAGCCCGATGCTGCGCGCCGGCTACGACGTCAAGCTTGCCTCCGGGGTGATCACCGCGGGCGGCACGCTCGGGATCCTCATCCCGCCGTCGGTGATGATCATCGTCTATGCGGCGGTGGCGGGGCAGTCTGTCGTCAAGCTCTATGCCGCCACGATGTTGCCGGGCTTCTTCCTGTCGTTCCTCTATCTCGCTTATATACTCGGCTGGGCGGCGATCAATCCGAAGATCGCGCCGACGCTACCCGAGGAGCAGACGCGGGTTCCGGTGTCTGCCTGGATGCCCAAACTGCAGGCCGCCTATTCGCCAAACATGCTGGCCGGGCTTTTCCGCGCACTGGTCTCGCCGGCGAAGGCGCTGGCGCTGGAGACCGGCGAGGGGCGACTGACCTATTGGCGGCTCGTCAAGAACTTCGCGGCGGCGCTCGTGCCATTCTCGCTGACTGCCTTCACCCTCGCGCTGGTATGGTGGTATGCCGTCATCCATCCGCAGGCCACGGCCGAGGCGGAAGCGCCGGAGGGGCTGGAGCAGTTGGGCGCGCCCGCCGCCGATAGCGGACCGGCGGTCGTCAACGGGCCGACGACTGCCTTCTATGTGTCCTTCGGTATCACCGCAGCCATCGCTGCCCTGGTCCTCATCCGCTACTATCGCAACATGAGCGCGGAGCGGCTTCAGGTGATGAAGCTGCTCGCCTCCTCCGTCATGCCGCTCGGCATTCTCACCGTCGTCGTGCTCGCCGTCATCCTGTTCGGCATCACGACCGCAACCGAGTCCGCGGCGGTCGGCGCCGCCGGCGCCTTCCTGCTTGCCTTCCAGGCCCGCACACTCAACTGGCAACGCACCAAGGAGGCGGTGTTCCTGACTGCGAAGACCACGGCCATGGTGTGCTGGCTCTTCGTAGGCTCAGCACTCTTCTCCGCCGTCTTCGCCATCCTCGGCGGGCAGGCGCTGATCGAGCAATGGGTGCTCGCGCTCGATCTCACGCCCCATCAGTTCATGTTCCTGTCGCAGGCGATCATCTTCCTTCTCGGCTGGCCGCTCGAATGGACCGAGATCATCATCATCTTCGTGCCGATCTTCCTGCCGATGCTGAGGCACTTCGACATCGACCCGGTGCTCTGGGGCGTTCTCGTCTTCGTCAACCTGCAGGCGGCCTTCCTGTCGCCGCCGGTGGCGATGTCGGCCTACTATCTCAAAGGCGTTTCGCCGCCGCATGTCACCCTGAACCAGATCTTTGCCGGCATGATGCCCTACATGCTGATCGTCATCCTTTGCATGATCATCATGTATCTCTGGCCCGGCATGACGCTCTGGCTGCCGGAATATCTCTACGGTTGAGCGCGGGTGGCGTTTCGGCCTGCGCTACTGTAGTGAGAAAATTGGACGGCCGCGACATATTCTGTTCGCGGCCGACGGCATTCGTTCTCCCCTTACGCTGGCAATGGCGCCGGCTCGGCGTTGGCCTTGGGGAAGGGCCTGAAGGTCAAGGCAATCAGGAAGGCGCCAATACCGATGCCCCAGGCGCCGATATAGAGCCAACCGTAGCTCGCGAAGGTGTCGTAGATCAGGCCGCCGGCCAAGGGACCGGTGGCCATCCCCAAGCTGCCGGCCATTGCCGTTCCGCCGATGACGGTGCCCATCATGCGCAGCGGAAAATTCTCGCGGGCGATCACGGCGTAGAGCGGCATGATGCCGGCGTAGATGAAGCCGAACACCGCCGCCACGGCATAAAACGCTCCGAGATCGCGGACGAAAAAATAGGCCAGTGCGCCGAATGCTTGCAGCAAAAGCCCTGAGACCAGGACGCGCTTGGCGCCGAACCGGTCTCCGAAAAGACCGAAAGCGACGCGGCCACCCATGCCGGCCAGTCCTTCCACGCTGTAGATCGAGACCGCGGCGATCATCGGGATGCCGCAGCTGATCGCGTAACTCACCGTGTGAAAGATCGGGCCCGAGTGCGTGGCGCAACAGAAGAAGTTCGTCAGAAACAGGATGATGAACTGGGGCGATCTTACCGCCTGTGCCACGGACATGTCGGACCGCTCTCCGTCGGAGGAGGCGACGGCATTTTGGCTTTCGAGAGCGGGCGGGCGGCGCACGAGCAGTGCGACCGGGATCATCACGGCCCCGGTCAGGGCAGCGATGATCAGGAGAGAGGTTCTCCAATCATAGATGGTGACGAGCCAGGCTGCGAAGGGCGACATGGTCATGGGCGCCATGCCCATGCCGGCCGACACGAGAGACACGGCAAGGCTGCGCTGCGTGTCGAACCAGCCGGTGACGCAGGCCATCATCGGGGCGAAGATCGCGGCGGTTGCGCCACCGAAAGCCAGACCGAAGACGAGTTGAAACTCGATAAGCGAAGTCGCCTGGCTCGCCAGCGCAAGCGCTGCGGCCAAGACAGCCGAGCCGATCGATACGACAAGACGAGGGCCCCAGCGGTCCGACAGACTACCCCAGATCATGCTCGCGAGCGCCATCGCGATAAACCCGATGGTCATGGCACTGGAAACACCGGTGACGGACCACCCGGTCTCCTCGGAAATGGGCCGGAGAAAAACCGGCAGCGAAAACATGGCGCCGATCGCGATGCAGCCCAACAGGCCGCCGGCGGCGACAATTACCCAGCGATATGGACTTTGCTTCTGAATATGCGCATTCGACATGGAAAGACCTCGCGGAAAAATTGGCGACGCCGCGCCTCGGAAGGGCGGCGCTTCTCAAAGACGAACGAGTTGCTTGAAAATCGACATGCCTCAAAAAAGAATCTGCAGCTGGCGCAGCGCCCAGGCTTACCTCGGCCTCCGTACGGCTCTGATCTTCCCGGCGCTTCCACCGCCGCAGAAGAAGCGATCTCCGCCGTCGGACTCAAGTCCGGACACGCCCATACCGGGCGGCATGTCGAGGCGCTCCAGAACCGCGCCCGTCTGGGGATCGATACGCCGGACATCGGCCCCGTCGCCTTCCCAGGTGCCGTGCCAGAGCTCGCCATCGATCCAGGTTACGCCGGTGACGACGCGGTTCGACTCGATGGTGCGGAGGACCTCGCCTGTTTCGGGATCGATCTGGTGGATCCTGCGGCCACGGTGCTGACCCACCCAAAGCGTGCCTTCGGCCCAGGCGAGCCCTGAGTCACCACCGCCGCCCGGTGCCGGGATTGTCGCGAGCACACGGCCGGTCTGCGGATCGATTTTCTGGATGCGATCCTCGGCGATCTGGAAGAGGTGCCGACCGTCGAAAGCGGTCCCCGCATGGGCGGCGACATCGATCGAGCGCGTGATTTGGCCGCTTTCCGGATCCACGGCGTTCAGCTTTTCGCCGGAGGCGAACCAGACCTGATGACCGTCGAAGGTGACGCCATGCACCTGCTCTGCTTCCGGGAAGGGACCGTATTCACGAAGAATTTCGGCGGCGGATCGTTTCATGATTTCCTCCTGGGACATGATTTCCTGCAGCATGGCACGAAGCCCGCCGCACCTTTGGTTTACATCGGTCCGATGGGCGAACATCGCTGCAGCCGGAAGCCTGCTGAAAAGTATCCGTCTTAATCCAGCTTGCAGCAATCCGGCCGTGACCGATGAGATCGCCGACCAAACTAGTCACTCGGCAGCGGGCCGGGGAGTAACAAGATTGTCGGGAAGCCGGTGAGCGGCGGGGTCATCCAGCGGCGCGCCGGCCCGCGGCCGAAGGACTGCACCTTGCCGGCCGCCGCAAGGGAATCTAGCGCGCGCTGCACCGTGCGCGGGCTCGCGCCAAGCGCGATCGCCAGCGCCGAGCTCGACCAGGACTCTCCGTCGGCAAGGAAGGCGAGCACCGCCGCGTGCCGCTCCTCGACCGGGGGCGCGAGCACGACGACCTCGCGGGCATGACGCGGCGCCAACGCAAAGCCTCGGTTCGTCGCGCTTATGTCCGCGAGCGCCCGAAGCTCGGCGCGCAGCCGCCCGATTTCCACCCGGAGCCGCGCGCGATGGGACTCATCAGCGTGTTTGGCGCGGAAGGCGCGGGAAAGCAGCGTGCTCCTCGGCGCGTCTCCCGGCCAGGCCTCGGCGAGCGCACGGGCCAGCGCGAAAAGGATCGGGCGCGTCGCGAGCGAGACCGTCAGTCTCTCGTCGCGCACGACATTGCGGCAAGCGTCGACGACGAGCGCCCCGGATGAAAGCAGCGCCTCGACCTCTTCGAGCAGCAGGGGTCGTTCCTTGCCTTGCGCGATCAGACGCGCCGCTGGCGTCTTCAGCACCAGCGATGCGCTTTCGACCTCCGCCGTCAGCGCCGGGATATCCGCCACGCGCGCGGCCTCGGCGGCGCGCGTGAGCGCGGCGCGCGCGGCCTGCGTCTGCACGCGCCGGGCGGCGATGCCCGCGACCGCCAGTTCATGGGCGGCTCGCAAGGCGGGCGGCAGCGGGGAGGGATCGAAGCCGGCGAGCATCCGTTCGGCCTCGTCGAGGCGGCCGATCAGGAGCAGGCGCCGAACCTCGACGTTCAGTGCATGCGCGGCATTCACCCGGTCGCCATGCGCTTCGAGCGTCGCGCGCGCGGCATCGAGCGCCTTTGCAGGCCAGGTGAGATCGCGCGAGACGAGGGCGATTTCGGCTTCGGCGACGACGCAACGCGCGCGTGCCACCGCCTCCTTCCTGCCGAAGGCGCGGGCGGCGCTCTTGAGAAGCGCCTTTGCCCGGACAAGGTCGCCGAGCTGCGCCATGGCGATGCCCCGGAGCGCGAGCGCGGGCGGGTCGTCGCGCAGCGCAACCCGCTTCAATGCGCCGAGCGGATCACCCGTCGCAAGAGCGTGTGCCGCGGCGGTGATCAGCGAGTCCATCGGAATCCCGTCACACTTGTCACTCTCACCATTCGAAATCCGCTCCTAACCTAGGACCAACGAAGCAACAGGTCGCGCCGGGAAGGTACGACGACAGATGGCCAAAGGAGAAGAGTGATGACGGCACATGTGACCGGAACCCGTGACGAGTGGCTCGCAGCACGGCTCGACCTGCTCCAGGAGGAGAAGGAGCTGACGCGGCGTAGCGACGAGTTGGCGCTCAGGCGCCAGACGCTGCCCTGGGTGCGGATCGACAAGGACTACCGGTTCGACACCGAGGAGGGAAACGTTTCGCTCAAGGACCTCTTCAAAGGTCGCTCGCAGCTCCTCGTCTACCATTTCATGTTCGGCCCCGACTACAAGGCCGGGTGCCCCTCCTGCTCCTCGATCGCGGATGGGTTCAACGGCATCGTCGTCCATCTTGAAAACCACGATGTCGCCTTCTCGGCAATATCGCGCGCACCGCTTGCAAAACTGCAGGCGTTCAAGCAGCGGATGGGATGGACCTTTCCCTGGGCCTCTTCGAACGACGGCGATTTCAATCGCGACTTCAGCGTCTGGTTCACGGAGGAGGAGCAGCGCAAGGGCACGATAGAATACAACTTCCGCCGCGAGCCGCCGGCGCCTGAGCCGCTTGCCGGCAAGACCGTTCAGGAGTGGCGCGGCGACGAGGGACCGGTCGCCCAAATCGCGGCCATGACCGGCACGGACGTTCCCACCTATACGCGTGACAGGCCGGGGGTCAGCGCATTTGCGCTGGATGATGGCGTCGTCTACCACACCTATTCCAGCTATGCGCGCGGACTGGATGGCCTGTGGGGCATGTATCAGTGGCTCGACCGGGCGCCTCTGGGGCGCAACGAGAACGGGATCTGGTGGCGTCACCGCGACGCCTATGGCCGGGGCTGAGTCAGATGCTGCGCCGTCGCGAGAGCTCGAACAGGATGCCGGCCGCAGGCAGCGGATCTGCCTGCGCCCCAGGCGCCGACGCCGCCGCTTTCGGTGCCGCCGACTGGCTATTATCCTTCGCGGCGGCGCCGACCTTCGCGATCATGGCGCTGCTGACCAGCGTTCTTGGCGGGTCGGCGGACATGCACTGCTCGTCGATGGAGGATGCGTCGCGCTTGACCGGGATGGTGCCGATGTACCTGCTGATGAGCGTCTTCCATTCGGGACCATGGCTGAGGCTTGTTGCAAGCAGCCGAAGCCCTGGCCGCCGATCCTGATAATCTTTGGTTCCGGGGACGGCGTGGCCCGAAACCAAAAAACAGAGCCCGCTCCGCTGGAACGGACTCTGATGGTAGTTCGCGACGAAATGTCTGTCACATACTGGCGCTCATCTATTGCCAGAAACGCCGTGCCCGCCCGATGATGACTTCGGGCTAATCCGCTTGTAATCCCCCCCCCTCGGGAATCGCCGCCATTCCTGCGAGTTCGTACTCCCAATCAGAGCCCACTGTCGGTAGCGAGCTCTGATCTAAATGGCTACTGAAATGAATTCTTAGAAAAGAATTCTCACGGATTTGCGAGCTCATATTTGCCAAATCCCACGCTCGGGTCCAGTAACTTTTAAGGGCGATCTGTAACGAAATTCGATTGTCTTCCGTGCGACGACGGTTGCTCCGGAACCAGTCCCAAATCCGAAACGTTGAGCCTTTCGTATGGCCTCCTGAACCGGGACAGACCAGGACGGGATTGGTCGAAAATTCAAGTCGTTACAGGCGGTTTTTCGCGCCTCCGATAGGGTGCGTGGCGCCGCGGGTTATCGGATTACGAAAGGAGACCAGAGATGGCTCACACCGACGCAAATGCGACGCATCATACCCAGAAGATGAAAGGCGAGCTGAACGCGCTGATCGACCATCTGCGCGAGGACATCGACAAGGTCGATGATCCGCAATTCAAGGCGATGTTCGAGACCTCGGCGGAGGTGCTCGGTGGGCTGGTCAAGGCCTTCAGCCACTACGAACAAAGGAGCGAGGCCGCCTGGAAGGCGTGACGGCGCTCGCGCCGACCGTGCCGAACAGCATCACTGCGTGCGCAGCGGCGGGGAGGGCACGTCGACGCGGATCAGCCCCGAAAAGTCGGGCGACAGGCCTGCCGCCTGAGCTCGGTCCTTGATGTGGGCGAGCGTGCGCAGTTCGGCGAGTGGCAGGTTCGTGTCCAGGGCGCCGAGGTCATAGGCATAGTCGGGAAGATAGCCGTTGACGATCAGCCGCCAGTCAAGGGGAACAACGTCGCCGACGGCGCGCATCATCTTGACGATGGTCGTCGTGCAGTTGGTCGTAATCGAGTTGTAGAATTCCGGCGTCGTGGCGAGCGCGTTGGCGTCCCGGACATATTCGAGCAGCAGCGTCCTGGCGGCTTCCGGCGGGGCTCTGAGGCGATAGATCTGGACGTCTTCTCCGCGAACGTTCGACCGCACGCGGACAACGTCGCGCTCGTCGGCAGCAACGATCACCAGCGGATTGCTCTTGAAGAGATCGGCAACGGGCGAGAACTGGCCGCCGATGCGCCGCCGGACCTCGATCGACCAGGCGAGCTGGTCGCCGCCATCGAAGCCGAAGCTCATGATCACATGCGCCATTTCGGGACCGGCCCAGTAGGACATGAAGAGGTCGAGCGAACGCAGCTTGTCGAGATCATAGGTGCGGATCGTCCAGCGCTCGGTGAAGTCGGTATTGCTGCGCCACTCGAAGTCGCGGACATTCGTCAGCGTCAGCAGGTTGCCGTCTAGCGCACCCGTCACCTGACGCGCGACGTCCGGGGCCCAATCGGCGTCCTTCGGCGGCCTGATTGTGCTCCACCAGGCGAGCATGATGCCAAGCGCCACGAGAAAGACGGCGCCGGCTCGGTAACGCCAGCGGGTGAAGAGCGCGACGACCGCCGCAAGGCCGAGCAGGATAAAAGCGCCGCTCGCTGCGGCTTTTGCTAGCGGTGGGCCGGGGAGCCGGTACCACAGAGCAAGCGCCGCCCAGACGGTGACGAACGCGATGGCAAAAGCGAGAGCGATGGCGACGAATATTCGCGTTGCGACACGCACTCCGGATCCTCCTCTTGTAGTGGCCACCAAATCGCGAGAGCTACGGATCGTAGTCGCCGGCGCACCGTTGACAATACCGGAACGCCACAGCCGCCGCGCCACGGTTCGCCCTCCTTGCCGGGCTAGCGTCCACCCGCCTCCTTCAGCCGCCGAACCAATGCCCGCCCGCGGCGGAACGCCGTCAGCGCCGCGCCGAGGGCGACCAACCAGAGGGCGATGATCAGCACCTCGTTGTGGCCTTGCCACAGAGGCTCGGCGATGGAGAGGGCCGCGGCGGCGGTGACTGTCGCCATGCGGTGCTGCTTGGCCATCGGCCCGGAAAAGTCGCTCGGATTCCCGATGGCACGGCCAAGTTCGCGGACATAGGCGGTGAGGACGGCGAAGGCGCCGGCAGCCCAGCCGAGTCCCGGCGTGCCGATGCCATAGCCGAGCCCCGTGAATATGAGGAGGTCGGCGACGCGATCCGGAAACTCGTTCCAGAAAGGGCCATCCGGCTCGCCCTTGCCGCCCTCGACGGCGACCATGCCGTCAAAGAGGTTGCAGAGCAGCCGGAGCTGGCAGAACAGGGCGGCCAAAAGCAGGCAGGCGATCCGCACCCCGCCCATGTTCTGCCCTGCCAGGAAGAACGCACCGCCGGCGAGAGCCGCGGCCACCATGCTCGCTTGCGAGATCTGGTTGGGCGTGATCGCCCGCGCCGCCATCCAGCGAGCGATCGCGCCGGCCCAGCGTGTGTTGCGGCTTGCAAGCGGCCGCCGGTCGCCTGTCTCGGTCATTGTTCGCCTCTTTTCCTGGAAATCGAATAAGCGTAGGACCACGCGTAGGTCGTCGAGACCAAGAGCGGGACTGCGACGGTCTTGAGTATTTCGGGCGTGCCACCGAGGGCGTGGAGCGACACCAGCAGGCTCGCCGAGCCGAGGCAGGCGATCAAAGGCGGCGCCCAGAAACGCTCAGGTCCGCTGAAGCGCTTCGAAAGCCCGTCGATCACAGACTTGAGGAACAGCGTAAGACCGGCCGATAGCGCGCCTTGCAGGACCCCGGAAACAAGCGGCTGCGGCATAGGATGAGCGCTGTTGGCGAAGACCGCCCAGCCGCCCATGGACAGAAAGGCGAAGAGCACATGCACCGTGCTGCTGCGCGCCCAGTCCCTCAACACGGATCTCATGAGAGCGACCACCAATAGCGCACGAGATGGAAGAAGATCGGCGCCGAGAAGACGACGGAATCAAGTCTGTCGATCAGCCCGCCGTGACCTTCGATGAGATGGCCCCAGTCCTTGACGCCGCGGTCGCGCTTGATTGCCGACATCACCAGCCCTCCGAGAAAGCCCATGAGGGTGATGATGAACGACATGAGGCCGGCCTGAAGCGGCGTGAACGGCGTGATCCACCACAGGGCGGCCCCGATCAGTGTGGCGCTGGCAACGCCGCCGACAAAGCCTTCGACCGTCTTCGACGGCGAGAGTTTCGGCGCGATCCTGGTGCGGCCGAAGAGCTTGCCCCAGACATATTGCAGCACATCGCTCAGCTGCACGACGATCACCAGAAAGGCGATCAGCAGCACGTTGCGCCCCTCGTAGCCGGGTATGTCGAGGGTCAGCAGCGCCGGTACATGCGAGACGCAGAAGACGCAGATCATCAAGGCCCATTGCACTTCGGCGACGCGAAGCAGGAAGCGCTCGGTATCGCCCCGGAGCACCGAGATGATCGGCATAAGCAGGAAGGCATAGACGGGAATGAAGATCGAGAAGATACCGTATTCCTCGGCCCAGAGCAGATAATACTGGATCGGCAGGACGAGGAAGAAGGCCGAGGCGAGCGCCCAGTGGTCGGCGCGCCGGGTGTAGATCAGCGTGATGAATTCCCTGAGCGCCGCAAAGGAGCAGAAGGCGAAGAGGAAAAGGACACCGATCCGGCCGGCGATGAAGGCAAGGCCGATCAGGATGACCATCGCCCACCACGCCCGGATGCGGGCGTTGAGGTTTTCGACCGCGGCGTTCGGTTCGTTGGTCGCGAGACGTCGCTCGAGTATGTAGCCGACCGTGGAGGCGACGATGAGCACGCCGAAGATGCCGAGGACGAGGGTCACGAGATCGGAGCCTGCCGCAGTCATTCGCCGCTCCCTGCCGGTTTCGGAGCAAGCGCCAGGAGAGCGGCCCGCATCCGTTCGAGAAATGTTTCCTTGTCTTCGCCGGGTGCGAGGCGGAGCGCGCGGCCGAAGGTGACGGTGCAGATCAGCGGGATCGGCACGATCTCGCCCTTGGGCATGACCCGGTTCAAATTGTTGATCCATACCGGCACGAGATCGACCTCCGGGCGCTGATCGACCAGATGGAAGATGCCGCTCTTGAACGGGAGAAGCCGTTCCTCCGTCTGGTTTCGCGTGCCCTCAGGAAAAAGGATCAGCGACGAGCCGGCATCGATCGCCGAGACCATCAGCGCGATCGGATCCTGCGTCCGCTTCTCCCGTTCACGTTCGATCAGCACCGCATTGAAGACGTCGCGCCCGATGAAGGCGCTCGTTTGCGATTTCAGCCAATATTCGGCGCCGGCAACGGGGCGGGTCCGGTGGCGGAGCCTCGGCGGCAGCACGGCCCAGACGAGGACGAAATCGCCGTGGCTCGAATGGTTGGCAAAATAGACGCAAGGCTTGGCCGGCAATCCCTCTTCCGGCCAGATGGCGCGAACCGCGGTTATCGCGCGGGCGAACAGAACGAAGGCAGCCGCAGCAACCTTCGCAATCAAAGCCTTCATCCGGATCCCACCCCCGCCAGCCCCCTTTGACGCATGCGCAGACTGTAGCACGGCCATTGCGGCAGGGAAGACGCGTTGTTTGGTGCAAAGCGGGGACGCGACGGGGCCCGCCGAGGGCTGCGCATGCCGGGTCGAGGCTGAGCAAGAAGCGGGGATGACCAGTTTTGGCGCCAGAGGCCGCCGCAGGCTCGAATTACCGCCATCGACTCATGGCGGACATTCGCTACAGGCTCCGCTTTCAACAGTGCTCAGACTGCGTAAAGCTCAATCGGCTTATCGAAGCCTTTCAGGCGGTATTCGCGGCCTTCGCTTTCGGCCGGTTGGCTCTTCGCCCGCTCACAAACGGCCCTGGTGACGAGAATCTGCCCCGCTTCAGCGGCTGACTGGGCGCGAGCGGCCGTATTCACAACCGTACCAATCGCAGTCAGGTCGCGATGCGATCGGCCGAACTCTCCGAAGCTGGCCTCGCCGGAGTCGATGCCGATACCGACGCCGAGTTCACTTCCGCGCAGTCCGACACCCTCAGCCGAGTGACGTTCACGACGCAATTGGCAGCGGCGCTGAATCTCCCTCGCAGCGAGGACAGCACGTTCGGCGTGGTTCTCGCGGGGGATCGGAAAGTTGAATATAGCCATGACCGCGTCGCCGACCGTCTTGTTGAGAAGACCGTCGAATTCCCAAATGGCTGCGGCACATTCATCGTAGAAATCATCCAGCAGCGACGAGACGGCATCTGCCGAATGCGACTGCGAAAGCGTCGTATAGCCTCTCAGGTCCGCGAAAAGCACAGACACATCAACAGTGATCTTGCGAGCCTTCATCACGCGCGTGAACATGAGTTCGCAAATCGTGCAGGTGTTCGGATTCATCCGGCTTGGGCGGATGCCAAAGGCGCGAAAGGGAATGGAAGCCGGTCCGCGCAGAGGCACGGGAAGGCGCATCTGCTCCCAGCAGCCCTTGCAAATCCTCGATTGAGAAAACGACATCTCACCACCGCCCTTTTCCTGTCGCTCGGCGATCGTAGCACATCTGGGTACGCCGCCAATGTCCGCTCCGCGGAAGCGAGGCGCGAATTGAAGCGGCCTTCCGTGGTATATTCTGAAGGGGAGAATGAAACATGAGGTTGCCGCCGCCGGCACGGGAGCACCCGGCGAGCGGTTAAGGGAGGAAAGCATGGAAATTCCTGTTCCACTACACCCTTATCTTGACGCCGGCATGGGCAAGGCTAGCGCCACCTTCAACGGTGGGACGCTGGTCTGCGCCTGCAAGGATCGTCCCGTCAGGGTCCGCGTCAGCGGCGGGATTGCCCACAATCACGCCTGCGGCTGCACCAAGTGCTGGAAGCCGAAGGGGGCGGCCTTCTCGATCGTCGCGGTTGCGCCGCATGACAGCATCACGGTCGTCGAAAACGGCGACAAGCTCGAAATCGTCGATCCGACCGCGCTTATCCAGAGGCACGCCTGCAAGGAATGCGGCGTGCATATGTACGGGCCGGTGGAGCGCGAGCACCCCTTCCAGGGACTCGACTTCATCCATCCCGAACGGTTCGAGGAGAGCGGCTGGCCGGAGCCGGGCTTTGCCGCCTTCGTCTCCTCTATCATCGAAAGCGGCGTCGATCCCGCGAAGATGAACGGCGTGCGCAATCATCTGAGGCGGATCGGGCTGGAACCCTATGACTGCCTGTCGCCGGAATTGATGGACTTCGTCGCCACCTGGGTGGCGAAGAAAAGCGGCGCACTGAAGCAGTGATCGAAGGGAGCGGGCGGGGTAAGATCGATTTCGGCGCACCCGAGTGGGGCCGGCGCGGAATCGCTCCCGTCGGCTTCACGACATGGCTTTGCGAGCGGCTAGCGGAGGAGGGCGACCGTGGCAAACGAACTCAAGCATGCGCCGGATTTCAGCCTCAAGGGCAAGGTGACCTTTGTGACGGGCGCCTCGCGCGGGATCGGCCGCGCCTGCGCGCTGGCCTGCGCGGCCGCCGGCTCGGACATCGTGCTCGGCCTGCGCGACATCGCGGCGTCCGCGGAACTGATCGGCGAAGTCCAGGAGATGGGACGGAAAGTTCTTCCCGTGCAGCTCGATCTTTCGAAACGCGCCGACATCGAGACATCGGTTGCTGAGGCGATCGCGATGTTCGAGCGGATCGACGTGCTCGTCAACAATGTCGGGGTCGCGCCCGGCAATCTCGCGGAGGACGTCGTCGTGGCGGATCTCGACGAAATTCTGAACGTCAACGTCAAGGGCACGTTCCTGATGACGCAGGCGGTCGGCCGGCAGATGATCGCGCAGAAGGCAGGCCGCATCATCAGCATCAGCTCGCAGGCGGGCACCGTGACGCTGCGCAGGGAGGCGATCTATTGCATGAGCAAGGCGGCGATCAACCATCTCTCCCGCTGTCTCGCCGCCGAATGGGCGCGCTACGGCATCACTGTCAACACCGTCGCCCCGACCTTCATCTGGACCGACGGGACGAAGCCGGCGCTTTCCGACAAGGACTTCTACGAACGCACGCTCGCACACATTCCGCTCGGCCGGATCGGCGACACCGATGACGTCGTCGGCGCCGTCGTCTTCCTGGCCTCGCCAGCCGCATCGCTGATCACGGGCTTGAATCTCCTTGTCGATGGCGGCTGGTCGGTTGCCTGAGGCGAGTCTGACGGCGACATTGCGGGGTGTGGCGGAGGCGTGATTTGGCTTGGCGAAGCTGATATCCTGCGCGGACGGAAAACGCGGGGAGGAAAGGCCATGCGGATCGCGGTGATGGGTTCGGGCGGGATCGGGGGCTATATCGGCCTCAGGCTCGCGAAAGCGGGCGAAGACGTCACCTTCATCGCGCGCGGCGAGCATCTTTACGCGATGCGCAGCCGGGGGCTCCGGCTCGAAAGCCCGCTCGGCAATGTGAGCCTGTCGAATGTCAAGGCTACCGACGATCCCGCCGAGGTCGGTGTCGTCGATCTCGTGATCTTCGCGGTCAAGCTTTACGACAGCGAGGAAGCGGGGGCCGCGATCGCCCCGATGGTCGGGCCGAAGACGACCGTCTTGACGTTGCAGAACGGCGTCGACGGTGTCGATATCCTCGCGCGTTTCGTACCAAGCTCGCAGGTCGTGGCCGGCGCCATCTACATGTCCACCTATCTGGAAGAGCCCGGTCTGATCAGGCAGACAAGCGGGATGACGCAGATGACGGTCGGCGGGCGCAGCGATCTGATGGTTGCCGCCTTCCGCGAGGCCTGTGCGCGGGCCGAGGGAATCTCCCTCCAGGTGGTCGACGATGTCGAGCCGGTGCTGTGGATGAAGTTCGTGACTCTTGCGGCCTTTTCCGGCGGCACCAGCCTGATGCGCTCCGGCATCGGGGCGATCATCGCCGATCCGGAAGGCCGGAAGTTCATGGAGCAATTGCGCGACGAAGGCATGGCGATCGCCGCGGCCAAGGGTCACCCGATGCCGGAGGGCTATGTGCAGCAGGCCATGTCGCTTTGGCAGATGCTGCCGCCGGAAACGCAATCTTCCATGGCCAACGACCTTCAGCGCGGCAAGCGGATCGAGCTCGAATGGCTATCGGGGCGGATGCACGCCCTCGGACAGGAACTCGGCGTGCCGACCCCGGGGCACACGGCGGTCTACCGGGCGCTTCATCTTTACGCGAACGGCGCGCCGGCGCGGTGATGCCGTGCATTCCGGCATGAAGTTGGGCGACAACGCCAGGCGTCTGGTCAGACGCGCAAAGATTTCTCCAGCGCTTTGATTTGTCGCGCGATTCTCGTCTCCGGATCATCTCCGATTTATCGGACCCTGCAGCAGGAACCCCTCGACATTTGCCGTTCAATGCCTAAGCTCCGCGACACGTTGTTTTGCGGAATTGCCTGATGTCGCTTCGCCTTGCCACCTTCAATATTGAAAACCTCATGAGCCGCTTCGATTTTTCCGGCTTTCGCAATCAGTTGAAACAGGATCGGGTGCTGCGGCTTTTCGACGTCCGCAGCGAGGCGGAGTATCAGCGGCTGGAGGAGGCGCGCACGATCGCGCATACGGACGACACGCGGCAGATGTCGGCGCTGGCGATCGCTGATTGCGACGCGGATATCCTCTGCCTGCAGGAAGCCGACAACATGGCTGCGCTGCAGGCCTTCGAATACGGTTATCTCTTCCGCATGGTCGGCAATGGCTATCGACAGAAATACCTGATCGAGGGCAACGATTCACGGGGCATCGATGTGGCCGTGCTGATGCGCGAGGAGACCCGCGACGGCCAGCCGATCGAGTGCCTCGACGTCAAGAGCCATGCGGGGCTCACCTATGCCGACCTCGACCTTTTCAACGACGAGCTGGCGCAGACCAACCGGCCGGGCGACCGCATTTTCAAGCGCGACTGCCTGGAGGTGGACTTGAGGATCGGCGGCCGGCCGCTGACGCTTTATGTCGTGCACTTCAAGTCGATGGGGCCGGCACGGGAGGGGCTCGACGGCCGACAGGCGACGATGCCGCTCCGCGTCGCCGAAGCCAAGGCCGTGCGCCACATCATCGAAAGCCGCTTCGGGCGGGGCCGCACCGCCGACAAGACGTTTGCGATTTGCGGCGACATGAACGACTACCAGGAGAAGGTGGAGATCCGCGGCGACCGGCGCAACGGCTACGAATTCGTGCCGAGCGAGGAGGAGACCAGCGCACTCGACATTCTTTCGCTCGACGGTTTCGTCGAAAACCCGATGCTGCGCCGGCCGGTGCTCGACCGCTGGACGCTGTTCCACAGCCGCGGGCCACAGGAGCGGCATCTCTGCCAGCTCGACTATATTTGGCTGTCACCGGCGCTCAACAGCCGCAATGCCAGTCGGACGCCGGAGATCATCCGCGCCGGCCAGCCATTCCGCACCATCTTTCCGGAAGGGCAGGAGGTGGAGCGCTACCCGCGCACCGGTTGGGACCGGCCGAAGGCCTCCGACCATTGCCCCATCGTGATGACACTGGATATCTGACCATGAGCCATCTTCAAAGCAACCGCGCCGAATGGCCCGCCGAGGGCACGATCTTTCCGATTTCGGTCGTCCGAATCGATGTTTCCCCGGAGCCGCATCCGTTCCATGTGGCGGAGGTGGAGCGGGCGCGGGAAAGCTGGCAGCGCGAGATCGCCGCCAATCCGCATCTTTTCGACGGCAGGATGGTGCTGCAGCGAGCGATCCGCATCGAGGACGGACGCATTGCCGCGAGCGGCCACATCGTTCCCTATTCCACCTTTCTCTGGTGGCGCAGGAGCCGCGCGCCCGAAGCCTTGCATATCTTCGGCATGCCGCTGCTGCTTTCGTCGGACGGGGCGATAATCGCGATCCGCATGGGGAGCCACACCGCCAATGCTGGACGCGTCTACTGCCCCGGCGGCTCGCTGGAACCCGAGGATATCGTCGATGGGCGCTGCGATCTCGATGGCAACATTGTCCGCGAGGTGCGGGAGGAGACCGGCATCGAGCTCTCCGAGGCGACGGCGGAGCCCGGCTACCAGGCGGTGCACATGAACAGCACCCTGATCGTCTTCCGCATCCACCGGCTGCAGGGTACGGCCGACGAAATCGTTGCGCGGGTGGCGGAACATGTCGCGGCCGACCCGCATCCGGAAATCGACGAGGCGGTGGCGATCCGCGGGCCAGATCCTGAGGCACACAACTATCCGGGTTTCATCCCGCCGATCCTCGAATGGCTTTTTGTGAAGAACGGGAGATAGCGTTCGCCATCGTGGCAGATCGGATGGCGCCCCGCTTCTCGCTCGAATGCCTTTCGACTTTTATGAGGACGGGCTAATCTATCACGTGCTGCGTGTGGAGGCGGGATGATGAACGAGCGCGTCGAACGGCGAGTTGCGGTCATTATGGCCACCGACATCGTCGGTTACTCCCGCCTGATGGAGGCCGACGAGACTTCCACGCTCGACGCGGTCAAGCGGTTGCAGGCTTCCATTCTCTCACCGAACATCGCTGCCCGGGGCGGCCGCATCGTGAAGCTGATGGGCGACGGCTCGCTTGTCGTCTTCAGCTCGGCGGTCGACGCGGTGGACTGCGCGATCTCGCTTCAGGAAGAACTGGCGTCCGATCAGAAGGACGTGGCGCTCGACGATCGTATCCTGCTCAGGATCGGCATCAATCTCGCGGACGTGGTCATCGAGGGAGGCGATCTGTTCGGCGACGGCGTCAACGTCGCTGCCCGCCTGGAGGCGTCGGCCGAGCCTGGCGGCATCTGCGTCGCCGATATTGTTCACCGGCAGCTTGGCGCAAAGTGCCGTTCGGATTTCCGGGATGGAGGCGAGGTAGCGCTGAAGAACATTGCGCGGCCCGTGCACGTCTGGCACTGGAGGGACGCACCGATGGCGGGGCCATCGACGTCTTCGCCGGCCGCGCGAATGTCGATCGCAGTCCTGCCGTTCGAGAACCTAAGCGGAGCGCCGGATCAGGACTTTTTCAGCGACGGCATTACCGAGGACATCATCGGCGGCCTTGCGCGGTTTCGGTCGCTTTCCGTCATCGCCGCCAGTTCATCCTTCAGCTTTCGCGGCAAGGAGGCGGGGCTCAAGGAAATCGGCAAAAGGCTCTCCGCCACCTATCTGGTCGAGGGCAGCGTTCGGCGGTCAGGTGAACGGATCCGCATCACGGCGCGGCTCATAGAGGCGGCAAGCGGAGCGCACCTGTGGTCGGAGCACTACGACCGGAGCGTCACCGATATTTTCGCCGTTCAGGACGAGGTGACGCGGATGATCGTCTCGACAACCGTCGGGCAGATCGAGAGCGCCAATGTCCGACAGGCGCTGCGCAAGCCGACGACGAGTCTTGCGGCCTACGAATTCTACCTGCGTGGGCTCGTGCATATGCGCAGCTATGGCCCCGACGACAATGAGCAGGCCCGGCTCATGTTCGAGGCGGCCATAGAACGCGACCCGCAATTTGCGCTCGCTCACGCATATCTGGCACTCGCGAGGCTCGCGCTTCGCGGCTATGCCAACGCGCCGGCCGACATTCTCGACGCGGCACTGGCACTTGCGCGAAAGGCGGTGCGGCTCGATGAGGGTGATAGTGGCTGCGAGCGCTTGCTGGGCCTCATTCATTACTTCCGCCGGGATTTCGAGCTGGCGGAACGGCATTATCGCCGCGCCTATCAGCTCAATCCCAATGATGCGAACACACTGGTGCAGATGGGCGGGCTGCTCACGCGGCGTGGCAGGCTCGACGAGGCGATGCGGTGGATCGACGAGGGTTTACGCCTCAACCCATTCCCTCCGCAATGGTACAGCGTGACCCTCGGCAACACCCTCTACATCCTCGGGCGATACGAAGAAGCGGCGGCGGCGCTCAAGGAACAGCCCAATCCCGGTCAGTTCACCTGCGCACGCCTCGTTGCCTGCTATGCGCAATCCGGAAACGCGGCCGCGACTGAGGAGGCGAAGGCGCGCCTTCTGAAACTGTGTCCGGATTTTTCGACGGACGACTTCATCAACCGCGGCTTGCTTCTGGAGCGGCCCGAGCAGCGCGAGCTGTTTCGCCAGGGATTGCTGAAGGCGGGCCTGCCAGAGTGACCCTAGTCGGCAATTGCTGGAGGCGCAGCCGGAACACCGACCGCCCAAGACAATTGCACCTGTCGTTGGTGCGCTTCACCGCGCCAACTGCGAGCGGAACTCCGCAGTCGAATTGCTGTGCGGAAATGGTTGGGAGGGAGCCGGCACCCCGAGAAAGGAACAAAGCGGCTTCCAGCCGTCGGAAATCTCGTAGGTGAGAAGGCGCCCCGCGGGAAACGCTTTTGTTACCGCCGCATTGTGCGCTTCGTAAATAGAGATTGCGTGGTCGCGGTCGCCGATGCGCCCGCCGAATACGGTCTGTCCAACCACCGCCACGCCGAAGGAGGCCGGGTCGTTCGTAGCCGGATCCGACATGGGCCCGATCGTCTGCATGACACTCCTGTGCCAGGCTTCGGGGTCGCGAACTGTGAGTATGACCTTCGCATCGGGATAATAGGCGCTGAGTTCGCGCCAGAAATGTGCCGTCGGCCAGTCGACCGCAGAACGATAGCCGGCATAGGCCTCGTCCCAGTCTGGCAGTTGACCCTTGCCGGCGGCGCGCCACAGCGCCTTCTGCTCGGGGCTGCGGCCGACCTCGCTCATGTGATGACAGGGTCCGAACCCGATCTGCTCCAGCGCCAGCTTGAGTGAATGCGTGCCGGTGCGGCCGAAGCCGGCTCCAATGATGTCCAAAGCCATGATCGCCCCCTCCCGGCGCGCCTCGATCGGCCAGCTGGCCCCCAAACGTTGCCGATTGTCTAGTCTACCAATCTTCGGTCGTTCCGCCTACGCGTAAGGTTTGTTTCAGGGCCTTGTGAAGGATGCGCTCGCAGCTTGGTGGCAAGCCTCGCGGCGACGGGTTCAGGCCGGCAACCCCGCTTGCTCAAGCCCTCGCGCAGCCGTTCGGCATCCGGTGCTCGCGCCCGCACATCAGCTAAAGCCAGCCGCCGGTAAATCCCGCCCGGCGCAGGCCAGCGACGATCGGCTGGCAGCGGCGCATGATGTTCCAGAGGAGGCCGGTGCGGTAGTTTTCGATCATCAGAACGACCGGGCCCTGGTCGATGCCGAAGTGGTAAGGGCTTACCCACCAGCCCGGGTCGCTGTCTTCGACCGTGAAGGTCCGGTTGAAGGACGGCTTGAAGCCGTAGAGGCGGGTCATTCCCAAAGGCATCCTCGCAAAGTTCCAGACTGTCGGAATGACGATCTCCGGAGCGAAGGGCAGGGACGCCACGACCACCCAGGGCGAGACGGTGCCGTCGTCGGGTCCGAAGGGCGCACCGCGCGCGATGTAGTCGAAAAATTCCCTTTCCCCGCCATCGCCATTTCTCGTGATCCAGCCGGGACCGTCGCTCGCGGTGAAGCCCCAGCAGTGCTCGCCGTAGCCGGCAAAGTTTAACGGATTGCGGATGGCGTATTCACGCTGGACATAGGTCGCGTGTCGGCTGTTCTGGAAGTAGTCGCTGTCGTGGTGGCGCATGAATTCATCGCGGATGCCGCGGAAGTCGATCCACATGTGCGAGAGCTGGTGGGTGAAGAGCGGTCCCGAATAGAGCAGTTCGCGCCCGTAGATGTTTCGCCATTCGTAGCTTTCGGTATAGGCGGCATAGGCTTCGGGCGGCAGCGGATGCGTCGGCGAACCCAATCCGAGGATGTAGAGCAGCAGGCCCTCGTCGTAACCGCGCCAGCGATAGGGGATGAAGCCGCTTTCCGGTCGCCATCCGTGGGTCAAGGTAAGCCCGTGGTCGCAGGCCCAGTTCCAGTCGGCCCGCTCGTAGAGCGTATTGGCAAGCCGCCGGATCTCGACCTCGTCGGCGCTGTCTCCGTCGAAGTAGGTGGCCACAGTCAAGGCGCCGGCGAAGAGGAAGGCGGAGTCGATCGTCGACAGCTCGCACTGCCAGACCCGGCGGCCGGTCTCGATGTCGAGGAAATGATAGAAGAAGCCCTTGTAGCCGGAGGCATCGGGCTCCGGGCCCTCGGGGCAGGCAAGCAGGAACGCCAGCTTCTTGCGGGCGAGCTTGGCCGCAAACTTGCGGATCAGGACGCCGCGCTCGACGACCACAGGAAGCGTCGCCAGTGCCATGCCGATGGCGGCGATGCTCGCCGGCGCGTCAGGCGCGGTCTTGTCGCGAACGAGGCCGTTGTCCGGGTTGGTGCAATGGAGGCAATAGAGGATCGTCGTGAACTGCAGCCGACCGAGGTCCTGTTCGGTCGGCATGCGCTCGAGTTTCGGGGCGATCGAGAGCATCCGTGACATATTGCTAGTCCGCTACGCCAGCAGTCTCGCTCAGACGTTGTCTCCCTCGGTCGATGTCCTCGGGCGGGCTGGCGGTGTGCTCTTCGCTCCCCACTTCCATCCGCTAATCTGAGGCATGTCGTCGCCGTATTTTTCGATATGCTCGCGATGCTCGATCAGCTTGGCGTGGATCGCCTGCTTGAAATAGGCCGCCCGCGCACCGAGCTGCGGCAGCCGGTCGATGACGTCCTCGACGAGGTGGAAGCGATCAAGCTCGTTCAGCACCACCATGTCGAACGGGGTCGTCGTCGTGCCTTCTTCCTTGTAGCCGCGAACGTGAAGGTTATCGTGGTTCGTCCTGCGATAGGTGAGCCGGTGGATCAGCCACGGGTAGCCATGGAAGGCGAAGATGATCGGCTTGTCCCGCGTGAACAGGCCGTCGAAATCGCGGTCCGACAGGCCATGTGGGTGCTCTTTCGCAGGCTGCAGCTTCATCAGGTTAACGACATTGATGACCCGGACCTTCAACTCCGGCAGGTGTTCACGGAGCAGCTGCACCGCCGCCAGCGTTTCGAGCGTTGGAACGTCGCCGCAGCAGGCCATGACCACATCGGGCTCGCTGCCCTGGTCACTGCTCGCCCAATCCCAGATGCTGACGCCCATGGCGCAGTGCCGCACGGCCTCCGACATCGTCAGCCATTGCGGTGCCGGCTGCTTGCCGGCGACGACCACGTTGACGTAGTCGCGGCTGCGCAGGCAGTGGTCCGTCACGCACAGCAGCGTATTGGCATCCGGCGGCAGGTAGACGCGGATCACGTCGGCCTTCTTGTTGACCACGTGATCGATGAAGCCGGGGTCCTGATGGCTGAAGCCGTTATGATCCTGCCGCCAGACATGGGAGCTCAGGAAGTAGTTCAGCGAGCCGATGGGTCTGCGCCACGGGATCTCGTTGCACACCTTCAGCCACTTGGCATGCTGGTTGAACATCGAGTCGATGATGTGGATGAAGGCTTCGTAGCAGGAGAAGAAGCCGTGGCGGCCGGTAAGCAGGTAACCTTCGAGCCATCCCTGGCACTGGTGCTCGCTCAGCACCTCCATGATACGGCCGTCCGGCGACAAATGGTCGTCTTCCGGATAGATCTCCGCCATGTAGCAGCGGTTGGTCACCTGCAGCACATCCTGCCAGCGATTGGAGTTGTTCTCGTCCGGGCTGAACAGCCGGAAGTTCTTGCTCTCCATGTTCGCCTTCATCACGTCGCGCAGGAACATGCCCATGACGCGGGCCGACTCGGCGACTGTCGCACCGTGGCCGGAAAACTCGACGGCATAGTCGCGGAAATCCGGCATCTTCAGATCACGCAGGAGCAGTCCGCCGTTGGCGTGCGGATTGTCGCTCATGCGGCGATTGCCCGCCGGAGCGAGCGCTGCGATCTCAGCCTTGAACCGGCCGTCGTCATCGAAAAGCTCCTCCGGCCGATAGCTCTTCATCCATTGTTCGAGGATCTGGATATGCTCCAGCTTGTCCATCTCGCCCATTGGCACCTGGTGCGAACGCCAGTAGTCCTCGCATTTCTTGCCGTCGATCTCAGCCGGGCATGTCCAGCCCTTTGGCGTGCGGAATACGATCATCGGCCATGCCGGGCGCTTGAGATTGCCGTTGGTTCGCGCATCGGCCCAGATTTCCCGGATTTCGCCGACGACGGTGTCTAGCACTCCGGCGAGCTGCCGGTGGACGTCCTCGGGGTCGCGTCCTTCGACGAAATATGGCTTATAGCCCATGCCCTCAAAGTACTTCCGTAACTCCTCCTTGGGGATGCGGGCGAGGAAGCAGGGGTTGGCAATCTTGTAGCCATTCAGGTGGAGGATCGGCAGCACGCAGCCATCGCGGGCGGGATTTAGGAACTTGTTGCCCTGCCAACCGGTCGCAAGCGGCCCGGTCTCGGCTTCTCCGTCGCCGACGACACAGGCGACGATAAGGTCGGGGTTGTCGAATGCCGCGCCATAGGCGTGGCTGAGCGCGTATCCGAGTTCGCCGCCCTCGTGGATGCTACCGGGCGTTTCGGGCGCGACGTGGCTCGGTATGCCGCCGGGGAAGCTGAACTGCTTGAACAGCCGCTTCAGGCCCTGCGCATCCTGGCTGATATTGGGATAGACCTCGCTGTACGTGCCTTCGAGGTAAGCGTGAGCGACAAGTGACGGCCCTCCGTGGCCGGGGCCGATGACGTAGATCATGTTGAGGTCGTCGCGCTTGATGACCCGGTTCAGGTGCACATAGAGCATGTTGAGGCCCGGGGAGGTTCCCCAGTGGCCGAGCAATCGCGGCTTGATGTGCTCGCGCTTCAGCGGTTCTCTGAGCAGCGGATTGTCGAGCAGGTATATCTGGCCGACCGAGAGATAGTTGGAAGCCCGCCAGTAAGCATCGAGCAGATGCAACTCGTCAGGCGAAAGAGGGGAATCGGTTTGGATTTCGTGTGCGGTTTCAAGCGTAGACATCGAATCCTCCTGATCGAAGCCGGAATGTCACAGGGCGACGATTTACGAGATGCGGACGTCGGAACTCACAACGCGCGGCAGCGGCATATCCTCCATATCCGCTGCGGCCCCCACAGCGCCGCGCGTCTTATAAGACGCGAAAGGGACGCTGTAGCACTTTAGAGACACACAGAGCCGTACTGCCTCCAGAATGGGCAGCGACAATGTCGCACAAAAAGCGCTCCGGGCACAGGAAAAATCAGAATGAACGCCCGTCCGCGGATCTGGCCATCAAATAAATCGCATCCGATTAAATCGAAACCGCTTGACATCACCCTTTCTCTCACGTATTTAACGCGCATCCGATTGAAGCGGATACGATGTAAATTGAAACAGAAAGGATTTCCCATGACCGAGAAGCTTCTTTTCACCGGCAAGACTCACAACACCGGCGGCCGCAATGGCGGCACGCGGAGCAGCGACGGCAAGCTCGACCTGAAGCTTTCGCAGCCGCACCCGGCCGCGGAACAGCTCTTCGGGGCAGCCTGGTCTGCCTGCTACATCGGAGCGATCGAGCTCGCCGCCTCGCAGCGAAGCGTCAAGCTTCCGGCCGGACCCGAGGTCGACGCCGAGATCGACTTGAACCTCGATGACGGCTCCTATTTCCTCCGGGCGCGCCTGAACGTGAGCCTGCCGGGGGTCGAGCGCGAGCTTGCAGAGGAGCTGATCGAGGCGGCGCACGGCATTTGCCCATACTCCAAGGCAACGCGCGGCAACATCGACGTGACTACCAGCCTCGCCTGAACGGGATCAGTCCGGTCTTCCTCTCAAGCAATTCCAGGGAATGTGCGAAGCGGTTTTCCGTCCGAATTGCTGAGTCTTCAAAGGGCAGGGCGGTTCACTCAGCGAAGCAGTGAGCCGCCCCGGCAGGCGGACCCGACGCCTCGCCGAATTTGCTGACACGACAACAAGATAGGACACGCGAATGCCCGACAGCCGCCTGAACAGATCAATACGGTCGAAGCCATCCTTGTCACGGCAAAGGCGCGCGGAGAGGTCGACTTCGGACTGGATCGCCAGTCCCATGCCCTGATGAGCTGCCTCGTGCCTTCGGCCGGTCGGAGTCGCACCTGCATTTCTTCGATGGCGTGGACGGCGGCTATGCCAAGGCGGCCGAGACCAGGGAGGCGAAGGAGCTTGCCGCTGCGTCGTCACGTAAGGTGAAGAAACATCAACTTCTTCCCGCTCGCGGCGTTATCAGCCTCAACCTCCGCGATCAACCGAGCCGCATAGTGACCTTCCAAAGTCATTCACGGCGCGGACGCGCCGCACGGCGTCGGCGACGCTGGGAGACTGCTGCATGTTCATTGAATCGCCTTCTGCCCATCCAGCGCGAATAATTGCGCAAGGCAGACTTGACAGGTCGCCGAAATAGGTAGATCGGTCTGCCTATTAGTTGGAGAGACAAAATGACCGAGCGAACGCCTGCCAAGGAGCGCCTGCTGAACGCCGCTGCCGAGCTGTTCTACCGCGAGGGAGTGGGGGCGACGGGGATCGATGCGATCACCGCCCATGCGGGGGTCGCGAAAATGAGCCTCTACAACAACTTTTCGTCCAAGGCGGATCTCGTCAATGCGTATATGCAGCGACGTCTCGATGAATGGCGGGACGTCTATCGGGAGCGGCTGAGAAACGCGACAACTGCGCAGGAGCGTATCCTGGCGGTGTTCGATTCCTATGTGGACCATGCGGCCCTTGCCTATGAGTGGGGGTTTCGAGGGTGCGGGCTCCTCAATGCCGCGGCGGAGCTTCCCGTCGGTGATCCCGGCCGGGCGGTCGTCGCCGTCCAGAAGGAAGAGGTGGAGAGGCTGTTCAAGGAACACCTCCTCGAGATGCAACCGGAAGCCGGCGTCTCGATCGACGAGACCGCGCAACATCTTTCCTTTCTGCTCGAGGGCGCGATGTCGCGTGCGGGTCTCGACGGGCATGACGCACGGCTGAAGACGGCGCGCAAGATCGCTATCTCGATTCTGGAGCGATTTTCATAAGTAGCGCGAGATGCTGGCGGAAAGCCGCGCGCAGTTTTCATCCCGCAACGATTCAAAGTTCTACAGCCACTGTTGCACCTCTGGTTAGACGCGCGGCGCTGTAAGAGCGCGTTTTTTTCCCGCGCTCAAGTCTTCCGAATTCTCACAACTTCTGCCAACGCCAGAACGGACCCCATAAATGAGCGAAGCTGTAGCCGCGGCCTCGTACCGCACGAGAAAGGGAATCTGGTCGGTTCTCATCCTGGTCATTCTCGAAGCGGCTCTGGTGATTTCCTGGAGCGCCGGCTTCGTCGGCATCCGGTTTGCGATCGATCACGCGCCGATATTCCTGATCCTTCTCTGGCGAAGCCTCGTGTCCGGGCTGCTCCTGCTTCCCTTTGCGCTCATCATGGGGCCGGCGATGAGGTGGAAAGATGCCTTCTCGCAGATGTTATTCGGCGCGCTGGCGATGTCCGGTTACCTCGCCGGGTTCGCGCTTGCGATCTCCTATGGGGTGCCAACGGGCCTCGTCGCCCTGATCGCCGACATGCTGCCGCTGGCGGTCGCGATATTGTCCTGGCCAGTCCTCGGGCAGGCGCTGACAGCGCGCCAGTGGCTCGGATCCTTGCTCGGCATGGCCGGCGTCCTGATCGCCTCTGGCTGGTCACTCAACATGGGCGACGTGCCGCTCTGGGCCTATGGCCTGCCTGTTCTCGGCACGCTTTCGCTCGCAATGGCGACGCTGCTGCAGAAACGCAGCCCCACCAGCGCCATGCCCGTCTACCAGAGCCTGTGCATCCAGTGCCTTTCAGCGTCCGCGATCTTCGCCGGGTTCGCCTGGCACGAGGGAGCTGTTCTCCCGGTTCTCGACAGGGGATTCATCGGCGGCATTCTCTGGCTCGTCTTCGTCGCGACATTCGGAGCATGGAGCCTCTACTACATCGCCCTTCGCAAATCGTCTCCGGCCCGGGTTACGGCAATCCTCTATCTGAGCCCGCCGGTGACGATGATCTGGGCCTGGGTGATGTTTGGCGAGCCCTTGTCCTTTGCCATGGCCGGCGGGCTGGTCGTTTCGCTCGCCGGCATCATCATCGTCGCGCGATCGCAAAAGCCGACTCACGCGGCATAGGGCCACCGGTCGGTCGATGACGAGTCAAGACATCATGGACGCCGGATTGCGATTACCCCCAAAATGTTAGTGGAAAAGTGGGAAAAATCTGGCAGGTTGTACTCGTGTTGTTAAACCATTTTAGCACGTTTTCAGGGCCCACTTCTCCGGAAGTGGGCTTCTTTAATTCCTTTGGATGGTGGCCTCTTCTCACCCAACAAATGGCGAACACGCTCGCGTAGGCAATGCCGTTGCCGCCGCAAGCGGCGATTGGTGGCCCTATCGATTTAGTGCATGTCGCCAAAAAGGGTGTGCCGGTTTTCGGGACAACGACATGCATGAGATCAATGACCCAAGCGCGTCGCACGAGGCCGATTGAACGCGACGCGCTTTGGCGGACAATCGGCCAATTCTGGCACGATTGCAGGGCCAACATTATTGACGTCAAACTCAGGCCCGCCGGTTTCATTCCAAATGGCGGGCTCTTTTTTCACTGCTTCCGGAAACGTCGATGCAGGCGGCGCAGCATCCCTTGCGCGTCTGATAAAAAGCGCGGTGCTGGGCGTTCCCGCCGGCGCTCGCAGAATAGCTCTTATGGGCTAGTAGACATGCAATTTCAGTTTGGCAGAATGATTCGGCTACAACTTTGTAGCGGTCATATCATCACCCATTCCTTTTCAGTAGCAATTTAGAGCAGAGCCCTGAGAGATGACTGGGGCTCTGTTTGCTGCTGCTCATTCAACGAAGGGATTAATTACAGGCCTGTCCGAGCCGGACGGGAGCTTGTCATCCATCTTGCGGCTGTGGGGCGTCAGGGGCAGGGCCGCCCTCCAGAAACGCCACAACCTCGGCCTGCATGTCGAGGCAAAGGTTCTGATATTCGCGCAACAGTTCCTCCCGCAGAGGATACTCGTTCCGCAGGCTTTCGATGGCTCCCGCGGCAAGAGCGTAGGCTTCGAACAGATCTTCCATCTCCTGGTTTTTGATGGCCCGAAGCTTTTGTCGGTGACGTGGTAACGCCAGTGCGAGCCTGGCTCTTCCGTTGCGCACTAGGGACATTGCCGCAACCCCGGCAGTGCCCGCCGGATTGCGGACACTGCTGCTGGTTTGTGTGTGGCGTGTACGCCGACCTCGGATGAAGGACGACGTCCTATAAATTCCGAAGCTCACACTTTGTTCCGTGACATGCAGTAAGCCGATCACCGCTCGCCCTGGATGGCGCGCAGGAGGTTGTCGCGCAGCCTCGCCACGCTCTGCTGTACCGAGTGGAAGTCGTCTCCGAGCCCGGTGGCATCCGTCAGCGACGCGCCGGGCTCGGCGTCTACCAGGCTGCGGCCGGCCGGGGTCAGGCTCACCCGAACCTGGCGCTCGTCTTCCGGGTCGCGGCGACGGCTGATCAGACCGATCTGCTCGAGCTTCTTGAGGATCGGCGTCAGCGTGTTGGATTCGAGGAACAGTTTTTCGCCGAGTTCGCCGACCGTCTGGTCGTCCTTTTCGGAGAGCGCCACCAGGGCGATGTACTGGGTGTAGGTGAGGCCAAGCTCATCCAAGATCGGTTTGTAGGCGCGGCCGAAGGCAAGATTTGCCGAGTAGATCGCGAAGCACAGAAAGTTCGCCAGCTTCGGCTTTTCCTTGCCTGGCTGCGGGGAATCGGGCGTGATCGCGTCCTGGTTCTTTGCTGTCTGGGAAGGAGTCATGGGCATTATTCAATCCGGTTCTTTGCTGTCGGAGTTTATATAAATCGTATCCGATTAAATCGCAATGGTATTGATGCGGGTTCGAGCGATCTGGATCGCATCCGATTTAAGCGGCCTCTTCTACCTCCCGAGGGCGACACCCCTCTATCGGGCATCTCCCCCACAAGGGAGGAGACCGAGGAGGCACCGCTCTGCACCACCGCCACCTCCTAGAGTGAGGTTGACCCTGTCGAGGAGACACGCGGGGGAGCCCGCGCCTTGCCAATCTTCCCCCTTGTGGGGGAGATACCCGGCAGGGCAGAGGGGTGTCAGCACACTTCTGCGAAATTGCTTCGCCGCGACCCGGTTTCGCTCCAACTTTTTGAAACGCAAAAGCGGAGCGGGCCCGGAGTTTGCCTCGGTCGGTGCGAGCGGTTGCGGATTCGGTGGACTGTCGTGTAGCTTGCCGCCCAAGGACAGGAGGAGGTCATGGCTGACTCGAGTTCCGGTACCGCCAGGATGCTGACCGGCAAATGTCTCTGTGGGGCAGTCGAATACCGGGTGGCGGACCGGTTCGAATATGCGATGAACTGCCATTGCTCGAATTGCCGGCGTGCCACCGGTTCGGCCTTCAAACCGTTCGCCGGCGTCAAGCGCGGCGAACTCAGCCTCGTTCGGGGCGAGGACGCGCGCCTCGTCTATGGAGACGAGGGTGAGGCGCATGACGTTCATTGCTCGGCCTGCGGCTCACTGCTTTATTCCGTCGTGCGCGAGGGTGCCTATGCGCATGTGACGCTCGGCACGCTCGTCGATGCGCCGGCGATCCGGCCCTCGGCGCACATCTTCGTCGGGTCGAAGGCGGAATGGTTCCAGATCACCGACGACCTGCCGCAATACGAATGCTTTCCCGGCGATTGAGGCGTGCCGCTTTTCACACCGTCACGACGACCTTGCCGAACTGCTCGTTCGACTCCAGGAAGCGATGCGCCTCGACGATCTTTTCGAACGGAAAGGTCCTGGCGATCACTGGCCGGAGCGAACCGTCCGCCAGCCCATCGAGGACAAAGCTCTTGGCGGCAGTGAGCCGCGCCGGATCGGCGACGATCTCATGGACCAGGTAGCCACGCAGCGTCAGGCTCTTGCTCAGCACGGCAAAGAGCGGGAAGGGCGTGGGCTCGGGGCTCAGGCCGCCGTACTCGATGAGGGTGCCGCCCCGTGACATGGCCGCCGTCAGCGGCTCGAAGACGGGGCCGCCGACTGCGTCGAACACCACGCGCACGCCCGCCGGGCCGACGATCTCCCTTAGTCGGGCTTCGAGATCCTCCTCGGCGGAGGCGATCACATGCGCGGCGCCGAATTCGGTGAGGGCCTGCTTCTTGGCGGACGTGCGCGTGACGGCGATCCCGGTCGCGCCCACCCTGTTGGCAATCTCGATCGCGGCGAGTCCGACGCTGCTCGATGCGGCGGTGATGACGACGAAATCCTCCCGGCGCAGTCCGGCGATGTCGATCAGCGCGCCATAGGCGGTGAGATATGGCATCCAGACGGCGGCGGCCGCTTCGAAGCCCAGCGATGGCGGGTGCCTGACGACGAGCCTCGCCGGAAAGCTGGCAAGCTCGCCATAGGCAGGCCAGCGGACCATCGATGGGGGCGGCACGACGCTAACGGCGTCGCCCGGTGCGAAATCCTCCACACCTTCACCGACCGCTTCGACGATGCCCGCCGCCTCGAGACCCAGACCGGAGGGCAGCGGCGGCGTCTCGATATAGGTGCCGGAGCGGATCAGCGCCTCGGCCCTGTTGAGGCCAAGCGCCTTGACGCGGATCTGGACCTCGCCCGAACCGGGCCCAGCAACATCGATATCCTCGATGCGCAGGACCTCGGGACCACCGAGCTCATGAAACGGACGACACGGACCATCGGCACAACTCCAAAACATTTTAACTGAATGAGCTATGCCAGCGCGCTGTCGGGGGATAAATAGCGATCAAGGCAGGAAAGTCGAAACCAGGAGTTATGAATATGGATCGCCTTGCGAGCATGGCCGTCTTCGTCAAGGCCGTCGATCTCGGCTCGTTTGCGGCTGCCGCGAGTGCTCTCGATCTGTCCGGACCGATGGTCGGCAAGCATGTGCGGTTCCTTGAAGAGCGGCTCGGCGTACGCCTCCTCAACCGCACGACGCGGCGCCAGAGCCTGACGGACTTCGGTCGGGCCTATTATGAGCGCTGCCGCGTGGTGCTCGCCGAAGCCGAGGCTGCGGATGCGCTCGCGGCCGATCAGTTTTCCGAGCCGCGCGGACGACTTCGGGTGACGATGCCGGCGCTCTTCGGTCGGCGCTGTGTCGTCCCCATCCTTCTCAAGCTTGCCGAGCGATATCCGGCCCTCGAACTCGACCTGTCGTTCAACGATCGCTTCGCCGACCTTGCGGGCGATGGCTTTGACCTTGCGATCCGCAGCCTGGCAGCCAGCAGCCGCAATCTGGAGGACAGGGCAGGGACGATCGCGCGTCGCCTCGCGCGCCATCACATGGTCGTTTGTGGCTCGCCATCCTATCTCGATAGGCACGGCCCGCCACGGCAGATCGAGGACCTCGGCAGCCATCACGGCATCATCTACAGCCGGTCGGGCCGTGTTCACCCCTGGCTGTTTCCGCGTGACGATGGGCTTCCGGCAGAGGTGACGCCGCGCAACCGCCTGCGCCTCGATGATCTCGACGCGATCGCCGACGCCGCCGTCGCCGGCCTGGGGCTTGCCTGGCTTCCCGGCTGGCTTGTTCGAGAGCGCATCGAGGCAGGTGCGCTCGTGCCGCTCCTGTCCGATCAACCCGGGCTCCACTTCGACAATCATGCGCTATGGCTGCAGACGCCGTATCTGCCGCTGAAGGTGCGATTTGCGGTCGATGCCTTAGCGGCCCAGTTGCCCAGGCTCATGAGGTGACGGTGCGGACTGTACCGTCGACGAGCGCGGCGGGTCTTCATTTCATGGGCCAAAAATCACCGCGATCCGGACCCTGCCGGGGCGCATTCGAATGCCGCAACGGGCCGGGAAAACCCTTTGAGCCGCCGACGTTTCATTGCGCTGAAGGCGTCCGGGCTGCCAAGCTCGCGATAGACGTTCTCCGAAACAAGCGTCTGATCGGCGGCAGCAGCCGAACACAGGCGGGCCGCGAGTTGCACCGTGGTGCCGAAAAGATCGTTGCTGTCCTCGACCGGCTCTCCGCTATCGATGCCAATGCGGATGTGGATCGGTTCGGCGTTTCCGCTGTTGTAGCGCCGGAAATCACGATGAATCGCGATTGCGCAATCAACCGCGTGCTTCGTCGACGCGAAGGATGCCATGATCCCGTCGCCGGTGTGCTTCACCTCGCGCCCGCCAAACTCGTTCAGGCACCTGTGCACGATCGAATCGTGCGCTCTGACCAACTCGGTGGCCATGCGGTCCCCAAGGCGCGCCGTCATTTCCGTGGAGCCGACGATATCGGTGAACATGATGGCGCGATGCCCACAGTCCTTGTTGTTCTGCAGATCGCCGGCGAGCGGCTCCGGGTCCTGGATACGACCGAGAAAAGCCTCGACGGCCGAAAGCGCGACCTCGACGATCTCGCCGGCAACATGCCCATGCGCCTCGCGATGCACGCACTGGGCGGTTTCCTTGCCCGGGGCGTCGATGAGGCAGAAAGTGGTGCCGCGCTGCTGGTCGAACCAGTAGGTGAGGAATTTTACGCCATACTGATCCTGGATTTCGAGATCCTTGCGATGCGCCTCGGCGACGTCGGCTGCTGTGTACCCCTTGAGGTCATGCCGGTCCATGAAGATGGCCATTATCGCCCCCGCTGTTATCTCATCTCGCGTGTTGCAGTCTATGTGCGATCCCATTGATGAGCAATCGCTAAAGTCCCGAGTGTCGCCCGGTGGAGGCGGAGCTCGTTGCTTGCAGCTGTACAGAACGATGAAGTAGTTCAAAGTGACCTCTGTTCGGGGAGCCCACGGAGGCAATGTAGGTTCGATGAAGACTTCCGAGACTGAGGTTCTGATCGTCGGCGCCGGACCTACGGGGTTGGTTCTGGCGCTGTGGCTGAAGCGGCTCGGCATCGATTTGAGGATCATCGACAAGGCGCCCGGGCCGGGCGAGACCTCGCGGGCGATCGCGGTGCAGGCACGCACGCTCGAATTCTATCGCCAGCTTGGCATCGTCGACGACGCGCTGGCGGCCGGCATCCGTGTCGAGCGCCTGGCCGTGCGCACGCCGTCGGGGATCGCCGCAACCTTGAAGCTCGGCGATTTCGGTGCCGGGCTCAGCCGCTATGCCTTCGCCTTCGCGCTACCGCAGGACATTCACGAGCGCATCCTGATCGGCCACCTCGAAAAAATGGGCGTTGCCGTCGAGCGGCGCGCGGAATTCGTCACCTTCAAGCAGGATGCCTCAGGCGTGACCGCGACCGTCACGAAGGACGGCACTAGCGAGGTCATCCGGGCCGCTTATCTCTGTGGCGCGGACGGCGCGAGCAGCACGGTGCGCCATGGCATGAAGCTCGGCTTTCCGGGCGGCACCTACGAGCAGTCGTTCTATGTCGCCGATGTGGCGGTGGAGAATGCCTGCAGCGGCCTGAACGTCTGCCTCGATACGCATGGCTTCGCGATCGTGCTGCCAGTGCGCCAGTCGGGCTCGGTGCGGCTGATCGGCATCGTGCCGGGCAGCCATGCGGCGGAGGAGACGGTCCGCTTCGAGGCGATCCGCGCCGAGGTCGAGCGGCTCACCGGCGTCGTGGTCAAGGCGGCCAACTGGTTCTCCACCTATCGGCTCCACCACCGGGTCGCCGAGCATTTTTGCGTCGGGCGGGTATTCATCGCCGGCGACGCCGGCCATATCCACAGTCCGGCCGGTGGGCAGGGCATGAACACCGGCATCGGCGATGCGGTGAACCTCGGCGGATGATCGCGCAGCTGCGGCCCGACATCGTCGTCCATCCGGAGG